>DATDIQ010000015.1:0-52955 GCA_036520995.1 Occallatibacter sp.
GATCGCGCCAGCCGATCGAAAGCAGCTGACTGAAACCGGCCAGAAGCAGGAAGAAGAGGATGCGCAGGATTGCGGCGGTTTGTTGCACATGCACAATGCCGCGAATTGTCGGGGTGAGGTCCGCGAGCAAATGCAGTCCGGAAAACGGCCACACCGCAGCTCCCAGGGCAATCACCAAAACAATGATCATTGGGAGCGTTCGGCTTGGGAGCGAGTTGCGAATTGGTCGAAGAACCGACCACGCAATTTCGACCAGTACTGCAAATTCGAGAGCCGAATCGATGACTGCTTGCGTGAGATACGCGGTTGCGTAGGCGCTAAAGAAGAACCGATGGACAACAAAAATCCCGCTATCGGTGACTGCCTCCCAAACGCAGAACAGGAAGAAGAATGGAAACGTGCGCCAAGCATGCCTATAGATAAGTATTGCGAGTACAACTGCCTCGCCAACTACGCCCGCGAGCCAAAGTAAGTTCTCTACACTCATCATCAGCATCCCATCGTCGAGAGTCGATGTGATGACGCGATTCTAGCAGTTTTGCGATCGATGAACTGCACCATCAATCACTCTGAGCCGCGCGCGATCATTACGCCAGTGCGCCAGTTGCATGTCCAGTCGGGAAGGGCGCCACGATGCCGTGCCCAGTCGGGAAGGGCGCCACGATTGCTTCAGTCACATGTCCAGTCGGGAAGGGCGCCACGATGCCGTGCCCAGTCGGGAAGGGCGCCACGATTGCTTCAGTCACATGCCCAGTCGGGAAGGGTGCGACGATGCCGTGCCCAGTCGGGAAGGGTGCGACGATGCCGTGTCCTGTCGGGAAGGGCGCCACGATTGCTTCAGTCACATGCCCAGTCGGGAAGGGTGCGACGATGCCGTGTCCAGTCGGGAAGGGCGCCACGATTGCCTCAGTCACATGCCCAGTCGGGAAGGGCGAAACGATCCCTTCGGTGAAATGTCCGGTTGGGAACGGTGAAACGATTGCTACCTTGGAATTCGGTTGAGCATGGTTAGTACTTCCGCAATAAAGCATGGTTGCCAAAGGCAGACCACAAAGAATAGCTGCGACCTTCAGTGCATTCGAGCGCATGGTCGTTTGCTCCTTGAAACGATTGAGATAGATATGCACCGAAAGACTACCCCAAAAGGTGTACGAAATCTACAACAAAAGTACTGGCAAAACGTCCTTTTTTTGAGCAGTATTCTGCAGCGTTTCCATGGGTTCGTGCGTTTTGGGCCGAAAGTGATCACCCCTGGTATCTAAATCCAGGAAAAAAAAGGAGAAAACACGGGAGAAAACCGTAACTGAAATGGCGGAGCGCTTCAGGCGCTTCATTGTTGTGCGATCGTCGGAAATGGAAGCTGGATGGAAGGTTAGATTGAAGGGGGACGGGCGATTCCTCTCTGCTCGACGGAAAACGGCAGCTTGCGAGCATGTTCAATGCCAAACAAAAATGCGTAACGTTACTGATCGCGTCGAATCGCCCGAAAAGACCTACTCTGCCATCCCAGGCGCCTGCGGGTAATCTTGGGGAGATGATGGCTAACTTGGCGACGAGGAGAGAGGCATGATTGCGGAGCTGAGGGCTCGTTTCAACACGCGCTACAACCCAACGCAATACGCCGCGTTATGTGCGGGACTCGATGAGCAAAGCGGCTCGAAGGTGGGATTTCGCATTGCCGAGACTCCGGTGTTTGTCCCCGGCGCCGTTCTCAACGAGATGGCAAATGCAGGTCAGGCTCTGGCCTTTCGTCTGCTCGCGGATGCGCGTTATCTTGAGGCCGCGCGCAGCGCGATTCCTGCGGGATATAGTGTCGCCAACGAAACCCCGCATCCGCACTTTCTCACGGCGGATTTTGCGCTGGTCCGCGGCGCAGACGGTGAGCTGTCTCCGCGGCTGGTCGAGATTCAGGCTTTTCCTTCAGTCTTCGCGTATCAGAGCGTGCTATGCGCGGCATATCGCGACTGCTATGAGCTGCCTTCGACACTTGGATGCTTTCTGAGTGGTCTCGATGAGGGGTCCTATTGGAAGCTTCTCGCGCGGACGATTGTCGCCGGTCACGACCCGGAAACGGTGGTGCTCACCGAAGTCGATCCCTATCATCAGAAGACTCTTCCTGACTTCACCATCACCGCGCAGCGACTGGGCATCGCCGTGGTCGACATCGCGGAGGTGAAGCCCATCGATGGCCGACTCCACTATCGGAGTGCGCAAGGTCGTTTGGTTCCTATCCAGCGCATCTACAACCGTGCCATTGCCGATGAGCTGATCGTACGCAAGGTTGACCTGCAGTTCGATCTGTCTCGCTCGTGGGATGTGGAATGGGCGGGACATCCCAACTGGTATTTCCTGATCAGCAAATTCTCGGTGCCCTGGCTATCTGCCGAAACCGTTGCCGATGCGGTCGTGCCTCCCGCCGTGTTTCTGTCAGAATTTCTGGCCGGCCCGGGGGCCGAGAAGCTCGCGGCAGCCGGCGTACCTCTGCCTGACAAGTCGACGCCCGACACCATCTACGACCAGCTGCTGCTCAAGCCCCTTTTCAGTTTTGCGGGGAGAGGAATCCAATTCGAGCCGACTCGAGCCGCACTCGACGCGATCCCCGCAGACCGCCGAGCCCACTGCCTGCTGCAACAAAGAATGCGATTCGAGCCGACGATTGAGACGCCGCACGGGCTTACCCAGGCCGAATTCCGTATCCTTTATCTGTGGCCCGATGGCGGGCAGCTGACAGCGGCGCTTTCGCTGGTACGGCTCGGGCGCGGCAAGATGATGGGCGTCGATCACAACAAGAATCAGGAGTGGGTTGGCGCGTCCGCGGCCTTTTTTCCTCAGGGCTGAAGCCAGGCGCTTCGGCCGGTTGCCCCGGCCTGATGCAAACCCCAGAGGGAGCGGTACATAATCGATTACCTGCCGAAAAACTTTGGTGCCCTACGTTAATTCTCAAAATTCGGTTACAGTGACGAATAGGTTCGATAAAGCCAGCACCCCGAGAGCAGAATGAAGGACACATCGAAAATGAAATACGCACCCAAGACGGGCCACGCATCGGCGGCCTCCTCGCGGAAGGAAGTTCGTTGTGCGGTTCGCTTCCCACTTTCGCTCGATGCTGTCCTCAGCGGTGAGCGAAACGACTCTGCGATCCAGACCCGCAATGTTTCTGCAAGCGGCGTGCTGCTTGAGGTGCACGACCCGTTGCAGGTAGGACAGGGCATCGATTTCTCTATTCGCATGCCGGGCAGCGTTCTTGGCGCGCCAACCGACGTCATGGTTCAGTGTCATGGACGTGTGGTACGCTGCTCGTTAAGCCAGGGACAGTACCAGGCTGCTGCAACAATCGATGAATACCGGTTTGCGGAGCAGTAAAGGACGCGCTGGCGATTTTGCGGCAAATTATGGAATTCTTGGACGAAACTCCTGAAGGCGAAGTAGTTGACGGACCGGCAAGACCCGGCGCGGTCCGGATTATTCTCGCGGACTCCCAGGCTATATATCGCGTTGGTATCCGAAAGATCTTTGCTCTCGAAGACGACCTTCGCGTCGTCGCGCAGGCAGACTCTCTCGACAATCTGCGAGCGGCCATTGAGCGTTATCCCACCGATGTGGTGCTGCTCGAGGGCGGTTTGCTTACCGGCACCGCCAACGTCATTCCGGAGCTGCTGAAGCTTGCGCCCGACGTCAAGCTCATCGTGCAAGCAGTCGCCGCCGATGAGAATCAGACGGTGGAACTCTATCGGCGCGGAGTACGGGGCATCATTTCGCGCTCCATCTCGCCCGATCTGCTGGTGCGTTGCGTGCGACGCATCGCTGCAGGCGAAACCTGGATCGACAACCAGTCGGTGAATTGGGTCATTGACGCCTATCGCTCGCAGGCCGCGGCGCTGGTCAGCCCACGCACGCAGCCGAGATTGTCGCCCAAGGAAATGGCGATTATCACCTGCATCACGCAGGGAAAGCGCAACAAGGAAATTGCCTTTCAACTAGGGACGACCGAGCAGGTCATCAAGAATTATCTGCGCAAGATCTATGACAAGCTCGGTGTTTCAGACCGCCTTGAGCTGGCTCTCTATTGCCTGCACAACAAGATCATCCAATCCGACGTGGATGAAGAGACGGTCGCCAAGAAGATCGTAAGCCGCTAAGCTCCGGAAGCGCGCGAACCACCTTTCCGCGACATACAGCTGTGGCGATTTTTCCCTACGTCTCGCCTGTTTCACAGCGCTCTCCCTCTCGATTCCCGGTGCAGCTGAGGACAACTGGTGCACCATCAGCCGGAACACCATTGCTGCGCGCGCGGGCGAGTTCGAGCAACCGGATCAACTCCTCTACTTCGGGTTTTGGCATGTGCCCCAGCAGGTCTTTCGGCAACTGTTGAACGACGGGGTCCATCTGATGCAGTAGATCCAGCCCGGCCAGCGAAATCTGCGTCCATACTACCCGTCGATCGTGCTTGTCGCGCTGCTGCCGGATCAACTTCATCGTCTTGAGGCGGCCGAGCAAGCGTGTAATGTCCGGCTCGGCGGTGATCATGCGATCGCCGATGGCCGAACAGGTGAGCCCATGGGGCTGGGCTCCACGCAAGATGCGCAGCACGTTATATTGCGTGCCGGTCACTCCCCAGGTACGGCTCATTTTTTGAAACGCGCGTTGCAGGCAATCGGAGGTTCGCATCAGGTTCAGGAGAGCTTCCTCCTCAATGCTTGAGAAGGGTCGCTCCTGCGCGATTTCACGCTTCAAACTGACCACGACGGACCTCAATCTCTAGATGCTTTGACGAGGCGGAACGACGCCTGCGCGTCGTCCCACCTCGCAAGCCGTCGCGGCTACTGCTTGGCAACGTCCAATTCAATCGTAAGCTTTACATCGTCGCCCACGACACTGGCTGGATACTTGGGCGCAATCCCGAAAGCTGTCCGGCTGACCGTTGTGGTCGCTGAGAATCCCGCATGCGGCTTGTGATCCATTCCGGGGATCGGCCCAGTGGGTCCTTCAACCTGAAGCACCACGGGCTTGGTCACGCCATGCACGGTCAGATCGCCGTTGATCGTGAGGCCCGAGCCGTTCTTGGCCACGCTGGTGCTCACAAATGTCGCGGTTGGAAATTGCGCGACATCGAAGAAGTTTGTACTTTTCAAGTCCGCATCGCGCGCGCTGACGCCGGTGTCGACACTCGAAGCATCGATGGTGATATTGACCGTGGACTTGGTAATGTCCGCGTCATTCCAGGTGATTGTGCCCCCAACATTGCCAAACCGTCCGTGCACATTGGCGAGGCTCATGTGGAGAATGGTGAAATCGACTTCACTGTGCGCTTTGTCAGGGACCCAGGTGGAGGTTTGTGCCATGGCCAGCGGGGCAGCGAGCCCCAGAGTTCCAATCAGAAGTGCCGAACGATTCATCGCTCAATTCCTTTCAAATGACGTCCCAACTTGTGTCCGGTAACCGCCCCGACATGCAGTCTTGGCCCATAAACTCAGCGCGCGCTGAAAACGATTTGCCACGACACACGTGTGGGTACTGATCATCAGACGCGTCAGCCAGGTAATCGTTGCAACAAATATTTAATGTTCGAAATAGCACAAAAACGCCGCAGGGCGTCCGGGAAGACGGCTCCTGCGGCGTTGACCCTTCTTTACGCCTATTGGATCAGGCCAAAAGGCGAGACGAAAGTTCCCGTGTGATAGACCGAAGAACTCCACGGAGCCGTCAGAATGAACTCCGCGAACGGGCTGCATCCTGAGAGGCTGACCATGAATGTAGCGGTGCTATTGCCGCTTGCTGCAATGTCGCCCAACGAGATCGGGAAGGTTCCCGGCGCCGTCACTTTAGGCGAGCAGGAGGGACCCCAGACCTGGGTCAATGTGAAACCGTTGATCTGGGTTGCGTAGGCCGGTCCAGCGGCGCCATTGGTCGCCTTCAAGGTAACCGTGTGCACCCCACCGGTTCCGCGTTGCACGCTGGCAGAGAACCGCAGACCCCAACCCGGCAATTGAGTGGGATCGACAATTCCCCAATACGCCGGCTTGGCCTGGAGCCCCATGTCGAACGGCAGCGGGTAGTCGGTGCGTGTCACCGGGAAACCGTCGAGCCACGTGTCGTCATCGGCAAAGCCCCAGAAGGTGACAGCACTGAGTTTGCCTCTCAGACTTCGAAACACGTCGAAGTACTGCTTGTAGAGCCAACCCTGCTCCGCCAGAACCGATGGCGGAATGCTATTGCCGTAATTCGACGTGGTGTCGCCGGCGTTGTAGACGCTCATATCAAGTTCGGTGACCTGCTGCACGATGTCGGGGAAGGCCCGGTGCACGGTTTCGATCGCATTCTCCATCGCTTGCGGCGAAGGATAGTTGATCGCGTTGTGCATCTCGTGACCAATGCCGCTGACTGGTACGCCGCGTCCACGAAGCTCGCCAATCACCTTCACCAGACACGCGAGTCGATTGGGATCGGTGGTGCTGTAGTCGTTGATGAAGAGTTTCGTGCCCGGCGGCGCATACTGCTTGGCTGCCTTGAAAGCAACGTCGATGTAGCTCGGTCCCAGCACCTGGTAGAACGGGCCATGCGCCAGGCAGTCGGGTTGGGTTGGATCGAGCGGTTCGTTCACCACGTCCCACGCATACACCGCAGAGCCAAAATGCTGCACTTCACTCTGAATGTGCTCCTGGATGTTTGCCGTCACGACGGCCTGATTGGCCGGCGAATTGGTGCCATCGCCGGTTGCATAGGAAGGTGTTTGCGCGCCCGTGGCCCACACGAGGTTGTGGCCGCGGATCCGCATGTCGGCGCACTCCGCCAACCCAACCTCAGCGTCGGCAGGACCGAAGGTGTAAGTGCCCTTTGTATTTTCTACGGAGCTCCACTTCATGTCGTTTCCTGAAGTGATGCTGTCGAAGTGCATTGTGAGCAGTTGCGCGTGCGGCCCGGAGAGATCTGTCGAATCCACTTCAGCACCCACCGGGAAGAACGCCGAAAGTGTTTTGTAGATCGAAGGAATATCGGTTTGAATCATCGGAGGCGGCACGTAGGCGAGCTGGAAGTCGTCGATGTAGAACGACACCAGATCGCTTCCGGACGCAGGAACCGTCTGGAAATAGAGAAACGCAGTGCCGGGATCGTAGCTGTTCCCCATGGTGTAGCCCATCACGCTGATCTGGTGCCAATTTCCGTCGGCGGGCACGGTCACACCCGGATAGCTCGTAATGCTTGGGAAACTGGTGGTCCCATCGAGCGTGGTTTGCAGGCTCATGTTGATTACGTGCGACGAATTGTCCGCCGGCGTCAGCAACACCCAGGCGCTGATGTTGTACTTCGAGCCCGGATACATCTTGTTGCTCACATTGATCTGCGGGCCGTCGTAGTTGGCGGTTCTACCCGTCGTCAACAGGCTGTTCGATCCAGTGTGCGCTGCGGCGGTGCTGTTGGCCACGGTCGAGCCGGCGCGCGAGCTCCAGCCATCCAGGCCTCCATCTTCAAAGTTGGTAGAGATGCCGGAGTTGTCCTGCTGGCTCGGGTTCGGCGGCGGAGGCGCAAGCTCGCTGATGACGACGTCGCCGATGTAGAACGAATCGGTTGCGCTGCTTGATTGGAGGTAAAGAGTCAGGCTGGTAGGCGGACCGGGCAGATCGCTGAAGCTGAATGTGCCTTGCACCTTGGTCCACGCGGTGCTCGAGAGCGCGCCAGAGGTTGCGATGTTGCCAAACGATCCGCTTGTCGCACAGTCCGCAGTCTTGGTCGAAATCGTGACCGTCGGATTGGCGCTATCGGGAGTTGCGAGCAGAACGTACGCAGTCACCTGGTAAGTCGCTCCGGCGACCACATTGGGCACGCTCAATAGGTTGAGGCTTGGGCCCATATACGTCGCGGTGCGATTGGTCGTCAGCAGGCTGTTCGTGTCTCCGTTGGGATCGGGAATTGGTGGCGCAGCATTCGTCACGGTTGGAGTGCCAAAAGGCGCCCAGCCGTCGAGGCCGCCATCGGAGAACGTGTACGTAGCAACTGGCGTCCCGCCGGGCGGAGGCGCGGTCTGCGTAATGACGACGTCATCAAGATAGAAGGACTGTGGCGTTGTCGGTCCCACCAGTTGCGCATACAGCGTCATGGCGGTTTCTGTTGTCGAGACGGTGTAGCTTCCGCCGATCTGCACCCAGCCCGAATCCGACACCGGGACCTGGTAGGTGCCGATGGTGTCAAAGCATGTGCCGCCCGTGCAGCTCGGATCGGTGCGCTGAATGGTGAAGTTGGCATCTGTTGCGGCCTCTCCGTTGGTCAGCATCACGAAGCCAGTGATGGTGTATTTGGCTCCTGCCTGGAGAACGGTCGTGACGGGAAGCGACGGCCCGCCCTGCCCGGTCGAGTTCGTCGTCGTGAGCAAACTGTCGCTGCCTGTTTCTGCGGCAGCGTTGCTGGCCACGGGGGTACTTGCATTAAAGAACGAGACCCAGCCGTCGGCGGTTCCATCATCGAAGTTGTAGGTAGCGACGGTCTGCGCATGCAGGCTACCAGGGGCAGCGAGCGCGAGAATGAAGATCGTGAAGGCGAGCAATAGAAGCCGGTTTTGAAGCAGGGATGTCCTGCGGCCTTCCTGGGAATGCAACATGGCGACGTCTCCTTGGATTGGTGTCCGGCGATCGTGCGCTTCCGGAGAACTCCAGCTAGGGTGATCTCCTCAGGGGAGTTGAGTAATTCGATTTACTCAAGCGCCGGGAGTATAGCGACGGGTTTCGTGAAAAGTCAAGAAAGTTTTTATAGCACGCTCTAAGTCGAACCGTTCGTTCGACTGGCGGAGATAGGCATCTTCTTCAGCCTGGGCTTCGCGCCTCAGCGAGCATGCAGAATGCTCTGCTATGCTCCGGCACATGTCATTTTTCCGCGACTTCAAGCAGTTGAGCCGCAGCCAACGACACGCCTTCTTCGCTTCCTTCCTGGGCTGGACACTCGACAGCCTCGACTTTTTTCTTCTGATCTTCTGCGTCAAGGCGATTGCAACAGATTTCCATGCCAAGCCTTCCGACGTGCTCGGCGCCGTGTTTCTGACGCAGGCTTTCCGGCCGGTCGGCGCGTTGGTCTTCGGCATGCTCGCCGACCGGTACGGGCGCCGCCCGATTCTGATCACCAACATCCTCAGTTTTTCGGTCATTGAACTGGCCTGCGCCTTCGCGCCCTCGATGAACGTGTTGCTGGTTTTGCGCGCGCTCTTTGGCATCGCGATGGGCGGCGAGTGGGGCGTCGGTGCGGCATTGGCCTTTGAAACATTGCCCAAACAAGGGCGCGGAGCTTTCTCCGGCATCCTGCAGGAGGGGTACGCCCTCGGATCGATTCTGGCGTCGGCCGCTTTTGGCTTCCTGTTTCCCCACATCGGCTGGCGTGGACTGTTCCTTGTCGGCGCCAGCCCTGCGCTGCTCGTGCTTTACGTGCAGGCGCGTGTCGACGAGTCGCCGGTGTGGCAAGCGGGCGCCGCCAGCCGTGCCACCCAACGCAAGGCGGGGCCGTTGCTTCCCGCGCATCTTCTCAAGTTCTTGCCGCGCTTTCTGTTTCTGGTGTTGCTCATGACGGCGTTCATGAGTTTCTCGCACGGCACGCAGGATGTGTATCCGACGTTTCTCACCGTGCAGATGAAGTTGACGCCCCAGACGGTCGGCTTGATCGGCGTTTTGTATGGCCTGGGATCGATCGTGGGCGGTTATGTTTTCGGAGAACTTTCCGAGCGATGGGGCCGCAAACCCGCGATCGTCACGGCAGCTCTTCTGTCGATTCCGGTCATTCCACTTTACGCGTACGGGCACTCGGCGACGATGCTGGGCGTTGGCGCCGTGTTGATGCAGTTCATGGTGCAGGGCGCGTGGGGCGTGGTGCCGGCGTACCTGACGGAACTCTCTCCGGCGCCGGTGCGCGCGACTGCTCCCGGGCTTGCCTATCAGCTGGGCGGGCTCATCACCTCGTGGAACGGCAAAGCGCAGGCGCTGATTGCCGAGCGATGGGGCACTTATCCGCCAGTCCTTGCCATCACGGTCGTTATCGTGGCTCTTGCGCTGGCCGCGCTGGCCGCGGCAGGCCATGAGGCTAAAGGGGCCGAGATGAGCGCAGTGTGCAACGGCGCCTGTTAGCGGCTGAAGGTTTCGACCAGCGTGCCTCGCGCCAGCACGTGACCCCTCATCGACGTGTCCACATCCACCCGCGATGCGCCGGCGGGCAGGTTCAGTTTCTTATCCAGCGCGAAGAGCACGAAAATGTAGTGATGCTGCGAGTGCCCCAGAGGGCATGGGCCGCCATAGCCGAGGTCGCCAAAATCGTTGCGCCCCTGACGCGAACCGTCTGGCAATTGCGCCGACGCGGGTACAGTCTCGGCAAGCGAGAGGGCTGTTGGCGGCAGATCAAAGAGCACCCAGTGCACGAAGCCGCTTCCCGGGGTGTCCTCGTCGTAAAGAATCAGGGCGAGGCTCCTGGTTGCTGCCGGAGGCGCACTCCAGTTGAGCGCGGGGGATTTATTGGCTCCGTTGCAGGTGAAGGCATTCGCAAAACGGCTGTCTTGAAAGCTTGTACTGCGAAGAACCAGCAGTGGGTCGCCCTCGGTTTCGGCTGCGGGAACAGCGCCATGGCAGCCGCCCAAGGCTAGGCAGGCCAACAGCACGACCAGTTCGCGCGGAAGACGCAGCTTGCGCCACGGTCCGTTGTCTGAGGTCCGAAGGCACCCTCCTGCATCGGATGCCCAAACGAAAGGTCTCTGCGGCGATCGGGCCATGCGACCCTAGTAAAGCGGGTTATTTAGAAAGAAGTCAACCCTGTGCGGAAGGCGCCGGCAAGCCGATGCGGGAAGGGAGCGCCGAATGTCAGGGAGACGTGGACTTCGTTCATACAAAAGAAAAATGCGGGGGTGCGACGATGCCTGCGTTTGCCCTCTACCCATTGCGATTCAGTGACTTTTGGATCACACGAGATGCATGAGGCTGCGGAAATTTGCAGACGAGTAACATTCGTTGTTGCACAATCAAGCGAGGGAGATCTCTATCGGTGCCCCGGATTCACTTTCAACTTCAGCTGGCTGAGCTCAAGGACAAGCTTCTTGCGATGGCCGCGCTCGCCCAGCTCGCGGTGGAGTCGGCGGTCGACGCATACCTGCAGCGGGACCAGGGTCTGTGCCAGTACGTCAAGCAGAATGAAACCGCGATCAATACGGCACAGCGCGAACTCGACGAGATGGCCTATGAACTGCTCGCCAAGGAGCAGCCTATGGCGATCGACCTGCGGTTTATTCTGGCGGTTATCAAGATCAACGGAGACCTGGAGCGGATCGGGGATCAGTCGATGGGCATCTCGCGGCGGACGCGGGACATTATCAAGTCCGAGGAGGTCGAACTCCCCGTTGACTACTCTGCGATGGGCGAGTTTGCGGGCCGGATGATTCGCACTGCGATCCAATCGCTGCTCGAAGGCGATGCCCGCCTGGCTGATTCCGTGCGTGAGATGGACGACGAGATCGACCGCATGAACCGGCGCGCTCATGCCGATCTGCTCAAGCTCATCCAGGAAAAGCCGCAGTACACGCAGCAGGCGATGAACGGCCTGATGGTATCGCGCAGCCTCGAGCGCATTGCCGACCATGCCTCGAACATTGCCGCCGATGTGATTTTCTGGATCCGCGGAGCCGATGTCCGGCACCAGCTCAGCCTCTCGATGGATTGAGGCACAGGCGAAAAGAATCAGACCAAGCAAAAGGTCGCGTCGGGCGCGACCTTTTGCTGTTTCCGGGGGAGAGATCCTTACGATCGTGTGATTGTCTTACCGGGTGGCTTCGAAGAGGAACCACGCACGGCGCTCGGCTTCATCGATCCACACTTCAATCAGGCTGGTTGTAGCGAAGTCGTTCGCCTTGCTCGCCACCTCGTGTGCGGCGCGCAGGCTTTCCACCAGAGCTTTGTTGTCGGCATGCAGTTCGAGAAGCATATCTCGGGCCGGTACAAACTCCTGATCGTTGTCTGTGATGCGCTGCAGGCGGGCGATGTGGCCGATTGAACGCAGTGTCGTGCCGCCGATCTTGCGCACGCGTTCTGCAATATCGTCGCTGATGGCGAAGATCTGCGCCGCTTGCTCGTCAAGCAGCAGGTGATAGTCGCGGAAATGCGCTCCGCTCATGTGCCAGTGAAAGTTCTTTGTTTTGAGGTATAGCGAAAAAACGTCGGCCAGCAGCGCGTTGAGCACACTGGATAGGTTCTTCACATCTTCAGGGCCGAAGCCATCGGAAACGCTGGTTTTGGCCGCCTTCGATTGAGGACTCGTATGGGTCGACATGAAACTCCTTTCCCGTCGAGGGTCTTCGAGCGCGCACCAATCCACGCTCCGATCTCGTCAGGCATGAAATAGGATGCAGGGAGCTGTGCGAAGGTGTACTCAATTCGAACGGTGGAAAAAGAATGGACGCCACACAGGGCGGCGTCCATTTTGCAATCTGGGAGAGGGAGAGTCTCAGGCCGGTTCGACCGGATGAGTGGCATAGTGCAACAGAACTGCAACGGCGCAACTGGTCAATCGTGTCTCGGCCGAGTCGGCACGGCTGGTCAGGATCACTGGAACCCTTGCGCCCAGGACGATGCCTGCGAGCTGCGCGCCGCCTAGATATTCCAGCTGCTTGGCCAGCATGTTGCCGCTCTCCAGATCCGGGACGACCAGGATGTCGGCCTGCCCCGTGACTGGCGAATCCAGATGTTTGATCTTGGCGGCCTTTGCGCTGACCGCAGTATCAAAGGCCAGCGGTCCGTCGAGAATGCCGCCCGTGATCTGGCCGCGATCGGCCATCTTGCAGAGTGCCGCGGCTTCCATCGTGGACGGTATTTTGGGGTTTACTGTTTCGATGGCAGAGAGCAGTGCAACCTTAGGCTCGGGAATTCCGAGCGCATGGGCGAGATCGATCGCGTTCTGCACGATGTGGATCTTGTCTTCAAATTCCGGCTTGATATTGATTGCGGCGTCGGTAATGAGCAGCGTGCGCGCATAGGCGGGAGTGTCCATGACGAAGACGTGGGTGATCCGGCGCGAAGTGCGCAGGCCCGTGTCGCGCTGCATGGCGGCTTTCATCAGCTCGTCGGTGTGCAGGCTGCCCTTCATCATCGCCTGGGCGTTTCCGCTGCGGCACATGGCCACGGCGAGCTCCGCCGCCCTGCTCTCTGTGTCCGCCTGCAAGGTTGACAATTTGCTGATGTCGACGCCGATCTTTAGCGCCAGAGCTTTCATCTCGGCTTCGTCGCCGATGAGCGTGGGTTCGATCAGTCCCGCAGCGACTGCCTCGGTTGCGCCTTTCAAAGCCACATCCGAAAGCGGCCAAACCACGGCAGTCGTGATGGCCGGCAACGACTTGCAGCGCGCGAGAAACTTATGGAAGACGTGGTAGTCGGCCGGGTGGCTGACCAGCGGGTCGACGACTACGGCTTCGGCAATAGGGGCGAGATCGCTCATCTGTACGGTCTCCGGGCCGGCCTGAAGGAGCAGGTTCCGGCTATGCTTCATTCTTACCTGCGCCTTTGGATTCCCCTGTGCGATCGATCACACCACGGGTGGGCGTTGCGCAATGCGGTACATCGCGTGCGACCTGCGTAAATCACTCTGCACGAAGGCCCTCCACCACGTCGATCGTGGTGGCCCGGCGCGATGGCAGGTAAGAAGCGAGGGCCGCAATCACCAGCACGCACCCGGTGGCCAAAGCATACGTCCAGGGGTCCACAGGGGGCACGTTAAACAGCAGAGAAGACATGAGCCGCATGGTCAGGAATGCGACAACGAGTCCGATAGCGACGCCGATGCCGGTGAGCGATAAACCCTCCAGGACAAACATGGAGGTCACCGTTTCGCGCCGGGCTCCGAGCGCAAGACGGATGCTGATTTCGCGCGACCGCTGCGAAACCGCGTAGGCGATGACGCCGTAAATGCCGAGCACGCCCAGCAGGAGCGCCATGCTGCCCGCGACACAAAGAATGACCAGGGTGAACGACGTACGCGCCATCGATTTGCGATAAAGGTCGCCTACCGTTTTTGCATCGGCGAGCGGCAGATCGGGGTCCACCGCCCAGACCGCTCTTTGCATTTCGCTGAAAAGAGCGGCTGAGCCGGCGCGCGGCGTGCGGAGAATGAAATTCACAGAACGCCGCATCATCTCTTTGTCGCCGTTGAAGTGGTCCTGGTAGAGCGGCCAATAGGCAATCGAGGAAGCTGGCTGGCTGACGCCATCGTAGTAGACGTCGCGGGCAACGCCGATCACCTCGTGCCAATCCTCTGTTTGCGCCTCGCGCACCCGCTTGCCGAGAGCGTTTGCCGCCGTGCCCCAGTATTCGCGGGCAAAGTTTTCGCTGACGATCGCTACCGGACGCTTCTCATATTCCTCGGCCCAGGTCACGTCCCGGCCGGCGACGAGCGGCGTTCCCATGGTTGCGAACGTCCCGGGCCCAATGTATTTGAAGGCCCGCAGCGGAGGCAGTTCGCCGTCTTTGTAGAAGTGGTCTGCGGCCGCGACCGGGTTAAAGTTCATGTCGCCGTTCAGGGGGATTGACGTCGATATGCTGACCGATCGCACGCCGGGAATCGCGGCGAGCTTGTCTGCGATCGCCTGCTGCGTGCGCAGGACGCGCTCCTTCTGGGTATCTGGTATTTGGGTTTCTGGAATGTAGATGCTGAAAGTCTCAAGCGATGCAGGGTCGGTGAAACCAGGCGAGACGCGCACCATGGCGCGGAAGGTGCGGATCATGAGCCCCGAACAGATGAGCAGAACCAGTGCAAGCGAGACCTGAATTATCACCAGTGTCTTACGCGCCCGATGGCGCTCGCGACTTTGGCTGAGGGACCGTCCGCCTTCCCGCAGGCCCGTGCTGGTCTGAACCCGGGAGTATTTGAGTACCGGGATCAAGCCGATGACCAGTCCGACAACAAGAGCGAGCCCGAGCGAGAAGAGCAGCACGGGCGAGTCGATGCCGATCTCGCTGATGCGGGGAAGCCCTGCAGGCGCGGTGGCGACCAGGATGCGCAGTGCGGCGAAGGCAACGCCCAGCCCCACCATCGTTCCTGCCAGGCTGAGGATCATGCTTTCGAGCAGAAGCTCGGAGGCGATGCTGGAGCGACTGGCGCCCAGAGCAGAGCGAATGGCCAACTCCCGGTGACGCCCTTCCGCCCGGACCAGGAGCAGGTTGGCGATATTGGCGCAGGCAATCAGCAGCACCATGGCGATGGATCCCATCAGCACCCAAAGCACGTTGCCTATATCGCCCACGACGACTTTCTTAAGTGGTTTAAGATTAGGCTGTATCTGTGCCGATTCAAAGACCTTCGTACTGAAGCCCTCCGGTGCGGGATAACTGTGGATCGCGATGGGCACCATGCGCCCAATATCGGCGCTGGCTTGCTCCAGGGTCACGCCAGGTTTCAGGCGCGCCAAGGCTTCGTAGTTGAAATTGCCCAGCTTCACCTGGTTTCGGTCGATCTGCATGGGTATATAGAGAGAGGCGTCGGTCTCGTCGAGGAATCGAAAGTCGCGGGGCAGAACCCCGATGATCTCGTGCGCGGATCCGTCGACGGTGAGACTACGGCCAATGGCGGAACGGTTGCCGCCGAATCTCTTTTGCCAATAACCGTACGAGAGGATGACGGTTTTGGGAGCGCCCGCCGAGTCGTCGCGGCGCGTGAAGAGACGGCCCAGCATGGGCCGGACGCCGAGCAGCGGCAGCGTGCCATCCGTGACCGTCACAGACTGGGTGTGCTCGGGCTGTCCGATGCCTGTCACGCTGACAGAGTCGGCGCGATACGCCCCGACGTCCTGCAGGGTTTTGTTCTGGTCGCGATCGGTCAGATAGAGGAACGATCCGATGATGATGTTCGGAAGCCCGACACCGGGGGCCTTGTACCAGACGCCGATCAACTCCTCCGAGCGAGGGTAATTGAGGGGCTTCAGCAGCACGCCTTCCACGACGCTGAAGACCACGGTGTTGGCAGCGATCACCAGCGCCAGCGTGAGCAGGACGATGATGCTGAAAAGGGGTGCCCTCGCCAGTCTGCGAAGAACCAACCTGAATTGCTCGTAGAGATGCGCCATACCGAGCCTCCGTGCGGTCGGAAATGGGCTGATGCCGGGGAAGGTAGCGAAGAGCCGTTGCAGGAACTATACGCCGGTGGGTACAAAAAAGTTCAGGCGGCTGCTTTGGCCGGCCGAACTTCCGTGTCGCCGACTCGGTTTCTTGCGATTCCCTACTTGATCCCGACAATCATCGAATCCGGTCCAACCAGGTGCTCCACGCGAGTCTCTTTGAAGCCGGCTTCCTTCATCCATTGCATGCAGTCGGCACCGCAATAGTCGAATCCGCCTGGCGTTTCGATGAGCATGTTCAAACTCATCAGCAAGCCGAAGGCGTTTTTGGAGCGGTCGTCGTCGATCACGGCATCGTACGCAACGAATGCGCCGCCTGGAGGAAGAGCATCGTAAGCCTTGCGGATCAGCGTCCGTTTTTCTTCGAGATTCCAATCGTGCAGGATGTGACCCATCAAGATCACGTCGACCTTTGGGAATGCGTCTCGGAAGAAATTGCCCTGCTGAAAGCGAACCCGTGCCGTGAGGCTGTTCTCTTCCACATATTCTTCGAAGACCGGCGCAACCTCAGGCAGATCGAATCCAATGCACGCGAGGTGAGGATTCTTGATCGCCACCTGGACGATCAGATCACCTTGCGCGGTGCCGCAGTCGGCCGCGGTCTTATATTTGTCCCACGGAAACTTCGACGCAATGGCGAGATTGGCGCCGCGGCTTACGCCCGTCATCGCGCGCAGGAATCCTCTGAGGCGTGTTGGGTCAGCGTAAAGAGCTGTGAACACTTCGGCCTCGCCCGGCTGCTCATTTTGCCGCTCGCCGGTTCGAAGCGCCGTGGTTAGCTTGCCCCAGTGATGGTAAAGCCGCTTGTTGGCCATCTCCAGAATGCCGCCGATGTACGACGGCTTGTGCTTATCGAGGAAAAGATTGGTCGCTGGAGTATTGGCGTAGCCTCCGTTCGATCGTTCGAGAAATCCGAGAGCCACTAAAGCGTCAAGAAAATCGCGCGCCGAACGAGGATGCAGGCCGAGGCGGCCGCTGAGTTTGTCGGGGCTTTCGGGTCCCTTGGCGAGTTCGGTAAAGACCTCCATTTCGACGGCGCTGAGGAGTGTCTTTGAAGCCCAGAAGGCCAGGCCGGTTTGCAGAATTTGATCGGGCGAAGGTGCTGCGGACGCGGTCATGCTGTCCCTTTCTTTCATTGCAAAAAGATGTATCGCTGTGGGGGGAAATGCTGGGAAGGAGCGAGTGCAAGGAGTGTACACGATCGGAGCAGGCGGGTGGGAACGGTATTCTCCTGCGCACGCGGCATCTTTTGCGGCATTCAGGAAAGCTGGTATGCTGGCGAACGCCGAGAAAAACGATTTACGCAAGAGGAGAAAGCCAGCATGTGGTTCCTGGGTATGGATGTGGGCACCGGCGGAACGCGGGCCGTGGTGGTGGATGCGAAAGGGAGATTGATCAGCGGCGCATCGAGCGAGCACGCGCCGTTTCGAACGCCGCATCCCGGCTGGGCCGAGCAGGATCCCGAAGACTGGTGGCGCGCTGCGCAGGATGCCATCCGCGCCGCGCTTGCCGCCGCGCCCGAACCGCGGCAACCCATCGCGGCCATTGGCTTGACCGGCCAGATGCACGGAGCAGTATTGCTCGACGGAAACGGCGCCGTGCTGCGCCCCTCGCTCATCTGGTGCGACACGCGCACGCAGCCCGAGTGCGACTGGCTGCACGCAAAGATCGGCTATGAAAAACTCATTGAGCTCACATGCAATCCCGCTTTGCCGAATTTCACCTTGACCAAACTGCTGTGGGTCAAAACGCACGAGCCGGAAATCTTTGCCAAGACAAAGCACATCATGTGCCCCAAGGATTACGTGCGCTACCGGCTCACCGGCGAGTTCGCGATCGACGTGCAGGAAGCCTCGGGGACCTTGCTGCTCGACGTGACGCATCGCCGCTGGTCGAAGGAAGTTGCCGAGGCCGCGGGGATTCCCGAGAGCTGGTTGCCGAAAGTCTACGAGTCGCCTGAGGTCTGCGCCAAGATCAGTGAGAGTGCAGCTGGATTGACTGGGTTGAAGGCTGGAACTCCAGTGGTTGCCGGAGCGGGCGACCAGGGAGCAGGCGCTGTGGGAATGGGCATTCTGCAGCCTGGATCGGTTTCTGCGACCATTGGCACATCAGGTGTGGTCTTTGCCGCAACTGCACAGCCGACTAAAGATCCCAAGGGTCGGCTCCACACCTTCTGCCACGCGGTGCCCGGCGTATGGCACGTGATGGGCGTGACCCAGTCGGCGGGTCTGAGTCTCCGCTGGTTGCGTGAGACGTTTTTCGCGGGATTGGACTACGACGTGTTGACGGCTGCAGCGGCCAAGATTCCGGCCGGCAGTGAAGGCTTGGAATGGGCGCCTTATCTTCTCGGCGAGCGCACGCCGCACCTGGATCCCGAAGTGCGAGCTGCATTCGCCGGCGTCGGCACGATTCACACTGCGCCTCACTTTGTGCGGTCCGTGCTCGAAGGCGTTGCCTATTCCCTTGAGGACACATTCACGCTCTTCGCCGAGCTCGGCATCCCGGTCAAGGCCATCCGGCTTGGCGGTGGCGGTGCGCGCGGTTCGCTGTGGCGCAAGATCCAGGCCGGCGTCTATGCGCAAGCAGTCGAAATCCTCACCGCCGAAGAGGGAGGCGCGTTTGGCTGCGCGTTGATGGCGGGCGTAGGCACAAATCACTGGGCCAATCTCGACGAGGCATGTGCTGAGGCCATCGAAGTTGCCCAGCGCATCGAGCCCGACCCCGCAGACGTGGCCACCTACAAAGCCGGCTACGCACATTGGCGCAGGCTCTATCCGGCGCTGCGGAGCTTGCGGGGATAGGCTGGCTAACTTTTGTCCGCGGGACCGCCGACTCTTTGCGTGCGCAGCCGCTCCCACTGCATCCGACGATTGTCAGTTGAGACGAGCGTTTTGGCTAGATTAGGGCGTTGGCTTGATCATTTGGCCACGAAACGATTACTTTGCAGTGTACAGGCCGGAAGGGGATGCTGTAGGCTTGCATTCGACTTTGCTGTATCGAGGATGAGCTGATGCGTCTTTCTTTGCATTTTGTTTCTCTGGTTTTCGTGTGCTCCGTTGGTGCGGTTGCCTTGGCGCAGACTCCTGCTGCGTCCGTGTGCGCTGATCTCCACCTCGTCCCCGCGCCGCGGGAGTGCACGGCAGTTGCGTCGGTTCCCGTGGGAGAGTCGGGCGTCGTCGTTTCCGCCGGCAAGGATTTCGAGGATGCATTTGCCGCGCAGGATCTCGAAGACGCGTTGAAGGACCGCGATGTGCGCCTCGCCGAGCATGAAGGCGTAGCGATTCGTCTGGAGCGTTCCGACTCGCATGAGGCGGAGTCGCTGCTCGCGCACCATGATGCGAAGTTTGACCCGGCTATGCATGACGAGGGATACATCGTTGTGCCGGATGGCAAAAAAGGCCTCGCGGTGATCGCCGAGACCTCAGCAGGCCTTTTCTATGGTGTGCAAACGGTCAAACAATTAATCCGCGGCACGGGAAAAGACGCGCTGCTCCTCGAACCCACCCTGCGCGACTGGCCGGCGATGGCGCATCGCGGCCTGAGCGACGACTGGTCGCGCGGGCCCATGCCGAACGCAGATTTTCTCAAGCGCGAGATCCGCACCCTGGCCGCGTACAAGTACAACATTTTCTCGCCCTACTTCGAGCACACCTTCGCCTACGCGTCGACGCCGGTGGCAGCTTTTCCTGGTGGAGCGATGACGCCTGACGAGGCGCGCGAGCTAGTCGACTACGCGGCGAAATATCACATCATGGTGATCCCCGAACAGGAATCGTTCGGGCATCTGCATCACTTGCTGAAGTTCGAAGAATACGCGCATCTGGGCGAAACTCCACACGGTGCTGTGCTGGCTCCGGGCGATGCGGGGACGCTGCCCCAAATCGGCGAGTGGTTCGGCGAACTGGCGAAGGTGTTTCCCGCGCCCTACGCGCATATCGGGGCGGATGAAACCTTCGAGCTGGGCCTGGGCCGCACGCGCGATGAGGTGCAGCAACAGGGATTGGGCAAGGTGTACCTGGACTTCCTCGGCAAGATTCATGCGCAACTCGCGCCCTACCACAAGCGGCTTCTGTTCTGGGGCGATGTCGCAGAAAACTCGCCGGAACTTGTGGGCACGCTTCCCAAGGACATGATTGCTGTGTCGTGGCACTATGACGCCAAGCCCGACTTTACCAAGAATCTGGAGCCGTTCATCAAGTCCGGGCTGGAAACCTGGGTAGCGACCGGCGTCAACAACTGGAACCGCGTTTTCCCCAACAACAATGAGGCTCTCGGCAACATTCGCGCCTTTGTGCGCGACGGGCAGAAGCTCGGCGCAACGGGCATGTTGAACACCGTGTGGAACGACGACGGCGAAGGCATCCCCGACCAGAATTGGTTTGGCGTTCTCTTTGGCGCCGCGGCGAGCTGGCAGCAAGGCGAAAGTTCAGAAGACACTTTCACTGCAAGCTTCGGCCAGGCATTCCATGACGACGCGACCGGGAAAGTCAGCGACGCCGAACGAGCATTGATGGCCGCTCATGCCGTGCTGAAGAATGCTGGGCTCGACGACGCCCAGGATAGTTATTTCTGGATCGATCCTTTTTCGCCCGCGGGGCAGGAACTCTCGGCGAAGCTGCTGCCCGTGGCAGGCGAGCTGCGTCTCGACGCGGAGCGGGCGATCACGCTGCTAGCGCAGGCGCGCGCAGCCGGCAAGCTCGACAACCAGGAAGCGCTCGACGCCATGGAGTTGGGTGCGCGGCGCATCGATTTCATCGGCTACAAGTTTCAGATCGCGCATGAATGCGCGACTCTTTACAGCCAGGCGCAGGCGATGGCCGGCGACCAGAGCCGGTGGGAAGAAGTCTCGAACACCATGCACACCATCGGCTCAAACAATGGGCGTATGCAGGATCTTCGCGATGGCTATGCTCTGCTGGGCCAGCTCTACCAGCAAGAATGGCTGCGCGACAACCGCCCCTACTGGCTCGCCAACGATATGGCTCGGTACCAGGCCGCAACACAGCTTTGGATCGGACGCGGCGATCAGTGGCAGCTCGTGATTCATCGCTGGTACACCACGCACACGCTGCCTCCGGCTGCAGAGGTAGGCTTGCCGCCCGCAACTCCCGGGCCCCAGCCGTGAGCGCGAGAAGGAAGATTCGCGCTGCACCAGGATCTAGGGCAACACCGCGGCGTGCTCCGTGAAATCCGCGTAGATGAAGCCCTCGCGCTGCACGATTTCTCCGGACTCAAGCGGAATAGGCTCGGCAAACATCGGCCCCGCGTACACACAGGTGTGAAACTCGCCGCGTTCGCCGCAGGGATCGACCGAAGCCGGCAGCTCGCGGAGCAGTGCTGCATCAAAGTCGCGTCCGGCGAACGAAGCGGGCAATTGCTTCGGATCGACGCACGTCAACTTGGCGCGCAGTCCGCCCGCAATCATGGTGCGGGCGAGCTGATCGGTCGGAATCTCCCAGAGTGGAAAGAGCGGTTCCAGCCCTGTTCCGCTGATTTGCTTCTCTCGATAGACGCGCACATCGCGCAGAAACAGGTCGCCGAATGCGATTGCCTCCACGCGTTCCCGCACCGCGCGTTCGCAGACCACGGCCATGCGCTGCTCGTAGATTTCGTTGGAGCAAGGCCAGGGCAGAGGTACGATCCAAAGGGGCAGTCGTGCGGCGTGTGCCTGCGCCTCAAGCACCGATCGCCGTACCCCGTGCATGGCGACGCGTTGGAATTCCGTGTTCAGCGTGGTCAGCAGCCCGACCACTTCAATCTCCGGCTGCTGGCGCAGAACGTGCAGGGTCCAGGCGCTGTCTTTCCCGCTGCTCCACGACAAGAGAACGCGCTTCATCCTCTCATCGTATCTGCCCGAACCTCCGGAGCAAAAAGTCAGCCCGCCGCAGGAAGCGACGGGCCGGATGGGATTACTGAGCGCGACTATTGCAGCGTCAGATCGGCCATGAGCGGCGTGTTCTCACTCGAGTCGCCGACGCGGACGACAAACTTGCCGGGATCGATCGTCCACTTGTGCGCAGCTTCATCCCAATAACTGAAAGCGCGTGCGTCCAGCGAGAGCGCCACGTGTTTCGTTTCGCCCGCCGCCAGATGCACCTTCTCGAAGCCTTTCAACTCGCGCTCGGGCCGTTGCGCCTTTGCCGAAGGATCGGAGACATAGAGCTCTGCCACCTCGGCGCCTTCCAGGCTCCCCGTGTTGGTCACATCGAAGCCTACTGTGATCGTCGATCCGGATGCAGCCGTTGCAGGGGCCTCGAGCCTGGAGAAGCGGAACGTGGTGTAGCTTAGCCCAAAGCCAAAGGGAAAGAGAGGATGCTTGCCCGTCGTGGTCCAGTAGCGATAGCCCACCATCAGCTTGTCGTCGTACTTCACGTGCGGAATCACGTAGTCCACGGGGGGATGGCCAACTTCGGTGACGTGCAGTGAGGTGTCCGCGCCAGAAATCGGGTAGTAGTACCGGAAAGACGGATCATCTTCCCAGCTGCGATCGAAACTTACTGGCAGCTTGCCTTCCGGGTCGTGCTTGCCGAAGAGCACATCCGCGACGGCTGTTCCGCCCTCCTGTCCGGGATACCACGTGTACAGCAATGCGGGAACCTTATCGAGCCAGCGCCGGGTGTCCATGCCGCCTCCGCCTGTGAGCGTCACGATGGTATGCGGATTGGCCGCGGCCACAGCGTCGATCAGCGCGTCCTGTCCCCATGGCAACGTGAAGCTCCGATCAAATCCTTCGCTCTCGGTGGATGGATTGAAGCCAACGGACACGACAGCAACATCCGCGGCGGCTGCATACTTCTTTACCTCTTCCGAAATCATTTCCTCTTCGTTCACGATGCCGAGCGCGAATCGATTGCCGACAAACCCCGGCAAGTAGTCGGCGACGAACTGGACGGTTTGTCCGGCGGAGAGCTCGACGGAAGCTGATTCCGGATGCTGACCCTCAACCTGGGTTTGTTCAAGAATCTGTTTACTGTCAACGCTGATCTTGTAGCGATCGTTGCCCGAGGCCGCGGCGAGCACCAAATATTTGCCTGCCTTGCCGGCCTTGTACGACGCGGTGTAGCGAATGCTCCTCGGTGTTTTGTCCTCAGGACCCCACCACTCTTCTTTGTAGTTCGCGATCCCCTGCAGATTCGTCGTCGCCGGAGTTCCCGAAAAGTCCTTGCTGGCATACGTTGCTTCTTCGATGCCGCCAGCCCAGTGCGTATGCCAGAAGATATCGGTCATCTCCGGCAGGCCGCGGGTGTAGAGCACGCGCACGTTGGCTCCGACGAGGTTTACGATCCCTGTGACAATGCTGACAGGGTCGAAGGCCGTAGCCTGCGACGATCCGCCGCCGCCCGGCACCGCCGGCCACGCATCGGGGCCGATCACGGCGATGGTTTTGATCTTGGCCATATCCAGAGGAAGAAGGCGCCCCTCGTTCTTCAAGAGGGTGATGCTCTCAAGCGCGCCGCGCAACGCCACCGGTCGGTCGGCCGAAGAATAAATGGGGTCATCGAGATCGAGTTGCGGGCGGTCGAGCCATCCATAGCGCAGGGCCACGCGCAGAAGGCGAAGCACCTTGTCATCGATCGTTGCTTCCTTCACCGCGCCACTTTGAACTGCGGGCACCAGGACCTTCGTGTTCATGAAGCGCGGAGAGGGCATTTCGAGATCGAGGCCGTTGTTCGCAGCCGCGACGCCGTCGTAAGTCGCATCCCAATCCGACATCAGAACGCCCTGGAATGCCCAATCGCCTTTCAGGACATTCAGGTTCAGAAAATCGTTCTGCGTCGCATGCGATCCATTGATGAGGTTGTAGGAATCCATGACCGCATCCACGTGGCCTTTGGTGACCGCGGCTTCAAACGCGGGCAAATAGAGCTCGCGCATAGTGCGCTCATCCGCCTCAACGTCGACGTTGTGCCGGTTGTACTCCTGGTTGTTCAGGGCATAGTGTTTGACCGTTGCACTCACGCCTTGCGACTGCACGCCCTCGATATAGGGAACGGCGAGCGCCGCGTTCAGAAACGGATCCTCTGACAGATATTCGAAGTTGCGGCCGCTCACCGGCGAGCGAGAAATGTTCACGCCCGGCCCAAGCAGGAAGTTGACTCCACGCGCCCGCGCGTCCTTGCCCAGGCTCTCGCCGAGCTTGCGCGCGAAGTCGCGATCCCAGGTCGCAGCAAGGGCTGCGCCGCCGGCATAGGCAGTCGTCGGTCCAAAGGTGCGCACGCCGACCGAGGCGTCTGACATTTTCAAGCGCGGCAGATGAATCGCAGGTTGCGCGTGGGTGAACATCTCGTCCACCCCGCCGATCAGTTCGATTTTCTGTTCGAGAGAAAGCTTAGCGAGCAGAGCTTTCGCCTGCGCTTCGATGGCCGGCGAGTCGGGAACCGGCGCCTGAGCGAAGCAGGCACCAGATAGCAGCGCGAGGCCGATGACGAAGAGGGTCAAGGCCACACCGCGCAAGACAGAGAATGACGGAGCAGGCAGTTTGCTTTGAGTTTTCATGACGCGGGAAAGGCTACAGGATTGACCCATGAGATGGGAACACGCTTTAGCACGTCTGGGTCCAATGCGCCAAATCTTGAGGAGTTGCCGTGTGACATTAGTCACAGTGCGGAGTGAAAGGTGTCACTGCTGCCGCTCCTTTGCAGGCGCACACTCAAAATCCAACGGGCGAAGAGTCGAGTGCGCAACGCCTTGGCTCGGCCATTGCCTGTTGCTGGAGGTTTGCGTGGGCTTCGAGTCTGGACTGAAGACCATTGTTGTGGCAACTGATCTCGACGGCCGTTCGGATGCGGCCCTTGAGTATGCGCGCAAACTTGCAGCTGCGTATGGCGCGCGCATTGTGTTGGCTTACACTCTCGATCCGGTGGACTACGCAGCCGTCGGCAGCATTCCCGGCGGTGTATTGCGCGGTATGCCTGAAGAAGCGCGTGCCGTTCTCGATCGCATGAGCGACGAGTTGCTGCGGGAGGGGATTCACAGTCACTCCGAAGTGCTTCAGGGCGCGGTTGCGGAAATGCTGATCGACGTTGCACGAAAGTATGAGGCTGACCTCATCGTCATTGGCACGCAAGGGAAGCAGGGCGCAGGTCCGGTGGTCGTCGGTGCGATCGCAGAGCAACTGGTCCGCCTGGCGGCTTGCCCGGTGCTTGCCGTCGCAGCGGATTGGAATGCGGGCCCGTTCCGGCCAACGCCGGGAGGGCCGGTATTGCTTGCCCTTGAAAAGAACGAAGCCACCACAGCCGCTGCAACCGCGGCGCAGTCGTTGGCCGAAACCTTTCAGCGCACTCTGCTCGTACTCCATGCGCGGACCGCGGCGGAAGCCATGGGGTTCCTGAACCCCGCGGAGACAACGCTTGAGGACTTCGGAATCCGGCCCGGCGCACGCCTCTCCGCACGATGCATCGTGAAAGATGGAAACCCGGCAGACGCGGTTGCGGATGCGATCGCTCGCTATCGACCGAGCATCCTGGTCGTCGGGGTCAAGCGTGCGAGTGAGACACCTGGACCGCATGGGACTGCATTCTCGCTGTTGGCACGCTCGCGCGTTCCAGTACTTTGCGTGCCAGGAGGCGTCGCCCGCGCTGCCACGGTTCATGTAGAAGCGGGACAAACCGTCGCCGGTTGAGTAGTCGAATGTCGGCTTACTAAACCAAGCACGCCTCGAGCTATGAAGTCGTGGAGCCGCCGAGGTGAATAGATAGACACCTCGAGCCGCGCGCTTTCGATGTTGGTTCAATTCGAGTCTCACGCACATGGAATCCGTTTCATCGCAAGTCCGCAACAGAAACACCCGGCCGGCTGCTTCCGCTTTTCTTTGGCGCGCAATACAATGCGGGGATCGAAGGTTCGGGGTGAAGGGAGATGAAACCATGCAAACCGCGGGAAGAGGTGGCGGATGCGAACCTGCGGCACGCCCCTTGGCGGAGCTGCTTGCCTGCCCGCCAGCCACGGCAAGCCTGCTCGAGGCTTCGGCCCAGTCCATTTCGTTCGCCGGCCAGGAAACGATCTTCGACCAGGGAGCCGATTGTCGTGGACTCTATCTCGTTATTTCGGGTGAGTTGATGCGGCGTGCCGATCGGTTGGAAACGCACCTCAATCTGGGCTTGATCCGTGCCGGCAATCTGGTAGAACTTGCCGCTGCTCTTGGAGATGGGAGGCACACCTATACTCTGATGGCGCTCGCTCCCGGCTCACTCCTCCTGCTACCCAGGGTCGCCCTCGAAGAGGCTTTTCACGCACATCCGCCTCTGCGCATGCGGCTGCTGGAAGAACTGGCGTGCGAGGTTTCTCGTGCCTACGCGTTGTGTTGCGCGGCGCGCATGGCAGGAGGTCGTCGACATCGCATGTGGCCCTCTGCGGGGCATCGCCAATTGGATTAGCTGACTCCAGATCCAAGGCTTCCTGTTCCGAGGAGCGCGTATTCCTTGAAAGAAGCTGCCCTTCGCTTCTTTCAGCGCATCAAAACTGCGCTATACTGCCACTAGACCTACAGGAAAAGTATGGCAGGATTGCACGCACATCACCCACCCGAGGACTGTCTCAACTGCGAACATCGCCATTTGCGCATGTTCTGCAACCTCACACCCGAAGCCCTTCACGATTACGACGCCATTGGCATCATGATGAGCCACGCGCGTGGCGCCAAGCTTTTCACGGAGGGCGATCCTGCGCGCAATGTTTTTGTCATTTGTTTCGGGCAGGCCAAGATCTCCTCCACGTCGCGTGATGGCAAGACGATGATTCTCAAAATCGCCGGCCCCGGCGATGTGATGGGTTTGAGCGCTGTGCTGGCCAACGTTCCCCACGAGGTGACAGCGGAGGCCATCGAACCCTGCCAGGTGAAGACGGTGCGCAAGCAGGAGTTCGTCGATTTCCTCGGACGACACGGCATCGCCAGCATGCATGCGGCGCAGGCACTCTCCGGCGAGTACCTCACGGTGTTTCATGACGCCAAGCGTCTCGCACTTTCCGGCTCAGCCGCTGGACGCCTGGCGCGCCTGTTGCTTGATTGGGGAAAATCGGCCGCCAACGGCAAGCCGGAAATTCGCTTCACCATGGCGCTGACGCACGAGGAAATCGCCAACATGGCGGGCACTTCGCGTGAAACCGTGACGCGCCTCTTGAATCAGTTCCGGCGCGATGAGTGGATCACCATCAAGGGATCCAGCCTGACCATCGTGAAGCCCGATCAACTCGAGCGCCTCACCGCCTGAATTCCTCGGGCACCGCGCGAACGCGCACTGTGTCAGGCGCCGCTCACGGCCTGCCAACCCCCAGCGAGTCTGTGCCTAATGAAGAAAAGCGACCCGTTCTGCGCTGGCGAGCGGAAGGGCAGACCCCGCTTCACGCAGCGTCAGTACTGGGCAGCGTGCATGGGCCAGGACGCGGTAGATGGTGCGGTCCCGCGTCAGATTCTGCAGTGCAGAGCGCTGCGTCGCTCCCAGAATGATCAGGCTCGCGCGCATCTCCGAAGCCGTAGCGAGAATTTCAATCGCCGGGTGCCCGTGAACTACGCGCAAATCGATGTGCGGGGAACGATCGTGTACCTGCCTGCGCGTTTCCTCGGCAAGTATCTCCAGTTCCCGCAGTGCAGTTGCTTCAAGGTGTGTCGGGAGATTTGTTCGTGCCGTTCCTTCGGGAGAGGGAAGCACGTGAAGAAGCACGAGGCGAGCGTTCTGGCTCGACGCGATCTGGCAGGCAAGCACTGCGCTCGACCGAGAGGTCTCTCTAAGTGTGATGGCGTGCAGGACAACCTTTTCGTCGTCGCTGTTCCCCACCGCGAGATGAGCCTCGGGACCGACGGTAATGACCGGGAGGTTTACCGAGCGCAGCACTTGTTCTGCGACGGAGCCGAGGAGAAGCTTGCTCAGCTTTCCACGACTCCTGGTGCCTAGGAGTATACGTCCAGCTTGGAACTGGCGTATAGAGGAAACAATCTGTTGGGCCGCATTTCCTTCGCGCACCAGAACGTCGCAGAGCATGTGCTTCTGGATGGCTTGGCTGCGCCACCGTTCGAGCGTCTTCGCGGCAAAGTCGAATGCAGCCGAGGTGTCGTAGTACGGCATCCCCCCTGCGTCTACATTGATGCCTTCACCCGCCGTCAGCACATGCAACAGAATCAGCCGCGCACCGGTTTCGCCCGCTTGCTCAAATGCGAAAGGCATCAGCCGATCGAGATCATTCAAGTCGGTCGCGACCAGAATCACAGACGGATGCGTCCACTGCGCCGTATCAAAGTCTGTCATGGCGCCTTCCTTGCTCGCAAGGCTGACATGGAATATCTCCGGCTGCTGTGCGGTCCCGCACGCGAGCAGGTGATCTGCCTCACGTCCGACAAGAGTCCCAAACAAAGAGCCTCGCCGCGCGGCGAGGCAATTGTCCCCGAAAACCTAGCTTCCTCAGGAGAGATGCGTGAAGGGATGGTCCGCCAGGCGGCCGGGCAGCGGCGCGGGTTCGAGGCCCGCGGTCGCGGAGTTCATCACCTCGGTGAACGCCTTGCGAAACGCCGTCATCTCGTCCGCCGTTCCCACCGTGATGCGCAGGCTGTTGGGCCATGCTGGCCAGATGCGCCCCACGAACATCTCTTTGTGCGCGAGAGCCGCCTGCACTTCTTTACCGGGTCGACGCACGTCGAGCATAAAGCAGTTGCTCTCCGAGGGCGTCGTCGCGTAGCCCTCGCTCTTGAGCCAGGCCTGGGTCTGGCTGCGGATATCGGCAACGGTCTTTTTTCGTGTATTGACCAGATCGGCATCCAGCAGGCTTGCTTTTGCCGCGGCAACCGCAGTAATCGGCAACGCGTTCATGCCGCCGCATGCCGCAACCTTCGCCAGTAGATCGGGACGCCCCACCACGAAGCCCATGCGGATTCCTGCCATCCCGTAGAGCTTCGAGAACGTCCGAAGCACAATCACGTTCTTGCCTTCTTTCACCATGTCCAGCGTACGCGGCGCATCACAGAAGTGAATGTAGGCCTCATCAATCAACAGAACTGCATCCTTCGGCGCGTGGGCCACGGCCTGCTCGATGTCGGCGCGCGGCGTGCAAGTGCCCGTCGGATTGTTTGGATTGCAGATATAGATCACGCCGGGATTCGATGCAGCCGCCAGCATGGCTGCAATGTCGTGTTTCGCTTCGCCTTTCGGATCGGCTAACGGCACCTTGACAATCGGCGCGCCGGAAACCTGGGCAGCCCAGATGGGAGCTTCGTATCCCGGGTCGGCAATCACCAGAGGCCGATCCTTGCGGGTGAAGGCAAGCACGGTGTAGTGCAGTGGCTCGCTCGATCCAGCGAAAGGCATCACTGATGCCGGGTCAAGGCCCGCCTGCTTCGCGAAAAGCTCCGCCAGTTCGTCTTCGCCCGAAAAAAGATAGCGGCCGCCACGGGGAATGATGTTGACCATGGCTTGGCGCGCGGCTTCGCAGGGCCCCATTGGGTTCTCATTAGCGTCAATGTGAATCCCCACATTGGGATCCTCAAAATGCGGGCGTTCCGCGTGCGCGAGCAGCGGTTCGGTCACGATGGGCATGCTCGCCAGGGCAGAAGCTCCAGCGGCATAGCGGAAGAAGGCGCGACGCGACAAACCAGGAAAAGCAAAGGATTCTTCAAATGGACGCATTCGATTGGCTCCTCTTTGGCAATTGCGGTGGCTGGCCAGAAATGTTGGTGACGAGACAGCGGGTGCAGAGGAAGAAAGATGGGCTACCGCATAAGGTAGCGTCGAAAAGTCGCGAAGACAAGGGAAAACACGCGGAGAAAGCGAATGCGCAAGCTGCGAGAACCACTGCAGAGGCGAATTCATCGCGCAACGCCGACAAGCGCCCTGGAAGCCACTCCGCCTCGTTCTTGGCGTGATTCGACAAAACGGAGGCGCGCTTCGGGTCGCGCTGAACCGCTTTCTGACATCGGCCCACGAGCCCCGCGTCTTTGCCGCAATTTGCCTTTCAACTGGGATGCCTGCGGTATGGTACACTTCGTCGGGAAAACGCTTACCAGGCTGCAAGGAGCCTCCTCTTCGTCTCCTCTAGGATGAATCATCCTGCGACGAGCAAAGAAGCGCTTAGCTTCTGCGAGTTGCCCTCCTTCCTGCTTGACAAGCCCTGCAGTAAAACAATTTACTAGGGGCGGATATCCTGAAGCGGTCTGTGGATCGAATCGCCTCCTGACCAGGTGACGCAATGTACGTATCGGTACCGTTTTCACCTCTCGCCGGTGCCCTTCATGGGACTCCGTCTCTCGTTGCCTTTGCGGCATTGCCTCTGGCGCATCTCAGGCCTCTGGATATTGCCGTCATCGCGATTTATTTCCTGATGGTGGTCTGGATCGGCTTCTACCTCAAAGGCAAGTCGAATACCAGCGAAGAGTTCTTCATGGCCGGGCGCGAAATGACCGCCTGGATCGCGGGCCTCAGCTTTGTCTCGGCCAACATGGGGTCGCTGGAGTTGATGGGGTGGGCCGGCTCGGCCTATCAATACGGCATTCTCGCCACCCACTGGTACTGGATCGGCGCGATTCCCGCCATGCTTTTTTTGGGCCTCGTCATGATGCCCTTCTATTACGTTTCCAAGACCCACTCAGTCCCAGGCTATCTGGATCTGCGCTACGACGGGCGGGCGCGTATCGTTGCGGCTCTTTCCTTTGCCCTCGAAATGATCCTGATGAGCGGCGTAAACATGTTCGCCATGGCCGTTGTCATGAAAGTCGTTCTCGGCTGGGACATCAACTTCAGCATCATCGTGAGCTCGATCGCGGTTGCCCTGTATGTGGGCCTGGGCGGGCTTCGCTCGGCCATCTTCAACGAGGTGCTCCAGTTCGTCCTGATCTGGGGTGGAGCGCTTTTGGTGCCGATTTTGGGTCTTGTCCAGGCTGGCGGCTGGACTGGCCTCAAAGCCAAAATGCTCGCCAATCTCCACAACGACAGCTACTTTCACCTCTGGCGCGATACCGGTAACTTCTCTGCTAACCCCATGGGCGTGCACTGGACAGGCATCGTCTTCGGCCTCGGCTTTGTGATTAGTTTTGGCTACTGGACAACCGACTTCCTCGTCGTGCAGCGCGTGCTCGCCGCACACAATCTGCGCGCCGCGCGCATGGCACCGATCATCGCCTCGTTCTTCAAAATGGCGGTTCCGTTCATCGTGATTCTGCCCGGTCTGCTGGGCCTTGTTCTCCTGCAAAATCCGGATGGCTCTCGCCGCCAGCTTGTCGGTGAAGATATTGTCGCGGCCTGTACGCAGAACGCGTCAGAAGCTCCGCTCGATGAAGCGGGTTGTTCCGCAGCCCTCAATAAAACCAACTTGTCTGCCGATTCCAGGCAGAAGGTTCTCGCCGGCGGACCCGGCACTGAGCTGCACACTTACAACCAGGCGCTCCCGCTGATGATGGTCCGCTACATGGGGCCGGGCTTGCTGGGGCTTGGCATTACGGCGCTCATCGCCGGCTTCATGAGCGGCATGGCAGGCAATGTCAGTGCCTTCTCGACGGTGTGGACCTACGACATCTACAAACCGCTGATCAATAAGAAAGGCTCCGACAGCCACTATGTGCTGGTGGGGCGGCTGTCTATCCTGATCGGCGTGATCGTTTCGATTGGCGCTGCTTACCTGGTGCAGCAATTCCACGGCATCATGGACTATGTGCAGGCGCTTTTCAGCATCTTCGTTGCGCCCCTGCTAGCGACCATTCTCTTTGGCATGTTCTGGAAACGCGCCACTGCGCTGGCCGGTTTTCTTGGTCTGCTCTGCGGCATCGTCTTCTCGGGCGGCCTTTTTGTGTGGGTCAAGATCAATCCGGCGAGACTCTCCGTTGTCGCCCTTTCCGATGCCGCAAAGCCGATGGCAGAAAATGTGTTTCGGGCTCTTTGGGCATTTCTCTTCACTGCGACCCTCGTCATCCTGATCAGCCTCCTGACGAAGCCGCGGCCGGTGAAGGAACTCGATGGCCTGGTCTATGGGGCAACCGTTTTGCCGAGGGAAGAACCAGTTCCGTTCTTCAAGAACGAGTACGCCTGGGCCATCCTGGTGGTGATCATCTTTGCGGCGCTGAACATCATTTTCTGGTAGGAGTTTGGATTCGATGCGAAGGGGGAGATGAACAAATGCATGGTTCGGGAATTCCAATCTGGTTTTTTATCGGTGTCCTCCTCACCATCTACGGTGGCATGGTTTTCGGGTACGGGATCTATGAGTGGATTAGCGCGAGCTATCCGGCAGGCGTGCAACTTACCGCGCTGCACACGCCCGTGTGGTGGGGCGCACTGCTCTTCCTCATCGGCGTGGTCTATCTAGTGAAGTTCCGTCCCGGGCAAGCAGGCCACTGAGCAGCGGGCGACATTGAGCACGATTTGGTGAGACTTGGGCGGACGTGCACACGGTGTGCGCGTATTGCATGCGAAACTTGAAGAGGCCCGCTCCATGAGCGCGGGACAAAGGAGCAGAGACGATGTCAGGGCAGCGCACGATGACCTTTGGAGTAGTGGTAGGGAACCGGGGCTTTTTTCCGGATCATCTGGCCAAGACAGGCCGGGAAGAAATCATTGCTGTATTAGAAAAAGCCGGCGCCAAGGCGATCGTTCTCTCGCCCGAAGAGTCGAAATACGGCGCGGTCGAGACCTATACCGAATCGCAACGGTGCGCCGAGTTGTTCAAGAAGCACGCCGACGCGATCGACGGCATCATCGTCACCCTGCCCAACTTCGGTGAAGAGCGCGGGATCGTCGATGCCATTCGCCTGTCCGGCCTCAGAGTCCCCGTGCTGGTGCAGGCGACACCCGACCGCAGCGACAACATGACGATCGCCATGCGTCGCGACAGCTTCTGCGGCAAAATGAGCGCATGCAATAACATGATGCAGTACGGGATCAACTATTCGCTCACTACGCTGCACACCGAGGCGCTCAATTCGCCCGAGTTCAAAGCTGATCTCGAATGGTTTTCTGCCGTTTGCCGCATCGTGAAGGGGCTGAAGAACCTGCGCATCGGGGCCATCGGCGCGCGTCCCACGGCCTTCAACACGGTGCGCTACTCGGAACGGATCTTCGAGACCAGTGGCATCACCATCGAGACGATCGATCTATCGGAAATCTTCGGTCGCATCAACCGCATGAAAGATAACGACGACGCGGCCCAGGCGAAGCTCGCGGCCATCAAGAAGTACGTCAGCACCTCGGGCATCGCTGACGCGGCGTTATTGAAGATGGCCAAGCTGGGCGCGGTGATCGACGGATGGATGAAGCAGGCGCATGTGACGATCAGCGCGGTGCAGTGCTGGACGTCGATGGAGGAGTTTTTCGGCGTGGTGCCGTGCACCATCATGAGCATGATGAGCGACAACCTGATTCCATCGGCATGCGAAACGGACGTGCCTGGCACGCTGAGCATGTATATGCTGGCGCTGGCCAGCGAAACACCATCAGCCCTTCTCGACTGGAACAACAACTACGGCTCGGACCCAAACAAGTGTGTCTGTTTTCACTGCTCGAATCTGCCCAAGCACTTCTTCAAAGATGTACGCATGGATTACCAGGAGATTATTGCCGGGACGGTAGGCAAGGAGAATACCTTTGGTACCTGCGTGGGCCGGGTGAAGTCGGGCACGATGTGCTTTGCGCGCTACTCGACGGACGATCGGCGGGGTATCGTGCGAGGCTACACGGGCGCGGGGCGCTTCACCGACGATCCGCTCGAGACCTTCGGCGGCGCCGGCGTGGCCGAAATCCCGCATCTGCAGAAGCTGCTCAAGTTCATCTGCCGCGAGGGCTTCGAACACCATGTCGCCGCCAACTTCAGCGACGTATCCAGGTCGATTCATGAGGCGGCGCGCTATCTCGGCTGGGAAAGCCATCACCACCCGGCACTCGAGGATTGAGCCACTACGAACATCTTCGGGCGTTGACAATTGCTGTCAACGCCCTTCGCTTTGCACGACTCTCCGCGGAAGGGAATCAACCTCATGAGCAAACGAATCGGCAAGAGCCTGGTGCTGCATGGATCGACGCTGGTATCTGAAGCGGCGTGGAACGACGAACTCAACGCAAAGCACGACAAGCTTGTCGAGTGGATGCGCAGCCAGCGACTCAAGGGTGTTCTCATTCGACGCAACGAAAATATTGCATGGATCACCGGCGGCGCCGTTGAGCTCCGTGTTCTGACCCCATGCGAGACCGGCGTCGCCTCTATCCTCGTGACTGCCGAAGGCAAGCGTTACTACTTCACTACGGAAAATGAAGCGCCGCGCCTCCACGACGAAGAATTCGGTGCGCTCGACTTCGAGCCCATCCTCTTTCCGTGGTATGCCGACGACACAGCCGCGGCCGCCGCAAAGCTCGCCGGGGACGCACTCGGCTCCGATACGCCGGTTGCGGGCTCAACTGCCGTCAACCTCTTTCCGCTGCGGGCCTCGCTCAGCGAAAGCGAAATTGCCCGCTATCGCTGGCTGGGCACAGAAACCGCCGACGCTACGGCAGAATCACTGCATCAGGTTGAGCCCGGTCTGAGCGAGTACGATCTCGAAGCGCTTACGGCGGCCAATCTTTTAAAGCGCGGCATTCTGCCGTCGGTTTATCTCTTTGCCGTCGACGAGCGTATCTACAAATACAAGCATGCGGTCGCGCGTGGAAGGCGGCTCAAGCAGTACGGCATGCTGAACCTCTGCGCGCGCAAGTGGGGCCTTGCCATTTCGATCACGCGGTTCGTCCATTTCGGCACGCTGCCAGCCGAACTCGCGGCACGCTTTAAGTCCGCGGCGCAAGTCAATGCCGCGCTGCTCGACGCGACCAAGCCGGGCGCAACCTCGGCGCAATTATTCAAGGCGGCTCAGGACGCCTATGCGGCCGAAGGCTTCCCGGGCGAAGAGAAATTCCATCACCAGGGTGGTCCCACCGGTTACGGCGAACGGGAATGGGTCGCCACTCCGCATGGAACAGAAACCGTGGTAAACAGTCAGGCCTTTGCGTGGAACCCGAGCATCCGCGGCGGCAAAACGGAAGACACGGTCCTCTTGCGCGATGGCAAGATCGAGTGCCTCACAGCCACGCCCGAGCTGCCTGTGATCGACGCGAAGGTCAATGGAAAGACATATCCTGCTGCCGGTGTTTTGGTGAAGTAGGCGTACTTAGGAGACCGGGACCAGGGACGAAATCTGGAAGTGGGCTATCGCGCCGCTGCGCACGGATTCGTCGGACGGTCCCTAGTCCCTGGTCCTAGTCCCTGGTCCCTCTGTCTCCGCTTTTGGCTGCAGGGCCACCCGCGCTGTCAGCACCACGAGTGCTGCCCACAGCACATCCGCGCCAAACAGATGCGCAATCTGCAGCCACAGAGGCGCCAGCAGCACCACATCCAGCACGCCCAGCACATATTGCGCGGCAAGCAGGATCAGAACGACGGCCGAAAGCCCGCGGTTGTCCCAATGCGCGCTGCGTTGCGAGGCGCGCACCACCAGCCAGATGAGGAAAATGCACGCCAGAAAGGCGACCGCGGGATGCGTCCAGCGCCAGCGCACAAGCCAGGTGCCTTTGCTTGCGAAATCTTGCATCAAGGCATTCTGCAGCGACTGCGCAGGGAACAATGTGTCACCCAAGGCAGCAAGCGATCCTGTGACGCCGACAATGAGCAGAACAAGAATGCCAAGCGATGCGCCAACCGGCGCCACCAGCCGTATGTTGCCGCGCAAATATCCGTGCTTGCGGCTCAAAAAATGTGCCGCCAGGGTGAGCGCCGCGAGCAGCAGGAGCGTGTTGGTCAAGTGAAGCGCCAGGTAGGGCGCTCTCAGGGGGGAATGGCTCTGCGCTGTCAGCCCGAGCTTTACCAGCAGCGCACCCAGAATTGCCTCGACCAACGTGAAAGCGACGGCGGCCACGGCGGCTCCCCGCGCAAGGTGCCCGCGCACCGTGCCGGCAAATGTCCACCACAGAAGTCCCACCGCTGAGAAGAACGAAATGCCGCTGGTCACGCGGTGCGTGAATTCAATGATCGTATCGATGCGAGGCAAATGCTGGATGACCGTGCCGTTGCAGAGCGGCCAATGATCGCCGCACCCCGCGCCCGAACCGGTTGCACGCACCAGCGCGCCCCACAAAATCACGGCAACAAAGTAGACGAGAACCACCCACGCGAACCGGCGCAGTGCGCGGGAGGGCAGTTGTTGTGCGCCGACAGCAGCGGTAGCAAGCGACATTGACGAGTCGACTCCGACCCTTCAGTGTAGTTCATCGGAGATTGCCTGCACCCAATCGATGACTTCACGCGAGGCCAATGACGAAAATGCGAACAAGGCCGGAGAGGGCTCGCGCTTCAGTTGCCCATGAGACGCAGCACGTGACTCACGATAATCAGGTCTTCGGCAGGCGGGATCACTCGTACCGTAACCGACGAATCCTCGGCCGAGATCACAGCTGCTCCGCGCACATCGTTGCGCTTCGGATCGAGCGTGACGCCCAGCGCATCCAAGCCGGCGCAAATCTCCGCGCGCGAAGCAATGTCGTTTTCGCCGATGCCGCCGGTAAGCACCAGCATGTCGAGGCCGCCAAGTTCGACAAAAAAACTGCCGATCCATTTCTGAATGGTCCACACAAACTTGTCGACCGCGAGACGCGCCTTCGAGTTGCCCCCCTGGATCGCTTCGCGCAGATCGCGCATATCGTTCGAGAGCTCGCTCACGCCGAGCAGCCCGGCCTTCTTGCTGACCACCGTTTCAAGTTGATCTGCCGCGGCCGAGGTGCTCTCGTGCTTCTCGGCAATTTTTCTCAAGATAAATAACAGCACGCCCGGATCGATGTCGCCCGTGCGCGTGCCGCTGATGATGCCGCCGGTCGGCGTCAGCCCCATCGAGGTATCGAGACACCGGCCTTTGCGAATCGCCGAGATCGAAGCCCCGTTGCCGAGATGCGCGACGATCAGTCTTTCCGGTACGTTCGGCTGCAACTGATAGACGATCGATTCGTAGGAAATCCCATGTGCCCCATAGCGGCGCACACCCATCTCCGCGTACTCCGCCGGGATCGGCATCTGCTTCGCAACCTCGGGCATGGTGCGATGGAAATATGTATCGAGGATGACGAAATTCGGAATGCCGGGAAAGAGCTTCAGCGCCTCGCGCATGATGTATACGGCGATCGGCGTGTGCAGCGGTGCGAATGCCGTGTACCGCTCCATCTCGTCGATGAGCTCGGGAGTAATGTGCTGGTTCTCCTGCACCGTTGGTCCGCCCGAAACCATGCGATGACCGACCGCGACCGGGGAAGAGAAGTCGCTTGAATGCAGCGCATCGGCGACCAGCTTGAATGCCACCGCGCGTGTGGGCAACGCCGGCGTCTCGTCTACCAGCTTTCTTCCGGCGCCATCCTTGATCCAGAACTTGCCCAGATCGGTGCCGATGCCATCCACGGCGCCTTCGTGCAGTTTCACGCGCGCGCCGTTCCCGGCTTCGTAAACTGAAAACTTGATGGAAGAAGAACCACTATTCAAAACCAAAACTGGTAAAGACGACATTAAAAAGATCCCCTTGCGTAGAAAGTGTCAGCGTGACAGCTCCGCCGGCCAGCGCCAGTCGCGAATCTCGGGCAGATCGTCGCCATTCTGGGCCACGTACAATTTGTGGCGTTGAATTTCTTCTGAATACCATTGCCGTGCCGCGTCCGCCTGGCCGGCAAGCCTTGGCACGCGGGTGATTGCGTCGAGCGCGAGTTGGAATCGATCGATATTGTTGAGCACGCACATGTCGAACGGAGTGGTGGTCGTGCCCTCTTCCTTATACCCGCGGACATGGATGTTGTCGTGATTGTGACGCCGATAGGTGAGCCTGTGAATCACCCAGGGATACCCATGGAAGGCGAAGATCACCGGTACGCCGACAGGAAAGAGCAGATCGAAATCCTCGTCCGGCAGTCCGTGCGGATGCTCGGATTGCGGCTGCAACGCCATCAGGTCGACCACGTTGACAAGGCGGATGCGGATGTCGGCGATTCGTTTGCGAAGCAACGTCACGGCAGCGAGAGCCTCCATCGTCGGCACATCGCCGCAGCAAGCGATCACTACATCGGGATGCCCCTCGTCGTTCGAGGCCCACGGCCAAACACCCAGGCCCGTGGTGCAGTGCGCGACAGCCTCGTCCATGGTGAGCCACTGCGGGGCCGGCTGTTTTCCGGCCACAATCAGATTGATGTAGTTGCGGCTGCGCAAGCAGTGGTCGCTGACGGAGAGCAGGGTGTTGGCATCCGGCGGCAGATAGATCCGCACCACATCGGCCTTCTTGTTCAGCAGATGATCGATGAATCCCGGATCCTGGTGCGAGAAACCATTGTGATCTTGCCGCCACACCAGCGAGCTGAGCAGATAATTCAGCGACGCGATCGGCTTGCGCCACGGAATCTGCCGCGTCACCTTCAGCCACTTGGCATGTTGATTCACCATCGAGTCCACGATGTGGATGAACGCCTCATAGCATGAGAAAAAGCCGTGACGGCCGGTGAGCAGATATCCTTCAAGCCATCCCTGGCACATGTGCTCGCTCAGCACTTCCATCACGCGTCCCGTTGGCGAAAGGTTTTCATCGACCGGCAGCGTCTCAGCCATCCAGGTCTTGCCGGTTCCCGTAATCACATCGCCGATGCGATTGCTTGCCGTTTCATCCGGCCCGAAGACACGGAAGTTTTTGCTTTCCTGGTTCGCCTCCATCACGGAATGCAACAAGCGACCCAGCACGCGCGTCGATTCCACGTCTTCTTGCCCGCGTCCTTCGATTTTCACCTCGAAGTCGCGGAAGTTGGGCACGCGCAGCGGCTCGAGGAGCAGACCGCCATTGGCGTGCGCGTTCATGCCCATGCGGCGCCGGCCCTTGGGCGCGATGGCGGCGATTTCTTCGCGGAAGGCGCCCTTCTCGTCAAACAGCTCTTCCGGTTTGTAACTACGCATCCAGTCTTCGAGAAGGCGCAGATGATCCGGCTTCTCGCGCAACTCGCTGAAGGGGACCTGGTGCGCGCGCCATGTATTTTCAACCGGCTTGCCATCCACTTCTTTCGGTCCGGTCCAGCCTTTCGGCGTGCGCATAATGAGCATGGGCCACGCCGGCCGCTCGGTTATGCCCCCTTCGCGCGCCGTCTTCTGAATCGCTGCAATGCGGTCGAAGATCAGGTCGAATGTTGCAGCTGCCTGTTGATGCAGGACCGCCGGATCGTGACCCTCGATCGTAAACGGCTCGTATCCATAGCCGCGCATCAGGTCTTCGAGCTCGGCATGCGGTATCCGCGCCAGCACCGTGGGATTGGCGATCTTGTAGCCGTTCAAGTGCAGGATCGGCAGCACCGCCCCATCGGTCGCCGGATTGAGAAACTTGTTCGAGTGCCAGCTTGTCGCCAGGGGGCCCGTCTCCGCCTCGCCGTCTCCCACCACACACGCCACGATCAAGTTGGGATTGTCGAATGCCGCTCCATAAGCGTGAACCAGCGAATACCCCAACTCGCCGCCTTCGTGAATGGACCCCGGCGTCTCAGGCGCCACGTGGCTCGGAATTCCATAGGGCCAGCTGAACTGCCTGAACAGCCGCTTGACCCCGTCCTTGTTCAGTTCAATATGCGGATAAATCTCCGAGTACGATCCCTCGAGATAGGTGTTTGCCACCAGTCCCGGTCCGCCATGACCGGGACCAATGATGTAGATCATGTCCAGATCGCGCTCGCGGATCAGACGGTTCCAGTGCACGTAAAGAAAATTGAGGCCCGGTGTTGTGCCCCAATGTCCCAGCAAGCGCGGTTTCACGTCATCGAGCGTCAGGGGGCGTTCGAGCAGGGGATTGTCCTTGAGATAAATCTGCCCGACCGAAAGATAGTTGGCGGCGCGCCAGTAGGCATCCATCTTCGCCAGCAGTTCGGGGCTCAGCGGGGTGTTGGTCTTGGTTTCGGCAAATTCGGTCGTGGTGTGGCTCATGAGGGGACCTCGGGGAAAAAGGCTATGGCGTGACAATCAAGACTAGCAGTCGAATGTTGAGGCGCCGGGTGACTGAAATCACAGCACCAAGACCAGGCAGTCGCAGAACAAATTCACCGCGCGGGCCGATCTTTGGATGCTTGACTGGCCTCGAAGGTGGAAGTTTTCGCGGTCCGCTTGAGGTCAGTCACCTGGGCGTAACAGTCGAGTGAAGCGCAAGGCACGCCGCGCGGCGCCTGCTTCTGCATCGTAGCCCGTTTTGCTCCGGGTAGAGTGCAGTGGAAATGAATTTTGCCTGCATAGGCCGTTTCTTTCGGACGCGTGGCGTCAAGGGTCGCATGGGTTTCCCACGGCGGGCGCATCTGCGGCGTAATCGCGCCGCGCTTCGACGCACGCCTAGAAGCGCCGCTTGAGCTTCAGAATCTGCGACTCGAATCCGTACCAGAGCACTGTGGCGCACGCCGTCGCTGCCGCCAGTCGAAAGCCGACAATTGCCAGGTTTCCCGCGATGCCGTACGGATCCATCTTGAGGTCGAACCATCCGAAGTAGATGAAAATCATGATGTGGATCATGTAGAGGCCGTAGCTGATCCGTCCATAAAACGCCAGCGGACCGCGCCGCAGCAGAAGGTTGACCGGATTGCCAGCGCCTGACGAAGCCATCGCGGCCAGCACAGCTCCGGCGTAGCCGAGCGCCAGCGCCGAATCGAGAAACGCCGTGCCGCCCGCGATCGTCGCCGCTGCCCCGAGGCCGAGCACAAAGCCGGCTATGCCGATCACCAGCCATGTGCGTCGGTCCAGGCGCAGCGTGTAGAGGCCAAGGGCCAGCAAACTGCCAAAAGCAATCCCGTCAAGGTGAATCAGGGAGTGCGTCGGCGTGAGCCATTGTGGATGGAAGAACCGCATCAGCGTCGATTCCCCGAATACGGCGACAAGCAGAGTCGCAAGAATCCAGGGCCGCCGCGCGATGCGCACCACCGGCGCCCACAGAAAGTAGTACTGCTCTTCGATCGCCAGCGACCACGTCTGCGCGATGGCCGGAGGCATCGCCCAGTGAAGAAGATTCTGCAGGAGAAGCACGTAGGCCCACCACGGAGCCGTCTTGATTGCTGCGAAGACCGGCAGCCCGATGAACCATGGCGCATTCGCATAGCAGACAACGAGTACCAGCACGTACACCGGCCAGATGCGCAAGGCGCGCCGCGTATAAAAATTGCGGAAATAGCGGGGCCGCTCGCGGGCCTCAAGCAGGATCGAGGTAATCAGGACGCCCGAGAGAACGAAGAAGAGATTGACGCCGGCCCATCCCCACAACGAGCCGGCATAGAGCCATGTGCCTTGCAGTCTCGGATGGCAGTGATACAAGACGACACCGAGAACCGCCAAGCCGCGCAGCCCCTGCAACTCCGGGATGTACGGCGGCAGCCACGGTGGACGTTGCATCGGCGATGCCTTACCCCGCCGCCAGCTGCTTGGCCCTCTCGGTTGCGCGCATCACGGCTTTGATCAGGGTGACGCGCAGCCCGCCTTCTTCAAGTTCGAGAATGCCGTCAATAGTGCAGCCCGCGGGCGTCGTCACTTCGTCTTTCAGCAGCGCAGGATGGTACCCCGTTTCGAGAGCCATCTTGCCCGCGCCGTAAACCGTTTGCGCCGCCAGCAGCGTCGCCGTATCGCGCGGCAGTCCCACCTTCACGCCGGCTTCGGCCAGCGCTTCGATAATGATGTAGATGTACGCCGGCCCTGAAGCCGAAAGCCCCGTCACCGCATCCATGTGCTTTTCATCGACGACGACGACGCGGCCCACAGTTTCAAAAATGCGTTGCGCCAGTTCCATCTGTGCCGGCTTCACAAAGCGTCCGCGGCACAAGCCGGCTGCGCCGGCCCCCAGCGCAGAAGGGGTGTTGGGCATGGCGCGAATCACGCCGATTTCGAGCCCTGCAGCCTCTTCAATGGCGCGCGTCTTTACCGACGCCGCAAACGACACCAGTGTTTTCTGGGGCGTCAGCGCAGGCCGGATCTCGACAACCAGGTCGGGCACCTGGAAGGGCTTCACACCCAGCAGAATCAGGTCGGCCTGTTGCGCCGCGGCCAGATTGTCGGTGCTCACGTCGATGCCCCACTGCGCGCTGCGCGTCAGCGCCTTCTCGGCGTGGGCCATAGTGGCATGAATCTGATCGGGAGAAAAAAGATTCTGCTTCAAAAATGCCTGTACCAGGATGCCGCCCATCTTGCCTGAGCCCAGCACTGCAACGCGAACGTTCGGCAGCTGCGCAGGCGCCTGCGTGGCCTCAACAGCGATCTCGGTCATGACTTTCCTTGTGGTGAAGGTAGTGGATACAACGTTTCAGAATACGCGTTTTGTGCCGATAAGAGCGAGCGCTCCGTGCTTCCTGTCTCAGTCAGCTGCTCCGAGGCCCCTATTTCTGGCTCGCGATCCATGCGTCCACGCGGTCGCTCAGCACGTCAAGCGGTACCCCGCCCGCATCAAGCACCTGGTCGTGAAAGGCGCGGATGTCGAATTTGTCGCCCAGCGCCTTCTTCGCCCGGTCGCGTAGCTCCAGGATTTTCAACTGGCCGATCTTGTAAGCCAGCGCCTGTCCGGGCCACGCGATATAACGATCCACCTCGGCCTGGATATTGGTCTCGTCGATCGCCGAGTGGTCGTGGAAGTACTGCACCATCTGGTCGCGGCTCCAGTGCTCCGAATGCACACCCGTGTCTACCACCAGCCGAATCGCGCGCCAGTTGTCTGCCTCGAGGCGCCCGTAATCCGAGTAGGGATCCTGATAGAAGCCGACATCCTTCCCCAAGTGCTCGGCGTACAGCGCCCACCCCTCCACGAACGCGGTGTAGGACTCGTACTTGCGAAACGCCGGCACTCCCTCTTGTTCCTGCGCAATCGAGATCTGCAAATGGTGCCCTGGAATGCCTTCGTGATAGGCCACCGATTCAACGTTGTCGAGGTTGCGCTCTGTAGCGTTGTAGGTGTTGATGCGCAATCGCCCGGGACGACTTCCATCCGGCGTACCCGCCTCGTAGTAAGCTTGCGGCGCATTCTTGGCGAGGAACTCCCACATCGGCACTACCTCGAACGGCGTTTTCGGCAGGTGGCCAAAGAGGGTCGGCAGCTTTGCCTTCATCGGCTCCAGATAGCCCTTATACGCCGCCAGCAGCGCATCGGCGGAGGCAGGCCTCAGCTTGGGACTGGTCCTCACACTGGCGCGGAAACTCACCAGATCGGCAAAGCCCAGGTTCTTGGCGATCTCCAGCATCTCTGCCTCGTCGCGCTTTACCTCGTCGAGCCCAATCTGGTGAATCTGGTCCGGTGTCAAATCGGTCGTTGTCGAACGGCGAATCAAAAACTGGTAGTACTTTGCCCCGTCTGGCAATGCAGAGATCCCCGGTTCCGTTCTGCCCGCCGGGATATAGGTCACCTCGAGGAAGCGCGCGAAGCGTTGATACTCGGGCAGCACCTCTTTGCTGATCGCGGCCAGCATATCCGCCTTGATGCGCTCCTGCTCCGCCGCGGGAATCGACGAGGGAAAGCTCTTCAGCGGCATGGCAAGCGGCGAATCTTCGGGCTTCTGGTTGGCCAGATCCTTTACCTGCTCCAGCGTCTTCTCCATCAGGAACTTCGGCGGAACGCGCTGATCTTCAATGCCGATCGACATGTTCGTCATCACCTGGTTGAACGCCTTCGGCAGGGCATGAAGCCGCGCGATCCAGTCGTCGTAGTCCTTCACTTCTTTAAAACTCAGCTGCGCCACAAGCTGCGGATAATCGGAGTAGATGCCGCCCATCTGGTTCACCGGCATCTCCCACTCCTTGAACTCCGCAGCTTCCAGGTCCTGCGCCAGGTCGCGCATCAGCAGTTCGCGGCTCGTCTTCTCTTGATCGGTGAAGCCCGCGGGATCGACCGCGGCAAGTTGCATCAGAAAGTTCTGTTCTTCACCCTGCCATGCGTTGTATGCCTTCACCGAGAAGGCGCTGATCTTGTCGTCATAGCGCTTGTCGCCAATCGATGAGGCGAATTCGGGAGAGTGCTCGAGATTCGCTTCCCAATAGTCGTGGAACAGTTGGTTGAGCGCTTTGCGGCGGTCCTCAAGCGGAGAAGCATTCTTTGCCTGCGGCCATGCGGGGGATGGAATCGAGACGGTCAGAAGGGCGAGAGCTGCAAGAGAGCAGGTCTGGAAGGTTCGCAAGGGGAAGTTACCTCGAAGCGCGCAAAGTGTAAAGCATGCCGATGCATCGAGTGTAGAGCACCGGCTCTCGAAACGAAGACTCCCGGTGCATTGCAGGCCCGGAACTGCTGGCTCACGGGACGGGTCGTTCGTGGGTCAGAACCCCTTCGTTGGCCAGAATCCGATACAGCGTCGAACGGCTGATGCCCAACTGGCGCGCAGCGCGCAGCTTGTTCCCATGATGCATGTCGAGAACATACTGCACGTGATCGCGGATCACTTCATCCAGGGAGAGGTTTGCGTTCGGCGGCAGAGCCTTCGGCGCAAGAGGGGCCTGCGGCCCCCTCGGCAGGAGCAGGTCCTCTGCTTGGATGACCCCATGGGCCGCTTCCAGCAGGGCCGCTTCGAGCACGCTGGCCAATTCGCGCACGTTGCCAGGCCAGTTGTGCTGCAGCAGCTGCGCCATCGCGCCGGGGCCGAGCGTTACGGGACGTTGCTGATAGCGCGCACAAAAACGCGTCAATAGCTCCTGCGCCAGCGGAGCGATATCTTCGCGCCGCTGCCGCAGCGGTGGAATTCCAAACCGGACCGCCGTCAGTCGAAAGGCAAGATCCGGCATCAGCAGCCCTTGCCCCGCCATCTGCCGTAACGGCACTTGAGACGATGCCACCAGAATCGCGCGTCCCGGAGGACGATCCTGCAAGGCTTTCAAGACGCCAAGCAGAATTCCCTGTCCCGGCGACGCCAGCAGGTCCACGCGATCCAGGTAGATGAATCCCGCCGGGTCGGCCTCCGTCACCAGCCACTCCCGCGCATCGCAGCGTTGAAACGAGGAGCGCGCCAGCATCGAGCGATTGTGCAGAAAGCGGGCCAGCGTCTGTTTCCCGCTCCCCGGCTCGCCCTCAATGGACGCAAACTGCAGATGCGGACCAACTACCTCCGCCTGCAGCAAAAGCTTCCGCCAGCTTGCGTTGACACCCACCACCTGCGTTGCCGGAGAAACATCCAGGGTGACTCGCTGGGGATCACCCAGCGGCAGGGATCGAATTGGAAGCGCCGTCTGCATCGCCATGCGCGTGCTGTCTCCGCCGTCTCGGTTTGCCCTTGGCGGGCCGTCAGCACGTTCATCGGCGTTGCGTTCAAAAGCATGAGCCGGAGAGGATCGCCTCTCCGGCTCATCGCATTTCGATGCTCGCCGCGCTCAGCCGCGCGTCGTGTCTTTCCGAAAGCGCTTCGACGGCTCGTCCGAGAAGATTTCGCCGTCGCGGATGTGCACCACTCGATGCGCATAGTCGGCGATATCCGGCTCGTGCGTCACCAGCACGATCGTGTTGCCCTTGGCGTGCAAAGTGTCGAACAGCGCCATGATCTCGATGCCGGTCTTCGAGTCGAGATTGCCCGTCGGCTCGTCGGCCAGAATGATCGACGGGCTGTTGACCAGCGCGCGGGCGATGGCCACGCGTTGTCGCTGTCCGCCGGAGAGCTCATTCGGCTTGTGGTACATGCGGCTTTCCAGGCCCACGCTGGTCAGCGATTCTTTGGCGCGTTCCACCCGCGCGGCCGCCGGAGTGCCGTTATAAATCAGCGGCAGCTCCACGTTGTGCAGCGACGAAGCGCGGGCCAGCAGGTTGAAGGTTTGAAAGACGAAGCCAATTTCCTTGTTGCGGATGCGTGCCAACTCGTCGTCGTCCAGCTCGCTCACCAGCTGCCCGTTCAGCCAGTATTTGCCCTTCGAAGGCGTGTCGAGGCATCCGATCAGGTTCATCAGCGTGGATTTTCCCGAGCCCGACGGGCCCATGATCGCCACATACTCGTTGTGCCGGATGCGCAGAGAAACACCGCGCAGAGCCTGCACCTGCTGTTCAGAGCCCATGTCGTACGTGCGCCAGAGATCTTCCACGACGATCACGTCACTCGTGGGCGGCGAAACCCGCTGTGCATCCACCTCGGTCATCATGCTGTCCAGAGCCATCCGAATCTCATCCTTTGCCCGCCGATCGGTCCCTCTTGCGTTTTCATGAGGGCTGATATTCGTTTGCGATCGCTTTCCCTCTGCGCCTGCCCTGCGCACCGCTCACGGTGTATTGCTTGGTACGACGGCGGTTTGGGTATCTCGTTTAAGCAGCGCACCGTCTTTCAAGGCGCGCAATGTCTTATACGGCCCGGTGACCACTTCCTGCCCTTCGCTCAAGCCCGAGAGAACCTCGATATCCGTGGCGCCGGTAATCCCGGTTGTGACGGGCACGAACTTCGCCCGCTGCCGGCCATGTGCATCCTTCTGCACCAGGAAGACTCCTTGCTTGGCTTGTGCGTTCGGAGTCGTGCTCGCGGTCGATGCCGCTTCTACCTTTCCGTCTTTGCTGCCCGGAGGCGGAGGCGCATACATCGTCAAAGCTTGAATCGGCAGCGAAAGCACATTCATTTTGTGCGCCGTCGTGATCTTCGCCGTCGTCGAAAGTCCCGGGCGCAGTTCACCTGAGGAGGTATCAAGGGTAACAACCACCTTGAAGTCCTTGGCTTCTTCTGTGCCGGTCGTCGACTGCGAAGTGGCCACACCGGTCGAGCGCAACAGGGCCTGATCGCCCACCAGGGTTACATGTCCCTTGAAGACCTTGTTGGGAATCGCGTCCACCGTGACATCGGCAGGCTGGCCGATCTGCACATTGACGATGTCGGTCTCGTCTACCTTCACCTCGGCGGTAATCACGCTCATATCGGCGAGCGTCATCAGCGTCGATCCCTCGGCGTTCTGGATGCCGACAACCACCGTTTCTCCCTCGCGTACCGGGAGATTCGTTACGATGCCGTCGAATGGCGCTACCGAAACCGTTTTGCTTAATGCGTCTTCGTTGAAGCGCAAGGTGGCGACATCGGTCTGCAGATGTCCGCGTGCGGAATCGGTCTGCGCCTTTGCCTGGTTTAATCCGGCGACCGCCTGCGCAACCGACGCCACATCGGTGTCATAGGCGGCCTTCTTTGCGTCGTAGTCCTGCTTGGCCAAGATGCCCGCCTTGTAGAGACTCTGCGCGCGATCCCAATCCAGCTTCTTCTGCTCCAGATCGGCCTGCGCGTGCTCCACATTGGCCTGACCCGTCTTCTCCGCAGCTATGTAAGAGGCAATATCCGTCTTCGCCGCGGAGATAGTTGCCTTTTGCGCATCCACGTTCGCTTCCGGCTGAACATTCTCGACGGTGGCGATGATCTGCCCCCTCTTTACGTGATCTCCCTCTTTCACGTAAAGGTGAGTAATCCGCCCGAACGAGGTGGCGCCGACGTTCACATAGGTTTTTGGCTTGATCTGTCCGGTACCGCTGACAATGGTCGAAAGATCCTGTTTTACGAGCTTCGCAGTGAGAACCTTGGTATAGCCGGATTGCTGCTTATACACCATGAAGGCGACAAGACCGGCAGTCACAAGTACGGCAAGTACGATCAAGAGAACTTTTTTCATTTGTAGTGGCTGCTCCAGGCTCAATTCAGTTTAATCTACGCAGACCTTGCGCAGACGGTTCCCATTTCCGGATCAAATCGATCGCGTTTAGCTTCCATGTTCTCGCCGCTCAGGCAATCTGGACGGCCCTGTCCGAAATTAACCAGAATGCGCCTTCGGGTTAGTCGCCGGTCCAGCGTTCACGACAAGGAGTGATGATGGGAATGGGGGGAGCCTTTCTCAGTCGGGGAAAGCGCTTTCTTTAGCTCTCCAGCAAGGGAGTCGAGCGCCGGTTCACTCCATTTGGCTTCCGTTTCCCCCACCCCCACGTCCAACTCTCGGGTGACTCCATGCAAATCCTTGCCCAGCCATCTTTGGGACTCGTAGAATAGTGCAGCGCAGGAGTATCTTTGAGGTAATGATGTGTAACGGTCGTACCTTCTTCTATTTCGCGCTGGGCTGCGGCCTTTCGCTGGCACCCGCGTCGGTTCTTCCGGCTCAGCAGCCCGACAACCAGTCCGCCCAGACCCAGTCCGCTGGCCAGGATCAAGAAGTCGACCCCCTCAAGCGGCCCCGCAGTGATAAGGAACAGATCCAGGCGCAGAAAGCCGTCCGCCAGGAGTTGAAAGGCGCCTACAAGACCTGGCTCGACCAGGATGTGGCCTACATCATCTCTGACGAGGAGCGCAAGGCCTTCAAGAACCTCAGCAACGATGAGGAGCGCGACGCGTTTATTGAGCAGTTCTGGCTGCGCCGCAATCCCAATCCCGATTCACCCGACAACGAATTCCGCGAAGAGCACTATCGGCGCATCGCCTACGCCAACGAACACTACGCTGCCGGCAAGCCAGGATGGAAGACCGACCGCGGCCATATCTATATCGCATTTGGAGCTCCCGACTCGATCGACTCGCATCCTTCCGGCGGCGCCTATCAGCGCCCCATGGACGAGGGCGGCGGCGAGACCTCGACCTACCCTTTCGAAGTCTGGCATTACCGCTATATTGAAGGCATTGGCGAGAACGTCGACGTCGAATTCGTCGACACCTGCATGTGCGGCGACTTTCACTTCACCATCGATCGCGGCGAAAAAGACGCCCTGATGCACGTTCCGGGCATGGGCCTGACCCAGTGGGAAGAGATGGGCATGGCCAAGAAGGCGGACCGGTTCAAAGGCGGCTTCGAGAATCTGGGCACCGGTCCGATGAATTCGTCGCAGCAATCCAAGGAATTTGATCGCCTCGAACTGGCCTCCAAGCTGTTTGCTCCGCCGCCCGTCAAGTTCAAAGACCTCGACAACTTTATCTCCGAGCACAAGCTGATCAACGGACCGATCTTCCCGTTCGATGTGCGCACCGATTTCGTCAAGGTCACCGACAACACGGTATTGGTTCCGATCACGCTGCAGATCAAGAACCGCGACATCACCTTCGTGACTAAGGATGGCGTGGCCACGGGTGTCGTCAACATTCTCGGCAAGGTCACCACGATCACGCACAAGACGGTGCAGACCTTCGAAGAAACGGTGCAGGTGCAGGAGCCGGCAGAACTGCTCGAGAAATCTCTCGACAAGGAGTCGATCTACTGGAAGGCCGTTCCACTGATCCCCGGGCTCTACCGCCTCGACATTGCCATCAAGGACGTAAACAATCCCGATCACCTCGGAATTTATGGACGGGCTTTGGAAGTGCCGGAGTATCACGACGAGAAGCTGGCAACCTCGTCCTTGATCCTTGCCGACCAGATGAACCCGGTCTCCTCGCATGAAATCGGGCAGGGTAATTGCGTGCTTGGGAACACCAAGATCTGCCCGCGAGTCAGCGCCAATCCAGCCACTCCGGTCAGTTTCAAGCGGGCCCAGGATCTTAGTTTCTGGATGCAGGTGTATAACCTGGGCATCGATGAGGCGACCAAGAGTAACGAAGCCAAAGTCACTTATGAAATCGTCGATGCCTCCAGCAACAACGTCTTGCTTGAGAAGCAATTGGAATCAAAAGACTTAGGGGCCCATAGCGACCAGATCACAGTTGAGAATTCGCTTCCGCTGGCCGGGCTCCAGCCGGGGAAATACAAGGTTTTGATCAAGGTGAACGACGGAATTTCGAAACAAGAGATTGCACAATCGGCGCCATTTGTCGTGGAATAGTATGTATCTTGCGCACCAGGGTGACCCGACAATAGATCGGGAAACTCGCGCAAGCTTTTCGAGGAACAGATCTGCCAGGGACGCCGCCGAGTTATCTACACGAGTGATGATGCGCAGGCTTCATTTCGCCTTCTTCATCGCGCTGATTGCTCTGGGTGTCGTTCCTGTCGAGGGAGCTGCTCCCGGATCGATCTCAGGCGTGGTGCGCGACTCCTCCGGAGTCCCGCAAATTGGTGCGGTCGTTCAGCTCCTCGGCGCGGATCTCAATGTCCTCGCCGTCGTGTACACCAACGATAAAGGTCAATTCCACCTGACGTCGGTTGCGCCTGGCCGCTATGCCGTCAAGGCAATGGGCATCTCGTTCCTGCCTTCGCTGCGCGAGAATGTGCGCGTCCGGCGCGATACAGTTGTGAATCTCACGCTCAACACGCTTTACGAAGTGATGCAGTGGCTGCCGGCCGAGCCGCGCGCTGCGAACGCGCAGAAGGATGACTGGGCATGGACGCTGCGCTCTGCGGCGAACCGGCCTCTTTTGCGCTGGCTTGAGGACGGGCCCTTGGTCGTCGTTTCCGATGGCTCAAGCGCGCAGCCCAGGCTGAAGGCGCGTTTGATGGCCACCGGCGAGCAGGGTACCTTCGGCGAGAGCGGCGAGCGTCTGACTGCGGCCATCGAGAACACGCCGACCGACAGCCGCGAGCTGCTGGCGCGCGTCGATTTTGCGCCCGACACCAATGCCGGCATGGAATCGATGCTCGGCTTCCGCCAGGACCTCGGGTTCGCGGGCTCCGTGCAGTCCATGGCTGCGGTTGCGATTCACCCTGAAGTCGAAAGCCAAAACTCGACGGGGGTCGAAGAAGTCGCGATTCGTTCTTCTGAAACCCTGAATCTCGGCGAGGAGTTCGATGGCGAGGTCGGTTCTGAACAGGTCTTCGCAGGCTTTGGCAGGAATTCTTCCAACACTGTCATCGCCGCGCTCCCCTTTGCGACGGTGGGTTGGCATCAAGGCGACAACGTGGTGCGCTATCGCATGGCGACAATGATGCCGGCGCCCCAGTTCGCCGACGGCTCCGCGCCGAATGATTATCTTCCCGTGCTTGCCATGCGGAACGGGGCGATGGCTCTCGAGCAAGGCCTGCATCAGGAAGTTGGATGGGAGCGTCAGACCGACGCCTCCGATATGGCCGTGATGGTTTTTTCCGATCGTCTCCGTAACCCGGTCGTCGAGGCTGCGGCACACATCGCCTCAGGGGGCGCCATTCGCGCGGCAAAGAACATCCTCTATGACCCGGCCAGTGGTCTCGTGCAAATGGCGGGCCCCGATTTCTCCACCGGGGGAGTGATGGCGACCGTCGAGCGCCGCCTGCCCGGCGGCAATCGTATGCGCCTCCGCTATGCAAACGGCGACGCGCTGGCCATGCCGGTTTCCGTTCATCCCGCCCCGCTGGCCCAGGTGTTGGCGATACCTCGCCCGCATCGCGTGCAGACCTACTCGATTTCGCTTTCGGGGACACTGGACGGCACGAATACAAAATGGCGAGCCACCTATCGATGGCAGCCCGAGGACTCCGTCACGCAGGTTGCTCCTTTTGCCGTGAACGCGGTCGAGCCCTATCTCGGTCTTCATCTGCGCCAGCCGATTTGTCTGCGTCGCGAAGGCACGAGCAGCATCGAGGCGCTTCTCGATGTGCAGAATCTGCTCGCCCAGGGCTATCGCCCTTACATGCTGAGCGATGGTTCGCTTCTCATCTTCGCGCAGGAGCAACGCGGCATCCGCGCCGGTTTCACTTTCACATTCTGACCCAGTTCTCCACGCTCTCTCGCGTTCGGCATCCACCGCATCTGTGCTACTATTTTTCTTGGGTCGCGATGTTTCCGCCCGACCCGGCATCGCTTTTTGTGCCGCAGAACCGTGCGTCGTTTCTCCTGTCGCACGTTCCTTCCGAGTTCCTGGACGCGTAGCTCAACTGGCAGAGCATTCGGCTCTTAACCGACAGGTTGTAGGTTCGATTCCTACCGCGTCCACCATTGAATTCAATCAGATACAACTATTCGCTTCGGCGCTCTCGTGCGATACCGGGGATTTTACCGGTGACCCCATTTGAGTTTTACTCCGAGAGCCCCTCTCCGCCTGTAAAACGCCTGCGATTCACCCAGACGAGTATGCTTTTAGGTACAATCGGCGGGGCAACGCTTCGTCCAGCGAGCAGGAAATGAGCAAAGTTTACAGTGGAGTTTTTCGTCCTGACGTTGACCCGCGAGAACTGGCTCTCTATACGCCTGCAGATGCCGCCTGCTATTTGGGGATTAACCCTCAAACGCTGTCGACCTGGATTTGGGGAAGAACCTACCCGGTCATCGGGGGAGAGAAGCGATTCGAACCGGTCATTCAACCCGCCGATCCTGAGAACAGATTGCTCTCGTTCTTCAATCTTGCTGAGCTGCATGTACTAGCAGCAACTCGATACAAGCACAGCGTGAGTTTCCCGGCCGTCCGGCGAGCCGTTGACACTATTCAGAAGCGCTACCCATCAAATCATCCGCTCATCTCACGGGAGTTTGTTACAAACGGGAAAGACCTGTTTGTTCAGAGTCTCGAAGAGGATGAGAATCTATCAACGCCGAACCAAACAAACTTCAAAGAGATTATGGATCTTTTTCTTGAGCACGTGGTCGCGGACCCCAATGAGCTAGTGAACAAGATTTTTCCGTTGATTGAGGGCCAGGCTGACGACAAGGTGGTTTCCATCACATACGGAATCTCATCTAGTCAACCCGCCATCGAGGGCCACGGTGTTCCCGTGTGGTTAATTCAGGATCGCTACGAAGCGGGGGAAGATCCTGACTCCATCGCTGCCGATTTCTCGTTGCCGGTAGCTAAGATCACCCGAGCGCTCGAATATTTTGGGAAGAAGGCAGCTTAAGTTCGATAGGAACATCTTCCTCGACCGTACTCATGGCGGCCGGTTGGTCACGCTTCTGCGCGACTTAGGCTTCACTGTGAACCCCATCAAAGAGGTGTACCCCAACGGAAAAGACCAGTTCGTGCGAGATCCAGACTGGATCAAACTATGCGGACAGAACAATTGGATCGTCATCTCCGGAGACAAACGCCTTGAGACGGTTCCCGAGAATAGGCAAGCGGTGATTGATGCCAAGGCTAGGGTGTTTCTT
>DATDIQ010000016.1:0-4629 GCA_036520995.1 Occallatibacter sp.
GTCCTGATGGCAGTCGGTGTATAGGCGGCATGAGCTCAACACAGGCTTTGGTATGGAACGTGAGAACCTCGTTCGGGATGACAAGGGAAATGACAAATGGCAAACACCATGAGGAAGAATACCCACTGTGTCTGATCGAGTTGCACAGACTGTAGTCAAACGCATCATCGAGCCGATACTTGACCCGATCTTTCATCCAGATTCCTATGGATATCGACCGGGCCGGTCAGCGAAACAGGCAATCGCTGTCACCCGAGAACGGTGCTGGCGATATGACTGGGTGGTTGAGTTTGACATCAAGGCGGCCTTCGATCAAATCGATCATGGCCTCTTGTTAAAGGCTGTGCGCACCCACATCAAAGGGGGCTGGATACTGCTGTATATCGAACGGTGGCTGACTGCACCGTTCGAAACTGCCGAGGGCGAGCAACTGCCGCGGGAACGCGGTACGCCTCTAGGCGGGGTGGTCAGCCCAATTCTGATGAACCTGTTCATGCACTACACGTTCGATGTTTGGATGAAGCGGACCAATCCACAATGTCCGTTTGCCCGCTATGCCGATGACGCAGTAGTTCACTGCAAGAGTCAAAAGCAGGCGGAAGAAGTGATGCGGTTGATCGCATCGCGACTGGCGGAATGTGGGCTGACGATACATCCGGACAAGTCAAAGATCGTGTATTGCAAGGATGGGAAGCGCACTCGACCCTTCCCGCATGTGCACTTCACATTTCTCGGCTTTACGTTTCGGCCGAGGAAGGCAACGGGCCCACAACGCCGGTTATTCATAGGCTTCCTGCCGGGTGTGAGCAACGATGCCCTGAAGCGGATGCGGAAGGAAGTGCGAGGGTGGAACCTGACTCGTCAGACGCATGTGTCTCTTGCCGCACTGGCCAAGCAATACAACCCGATCATCCAAGGATGGTGGAACTATTACGGGGCGTTCTATCGAACAGCCATGTTTCGTCTCCATGAGCATATTGAACGCGCACTTGCGCGGTGGGCAAGTCGCAAATACAAAGCTCTATCGCGCAGGAGGCGGGCCAGTATGCAGTGGCTGCGCAAGATGAAGGATGCTGATCCGCAACTGTTTCACCACTGGCGGGTAGTTGGGAACAAGGTTGGATGACGGGAGCCGTATGACGCGAGAGTGTCACGTACGGATCTGAGAGAGCCTCGGGGTGAGTGAGACTCCCCGGGGCTACTCGCCAACTGCATCTCCGCCTCAGCAGTCTGTGCAACGGAGGAGCTTCCGGTTACCGGCAGCCGCACCCGGGGCGAAGACGGGCCCGCACACTTTTCTCGCGGGTGCAGATGGTGAATCACTGGAATCGGTCTGGCCACGTCTATCCAGGTTGATCCTTTCAAACAAAACATATCCTAAGCCGGGCGGCGAACCATGGGAATCGCTCGGCAGCCCCCCTGGGAGCTTCACTTACGAGCGGAGCAGATCTCAAGGAGCGGCGTCGGCAACGACAAAATATCATGCCCGGCACGCGGAAGCCAACAATCCGAGGGAAATGAGAAAGATTGTACGATTGCGTTGGCGTACCTCTACAATTCATTGCGACACAGGAATATCGAAACTGAGGGTTTGAGAATGAATGAGAAGACGCTTGTAGAGAAGGCTGCCGAGAAGGTCGGATACGGCCTTGCGATGGCCGAGGATGTAGCCGGATCTGTGAAAACCGCTGTTAGTGCAGCTGTGACCACAGTGACCAATACGCTGACACCCGCAAAGAAAGCAACGAAAAAGGCGGTCAAGAAAGCCGTGGCTAAGAGGCCCGTCAAGAAAGTTTCCGCGAAGGAGGCAGCTAAGAAGTTGCCTGCCAAGAAAACTGGGGCCAAAAGGACTACGGCTAAGAAGACTGCGAAGAAATCCCTGAAGCAGCACGCAAAGAAAGCTGGTCGTACCGGTCGCCCGTAAAGAGACCTTTGAACGACAACTATCTCCAGTTGGCATCCTCTATTACGGCCGCTGTTGTTTTATTCGCCATCGAAGCCGTCGAATGTACCCTGCACGATGCCTCGACGGTGGCCACTTCATCATCCGTCAGCTGCGCAAACTCGCCCTCACGGTCCTTGCTGTCGAGCCTATTCTCTTTCAGGCTGATTTGTGCGCGATCATCGCTGGCGAAGCGCTTTCGCTGTTTTGCTCGCCGAAGGCAGCGCGGGTCGGGATTTGCGGAGGCGGCAACTGCGGCTGGCTATTCCTGGACGAGAGCCGCGGAAAACGACGCCGCTGGTGTGACATGAACGATTGCGGCAGCAGGTCGAAGCCGCGCCGAAATTACGAGAAACATAAAGCGTCGTGATTCTCGAGACCTGTGGCCTGACCGGGAGCCTCGATTGGCGTCAAAGTGCGTCGCGATCACGAGTGGGCGGGGAGCAGCCAATTCCCGCCGGATGTTTGCAACTCAACAAGAGGAGGATAGTCCGATGAGAATGAAACGACAGAGGATTTTGATCACCCGAGGTGCTGCGCCAAAACCGACTTTTGTCATTCCCGGAAAGGGGTACGGTAAGAGCCGAGCCGGAAATTGCTTTAAGTGGCGCGCACGCACCGAAGTTCAGTAGCGCGCCGCGTTTTCGCTCGCCACGCATATAATTCTCAGCACCATGCCCACTCATATTTGGTGGATGGCGAAGTGTAAGGGATGCCAAGAGTGGATGCGGCTTGGATATGTAGGTCCGATGGAAATCGGGCAATCCGCCACGTTCAGTGATCGCGTATCCATTTCAACTACTTGTTCTCAGTCTGGTGGGAAGATGAATATAGCGGTTCGATTTGGCACAGCGAATTGGGCCTGATCCCGGCATAGATATACCGAAATCCTAAGACCATCTCTGCCCGAGATCCCCCGAGCGAACGTTTCGACCGATCTGATCGTATGCCCACTTCGCGAATTCGGCTTTTACGTTCTAGATCTCCTCATTCAGCGCGCAGCATTCCCACCAGCAGCAGCTCCGAAATCTCCTGGAACAAGGAACAAGTGATCGCGAATATCCCTATGACTCGGCAGTTCATAGTCATAGGGGATCCAGCTCAGAATCAGTGACGACGGTCTTTACTTTTGCTATAATGTAAAGAGTGGAGGATTTTACCCTCATGAATGCCACACTCAGCAGCAAAGGACAAGCCACCATCCCCAAAGCCGTACGCGAGCGTTTGCACCTGAAACCGGGGGACCAGTTTAAGTTCTTCTTCCACCCAGACGGCGTGATAATTCTGCCGAAAATCTCCACTTCACGGCTGAAAGGGATCATTCCGAAACCGGCCAGACCGGTGTCCCTCGACGAGATCGATGCTGCCATTGAAGCAGGCGCCACGCAGAGATTCAGGCGGAAGAAATGATAGGCCTCGATACCAATGTCGTTCTGCGGTATTTGGTACAAGATGATCCAGTGCAATCTCCACGTGCAACCGAGATCATTAGGCGCCGGCTCTCAGAAGGGGAACCGGGGTTCGTCAGCCTGGTTACGATTCTCGAAGTGGTCTGGGTTCTCAAGAGCCTATACAAGCGTTCACCGCAGGAGATCGCAAACGACATCGAGATGGTGCTGGCGGCCGACACGCTCGATGTGCAAAACGAGCAACAGGTCTATAGCGCGGTCGTAGCTCTTCGGAATGGAACCGGGACCTTTGAAGACGCACTCATCGGCGCGCTGGGAATTTGGAGGGGGTGTTCCGCGACCCTCACCTTCGACGAGAAGGCCGCACGGAGACTTTACGGTTTCGCATTGGCCTGATGTGAGCTGTCGAAACGACTATAATCGGCTCTGCCCCCCAATGCCAGAGTCTCTCGAGGGGCATCTTGGCCGCCTGGGCCGTATCAACCAGCTGCGCCGGGTTGTCGGGTGCGTCGTAACTCGTCGATCATGCATAGGTTGCCACCACGGAGATAACCTTTATGTCATCGGCGTGCCCGAAGCGGAGGGCGGCCTCGGCGATGGTATCTGCGGGACAGGAACTCAAGGCGGCGTCGGCCTTAAGGCCCCACAGGTACGCGGCCTCATTGCTTCGTTCCAGCCTCAACAATGCCTGCGACGTTCAATTTCCCCTCCGCCATTAAGTTCAGCAATCTGGCGCGCAGAAATCTATAGCAATCTCCGTTCGGCAACTCGGCGATGAAGACCTCGTCGTTTTTATACGATCTGTCGATGTCAATCCGAACACCCTGATTCGCCAGTCTTGCCATAATTGCATTCATATCGCGGTCCAAAGGGGGGCCTCCCGAAGGGAAATCTATTGTAGATGAGAAAGGTCGACCGAAACCGCACCCTTCCGTACACAACAAGTCGCCAGATGAATCGGAGAGACTTCGGAGTCGGCGATCGACTCCACACCGTCGTGACCGCCGCAAGAACTATTTCAGCGAAGGCCGTCGTTACGAGGTTTTCGCACCTTGAGCAAAACGAGGTTTGACCGCCGTCGGGATTGATCCGGCGTACAAAGGCGCCAGTGTCGGCGCGTAACAACTTTGTTTCTGAAATCGGTGAGCGTCCAACGGATATCGCTCACCGTTATGGACAAAGGGGAAAGAGGGGCATCCTCGCGTGATGCTAGAGGGACCATATGATCATCGGGTGGGTCTGCGCGCTGGTGCGCTATGACGCCACGATCGTTCGATC
>DATDIQ010000017.1:0-9298 GCA_036520995.1 Occallatibacter sp.
CGGTGGCGTCGCCGCAGTTTGAAACTGGGATGGGTGTCAGTCCATCGCCATAGGGCTGACTTATGAACTCGAGGCAGGGGTTTCCGGCGTAGTCAGTTTGTTGGCGGCGCGTGCCCAGCCAGTCTGAAAGGCGGAAGTACATCCGCCCTTCAGTCTGCCCCGTGGAATCGGCATCGTAGGTGGCGCTGAGTCCGGGTGCGAAGACGTTGGTATGCTCCCACTGCCACGTGCCGGTGTTGTTTGTCATCTCAGTCATCTGATCGCCGCCTGGACCAAGCACATAGACAGTGGTGGCAGTGAACCCATTTTGCGTGGTGTCGCAGCCAGCCGTCCAATTTGTGATGCTCTCCTTGGCCACGCGACGGCCCTCGGCATCGTAGAGATACTGGGTCATGGTGGTGATCCCGGAATACGATTGTTGCACGGCAGATGCGGCCATCGGCATCGTACAAGTAGGAGTTGATGGTGTCGTAGGTGATGTTGCCCGAAGCGTCGTAGTATTGGCCCTGGTTGACGTTCTGACTGGTGCCGCTCATTTGGTTGTTATTGGACCCATTGACTGTGCCGTTGTATTGCGTCCACGAACTGGGGCCGATCGTGACCGGGCAGGCATTTGCTCCGCCTGCAGTCAAGGCGTACGGGGTAGCTGAACTGGTTTGCCACAGACGATTGCCAAAGTTGTCATACTGCCAGCAGTAGTTCGGATAGGAGTTGTTGCTTTGTGAGCCCGTTGCTGTGGCCACGCGGTTGAGCGAATCGTAGGTGAACGACCAGGTTCCGTTCACCGAGTCGGTGTATCCAGTAACGTTGCCCACAGGGTCGTATCCTTCCGCGCCGCCCGGCGTCTGAATGGAAAAGCCGTAAAGAGCCCTACTGAATGACTCTACTGTGAATGGCACGCCGTTACTCGATACACCGTTCACTGTCACTGCCCCGCCCGATGATTTGTACCAGCGAGATTGTTAGTGTAGCGAGGAGAGTAGAGGGGCTAGAACTGGACCAAGGTTTTGATAGACGATCGCCGAATAGTGCGAGCCCGGTAACCATCTTGTTCCTGAACGAATGCGGATTGTGACAAATGGATTACATCTCGCTTACATCCACGCGACACATGTAGCGAGAGTTTCCATTTTTAATGGTTCTTGCAAAGGCCTCAGGTCATTTCGCGAAAGTTGCCAATTCAACGCTTCGAAACTCATTGAGGCGGCCTTGTGTCAAACTTTGAGGAAAAGCCAATGTCCGCTCCAGCAGAGATCTCTGAGGAAATGGAACGTCGTTCCTTCCTTGGCATTCTATTGACCGCCATCGCTGGGGTAATCGGAGCGGCAATGGCCATTCCCCTTGTGCGCTTCGCGACCTTTCCTTTGCGCGGCAGTTCAAGGCAAATTCCATGGTCCGACGTAGGAAAGCTCGAGGACTTCCAATCGCTGCATGCGCCGGTTGCGCGTGTGATCGACATTCAAACCACTGAAGGCTGGCGCATTTCGGCGGTGCAGAACAGCGTCTATGTCGTGCCTAACGGCAGCGGCAATTTGAAGGTGCTCTCTTCGGTGTGTCCCCATCTCGGCTGCGCCGTTCGCTGGGTCGAGAAACAGGACAGATTTATATGCCCCTGCCACGGCGGCACATTTACCAAATCTGGGGAGCGCGTGTCTGGACCGCCGCTGCGTTCTATGGATGAGCTCGAAAGCAAAGTGGAAAACGGCATGCTTAAAATCCGTTTTCAATATTTCCGTCAATTGGACGCCAATAAGGAACCGGTCAACTGAGATCAGAGAGAGCATGCTGGACACCAAGCATTTCCCGGAAGAGGATTCAAGAACGCTAGTCGGATGGAGAGAATGGCTGGACAGCCGCACTGGCTGCTTTTCACTTTTGCGCGAAGCGCTGAACGAGCCTATCCCAGGAGGCGCCAAGTGGGCGTACGTCTTTGGCTCAGGGCTGCTCTATCTTTTCCTGTCGCAGCTCATCACTGGAGTGTTCCTTGCTCTCTATTACGTGCCCTCTTCAGACCACGCGCATACTACTGTCTCGTATATATCGAAGGTCGTCAGCGCGGGATTGTTCCTGCGCAGTATTCATGCCTATGGCGCGACTGCCATCATCGTTGTGCTCTTCCTGCACATTTCGCAGACGCTCCTTTACGGCTCCTATAAAGGGCGCCGCGAACTGCTCTGGCTCTCCGGCTGCTTTTTGCTGGCGCTGATGCTGGGCATGGCCTTTACCGGCTATCTGCTCCCCTGGGACAAGAAGGCATACTTTGCCTCCGCTGTCGGGACAAACATCATTAGCGAGATCCCGGTGATCGGGATGCCATTGCAGGAACTGTTGCGCGGAGGCTCACAGATGGGGACACTCACCATCTCACGATTCTTTGTGCTTCATGTCTTTGTCTTACCCGGCCTGCTAATCGCCTTCATCAGCACGCATCTGTTCCTCTTCCGTAAAGCTGGCCCGGCTGGTCCCTTCAAAGAAGACCCCATTGAGCCGAGACTTCCAGCACAGAAGTTCTATCCCCGCCAGTTAGTCATGGATATGGGAGCGGCCCTTCTTATCATCGTTGCGCTGGGGCTAGCTGCATATTTTATTCCCGTGCGCCTTGGCCCTGAAGCTGTCGCCTCCGATACCACCTACATTCCCCGCCCCGAATGGTACTACGTACCTATCTTTGAATGGCTAAGGATACTTGGCGGTAAATGGTCTCTGCTCGGCGGCATAGTCCTGCCTGGAATCCTCGCTGTGGTTTTTGCAGCGATACCATTCCTCGATCGCGGACGCGAGCGCCGGCCTTGGCGGCGACCGATTGTGATCGGAGGGTTCGCCATGTTTGCCCTCTGTTATGCGGCTCTGGGAGCGATCAGCTACCGTTTCGACGCAACAAATCCAATTGTGGCGGCGCAATTGGCGCACCAGCAACAAGCCGAAGTCGACTTTATGCGCAAGCCGTTCGAGCTTCAGCAATCCAAGCAGCAGTCTTTGGGAAGAGGAACTGACGCGCCTGCCTATCCAGCCATAGCCAAGGGCGCGGCAATTTTTGCCGCAGGGCCGTGCAGCGGCTGTCACGGAAGTAAAGGCGAGGGCACGGCAAGTGCGCCGCCGCTAGTCGGCATCGGCCAGAAATATAGCCCTGATCGCCTCGCGTACCTGCTGCATCACCGCACGCCTCAGATGATTGACGGAGGTATGCCTAGCGTTGATCTCAATCAGGCCGATACCGAGGCTCTGGTTGCTTATCTGCGCAGCCTGAAGTAGCTGGACGCGGCTACGCCGGACCGGTACCTGTTTAAGACCGGAAAGCTCTCGTACCTCCAGCGCAATGATGGTTCGCCACCAGGATCCTGAGGTCGAATCGCTGCCTTCGTCGCCACTCAGTGCTCATTCGGCAAACAGACCAGCAGTTGCCACTGTAATCGCTCTGGAACGGCCGGAATTGGCCACACAGGCTCGCCGCGCAGCGTATGCGTGTAGGCGTTGTCCGGCTTCAGCTCCAGGGTAGCGCGCGAACGAGCGGCGACAGATCGTGGACCAGGTCCTGTTCGGGGTCGTAGCCAAGGAAGGCGTTGGCGACGGGCACGAGGCCGATGGATGGTTTGAACTCGGGCCGGGGCATCGGAGTGTCCTGATCTGATTGGAACTTCCTGAGGGTAAGAGTTCAGCAGGAGAGGACAGGCAATGATTGCCGCATGCCCTGTTGGACTGCCAGCTTGGGAGCGGTTAGTGGGCCCGGCTGTCCTTGAATCCTTCTGAGGATCGCAGCCTGAGAAGATGCACACCTGCGATCCTAGGGACGAACTCTACCAACGGGACATCGCGGTCGCGCGCGTGAAGGATCTGCGAAACCGCCGATCGCTTCCCCCGTGAACTTGGCGTCCGCGGGACGATGCGGTTTACTCATGACTCGTCAGCTGTGGGCAGGGCGGCCGGGTTCACGTCTTCGCGTGGTTTCTTTGCGCAGCGCTCTTGATGAACTCCACTAATTGCGACGCCGGTCTTGTCCCTGCATGGCTCCGTCTTCTTGGCTCCGCACTTTGGACATGGTCGATCAAAAAGCAAGTTTTCCATGCGCAAAGTCTACGCCACACACTGTGTCCGCCGCGTCACGCGCCTCTACTCTTTCCTCAATCCGCTCGATTGCCTCGCGAAGATTCGCCAGTCGGAGACGGCAGTGAATCTGTTGTTCGTCCTCGCTCCGTTTGGGATACGCGGCGCGGAGGGTTTCCATGTATTTATCCCGGAAAAGGCCAAACCAACTGCGCAAACGCTTTACACCTTCGCGGTCGTGCGCATCTGGTTCTAAGAGACTGCGGATCTGGCCCGAGCTGTAGGACAGAACAACAACTTGTGCCGTGGTCATGCTTGTGCCCTCTAACCGAGAATTGTAGGGTAAACCGGCTTAGAACCCTAAGAAACACCATCAAAAACCACACCCAAAAGTAATGGGCGTTCTTGCGGCAAATTGGGTTGCGGAGTGTATATGGCTTTCCTTAGAGCCTTGACCTGGCAACAACATTTCCGAAGGGCTTGACGCAGGGGACGACTGGCAGCTTCGGGGTAAACTTTGCTGGATGGCTGTCGATCCGAAACAATTTGTATACCGGTATAACGGGGACGTGAGCTCTGAGGAAATCGAAGTCGATTCCGGTGGTGAGCTTCCGATCCCGCGCGCGGGCGAGTTCGTAATCCGCAATGGGAAACAGTGGCGAATCGTTCACAGGATCATTGAACCAGCGGCGGACGGCATGCCGGCATCAGTTCGCATCTTCCTCACCGACCATCTCTAATCCAACCTTCCCGAACTTGAAGTTGGACTACTACTGCCGGTCTTTGACTCGTGGCATTCCGCCGCCAACCGACCAGAACCTTGTCTTCAACAAGCCGAGCAGGCGACCACCTCGACTTGAGTCGGGATCGGCGCACCTGCGAGCCCAGATACTCTCTGCGGCGCGCAGCAGGCTTTGCTCAATCTCGAATGGTCGGCCTGCATCGCTTTATCTTCACCGAGGACGGAGAGCGTTTCGTTCAGGATTCGTGCGGCGCCAGCGTGCTTCGGCGCCACGATTTTGTAATGTATCCATTTTCCTTCGCGCCGAGCGGCGACAATGCCGGCGCGCCGCAGATAGGCAAGATGGCGTGAAATCTTAGGTTGGCTTTGTTCAAGGATCTCCACGAAATAGCAAACGCACACTTCCTTGCCGTTCATCAGGTTCAGCAGCCTGAGACGGGTGCGATCGGCGAGCGCGGCAAACAGGAGCGCCAGATCATAGTGCTTCGGGGAAATACTCACTCCCACATTATATACGCCTTGACAGATGCGTCCAGAGGAGAATACATTCGCTTTAGCATATGCGAGGAGACGAAGGCATGGAATCGATGACAAGCGTTCAGGAACAGGTCAAAGAAAAGTACGGAAGCGCGGCGCGGGCTGTTGCTCACTCCGACACTGCGCAGGCATGTTGCGACCCCGGACTTCGGTGCTGCGATCCGATTACCACCAACCTCTACAGTCCCAATCAAACGGGGACTATTCCGGAGAAAGCGGCCCAGGCATCCCTCGGGTGTGGTAACCCGACGGCGCTGATCGATCTTCGGCCCGGAGAAATAGTTCTTGATCTTGGTTCTGGCGGCGGCATCGATGTGCTGCTCTCGGCGAAGCGCATCGGCCCAACGGGTAAAGCATACGGTCTGGACATGACGGACGATATGCTGGCGCTCGCGCGCGAAAACCAGAAGCAGGCAGGGGTCAAGAATGTCGAGTTCCTGAAGGGCGAAATCGAGAACATTCCTCTGCCAGATAACTCTGTCGATGTCATCATCTCGAACTGCGTCATCAATCTCTCGGCCGACAAGGATCGCGTTCTCCGTGAAGCCTTCCGTGTGTTGAAGCCTGCAGGAAGGTTCGCAGTCTCCGATGTGGTCGTGCGCGGCAGTGTTCCCGAAGCTGTCCGCAAAAGCATGCTGCTCTGGGTTGGGTGTATCGCCGGCGCGCTCGAAGAAGACGACTATATTGCCAAGCTGACCGACGCAGGCTTCGAGCAGGTTACCGTCGAGTCCACCCGCGTCTACAACGTCGAGGATGCCCGCAAGTTCCTGACCGAGGCAGGCGTTGATGTGGACGCCATCGCTCCCCAGGTGGATGACAAGTTCTTCAGCGCCTTCGTCAGGGCCAACAAACCCAAAATCGCATGCTGCCAACCTGGTTGCTGCACGCCTGCTCTCGCAACAACGAAGGAATAAGCATCATGGCCGATCATTACAATGTTCTGTTCCTCTGCACCGGAAATTCTGCACGCTCGATTATGGCCGAAGCAATCTTGAACCACAAAGGCAAGGGTAAGTTCACGGCCTATAGCGCAGGCAGTCACCCGACCGGGCAGCCTCGCCAAGAAGCACTACAACAGATCGAATCAGCGGGCCTGTCGACGGCGGGCCTGCGCAGCAAGTCATGGGACGAGTTTTCCAGCAAGGAAGCGCCAAAGCTCGACTTCGTTTTCACTGTATGCGACAACGCCGCAAAAGAACAGTGTCCGTACTGGCCTGGACAGCCGATGACGGCGCATTGGGGTATTGCTGATCCGGCGGTAGTCAAGGGCACTCCAGAAGAGATCGCCCGCGCGTTTCATGATGCCTTCACGGTGCTCGACCGCAGGATTGGGCTGTTCCTCTCGTTGCCACTGGCGACGCTCGAACATATGGCTATCAAGCGCGAAATCGATCAGATTGGCCGGTCGTAGGAGGTAACTGTGAAAAAGAGCCGGTTGTCTTTTCTGGACCGCTATCTGACGGGATGGATCTTCGCCGCCATGGTTTTCGGCGTAGCACTGGGGTGGCTTGCTCCCGGAGTTGTGCCGTTCCTGAACCACTTCAGCGTCGGCACAACTTCAATCCCAATCGCAGCGGGACTGATCCTGATGATGTATCCGCCATTCACGCGGGTCCGATACGAGGAACTGCATGAGATCTTCCGGAACAAGCGTGTATTGGGACTCTCACTTGTACAGAACTGGCTCATCGGCCCAGTCCTAATGTTCTCGCTCGCCATCATTTTCCTGCGTGGCTATCCGGAGTACATGGCCGGGCTCATCATGATAGGTCTCGCCCGCTGCATTGCCATGGTGATCGTTTGGAACGAGCTGGCGAGGGGAGATACACAATACGCTGCGGGACTTGTAGCGTTCAACTCTCTGTTTCAGGTGTTCTTTTACTCCGTCTATGCGTGGGTGTTCATCACGGTTCTGCCGGGCTGGTTTGGGTTGCGCGGAACGGTTGTGAACATCTCAATTGGCGAGATTGCCAAAAGCGTGTTTGTCTATCTCGGGATCCCCTTCATCGCGGGATTTCTGACGCGGATGATCCTGGTTCGCGCTAGGGGACGCGAGTGGTACGATCGAAACTTTGTTCCGCGGGTCAGCCCTCTGACACTGTTTGCCCTGTTGTTTACCATCGTGGCGATGTTCTCGCTGAAGGGCAGCTATATCGTGCGTTTACCACTGGACGTGCTGAGGATCGCGGTTCCGCTGTTGATCTACTTCGTCGTCATGTTTCTTGTGTCGTTTTACATGGGGCGAAAACTAGGGGCCGATTATTCGAAAACGACCACCCTTGCATTCACGGCGGCATCAAATAACTTCGAATTGGCGATTGCGGTTGCTGTTTCGGTATTCGGCATCAACTCGGGCGCCGCGTTCGCGGCAGTGATCGGGCCTCTGGTCGAGGTTCCGGTGATGATCGCCCTGGTGAATGTGGCGCTGCACTTCCAGCGCCGGTATTTCGTGAATCCGGAATCGAGCAGCGTTGAAGGAGTCTGCGTCTCCGACATTCGATAAAACGCATCAGCCGTTCCACAGAGTTATTGGTACGAAGGCTGCGCCAGTGTTCGGCCGGCATTGCGTAGTAGGTTAGTCTTTCGTCGATACCAGATTCGACGATCTCTGCAGCTCGCGCCAGGCGCATTTCGCCTAGCTTCGCTGCCACCTGGTGAGCTTTTTCCTTCGCTGCTTGCACATCTTCTTGGACAGGCACTCCGTTCAGCTCACGATGCTCGCCGGCGACCAGTTGCCCACCAGATCCGGTCCTAACTCGGAATCTTGAGGAGTATTGAGAGCGTATACAAGTTGCCATCGTCCGGTGTATTAATCTTGCAGTCGAACAATATCTCACGCAGCCCGGCTGCGAACAAGACCGTCGTGCGTGCCCATCGGAATTCCGGTCCCTTGACCGCGCCGTCGCTCCGGACGACAGCTTGCCGTATGCTGCTCGCGCAGGGCATAAACCGAAGCCGCAAGATTGTAGCTCGCAAGAAAGTCTTTCCTCCGGGCTCTGAAGGTCTCGTGGCAGCGGCCTATTGTTGGACCTCGTTTCCGCAATTACTCTGAGGTCTCGGCTGCGGTAGGTCAACAGGCCATGGGCGGATGGGCGTGAAGGGGTCACATTTAATCTGGGGAGCGTGGGAAGACCGAGTTCCCGTCAAAATCTAATCCCAGCCCTGCAACAGCTACAGTCTCGCGGGAACGAGAGGCTGTAATGCTGGACTCAATACACATCGATGAGTTCTTCCGCTGCGTATCAGATGTTTTGATTGCGCTTGCTAGTGTCCTGTCCCTGTGGCGGGAGATTCGCACCAGCAACTTCAAGGTGTGCAAACGCCGCTAGGGCTAAAGGGCGCGTCCACGGGCGCCGGACATGACCGAGGCTCACAACAAAATTGTGGACCACGCGCTATTGTGGACCTCGCGCTCAACGGCATGGGAATGGCACGGAACGCCGTCTAACTTGTTGATTTTTGGTGGACGCGGTAGGAATCGAACCTACAACCTGTCGGTTAAGAGTTGCAGGAAAGCCATTTTCTTCCAATTACTGCGGGTGTCTCTGAATTGCTCGGGACACCGTGTTCGTGGGGGTTCCGCGTCCTTCGACAGTACCCCCTATGACTGCGGGTTGCTGTCAAGGGTCCCCGGTATTTTCCCCGGTGCACCGATGGGGCGACGGCAACCAAATGCCGACGGGTGAGACAGAGCAGTACGGCGATGGTCCAACACGGAAAGGGAGACAGGTTACAACACGCATCAACGACACACCGCCATGCGGGCTGCTGGCCTGTTTGAAGGCGGTGTGACAGGCCACCCCTGCGCATCCGCCGGAGTAGAATGGTGCGAATCGGGCGCGAGGGAACTTGAATGCGGCTAGGAGACCTCGCAAGAGGAATTGCAAAGGCTTTCGCGGCCTTTGATAGAGCCGTATTTAAAAAGGAATCCCGAACACCCCTAGAGAAACTCGAGCCGGGCTGTCTCTTAGTCTTCTT
>DATDIQ010000018.1:0-171746 GCA_036520995.1 Occallatibacter sp.
TTTTGCAGCTATGAGAAGTGACCTAATGGGATGGACCCGCCTCGTAGACGTGAGTCCATGACAGGAGAATACCCAAATTGTTTTTGAGACCGCGCTCAACCGCATCGTGCAGGGATAACTGCAATTCCGTACGAGAGGCGATTCCTGTCGGAACGCTTCCGGAGAAGCCCCACAAATAAACACACATTGTCGTCCCGTACCAAGCCATCCCAACACAAAGGGCGCTTGCTCACGCAAGCGCCCTTTTGCACTACCCCCTGCTCACGATGAACTGTGACTTGTTCTCAGCCTTAGAAATACAACTTCCCAACCAGCTGAATCGACCGCCCCGGCGAAGGATCGGCGTTCGGATCGGCGCTCACAATCACGTCCGTCGACCGCCCAAACCGTGAGCTGCTGAAGTTGCCGCTCGGCGGAGCAAAGTTAGCATGGTTGAACGCGTTGTAAGCTTCCAGCCGCATTTCCAGCCGCCGCTTCCCTTCCGCCCCCAGCGGGAAGTTCTTGATGATGTCCAGGTTCGAATAGTTGAATCCCGGCCCATGGAAGTAGTTGCGGCTTGCGTTCCCGAAAGTGCCCAGCGGCTCTTCCGAAAACGGCGTCGTGTCGAAGTACTGGTTCACGCCCGGCGTCGACCGCGGGTTCATCGTCGTCTCGTGGAAGTTGCTCACCTCCGGTACATCGCCGCAGCCAAAGTAGCTGAGCGCGTCGCACCAGAACGACCGTTGCGCTCCCATGCTTACGCCTACCGGGAACCCCGTCTGCGCCACCGTCACGCCGCCAATCCCCCAGCCCGACAGCAACTCGCGCGCGATCAGGTTATCCCGCAGGAAACCCACCGCCGGCACCGTGTAGATGTACGTCGCTGCGAGGCGATGCCGCGCATCGAAGTCCGACGACCCATAGTTCAGCTGCTGGAATCCGGGCACGTAGTTAAATACCCGTCCCGCGTTGCCGTATCCTGAATCGCCGCCCGTCGCGCTCTCATAGCCTGAAGAGTTGTCCAGCGCATGCGAGTAGGTATAAGCCACCGTGAATTGCAACCCGTGCGTCGGCGCCTTCTTCAAGCTTGCCTGCAGCGAGTTGTAGTTCGAAGCGCCTTCCGAGTCCTGCACCGCAACCGACGAGTACCACGGAATTCCGTTCGGCAGCGATGAAATTACGCCCCCTCCCGTCCCCGGCACGATCACCGGATTCGCGGTGTACTGCGGGAAGAATTCATGGATCAGCGCCGGATCAGTCGAGCAGACCGGATCAGCCAGGCAGCCTGCATGCCCCGCCGCCGTGATCGGATCGCCTTCATACCATGTCGGCAGCCGGTGGCTCAACGAACCCACATACCCGATTTCCGCGATCATGCTCCCGCCCACGGCGCGCTGAATGTTGAGATTGAAGTTGTAGGTGTAGGGCACCAGGTAGTTCTTTGAGAACGCCGACATCCCCAGCAGATCGTAGCCGGTGTTCGCCCAGTTCACTGCCGTTCCCGCAGTCGGCGTCGTGAACGGAAATGGATTCGTCTCCGAACCACCGCCCGCCACGTCCTCATACGGATTCGCAAATGCCGGGCTGCCGCCAAAGTCCGCCGCGCCGTGCGAGATAAAGAACACCGGCGGGTTCACCAGGTTCTGCAGCGACTGCTCTTCCTGGTCGCGGTTGAAGTACAGGCCGAATGCGCCGCGAATCGAAAAATCGTGCGACCCTGCGTTGCCCAGCAGCGCCGAAGGCCCGCGCGACGGCGACCATGCAAATCCCAGCCGCGGAGCAAAGTGATCGTACCGCGTCGTCGGGCCGCCCGCCTCGTTGCACCCCGGGTCGCCCTTGTAGAACAGCCCCGGAGGTCCGCCCGGAAATACCTTCGACTGCGCGCTGTTGATCGAATAGCACACGATCCCCAACCCGCCATACTGCTTGTTCTGGTTGGGCTCTTCTGCGTCCCATCCCAGGCCGAAGTTCACCGTCAGGTCCGACGTCACCTTCCAGTTGTCCTGCGCAAAGAGGTAAGTCTCCGCCGCCAGCGCGTCGATAAATCCGTCGTTGGCTTGCTCGAAAGTGTCGGGAATGCCCATCACAAAATCAAGCAGCGGATCGCCCGAGCTGTACAGCCCTTGTCCGCCGTAGCTGTAGTCGCCGTTGTTCAGGTAGCCGAATGGATTGTGTACCCGGAACTGCTCATACGACGCGCCGAATTTCAGCGAGTGGCTCCCTCTCACCCATGTGAAGCTGTCCGCATAGGTCAGGTTCGAGTCCGTGCGCGGCTGCGGTCCTTCAAAGCTGTTGCCCAACGCGAAGAAGCCGCTCAAAGAAATATATGGAATGCCCGCCAGCGCCAGTTGCGGATTGATCTGGAATCCCAGCGCGCTCGGCGACTGCACCGGCGTCGGAATCACAGAGGGGAAATTCAACCGGTAGTATCCGCCGTGCAGTTCGTTCAACATATTCGAGCTGAACGTATGCGTGTACGACCCGTTGAAAATCTTGAAGTGCTCCGCCGCATGCTGACCGAATCCCGGAAAGCTGCCGCCGCCAAACGACTGCTCGTCCTGGCTCGGGCTCGACTGGATCACCGTCGATCCCCAGATCGTGTCGCGGTCGCTCGGCGTATAGTCCACGCGAATGATGCCCTGGTCCTGCGCCGCCGTGCTCAGCGCGTTAAAGCTATATGTGTCCGTGCCGATATTCGCCGCCGGAATATACTTGTTCACCATCGCCGATGCAATCGAGTTCCACTGCGCCTGCGGAATCACCACCGATCCGCCGGCAAAGCAATCGGCCCATGCCTCGCCCGCCGTGCACGATCCGAACGAGAAGGGAATCGGGTTGGTCGACAATCCCGCGCTGTTCGCGTTCCCCGATGCGAAGTTGGTATCGTTCGAAAAATCTCCGTTGAACTCACTCGAGTCCATCGTCGTCGCCGTCGTCGTTCCACCCGTACGATTGCGGAATCCCTGGTACGCCACAAAGAAGAAGAACTTGTTCTTGAAGATCGGGCCGCCCAGCGTGCCGCCATACAGGTTCTGATGGAAGAGCGGCTTGTCTGTCGAGAAGTAGTTCCGGTTGTTCAAAAATGTGTCGCGATAGAATTCAAACCCGCTCCCATGGAACGTGTTGCTCCCCGAGTTGATGATCTGGTTGATCACCGCGCCCGAATTCCGCGAAAACTCAGGGTTCAGCGTGCTCGTCACGATGTTCTCTTCGTGCAGCGCATCGGGATTGATCTGAATCCCCTCGCTCTGCAAAGGCCCATCGTTGATGTCCGCTCCATTCAGCAGATACGAATTCTGCGGCGTCTGGCTGCCGTTGCTCGAGTACGAACCGAAACGGTCCGACGACTCCACCACGCCCGGGGAATACTTCTGCATGCCGGCCGGATCGCGCCCTTCCAGCGGAATCTCTTCGAGCTGATCGGCGGTCACCACTTGCTGCAGCTGCGTGTTCGACGTTTCCACCTGCAGTGCCGACGCCGAAACTTCCACCGTCTGCGATGCCGCGCCAATCGAAAGCTTCGCGTCCACTTCGCGGTTGTCGTTCACGTTCAGCGTCAGCCCCGTCGACACGAAATTCTGGAATCCCGCCGATACCACCGTCACCGAGTAGGGCCCGCCCACCTGAAGCTGCGTGAAAATGTAATACCCGTTTGAGTCGGCCTGGCGCACCGTTGTGATGCCGGTGCTCGTGTTCACCACCGTCACGGTTGCGTTCGGGATCACAGACCCGGTCGAATCCGTGACCGTTCCATGCAAAGCGGCATTCGTTGTCTGCGCGTTCGCGCGCGGCAGCAATCCGGCGAGGACAAAGGCGAGGAGAAGGACAATCAACTTGCTCATGCGTAGCATGGTTAGCTCCTGTTTCGGTCAAGGGGAAGAAAAAACTGTTCCAAAACGCTTACCTTGCGCTTGCTGAGCCTCGCGGAGCACGAGAGCGATCGAGCGTCTCGAAGCCGCTCGCGAGGGGGAAAACGCCGGCGATCGTGGCCCAGAGGAGTTAGAGCAACTCCACGGCGTTCCTAACAATCAGTGCAATTAGTCAGCCAAAGACCGGCAATTCCTGCCCGCAGGTTCATACAATTGAAACAAAGAAGCTTATCTAGACCAGGCCGGTCCCAAAAAAGAACCCCTCCAGGCTTCCTTCTATGTCTTTTGCGATATCCAAATTATTAATCCTGAATTGCGTAGGTTCGGTGCCCTCGAAGTGGCTGGTTTCCTTCGTCCTGCGCATACACCTGGCCCAACGCGCCGTTTTTACGCCGGAGCGCGGTATCATGGCGCCCATGCATCCAGAAAACAAGAAGCGCCTTCATGCCGTCATCTATGGCCTCTATTACCCTGCCGTCCTCGGCACCGGTCTGGTCGTCGCTCTTCAGCGCATTTCTGCCCACTCCATCCACGGCGCGCAAATCTCGGTGGCCCTTGTTGCCGGAATCTTTTTCAGCCTGTCCTTCGCGTCCGCCATCGGGTTTGAAGAGAAATACACCCTATTCGCGCTTCTCTTCGACGTGGTCGAAGTGATCCTCATGTTTCTTTGCCTCGACTGTCTCAGCCTCATCGACATCTCTGTGCCCCTGCCTAAATCCATCGCCTTCGCCTACGGCATCCTTCTCCTTCTGGTCGGTTCTCAATTGGCCTGGCGTGCCTCCGTCAAATTGAAAGTCAAAGCCTTCCTGGATCTAAAACTCATTTTCATCGCCCTCCTGGTCGCCGGCATCTTTGTTCCACCCGAGATTCTCTGGGCCCACTGGCTCTTAGCAGCCCTCTTCCTTCTCGATGCGTGCCTCTATGTCGCCAATCGCCCCTACGACACCGCCAATCCCGCGCGAACTTTGTTTTTCGTTCCCCAACGAAGCGCTTCCCAATAGCTTCCTCGCGCATTGCCGGGCCTCCCTGGCTCATCTCTCGGCATGCGTCCCGGCCCCGTGTCCCCTTGCCTTGCCTCGTGGTCTAGACTGATCCCTTTGAGCCGCATACAAAGGACCACGCAATGCCCAATCTGATTCGCTTTCTCCTCGTCTCCGCCGCAATCTCCGCTGCGCAAGCCCAAACACCGTTCCCTACCTTCCAGTCTCTCCAGCCCATCGCCTTCGACAATTCCGGCCCCGCGCTTCGACAAAACACCGAAGCCCTCAAGCCCTTCACCGTCGCCGGCGAACACGGCGTCCTCCTCGGCCAGCAAAACGGCGCCTTCGAATCCTGGATTCTTCCCGTCAAGATCCTTTCCCACCTCACCCTCCAAGCGGACATCGAAGGCTACGGCGTCCCCATCGACGTCAATCAGGAGTCCGCTGCCATCGAAGTCCGCCCCGATCGCACCATCCTCACCTACGCCCACCCCGGCTTCACCGTCCGCCAGATCATGTTCTCGCCCAACGACGCGCCGTCCGGCACCGGCCCCCTCGTCCTCTACCAATTCGATTGCCTCCATCCCACCGACTTCACCTTCCGCTTCACTCCCGAGCTGCGCTGGATGTGGCCCGAACGCAACGAAGGCACACCTAGCCCCGATTGGGTCTCCCCCAATCCGCAGGATCCCCATACTGCCGGCGGGTTCTACATCCTCCACACCGACTATCCCGATCTCGCCGCCGCCATCACCATCCCCGGCGCTGCGCCCGGCATCCTCGCTCCCTACCAGGAACGCCCCCAGGTCCATCCCGTTGAATTGAAGCTGCACATCGATCCGGTCCGCGATCGCAACAAACTTTTCCCGCTGCTCATGGCCGCCGGCATCACTCCATCCACCGCAACCAACGCCGCACTCGCCGCGTCTCTCTCCCGCCTGAACGCCGCAATCCCCAATCTCTACGCCGCCCACGCCGCATCGTGGAAGGAACTCCTCTCCACCGCAACCACCATCGACACACCCGACAAGACTCTCAACGAAGCCTTCCAGTGGGCCGTCATCTCCATCGAGCAGCTCAAAACCAAGACCATCCCCGGCCAAAGCTCCCCGCCCAGCGGCGAGGAAACGAAAGCGAATGCAAGCCAAGAGCGAGCGTCTGCCGCACCGCAGGTGCCTGAAACCGCCCTCGTCGCCGGCTACTACACTTCCGCCGATTCCGCCCGCCCCGGCTTCGGCTGGTTCTTCGGACGCGACGCGCTCTACACCCTCTACGCCGTCAACGGCTACGGCAACTTCGCCCTCACCAAATCCGAACTCGAGTTCCTCATCCATCGCCAGCGCGCCGACGGCAAAATCATGCACGAGTACTCCCAGACCGCCGCCGCCATCGACTGGCAGGCCTTTCCGTATATGTATGCCGCCGCCGACTCCACTCCACTCTTCCTGATGGCGGTCGCCGATTACGTCCGCTCCAGCGGCGACAGCGCCTTCCTCACCGAACATCGCGATGCGATTGAAAAAGCCTGGGCCTTCGAAACCGACCCCGCCCACGACACCGATCACGACGGCATCTACGACAACTCCCAGGGCACAGGCTGGGTCGAAAGCTGGCCCGGCGGCATGCCTCACCAGGAGATCTATCTCGCCCTCCTCGATCAGCAAGCCTCAGCCGCCATGGCCAACATCGAACGTCTTCTGAACGATTCGACCCAGGCAGAAACCGCGCAGCACCGCGCCGCCGCCATCGCCCAGACCATTAATGCGGAATATGCGCAGCCCGCGAAGGGCTGCTACGCCTTCAGCCACAACGCTGACGGCTCCAGCGACCGCACTACCACCGTCTATCCCGCCATGGATTGGTGGAGCGGCAAGCCCATCCTCAAGAACCCCGACTCCTGCCTCCAGCAGTTCGTCGCCTCCCCCCTCAACACCGACTGGGGCCTCCGCGACGTTGCCGACAACGAAAAAATCTATGACGGCATGAGCTATCACCAGGGCTCCGTCTGGCCCCTCTTCACCGGCTGGGCCGCTCTTGCCGAATACCGCGGCAACCGGCCCCTCGCCGGCTATCAGTTATTGATGGAAAACGCCAACCTCACCCGCGCCCAGGACCTCGGCTCTGTCACCGAACTCCTCTCGGGCGACTTCTTCGTCCCCTTCGGCCGCAGCACCTCGCATCAACTATGGTCCAGCGCCATGGTCATCACCCCCGCGCTCCGCGGCCTCTTCGGCATCGCCATTGATGCGCAATCCAAAACCATCACCGTCAATCCCCACCTCCCCGCTTCGTGGGATACGGCACAGGTCATGAACCTGCACCTCTCCAGCGAGACGGCATCGCTCTATTTCACCCGGAAGGAAGATCATCTCGAAATCTTCATGAGCCCGACCGAAGGCGATGCATGGCACTTGCGCAGCGACACACCCGGCGCAACCCTCGGGCCTCTAGACCAAGCCTTGTTCAAGAAGCTCCGCATACCTCTGCACACGGGCCTTCGTGTTCCACTGCCCCCAATCGAAGTCGACGAGTCAGCGGGTCCCTATGCAGATCGAGTGATTGACTCCGTGTCCCTGCTGAACAAACCCCCGCTACCCGGGGCGCGCACCAGCAGGATTCGCATCCTCCAGGCAGATTATTCAGACCGCAAGTTGGTGCTCAAGATCCAAGGTCTTGCTGGATCCGATGGGATCGTTACGTTGATTCGCCACTACCACATCGACCCCAAAGTCGCGTCGGACTCCAGCGCCTCAAACGGAACCAGCCAGGAATCCGCAACCATCTCTCACAGAGACTGCGACGCCGATCCTTACGCCTGCAAATCCTTGCCCCTGACCATCCACTTCCCATCCGGCACGGGCTCTGGATCCGACTGGCAAACCCAAACCGTAACCCTAACCTGGTAGCGCCGGTTTTTAGCGAAACTTCAATCACCACGAAAATGGGCGCCCCACGTCTTGATTTTCTGACGTGGGGCACGATCCACACCAAATCCGTCTATACTCACGTCATCCCGCAGCTTTTTTCCTGTGGGCGACATCCGAGCTCGAGAAAGACGCTTCGTACTGCTTTGTATGGTCAAGCGCCTGGCTTTCTTCCGATCGCTCGCTCTCCTCGCCCTGCCCCTCGCAGCTTCCGCGCAATCTCCGGAAACAGCCCCTTACCGCTTCTCCGCCGGATACGCCGTACTCTCCAACTCCTTCAATGGAACCCCCGGTGCCCATCAGCCCCTCATCGGCTGGGACGCCTCCGTGGAACTCCCCGCCTGGCACAACCTGCGCTTCAAGATCGACGCCTCCGCCTTCAGCGGCGCCAACCTCGGCGCGCAACAGAATGCCTTCTTCATCCTCGGAGGAGGCCAATACCAGCACGCCATCCGCCGCGAACGCGTCTTCGCCCAGGCCCTCGTCGGCGATGGCGGCTTCAACCGCTACTGGGGACCCAACGCGCTCCCCGGCGCCACGGCTTCCTTCTCTGAACTCCTCGGCGGCGGCCTCGACACCCCCATCACTCGTCACTTCGCCCTGCGTGTCGAAGCCGACATGCAGCACACCAACCTCGCCCTCATCCAGCGCCTCACCTATGCGCTGCCGTATCACTTCGCCGGCCAGCCTCACTACTTCGGCCGCTACGCCGCCAGCGTCGTCTGGACCCCCCGCTACGAACCCGTCCGCGCCGGTGCCGGCAATTCTTCCGCGCCCGTCCAAAACGAGCTCATCGCGGAATCCCTCAACTCCTTCGGCCATTTCCACATCTTCGCCTTCACCTGGTGGAGTTACCTCAACGTCGCCGGCGTCGAATACGACCGTCATTCCTGGGGCAAGGCCTTCGGCGCCCGCCTCGACTATGTCGCCGAAGTCCTTCCTGTCGTTATCCTGCGCCAACCCACCAAGACCGACGTCTGGGGAGATCCCTTCAGCCTTTCCCACAAGACCGTCCCCGGCCTCGGCATCTCCCCCATCGGACTGCGTATCCTCTGGCGTGACGGCAAACGCTTCAAGCCTTACTACACCATCAAGGGCGGCATGATCGGTTTTACCCAGAAAGCGATCTCCAACTACGCCTCCTACGAAGACTTTTCTCTCCAGCAGTCCGTTGGCATCCAGTTTCGCCTCACCGATCGTTACGACTTCCGCGCCGGCGTCAGCGACTTTCATTTCTCCAACGGCTTCATCGTGCCCAACAACCCCGGCATCGATGAGATGTCCTGGAGTGGCGGACTCAGCGTCCACTTCGGCACCCGCGCTCTCCACCTCTGACCCAAGCACGGCCCGCGGGCCGCAGCGAGACTCCCCCGAGCCCGCGCGGCCCAGGCATACTCCGGCCCACCAGAGAACGGGCGTCCCCCAGTGCGCCGGAGAAACTTGCCGAACGCTCCTTACAGCAGCTTGACCGAGACCACCTTCAACGTCTCGCCCTGCACGCTGCCCGTCACATTCACGCGCAGATGATCGGCCTTCCCCGAGGACTTCAGTTCCTCCACGATCTTCGCGTTCCCCGCCGCATCGAACTTCAGAAACTTCTCATCCTTGGTCACGATGCCAAAGCCGCTGCCTGCGCACTTCAGCGCACAGTCGCGTGTGTGTGCATCGGGATTCGACGCCACTTTGCGCGAGCAATTCACGTCGACCACGGGCACATCGTGATAGGTTGCGCCAAGCGCGAGCGCCGGCGTCAGCGCCAGACCCGCCAGCACGAGCAATGAAGTCATTCTTCTCATTTGGTTTCTCCGGTTGAAATGTTTTGGTTGTTCACCGCGTTCCTGCCGATCCGAAACCCGGTGCCGTCGGTTGAGAAACTTGCACGCTCTCCCGCGCTCCGTGCACTGCACAAAGCTGCGATAGAACGAACGCGCCAAGCGCGATCTCCACATCGCGCATGGCAAGGTCATAGAACATGCCCGTTGTCACAAGATTGATCGCGATCGCCAGCAGCCACAGCATCACGATCGTGCTCCCGATCCTGGTCCAACGGCTCAGTACCACCAGCCCGGCCACAATCTCCACCACCCCCACCACGTGCATCAGCGTCGCGCCGCTCACCGGCACAATCTTCGTCGCCAATGGACTCAGATACATGCTCCAGTCCGTCAGCTTGTTAAAGAACTTGTCGAACCCCGTCACAATCGGACCAACCCCCAGGCCGATCTTCAGGGTCCAGCGTGCCGCATTGAGGCGCTCGGAGTCTGTCATTTCTCCCCCTCTGCTGAAATGAGCCGCGGGCGCACAAACGGTTACACGCAGCCGCCCGTTTCACCCGGATTTCTTCGCTGCCCCTTCGCGGTGTAACCTTCTCGCCCTTGCGGACTCTATCTCAAAGAGAGCCATGGAAATTGTGGGGAAATTCGAGACGGCCATCTCCGAATCGTGGACCGACCAGCAGGTGATCGATCGCATCAAGGGCGGCGAGACTGCGCTCTACGAGATCATCATGCGCCGTTACAATCAGCGCCTCTATCGCATCGCGCGCGCCATCCTGCGCGACGGCCCTGAAGCCGAAGACGTGATGCAGGACGCCTATGTGCGCGCCTATCAATATCTCCATCAATATGCCGGTGACGCGCTCTTCTCCATCTGGCTCACCAAAATCGCAATTCACGAGGCCTTGCGGCGGCTCCGGCTGCGCAAGCGCAACCTGCAACTGGAGGATTTCGAGATGGACGTAGAAAGCCCCATGAGCCCAATCGAGTCATCCCCGAATCCCGAACAGCATGCCTGCATCGCCGAAACCAGCCAGCTTCTTGAAGAGGCCATCCTCGACCTTCCTGATTCCTACCGCGCCGTCATCATGATGCGCGACGTCGAGCAGATGAGCACCGCCGAAACTGCCGCCGCCCTCGATCTCTCTGAGCAGAATGTCAAGGTCCGCCTCCACCGCGGACACTCCATGATGCGCGGCTGGCTCTTTGCACACGTCGGAGAAAACGGCCGCAGTGCCTTCCCCTTCCTCGGCGACCGCTGCGACCGCGTCGTACTCGGGGTCTTCGCCCGCCTCCGCGAATTGAGCTTCCCCCGCCCTCCCGTCGCCTGACTGGCCCCGCGCGAAGCGCAAGTGGCCCCACCGCAGGTGGCCCCGTACAATCGACCCATGCAGCGCCTCCTCTGCCGCATTCGCGCCCACCCGATCCGCTCCGCCGCCCTCCTCGGTGCCCTCATTGGTTTTCTCAATGCCTTGGCCACCGAAATCAACGCCATCCTCCACAAAAGCTCCTCGTCCGTGGTCTACCTGCTGCTGCCGCCGTCCTCTTACGGCCGCACCGCCTCCGAATCCAGCCTCGCCGCCTCCGCCTTCATCCTCTTCATCGAAATCGCCGCCAGTGCCCTCTCCTATGCCTTGCTGCTCACCATCCCTGTGGCCCTCTACGTCGGACTGCGCCGCCTCTTCCTCCGGCGCAAAACCTAGCCCTCCCGCTTCCGACCCATCTCCCTTGCATCTCCTCCACGCCCGTCTCATCTAATTTCTATGAGCTTGCTCGTCTCGGTGCTCGACCTCGTCGGCATGCGCCCAAACGAAGCGCCGGCCTCCGCCATCGCCCGCACTGTGGAGCTCGCGCAGCACGTCGAGCAGTGGGGCTACCGCCGCTTCTGGCTCGCCGAGCACCATTCCATTGAAGGCCTGGCCTGCTCTGCCACACCGGTCCTCATCGCCCATGTGGCCGCCGCCACCCGCGCCATACGCGTAGGCAGCGGCGGCATCATGCTCCCCAATCACGCGCCCCTCATCGTCGCCGAACAGTTCGGCACTCTCGAATCCCTCTACCCTGGCCGCATCGACCTCGGCCTCGGTCGCGCTCCCGGCGGCGACTTCCTCACCATGCGCGCACTCCGCCGCGATCTGCATCAGACCGGCGACGATTTCCCTGAGTTGCTCGACGAGCTTCGTACCTACCTCGGCCCCGATAAGCCCGGACAGGCCGTCAAAGCGATTCCCGGCCGCGACACCCGCGTCCCCATCACTCTTCTCGGATCGAGCGATTTCAGCGCCCGCCTTGCCGCCGCTCTGGGCCTGCCCTTCGCCTTCGCCGCGCACTTCGCTCCCGAAATGCTCGAGCACTCCGCAGCCCTCTATCGCTCTCAGTTCCAGCCCAGCGACACATTGCACGAACCCTGGCTCATGGTCGGCGTCCCCATCGTCGCCGCCCACTCCGATCACGCCGCACAAAAGCTCTTCACCACCGCGCAGCAGCGCTTCCTTCGTCTCATCCGCAATCAGCCCGTCGAGTCGATGCCCCCGGTCGACTCCATGGACGGCCTCTGGTCCGAGTGGGAACGCGCCGCCGTTCTCGGCAAGCTCCGCGCGGCCATCGTCGGCTCCGAATCCACCGTTCAGTCCGGCCTCGAAAGCCTCATCGCCTCCACCGGCGCCAACGAAATCATCGTCGTCACCGACACTTGGGATCACAACGCGCGCATCGACTCCTATCGCCGCGTGGCCGAGATCGCCGCCCGCATCGAGCTCCCCGCTCCCGTCGCCCCCTGAGCAATCTCGCGTGCGTCCTCAACCTGCACGGGTCTCATCTCGAGTTTGTTGGATGGGGTGCCATCCCGGGCGAGCGCAGGCGAGCCGAGCGATCTGCGGTTGTTCTCCGCGCCTCGTTCTCTCGTTCCCTGCTCCCTACACCGCCACTTCTTCCCTCGCCTCCATCGCCAGGGCGCGCGGAAACAATACGTTGTTCTCCAGGTGAATGTGCTGGTGCAGGTCCCGCTCAAACTCCTCCAGCCCGTTGTAAAACGCGTGGAACGTCGGGCAGGCGCCCACCGGCAGTGTGAAATCTCCGCTCAACGCACGAATCTCTGCAACCAGTGCTCCCGCTGCATCATGCTCTTGGGTCATCATCGCGATCGGGTTCGCCACCGTGCCAAAGCAGCCATGCGGCTTCGCCGTGTGCTCCGCCAGCGCGCGCTCCATCTTTGCCACATAGGGAAACAGCACCACTTCTTCCTTGGCGCAATGCTCCCTCAATTCTTCGCTCAGCTCCGCCAGTTTGGCCTGGATCGTCCGCAGTTCCGCCTGCGTGTCCCCATGCCGGTTCACCACCTTCTGCGCCAATTCGGCCAGCCGCGGCGTCTCGTTGCGAATGTAGACGTGGTGGGTTTCCACGATGTGGCGAATCAAGCCCGCCAGCGTCTGCGTCGTCCAGTCCTCGGCCGTCGTCGTCCCCGTCTCCGCACTTCCATCCAGCGCGGCAATCACGTCCTCTACCGCGATATCCTTTGCGGCGCACGCCTCGGCGAGCGGCTTGCGCCCTCCGCAGCAATAGTCGATCCCAAGCTTCTCAAAAACACGAATCGACCCTGGATTCTCCAGGGCAATTTCACGAACAGTTTGTGTCGGTGCTGTCATCTCTAACCTCCTCCTTCACCCTAGAGAAGGTCTTCCATCCCCGCAGCGACTTTTGTCACTCCTGCACCCGAAGGGTCGATCTCCGTTCCACGCCGCATCAATCCCCACCAACCTCCGTGCCCCATCCCTTCCAGTCTCATCGTCCATGGGTGGGATCCAGGTGCGACGCGCGCCATGCCCCCACCAACCCCCGTGCCCCATCCGTGCACAGTCTCATCGTGCATGGATGGGAACGCACTGAACCCCGTATCCCTGTCCCTGACCCGTCCCTACTCCATCCGCAGCGCCCGCATCGGATCGAGGTGCGACGCGCGCCATGCCGGCACAAAGCAGGCCAGTATAGACACCCCAAGCAGCGTTGCCGCCACGCCGCAGAACACCAGCGGGTCCAAAGCTTTCGTCCCAAAAAGCATCGACTCGAAAACCCGCGTCGCCGCCAGGCTGGCAATCACGCCAATCCCCAATCCCAGCAGCGCCGGCCGCATCCCGTCCAGCAGCATCAGGTGCAGCACCTGGTCCCGCCGTGCACCCAAGGCCATCCGGATCCCCAGTTCCGTCGTGCGCTGCGTCATCAGGTATTCGAGCACTCCATACAGCCCCACCGAGGCCAGAATCAGCGACAGAATCGCAAATCCCACCACCAGCTTCGCGCTCAGACTCGCATTCCCCAGCGATTGGTCGATCACTTCGTCCAGCGTGAAGACATCCGACACCGGCAATTGCGGATCCAGTGCCGCAATCTCCTTCTGCACCGTCACGGCAAAGCTCTGCGGATTCGACGCCGTGTGTACCGCGAGCGATCCCCCTCCGTCTCCCTCCAGCAGCGGGAAATAAATGGTTGGTTTGATGGGCTGGTCCACCCGCCACAGCGTATCGCCCACCACCCCCACAATCTCGAACTCCATCGTGTCGGTCTTCCCCGGCACACGCATGTGCTTGCCCACCGGATTCTCCCCCGGAAAATACTGCTTCGCCAGAAGATTCGAAATGATCACCTTGTTGGCCCGGTCTCCCGTATCGTCCGCGGTGAAAAAGCGCCCGCGCAGCAATGGGATTCCCAGCGCGCTGAAGTATCCCGGGTCCGCTGTCCGGTTCATCGCATCCGGAAGGTCGTCCCCCGGCTTCACCGGAGGATGTTCCTTCACCAGGAAGATAAAGTCTCCTCCATAGCCCGCGCCCGGCAGCGTCGAGCCCAGCGCCACGCCGCGCACTCCCGGCAAAGCTCTCAATCTTTCCAGCAGCGCCTCGTTGAAGGCATTCGCCTTTTCCGGCTTGTCATACTTCGTTTCCGGCAAACTGTAGTTCAAGGTCAGCACGTTGTCCGTCACTGCACCCACATCGGCCGCGCGCAGCCGCAAAAAGCTCTTCACCAGCAGCCCCGCCGAAATCAGCAGCACCACTGTCACCGCAATCTCGATCGTCAGCAGCGCCTTGCGCAGCGCTGTGCGCGAAATGCTGCTCGCTCCCGTACGCGCCGACGTCAGCAGTGCTTTCATCATCCCTTTGCCCGTGCTCGAAAATGCCGGCAAAAGCCCAGCCACCAGTGCATCCACGAGAATCAACCCGCATGCAAAGGCCAGCACCTGTCCATCCACGTGAATGCTCTGCGCGCTGGGAAGGTTCTTCCACGCGTGCGCCAGCCAGCCCGTCGCCGCCGTCGACAGTGCCACGCCGATCACCCCTCCAACAAGGCAGATCAGCAGGCTTTCCATCAGCTGCCCGCGAATCAGCGTGCCCCGTGGTGCGCCCAGAGCGCTCCGGATCGCCACCTCTTTCTGACGTGCCGCAGCCCTCGCCACCAGCAGATTCGCGACATTCAGGCAGCCGATCAGCAGCATGCACCCCACCGCTCCCATCAATACTTCCAGCGGCTTCTTCACATTCTTCGCCAGGTCGTCATTCATCGTCCGCGGCGCCACGTCTTCGTTCACAGGAGCAGGCGCATACTGCAGGTGCAAACGGTACTGCACCGCGCTCACCTCGCTAATCGCACTGGACAGGCTCTCTCCCGCTCGCAGCCGCGCCACCACCTGGCTCTGATGAAAGTCATGGTGCCCCAGAAACTCCGGCGTGGCCCCCGCCTGATAGGGAACCCACACCTGCGTCCTCGCGTCCGGATACGTGAACCACGAGGGAAGCACCCCCACCACGGTATACGGCTTTCCGTCCAGATGAATCTGCCGGCCCACAATCGATGCATCGCCCGCGAACCGCCGCTCAAATACGCTCCACGCCAGCATCACCGCGCTGCCGCCCGGATGATCTTCCGCCTCTGTAAATGTCCTGCCGTAGACCGGCTCCACGCCCAGCAACGGGAAAAGGTTCCACGCAGCAGCGATGGCATGCACCACTTCCGGCAATTCGCCGCGCTCTCCCGTCAGATCGAACTCCTCATAGCGCCAGATCGCCATGTCCGCAAACCCGTTCGTCCTCGCGCGCCAATCGAAGTAGTCCCCCGGCGCCACCGGGTTGTAGCTGAATCCCTGGGCATTCGCGCTCGGCGAGCGATTGTGCTCGTAGAGCATCACCAGCTTGTCTGCATCGCGGAACGGCAGCGGCCGCAGCACCACCGACCGCATCACCGTAAACAGGGATGTCGCCGCACCAAGACACAGCGCGATCACGACCACCGCCATCAGCGAGAAGCCCGGCGTGCGCACCAGCGTTCGGCAGGAATACTGCACGTCGCGCAGCAACGTGCTTACGAGCCGCGGAGTGTTCTGCCTCCACAGCGTCTCGTGAACCTGCTGCGCATTGCCCAGCTTCACCTTCGCCTGCCGCCGCGCCTCTTCTCTCGTCATGCCGCGCCCCATGTTTTCTGCCGTCTCTTCGTCGAGAAACGTTTCGAGTTCGTGTTCTAGATCCGCATCCGACCGCTTGCGCCGGAAAAATCGCTGCCAGCTCATTGCGCACCTTCTTCTGCCGGCCTGTCGCCCATCACCAGCCCGATCGCCCGCGTCATCAGCTTCCACCGCTTCGTCTCGCGCACCAACTGCTTCCGGCCCCCAGCCGTCAGCCGGTAAAACTTCGCCTTCCGGTTGTTTTCGCTGGCTCCCCAATACGACGAAACCCACCCGCGATCCTCAAGACGGTGCAAGGCGGGATACAGCGATCCCTGCTCCACTTCCAGCACATCCTCTGAGCCGCGCTCAATCACCTTGGCGATCGTATGCCCGTGCGCGTCCCCCAGCGCCAGCGTCCGCAGAACCATCATGTCTAGCGTGCCCTTCACCATCTCGCTACCCGGGCTTTCCTGTTTGCCCATCGCGCAGAGCCTCCCATCGAACTTCTATGGGATACGACTCTACACCCCTCGAAGTTCGATGGGAACGACCACTCCCCTGCAAATAAAGCCATCCTCGCGTTTTTGTGACGAATGAGTCCACGCCGGGCAGCGGTTACCCGCGTGTCATCCTGAGCGAACGGCCGCGCGGGCTTTTAGCCCCTGAGCGACACTCCTTGACCACCGATTGGACCGCCGAATGCAACCAGAAAAGTCGCCTGGTCCGAAACCACGCCGTCTAGAATAATCATCAGCCGTCCCGCTGTTTGCAGGGGCAAGCGCCGCGCTTGCCGATCCATTCCACAATCTGCTCTTCTAACTTCAGTTCTCCGGAGGAAAACTGCGCATGTCGTCTTCACTCGATGCCCAAAAGTTTGCGGCCGACTGGGTTGCCGCCTGGAATGCTCACGATCTTGAAGCCATCGTCTCCCACTACGCTCCGCAGGTCGTGCTCACCTCGCCGGTCGCCGCCAAGGTCACGGGCGATCCTGTCATTCACGGAAAAGAAGCTCTCCGCAGCTACTTCCAGAAAGGCCTGGAGCTCTTTCCCAACCTGCAGTTCACACTTCTTGACGTCCTGCAAGGCCTTTCCAGCGTGGTCCTCTACTACAAAAACCAGAGAAACACGCGCACCGGCGAGTTCATGGAACTCGACAACGAAGGCAAAGTCATCCGCGTCGTCGCCAACTACAGCCTCTAGTCTTCCATCTCCAGTCTTCCTTCCCTAGTCTTCCTTCCCTAGTCTTCCTTCCCTAGTCTTCCTTCCCTAGGGTTGGCTCAATAGAAACGCCATCATTCTGTGTGGAGCAAGCTGCGGGCCCCATGAACAACGCAGGTGGTTCATGGGGTCACCCCCGCGAACGATCTGCTTAAACACCACGGCCCGGCATCTTCGCCGGGCCTCGGTCCTCGCAACCACCCGCGTCCTCACCAATCCAGCATCGCCACCGACCTCTGCGCTTCCAGTTGCCACCGCCATACGTCTTCATCGCTGCACTTCAGCTCGGCGCAATACCGCGCCACGCTCTGCCAGTCTCCCGAGCTGCTCGCGATCGCCAGTTGCAGCGCAATCCCCGGCCGATTCGATCCCGCCTGCAGCGCTTCGCGGCATGACGTCGAAACCGGAATCTGCTCCAGCACCTGCTCCAGCGGGCGATCCAGCAAAGCATCCAGCAGCGAAAACAATCCGCTCAAATAAAAATCCGTCGACGCTATCTGAAGATGCTGCGCTACCTCTTCACAGAATCGCGCCCGAATCAGCGCTGTGCGAATCAGCTCCTTCGACCGCGGCCCCGCCAGGCTGATCGCCACCACAATCGATACCCACTTCCGGATCTCGTCCGTTCCCAGCAACGCCAGCGCATGCTCGATCGATTCCACCGGATAGGTTCCCCGGCCCGCCGAATTCATAAACCGCAGCAGCCGATACGCCAGCGAAGGCTCCAATCGAATCGCGCGCGCCATCTCGGGAATATCCAGCTCCGGTTGAAACGCCTGACGCAGCACTTTCAGATACCCCAGGTGCGCGCTGGGCAGAGCCTTGCGCCGCAGCGTCTCCGGACGGCAGAAAAAGTAGCCCTGAAACAGCGAGTACCCCATCTGCAGCGCTTCATGAAACTGCTCGTGCGTCTCGACCTTCTCCGCCAGCAACTGCGTCTTCGATCCCGCAAACCGTTTCGCGATCTCTTTTCGCTGTTCCGCGTCCGCCAGCACAAAATCCACTTTGACGATGTCCGCCAGGTCAATCAGCTTGTTACGGTCGGTGACCGAAACAATATCGTCGATCGCAATCGCGTATCCTTCCGCCTTCAGCTGCCGGCACTTCTCCACCAGCTCATCGCTCGCCGGTACCTCTTCCAGGATCTCCAGCACCACCGCATCTTTCGGCAGCATGTGCAGCACACCCAGTCGCAGATGCCGCTCCGTGCAATTGATGAAAGCCCGGCACCCGTCCGTAAACGATCCCGGCCCCAGAACCAGCGAAAAATCCAGAATCGACTCCGTCGCGCTCTCGCACGTCATATCCGCGAACACCGCATCTGGACCGGCCCGAAAAAGCAGCTCGTACCCCTGCAGCTGCACCTCGCGATTGAATATCGGCTGCCGCGCCATGTAGCGGTAGTCCGCGCTTTCATGCGCCGGCTCAGGGGTGACAGGCGTTTTCGCGGCTGCGGTTCCATCCGCCGCGTCTGGATTCGTGTCCTTCAACCAATTCATAGATACATCTTTGCCAAATGAAGGGGGAGTTCCGGGACCGCTGTCCGTTGTCGCTCGCTTTCAGGCGAATCCCGAGACGCTGCCCTCTTGTCTGTCCTCATCTTATATGCCACCAACGCCACCAATGCCCTGCCTCAATCGGTTGAGGGAACCAGCGGTGAAACGTTTCCCTGCGCACATTTTCCGAATTCCCCGTTCGCCTGTACCGAGAACCCTCCGAAAACCACCTGAATCCGCCCGGATTCAACCAAATGTCCATCTTCTCCGGCCAATCGTTCGAAGACCGTACTAAAATTGGGCTTTCACGCAAAACGCAGCCCTTGCCGGCTTCGAGAAACGGCGTGTACGCGAAAAGTCGGCACGGGTCCATTCCTCCCGCGCATTCCGCGCAAACGCCTGCAATGAGCCTCATCGTCAAACACACGGCGCTGTGCGGATCAAAATTCCACTCGCCTCAAAGGACTCTATGTCGCGCGTCAACCCTTACGTAGTCTTGCTCACCCTCATCGCCACCCTCGGCGGACTGCTCTTCGGCTATGACACCGCCGTCATCAATGGCGCCGTGGGCAGCCTCAAGTCCTATTTCATTGATCCCCGCTTCACCGATCTGGCCAACACCACCCAGGCCAACGCCGCCAACTCGCTCCTCGGCTTCGTCGTTTCCAGCGCCCTCATCGGCTGCATCATCGGCGGATTGTTCGGCGGCTGGGTCAGCACCCACATCGGCCGCAAGCGCGGCCTGATCGTTGCCGCCCTGCTCTTCCTCGTCTCCGCCCTCGGCGCCTCCGCACCTGAATTCCCCTTCGCCCCCATCGGTCACGGCGGACCCGGCTTCATGGCCAACTTCGTCTTCTATCGCATCCTCGGCGGCATCGGCGTCGGACTCGCCTCCATGCTCTCCCCCATGTACATCGCCGAAATCGCGCCTCCCAAGGTCCGCGGCAACCTCGTCGCCTGGAACCAGTTCGCCATCATCTTCGGCATGCTCGTCATTTACTTCGTCAACTTCGGCATCTCCAAGGCCGGCAGCGGCGATGCATGGCTCAACTCCATCGGCTGGCGCTACATGTTCCTCTCCGGCGCCATTCCCGCAGGACTCTTTCTCATCCTCCTGTTTCTTGTCCCCGAAACCCCCCGCTACCTCATGCTCAAAGGCAACGAAGCCGGCGCGCGTGCCGTCCTGGCCAAACTCGTCACCCCCGAAGAAGCTAAAAAAGAGCTCTCCGAAATCCGCGCCTCCCTCAGCCAACATCACTCCGGAAAGCTGTTCTCCTTCGGCTCGAAGCTCATCGTCATCGGCGTCATGCTCTCCGTCTTCCAGCAATTCGTCGGCATCAACATCGTGCTCTACTACGCCACCGACATCTTCAAGGGCATGGGCATGACCACCAATGCTTCCTTGCTCCAGACCATCATCGTCGGAGCCGTCAATCTCGCCTTTACCACCGTCGCCATCTTTACCGTCGACCGCTTCGGACGCCGCCCCCTGCAAATCATCGGTGCCCTCATCATGGCCGTCAGCATGGTCATGCTCGGGTCCGCCTTCTGGGTCGGCGGCCAGGGCATGCTCGCCCTCCTCTCCATGTTGGTCTATACCGCCGGCTTCGCCGTCTCCTGGGGTCCCGTCACCTGGGTACTCTTAAGCGAAATCTTCCCCAACCAGATTCGCGGCAAAGCCATGGCACTCGCCGTCGCCATGCAGTGGATCGCCAACTACCTCGTCAGCTGGACCTTTCCCATCCTCGATAACAATCCTTACCTCGTCGAGCACTTCAAGCACGGCTTCGCCTATTGGATCTACGGCGTCATGGGCCTCTTCGCCGCGGTGTTCATGGCCAAAATGGTCCCCGAAACAAAGGGCCGCTCCCTCGAAGAGATGGAAGCCATCTGGCGTCCCGGCGGCATACGCACTCAACCAACCGGCAAATAAACCATCTCCTTCTCGCGTCCCGCCCCAGGCAGAGCATTCTGCCTCGGTAGGGGCGCAGCCACCGGCCTCCACCTGGAGGCAAAGGGCAAGCCGTGCCCCGTGCCCGGCTCGCTTCAGCTGATTTGCGCCTCCACACCACCAGCCGGCAGCCCCACGATCTCCCTCCCTGTCGATAGAGAATCGTTTCTTTCCATCGCCCAGCAAATTTCTTTCATGTCACACTTGTGTCATTACGGCACCTGTGTGTAGTATGGGGCGCAGAATGAATGCAGGCGAAAAACAAGGCAGATACAGGCAACGCGCGCACACGCGCGCCCTTCTTGTGAAGACCGCGTCCGAACTGATCCAGAGCGGCCAAATACCCACGGTGACTGCCGTTGCCGAAACCGCGCAGGTTTCTCGACGCACCGCCTACCGTTACTTCCCTTCGCAGGAACAGTTGTTGGCTGAGGCTGCCATCCAAAGCGCTCGACCCCTGGTATCCAATACCGAATTCCCCCAGGACCTGACCGCGCGCATCCCGCTCCTGGTTGAAACCGTGCAGCGATTTGTCTATGCCAACCAGGGCGCTTTGCGAGCCATCGTGCGCCTGACTGCCGAGCACGTTCCAGGTCGCAGCGTCGGCGACGCTGACCACTTCATGCCCGCGAGGAGCAACCGCATTGAATGGATCAGGACCGCCCTCGCACCGGCCAGAAAACGGCTGGGAGGAAAACACTTTGAACGGCTTGTCTCCGCCCTTTCCTTGTGCGTCGGTATCGAGTCGGTCATGGTATTGACGAATTTGCGTGGCCTGCCTCAGAAAGAAGTCACACGCATTTCTGTCTGGGCAGCACAGACTCTGGTCGCTGGCGCACTGCAACAGGCCGAACAGAGGCTTCCTTCAGTGCGCAAAAAAAGGCGGAAATCATGAATCGACGATCGTTCTTTAGCCTCGTTGCACTTGCATTGTCGAACCCGGAATTCGGAGTTGCTTTCTTAGGAGGAAACTCAACCATGAAGACTACGACCGCTTCTGCGACTCAGCCCTTGATCATCAGAACCCAGGACGTCGTCGCCTTCAGTCAAGGATTAGGAGAAATGCGAATCCTGATCGACGGCGCCAAATCGCAGAACCAGTGGTGGCTCGGCCACTGTGAAGAATTGCCCGGCTTCATGACCACACTCCACTTCCACCACGTTATGGACGAGTACGTCTACGTGCTCGACGGCGTTCTCTCCATTTTTACGCGCGACCAATGGCATGATCTGGGTCCCGGCGCATTTGCTGTACTCCCCAAAAGCATCCCTCATGCACAGGGAAACACCTCCTCATCCCCGGTTCGCTTCCTTGGTGCAGGCAGCCCTGCCGGCTTCGAACGCCTCTTTCCAGAACTGGATCAGTTGGCTAAGCGTGTCCCCGCCAATACTCCTGAATTCGGCAAAGAAGCCGCCCGGCTCTTGAGCCAGCTTGCAACCACCATCGTCGCCCCGCCGCCTCATCGACACTAAAGTCTCAAAGGTAGAACCACCGCAACGTTCGAGCCCGCATCGAAAGACTCCCGGTGCTCAGGATTCAAGGCCTTGCATCGAGCCTGCCTCAGAACATTCCAACTTTTAAAAGTTACGGGTGTATGACCCGCACCTCGTCAGTAACGAAACCGTCAAAAATTGTTATTAATAATATAAAGAAGCTGACCCAGCTCAGATCCGCATGGGCATCAACACATACCGCGACCGGTACTCCGCATCGGGATCCTCCGGCCGAATCTGCCCCGCGCTCTGCGAGTCCTTGAACTCCAGCCGCACCTCGCCCTCGTTCCCCAGCGACTTCAAAAAGTCGATGATGTACGACGAGTTGAATCCCACCACGATCGGATCCCCTGAGTACGGCGTATCAATCGTGTCTTCGCTCTCTCCGCTCTCCGTCGATTGCGAGCTGATCTTCAGCTCGTTCGACTCCAGCCGCAGCCGCACCGCTCCCGACCGCTCATCGGCAAACTGCGCCACCCGCTGAATCGCCGCGCCCAGCTCGCTCGACCGCACCACTGCAAACTTCGTGTTGTCGCGCGGCATCACCGCTTCATAATTCGGGAACTGCCCCGACAAACGCCGCGTGCTCAGCGTCCGGTGACCCACCTTGAAGAACAGGGTGTGCTCGTCATCGGCAAAATCCACCCGCTCCGCATCGCTGTTCGACAGCAGCTGCTGCAGCTCGCCCAGCGCCTTGCGCGGAACCAGCACCCGCTTCTCCCCGCTGATCCCTTCCAGCTGCTCGCCCGGCTTCTCCACAAACGACAGCCGATGCCCATCCGTCGCCACCATCGCCAGCGACTCCGCCTTCAGCACCAGTAGCGCCCCGTTCAGCGTGTAGCGCGATTCCTCATTCGAAATCGCAAAAATCGTCCGCGCGATCAGCGTCTTCAGCGCCGCCGCGGGTATGCTCGTCGACGTCACCACCGGAAACTCCGGCACCTGCGGATAATTCGCCCGCGCCATCCCCACCATCTTGGTATTCGAGCGCCCCGAGCGAATCTGCACCCAGTGGTTTTCCAGTAGCTTGATCGAAATGTCGCCGTCCGGCAGCAGCTTGATGTAGTCGTAAAGCTTGCGCGCGGGAATGGTGCACGATCCTGGCTTCTTCACCTTCACCGTCGCGCTGGTCCGGATCGCCTGGTCCAGGTCCGTCGCCGTGATGTTCAGCCGGTCCCCTTCCGCCTCGATCAGAAAATTCGACAGGATAGGGATCGTGGTCTTGCGTTCCACCACGCTTTGCGTCGCAGTCAGCTCTTTCACCAGTTCCTGGCGGCTTACGGTTATCTCCATCGCTGCCCCCTGCGCGGCCGGTTTTTCGACTTCACTCTCCACCAACGGCATACCACCCACCTCGTCGATCTCAGGCCTTCCGCCCTGCTTGTATCCGTGCAATCCTGGGTGCCCCAGGTCTGAATTCAGCTCACTCCGCTGGCCTCAGCCTAAACTACGCACCAAGCCCCACGAAACGGCCCCCCGTTTCTTGCCTCTGATTGTATTCACCTTTTCGTCGCCTGTATCCGTGGAAAACCAGTCTGCATCGCGGATTTCCTGCTCAATCGCTCCCCTCCTTAAAGCAGCTCACCGTTACGCGACGGTTTCGTAGGGGGAATAGAAGAAAGAAGTATCTATAAACCCGTAGTCACCGTAGTTCACCGAGGAAAAGTGGACATCCCTCCCTTCTCTTTTGCTTCCCGGAATATAAGTGGCAGACCACATTTCCAAAACTCGACTGTGCGTTTCAGGAGAATTGGAAATCCCTCCGCCAACCTCTCCAACCCGCCCATCCTTTCCCACCTCTTCCACAGCGCCGCGCAAACCGCCTGTGCAAACCCGGCGCGCTTTGTGCACACAACGTCCAACTTCGTGCCTTCCCAACACTTGCTGCGCCGCCTTTCTCCACATCCACCCACGCTTCCACTCCCTCCACATCTAACGCTCCCGGCCGGGAAAATCTCCACTGTTCTTCTTTCCTCCAAGCCCTAGTCGGTCTCTTCATCGATTCCCTTGAGCCCGCGGAGCTCATGCGGCGCCTGTCCTTCCCGTCATCCAAGGTTTCCACAACCATTTCCCAAAGCCGAACGCTCTCCCGCCCTCAAGGTTTGCTCCGCACTGCGTAACTCCTCCGCTGCTCCTACCCTGTTTTCAAGAACACGCACCATGCCCATCAGCGCCGCCCAACTCGAGCTGCAACTCCTCGCCCAGTCGCTCAACGACGCACCCGGCCGCGAATTCTGCATGGCCATTGCCGAACTCGCGCGTTGCAATCGTCTCCAGCAGCTGCGTGGCATTCTTCCCGGCGTCGTTTACGACGAGTTGCGCATCCGCTACCGCCGCGACCCCGCTGCCTTCATCGCCGACTGGCGAGGCCTCGCCCACGAGATGCGTCAGGGCTTCATCCAGCACGCCCGCCAGCGCCTCACCTCGCTTACCCGCCTCCAGCCTGCCCACGCCGTCGCCGACACACCCGCCTGGCAATCCATCCAGCGCGCCCTCGATGCCCACAAAAACGATCTGCTCCGTGCCGCCTTTGTGATGGAACTCATCGAGCTCGTTGAGCCCGCCGTCCGACGCGCCACCGCTCTGCGCGAATGCGTCGTGGCCGCGCCCAGCTCTGAAGAGGCCGACCGCTACCTCGATGAAGCCACGCGCTGCTTCTTCTACGGTCTCTTCACCGCCTGCGCCGCTCTCTGCCGCTCTGTTCTCGAAGAAGCTATCAAGCAGAAGCTTCCTCCCCAGCTCGCGCGCCTCATCCGCACCCGCTATCGCAATGCCGCTACCCTTGGCAATCTTCTCCACGAGGTCAACAACAACCTCCACCTCACCGGCATCGATCCCGACTTTCCCAGCGTCGCCAATCGCGTCAACGACACCGGCAAGCGCGCCGTCCACCAGGGCCTTCTCGCCGAAGACGAAGCCCAGCAGTGCCTCGACTCCGCCCGCCATGCCCTCCAGCTCCTCCTCAAAAACTGATCCGCGCCGCTTCGTGCGCCACAATCCACGGTGCCCCGTCCCCCTTCTGATACTCGGGTCGAAACCTCGATCTTCCCTGCTATCCTGTCCCAAACTTTCCCGGAGAAATCGAGACTCGGATGACCAATCCCCGCCGCGACGGTTTTCTGTTGCTCGTTCTGGCCAGCGCTCTTTTTCTCGCCGCAGGTTTCGTTTTCGAGAGCGGCGACTCCGCTTCGCCCGATTTCAAAGGGATCTACTACGGCACACGCTGTCTCCTCCAACATGCCGATCCCTACAAGGTAAGCGAGGTGCGTCGCCTCTACCGCGACGATGCTGGCCAGCGCCCGCCCGATCCTCCTTATTCGATCTACGATCCCAATCGCCCCTTCGTGATGGCCCAGATCTACCTGCCCGGCACGTTTCTAGTTGCCCTTCCTTTCGCAGTCCTTGCCTGGGGGCCGGCTCACTTTCTTTGGATCTCCTGCATCGTCGCTGTCTTTGTTCTTGCCGCCTTTCTTGCGTGGAACCTCGCCGCCGATCACGCGCCGGTCCTCTCTGCCTGCCTGCTCGGCTTTCTCCTTGTCAACAGCCTGGTTCTGTTCACCAGCGCCAATCCCGCCGGCATCGCGGTGAGCCTCTGCGTCATCGCTGCCTGGTGTTTCCTTAGAGACAGGTTTTTTGCCCTTGGCGTTCTTTGTCTCGCCCTGAGCCTTACCTTCAAGCCCCACGACGCCGGATTGGTGTGGCTCTATTTCTTGCTGGCCGGCGGTTCTTACCGCAAGCGCGCACTCCAAACCCTCGCCGTCTCCGTGGTGCTCGGTCTGGCTGGCATGCTGTGGGTCTCTCAGATTGCCCCGCAGTGGCTTCCTGAAATGCGCGCCAACCTCGTCCAGAACCTCCACAACGGGCTCGACGATCCAGGTCCAAATGCTCCCTACGCCCGAACCGCCAGCACCATCATCGATCTTCAAACCGACCTCAGCTGCCTCCGCGACAACCCTCGCTTCTACAACCCGGCCAGCTACATGGTTGTCGGAGCGCTCCTGATCGTCTGGGGCATCGCCACGCTCCGCTCCCGGCCGTCGTTCCCCATGGCTCTGCTCGCTCTTGCGCCCGTCGTATCCCTTACCCTCCTGCCCGTCTATCACCGCGCCGTCGATGCCAAGCTCCTCATGCTGGCCGTTCCCGCTTGTGCCCTGCTCGTGCGCCAAGGTGGTACCGCTGGCCGACTCGCCTTGGGAACAACTGCCGCCGCCATTCTCTTCACCGGCGATATTCCGTTGGACCTCCTCGTCCACTTGGCCGACCGTCTGCACCTTCCCCCAACTGGCCTTGCCGCCGCTTTGCTCCGGATCCTGCTCCTTCGGCCGGTCCCGCTGGTGCTCTTGCTCATGAGTTCCGTCAGCCTCTGGATCTATGCGCGCTGCTCCCGCAAGCCTCTCCTGCCGACGGAAATGGCTGATCTCTGATTCCACTCTCCCTCTTTGCCTCTAGGCACTACCTCCCCGGTTACTGACGTCTCTTGCGGTATTACTATTTCCTGGTTGGCTCCCCCTCCCGCCGCCTGCCACAATACAAAGCGGGCATGGGAGCACCCATCTCCCTGCACCTTTCCCACTGAACGTGTACGTCCTGTCCGCTCTTCGGACACTTGCCTCAACTGCACGTGCAATACCTTGGTTCTTGCGCCATCTCTGTTGACTCGCCGGAGCCCTGCCTGTCCGGTCATCCCCTGCTGTGCGACGAGGGACTATGCCGACCCAGGAATACTGCGTCTACAACGAAACACAGGAAAACCTCCTCACTCCCCGCGTTACCGTCATCGACACCAGGTCTGAACCGCTCAAAGCCGTCAAAGTCCTCATCGAAGGGCTCGGCCCCAACGCCCAGTCCGGCCTCTGGCTGAATCCCCTCGATCGCGTTCCCTCGGTTCCGAGCCTCTCGTCCTACGATCTGGTGTATCTCGACCGCCATTTCTGCGTGGTCAAGGGAGTCGCACTCGTCGCCGACAATGAAGTTCCACCCTTCGATGGCGAGGCCGCCAGCGCCCTCGTGCTTCCCATTCATACTTTCTCCGCGTCGCACACCCACCCCGGCGACAAGTTCCTGCTCTGCACCGCCGACGAAATGGAGCACCGCGCTCTCCCGGCCCAACACGGCCCAGCCTCTCCACTCGCGTCCCTCGCCCACCTCGAACCTGCTCCACCCGTATTCTTGCCAGCGCAGCAGATTCAGCCCTTCGAAATCTTGCCCCAGGTCTTCTCTCCGGCCGCAGCCGGCAGCTCTGCGAAAACCGGCTTCCTCCGCTCCGTGGTGCATCTGCGCATCCAGATCTCCGTCTCCATCACGTCCACAGCTCTGCCCGCGGCAGTGTCAAATTCTCCCGCGGCTCTGCCGGCTTCCGAACCAGGTCTCCGTCCGCCGCCGTCTCTTCTGCGCCGCTGCGCGCAAACCATGGGTCCCTCTGTCGCCGCCATGCCGCTCCACATCGATCGCGCTGCCCAGTCCATCGTCAAGGCCTCTGCCTCCTTCGCCGCAGGGTGCGCGCGTCGAGCGATCTTCGCTCTGGGACTTTCCGCCCAAGCCGTCCGTCCTGCCGTCGCTCCCCTGCGCGCCTTCGCAGCCCATAGCGCCGCATCCTTCGCCGCGAAGAGAGCCCTTTGCAAGAGCCGCTACCTGCGCTGGGCCGAGGTCTTCGTCTATGGATCTCAACGCGTCTCCACCAGAAACGCCCTCCACCGCCGCTCTCCGCGCCTCGAAGAGGAGTGCTGACCGCGCGGCTGCGGACTCCGCATCAATTCAGAGACTTTCCTTCTCCCCAACCTCCCGGTCGCTACGCCCTGCGACTCCTCGTGCGGACCCTCCGCACCCCGCCCCCTGCTTCTTCCCCCGCCCTTCTATACTGAAGATTCCCATGTCCTACGCCGCGGCCATCGATCAGCTCAATGCCATGACGCCTGAGCTGCACACCCAGCCCGGTCACACCCGTCGCAAATTCTCCCTCGCCGAAATCGGCACCCTGCTCCAAACCCTCGGCAATCCCCACCGGCGCTTCCGCTCCATCCTCATCGCTGGCACCAACGGCAAAGGATCGACAGCCGCTACGCTCTCCTCCATCTTGCGGGAATCCGCGGCACGCAGTGCCCTCTACACCTCACCCCACCTCACCCGCCCCAACGAGCGCATCCGCACCAACGGTGTCGAAATCTCCGACGACGACTTCGCCCGCCTCTATTTCCGCGTCCACGATCGCGGCCAACAACTTGTCCTCGATCAGAAACTCGCCCAGCTCCCCAGTTTCTTCGAGACCCTCACCGCCATGGCCTTCCTCCACTTCGCCGACCAGTCCGTCGATATCGCGGTCCTCGAAGTGGGCATGGGCGGCCGCCTCGACGCCACCAACATCGTCGATCCCCTTCTCTCCATCGTCACCGACATCTCGCTCGACCATACCGAGTGGCTCGGCCCCACCATCGCCGCCATCACCCGCGAAAAAGCCGGCATCCTCCGCCCAAACGGCACCCTCATTACGCTTCCACAGCACCCTGAAGCCAACCAGGTCCTCGGCGAAATCGCCACCGCGCTCCACGTCCGCGCCGTCAGCGCCGTCCCCTGCATGCCGCAGACATTTCCGCATGCCCATCCCGCACCGGTGGCCAGCAGCGCGCTAAAAGAAGACGGGGCTTCAGCCCCTGAGTCCTATCCCATCGAGGTCCTCGGCACAACCATCGAAGTCGCCTCGCCTCTCCACGGCGACCACCAGCATCGCAACATCGCTCTCGCCATAGCCGCCGCCGTCGAGCTCGCCACGCACCACGGCCTGGCCATTACGCCCGCTTCCATCGAGCAGGGCATCGGCTTCACTCAGTGGCCCGGTCGTCTAGAAGTCATCCCGTTTACCGCGTCGGAAACACCAGCCCCACCGCAGGTGGCATTGGCCCCACCGCAGGTGGTGCTCGATGTGGCCCACAATCCCGCCGGCGCCTGGGCTCTGCGCGCCGCGCTGCGTTCTGAATTCGGCATCGAAGATCCGTCCGAAACCCCCGCTGTCCTCATCTTTGGTTGTCTCCGCGATAAGCCCCTCGCCGAAATGTCCCAGATCCTCTTCCCTCTTTTTCAGGAAGTCATCTTCGCGCCCATCCACAGTCCCCGCGCCACGCCGATGGCCGATCTTCTCGCCGCCGCAACAGCCGTCGGCGTCCCTGCACGCGCCGCCGCATCCGTCGAAGAAGCTCTCGCCTGGGCCGAAGGGACTTTAGCCCCTGAAAACCCCACCCGTCCATCCCAGGCCGTCGCCCGCGCCGAAAACCCTTGCCCATCCAACCACGTTCCAGGGCGCGAAGCGCCTTTCGCGCGGCGCGTAGCCGTGGTGGCGGGCTCCGTTTACCTTGTTGGCGAAGTCCGCCCACTTCTCCTCGCCCGCGCCGCCCAATCATGAGCCGCCCACCCGATCCACTGCCGCGCCTCCACCGCTGGCGCACCAACTTGCTCCAGGCCCCTCTGTTCTTTTTCTGGACCAGTTCCTGCGGCACCCTCTCGCTGCTCGTCTCTCTCTTTGAAAAATCAGGCCGCTTCCAGCATGCCATCGCCCACATCTGGGCCCGCGGCTGCCTTTTCATCTCCGGCTCGCGCCTCACCGTGCGCGGCCCTGAAAATCTTCGCAAGCACTCCGTCGCCGTCTACGCTTCCAATCACACGTCCTATATGGATACGCCCGTCATCTTCGCAACCCTCCCTTTCCAGTTCCGCATCCTGGCAAAAAAGGAGTTGTGGGCCGTGCCCTTTATCGGCTGGCATCTCAATCGTTCCGGCCAAATCCCCATCGACACCGTCAACACGCACGCTACCCTCTCGAGCCTCGGCGCCGGAGCCCGCGCTCTCCGCGCCGGCATGCCGCTCTTCGTCTTCCCGGAAGGCGGCCGCACTCCCAACGGCGATCTCCAACCCTTCCTTGCCGGAGCCGCCTTCCTCGCCATTCGCGCGCAGGTCCCGCTCATTCCCATCGCGCTCCGCGGCGTCTACGATCTGCTTCCCATCCACACCCGTCACTTCTACCCCTGCCTCCTCACCCTCGCCGTCGGCGAACCTATCTCCACCCAGGGCATGACCATTCGCCAGGCCGACGAGCTCACCGCGCGCCTCCGCGCCGCCATCGAAGCACTCCGTGCCGAGTCGCCTGCAACCTCGCTGCCCACCCCTGCCGCCCTGTCCTCCTGAGTGAAGTTGCGCGACAGCGCAACATAGTCGAAGGACCCGGCCTTCGCGCAGCTTCAATCTCCAACGATCCTGGGTGCCCCAGGTCTCGCTTCCGAGACCTGGGAAAACTCGATCCACGCCTCGCCAACGCGATGTTGAATTCCGCGCATATCGGTGCTAACTGTTCACCATCCCGAGCAAACCGCAATTCTCGCGCGAGCAAATTCGATCACTCGCAGACGACTATTCGAACACAGACCAAGAAAGGGAAGAGAGCATGGTTGGGTCGTCGTCGGCGGCGTCAAAACCCCCGCGAACTGCCCCAACCCCTGACGCTCAGCGGCGCGCGATCGCACGCGCTTTTAGTTGATACCTGACAGCCGATAGCTGTCTTTCGTGCTAGTCCCTCATTCCGCGCGCAGCGCCTCGACAGGGTTCACGCGTGCCGCCCTCCGTGCCGGAATCCATCCCGCCAGCACCGCCACTACACCGATCAGCAGAATCCCCACCGCATACACCAACGGATCGGCTGCCGACACCCCGAACAGTTCGCTTGCCACGGCATGCGATGCCAGCATCGCCAGCGGCACCGTCACCGCCACCGCGCTGCCCGCCAGCACCAGCACTTCGCGCACAATCAAACCAATCACGCGTCCGCGCCGCGCCCCCAGCGCCATGCGAATCCCAATCTCCCGCGTCCGCTGCGCAATCGAATACGCCAGGATCCCATACAGCCCAATCCCCGCCAGCACCGCTGCCAGAGCGCCAAATGCCGTCGCCAGCAGCGCAATCGTCCGCTCCGCCAGAATGCTGTCGTCAATCACTTCCGTCATCGTTGCCACATCGCTGACAATCAGCTTCGGGTCGAGCGCCGCAATCGCCGCGCGCACGCTGTTCACCGCCGCATCCGGCTGCTGCCGCGTCCGTAGAGAAAACTGCAGTTCCGTCGGCCTGTCCCCTTGCGTAAACGGAATGTAGCAAGTCGGCAATGCCCCTTCGCGCACGCTCGCATGCTTCACATCGCGCACCACGCCCACAATGATCGCGTCGGTCGAACGCTTCGGCCGGCTTACGTGCTGCCCCAGCGCGGCATTCACGTCTGCGAAATAGTGGCGCACCAAGCTCTCGTTCACAATGGCCACTTTCGTCGACGTCGCTGTGTCCGATCCCGAGAAATACCGGCCCGCCACCAGCGGCACTCCCAGCGTCTGCAGGTAGCCGGTGCTCACCCACGGCAGCTCCACATCAAATTCCTCGTCCGGCTTCGGCGTGTACCCGCTCACCACCACGTCGCCGTTCCTGTCGTCATTGGCCAGGTCAGGATCGTTCGTTGCCCCCACTGACTTCACGCCCGGCAACCTCGCCAGCGCATCCAGCGCCCGCTCTTCAATCGGAGCCACCGCCGTCGCGCCATACCCCGCCATCTCCGGCGCCAGTTCGAACTCCAGCAGGTGCTCCGTGGGGAATCCCGTATTCACCGCGCGCAGGTTCTCGATCGTCCGCACAAACAACCCCGCGGCCACAATCAGCACTAGGCTGAATCCGATTTGCAGCGCCACGCACGACCGCAGGAATTTCATCGAGCTCTGCACCCCGCTTCCCGTCTGCCGCAGCGCTTCGGCCAGTCGCGGATTCCAGAACTGCGCTGCCGGTGCAAGGCTGAAGATCAGGCTCGCCGTCACCGTCGCGCCCAGCGCGAACGCCAGCACCCGCCAGTCGAGCGTCGGTGCAAACACCGGTTGATCCGGCGACCGCCCCGCCATCCAATGGATCAAAAGCTGCAGCGCGCGCGGCGCCAGCACCAGGCCCAGCGCTGCACCCAGCAGTCCCAGCAGCATCCCTTCCACCAGCAACTGCCGCACAATCTGCCCGCCCGTCGCGCCCAGCGCATACCGCACTGAAAATTCCCGCACCCGCGTCGCCGCCCGCACCAGCAGCAGGCTCGCCACATTCACCACCGCCATCGCAATCACCAGCAGCGCCATGCCCATCACAATCGTCAACGGCGTGCGCACATCGTCGCGCATCGGCGAAAACCCCTTCGCCCCCTCATCCACGTTGAGGTGTGCCGTCTCCAGAAAATCCCTGCGCGCCTTCGCTGACTGGTCCTTCAACTGCGGGAACTCCTCCTTGCGCAGCGACAAGAACAGCTGGTTCATCGAGGCGCTTGCCTGCGCCGGCGTCACCCCATCGCGCAGCCGCCCCATCACTTCGATCCAGTATGTATTCCGCTCGTTTAGATAGTTCCACTCCGGCTGCACCACCGATTCCATCGTCAGCGGCACATACACCGCGGGCTGGCGCCCCCACTCCATGCTGTGAAACCCCGCCGCCGACACCCCCACGACCGTAAACGGCGAACCATTGATCATCAGTGTCTTTCCCACCACCTCCGCTTCGCCCAGGTGCGACTTCCAATAGTCAAAATTCAGCACCGCCACGGGATTCGCGCCAGCCGCCGTCTCATCCGCATTTCCAAATAGCCGCCCCACCGCGGGCCGCACGCCAAGCAGCTCAAAATAATTCCCGCTCACCATCTCGGCGCCAACAGATTCCGCCCGGTTCTGCCACGTCACGCCTACGCTCGCCGGAGCAGCCGCGATCAGTCCGCGCAGTGCAGTATTCCGCGCACGCAGATCCTGATACATGGGATACGAAAATTCGTGTACATGCCCGGGCGTGCTTCCCCCCTCCGAATGCCAATGTCCCGGATGAGATCCGGCGAAACTGAACACCACCAGCCGCCCAGGATCAGATACCGGCAGGGCCCGCAGCACCGCCTGATCGAGCAGGCTGAACACCGCCGTGTTCGCGCCAATTGCCAGCGCCAGCGTCAACACCGTTACCACCGCGAATCCCGGGCTGCGTCCCAGCCCGCGGAGCGCATAGCGCACATCCCGCCAAAAACTCTCCCCACCCAATGCGCGCCCGCGCATACGAAATGTCTCCTTCGCCTGCTGCACGCTGCCAAACTCCACGCGTGCTCGCCGCCGCGCTTCATCGTCGCACACGCCTTCGCCCTTCAACGCCTCCGCCTCCAGCTCCAGGTGCGCGCGAATCTCCGCCGCAAAATCCTCGTCACTCCGTTTCCGCTTGAACATCTGTGCTCCTCACCGATCCCCTCTCGTCCATTGTGATCCTGAGAACCCGCGCGACGGGGACCCCGCTCGCACGCCAGGGCGGCCCAGGACACGCTACTCCCCGGGGTCCCCACAAACGGGTCCACGCTTGTGGGCGGAGGTTCCCTTCTGAGACCCAGGAGACCGCTCTCACTGCCTCAGTTCCTCTCTTTGACCCCGCCTCGACGGGCAGCTCTTCGGTCTGCGCCCAAACCTTGCCTGGACGGCCAGTCCTCCTACTCCGTCCGCAGCGCCTGCAGCGGATCCACGCTCGCCGCCCGGCGCGCCGGCACCGCGCTCGCCGCCAGCGCTACGCACGCCACACCCACCACCGCCACCCCATAACTCATCGCATCCAGCGGCTGCACGCCATAGAGCGACGAACCCAGCGCGCGTCCCACCAGCATCGCCAGCGGCGCGCCCAGCACAATACCCACCGCGCTCAGCAGCAGGCTGTCCCGCACAATCATCCACACCACTTGCCCACGCTGCGCGCCCAGCGCCATCCGTACACCGATCTCTGCCGTGCGCGTATTCACCCGGAATGCCAGCGTCCCATATAGACCAGTCGCCACCAGTACAATCGCCAGCACCCCAAAGAACTCCGCCAGCCGCGCAAACATCAGTTGCTGCGCAATCCCTTCGTCAAACTGCGCGCGTTGCGTCATGGGCTTGATCAGCGGAAGATTCGGATCGAGCTCCTGCACCGCCTTCTGCGCCGAGGGCAGAATCGCCAGCGGATCCCCTTTCACCCGCAACTCCACAGACATCCCGCCGACTTGCGGGATTTGCGCGTACATGAACCACGCCATCGGAATCGGATCTTCCGTGATGCTGCGGTATTTGTGATCGCCCACCACGCCTGCAATCGTCATCGGGAAATCCATCGAATCCGGGCTGATCGTATGCCCCAGCGGATTCCGATTGGGCAGAAACTTCTTCGCGAATTCCTCGTTGATGATCGCCACGCGCGGCGACATCGCCGTGTCCGCATCGGTAAATTCGCGCCCCTCCAGAACCGGCACACCCAGCGTGTGAAAGAAATCCGGCCCCACCACGTTGCTGCGCACGGTCCGATCTCCGCCGACAGGCACATCCGGCAGCCGCCCATCTACCTTCATGGCGAAGTTGTTTGACCCGCCCGAGCCCAGGCGCGCTGCCGCGATTGAAACAAACTCCACGCCGGGCATGCGCCGCAGGCGCTCCAGCATTCGTTGATAAAACGCAATCCCCTGCGGAACCGATTGCATCGCCGGCTTCACATCGAACACCACCAGCCCATCCGTCGAAAATCCCAACGGCGTGTTCTTCAAATTCTGAAGCGTCCGCACCAGCAGTCCCGCGCCCACCAGCAGGACCAGGCACAACGCCATCTGCAGCGCCACCAGTACGCGCCCCGTTTTTGTGTTCCCCGCATCTGCGTGAGCCGTTGCCGCCGTTGTGCGCAGCGCCGTTGCCGATTGGGCCGACAGGGCAATTCCCAGCGGAGCCAGCCCAAACAGCAGCGCCGCCAGTGCGAGAGTTGCAAGCGTGAACAACAATACGGTTCGATCCGGCGCGAGACTCGACTCAATCTGCGCCCACGCCGCCAGCGCGCGCGTCGCCCACCCGGCAAAGAGCCACGCCAGCAGGCCTCCGCACACAACCAGCACCGCGCTCTCCGTGAGCAGTTGCCTGAACAGCACCTTTCGTCCTGCGCCCAATGCCAGCCGCAGCGCAAACTCCCGCCGCCGCGTCGTGTTGCGTGCCAGCAGCAGCATCGCCACATTGCTCAGCGCGATCAGCAGCACCAGCCCCACCATCGTCATCAGGATCTTCAGCGGCTTCCCATACATCTCGTCGTATCCTGGAAAATTCTTGGCCGGGGCCGCGCTCAAGACCGGCAGCTCTTCTCCCCGTTCCGGATTCCCCAACCCGACATACGCCGCATGCACAAAAGTCGACTGCAGCTGCGCCATCGCCTGCGTCTTCGTTACCCCGGGCGCCAGCCGCGCAATCAACTGCAGGCACCACCACGTCGGGTCCTGTGAATAAACCTTGCCCTCGTCCAGTGGATTTCCCCACGCATTCAGCTCCGCGCGGATCTGCAGCGGAATCCAGAAGTCCGTCGATTGGCTCGGCTCCAGTCCTTCAAAACTCGCCGCCGCCACACCCACAATCGTCAACGGCACGCCGTTCACATAGAGCGTCTTCCCCAGTACTTCCTCGCTCCGCGCAAAACGACGCGTCCAATACCTTGAGCTGATCACCGCCACCGCAGCGTGATTTGCCTCGTCCTGCGCTGTGAATCCATGTCCACGCTCGAGCTTTACCCCCAGACCCGCAAAGAAGTCGCCGCTCACCATGTCGCCTTCGGCTTCTTCCGGGGTCGTGTCGATGCGGACGCCCACTTTGCTCGCCGAGAGCGGCACATACGCAATCACGCCACGCAGCACGCCCGCCTGCGTGCGCAGCGCTTCATACACCGGATACGAAAAAGTCTGGTTCGTATCGATGGTCCCCGTCCGGTTAGGAGGATGATTGGTGCGCAGATACACCAGGCTCTGCGGATCAGCCACCGGCAGCGACTTCAGCAGCACCGCATTCATCACGCTGAAGACCGCGGTATTCGCGCCAATCCCCAGCGCCAGCGTCACAATCGCAGTCAACGCAAATCCCGGGTTCTGCAACACGGTGCGTACCCCATAGCGCAAATCCCGGCCCAGGTTGTCCAGCCATAGCGCACGTCCCCGCACACCAAACGTCTCTTCCGCATGCTGCACATTGCCGAATCCCACGCGCGCCTGCCGCCGCGCCTCTTCCGCGCTCGCGCCTTCATCCTTCAGCGCATCGGCCTCAAGCTCCAGGTGCGCCCGAATCTCTTCGACAAAATCTTCTTTGCTGCGCTTGTGTTTGAACATCGTTGCTCCCTCTCTCCGGCGCAATCGCGGCGTCCAGCGGCCCTTCCCGCACATCCTTCACCACGCCCACAATCTCCAACTCCGTGGCGCGTCCCGTGAACATTGCCGAATGCCTGCGTGCCTCTCCATCGCCTACACCAACGTCCTTCAGCGCATCGGCCTCCAGCTCCAGGTGCGCCCGATTCTCCGCCGCAAAATCCTCATCGCTCCGCATACGCTTGAACATCGCTCACACCTCTTCGCTCCGCGCGCCGCCCAGGATCAATCCCACCGCGCGCGTCAGCCGCTCCCACTCGCTCGTCTTCTCGTCGAGCTGCGCGCGGCCCTTGGCCGTAAGCGAATAGAAACGGGCCTTGCGATTGTTCTCGCTCACGCCCCACTTCGCCCCAATCCACTTCTTGTCTTCCAGGCGTTGCAGCGCCAGGTAGAGCGAACCGTGATCGACAAAAAACACTTCTTCCGATTGCCGCTGAATTGCCCGCGCAATCCCCTGTCCGTGACACTGTCCCAGCACCAGCGTTTTCAGAATCAGCAGGTCCAGCGTGCCCTGCAGCAGCGCAATGCGTTCGTCGTTGTTCTTTTGGGTAGTCATCCGACCCAAGATTCCCACCCCACGGGTCGGATGTCAACCCGAGCTCGTCACATTTTCACGGCCCCGGATTTATACTCCCGCCATGCGCAACCCTCTCCTCCGCGCGCTGTTCTGCGCCATCCTGGTGTCTCCTCTTGCCTCGGCACAGTCTCCCAGCCACCCGCCCACCGTCGCCGACGCCCAGGCCTTCATCGACCGCGCCAATGCCGAATTGCTCAAGTCGAATACCGACGACGACCGCGCGCAGTGGCTCGCCGATACCCACATCACTGACGACACCGAGGCCCTCGTCGCCCTGCACGACGCCGAGACCACCGGCCTTACCCTCGCGCTCACTGCCGAAAGCCACCGCTTCGATCACGTCGATTTGCCGCCCGCGCTCCGTCGCCAGATCATGCTGCTGCAGGTCAACACGCCGGCCGCGCCCAAAGATCCAAAACTCCTCGCAGAACAAACCCAGCTCGCCGCTCAGCTCACCGGCATGTATGGAAAAGGCAAATACTGTCCCGGCACGCCTGCAGGTCAGGAGCCCGCGCCCGGCGCCAAATGCATGGGCATCGACGAAATCTCCTCCATCATGGCCAAGTCCCGCGATCCTGAAGAACTCACCCGCCTCTGGATCGGCTGGCATGCCATCGGCGCGCCCATGCGCGACAAATACGCGCGCTACATCGAGCTCCAGAACATCGGCGCCCGCGAGCTCGGCTATCACGACACCGGCGAGCTCTGGCGCGCCCCCTACGACATGACACCCGCGCAGTTCTCCGCCGAGCTCGAGCATGCCTGGCAGCAGCTCGAGCCTCTCTATCGCGCCCTTCACCACTACGTCCGTGCCCGCCTCATCGCCCAATACGGCAAAGCCGCCGACCGCCCCGACGGCCTCATCCCCGCCCAGTTACTCGGCAACATGTGGGCGCAGGAGTGGGGCGACATCTACGACATCGTCGCGCCCACTGACCCCAGGCTGTCGCAGTTCAAGCCCCTCGACCTCGAAGCCGCGCTCAAGCAGCAGATCGCCGCCAAAGATCCCGCTGCCGCGCCCGCCTTCGCTGCCGGCACTGACTTGAGCTCCGACGCCGGCCATGCCGCCCAGCTCGCCGCCGCGCGCGACATGGTCCACTACGGCGAAGACTTCTTCAAATCCATCGGCTTCGCGCCCCTCCCGCCAACCTTCTGGGAGCGCTCCCAGTTCGTCCATCCGCGCGACGCCGAAGTCGTCTGCCATGCCTCCGCCTGGGACATCGACTTCGCCGACGACCTCCGCGTCAAAATGTGCATCGACGTCAGCGCCGACTACTTCACCACCGTCCACCACGAGCTCGGCCACAACTTCTATCAGCGCGCTTACGACAAGCAGCCCTATCTCTTCCGCAACGGTGCCAACGACGGCTTCCACGAAGCCATCGGCGACTCCATTGCCCTCTCCATCACGCCCGCCTACTTAAAGACCCTCGGCCTGGCTTCAAGCGAACCGCCCGCCGAAGCCGACATCCCCCTCCAGCTCCGCACCGCGCTCGACAAAGTCGCCTTCCTGCCCTTCGCGCTCGCCCTCGATCAATGGCGCTGGCAAGTCTTCTCCGGCCAAATTAAGCCCGCCGACTACAACAAAGCCTGGTGGGCTCTGCGCGCCAAATATCAAGGCGTCGCCCCACCCATCGATCGCACCGAAGCCGACTTCGATCCCGGCGCCAAAAACCACATCCCCACCAACGTCCCCTATGCGCGCTACTTCCTCGCCCGCATCTATCAATTTCAATTCTTCAAGGCCATGTGCGATGCCAGCGGCTATACCGGCCCACTCAATCGCTGCAGCTTCTACGGCTCCAAAGCTGCCGGCGCCAAGCTGCAAAAGATGCTCGAAGCCGGCGAGTCCCAACCATGGCAGCAGACTCTCAAAGACATGACCGCCACCGACCACCTCGACGCTCAGGCCATGCTCGACTACTTCGCCCCGCTCTACGCCTGGCTCCAGCAACAAAACAAAGCCAACCCAGCGCACCCTTAAGCTCCGCGCACCGCATCGCCCAGCACGAACCTGGGTGCCCCAGGTCTGGATTCTCAGACCTGGGAAAGCAACAGTGCTCACCCGCCGAAACTTAGAAGTACTGTGAACGAAGAACTGCTCCGTGCCCCATCCATTCTGTTCGTTCTGCGGAATGGGTGGGAACTCGCACCGCGGTTCGGTCCACGCGATCTCATGTTCTCTTTGGAGTAGAACCCCTTACGCGCGCCCGGCGACTGCCCCCGGTCCCCCGTCCTTAGTGCGGCTTCCCCGGCAACACAAAATGCTCCGCGCACCGCGGCTCATAGAAATCTCCGGCCATGATCACCGGGCTCCCATAGTGCGCTGGCTTCCCATCCACCAGCCGCTGCGGATAAAGCGCCTTCGCCCCACAGCTGCAATACGCCACCAGCTCCGTGATGTTCCCCGCATACGTCCGCACCAGCCACGACAAATCCAGCATCTCCCCGAACGGCAGCCCGCGAAAATCCAGTTCCAGCCCCGACACCATCACGTCGTGGCCCATCTCCAGCAGCCGCTTCGTAAACAGAAAAAGATCCGCGACAAACTGTCCTTCGTCGATCGCAACGCACTCCACGCGCTTCCCGATCCGCTGTTCCGTCTCGGCCAAAATCGGCAGCGCCGCCCACGGATCGCCCGACGGAAATTCCACCGCCTCCATCCGTCCGCATCCGTTCCGATTGCGGCTCTCCACCAGCCCCTCCGCGGCCTTCGTGTCCGCGCTTGGTTTCAGCAACAGCACACACTGCTTCGCATACTGTCGTCGTATCTCGATCCGTCGCAGCAACTCCGCGGTCTTGTTGCTCCGCATCGGCCCGACGATCAGCTCCAGCTTTCCAGGCAAAGGTGTCTCCGGCATCTCTTCTTTTCATTGTCCTCTCCCGCACCCCGCCCCGCGCCCGTTGAAAACCCGGCGCATTCTGTGGAGAACCCCCGATCCCCGATCCCTGTTCCCTCTCGTGTATCCTCATCCCGTCATGAAAACCCTTCGCATTCCCCAACTCTGCGCCCTCGCCGCGCTCGCTCTCTCCGCTGCTTTCCTCGCCGCGCAACAAGACAAGCCCAAGCCCGAAGACACCGAGATCTGGCAGCCCGAACCGAAAGTCGTCACCCCCGGCGCCACCAACTCCGCTCCCCCCTCCGACGCCATCCTCCTCTTCGACGGCAAGAATCAAGACGAATGGGTCTCCGCGCAAGACCACTCCCCCGCCCGCTGGCTCGTCCACGACGGCATCTTCACCGTCAGCAAAGAACATGGCGTGGGCAACATCGAAACCAAGCGTTCCTTCCGCGACTACCAGCTCCACATCGAGTGGCGCATCCCCGAGAGCATCACCGGCAGCGGCCAGGCCCGCGGCAACAGCGGTGTCTTCCTCGCCTCCACCGGCCCCGGCGACGACGGCTACGAGCTCCAGGTCCTCGACTCCTACCACAACAAAACCTATGTCAACGGCATGGCCGGCAGTCTCTACAAGCAAAGCATTCCCCTCGCCAATCCCATGCGCAAGCCCGGCGAGTGGAACATCTACGACATCGTCTGGACCGCGCCCACCTTCAACGACGACGGCTCCCTCAAAACGCCCGCCTACGCCACCGTCTTCCTCAACGGCGTAATCGTCGACAATCACTTCGAACTCAAAGGACAAACCCTCTACATCGGCAAGCCCTTCTACAAGAAGTACGACGCCGCCCCCATCAAACTCCAGGCCCATGGCGACAAGAGCGAACCCCTCAGCTTCCGCAACATCTGGGTCCGCGAACTCCCATAATCGAGGTGCCCTCCTGAACGAGAGCGCGCTCAGGGCAAGCGGAGTGAAAGCTGCCCTGACCGAAGTCGAAGGGGGTCTGCGTCTGCTTTGCGCCGTCTGTGAATGGCTGTCTGCCCCGATACCGCATCCCGAATAAAGAAGACTTTTTCCCCCGCAGCGGAGTCTAATGGAACAGGCGGGCCTCCGCGATTGATGCAGTCAGGAGCGAACGACGCTTTGGGCTTTCTGGTCCCACTGGCGATGGTTGTTGAGGCGACGCAGGGCAGGCGCGCCCGGGGAAATGCACGGTGCCGTGGCCATCGGTTCTCCTTCCCCCCAATCTTCAGACCCTGTGTGCTCAGCATAACCACGCTGGCAATGGCCATCGCGATCTGGGGCACCGGGTACAAGCTCTCTCGCTATCTCCACGCGCCCGAGCAGGCCCACCGCATTCCTGTCGCGCGACTCTGGGTTGAGCATCGCCATGCGGCGACCCCAGTCGTCGCTACCCTCCAGTCCAAGACGCCCGCCGTCCTCGTCGCGGTGCCCCTTGTCTCTCACAGGCAGCCCATGCTGCGGATGGCGTGCATCGTCGTACCCTCCCTGGGAGCCCAGGGCGCGGCAACACCCGGCGCCCTCCTTCCCTTCCGATCTCCTCCTTCCCTTTCCTTCCTCCTGTCGTAAGCGGCGCTGCGGGTGCGCGGCCGAGTGGTCGAATTGCTTCGCGAGCCGAGGGATTTCTCTCTTTTCCCGGTGCAGGAGCACACTATGCACTCTCTTTGGAAGTTGCCGGCGCGCCGATGGGCGCAGGCGTTTGAGCCGTTTCGGCGGATCGGGCGACGGACCGCGCGCGTCGACGAGGATACTCTCCGGCGGGCGTTGTCTTTGACAATAGACACAGCGATCGCCATGCGATCCTTCATCGCACAACAGGATGCTCAGACTCGGCTGGCGCAGGAGAATGCATGGCGCGCTGCATGGCGTGCGCGTTCAGGCGACATGATCGTGATCGATCTGCGGCCGCAGGCTCAGCAACACGAGCTGCCGGTTGTGGAGACGCCGTCGCACGCGGTTTCGACCGGCGAGCTGATGCGCGCATTGGAGCAGATGCCGCCCGAACGTCCCGCCGTGCTGTGCGTGGTGACGAGCGACTGCATCTTCCTCCTCGATCGCAACGCGTGCATGCGGATTTCCGGCCCCCTGGGCGCGCTCGAGAGCGTCGTCACGCGCTTGGATGCCGCCTGAATTCAAACCCACCCGCAGCAGGCCACCCGCAGCAGGCCACCCGCAGCAGGATTGAGACGAGAAGAGCAAACAAACCCAGGGCCCCGAGAGGAGCGGGTAAGCAATCATGGCAAGCACGGTGATTCCACAATGTGGCGCACCCGAGGGATTTGCGCATGAAGACAGACTGGATGTCTTTTTGCAAACAGCGGAACAACGGCGTGCGCAGTTGCTGCATATCGCGCGACGCATCACCAACTCAAGCGAGGACTCCGAAGACATTGTGCAGGATGCCTACCTCAAGGCCTACCAGGCTCTGCCGCGCTTTCGCGGGGAGTCGAAGATGTCCACCTGGCTCAGCGCGATTGTCCAGAACACCGCCCTCGAGTATTTGCGCAGCCGCAGAGGACGAGTGTTTCTCTCGATTGAATACGTCGGCAAGGAAGGCGACGAAGTCGTGGTGCAGGATTTTCCCGATACCCGCGCAACGCCGGAAGAGAACTGCGCGCAGCGCGAGATCGAAAACATGGTCTACGACGAAATCGGCAAGTTGACCCACGGCTGCCGGAGCGCGATCGAGCTATGTGCCCTCGATGGGCGCTCGCAAAGCTTCGCGGCGCGGGCCCTGCACGTGCGAACCGAAACCGTCAAGTCGCGCGTCTTCCGCGGGAAACGTATCTTGCACGAAATGGTCGCGCGCCGCATGAAGAAGCGGTCCACCGCGCGCCCTGAAACCCCGGAGCCGCGGGGCGAGGTGGCCGCCGACTGAGCGGCTAAAATGCCAAAACGACGCGGACGATTTCTGCGGCTGTCCTCTCAGAACCCGCGTGCCTTGCGCAGCAAGGGTGGCAGACTCAGTACCCTGCCCCTGTCTTTCTTTACTCCCGCATTTCCGCATCGACGTACGGCGCGTCCTTCAGATGGCATTGCCCCACGGCGTGCCCGTATTCGTCCTCGGTCACGTCCATCACAAAGCCCCCGATCGGTCCCACCGTCACTGCCGTCCCGGCGCTCGACCCTCTATATTGATGCTCCTGGTCCTGGGCTTCCCACCGCCAGCGCAGCGCGAGACACGCTTCCTGTCGATGCTGCAGAAATGCCATCGTCTCGGACATGCGGTGTTGTTCAATATGGCAGCGCAGCGCAAACTCGCTCGTGCCCGCCAGCACGCTTGCCATTGCCATTGCGGCAATCGCTTCTGAATACTTCTTGAGCCAACGCAAAACCAGCTGCCACCACACAAAAAGCGATTGGGATGCCCCAAGTATACCGTTCCCTCGAGTTTGTCACCCCCCCAAACGCCGTCCCGCCTGTGACCTTCGATTGATTGCCTCGCAGCAGAAAAAGAAGAGGATCCGCCCGCACACCTTGACTACGCAAGGAATTCTGGGGAGAGAGTAAAAGAGTGGCCTGTGTGAAGAAATTTCCTGTGAGCCGCTGAACGGCTACCCTCCATCTGCCGATAGAAGCCGTGAAAGCTGCGACAGCCGCACCGGACGGCACTCCACCCCCCCAAAAGGCCTCAGAATGATTGCCTCGACAAGATCCGCGCCAAGCATTCTCCTCTTGCTGTGCAGTACCATGGCGATTCTGATGACCCTCACCGGCTCGTTAATCCTGATCGGCACCCGCCTGTCCGGCATATTCCTTCGCGGCGAGAGATTCATCGGAGAAATTGACGCCATGTCGATTGCACTCATCTTTGGCGGAATCGCCGTCGCTCTCAAGTCAATCGAAATCCGCCTCAAAGCGGAGCAGGATTCATCCATCGATTGATGGCACACGCCGACTATTCAATGATCACCACTTCAAAATATCCAACCAAAGAAGAAGCCGCTTAAAAAAAGGGCTACTTCCGGATCGCCCACAACCCGACCGGAGCCACAGAAAGCGTCTAGAATGACCAGCGAGCAGTCACTGAGGAGCGCGTCAGAATTGAGGTGGACTACGTGAGGTCGACTTTAACGCGTTCGGAGCTAGCTGTGTGTTCGGCGCTAGCTTTGGGGCATATCTGTTTCTACTTCTATGACGTCTCACAGCATTCAAATGAGGGCTGGGGAGAATTTCTGGTCTTCGTCGTAGATCTACCTATCTCTATCCTTCTTGCGAAATTGGCGGAAACCTCATCACTGAGTCCCCGAATCGTTCTCCTCGTCGGCGGAACCGTGTGGTGGTTCTGTTTGGGTGTTTTGTTTTCGATGATCATCAGGGTCACTCGTTTTTCTATCGGGTTAGCAAGAGGCGGCGGCGACGAGAAGCGAGGAGCTTAGCGCACAGGGCCCGAGCCAGTCTTCGGGTACGGCTGGTTTACCGCTCAACCCGGACATAATCCCAAACACGACGACGGAGTCGCGCCCCGCAGAGTGGTCACTACCAAGAATTCCTTTTTTCCCCGGTTGAGTTTTTCGGGGGTACGTCAGCGAGACCACGGGCGTCCATCGAAAGAGCCATGTGCATCCACCCTGCTCATGACCTCGCCAAGTGTCTCGCAAGTCGCCTGCTGGTGAACTCGGCGCCGCAAGCAAAGCGACAGAGCGGTCCAAAATCATTCGCTGAGGCCAGACCCACCATATACAGACCGGGCACAGTGGTCATGAAGTTCCGATCCAGTTTCGGGGTTTCGCCGGCTGACTCGATTTTTGCAGCCAGAGCTTCATGCAGAAACGAAAACGCTCCCACGACAGGACGATAGCCCGTGGCGGCAATGATGTGGTCGGTCTCAATTTCATGGCTCAGGCCAGTGGAGTCGGTGTAAAAAACGCGAATCTGCGAGCCGGTGTCGCTGACTTGTGCCAGCTGACAGCCTAGATAGGTGGGGATATGTCCCTCGAATTCAGCTTGCGCGAACCAGCCTGACGACGGACCGAGGTGCCGAGCCACCGTGCGATGGCGGAACCCCTCTGGCATTGCATGGAAAACGAGAGGAAGATCGACGAATAGTTTCGAACGCCAGCCAATACCGATTGTGGAACGCGGCCTGCGCAGGCGCTCTCTGAGTGGTCGCGGTTCAATCGACCGAAAATGGAACAGGAGTCGAGATGCGCGGGCCATTAGCTCCGGTAGCGCGCCTGCCTTCTTCAGGTCAATGGCAAGATCCACCGCGGATGCTCCTGCACCCACCACGAGCACTCGCTTGCCTTGAAACTCGCTGAGCTCACCGTGATCGTAGCTGTGGCTTACCGCTCTCTTGGGCAACCCCCTGAGCGACGGAGGCAAATAAGCAAAATCGGTGATGCCGACTGCGAGTACAACCCTTCGAGCTTGAAGCGTCTGTCCCTCGGCCGTTTGCAACTCAAAACCACCCGGAACCTGGCTCAGGCGTTTGATCATGGTTTGCTCCAGCCGCGGCACCAGGCGACGCTGGAACTCCCGGCCGTACTCCACGAATGTCCGGCGTTGCACAGGAATGCCTATATCTTCGTATGGAATATTTCGTTCGCCGCAGAACTGGCGAAGAGGATATCCAGCTCCCCCTGCATAGAGATCCGAGGCAAACCCCTCCGATTTCAATAACATATTCGGGGGCATATGCTTATCCCAGGTCTCCATGCAACGACCGAAGATCCGGTGTTCAACGTTGAATGGGGCGAGATGGGCCGCTACGGACAGCCCGTATGGGCCCGAGCCTACGATCACAGCTGAATGCATGGCGGCGTATCTCGTTCTTCGCTTGGTAACATACTCGAAACTCTCGAACGGCGTCCGCACCATGAGCAGCGGAGGGGTGCGGCTCCGTTTCTATCATGGCGCTTGCTTTTCCTAATGGATCGAACTCTGAAACTGAATGGGTTAAGTCAGGGTATGCCGTCAAACTCTCCGGTGATACTCATATATTCTACTTTGGCCTGGCCGCTCGCCGCACGCCTCGCAATCTGCTTCCGTGATCTCGGATGCCAGGTACATTCAATTTGTCCCGACGGCCACCCGCTTCATTTCGTTCGCGGCATTGAGCGCTGCCATCCCATTCGGAGTTGGTCGGCTCAACATTCTTTGCTCAAGGCGATTCAATTCGCTCACCCGGATTACGTCGTGCCGACTGACGACCGTGCCCTCGGAGAGTTACATACCCTTGCGACTGACCATCCGCAATATCTGGAGTTGATGGTTCGCTCGCTTGGTTCCTCAAAAAGCTTCGAAGTAGTGCGCAGCCGCGTTGACCTCCTCGAGCTGGCCGAATCCCTCCAGATCCGGACACCCCGAACCGTGCCGCTCCTCACTCTGCAAAAGGCAACCTCTTACGCGAATTCCTGGAACTACCCCGCCTTTGTAAAACGCGATGGAACATTTGCCGGTGCCGGTGTGGCCATGGTCAGAACTCCACCAGAACTCGTGGACGCGTATCGTCGGCTGAAACGAGGCGCGCCCCTCGCCGTCCGTTTGAAGCGTCGACTCGTGGATGGTGACGTCTTTGCCTTCTCACCTCCCCCCAAACGATCGTCGCGGCAAATCTCTCTGCAGACTTTCGTAGCGGGAACACCGGCAAATGCCATGTATTCCTGCTTCCAGGGCAAACTCCTGGCTTCTCTTCAAGTCAGTACCCTCTGTGCCCAACATGCTACCGGTGCAGCACTGATTGTGAAGAGACTGAACGATCCAAGAATTCAAGAAGCTGGAAAAAAAATCGCGAGGGCATTAACCCTCTCCGGTTTTTTCGGTCTCGATTTCATTCTCGAAAAGGGCTCCGGTTACCCCTATTTGCTTGAGATGAATCCGCGCCCGACCCAACTGGGTCACCTCCCACTCGAAAACCAAAGTGAGGGCGCTTCTCTGGCGGAGACGCTCTGGCTCGCTTGGACTGGAAACAGATCCAGAAAACCGACAGCACCTCGTACGCTCCCCAAGCTCCCCGAGCGGATCGCCTTCTATCCTCAGGCCTTGATGCTGGGCGCAAATAACCCTCTACTAAACTCGGCGTATTTGGACCGTCCAGACCAGGAACCGGAGCTGCTTCGAGAATTGTCTAAGACGCTCTCGCCAGAGCGCGGACTGCTTCATCGCCTTATTCATCGGTTCTATATTGCGCATCGAAAGGATCCGGTTGTCTTTCCCGACTCCCCCCAAACGCCGTCCCGCCCGTGACCTTCGATTCGCCCGCGCGGCCCCCACCCCAGGCCCCCCCGAGCGCGACACCAAACCCAATTTCGGTGTACGCTGGCTCAGCTTCCCCTCTACATTGTCCGATAAAAAAGCATTCCGAGGAGCGCATGCCCGAGAAGAGCAACAAGCTGATACGGCTCCTCCACTGGGCCTCGGGGCATTTCGTCCAGGAAGTTCCAGAAGATCTCGCCGTCTGCGAATTCGCTTGCCGTCACGCGCAGTGTACCCAGGGCGAATGGGAAACCTGCGAACGGCGCCTCACCTATATGGCCGGCCAGCGCGCTCCAGCAAATAAAGAAGAAGCCGGCTGAGAGACGCGTAGCTGAGAGACGCCTAGACTTTTTCCGCGCGTCCTCTCTGAACAGAGTCGGCCATCGCCCACCACCCCCTGACCAAACTAGTTCAGACGAAGTCGCCCCACCCGGCCAATCCCCGCCAGCCGGACCCGCGGAATAAGTTGTCCCAGGATTCCCGACCTGCTGTATCGTTGCTTCGGGGGCGAAGCCATGGTTCTCCTCCTTCCCCGGCAAGCACTCATCCCGCTCTTCCTTCTCTCCTGTGCCGCCGCTGCCCAGGTGCTCGGCATCCCTACAGGCATGCACACCCTCGACGAAGTCCAGACCGCGCACATGGACTTCAATATGTTCCTCATCGGCAGCCGCGATCCCCATAGCACCAGCCTGCAAACCCAGGGCGGTTCCGTCTCCGTCCTCGATCTCAAGGCCCCCCGCAAAGCGAAACGGGAGTACGACAAGGGCTATCGCCTGCTCATGGCGAACGATCCCAGCGCTGCCATCGACCACCTGCAAAAAGCTCTGTCGATTGATCCGAAATTTGTCTCTGCCCATAACGCCCTCGGCACCGCCTACCTCGATCTCGGCCAGAACGATCCAGCAAAAAACGAGTTCCTCCAGGCCGTCGCACTCGATAACCATCTCCCCACTTCCTATCTCAACCTGGGCTGCGCCCACTTGGTCCTCAAGCAATATCCTGACGCAGAAGACTCCTTCCGCAAGGCCTCCGCCATTGCCCCCCTCGACAATCAGTTGCAGCTCGCCCTGGCCTACGCCGAATTTGAGAATCGCGATTTCCCCGCGGTCATTGCCACCACGCACGATGTGCATGCGCGCAAACATGACGGCGCCGCCGTCGTTCACTTCTTTGCCGCCGGGGCCTGGGAGGCGCAGGGCAACTTCGTCCACGCCGAGCGCGAGATGGATGTCCTCCTCAAAGAAGACCCCAAGTCTTCCTACGCCGACCAGTTCCGCCACATTCTCGATCAAATCAAAGCAGAACAATCCCGGCAGGAATCTCTGCGCCTGCACCCTGCCGTCCAGCGGGTTTCCGTTCAAAGAATCCAGGCTCAGCCGACTCCCGAAGGCCTCGCCCGCCAGCGCCGGTTTGCCTCCCAGCAGCAGAACGAAAAAAATCAGATAGCCGAAGCCGAAGCAGCGCCCAACCCCGTCTGCATCGATTGCGCCGCAACAACTCCCGACGCATCCCTACCCGCGTCCGCTCCCGACGCGGATGCGATCGAATCCGAAAACTCCCTGCCCACCCCAACCTTTCGCGTCACCGCCGACGAAGTTTCCGTCTTCTTCGCCGCCACAGATCACGGGCGATCCGTCCCCGACCTCGCCGCTTCCGACGTCGCCCTTCTCGACGATAGTCAACCGCCCAGCGCCATTCTCGGATTCCGCGATGAGTCGCAGCTCCCCTTGCGCCTCGGCCTCGTCGTCGATATCAGCGATTCTGTCGCCGAGCGCCTCTCCTTTGAAAAAACCGCCGCCATCCGGTTTCTGCAGCGCGCCGTCGCCCGCAGCGACGACCAGGCCTTCGTCGTCGGCGTCGACAACTCCGTCCTCCTCCTGCAGGACTTCACCGCCGACCCCGCCCTCACCACCCAGGCCGTCAACGAACTCGCGCCCGGCGGCGGCACCGCCCTCTGGGATGCGGTCGAGTTTGCCGCCGGTAAGCTGGCCGGCCACGCTGAAACCAAACCCGTCGCGCGCATGCTCGTCGTCATCAGTGACGGCGAAGACAACTCCAGCAGCACCACTCTCAAACAAGCCATCGCCGCCGCCCAGCGCGATGAAGTCGCGGTCTATACCGTCAGCACCCGCGATGGCACCCTCGAAGACGACAACGATCTCATCGGCGATCACGCCCTCCAAACTCTCTCGGAACTCACCGGCGGCACCGCTCTGATGCCCGGTTCGATCCGCCACCTCGACCACAGCCTCGCCGACTTGCAGGAGATTATTCGTGGACGCTATCTCATCTCCTACAAGCCCGCTTCCTTCGCGCGCAACGAGCGCTATCGCACCATCGCCATTGAAGCCCACAAAGACGGCCGCAAGCTCACCGTCTTCGCGCGCAAAGGCTACTACGCCTCCGCCGCTCTCCCCAACCTCGCTCCCCACTGAACCCGGCAGCACGAAGAGTTCTTGGGCAAAGGTGGGAGTTTTGAGCTACTGAGCAGTGTCGCGCAGGACAGCGCCATGCGCATTCGGCGAGCAACGCTAATGTCGCTGAAAAGGTAACTGCCGGGTAGCGGTGACACACCCGGAAACTATTCCGCGAGCCATTATCGGACCGCGGATGAATCAGAAAGCTCATCTGCGCGAAGCGCTCGTTTGCGGTACTCGTCGAGGTAGATGGTCATCGGCTGTGACATTGCATTGCGGTAGAGGCCCATCTTGAAATAAAAGCGTCCGGGGCTACGGTATCCTGTCAGGGCTGATTCGGAGTTGGCCGTGACTCCGCGAAAATCGATCACTTGCTTGCCATCGAGCCAGGCTTGGACTAGGCCAATGGACTGGCACGTAAAACGCACTCGGAAACGCAGGTCGAGCCAACTGCCGCGGAGATCGCGCTTTTCTTCATACAAGACGATGTATTTGTGGCCGATGTCCTGTGTGATGTAGAGGACACCACCAATGTAGCGGACTGCAAGCACTGGGCTATCATCAGAACAGGGAGCGGCAGAGTCGAGGCCACAGTACTGCTTCCACTGTGCAACAACCAGCCGTACTGGAACGATGGGAAAGTCCCGCGGTAAGTACATGCTCCAGGAAAACTCATAGGGGATGTTTTCGCGTGAGACTAACCGCCTGTTCTCAAGGATCTCGTCGCGTTCGCTGTCTTGGTTGCCGTTGCTTCCGGCCTCGAAAAGATCATGCGGTTTGAGAGTAATGCGGAGCCCGCTGTGCCCAGCACGGACGATGGAAGACTGGATTGCGGCCGATCCAGGCGCAAGAGGCAAAGTCTCCCAGAAGTCGCTCAGGGCTGACGTTTCAAAGCCATCGTAAATATTTAGAGGCGCTGAAGAAGGTTGTGAATGGGCAGCTAAAGAAGAAACTGCAAGAATCAAGGAAGTAGCGGACTTTCGCATGAGAGCCCCCGACGAGACTAACGCTATCCGGACATCCATTCAAATCACCCCATCCCACGCATAACCACAGTTCGATGCGATCGCGGCGAAGACGGCGAGTCGCGATCATTGAGTGGTTGCGGTAGCGTCATGGTCCAACCGGCAGTAACGGAATAACGTCCCAGCGGCGGTCATACGTCGGACCGTCCTTCGTATGCCCACTGTCGCGACTTCGCCTAACTAACTCACCATCTCAACCGCCATCATCTCCGGCTTCACTGGCTCGCCTCTCACCCAGGGTTTGCGGAATGTGAGCGCGTAAAATCTGTTCTTCCCCATAGGTTTCAAAAACTCGAGATGGGTCTCCAACATCTCCGGCGGCACCAGGTCGACCGGAGCGCTCACCGCTTCCTTGCGGTCCCTGTAGAAGCCGCTGGTGATGGGTCCGCGTTCATACAGATCCTTCACGTGCTCTTCAGTCTCGTCGGCAATCAGAATCTTGCTGCCCGGCTTGGCCACGCGGATCATCTCGCGAATTGCTTTCGCCCGGTCGTTGAAAAAGTTGATCCCGCCCACGTGAAACACCACATCGAAACTCTCGTCGGCAAACGGCAGGCACTCCGCATTGCCCAGAAAAAGATCGCCCTTGAGTCCCCAGCGGCGCAGCTTTGCCTGGCAGTTGGCCAGCATCTCCAGCGAGAGATCGATGCCCGTGAGCGATACGCCAGCGGGCAGGTATTTGAAGTTGAGGCCCGTGCCTACCGACGTTTCGAGAACCGAATCTCCCGCTTTGACTTCCAGCGGGCTCAGGTAACTCCTCACATACGCGTCGCCATCCATGGCACTGCACGCGCACACTATGCGCTGCATATCGTCGTAAAAGCCGCCGATGGTCTCGTAAAGATGATTGTATTTTTGATTGTCACCGGTCATGTCGCTGGGACGGCGCAAGTCAGGGATGTGGTTGCGCATTTGAAACCGCTCGCCGCCCGACGTCACCAGCGACTGACTGCGGCCCCGGCTGACAAGTTGCAACGCCAGGCCGGTAGCCGGGCTTTGCAGAATGCGCTGCGTTTCAGGCCGGCATTCCCAACCTCGATCCTTCAGAGCTATGAAGAGCGCCCAGCCGCTTAATGCAATTGCCGCGGCAAAACAGAACCAGGCAAAACTCGTCTCTGGCCGGATTGAAGCGAGCGCGGCGCTGCGGATCGTTCGAACCACCGCGAAACCTGCGGCCAACACGCATACCGCCCCAACAAGACTCGCCCCCTGCCGGATTCTTGCAGCGCGAGACTCCTCATACCACACCCACATCAGCGTTGCCGCAAACCAGTAGGTCAGAAACACTGGCGCGCTGCGTCCAAACAAGAAGCCAGCAGACTGGAGTTGCCGGCTCAGTGTGTCGCCTTGACCGGTCGCGAAGCCGGCCGGCAACCATGCGCCCGCAATCGTCGCGAAAACGACGCCAAACATCGGCAATGGAAGAGTTGAAAACCATCCTGGCAATCGCGGACTCACCAACCGGTGAAAACTGAAAGGAAGAGTGCTCAACACCACGGCAGCCATCGTCCAGCCCACGTACGCGGGCGCGCCACCGGAGCCGCCGTGTACGAGACCACGCACCAGCTGCGGCAAGCCGAACAATAGCGCGAAACCAATCATCAACACGAATCCACGCCACACGCGTTGCGTCCCTGCAAGCCAGGCGCTCAGAACCGGACCCGTCCATGCGCCCACGGGCGTGAAAAAACCGAGAACGAAAATCGAGACGATGCCCCAGGCGACAATCTGCCTGCGGCGGAGAGTACTGGAGATTGCGTTCATTTTGACACTTTTCTTTCTGACCTCGTGGTGCCGCGTTTAGCGCGGGCTTGCTTGCGGGAAGAAGTGGATGCTTTTCTGGTGTGCGTGACCCGAGGCTGTCCAGGCGTCACCAGCGGTTGAGGCAATCCAGCGGCAGAAGCTTCCTCGGCCGTGAGCGCAGTCAGGGCATTCTCGCCCCACTCGAGTGCGGCGCGCGTCAGAACCTTCCCCAGCCCCAGGGTCAGCATCCAGTAGGGCAAGTGGGGATTGGCCGATTGCTGCGGAGGCACAGAGGCTTCAATCTTCGTCAGCACCTGAAGCATTCGCCGGTTGCGGTCGTTCAGATCACGCAGGTGCGCTCGCGCTACTCCCGGTTCCGCTTCGTGACCGAAGAAAAGTTTAAGCAGAAATTCATTGCGCGGAGGCTCATTGTGAAAAGGCAAAGCAAGCCACTGGCGGAGTGCCGTCCGTCCCGCATCGGTGATTACGTAGGTCTGGCGGCGCTTGCGCCCATTCGTTGACGAACTGCTCGGCCCAATCAGACCTTCGCTTGCCAGCCGCTTGAGCGCCGGATAAATCTGGCCGTAGCTTTCACCCCAAAAATACCCAATGCTGTTCTGGATGCCCTTACGCATGTCGTACCCGGAGAGGTTTGGCTCAACAGAGAGCCCGCCCAGGATCACATACGATGTGGAATTGAGATCGGGCATATCTATAAGATACATCTTTCGGATATATTGTGCAACCTTCGCCGAAGATCTAAACCCTCACCGACTTCCAACGACCTCAATAGAGATTCCAAGTAATCCAACATCCAACTGCGATTAGGCGCGGATTGATAATTGATAAAGTCAGTCGAAAAGCGCTGTTCTTAAGCAAAGCCCGGGTGCCCAGGTCTCTGTGTTGAGACCTGGGAAAGCAACGAACCCAACCAAGCCAAGACACGGTTGGATAGCAGCAAGGTTCACGTCCGTGTGCGCGCGGGATATGTTCCTAAGGCCTCATGCCTTTGCTCTGCTCACAGGTTTTGCACGCTACGCGCAGACCGCTATCATGGGTTCGGATGGCCCTCCACATACCCCCCAGCGATCCCGCCGAGCAACTCGATCAACTTCTCGCCGACGCTGGCCTATCTATCATTCAAGTAGAACAAAACAAACGATTTATAGATTATCTCGCGCTGATTATTCGCTGGAATACCCGCACCAATCTCACCGCCACCCGCGATTCCCAATCCATTCTGCGCCGCCACATCGTCGAATCCATCGCCTGCGCCCACGCCCTGCCAGCCGGCATTGCCACCCTTCTTGACTTCGGCTCGGGTGCGGGATTCCCCGGCATTCCCATCGCCATCTGTCGCCCGGAGATCGCTGTCACCCTCGCCGAGTCTCAAGGCAAGAAAGCCGCCTTCCTCCACGAAGCCGTCCGCGTCACCGGCATCGCGGCCCGGGTTCATCCCAGCCGTGCCGAAACCTTGAACACAACCTTCGACTGCGTCACTCTCCGCGCCGTCGACCGCATGGAGCAGGCACTCGCAGCAGCCGCCCATCTCGTCGCCTCCAATGGCTGGCTCGCGCCCCTGACCACCCGCTCCCAGCTCCCCACCATCCAGGCCGCAGTGTCGCTCGACTTCTCCTGGTCTGAGCCCATCTCCCTCCCCTTGAGCACCGACCGCATCCTGGCCCTCGCCCACCGGACCCAGCTCCTGGATCCTCCTCCGCTTGACTCTCTCTTGCCCCCCTAACCACCGGCCTCCTCCCCCTCCGGCTCGTCGCCCGCGCGAAGTCGCTTGCTCCCATCCTTGCAACTTCTTCCTGGGTCAAGGATGGGAACCGACAAGCCAGAACGGATCATCCTGATTCCCCGATGCCTGATCCCTGAGCACTGGTCTTTCTTCACTCTCAATCACAAAACGGCCCAATTTTCTGCAAACCAAACTATGGACCGTATCGCCCAGCACAATTGTTCCACGTGGAACAATTTCTGTTTTCTTCGCCTTTCTCCCGTCCTCCTGCGCGAAGCCCTTGTCTTTGTGCGCGAAGCGCCTTTGTCTGGACGACCAGTCCTCCTGCGCGGAACATTTTTCCGCTCTTTCGCCTCCCCCTACCCCTCAACCTGCCCGTCCGGGGTCTTTCCCGGATGCCCTCGATCCCCGCCACCCGCCAAATTGTTCCACGTGGAACAATTTCTGTTTTCTTCGCCTTTCACCCATCTTTCCGCGCGAAGCGCTCTTGTCGGCGACCAGCTCTGCGCGAAGCGCCCTTGTCTGGACGACTAGTCCTGTCTGGACGACCAGTCCGAAATCAGGAATTTTTGCACCAGCCTGTTGATTTCTCCTTCGGTTGCCCGACGATTCTAATTTTCTTTAACCTTTGGCTTCTCATGGGTTTGCGATATGCTCCCGGGAGGCCCTTTTTTCGCTTTCCACAAAGGGGCCCCTTTCTCCACAGCCCGAAAAGCTGCACACCTAAGCCCCCACACTTTAACCTGAAGGGCCATGGGCAAGATTCTCGGAGTGGTCAATCAGAAAGGCGGCGTCGGCAAAACAACGACGGCCATTAACCTCTCCGCATGCCTCTCGATCGAGGGCCTCAACATCCTCCTGGTCGATTGCGATCCCCAGGCCAACGCCTCTTCGGGTCTTGGCCTGCAGCGCGACGACAATCGTCACTCGATCTATGACGTCCTCGTGGGCAGTGTCCCCGCCGAGCAGGTCATTCTGCCCACGGAGTTGAAGGGGCTTTCGATTCTGCCGGGTTCGAAAAACCTTACCGGCGCCAATGTCGAACTTGCCAATGCCGAGGGCCGCGAAGCGAAGCTGCGCCAGGCTTTGGAGCCGATCAAGGAAAAATACGACCTGGTCGTCCTCGACTGCCCGCCGGCGCTCGACCTTCTGACCCTGAACGCCCTGGTGGCTGCCAATACCTTGCTTGTGCCGATGCAGGCCGAGTATTTTGCCTTGGAAGGCGTTTCGGAACTAATCTCGACCCTCGAGCGGGTGCAGGCGTCGTTCAATCCTGAGATCCGGATCGAGGGCGTGCTGCTCACGATGTACGATGACCGCACCAACCTGGCGCAGCAGGTGACTGAAACGCTCAAGGACTATTTTCAAGGGCTTCTTTTCAAAACGGTGATCCCACGCAATGTGCGCCTTGCCGAAGCTCCCAGCCACGGGAAGCCGGTCGCGCTCTACGACGGCCGCTCCAAGGGGACAGAGGCGTACTTCGAACTCACCGGCGAATATCTGGCCCGCAATAACCTGGAGAGCCCGCGCAGCAAGGAACGCAAAGCGGCTCTCGAAAACGCACCAAAACGTGAGGTGCGCTTCTGGCCCTACGGGTGACCCAGGCACCAGGGCGCGGCCGATTCAAACGCGGCACCATTCAAAATCCTCCGGCGTACCTGCCGTGAACGAGGGCTATTTCAATGACCATCACTCCGACTGCAACCGACCCCAAGCGACGCGCCCTGGGCAAGGGCCTCGATTCGCTGCTGCCGCGTGTTCACGCTGTGGCCGCAGCGCCGACGACTGCCGCACCAGAAACGGAGGGCGGCAAGCCGCGGGAGATTCCGCTGGACCAGATTGATCCCAACCCCTACCAGACGCGGTCGCAGATGGATGAAAGCCAGCTTGGCGAGCTGGCCGCCTCGATCACGGCGAACGGGGTGGTGCAGCCGATTCTGGTGCGACCGCAGGCCGATGGACGTTTTCAACTGATTGCGGGAGAGCGGCGCTGGCGGGCCTCGCGGGTGGCGGGGAAGGTCACGATACCGGCGATTCTGCGCCAGGTATCGGATGAGCAGGCGATGGAGATCACCATCGTCGAAAACCTGCAGCGCGCCGATTTGAACCCGATGGAGCAGGGGCGTGCGTTCAACCGGCTTTCAAACGAGTTTCATATGACGCAGGAGCAGATTGCGCTACGCACGGGAAAGGACCGGACGCAGATAGGTAACTTCCTTCGTTTGTTGAAGTTACCTATGTCAGTACAGGCCATGGTGGAGAGTAGCGAGTTGACTTTCGGCCATGCCAAGGCGCTGCTGGCGCTGCAACATTTTCCGGGGTTGGAGAAGACGGCGCAGAAAGTCGTCGCTGATTCGCTTTCTGTTCGCCAAACAGAAAATCTTGTGCAGAAGCTGATAGGTCCAGAGCTGGGACCGCGGCCGCCCAAGGCAGAGCCGCCGGTGGATCCGAATGTGAAGGAAGTTGCGGAACGGCTGCAGCGGGCACTGGGTCTGAAGGTGCGCATCGAGGATCATCGCGGACGGGGCAGGGTGGTGATCGAATACGGGGACCTTGCGGATTTTGATGGGCTGCTGGAGAAGCTGGGTTGAAAACGCCGCGGACCAGGGAACAGGGAACCGGCAAAGAACCATCTCTCGTACGACAACAACTCCGAAGTCTTAATCACCCTGGTTTGGGTTCGTTTGCTTTCCCAGGTCTGAAAATCCAGACCTGGGGCACCCAGGATTGTGGTGATTCGGGATTCTTTGCAACGACCGCTGGGTTGGGTTTGTGCTTTCCCGCCCATGCACGGTGAAGCTGGGCATGGGTGGGGCACAGAGGTTGGTGGTTCGTTCCCGGTTTGTGATTGAAGCTTGGGTCGCTTTCCCAGGTCTGAAAATCCAGACCTGGGGCACCCAGTCGTCCTACAGATTGAAACTCCGTTCAAGGCATGACTGGCGGGCTAGACTAACGCGCGATCAGATACATGCCCCAGCTGAGCACAATCGCCGAGCCCACAAAGAGCGCGAAACAATAGAGCCCGTAGCGCAGCATGCGCCGCGGTGTCTCGCGCATCGTGATGCCGAAGACCGTCGAGGCGCACAGCGCAAACAGCAGCACCGCCGTGAAGTGCGATGGGCTGAACATCAGAGCGGCTTCCTTCCGGTGCGCAGGTTATGCGCATCCACAGCCGCAATCACATTCAACAATCCGGCGATCACAATGAACCGCGTTCCATAGTCGGCGGTCGTGACCTGCACCTGATCGGCTCCGAAGCCCAGCACGCGGCTCCCGATATAGAGCAGTCCGCTGCCCAGGTCCCCGACGAATCCAAGCATGTCAAGAATGTCGTGCGCGCTTGAGTAGACTTTGCCCTGCATCACGATCCCCAGCACAAACATGCTCAAGATCGCCAGCGCGAGCAGCGCACCGCGGCCCCACTTGCGCACCAGAAAATGTCCCGCGCCGGGCACAAGCCAGCCCGCAATCAAAGGGAGATAGACGAAGCCCTGAGGAGAATCTTTTCCTGCGGCGGGAGCACTATGCGGAGCCATTCCTCTTCGACTATATCGCACCGCGCCGGGACGACAATGGTGGGGCGGCCGATGAAACTGTTCAGTTGCCGGTTGGAACGATGCCGGCATTCTCAACCATCAACACCATGGTTCGCAACCATGGTTCGCAGGGATCAGCAAATTGAACTGCTGCTCGCCATGCGCTTTGCCTAATCGGATTCATCGCCGCGCGTCGCGTCGTGGTGATGCCGGTAGTGTCCGATATCGTCGTCGAGGTGATCGGGATCCACTGAAACCTGCACCACGTCCATCTCGTTCCCATCCTTATCCAGCACAAACAGCCCCATCCGCTGGCCCTCGGGATGGATATAGATGAGGGTCTGCTCGCCGCCATGCCGGCTCGTTTCACGAATGATCCGTTCCCAGCCGGGGCCCAGCTTCTGTTCGACCATCTCGTTCAATTCAGCGCCGTCTACCTCCGCCCCGAAGTTCTCAATCTCTGCCACGTGAAGATTGGCCACGCCCTCATGGGTCGACTTGCGCGCGACGAGGCTGATGAGCCCCATGAAAGGAATGCGCGTCGCATGCACGTGATAGCGGCTCTCAATCGAGTCAACCACCCCGTTAAACCCGCTGCCTCCTCCGGCCAGTACCGCGACCGGAATCAGCAACGTCAGACAGCACAGGGGAATCCAGAGCGGGCGTTTCATTGCTCACCGTCCTTCTTCACTTTGGTGTTGTCCTTGTTTTTCTCCTTCACTTTCATGTGCGCCTCTTTCTCGACGTCGGCCAGCGCGCCCAGCCCTGCAATTCCATGCAGCTTGCCGAGATCCTCGGGTCGAATCGGCCCGAGAATCAGCACAATCGTCAAGTCCCGCGGTTCGGCCGAAAGAATAAACATCCCCTTGTTCTCGCCGTTCACCACCTTCATGAGGATGTCGGTCGTCTCGCCCGACTTGCGTTCGTGCTCGTGAACAATCGGCTGCCACTCCGGTGTCCCGAAAGATTTGCGCAGCTGGTCCAGCTGGTCCACGGAGTACTCGCCCTCTTTATCGAACTGGTAGTCGCGCACGTAAATGCCGTCGAGCCCTTCGATCAGCTGCCGCACATTGTCGTTCTCGTCGTCCTTGTCGTGCATGAACTTCGCGGCAAACGCCAGCATGTTTTTGCCCAGCGTCACCTCGGTCACGTCGGAGGCGCGCGCGGCCAGCTCTTTCTCGACCGGCGCCGGCAAAGGCAGCGGCGAGTTTTGCGCCAGGGCGGGCGCAGCCATTGCCGCAGCCGCCAAAACGAGTGTTGCCATCTGTATTTTCATTGTCTTTCTCCCGTTGCGTGGTCGTCGCGATCACTCGCGGCCAGGCGCGCCTGGATTCGGTCCAGCGCCTGATTCGTGATGCGCAATGCAGTCAGCACTTCTTGCCGCGCCGCTTTGCCCCGTCGTTCTTCTTCCACATGCCGCCACGTCAGTCCTCCGCCGAGCACCGCCGCGATCGCGAATCCGGCAGCGAGCCGCTGCCACACCATGATCGTCCGGCGCCGTCGCTCCTTCTTGAGCCGCGCGCGTTCGTCCAGAATCCGCCGCTTCAACCCTGGCGGAGCCGGTCGCCGCACAAATGCTTCGCGCAGCTTGCTCTCAAATGGATCCATCTCATCCATCCCCGCTCAGGCTCCTCCGAGCACTTGGCCCGGCCTCATGTAATCCTTCAAATTGCACTCCGCCTTGGCGCGCAGCAGCTTCAATCCGCGCTGCAGATTGCTCTTCACCGTCGCCAGCGGCGCTTCAAGCGTGGCCGCAATCTCCTCCGGCGTCAGATCTTCCTGGTAACGCAGCACCAAGACTGCCCTCTGCGGCTCCGGCAATGTCGTCATCAATTGCTCGAGCCGCGCGCCCAGCGGTGACGACCGTTCCTCTGGCTGCGCGCCATGATTCTCCTCGATCTCAATCCACAGGTCCACACCCCGCACCTTTCGGCGCCGGAGTGCATCCGCCGATCGGCTCATTGCCACGCGCCGCAGCCAGAAGAGGGCGTGCTCGGGACCCTGCAGCTTGCTCAAATTTTTATCCAGCGCCAAAAAAGTATCCTGCGCGATCTCTTCCGCCAGCCCGCGGTCACCGGTCATGCGCCATGCCAGCGAGAACACCATCGATTGGTGTTCGCCCACCAGTCGTTCGAAGTCCGGCTGCCAATCGTGGGCCATGGAACTCGCTTCTACTTTCTTCATCCGCACGAAAGTGCGGGCGGGGATGCAAAAGGTACGCGCAGGACCGGAAAAAGTTCGGGAGAATGCGGGGAGTGGGTCGGGTAGGACCGTGCCGGGGGCGGGTTGGCCCCAACCGTTACGGCATGTAACGGTAAAATGTTACAGCTCGTAACAGATGGACGCAAGCTCGATCGAAATGTTTCATCAAAAACTGATCGGCTTTAGAACAGCTCTGGAATGCTGTGGAACGCGATCCGCGTCGGCGCGGCCTTGTAGGCCGTGAGCATCGCCGCCGGAGCCAGCGCGGTGGTCCCGTATTTCTGGTTCAGTTCGTCCATCGTCGCCAGCAGACGCGTGCGGCGCGCGGTGAGGTCGAGCCCGTCGAAAAGATTCAGCGAGTGCAGCTGGTCTGGCACCAGCCCGTTGAGCTGCACGCCCACGAAGTAGGGTTGATCATGCTCCGCGCCGGTCGGCCGGCTTGCCCACAGCCGGCTCAGCGCCGCAATCAGCGTCGGATTATCCTGGCACTCGCTCAAATGGATCTCTTTGTGCCATCCGCGCGTGGGCACGCCAAAGCGCGCAACGGGCGTCATTGCCGCTTCACCCGCTCCCTCGCTGGCCGGAGCCTTTCGCCCCCGCGGCGCAGAAAACCCGATCGCCAGTCCGATGCTGCTCGCCCACAGCTCCGCCGCGCGCAGCCGCATGGCCGCTTTGTGGAGCAACTTGTGCGCCACAGCCCATGCCTTCTCAGGCGTCCGCATCTCCGGCGCCAGCACGTGGGAGTGGCTGATCGACTTGTTGTGCTCCGTCTCCGACATCTCGAAGTCTTCGCCGTGCAGCCAATGCCATAGCCGTTCGCCCCACACCGATCCCCATAATGCGCCGGTCTGGTCACAATCCATCGCCAGCAACTGCTCCATGGTTTCAATGCCCTTGGCGTTGAGCCGCTTCTCCGTCCGCGCTCCCACGCCAGGCAAGTCGCGGAGGCTTAGCTGGCGCAGGGCATCCGGCAAAATATCCAGCGGCAGGGCCACCAAGCCGTCGGGTTTCTCCATGTCGCTCGCAATTTTGGCGAGGTAGCGATTTGTCGCCAGTCCCACCGAGCTGCGCATCATCGGCCCCACGCGCTCGCGGATCCTCTGCTTGACGCGCAGGCCGAGATCCAAAGCCGCTCGCAACGGCCTCTCGCGGCCCATCAGCCGGCATGCCATCTCGTCAATCGATAGCACCGAGCTCACCGGCAGGCAGCTCTCCACGGCCTCCACCACGCGGTGATGATAGTCCACGTAGATTTCGTGCCGCGCCTCGACGAACACAATCTCCGGGCACATGCGCCTGGCGTCGGCCACCACGGTACCAGTCTTCACGCCGAAGGCCTTGGCCTCGTAGCTTGCCGCGATGCACACCGTGGTGTCGGCCACCATTGGCACCACACCCACTGGCCGGCCGCGCAACTCAGGCCGCACCTCCTGCTCCACTGAAGCGAAGTAGGAGTTCAAATCCACAAAGAGCCAGTTCAGACAGGGACCTGCGATTGGCTCATCGCGCGCGGTCGTGGCAGTCGCCGTGGGGGGCTCAGGGAGCTCAAATGCAGGGTCGGCGGGCCAGTTTTCTTGCGGCAGATCCGATCCCGAAATGGGCAATGTGGCCATGTCTCCGGACTAGTTTCGCTCTATCTTCGCCCCAATGCAAGAGAAATGCACCGAGTGCTGAGGCCTCAAAATGCTATGCTGGTGCCGTCTAAACAAGGTAGCTGCAGTTTCTGTCAAGAGGTGACCCTCGTGCTATGGCGGGTTCCCTCAAGTGGAGGTACGTTTCCTAACAGCATATGCGGATCCTTGCTCATTGGGTGGTGCTGAACGCCAATCTGCTGGCCATCCTGGTCACGGTGGCGGTGGCAGTTTTGCTTGTGTGCTGCCTCGAATGCACGAAGTGCCCCTGCCGCGAAAAGGATGACCTCTTCAAGCACCACGGAGCCTAAGGCAGACTAAGCCGCAACGAACGCCTGCATCATCCGACGGCTTCTCACGCGGCATCTTCGCATCGCGTCCGGGACTAAACGGGCGGCATCAGATACTGCTCAAAGTGCGCCAGAATGCGCTTGTAGAGACTGGTGCGCACGTCTGCACCGGCAATCGAGTGGGTTTTGCGCGGATAAATCTGCAGATCGTAGGGAAGGCCCGCTTCAATCAATCTCTGGATGAACTGCACCGTGTTTTCGAAATGCACATTGTCGTCGCCTGTGCCGTGCGCAATCAGCAAGCGCCCCTTCAGATTCGCGGCCGAGTTGACCACCGAGAAATCCCGGTAGCCCGCGGAAAAATCCGGTGGCACTCCCAGGTATCTCTCGGTGTAAACAGAATCGTAGTTGCGCCAGTCGGTCACCGGGGCGACTGCGACTCCGGCGCGAAAACGGTCGGAGTGGGTCATGGCGTAGAGGGTGAAGGTTCCGCCCCAGCTCCAGCCCCACCACCCCAGCCGCAACGGATCGAGCTGCGGAGTCTTGGCCAGCACTGCATCCACAACGGTGAGCTGATCTTCGAGCTGCACTGGCCCGAAATTCTGATACGCCGCCTGCGCAAAATCACGCCCGCGCATGCCCGTGCCGCGATTGTCGGCGTGCAGAACGGCGAATCCGTGCTCGGCCAGCAGCTCGTCGAAGAGCAGAGCGTCACTCCATTTGTCCGCTACTTGCTGCGGGCCCGGCCCTCCATAGGGATTGACGATGAGGGGCACACTCGCCGCATCTTCCTGGTTTGCCGGCATCAGGAGCGTTGCATACAGCGTGGTGCCGTCGTGCGCCTTCACCTGCAGCGCTTCTGGCGCGCGCAGCCTATAGGGACCCAGCGCATGCGTCGACCAGAACGTCTGGCACCGGCTGCCTTCCACGCACAACTCCAGCGACGGCGGGCTCATTCGCGTCGAGTATTTATCGGTGAAGCTGGCATCGGTGGGTGAAAAATTCGCTTCGTGATTGCCGGGTGCGCTGGTCAGCTGCTTGCGTGTTCCGTCAAAGCGCACCTGCCACACTTGCTGCTGCTGCACGTCTCCTTCGTTCGAGGCGTAGTAGACGACTTTGTGCGCGTGATCCACGCGATATACGGTGCTCACTTCAAAGGCGCCGCTTGTGAGCTGCTTCTCAAGCTTCGCGGTTGTGCTCCCGGGATTGCTCTCGTCGAAGGTATAGAGATAGAGATGATTGTGCCCATCGCTCCAGTTCGTCAGGACGATGGCGCCATCGTCGATGCTCACGTTATAGTTTTCGTCGAGAAACTTCTCGTCGCTCACATCGAGAACCTGGCGCACCGCGCCGCTCGTCGCATCGGCGAAAAATATGGTTCGGTGCTTGTGATCGCGGGTCAACACTTCGATCCACAGATTCTTGCGATCGAGCCATCCGAAGCGCGGGATATAGTCCTGCCCGGGCTTTATGGGCAGTCTGACCCACATCACCTTCCCAGCCTGCGCCGAAACCACGCCGATGCGCACATTGGGATTCGCATCGCCGGCCTGCGGATACCGCTGCGAGACCACGCCCGCATGCGTCGGCAGCCAGTCGGTCAGGGGATACTGCGGCACTTCGCTCTCGTCCATCTGCAGAAACGCGAGGCTCTTCGAGTCGGGCGACCAGAAGTAGTTGCTCCGCACATCGAGCTCTTCTTCATACACCCAGTCCACTTCGCCGTTCAGCGTCGTCTCATTGGGTGCAGCCGCCAACATCGTTGTCGGTGTCCCTGGATCCTTGAGGTGCACTACCGCCAGCCCATGATTCTTGACGAACGAAATGCTTTCGCCGTTCGGCGAGAACTTGGGATCGTCTCCTGACGCTTGCCCTGAAAAAGCGATCTCCACCCCCGTGCCATTGCGCAGGTCATACATCCACAGCCTGCCGTTGGCGTCAAAGAGCAGGTGTTTCGAGTCCGGCGCCCACTGGTACGCGCCCATGTCGTAGCGCGCGCGATGGTCGCGGTCCTGTTCGGATGCCGCCGCCCCCTCGAGCGAAGACATTTTCGATCGGCTGACAATCACATGGGGCTTACCCGAGCCGGGATCGAGGTCGATCAATTCGCCGCCATCGAGATACGACAGGTGTTTTCCGTCGGGTGACCAGGTCAGATCGGCGGGCGCGCGTCCGATCAGCGGTCCGTGGGCAAAGATCTTTTCAACGCTGAGGGGGATCGCGCCTTCGGGTGTCTCGGTTTGGGCATCCGCTGGCGCCTGCGCTCCCACGAGCACGCACAAGCCGAGCGCGATCTGCGCAAAACCCGACGGCAACACCGCGCTGCATGCGTTTGATGGCCTGCGCCCCGGCCAAAACGCGGCGGAAACGCGCCAACCGTGAAACCGCTGGGCAACCTTCAAAGAAACTCCTCCGGAAACGGAGCCTAGGGCGGCAGTGCGGGCGGGGAAAAACCGGGTGCCGGCCATCCAGTGTGCAGTTTAAATCACGGTGACAGAGAACCGCCGTCTCACCCAACCGGCTCCGTGCGTTCAGGAATTCCGCATGCGATGCTTTCATGGTCACCCTTCTCACAATTGGCAACCGGCAGGTCGAGGGTTTAGCTTGCGAACTATGCAATGGGCATCTCCCGCAGAACGCCGCGGCCTCGGCCAGGCACGCCGCAAGCAGGTCGGGCGCCAGGAGCACGACCAGCTTAAGATCAAGGCTCGCGCCCTTCCGGTGTTGTCGCTGCTCGGCCGCGCCGAACGCGGTCGCCTTCCCTCGCTGCTCAAGCTCAAGCACCAGATGATGGCGCAGTCGCCTTTCGTATTCTTCCGCGGCGCAGCGCCGGTGATGGCCGCGGACCTCGCCGTGCTGCCCACCACCGGCATTATTGCCCAGCTCTGTGGCGACGCTCATGTGCGCAACCTCGGCGCCTTCGCCGCACCCGACGGCCGCCTCGTCTTCGACATCAACGACTTTGACGAAACTCTCCGCGGCCCCTTCGAGTGGGACCTCAAACGCATGGCCGCCTCTCTGGTCCTTGCCGGTCGCGAATCCCGCCATAAGGAAAGTTCCGCGCGCGGCGCCGCGGAAGAATTCCTCATCCACTACTGCGAGCAGATGCGCGCCTTCGCCGACCTGCCTGTTCTGGAAGTCGGCCGATTCCAGGTCCATCGCCTCGCATCGGCCGAGCCGGTACACGAAGCGCTGCTCAAAGCCGAGCGCGCCACGCCCATGCACACCCTGGAACAGATCACCGAACCCGCCGGTTCAAAGCCCGGCGCCGCACGCCGCTTCAAAGAGATCAAGCCCACGCTCACGCGCATCCCCGGTGCGCAGGCCGTCAAAGTTCTCGCCGCCCTCGGCCCCTATCGCGAGACTCTGGAGCCGCAGCGCCAGCATCTGCTCTCGCTCTATCGCCCCGTGGATGTCGCCTTCAAGGTCGTCGGCACCGGCTCCGTGGGGCTGCGCGACTATTGCATCTACTTCGAAGGCAACGGGGCGCACGATCCGCTCTTCCTGCAGATGAAGGAAGAAGCGCCTTCAGCCTACGCCGCCTATTTGCCTGACGCCCACCCGGCCCACCACAATGGACAGCGCACCGTGGAGGGGCAACGCGCGATGCAGGTGCAATCCGATCCATTCCTCGGCTGGACGCGCATGGACGGGCGCGACTACCTCGTGCGCCAGCTCAACGACCACAAAGGTTCCATTGAACTGGCAGACCTCGCCGGGAGCGGCCTCGCAGCGTTCGCCGAAATCTGCGGCGAGCTCCTGGCCCGAGGTCACGCACGCTCCGGCGACCCGCGGGTCATCGCAGGCTACATTGGCGCAGGCGAGGGATTCGCCTCCGCCGTCGCCAAGTTCGGTTCACTCTACGCCGACCAGACCGAGAAAGACTGGCAGGCCCTGCGCCGTTCCGGCAAAGGCAAAACAACCTAGCTGTCCACTGTTCTTCAAGGAGACTCGCATGGATCGCCGCACCTTCACGCAAGCCCTCGCAGCAACCGCACTCGGCGCAGCCGCGCATCCCGTCGCAAAAGGTGCATCGCTTCCCGCGCCGGAGGCCACCCCCTCCCCGACGCCGTTCCCGCTCTCGGTCATGCTATGGACGGTTTTTCGCGAGCTGCCCTTTGAGGAGCGTCTCGCCAAAGTTGCCGAGGCCGGCTACACCAACATCGAGCTGGTGGGCGAATACGCCAAGTGGACCGACGCCGACTTCGCCAAGGCCAACGCCGCGGGCAAGCAACTGGGCATCCGCTTTGACGCCACCGCCGGCCTGCACAACGGTGTCGCCGATCCTTCGGTCCGCGATGCCTTCCTTAGCTCGCTGCGCGACGCGTTCAAGCCCATGGAGACGCTCGCCTGTCCGGCCATGATCGTGCTCTCCGGCAACGTGGTACCCGGGATGTCGCGCGAAGACCAGCACAACGCCTCGATCGAAAGCTTGAAACGCGCCGCCTCTCTCGTCGAAGGCCGCTCGATCGGCGGCGAGCCCGTGCGTCTTCTCCTCGAGTGCATCGACCCCGAAGAGAACCCGAAATATTTCCTGCAGTCGGCGGCTGAAGGCATCGAGATTGTGCGCGCCGTCAACCACCCGCAGGTTCAGTTCCTTTACGACATGTTTCACGAGCAGATCGCCGAGGGCAATTTGATTGAGAAGCTCGACAAGCACATCGACGTCATCGGCCTCATTCACATCGCCGATGTCCCCGGCCGCCACGAGCCCGGCACCGGCGAAATCAACTATGCGAACATCTATCGCAAGCTCGCCCAGCTCAACTACAAGCACATCGCGGCCATGGAATTCCGTCCCGCCGGCGATCCCGTCGCGACCCTGCGGGCCGCGCGCGAGATGGTCGCGAAGTCAGTTTCCGCCTGAGCGAACGGAGCCCTCGAAGATGAAGCCGAATGATCAAAGCCGCACAGCCCTGATGGTCGCCCGACAACGTGCGGCTCATCAGGTGCTGGATCATGGCTCAATTCTGCATGACCCATTTGCCATGAAGATTCTGTGCGAAGACGAAAAGGACGTGCTTCAATTCGCGAACGCGCACCCCCTGGCCAGCATTGGACGTCTCTTCACCGCCGCGCGCAGCCGGATTGCGGAAGATGCTTTGTCAAGAGCGGTCGAAAGAGGAATTCGACAGGTGGTGATCCTTGGCGCCGGGCTCGACACCTTCGCTCTGCGGAATCCCCATGGCGCACAAGAGATCCGCATCTATGAGGTGGACCACCCCGCGACGCAGGCGGGGAAACGCGAGCGCCTGGCTGAAGCTCAAATCGCACTTCCGCCATGGCTCAGTTTCGTTCCCGTCGATTTCGAGCTCGACATTCTGGGAGAGGCGCTCGGCGCGGCAGGCTTTCAACCGAACGCCCCCGCGTTTTTCACCTGGCTCGGGGTCGTGCCCTATCTGACGCAGGACGCAATCAGCCGCACTCTGGACTACATCTCGTCGATCCAGAACTCCGAGGTGGTCTTCGACTACATGGAACCGCCCGAGGGATTCTCAGAAGAACTAAGGCAAATAGAAAAAGAGCGGACTGAACAGCTCAAGAAAATGGATGAACGTTCAGTCTGTCGTTTCGAGCCGGCGGCGATGGCAGCGCTTCTTCACTCTCACGGATTTTGCGACCTCGAAGACATCCATTTCCTGCAGATCGCGTCAAGGTTCGGCGGCGCCGTTCAATCGCTGGCGCCCGGACACGCCGGCGTTCATGTTGTCGACGCGAAGGGCTCATTGAACACCAGCATTGGCTCGAGCCGCCGCGTCGTCGAAGGCTCTAGTAGCCCACCGGCACCAGGCCCGGCGGAGGCGGATCGTAGACCGGCGCATTCGTCATCCGCGTGGGGGACGGAGGGGCGGTCAGGTTGAACCTTCTCTGGTTGGACACGAAACGCACCAGCAGATTTTTCTGATCGAAGGTGATTGCAAAAATCTGCATGGGCGGCGAGCCGAAATTCACCAGCGGAAACGCGGGGTGGATTTCCACCACCGGATGCGTAAACGTGTAGCGACCGAGCTTGACATCCGACGCCAGCTTCGCCGCTTTCATCTGGAACCGCGTCGACACGGACCGTCCCGACGCAAACACCACCGGGGCCACATCGTATTTCAAATGCTCCGCCAGCTTCTCGGGCAACACCAGCCCGCCGCCGCCCGAATCCAACTGCGCCTCCACCGGTTGCAGTCCATCCACCTTGAGATATGCAAGCGGCACGCCGTCGGGCATGCGAAACGGCAGAACCGCGTTGCCGCCATCCGGCGTCAGCGAGCCTGTGGCCAGCGTCACCACGCGATTCGGAAAATCAAGCGTGAGCAGGTAGGCGCGAAACAGCGTGAAGCCCAGCAGGCCATCGCAGGTCCCCGCCTCCGCAAAAAATGGATAACTCAGGGCACGCACATTCGTGAATTGCACGCCGGCTACCTCGAGCGAATCGATCTGAACAACCGCTGCGCGTTTGCCGCCCTGGCCGCTCGGATCGCTGAGCGTCGCGTGGCCCACCGTGGGCAGCCCGAGTCGCGCGGCCAGTTCCGGTGTCACCAGCGCGTCGCCGCCGGTGCCTGTGTCGATGACAAAACGAAACGGTCCCTTCCCGTTGAGGGTCACCATCACGTAAGGCTTGCCAAAGCGCTCCACCATCGGCGCCTGGTGATTTGCGTGTTGAGCTTCGCCGGCTTGATCCTGCGCCAGCATGCGCGCGGCGCAGAGCCCCATGATCAGCGGCAGCAGTTGAGCGATTCCGAGCCACTTCCCGCTGTTCATGGCCCCCTCTTTCGCCCTGCGAAATCGATGCGCAGACCTGGGAACGGGGAGGGAAGCTTCAGCGTCTCGATCGCCGGAGAGACTTCGCTCCAAACGATTCCGTCCGCGGAGTGCACTCGATTTTGCCTGGACTTGAATTCTACGGCGACAGGAGCAGCTTTGTTCTCTGAAATCAGTGGTTTTCTTCGAAGTGGACGGCGGCGTCCCAGAACGGGCCCGCTCTACAATGGACCGGTATGGCCACGACCGTTCGCTCCCACGCCAAGATCAATCTCGGCCTGTATATCGGTGTGCCGCGCGCGGACGGATTCCATGAGCTCACGACCGTCTACCAGACGCTCGAAGTCCATGATCTGGTGACAGTTACAGCCCGTCCCGCGTCCACAACCTCAATCCGTCTCACGACCAACGATCCGCGCGTTCCCACCGATCCCCGGAACACCGCCTGGAAGATGGTCTCTTTGGCCCTGGCGGAATTCCGCAGCCCGGCCGAAGTTCTGATCCACATTGAGAAGCGCCTCCCCATCCAGGGGGGCCTGGGCGCCGGTTCGGGGAATGCCGCCGCGGCGCTGGTGGGACTCGAGACGGAACTCCAGGTGTCGCGCAACGCTGGAGCGGCGACCGCCGAAACGGTTCTCAGCTGGCTTGATTTCAAGCAATTCGCTGAAAACACGGGAATCGGCGACGGGGCGGCGCGGCAGATCGAATGGGCTGCGAAAGTGGGCTCCGATGTCCCGCTCTTTCTCGTTGGAGGAGCCGTGCTCGGCCGCGGGCGTGGAGAAAGGGTCTTCCCCCTGGCCGACTTTGAACCGACCTGGTGCGTTCTTGCGGTCCCGCCCCTCGGCGTCTCGACCCCGCAGGCCTTCCGCGATTGGGACGCCCTTTGCGCCACCGAAGGTTTGACCCCCGATGCGTCTGCGGATAGACTGGAGAGGTTGAGCCGCGCCTACGCCAGCGCCTTTGCGGGAGCAATTCCGCAGGACGGGCAAAGACCAGGCTCCTCCGGTGTCCTTTCAAGCGGAAAGGACCTGGCCGGACCCGTAGAGTCCGCGCTTGTCCGCACCGGGATCACACGCTGGGTTGAGAACGACTTTGAACGTGTCGTCTTTCCCCAGCAACCCATCCTCTGCGACATCAAGCGTCTTCTTGCGGGCACCGGAAATCCGGAGGCAGCGGGTCATTCCACGTCTCTTTTGGCCTCGCTGTCGGGGTCCGGTTCAGCGCTTTTCGGGTTGTACAAGACCCGGGGAGATGCAGAAGCAGCCAAGGCCCGTGTCGAAGCCGGGGTGAAGGATATGCGGATTCAATGCACCGTGACGCGCACCCTCTCACGCTCCGCCTACTGGCAAGGCATGCTTCAAAAGTGAGTTGACAGGTCGCTTGCGCGCGAGAGAGACTCGCAAGCGGCTCTCGGGTTCTACCCTCCGTCAAGGCTCGCGCGCATGGATTCTCAAGGTCAGCTTTTCGCACAGAAGGGCCCCGCGGAAGGCGCGTCTACCGGCAGCGGAAGGTGCAGGAAGTTGGGCGATCGTCTAATGGTAGGACAATGCCCTTTGGAGGCATTTGTCTAGGTTCGAATCCTAGTCGCCCAGCCAAAGTTTGCAGGACTGGATACGTTGAGCAGCCAAAGCCAACCAGCTTGGAGGTTCGTGGGAGATGGAAGTGGGATCGGTCACAATCGCAGCGGAAGAAAAGACGCAACCAGGCGCGGAAGACCAGGGCAAAGAGACGCCCAAGGGGGCGCTGCCCGGCGGAGCTTTGGACGCGAAGGGCAAGGACGCCAAAACGGCGGTCGAGCGCAAGCGTGTCCGCAACCTGAGCGAAGACAAACGCTTCAAGCTCTTCTCGGGCACCGCCAACCGTCCGCTAGCCGAAGAAATCGGCCGTCACATCGGCGTTCCGGTGGGCGAGGCCAAGCTGCAGCGCTTCGCCGACGGCGAAGTCTACTTTCAGCTGATCGACAACGTGCGCGGCGTGGATGTCTTTGTGGTGCAGCCCACCTGCTATCCCGTCGACCAGCACCTGGTGGAACTGCTTATCATGATCGACGCGCTCAAACGCGCCTCAGCCGCCCGCATCACGGCCGTCGTGCCCTACTACGGATACGCGCGCCAGGATCGCAAAGACCGTCCCCGCGTCGCGATCAGCGCCAAGCTCATCGCCGATCTGCTCACCACCGCGGGCGCCAACCGCGCTCTCTTTGTGGACCTGCATGCCGCGCAGATTCAGGGCTTCTTCAACATCCCCGTGGACCACATGTTTTCGAGCCCTGTGCTGGTCAGCTACTTCCGCGATTTGAATCTGCCTAACCTGGTCGTCGTTTCACCCGACGCGGGCGGCGTGGAACGGGCGCGCCACTTCGCGCAGAAGATGGGCGCACCGCTGGCCATCGTGGACAAGCGGCGCACCGACATGAATGTGGCCGAAGTGATGAACGTGGTCGGTGCTGTCGATGGGAAGACGTGCCTCATCATCGACGACATCATCGACACTGCCGGCACCCTGGTTAAAACTGTCGACGCGCTTTACGCCAACGGTGCAGCCGGTGTCTACGCCTGCGCCAGTCACGCCGTGCTCTCGGGGCCGGCCATCGATCGCATTGCCAATTCGCGGCTGGAGCAGGTGGTGGTGACCAATACCATTCCGTTGCGCGAGGCGGCGCAGAAATTATCGAAGATCAAGGTGCTGTCGATTGCCGGCCTGGTGGGTGCGGCCATCGAAAACATTCACCTGGAGACCAGCGTCAGCACGCTGTTCAGTTAGCGAAGGGGTCAATGATCAGGTTGCATGGATCAGTGACCCAAGACAAGAACGAAGTGCCGGGATACCGGAAGAGTGAAACGGAGTCGATAGTTTTCTGATTCCTGGTCCCTGGCAATCAACAAAGGGAGCGGAACAACTCGGTGGACAGCCGCAAGTTGGCTGATAGCCGATCACCGTGCCCGAAGGAAACGGGAGACGAAATGCCTGAAGTTGTCACAGCTAAGCCCCGCGAGGGCAAATTCAACAAGAACGCCGCGCGCCGTGTGCGTGTCGCGGGCAAGATTCCTGCGGTTCTGTATGGAGGCGGCAAAGAAGCCGTCGCCGTCGAAGTCGATCCCAAGCAGATTTCCCGAATTCTTTTCTCCGAGACGGGCCACAACTCGATCTTCGATGTTGCCGTGGGCAGTCAGCCCGCAGCCAAGGCCATGATCGTCGATTGGCAGCGCGAACCAATCAAGGATCAGCTGATTCACATCGATCTGAAGCGCATCGCGCTCGATAAGCTGCTCCAGGTAAGCGTGCGGGTCAAGCTGCTGGGCACGGCGATCGGCGTCAAGACGGAAGGCGGCATTCTCGATCAGGTGCTGCGCGAGGTCGAGATCGAGTGCCTGCCCGGTGACATTCCGAACCACATCGATGTCGATGTGAGCGAGATGGCGATGCACGCTGTACTGCGCGTGAGCGATCTGCCGCACTCGGACAAGATCAAGTATCTCAGTGCCGACGATGCAACTATCGCGCACGTTGTCTCAATCAAGGAAGAGGTTGCTCCGGTGGTGGAAGGCGAAGCGGTGTTGGCAGCAGGCGTGGAAGGCGCGCCGGCCGAGCCCGAAGTTGCCAAGAAAGGCAAGGGGGAGCCGGAAGCTGCGGCGGGAGCTGCGGGAGCCGCTGCCAAGAAGCCAGAGGCGGGGGCAAAGAAGTAAACCTTGGCCGAGGCAAGTGCAACCAACGGCCGCGAGCGCCCTTTCCTTATTGTGGGTCTCGGCAATCCCGGCCTGGAGTATTTGTGGACGCCGCACAACGCGGGGTTCATGGCAATCGAGCGCATCGCCGAACAAGAGGGCGTTGTGGTCTCGAATCGGCGCTGCCGCGCCATGACCGCGACCTGCCGTATTGGAGGGCGCGACGTGGTTCTGGCCAGGCCGGAGACGTTTATGAATCTGAGCGGCGCTTCGGTGGCCGCTCTGGTTCGAGAGTTGGACGCGGATCCGGCACGGGATCTGCTCGTGATTTACGACGAGCTCGACCTCGTGCTGGGAACGTTCAAGATCAGGGAGCGCGGTTCGCCGGCGGGACATAACGGAGCCCGCAGCGTGACCGCGGCTCTGGGCAGTGAAGAGTGGTTGCGGTTGCGGATCGGGGTTGGCCTCGACCTGCCGCCGGAAGCGAAAGAGGCAGGAAGCAAACGGCCGGGCAGGGATTATCTGCTTTCGCCGCTGCGCAAAGCCGACCTCGCGGTGCTGGACGAAGTGCTGGATCGTGTGGCTGCGGCAACGCGGCGCATCCTCCAGGACGGACCCGGCCCCGCAATGAACGAGTTCAATCGCAAGGATAGTAAGGATAGTTGAGCGTGAGCAGTAAACAGGGTGCAGGGAATCAGGCTGAGAGAACTCCGAACTGAGAGCTGTGAACTGGCAACTGCAGAAAAGGAAACAGATGGCGCGTTTGTATGAAGTGATGTTTATTGTGCGGCCCGATGCCGCGGACGAAGAGGTCGACAAGCTCATTGCCGGCTTCACCACCTCCGTCACGCATGGCGGCGGCGCGGTGAAGAATGTGGAGAAGATGGGCCGGCGCAAGCTTGCCTACAATGTGCGCAAGTTCTCTGATGGCAACTACATTCTGCTCACCCTCGACGCCAATGGGGTCGTGGTGACTGAGCTCGAGCGCCGCCTGCGCGTCACTGAACCGGTGATCAAGTTCATCACCGTGCGCATGGACGAGGAAGAGAAGCGCCTGGCGAAGGTCAAAGCTCTGCGCGCGTCGCACAAGAAGCTCAGCGCCGAGCCCCCGGCCGCCGCGGCTCCTGCTTCTGTTGCTCCAGCAGCCCCGCCGGCAGCCAGCGCTCCGGCCGAAGCCGCCCACGCCGTGCAGGCCGGCGCCTGACCGCAAGATGATTGCCGGCGACGACGGGTTTTTCGACCGCCGCGCCGCGAAGGAACTGCGCCTGTTCACGCGTTTTGCTGTACAGGGCGCAGAGAGAGTAAAGAGGACCCATCATGGCTGAAGAAACACAAGGCAAGGCGCCCGAAAGCGGCGCACCCGCAACAGCACCCTCCGGATCGGGACCCAGTTCTGGGCCAAGTTCAGGACCAAGTTCTGGATCCGGCCCCGGTCCGCGCGGCCCGCGCCCCGGCGGCCCCGGCGGACGCGGCAAGTTTTTCCGGCGCAAGAAGGTCTGCAAGTTCTGCACCGAGAAGATCGACGCGATCCCCTACCGCGATGTCCGCCTGTTGCAGCAATTTGTGGCGGAGCGCGGCAAGATCGTGCCCCGGCGTCTCACCGGCGTCTGCACCACGCATCAGCGCCGCCTGACCCGCGCCATCAAGCAGGCCCGGAACATCGCCCTGCTGCCCTTTGCGACACGCCACTAAGCAAAGGCTGTCGGCTTTCGTCCAACAAAGGGTAATGGCTCGATTGTTGTAGGGAATTTCACGGATGGGGCGGGAGACAATGCCTTCGGCGCCGGTATAGAATCACCCGCGGCGCTGGCCCTCGGACGAGTGAGGGCCATGGTCCGAAACAGAGAACCGCCCACGGTGGCGGTGCTTGGAGAAATTGCAATGGAAGTCATATTGAAGGAAGACGTAGCCAATCTTGGCCACCGCGGAGACGTGGTGAAAGTAGCCGACGGCTACGGCCGCAATTTCCTGCTGCCCCGCAAGCTGGCCATGCAGGCAACTGAGGCAAACAAGAATGTCATTGAACAGATGAAGGCCGCGGCGGCGCGCCGCTCGGCCACTGAGAAGGCGCAGGCCGAAGAACTGGTTGTCAAGCTGGAGCCCGTGGTGTTGAGCTTCACCCGCAAGTCGGGTGAGAACGGACAGCTCTTTGGCTCGGTCACCTCCGCTGATATTTCGGGCGATCTGGCTGCCAAGGGGTTCGAAGTGGATCGCCGCAAGATCCAGCTCTCGGAACCTCTGAAGAGCCTTGGCGACTTCACCGTGGCGATCAGGCTGCACCGCGAAGTCACGGCGCACATCAAGGTTCAGGTGGTCACCGACGTCACTGAACCGGTAGCTGAAGAAGCGATCGCCAAGTAAGACGATCGCCCCCAAGCTGATCGCGGCTCTGTCAACAGGCCGGGTCCACGACTCAACGCCTCCGGATCTCCGGGGGCGGTCGTGTCTCTGGCCCTGTTAAAGGTGGGAATCTCTTCCCGACTGCTTCTTGCGCTCTTACAGGAGCCGGCTATGGGATACGCATTGAGCCGCGATTTCTCACGGGGCTCTGGTTTGCCGTAGACTTCCATACGACAAACGCCATGACCTCTCGCACGCTCGCCAAATTTGCTCTCGTCTGCGCCCTTGCTCTGCCTGTCTTCGCCTCGGCCCAAATCGCTCCCGCGACCGGCCACAGCTTTCGTGTCGAAGGCGATCATTTTGCTCTCGATGGCAAGCCTTTCCGTGTTCTCGCCGGCGAGATGCATTATGCCCGGGTGCCGCGCGAATATTGGCGCGACCGCCTGCGCAAAGCCAAGGCGATGGGTCTGAACACCATCACCACCTACGTCTTCTGGAACGTGCATGAGCCGCAGCCGGGGGTCTACGACTTCAAAGGCAACAACGACGTCGCCGAGTTCATTCGCGAAGCACAGCAGGAGGGCCTCTACGTCAATCTCCGCCCCGGCCCCTACAGTTGCGCGGAGTGGGATTTCGGCGGCTTTCCCGGGTGGCTGCTCAAAGATCACTCGATGGTCGTCCGCGGCAGCGATCCGAAGTTCATTGCGGCCGCGTCGCGCTGGATGCACCGCCTTGGCCAGGAGCTCGCGCCGCTGCAGATCGATCGTGGCGGCAACGTCATCATGGTCCAGATCGAGAATGAATATGGCAGCTTCGGCAACGATCGCGACTACCTGAACAAGATTCGGCAGATGATCGTCGATAGCGGCTTCAACGGCGCGCAGCTGTATACGGCGGACGGCGCCGACCAGATGCCCGACGGTTCTTTTCCTGACTTGCCCGCAGCCGTAAACTTCGGCACCGGCGAAGCCAAAGAATCGTTCGCGCAACTCCTCAAGATGCGCCCCGATCAGCCCCACATGGCCGGCGAATACTGGGATGGCTGGTTCGATCACTGGGGAGGGAAGCACGAAGCCCGCGATACGCAGCAACAAATTGACGAGTTCCGCTGGATCGTCGAGCAGGGCTACTCGATCAGCGTCTACATGTTTCACGGCGGCACCAGCTTCGGTTTCATGAGCGGCGCCAATTCCAGTGGCAAAGACTATGAGCCCGACGTCACCAGCTACGACTACCAGGCCACGCTCGACGAGAGCGGCCGCCCCACGCCCAAATACATGGCCTTCCGCGACATCATCGCCAAGGCCACCGGCGTCACGCCTCCGCCGATTCCGGAAACACGCGCGCCCATTTCCATTCCGCCCATCGCTCTGAGCGCGTCGCGGTCGTTGTGGAGTTCGCTGCCCGATGCCGTCGAATCGGCGCAGCCCCTCACCATGGAAGACATTGGGCAGAACTACGGCTACATTCTCTACCGCACGACGCTCAAATCCGCGGGCGAGGGCGAGCTGGTGCTCGATCAGGTGCACGACTATGCGCGTGTGTATCTCGACGGAGTATTCGAAGGCAGCCTCGATCGCCGCCTTGGCAAAATGTCGATGCCGCTTCATGTCGCGCCGGGCGGCCAGCACCTCGACATCCTCGTCGAAAATTCCGGACGCGTGAACTATTCGATTGTTTTGAGGGGCGAGCGCAGCGGCATCACCCAACAGGTGCTATGGCGCGGGCATCCTGTCGAAGGCTGGTCCGTTTACCCTTTGCCGATGAAAGATCCTGGCACGCTCACCTTTGGCAGAGAGCCCTGCACTGGGCCGTGTATGTATGAGGGGCACTTCACGCTGGCGCAAACCGGGGACACGTTTCTCGATGTGCGCACGCTCGGCAAAGGCGCCGTGTGGATCAACGGCCACGCACTCGGCCGCTACTGGGACATCGGCCCGCAGCAGACGTTGTACGTTCCCGGCCCCTGGCTTAAAGAAGGCGACAACCAGATCGTTGTCTTCGACCTGAAAGGCAAATCGGGCACGACACTCTCAGGATTGGATCACCCGCTGCTCGACGGGCCCGTCCACGAAACCACGAATTGACCGCCGCTTGACCGTGCCCAGGGTATAAAGCGTTGGCAGGTGGCCCACGGGGGACGGCGAGAACTCTCGGCCCATTCATCGCGATAAAGCTACGATGAATGGGGCACAGACGTACATATTTGAGAGGATGACGCAGGTGGGCGGATCAGGTCCGCTCATACAGACCTGGTTACAAGGGCCGCCTTCCCCTTCGGGACCGATGGTCGTTCCTCAATGAACGATCGAGCCGCCATCGTTCGCGGAGGTGGGATTGTTGAGGCAGGCCGGATGACCAAATCCACTGGCACTAGCTTTTATGATGAGTCCAGTCACCGGATCGTAGGTGATGTCCTGGATCATTTTGTCGAATGCACTGTTGCCAGGCACCGTCCCACCATTGATGAGGGCACGCACCTTCCAGGCCACGACGTGATCGGTACACGAAGTGTCGCCCGAAACGCCAATCGCACCCGCTTTATGTCCGCCGTAGTAGAGCGCCAGCCCTCCGCCGAAGACATTGACACCACCCACGCGAAAGCCAACCATCGGATCATCGGCGGTGCCAAAGTCTGACGAGTTGCCATGGTAAGCAACCAGTGGATCCACCGGATTGCTCTCCTGTAGTCCGAAGAGGCTTCCCCCCGGCTGTACTGCGGCATAGAGATTCGCGGTTGAAAGGGCAAGCAGCCCGGTGCTGAAGGAATTTGCGGTGTTCGCCTTTTGCGCCGAGATCGCCCGGCTGCCCAGCCAGATATCCCGGGTCACATCGGCATTGTTCTTGGTGCCGTCGAGCGACGTCACCACGGCACAGACCACGCCGCTGCCATCGACAAGCGTGAGCCACATGGGAAAGCCCAATCCGCCATTCGGTGCGGTGGCGGAGGAGTTCGCAGGAACAACCTGCCGCAGCACGGATTTCAAGACCGAAGAGCTAAGCCCGCGGCCTCTGGGACCGGTCAGTTGATCGCAAGTTTCGGCATGAGTGAGGCCAACAGAGAGCATGAGCGTGCAGACAAGGGCGGCCGAAGCCCTGAGTTTTAGGAGCATACGGAACCTCCGAAGGTTGAGTTTTTTGAAGGAGCCCGGTGGGAAGCTTCTGGATCGTATGCCGCAGGATCGTCTTAGTCAATGAAGACCTGCAAAACTTTTTCTTAAAATTCCGGGATGCCGCCCTCCGCATGTGTGGCGAAATCAGATTTGCATCCCAGCCGCGCTCTGCGTACTCTTCCAGAAGGAGACTGGCGATGAGCTTGAAGATGCGTACGCGCGAAGTCAACGGGATCATTGTGATCGATCTGACCGGGCAGATCACGCTTGGCGAGGCGTGCGCGGCGGTTCGCGATGAAGTACGCGACCAGCTCGGCCAGAATTTCATCAAGATGCTGCTGAACCTGGCGGATGTGACCTATATCGACAGCGCAGGCCTCGGCGAGCTGACGGCTGCTTACACCTCGGTGAAGAATCGAGGCGGAGCCTTGAAGCTGCTGAGTCTGACCAAACGCGTTCACGACCTGATGCAGATTACAAAGCTCTACACGGTCTTCGATGTCTACGACGACGAGAAGAAGGCAATCGCATCGTTCGCTGCGTAGGCGCGAGCCAGCGGTCCGCAGGGGCTGAAAGCTCGTCAGCGATTGATTGAGTTTATCGGCACCCTTCGGCTTCGCTCAGGGCAGGCAACGAAGTCGAGCCCTGTCACAAGACTCCGACGACGCGCAATGAGGCGAACGCTCAGTTCCCCGCCCAGGCGAGGCCGTCTGTTGCTTTGCCCGTCGCAATGGTGCGGGTCACCGACCAGTTGCCCAGGTCAATCTGGTCCACCTGATTTGCGTGCATGCACGACACATACGCGGCCTTCCCATCGGGGCGCACCAGTACTTCCTGCGGATACGCGCCCACGGGAATATTCCGCACCACCTTCATTGCCTGGACATCGATCACCGCGACTTTGTTCACATCGGGCAGCGCGACCAGGAACCACCGTCCATCGGGCGTCACCGCGCCGCCATAACCCGCCGATTCCACGGGGATCCAGTGCGCGACCTGATCTGTCTTTGTATCGATCACCGCCATCTGCGGCTTCGTCTGGTCCGCGGTAAATACCCACCGGTCGTCTTTTGAAATTGCAATCCGCTGCGTGTTCTTCGAAATCGGAATCACCGTCAAAGTCTTGCGCGCCGCAAGGTCAAGCACCGACACCGTCCCCGGCCCCACATTTGCCGTATACCCGCGCCGGCCATCATGGGACAAAACGAGCATGTGGCTCTCCGGCTGACCGGTGGGAATCTGGCCAACGATTTTCAGGGTCGTCGGGTCGATCACAGTGACCGCCTTCTCCAGCTCCGTGGTCACGTAGAGCATGCCATCCTTTGGTCCAATCAGGGGGCAATGCGGCCGCACGCCGTGGCCAAAATCCACGGTGCCCACAATTTTGTCTGTGGCAAGATCAATGGCTACAATCTTCGTTCCATCGGTTCCCGGCTTGCCCACGCCCGAGTTCCCATAGATGGGCACAAATGCGCGCCTGCCGTCGGCCGACGCAATCACCTCGTGCCCGGTCACGCCGCCCTCGGCCACCGACGCGAGCACCTTGCCCGACCCAGGATCGACGATGGCCAGGCTATTGTCGCCTTTTTGCGCCACCAGCAGGCGCGCCTGCTGCTGCGCCTGCACCGCCAAGACACCAACACAACCAGCCATCAGAAAAAGGACGCTACGTTTCAATCGCACGAGGAACCCTCCGGAAGCCACGCCAAGACTATAGCGTGTCGCACCCGTCTTCATCCTCCGCGACCCGGGGCGCCACGGCTTTGCGCAGCCTCATGGCGCAACCCTGACGCCTGTCGTCACCCCTGCACGGTCCACGGATTATAAGTTCCCACGCTCCAGGAGTGTCCTTCGGGATCTTTCAGCGAAAACTCGCGGCTTCCATAATCCGTGTTCTGCAGCTCGCGCACAATCGTGCCGCCGGCAGCCTTGGCGCGCGCATACACGGCGTCCGCGTCTGCCACGATCACATAGGCGCTGCACGTCTCGAATCCGCCCAGCTCGCCCGGCGCCTTGAAGCCGCGTCCATAGGCGTCGTCTTTATAGGAGCCGAGCATGATCATGCCGCCGCCCAGCGTCAGCTCGGCGTGGCCGATCGTGTTGTCCGGCCCGGGATAGACGGCGTGTCGCGCAAATCCGAGCACCGTGCAGAGCCACTCAATGGCGGCCGGCGAGTCGCGATAGCGGAGTGCGGGCAGGATGGTGGATGGGGATTGCGGTGCAGTGCCTGTCATAAAACCTCCATGGGGCCGATTTCATTCTTGATCGGCCACTGCCCCACGATGACACTACCGAATGCTGCTCTTCTTGGAAAAATCGGAAATCCGCAATCCGGCCCGCGTGCTCGGCGAGGAGATCGCCGCTACTCGACCGGAATATGGTTGGCCCACGGCCCCTGGCGCCGCTCGGAATAGGTCGTTGCATCGATTCCCGAAAAGGCGCGAAACTCATTCGCAAAATGGGCCTGGTCATAATAGCCGCAATCGAGCGCCAGCTCTGCCCAACGCACGTCGCATCCCGAATGCAATGCGCGTACGACCCGCTGAAAGCGCTGCACCCTGCACCATGTCTTCGGCGTCAGGCCGACCTGCTCGCGAAACACCTGCGAAAACCGCCGCTCGCTCCACCCTGTCCGGCGCGCCACATCGCGCACCGTCGCAATCGCCGGCGCCAGCGCAAATGCCCGCACCGCAAAATCCACTTCGCCCTGTCTCCACGGCCCGTGCCGTGTGAGTCGCGGGGCAAAGCGCTCAACCAGAAATCGCTCCAGGCAGCGGAGCCGCTCCTCGGGCGCGGGAATCTCCCGCAGCCGGTCGCGCAATCCACGCACCGGCATCCCCCAGACATCTTCGAGATCGACGGTGCGATTGCTCAGCAGATCGACCGCGTCGCCGGCAAATGCCGCAAACCCGCCCGGCACAAATACCATGCCGATCAGGTCCGCCATATCGGAGCTGTGGATAATTTCGTAAACCGACCGCGCGCCCACCACGAGGACCGGCGGCCTGTGCCGCGCCGTTTCACCCTCCGGGCAATCGAGCAGAAAATCCCGCGCCAGGTTCAGAATCACCTGCACGCAGCCGCTGGGCAGCACACGCTCCCGGGCGTGCGGAATATCGGTCGCGCGCGCATACCACAGCACGCGAACGAACGCATCGAGCGGGGCAGCGGGAGTGCGCTCAAGATAAAGCACAGCGACCTCGAGACCCTTATAGCACGCGCTTTGACTCAGCGCATCCCCGTCGGGGTTCCCTCGGCGTTTATCCTTTTGCCATGCCGCTTCTGTCGGGCGACAGCGAGCTCGTCCAGATTGTCGATGCCGCCCTCGCGGAGGCCACCCGTTGCGCGGGCTCCTGGCTCGCCTTCCGGCCGGGCTGCACCCCGTGCTGTTAAGCAACACTGGGTACAGTATTGGCTCCTGCTCACAATATCTTCGTGCTGCCCATAAAGTTGGCCGAAAAACTCAGTATTCAGATAAGGCCGGGGGCCCCCTGGCCATTATCCTTTTGCCATGCCGCTTCTGTCGGGCGACACCGAGCTCGTCCAGATTGTCGACGCCGCCCTCGCGGAGGCCGCCCGTCGCGCGGGCTCCTGGCTCGCCTGCCGGCCGGGCTGCACCCAATGCTGTTATGGCGCCTTCCCGATCAACGCCCTCGACGTCGCGCGTCTTCAAGCCGGAGTGGCCGCGCTGCGTGCCGCAGCTCCTGAGATCGTAGAGGCGCTTGAGGAACGCGCCGGCGCCTGGCTTGCCGCCTATGGTCCGGAGTTCCCTGGCGATCGCGCAACCGGCATTCTCGGCACGTCCGCGGAAGAGCAGGCCCGTTTTGAAACCTTCGCCGACGAAGCACCCTGTCCCGCGCTGAACCCCGTGACCGGCCTGTGCGATGTCTACGCGTACCGGCCGATGACCTGTCGCGTCTTCGGCCCGCCCACGCGCATGGCCGCAAGCGGCGATCAGACGAGTCTCGGCTGCTGCGACCTCTGCTTCATCGGAGCGACAGAAGACGAAGTGGCGGCCTGCGAAATGCCGGTCCCGCGAGAACTGGAAAGCGAGATCGTTGCCGCCAGCGGCGACCCAAGCGAAACCCTTGTCGCCTTCGCCCTGCTTCGTTCTGAAGCTGGCTCTTCGTGAGGTGCGATGCGCTCGGGCCAGATGCACTCGGGCCAGATGCGGAACGCGTCTCAGGGCCAAGGCCCATCGCCGGGATCATAACCGGGATCGTTCGGTTTTATTGAGCCGGGTCGTCCTGTATTTTTCCCGGCGCGCCGTCTCGCGCAGACCGTAAAATGGTTCCCCATCCGGAAGCGCGTCGCCTATGCCCGTCGCCCAACTCACGCTCGAGCTGCGCATTGAGCACGCCCAGTCGCTCAAAGATCGCCGCCAGGTTGTCCGCTCGATGAAGGACCAGCTTCGCCAAACCTTCAACATTTCCGTCGCCGAGCTGGACGAAGCCGTCACCTGGCAATCCGCCACCCTTGGCATCGTCGCCATCTCGCATTCGCGCAGCTATCTGCACGGCCTGATTGAAGAAGTGGAGCGTGCCGCTCGCCGGATGGCCAATGATCTAGGCGCCGAGCTTGCCGACACTTTCTGGGACTATATAGAAACCTGACCGCAGTTCCTGGCTCCGGGTAGTGTCCGAATAAGCAAAGGAGTTAGCGCGCACCGGTGTGCAGCTCCTTCCTCCTGCGCACCCGGGTGCGATCCGTCACATCGCGCCGCTCGCGCCCCGCCTACCCTGAACAGTGAGGTCACTTCAATGCACACTGTCGAACTGATCGCGAAACTTAGAGAACTCGATCAAGCGCTCGATCGGGAGGAGCTTCCCCGTCTCCACACCCTTGTACACGAAGCCCAGGAGTGCGCCCTGCGCGTCCAGCATGAAACCGGCGAACAGATGCGCCGCGACTCGCGCTTCGTTCGCCTCACCCCCTGAGGCACGGGCTGCCTCCCCGCGCAGAAGGTTTCACTCTCGATTCTTCACCAGCACATAGCGGAGCTGTACCTGCGCCCCGCCGTCGATGCGCTGCAGCCAGAGCTCGAAATTGCCGGCGTGCGTTTTTCGCGTCACTGTTGCGAAGGGGTTACTTTGCCATGTTCGAGTCGAGCAGATGCCTCCGCTGTAACCGGCTCCGACAAGCCAGTGCGCATGGAACGACCACTCGAGCTTGGCGCGGTCGACGTCCGCTCCCCACCTCTGCGCGGCATCCAGCGGAATCACGGGATAGGCGGCAATCTGACTGGAAAGGCGGGTGCCGATGCGGGTATCGAGCACCGGCCAGACCCAGAGAGCGCGCTTGTTGGTGGATTCCGGGCCGGCCTCCTGAGAAAAGTAGATTTCCTGCGACCAGTCGAAGCGTCGCGCATGCAACATGTCGAGCCCGGCGCCTGTGAACCAGATCTGGTCCCTTCCATAGCCCGTGTCGTAGTAGCCCACATCGGGGAAGATCCAGCGCCCCCGTGTCTGGGTCCATTCGAAGACGCGATAGGTGACGATATGGGGCGACTGCAACTGCTCCGCGGATCGGAGGATAAAGACATCAGTGCCAGGGAGTTGTGCGGCGGCTTGGGCTGGAGAGATGGGGGGCAGGAGGAGAGCCAATCCGAAAACAAGGGAGATGGATCGCATACACGACGTCGTTTCGGGCCAAACGAGTTGAATTTAGCGCCGGCGGAAGCGGTCGTCGGTGAGATATGACACGCAAGAGGATGCAGGCAGGAAGCGACCCGCAATGGGTTGCCCCGGAAACTGTCTCGGCCAGCCCCCTCCCCAGCAATTTTCGGCCCCACCCCCTCTGCTATCCTGATTGGTTTACCTGGGGAAGGAAACGCGTATGCCGGAGCACAGGGGCCGCAAACATCATCAGGATCGGGTTGCTGAAACACTGCGCGAGGAGATCGGCGCCATGATCGAGGGCGAGCTCTCCGATCCGCGCATTGCCTTCTGTTACGTCAGTGAAGTTGTTCTCAACCCCGGTGGCAAGTCGGCGCGCGTCTATGTTGCCGTCGATTCCGCGGTCCCCGATGTGGCCAAGGCGGAAGACGACACGGTTGCGGGCCTCGAAGCGGCCAAGGGCTTTATCCGCTTTCAATTGAAGGAGCGAATGGGCGTCCGCCACGTTCCCGAGCTTAGTTTCTTTGCGGACCGCTCCGGCCGGTTCCAGGCCCGCATCGAAGAATTGATGGAGCGTTCGCGGCGTCGGCAGAAGGCCTCGGTGGAGTAACGCGGCATGGACCCGACGCACCCCATTGCCGCGGACGGCATCGATCCTGTTTCTCCGGATGCCCTCGATCCGATCGATCCTATTGCCGCCATCCTGCAAGTCCTTCGCAATGGCGAGCGTTTTCTTGTCTGCTCTCACTCCCGGCCCGACGGCGATGCGGTGGGCAGTGTGCTCGCCATGGGCATGTTTCTTGAGCAGCTCGGCAAGCGCGCAGACCTTGTGACCGCCGACCGCATTCCCGCCGTCTATCGCAAGCTGCCCGGGGCCGAGGCGATCCGCACCGCGCTGCGCATCCACGGCCCTTACGATGCCGCCATTCTTCTTGAGTGCGACAGCTTTGAGCGCACGCGCCTGCGCGGTCTCGAGAGCTTTCTGATTGTCAACATCGATCACCACGCGAGCGGCCGCCCCTGGGGACATCTCAACTGGATCGACCGCCAGGCCTCCAGCGTTGGCGAGCTTGTCTATCGCCTGATCCGGGCTGCCGGCGGCACTGTCACTCCTGAAATCGCGGCCTGCCTCTACACCACGCTGCTCACCGATACGGGCGGTTTCATCTACGGCGGGGTACGTTCGTCCACCTTCGCTCTTGCCGGTGAGCTGGTGCAGGCCGGCGCCAATCCCATCCGTCTTGCGCAGGACATCTATTTCTCCACGCCGATGTCGAAGCTTCTGCTGCTGGGGGCGGCACTCAACCGTTTGCACCGCGAGGGGCGTCTTGCCTGGCTCTGGATCACCCACGCGGATATGGTCCGCACCTGCGCAGCGGAAGAAGATTGCGAGGGCATTGTGAACTACGCGCTCTCGATTGCCGATGTGGAAGCCGCTGTATTTCTGCGCGAGCTGCCCGAGGGCCGCATCCGCATGAGTCTGCGCAGCAAAGGCAAAATAAACGTCGCGGCGATCGCCGCGCAGCTGGGGGGCGGGGGCCATGAGAATGCCTCCGGCTGCACGGTCGATGGGCCGATCGACCGCGCCCTCGCTGAGATCCTGACCGAGCTTCGTCGCGGCGTGGGCGGGTTGGTGGTCGAGCCGGGTTGAGATTCGGCCCCAATCTGTTAGCCTTGTCCCATTCCTGACGCGCCGGAGCCGGCTGTATGCAGCGCGCCCGCTCGACCGCGTTTTGGCCTCCGCGGAGGCATTTGTCAACCGGTCCCCAGGAGTTTTTCCCCCTCACTCCCGAGCGATGGCCGCTTTCATAGTGCTCGTGCGCCGTCTGCGCGGGCGCAACGGAGTAACCGCTGGACGTGGAGACTGCGCTGGACTCATCTGCTTCTCAACCGCCGGAAGGATCGCGCTGGAGCTGGCCCAGTTGGGCCACATTTTGCGAAGCCACAGTCCTGGTCTGCTTCGCGGTTTTTTTTATCCTCTATGGAGTCACGCCTATCTTTGGCGGGGACGGTCTGGGCCTGGTGGGCGCCGACGAGCCCCGCTATGCGCAGATCGCGCATGAAATGCTGGTCCGCTTCGACTCGGCCCAAACGCTGAAAGGCCGTTTGAGCGCCTGCGTCACGCCCTACCTCTATGGCAAGCCATGGCTTGAGAAGCCTGCCCTGTACTACTGGCGGGCCATGTTCATCTTTCAAGACTTCGGCGTCCACGACTGGAGCGCTCGCCTGCCTTCGGCCACCTTCGCCTTCATCATGGTGGCGCTGATCTATCTCCACATGCGCCGATTCCGACGAGGCGGCCACCTGGATGCGGCGCTGATCACGGTGGCCTGCGCCGGCATCATCGGCTTCTCGCGCGGGGCCTCGACGGATATGCAGATGGCCGCGCCTTTCTGCATCGGCCTGCTCGGCTGGTATGCCTGGTACGAAACCGACTCGAAGTTCTGGCTCTTCGATATCTACTTCTTTACCGGGGTGGCGACGCTGGCGAAGGGACCGGTTGCCCCGTTCCTGGCGCTGCTGATCCTCTGTTCTTTCGCAGCCCTGCGCCGCGAGTGGTCGATTCTGCGGCGTTCGTTCTGGTGGCCGGGCGTGATTCTCTACTTCGCTATCGTGCTGCCCTGGTTTGTGGCGGTGCAGCACGAGAACCCTACGTTTTTCCGCGAGTTTTTTCTCGAACACAATCTTGAACGCTTTGCCACCAATCGCTACGAGCACCAGCAGCCTTTCTGGTACTATTTCATCGTCATTCTGCTTGCGCTGATGCCGTGGACGGTAATCGCCATCCGCGCTCTGATTGACGGCATTCAGACTTCGGTGGCGGAGTGGCGCCTTCGCCACTCGAAACCCGATAAGCCCGCGCCCAGCCGGCCCGGCGACGCCTTCCCCGAATTTCTCGTGATCTGGGCATTCATTCCCGTCATCTTTTTCACGTTCTCTCAATCCAAGCTTCCCGGTTACATCCTCCCTTCCATTCCTCCCATCACCATCCTCACCGGGGACTATCTGTTTCGTTCGCGCCAGCGCGGGCTTCAATTCTGGATTGTCCTGGGTCACGCGCTGTTCTGCGGCCTGCTGGCTCTCGCCATCTTTTTGCTGCCCTGGTTCGTGGCCCACGGAATCACCCTGCCACCATCCCACGCGCTTTCGGCAGCCATCCTCGCCGCTGCCGGGGCGGCTCTGCTTATCCTTGTCGTGGTCCAGGGATTTGGCGTGGCCCGTCTGCGTCTCGCCACCAGCGCCGTGCTCATGGTTCTCGTTTTTTTCCTCTATGGCTTTGGCCCCTTCTTCGGCATCCCGGCAGTCAGCGCTTCAAAGCACGTGATTCACGTTCTCGATCGCTCCTACTCCGCGCGCCCCCTTGCCGATCGCCTCGCTGGCCTTGCTCCGCCGGACGAAACCGTTGCGGTGTTCCGGGTGCGGCGCGACGTTGAGTACGGACTCGCTTTCTATCGCAATCGCCAAGTGGTCAATTATGAAGACACCGGCGTGCCCGACGAAGAGCATTTGCTGGTGGCGCGCGTGATCGGCCGTCGCGGGATCGACCTGCATACGCAGGACGATCTCTCGGAGTACCTTGAGGGACGCCAGTACGAACCGCTCTTTACCTGGCCCGAGCAGGGCCTTGAAGTCTATCTTGTGGGTCGCAAGTAATGGACTTGGTGAGTCGGCAGCGGCGGGTTTGAACTTGGCTTGCCAGTCTGCTCTGCTTCATGGCACAGTGACCCTGAGAGTAAGTTGCCTGACCGCCGGTTCCCCCGCGCCGGCGTTGCATTGGTCTAGCCTGCTGAGGCTCGGGCCCGGCCTGATCGCGTATCGTGGAAGACCATGGCGGCGAATGTTTCCTTTGAGATTCTCGACCTGCGGCACTTCGGGGCGCCGGTGCTCCGGCCCGTCCTCGAGGCTGAAGGCGAAGTCTGGATGCAACGCCTTCACTGGGACTACCGCGCCTCGTCGAAGCTTCTGATGCAATATATCGATAGCCACATGCTGCCGGGGTATGCCGCTTTGGAATCCGGTCAGGTTACGGGCTATGCCTTTTGCGTTTACGAAGAGAGCAAGGCTGTCATCGGCGACGTCTTCGCGCTTCCCGGCGTCAGTCCGGAGGTTCCCGTTGCCACCGCAGACGATCCAGGACCAGCGCACGAGATTGAAGAGACGCTGCTGAAGCACCTGCTTGAGACGCTGGTGAATTCGCCGCAGGTGGTGCGGATCGAGTCGCAGCTGCTGCTTCATCCGGCGGGGAGCCATGCTGAGCTCTTCCGCAAATCCGGTTTCCGCCTTTTCCATCGCCTTTTCATGGTGCAGCCGCTCGACGGCCGATGGACCCGCCCCGGCACCGATCTAGCCGCCGGCCTGGAGCTGCGTCCCTGGCGTGAAGACGATCTCAACGCCGCGGCGCGTCTCATCTCGATTGCCTACCGCGGCCATCCCGACAGCCTGATCAACGACCAGTATCACTCCGTGCACGGCTCGCTGCGTTTTCTTCACAACATCGTGCGCTACGCTGGTTGCGGCGCATTCTCGTCTGTCGCTTCGCACGTTGTGGTCGATCGCGCCACGAAGGAGCTGGTGGCCCTGGTTCTGGGCTCCCGGGTGAGTCCGCAAAGCGGACACATCACCCAGCTCTGCGTCCATCCCGAGCATCGCCGTCACGGCCTTGCGCGCCTGCTTCTCTCTGTCGCCGCGGCGCAATTCGTTCGCCAGGGGGTGAGCGAAATCTCTCTCACGGTCACCGAGGCCAACGCCGACGCGATCGACCTCTACCGCTCCGAGGGATATGAAAGCAAACACACCTTCGACGCCGCGGTGTGGCAGCGCTACGAATCGACTTTCCGCGCTTAGAGCAACTCTATGCACAGGAATGACGCACCCGAGGTGTTGGCGATCACGCTTCGCACATAACTTTGGTGCCGGCCTCGGCACGCAGCGCACATTCCCGCATCCAGCGCATCGCTAGAATGATTCGTTACTGGACAGAACCCGAAAGACGGGGTCGTATACGTTCGATTTCGGCGGCTGGAGCTTGTGGCTCTACTGTCCACGCCGATCCAAAGCACGACCTATCGATCTCCGCAAATTTTGAGGGTGCTGATGCGGAACAAGGACCTTTACAATTCCATCGCTCGAAAGATCGCATTCCTGCGCAACGACAGCGGCCAGACATTAGTAGTGGTCGTGTTATCCATGGGGATGCTTCTGGCCTTCATGGCTTTGGCTTTCGATGTAGGCCAGTTTCTCTACACCAGGCGCCAGTTGCAGACGGCTGCGGACGCAGCCGCGATGGCAGGCGCGCTGGAGGTGCAGATATGCGGCACAACCAGAAACTGCACTGCCATGCAAACGGCAGCCAAGTCGGCGATCACTGAACAAGGCTACGCGACGCCCGGGCTGGTGACGCAATGCGGAACGACCACGAGCACCGGACTGACTCTCGAATTGAACAATGCTCCCTGTGCGGTGGCGAGCGATCCGAACAAGGGCAACGCAAATTATGTAGAAGCCGTGGTCTTTATGCCGCAGCCCACACTGCTGGCCAAGCTGGTCGGCCTGAGCTCAGTGAACCTGTATGCCAGGTCAGAAGCGGGAGCGGGGGTTTCGCCCTCGTGTCTCGATGTGCTGGCCCCCTCGAACACATCCACCACCGTCAATAGCGGGGGGGCCATTACCGTCACCGGGTGTCGCATGACGGTGAATTCCAATGGCACGCCGGCGTTGATGGTGAATGGCAGCGTGAGCGCGCAGGCGGTCGATATCGCAGGCACCGACACGGTTAACTCAGGGGGGTCGGTCACGCCGAGCGCCGTGATCGGCGCTCCCCCGGTCACCGATCCCCTCTACAAACTGCAGAGCGAAGAGCCCTCGACCGGACCGTGCGGCACAACCACATCCAGTCCCTATCGGGGGGCGCCCAACAACCAGAGCGTGAGCGGCACGGTGGCCTTCACGCCCGGTGTTTATTGTGGCGGAATCAACCTCAACAGCAACACCACAGCGTCTTTCGGCGCCGGCACCTACGTGTTTACAGGGACCATGAACGTCAACTCGGGCAGCTCGATCACGGGGAACGGGGTCACGTTCTACTTTTCGTCGGGCACGTTGACCATGAATTCCGCGAGCCACGCGAATCTGGTCGCGCCCACCTCGGGAACCTATGCCGGAGTGCTGATGTTTCAGAATCAGACGGACAGCAGCGCGTCAAACCTGGACGGCGACTCGACCTCGGTGTGGCAGGGGGCCTTCTACCTGCCCGATGCGCAATTGACGCTGAATGGGGGAAGCAATCTAGCCGCCTACACGATCCTCGATGTGTACCAGCTGATGGTCAACAGCCCTTTCACACTCAACAGCAACTACTCTTCCCTGCCGAACGGGCCGCCGATCCCGAGTTCCGGCGCGGCCCTCGCCGAGTAATGGTATGAACCTGCAAAAACTGTCTCAAGCTTTCGTGCGGACCGAGTGTGGGGCGAGCCTCGCCGAGCTCGCACTGGTGACGCCCTTCCTTCTTCTGCTGATGCTCGGCGCAGTCGACTTTGGACGAGCCTACTTCACGGCGACCGAAGTCGCGGGAGCGGCCCATGCCGGCGCTCTCTATGGCTCATCGAGCCCGACCGACACGACGGGCATGCAGGCGGCTGCTACCAGCGATGCGCCCGACATTCCCAACCTCACGGTGCCCACACCCACCTACGGGTGCGAGTGTTCGGACGGCACGGGTTTCTCGGCGAGCTGTTCTTCGACTCCGGCGTGTGTGAACAACGTCGTCTACCGGGTCACGGTCACGGCGTCCGCAACCTATAAATCGTGGTTTCCGTGGCCTGGCGTACCGTCTACCATCACCCTTTCAAGAACCGCAGTGATGCGGAGCGGGGGCAGCTAGAAATTCCGCAGAGGCGGCCGCACGTATAACACCACCCCGAAAATCAATGGTCGAGGCACCCAAAGGTTCATGAAATACCGCAGGACACAATCCGTACTGGACCGCATCGGCCGGGCGCTCCGCGACGATCGCGGCAGCGAACTGGTGGAGTTCTCGCTCTCTGTGATGCTGCTGTTCACGATGCTCTTCGGCATTCTCGATCTCTCGCGTGCCATGTATTCCTATGAGTTCATGGGATATGCCGCGCAGGAGGGGGCGCGCTTCGCCATCGTGCGCGGAAAGGATTGGAGCGGTAGCTGCTCGACGTCGGCGCCGCCCAGCTTCGTGATGAAATACAGCTGCATCGCTTCGGGGTCCGACGTGACGAACTACGTGAAAAGCCTGGCGTTGCCGGGAATCAGCCAGAGCAACGTTTCTGTCTCGACCAGCTGGCCTGGCACCACGCCCGATTGCACCAAGAACTGCTCGGCCTGCGCGACGACCAACAGCCAGGGCTGCGTGGTGAAGGTCACGGTCAGCTACACGTTTTCGTTTCTCGCGCCGTTCCTGCCGAAATCGGCACTCAGTTTTTCGGGAACCTCGCAAAAGATCATTCAGGAGTAGGCGAAGCCGACGCATTCCCGCATCATGCCCATATCAAGCGAAAGGCCGGGGGTAAGCCTCGACCTTCCGTTTTTCCAGCCAACTTTTGTGCTTCGGAGCTTGCGGCTTGCGCCGAAGCCGATGCCAGGGTTTGGAAGGTGTCGATCGCGCCCCACACGCCCTGGCCGATCCCCCGGGCCATCTGCGCCAAGTCGACCATATTGTGGGCCAGGAAGATCTGGGCGGGCAGATTGGTTACCTTTGTGCAGTAAGGTTACCCTTTCTTCATATCCTCGAAAAAGCCCGTATGTTCTGATAATTCCTGTTCATCAAGATTGATTTTGAAACGGTCTGACCGAAAAGAGCCGCACAGGTCGGCGGTTGCCTCAACGGCTGCGCGCTTGCACGAGTTGAAGTTCTAGCCTTGGTCAGATGAAGATTCCCCTCGATCGGGAGTCTCGACGGTAAGCCTCCACTTCTTCCCTTTCCCTGCACATTCGATTCGAGCTCAACACGGTTTATCGGAAATCTGGAGCCGTTGCACTCCCATCCAGGAGCATCCATGCACAAAGGATCTCAACGCCCGTTTGCCCATTCTTTCGCGCTATTCATTCTGTCGCTTGCGGGTGCGACAACTCTTCTGTCCGGCTGCGGTTCGGGGTTCACAGTGAAGGACCCGAGCTACTACGCAGCGATCTCTGCGTCGGCGACGACGATACGCGCAGGTCAGCAGATGCAGATCGTGAACAACCAGAAGAACACCGGCGTGCCGCTGACATTTGCCGTGAACGGGGTGGCGGGCGGGAATGCGACGCTGGGCACGATCGACAGCAATGGTCTGTATACGGCGCCGGCGATTGTTCCGACGCCGAATAACGTGGTGACGATTACGAGCGCGGCGACGAGCAATGCGAGCGACCCGCCGGGATCGCTGACGCTGGGCGTGCTGAACCCGATTCCGATTCTGACTTCGGTGACGCCGACTGGATTCTCGGAAGGCACGACGACGGTGACGGTGGCCGGATCGGAGTTTGTGTATGGCGCGCAGATTTCGTGGAATGGGGCCGCGGTGACGACGACGTATGTGTCGGGCACGCAGCTGATCGCGTCGATTGCGGCGCCGAATCCGGGAACATTCCCGCTGCTGGTGAGCAATCCCGATCCTGGCTCGGCAAATTCGGCCACGATGCAGGTGAAGGTGGCGCCGGGGCAGGTGGTGCTGAAGCTGGAGCCAGGCGCGGGCACGGATGTGCGCGTGACGAACGCGATCAACTTCGGGTTGATGGTGACGGGAACGAGCAATACGGGCGTGACCCTGGGGGTCAACGGCGTGGCAGGCGGCAATGCGACGGTGGGGACGGCGGTTCAGAACACGGATGGATCGATCACCTACACGGCGCCGGCGGTAGTGCCGAAGCCGAACGTGGAGCCGATGACGATCACCAGCGTGGACGATCCGACGGTCTCGCTCACGCAGAACATCGCGGTGTTGAATCCGATTCCGATTCTGACGACGGCGACTCCGACGTCGCTCTCTTCGGCCTCCACATCCACCTTCACTCTTACGGGTCAGAACTTCATCAACGGCGCGCAGGTCCTGGTGGACGGGACACCGGTAACACCGACCTCGACCAGCAGCACCTCGCTCACGGCATCGGTCACACCCACCCAGCAGACTTATATCGACCTGCAAGTGCTGAACCCAAGTCCGGGTCCGGCAACGTCGGCGGACCTGATTATTCCGATCGGTGGCGCGCCGAACACGGCGGTGAGCCCCGCGGACGCATCGCGCTTCCTGCAGCAGGCGACGTTTGGCGCGACGGATAGCGATATTCAGAGCGTGTCGCTGACGGGGTACCAGCCGTGGCTGACGCAGCAATTCGGGGCGCCGCAGACGCTGATGGAGCCGTCTGTGGAGGAGGCGCTGATACTGAACAATCCGGCCTGCGCGGCTTCGGATGTGAAGTGCAACGCGGCGCTGTTCATGCAGAACACGCAGAATGAGAACCTGGTGGAGAACCAGTTCTGGCAGAATGCGCTTTCGGGCAACGATGAATTGCGGCAGAGAGTGCAGTATGCGCTGCAGGAGATCTTTGTGGTGTCGGGGTCGAACTTCTCGGTGCAGAACATGCCGCGCGGCGAGGCGAACTACTATGACATGCTGGGCGCGGACGCATTCGGCAACTTCAGGCAGCTTCTGCAGGATGTGACTCTGAGCCCGATGATGGGGCAGTTCCTGTCGATGCTGGGCAACGACAAGGGGAACGCGACGACGGACCCGGACGAGAACTACGCGCGTGAAGTGATGCAGCTTCTGAGTATCGGCCTGTATCAGCTGAACGACGACGGGACGGAGAAGCTGGATGGCAGCGGGAATCCGATTCCGACGTACTCGAACATAGACGTGCAGGGAATGGCAAAGGTGTTCACGGGATTCAGCTGGCAGATTCCGAACGATACGACGGATGACGGGTGGGACAACTGCTGCGCGTATGTTGCGCCCGGGGTCGGCGAGGATCTGCTGCCGATGACGACGTATCCGGATCATCACTCGACCGATGAGAAGGATTTTCTGGGGGTGACGATTCCCGCGTCGACGACGCCTGATCCGAGCGGCGACCTAAAAATCGCGCTGGACACGCTGTTCAATCATCCCAACGTTCCGGCGTTTTTCTGCCGTCAGCTGATCGAGCACCTGGTGACGAGCAATCCGAGCCCGGCCTATATCAAGCGGGTTGCGACGGTGTTTGAGGACGACGGCTCGGGGGTGCGGGGTGACATGAAGGCAGTGATCACGGCGATCCTGACCGACACGGAAGCGCGCGACGCGACGGCGGCGACCTCGAATCCGCAGTACGGCAAGGTACGCGAGGCGTTGCTGCGCTATACGGAGTGGGCACGCGCCTTTTCGGCACAATCGCGCAACGGAGGCTATTGGCTGGGCAGCAGCGAAGATCCGATTTACGGGCTGGGGCAGATGACGCTGCGCTCGCCTACGATCTTCAACTGGTTTGCGCCCAACTATGTTCCGCCGGGCACGAGCATCTCGGCAGCCAACCTTCTGGGGCCGGAGTTCCAGATGACGAACGTGACCACGGTGGTTGGTTATTTGAATTACATGCAGGACTCGATCGGAGCCGGTGCGCAAAATGGTCCGGACGTGTTTGCATCGTATGACGCGGAGCTTGGATTGGCTTCGACGCCGACGGCGCTGGTGGATCGCATCAATCTGCTGCTGATGGCCGGGCAAATGAACAGCACACTCGAAGGCGAGATTGTGAACGCGGTGAGCGCGATCGCAATCCCAAGCGGCGACCAGAACGCCATTAATGCTGCGCTGGCGTCGCGTGTTCAGACGGCGATATATCTGACGATCGCGTCGCCTGACTTCACGGCACAACAATAGGGAGCCCACAATGTGCGATAAGCATGACTACACGCGGCGGCAGTTTTTAAGGACGGCTTCGTATGCCTCGATGGCGGGGATCTCGGCGAGTCCATTCTTGATGGGCCTCAACTCGATGGCCGCGATGGCGCAGTCGACGAGCGCCACGGATTATAAGGCGCTGGTGTGCATTTTTCTGCAAGGCGGCAACGACGGCCACGGCACAGTGATTGCGACGGATTCAGATTCGTTTGCGGCGTTCACCGCGGCGCGATCTGGATCGCCGGGGCTGGCGTATCCCATGACCGACTTGTTGCCGATTACTTTGCGGACGCCGCAGACAGGGCGCACCTTTGCGCTGAATCCGGCATTGACGGGAGCGCAGAACCTTTTCAACGCGGGGCGCCTGGCGATTATGGCGAACACGGGGACGCTGATCGCGCCGGCGACGAAAGCGCAGGTGCAGGCCAACTCGGTTCCACTGCCCGATTCGCTCTTTTCGCACTTCGATCAGACAGCGGCGTGGCAGGCGGTTGCCTCGAACCTCGGCAGCGGCGAGCACACGGGCTGGGGTGGCGCTGTAGCGGATTTGATCGAGGGCATGAACATGAATTCGAACTCGATGTTCACGTGCATCTCGACGGCGGGGATCGCGTTGTTTCTCTCGGGACAAACTTCGTTTCAGCTCAACTGCACGCCGGCCGGTCCGATCCCGATCAGCGGGCTGGCGCAGCCGTTGTTTGGCAATGCGGCGGGCACCAACGCTCTGACTTCGATCTTGAGCGCGGAAGAGGCAAATCTGTTTGCCAAGGAATACGAAGTCGTGGTCCAGCGTTCGATTGAGGCGCAGGCAACGCTGGTGACGACGATGCTGGCGGCAGGAACGGGGGGCATTCCGAACCCGACGCAATATCTGGACCCGATCACGAACAAACTTGTGGACAATCCGCTGGCGGCATCGCTGCAGACGGTGGCACGGATCATCGGCGGCAAGGCGGGGCTCGGCGTGACGCGGCAGATTTTCTATGTGCAGCTGGGCAGTTTTGACACGCACACCGGGCAGGCCATGTTGCACGCGCAGCTGCTGACGCAATTGGGCTCAGCGCTCGAGTACTTCGACGGCGTAATGACGACGCTGGGCCTGGGCAACCAGGTGACGTCGTTTACAGCGTCGGATTTTGGCCGCACGCTGACCTCGAACAGCAGCGGAACGGACCACGGGTGGGGGAGCCACCACTTTGTGGTGGGCGGCGCCGTGCAAGGGCAGGATATGTATGGGCAGTACCCTGTGATCGGCTCGGACCAGGCGAACGATGTGGGTCAAGGGCGGCTGATTCCAACAACGTCAGTGGATCAATACGCGGGCACGCTGGCGCGGTGGTTCGGGCTTTCGGATGGGCAGGTGAAACAGGTGCTGCCAAACTTCGGCAACTTCGGCACCAGCCCGTATCTCGGATTCATGGGATAGCAACTGCCTGCAGGGCGAAGGACGCGGCGACCGAAACTGGTCGCCGCGTTTTGCTTTGAGAGGCGATCGATATATCTTGTCTGAATCAGGGATTCAGCCCTTGGGTTCCGGCCCCGCCCGGCGTCCGCAGCGGATGCGCGGGCACATAGTCCACGAGCGTATTCACCGGCTTCTTTGCCGCCCACGCGATTCCGCGCAACAGCATCTGCTGGATCTGGTAGTTCGCGAAGTTCGCGTACTCGTGCCCCTGCATCCACACAAACGCGCGCGCAAGCTGCCCGCCCGCCGGCGTGTGCACATAGGTCCAGATCTGCGGCACCACTTCGCCCTTGTGCGAGCCGGCGCTCGGCGTGCCGGGAATCACCGCAGTGGCCAGCACGTGAATCCCAGGATCATGCGCCCACGTCATGTTGTAAAAGGCTTCGTCGAAGAGCGTGAAATTCGACATGCCCTGCATGATCGGATCGGCCGTATCCGTCACGGTATAGGGAATGGGCGCGCCCAGCGTGTAATTCACCTCGCCATGTTTTTTTGCGCCGCCCACCAAGGTCGCAAAATACGCCGGATCCGGCCCGCACAGCGAGTCATGCAGGCTCACCAGCCCTCCGCCACGCCGCACATACGCTTCCAGAGCTGTCTTCTCGGCCTCGCTCAAATACGCCGCGTCACCTTTATAGATCACGACCACATCGGTGTGTTCCAGGTCTGCCGTTGTCGGCGCGTGCAGCGCCCCATCCACAACGGCGCCGTGTTCCGTCAACAGCTTGCTCCAGTCCGCCAGAAACTGCGGATAGTCGTGTTGCCCGGGGAAATGCGACTTGAGCCCTGCCCAGATGTAGATGTGCATCCCCTGCGGATTCTGATCCCACGGCACGGGCGCCTGGTCCTGGCTCCAGATGCGGGGCGCCAGCAGGACGAGGCACAGCATCAGCAGAAGAGCCGGCGCTCGAAATCTCCAGCAAAGACGCGGCGCTTCGAGGGCGCTCGGAACGCGGCCGATCTTCTCAGTCAGACAAGGTTCAGCATCTTTCCACGACAGGATAGACGGAATCGCCACGCTCAGATTCTCCTTGCAGCAGATTGCTCTGCGACGATTCGAACCGCATCGCAAAGGCGCACTCTACATAAAAGATTCTGAACCGTGCTGTCAAATCGCGCCGCGCCGGGGCACAACCTCCGCGCATTCTCCACGCAGAAAACCGCCCGCAAAGCAGGCGGCTCTCCGATAGGCAGCACCACTTGGCTCAGAAGGTGAACCGTGATCCAAATTGAAATTGCCGTGGGCTGTTCACGGTGGAAGTGATCTGTCCGAAGACTGCCGCCTCGGCGGGCTGCGTTGCCACGGAGGTCATGTCGGGAGTGCCCGGCATGCCCAGCTGCGCCCGGTTGGCGATGTTGTACGACGAAATCTCAAAGCGAATATCCCGTTCTTTGCCGAGGCTGAAATGCTTGTAGAGAGAGATGTCGAAATCCTGTGCGCCCATCGTCCGCACATGATCGAGATAAGCGGGAGCGCTTCCGGCTATAAACGGGCTCGCAGGAATCGCAAAGCAGTTGAAGTTGAACCACGTGGCTGCGGAATGCGGCGCGCCCTTGGTGGCGTCGCAGGTCTGGTCCGCGCGTTGGCTGAAATAGGCAGGCGACACACCGGACGCAGGGGAGGCAATGGGGACGCCTGTGCTGAGATACGCAATCATGTTCGCCGTCCATCCGCCCAGCACGGCATCGCCCACACCGGAAAGACTGACGGCCCTTCCGCGGCCCACCGGCAGGTCATACGACAGGTCGCCGGTGAACTGAGACTTCACGTCCTGCGGACTGATCGAATGCTCCAGGTTGAGGTTTCTCCAGTCTTGCGCTCCGCCCAGGTGGGATCCGACAAAGCCCAGGGGCGGATTGCCGTCATCGGTCATCAGCTTGGCCCAGGTGAAGCTGGCCAGCGCCGTGAAGTGGCTGGTGAGTCTCTTCTGCAGCTTGGTCTGCAGCGAGCTGTACTCCGAGTCGCCCCCCGGATACCCGTGTACGAGCACGCCATTCCCCGCACCGTAGTTGCCGCTGCCATACTGCGGATATTTCTGCAGCGACACCCACAAGGGAACCGTCGCGGCTCCAAAATTCGCATTCGTGGCCGGCTGGATGGCCGCCCACTGATTTGCAACCGTCACGCAATCGGGATTCGATGGGTCGACGCAGAGCGACGCGGCATAGCTGCCGATCGTGCCGAGGTCCAGCTGATTCAGATCCGCTGAGCCCAGTGGAAGGAAGAGCCCGCGGCTCCCCACATAGCCCGCGCTGAAGACGAACGCATGCGGCAGCTGATACTCCACACCGAAGTTGAAGTTATAGGTCAGCGGCGTGCGCTGCGCGCGCAGCATGGTGTTTAGCGATTGGCCCAGGTTGTTGGCCAATCCAGCGGGTGGCGCGGCCAGTTGCGGAACCACGCCATTGGGAAACGGATTGCTGAGCGAGTACGGGCCCGTCGAACTGGGGTCGTCGGTTCCAGCACCCGTCGCGCAGGCATCCGAGGCGTTGATCACGGTGTTGCCATCGCCGTTGAAACACGTCGCATTCCATTCTGTGTCTGCGGAGAATCCATCGCTGTCGAGTCCCGTGCCGCCCACCATGTGCGGGCTCGGGCCGAAATAGAATCCACCGCCGCCGCGAATCACCAGGCGGCTGGCCGGCTGCCACGATAACCCGAGCCGTGGCGCGAGGTCCTTCAGGTTCGCCGTAAACGGGGACCGGTTGCCGCCGCCCGCATAGACTTCGGCGCCGGTATATGAAACGCCGCTCACCGAACTCGCTGCCGTCGGGTTGAAGTATTCGAGACGGTTATGGCGCTCTGTCTTGCCGCCAAAGATATCCCACCGCAGCCCGGCTGTCACCGTCAGATCTTTGGTTGGTCGATAGGTGTCCTCCACAAACAGCGCATAGTACGGGCTCGCCTCGGCCGCAAACAGATCCTTTGTGAAGTTCGGATAACTGCCGGACTCCGTGCCCGGCACCGTGCCTTGGCCCACAAGGAACGACGCAAAGTCACTGCCGCCGACAGCCGAGTTCACGGTCTGGTCGGTCGCCGAAATGTCGAAGGCGTACGAGCCCGAAGCGGCGGGTGGCTGGCCGACGTTCAGGAGCCGCTTCATGTATTCGAAGCCGGTCGAAATTTCGTGTTTACCCTTCAGCTTGGTCATGCTGACGCTGGCGTCGTTATTTTCGCTGGCGTAGCGAAAGGTGTTGTAGTCGGCGGTGCCGCCGATGCCCCCGCCCACGTCGTTGAAAATGACGAAGGGCAGCAGCCTGGTCACTTCCTGCGCCGCGAGGGACGATGGGAAACCGAGCGTCGTGATGTCGAATCCATCCTGTCGCGGATCGCCGCCCTGGTTCTCATAGTGTCGCGTGAACGAGTAGCGCAACTGCAGGAAGGTGCTCGGATTCAGCGTCAGGTCGTCAGCCAGCAGAAAGTTGCGTCCGTTGGTTACGTTCTGCGCATAATTCAGGTCCCACATGTTGCCAAACGCGTTGAACGTCGACGTGAAGAGGCGGTCAAAGGAGAAGCGACCAAAGAGGCGCTGCTTCTCGCTCTGCGCCCAGTCCATGCGAATATCGAAGCGCTGGGCAGTCGTGGGGTCGAGACCGGGCACATACAGATTGTTGACCGCGCCTGTCGGATCGGAATCGCAGGTGCCCGGATTCACGTTGCATTTCGGGAACTCGGAGAGAAACTTCAGCGCAATTGGATTCGGATTGGTGATTACGTTGCCGGCGAACGCCTGCCGCGTTCCATCGGGATTGTCGGCTACGAGCGGGTTGTAAATGGTGAAATTGTCGTTCGAGAAATCGCCCATGCGCTCCGCGCTTGTGGGCACCGTGAAGGTGTTCGACCCGTCGAATTGTTGCTGCTGGGTCGCTTCGTAATCGGCAAAGAAGAAAAGCTTGTCGTGCAGAATCGGGCCGCCGATCGCGCCGCCTTCCTGGTAGCGATGAAATTGAGGAGGCGTATTCGAAGTGCCGTTGCCGATCTGGCTCTGCTTGTTGAAGTACTCGTTGGCCGCCAGCACATTCGGCCGGAAGACGCCGAACGCATCTCCATGGAACTGGTTGCCGCCGGACTTGCTCACCAGGCTGATCACGCCGGCTCCGCCGCTCTGGTATGAGGCCGGCGTGTTCTGGGTCTCGACGCGCGTCTCCTGCACCCCGTCTTCGGGAATGTCGAGCGCGGGGATGATGGCGCCTACGTTGTTTTCCGCAATGCCGAGGGGGCTGCCATCCACCATGTAGTAAACCGACCCTACGATCGCGCCGTTGATGGTGTAGGAAGACACATCGACGCCCGGGCGTCCGCTCGAGATGTTCTCGATCGCAAAAGAGCTCGACGAATTCGGCGCGCCATTGGCCGGAGTGACTCCGGCGCTCAACTGCACGAGGTCAAACACGTTCCTCGTCAGCAGGGGCACGCGATCGATCGTCTCCGATGAAATGAGCTGACCCACCGTCGAGTTGCTGGTATCGACCAGCGATGTTGCTTCGCTCACCGTCACGACTTCGTTCACGCTGCCCACTGTGAGCGTCACATTCACGGTCGACACCTGGTCCAGCGTGACCGAGACGTTCTTTTGTACCTCGGTCTCGAAGCCTTTGGCGTTCACCGTCAAGGTGTAGGTTCCTGGCGCCAGCGAGACGAAGGAATAAAGGCCCGCGCCCGTAGAGACCGTGGCAATCTTCACGCCGTTGGCCTGATCCTGCGCCGTCACCCGGGCGCCCGAGACAACGGCGCCGCTTTGATCTGCCACGAGGCCGCTGATGCCGCCGCGGCCGGCCTGGCCGCAGGCTGTCTGATGCGCGGTCCACAGCAGAAGGTTGAAAACGAGAATGGACCGCGCCAGAGTTGAAAGGAGATTCCGGATCGTCATGGGCCCCTCGCGAAAAACCAATATTCAAACGTTTGAATCTTGGTGAAAAGACTGTAAAATTGATTTTTTTCGGTGTCAAGGGAAAAGTGCGGTCGCCCTCCACGGTGTCGGGGCCGCTCGGTCTCTCTTGGTTGCATTGCGCGCAGGGGTTGCATTCCCTTGTGGCAGAATGGCGCAGAGTCAGGAACAGTCCAGGAGGCAGAGAAGTGGGTCAACGAAAGTCAGGTCACGTCACCCTGCACGACGTTGCCCGCGCTTGCGGCTACTCCGTCTCTACTGTCTCCATCGTCCTCAGCGAGGCGCCGCTCTCGCAGAACGTCGCGGCCTCAACGCGCGAGCGCATTCGCAAGATGGCGCGCCAGCTCGGCTACCATCCCGATGCTTTCGCGCGTTCACTGCGCCGCCGCCGCAGCCAGACTATCGGCGTTCTGGCCTACGACCTCTCCGATCCGTTCTGCACACCGATTGTGCGGGGCATTCAGGACGGATTGCAGCCCGCCCATTTCGTTCCTCTCCTGATCGACGCGCAAACCCAGCGCAAGCTCTTTGACAGCTACCTGCGCATGATCCTCGAGCGTCGTGCCGAGGGTGTGATCGTGATCGCCAGCTGGATCTTTCAGGAAACCAACCTTCTCGCCGACATCGAAAAGAACCACGTGCCCATCGTGATCGTCGGTCGCGATCTCACCGGCCGCAACATCAGCTCTCTTCTGGTCGACAATGAAGCCGGCGGTGAGATGTCGCTGCGCCATCTGCGCGACCTCGGCCATCGGCACATTGCCGTGATTCGCGGGCCTGAAGAACTGTTCGATAGCGAGCCGCGCTGGGCCGGGGTGCAGCGTGCCGCCGCCGCAAGCGGCGTCTCGATCGACGAACGGCTCGTCTTTCAGCTGCCCAACCTGATGGATTCGTTCACGGGCTTCGAAGGCGGTCTCGCCTTCGCCCGGCAAATGCTGGCATCGAGACGGCCCTTCACTGCGGTCATTGCCTTCGACGACCTGACCGCGCTTGGCGTCGTTCGTGGTCTTACCGAAGCGGGACGGCGGGTGCCCCAGGATTGTTCGGTTGTCGGCTTCGACGATGTGCTCCCGGCCATGGTTGCCACGCCCAGCATTACCACCATCCATCAGCCGCTGAAAGAAATGGGCCTGCTTGCCGCGGCATGGACCCTGCAGGCCATCGAAGCTCGCGAAAAGGGCGCTGGCAAACGTATCCAACTTCATCAGGCGGCCCCTCAGCTGGTGGTGCGCGAGTCCACTGCACCGCCCGCGTCAAAAGAGAAGAGCAAGAAACAACAGGCTTGACAGACGAAGAGGATTCACGGTATTTCCTTGATTCAAACGATTGAACCCCGACAACCCGACGAATGCTTCCGCGGAGCGCGGTCGTCGGCTCTCTTCTTTTACGAACGCTGGTGCTCATGAAACGCATTCTTCTTTCTGGCTTCGTGGTTTTCTTCGGCGCGACGGTCGCGGCATCTGCCGCTACTGACACCCCTTTGCGCGAGGACTGGCGCATCCAGTCCGCGTGCAAGCTGCAAGCCACCGGCGAGGCCATCGCCGCGCCCGGCTTCTCGATCGACGGCTGGCTCAAGGCTTCTGTCCCCAGCACCGTGCTTGCCGCGCAGGTTGCCGCGGGTGTCTTCCCCGATCCCTACTTCGGCGACAACCTCCGCAAAATTCCCGGCACCAGTTATCCCGTCGGCCACAATTTTTCCAATCTGCCCATGCCCGCCGATAGTCCCTATCGCTGCGGCTGGTGGTACCGCAAGGAATTCACCGCGCCCGCGGCGTCGGAGAGCGGCCAGCGCTTCTGGCTCCATTTCGGCGGCATCAACTATCGCGGCGAGCTCTGGCTCAACGGCCACAAGATCGCCGACGCCTCCACCATCGCCGGCGCCTATCGCACTTACGACTTCGACGTCACCGACTTTCTTAAGCCCGGCAAAGATAATGTGCTCGCCGTCGAAACCACTGCGCCCACTGAAAAAGATCTCGGCATCAACTGGGTCGACTGGAATCCCTGCCCGCCGGATAAAGACATGGGCCTCTGGGGCGCAGTCGAGCTCCAGACCTCCGGACCGGTCACGCTGCGTTCGCCACTGGTCGTCACCCATTTCCCAGACGGCACGCTCCGCACCGCCGATCTGATCGTCTACGCTGAATTGCACAACGCCACCGCCGGCGCGATTAAAGGCACTGTCTCCGGCACCGTGGCCGGTGTTCACCTCGAGCAGTCCGTCGAACTCGCCGCGCATGAAGATCGCACAGTCGTCTTCTCACCCGAACAGTTTCCGCAACTGCGCATCCACGATCCGCAACTCTGGTGGCCGGCCCAGATGGGCGACCCGCATCTTGAACACCTCAGCCTGAGTTTCACCGCAGCGGGCCGCGCCTCGGACGAACAAGCCACCGACTTCGGCATCCGCGAAATCACGTCGGAATTCACCACCAACGGCAGCCGTCTGTTCCGCGTGAATGGCAAACCGATTCTCATTCGCGGCGGAGGCTGGTCGCAGGACATGCTTCTGCGCAGCGACGACAAGCGCCTGCGGGAGCAGTTCCGCATGGTGCGCGACATGGGCCTCAACACCATCCGCCTCGAAGGCAAGCTCGACACCGACGAGTTCTTCCGTCTCGCCGATGAGCAGGGCATCCTCGTGATGCTCGGCTGGTGCTGCTGCGATCACTGGGAGCATTGGCGCGACTGGACGCCTGACGACCTCACCATCGCGACCGCCTCGTTGCGCGCGCAGATGCTGCGCCTCCGTCATCATGCCAGCTTGCTGGTCTGGCTCAACGGCAGCGACAATCCGCCGCCGGCCAACGTGGAACAGGCCTATCTAAAGGTCGAGGCCGAAACCCACTGGCCCAATCCGACGCTCTCGTCGGCTACCGCAACGCCGACTACCGTCACCGGGGAAAGCGGCGTCAAGATGACAGGGCCCTACGATTATGTAGCGCCCAGCTATTGGTACGTGGATCAGCACAATGGCGGCGCCTACGGCTACAACACTGAGACCAGCCCGGGGCCTGCGATTCCTTCGCTCGCCAGCCGTGAGAAATTCCTTTCGGACCCGCAAGCCTGGCCGCCCACGGCCGATTGGAGCCTTCACGATGGCGGGGGCGAGTTCGCCAAGCTCAAAGTCTTCGATGAGGCGATGACGGCCGCATACGCCAAGCCCAACTCGGCCGCCGACTATACGCGTATCGCGCAGACGATGGAGTACGATTCAGAACGCGCCATGTTCGAGGCCTACAGCAGAAACAAATACGACTCCACCGGCGTCGTCCAGTGGATGCTCAACAACGCCTGGCCCTCGATGATCTGGCACCTCTACGACTACTACCTCGATGCCGGCGCCGGATACTTTGCCGTCAAGAAAGCCTGCGAGCCGCTGCACATCCAGTACTCGTACGATGATCAGTCCATCGTCGTCGTGAACAGCCGCTACGCGCCTGCCCCTTCACTCCACGCCAGCGTGCACGTCTATGGCCTCGACTGGCGCGAACTCTACACCGCACAATCCGACGTCGACTCCGCAGCCGATAGCGCGCAGCGCGTCTTCCTGCTGCCCGAGTCGCTCTTCACCGGCGCAGAACGCATCTTCTTCATCGACCTCTCGCTCAAGGACGCATCCGGCAAAACCGTCAGCCACAACTTTTACTGGGTCCCGGGCACGCTCACCACATTCAACTGGCCCAAGACCGACTACACGCACACGCCGGCGCTGCGCCATGAGGATCTGACGGCGCTTGCTCATCTGCCTGCGGCCCAGGTTACAACCCGCGCTGAAATCCAAAGCACATCGCAAGGACGTGAGATCATCCTCCATCTCGACAATGCTTCCGGCGCTCTTGCTTTCCAGATTCACGCAGCAATACGGACGGCAAGCGGCGGCCTCATCGCGCCTGTATTCTGGTCTGACAACTGGATCGAGCTCACGCCCGGCGCATCCACCACGCTCACCGCGCTCCTGCCCGACGCGGACGTCAGCACGCCGCAGGTTGAGGTTGAGGGCTGGAACGTTGCGGCGGTCACGCTGACGCCAACGACCGCGGTCGCAGCAAAGTAGGCGCATGGCCTCTGCCGCAGAGAACACGCGACCCGAGGCCATCGGCCTCAAGCGCAGCCTGCGCTTCCGCGACCTCGTTCTCTACGGCATCATCCTCATTCAGCCCACCGCGCCTATGCCCAGCTTCGGCGTCATCTACAAAGAAGCGCATGGGCACGCGGTCACGGCGATCCTTCTCGCCATGGTCGCCATGCTCTTCACCTCGGTCAGTTACGGCCGCATGGCGCGCGTTTATCCTCATGGCGGCTCGGCGTTTCTCTATGTGGGCAAGGAAATCCACGCCAGCCTCGGCTATCTGACCGGCTGGTGCCTGGTGATGGACTACGTCCTCAATCCGCTCATCTGCACCATCTGGTGCAGCAAGGCGGCGATCAATTTTGTTCCAGGGATTCCCTACGTTGTGTGGGCGATCTTCTTCGCGGCACTCTTCACTGCTTTGAATTGCAATGGAATTGAGACCTCGGCGCGCATCAACGCCGGCATGGCCGCCGCGCTCGGCATCGTTATCGTGCTGGTGCTGGTGGCCGCCGTCCGCTGGCTGCTCCACCTGTCTCATCCCGGCGCTGCGTTTTTTGTGCAGCCCTTCTACGATCCGGCGACGTTCAACACCTCCGGTCTTCTGCGCGGAACATCCATCGCCGTCCTCACCTACATCGGCTTCGACGGCATCTCCACGCTTACCGACGAAGCCAAGGACCCTGCGCGGAGCGTTCCCCGGGCCATTGTGCTCACCTGCCTCATCACCGGAGTCCTCGCCAGCGTCGAGGTCTACGCCGCGCAGCTCGTATGGCCGCGCGGCCTCGCGTTCCCCGATGTCGACACCGCCTACGTCTACGTGGCAGGCCGCATGGGCGGCCCTATTCTCTTCCTTATCGTGAACGCGGCGCTGTTGCTCGCCAACATGGGCTCGGGCATGGCCTCGCAGCTGGGCGCCGCGCGCCTGCTCTATGCCATGGGCCAGGACGGCGCACTCCCCCGCCGCTTCTTCGCCGCCGTGCATCCCAAAAGCCGCATCCCTCTCAACAATGTGCTGCTCATCGGCGCCGTCTGCCTGGCCGGCGCGCTCGTCTTCAGCTATCAGCTGGGCACCGAACTGCTCAACTACGGCGCTCTTCTGGCCTTCATGGGAGTGAATTTCGCCTCGATGCTGCGCGGATGGCGCCACGGCCGGCTTGCGCAATGGTTTCCAATGCTTGTCTCGCTCGGAGGCCTCGTCACCTGCGCGCTGCTCTGGTGGAGCCTCGGCCCTCTCGCGAAAATGGCCGGCACCACCTGGGCGATCCTCGGCGTGCTGTTATGGGTGGTGCGCCGTCGCGCTACCGTTCTGCCCGAAGAAGCGGCATAACCAGCCTCGGCGTCAGGCCGCGCTCGAAGGTCCGCTTTCGCCGCAAGATCCGACCATCGGCCGAATGCAATAGAGACTGGCGCTCCATGGTTTGCTAGCGGGCGGTCCAGCCGCCGTCGATGAGGATGTCGGTGCCGGTGATGAAGCCGGCTGCCTCAGAGCAGAGATAGCAGGCGAGCGCGCCGATCTCTTCGACGGTGCCCCAGCGGCCGATGGGGAGGCTCGCCAAGAATTGCGCGTTGGCTTCGGGATTGTTGATCAGCGCGGTATTCATGTCGGTCGCGAAGGGGCCGGGGCTGATGCCGTTGACGGTGATGCGGTCGGCGGCGAGCTCGAGGGCGAGTGCGCGGGTGAGGCCGAGCAACGCAGCCTTGGCGGAGGAGTAGGCAGTGCGGCCGGGCAGCGAGACGTGGCTCATGATGGACGACATGTTGAGGACGCGTCCATAGCCAGAGCCCTTCATGCCGGGAACGAAGGCACGGCACAAAAGAAATGTGGAGATGAGGCTGGTGTCGAGGACGCTGCGGAATTCGTCGAGAGAGAAATCGATGAGGTTTTTGCGGATGTTGGTGCCCGCGTTGTTGATGAGGATCTGCGGATGGCCGTAGCGTTTTTGGATGGCTTCGGCGATTGCGGCGACCTGATCCTCCTGAGTGACGTCGGCGATGAAGACTTCGGCGGTTCCGCCTTTTGTGGTGATGGCGGTGCGGACCAGCTCGAGGCGCTGGGCGTCGCGTGCGACGAGGGCGATGGACGCGCCGGCCTCGGCGAGCGCCTTGGCCATTGCTTCGCCGAGACCTCGGCTGCCTCCGGTGATGACTGCAACGCGGCCTGCAAGATTGATATTCATGTGGGTCTCTCCTGACTATCTTCGGTTTGTTGATTTGAGTTTCAGGGCTCGAGGGCGTCGATGCCCACCGGAGCGGGAGTTTGCGGGGCCGCAAATTCGCGCTGGCGACGTGCGGCTGCGGGATCGAGAGTGAGCCAGCAGGCGGCCGAGATGGCTGCCGCGACGGCCATGGTGTCGATGAGGATATTCCAGTTACCGTGGGTTTTTTCAAGCAGGATGCCACCGATGACTGGAGCGATGAAGCCGGCGAGATTGCCCATCATGTTCATGGCTGCGGCGACGGTTGCGGTGTAGGGACCGCCAAGGTCGACACAGGCGTCCCAGGAGATGGGCATGGTGAGATCGCTGGAGAGGCTGGCCAGGCCCATGGCGAGCATGGCAACCATGACTGACTGGATGTGGGTCAAAGCGACTAACAGAATCGCGGTCGCGAGGAATCCAAAGAAGGCAATGGCGCGCCGGGAGATGCGTGCAGGGGCAAGGCCTGAGATCAGCGAGCCGAATCCGCCGAAGAGCAGCGGGAGCATGGCGAAGGTGGCGGCGTGCTCCATTGACTGGCCGCGGCCTTCGCGCAGGTAGGTGGGCAGCCATGTGATGTAGAAGACCCAGACGTAGGCGAGGAAGAAGTACTGGACGAAGAGAAGCACGACGTGGCGGGTGAAGAAGAGCGAGGTCCAATGAAGGCGGCGCCCGGTTTGCGTGGTGAGGGCGCGGGAGGCCTCGAGGAGTTCGCGTTCGGCGGCGTTGACGGCGGGGTGTTGTGTCGGATCGTCGCGAAACCAGATGAGGAAGAGGATGCACCACACGAATCCCAGCATGGCGAAACCCACGAAGGCCCAGCGCCAACCGAACCAGCCGATGCAAAGAAGAGCCAATGGGGGGGTGACGGCTCCGCCCCAGCGGGTGAAGGACCACATGATGGATTGCGCGCGGACCCGTTCGCGTTCAGGAAGCCAGGCGCTGAGCATGCGCGTGAGGTTGGGAAAGCATCCTGCTTCGCCGGCGCCGAAGAGAAAACGGATGGAGACGAGCGACGAGACGTTCCACGCCGCGCCGGTGAGTGCGGTGCATGCGGACCAGGCGAGGACGATGCGCGTGAGCACGCGCTTGACGCCGACGCGATCGCCGAGGAGGCCGGCGGGAATCTCGAAGAGCGCGTAGGACAAAGCGAAGGCGCCGAAGACGAGGCCCATTTGCGATTTCGCAATGTGCAGGTCGCGCGCGATGGGACCGGCCGCTTCAGAGATGGCGACGCGCTGCATGTAGGAAAGCACGGCGAGGCCGAGCGCGAGATAGATGACGTTGAAGCGCGCACGGCTGGGCTTCATTGCGGGAGGCTCACGGCATAGAGGCTGTCGCCTGCGCCGAAGACGATGTATTGTTTGCCGTCGAGGAAATAGGTAATGATGCCGCCCGATTCACTGGCGCCGAGTTCGTGATGCCAGAGGATCTGGCCTTTGGCAGCGTCGTAGATGATGAGATTTTTCTGGTCGTCGCCGGTGATGAGGAGATTGCTCGCGGTGGTGAGAAGGCTGGGGCCGATGGTGGTGGGAGCGTTGTTGAGATTGGGATAGGTGTGGCGCCAGGCGGCGCGCCCGGTGAGCGGGTCGATCGCCTGCAGTACGCGCTCGGTGTGGCCGATGCCGTCGCCGGTGCCGCCATAGCCCGAAGGCTTGGGGCTGTCGTCGGTGAGATAGTAGATGGCTTTGCCTTCGGTGGAGTTGACGTAGACGAGGCCGGATTTCGGATTGTAGGCCGGAGCGGGCCAGTTGGACGCGTTGACGATATTGATGGAGCCGCCGGTGGTGGGGTCTTTGTCGGGAATCGGAATGGGCTCGCCCTGGGGCGAGAAGCCGGAGGTGTAGTCGAGGGGGACGTAGGGTTTGACGATGAGGTGCTGGCCGGTGACGCGGTCGAGGGTAACGAAGAAGCCGTTGCGCGCGGCCTGTGCGAGCAGATGGCGAGGCTGGCCGTGGACGGTGCGATCGAAAAGAATCGGCGCGGTGGTGTTGTCGAAGTCATGCGTGTCGTGGGGCGAGGCCTGGAAATACCATTTCAGTTTGCCGGTATCGAGGTTGAGGGCGACGATGGACTCGGTCCAGAGGTTTGCGCCAGGACGACCCTGACCGGCGAAGACGGGGTTGGTGTTGCCGGTGGGCCAGTAGAGGAGATTGAGCGCAGGATCGTAGGTGCCGGGCATCCAGGTCATGCCACCGCCGTGATCGGAAGCAGCTTCGTTGGGCCAGGTCTTCAGCGCGGGATCGCCTTTGCGCGGCGTGGACCACCACGTCCATTGGAGGTTGCCGGTGGCGGGGTCGAAGGAGTCGAGGAAGCCGGGCATATCCATGGCATCGCCACCGACGCCGACGATGACGTGACTCTTGATGACGAGGGGCGCGGAGGTGGAGAAGTATTGCTTGCGCGCGTCGGCGTAATTTTTCTTCCAGAGCTCGTGTCCGTTGGAGGCATCGAGCGCGACGAGCCAGTTGTCGGGGGTAAGGAAGAAGAGGGTTGTCTTCCAGAGCGCGACGCCGCGCTGGCCAACGAGATGGCCGCCATGATCGACCCAATCGAAGTGCCAGATTTCTTTGCCGTTGTGCGCATCGATGGCCCATACATGATCGGGGATGGTGATGTAGAGAACGCCTCCGACGAAAAGCGGCGTGCACTTGATCATGGGGACGGGCGCTCCGCGCTGCGCGCCAACCGAGGTAATTTTGAAAACCCACTGTTGCGCGAGCTGAGTCACGTTGGTGGCGTCGATTTGGGAGAGGGTGCTGTAGCGGCGGCCGCTGTAGTCGCCGTTGAAGGTGGGCCACGTGGTGGTAGGCGCGGCGCCGAGGACCTGTGGGTCTAGAGAGTTGGAGGGCGGTGCGGCCGCGCCGGCGAACACAGCGGAGGTGAGGAGGACGCAGATTGCGGCGAGTGGTTTCATTTCAGCGTCTCCAGGTAAGCCGTGACGTTGTGCATGTCGGCGTTGCGCAGGGTCATGAGCATCTGCTGATGCGGCGCGAGGGGATCGTGAAGGTCAACTTCGATGCCGGGATCACGGTCGATGACGTGGGACTGGCCGGCGGTGTCGACCAGGGTGAGGCGAAAGTCGCTGAGGGCGGTGACGCGTCCGGAGAGAGTAGTTCCCTGCGGCGTTTTGACGGTGGCGGTAGTTTCGAGAGAGGGATCGTTGGAACGTGCGGGCCAGATCCAGCCGCGCTGCAGTTGTTCGGGGGAGTGGAATTTTGCGGCGATGTGCGCGAAGGTCGCCGCGGTGTGGCAGGTGGAGCAGTGCGCGACGACATAAGCCTGTCCTTTGGCGGCGTTGCCGACGAGAATGTTGAGCACCTGATAGGCGCCGCGGTTGGCCACGTCTTCAACCTGCAAGTGAAGAAACTCGGCGATGTCGTGCAGCTGGTTTTCCGGCGTGGTGGCAAACGAGGGCATGTCTTTCTCGGGACGGCCCCGCTGGAGAAACGGAACCAGATGCTCGCCGTGGTCGTCGGAGAGCACAACGTCGGAGGTGATGAGGCTGGGGCCAGTGGCTCCGCGCGCCTGGCGGCCGTGGCAATAGGCGCAATTGGATTTGAAGAGCGGGGCACCACGCTCGGCAGCCGCGCGATCGGGCACTGCGCCAAGACCGAGAAAGGTGCGTATGGCTTCTGCGCGCTGCGCGGGAGTCATGTTCTGGTAGGGGATTTGTTGCTGGCCGCCTTGACCGCCGGGCGACATCTCCTGACTGACGGCGAATCCCGCGACTGCGACAAGGAGGACAACGCAACCTGCAGTCAAAACGGAACGGCGCATGCCATCCTTCCTCGGAACCTCAGGCGCTGTGCGATAGCCGACCGTCGCAGTATACAAATCCGTCGCTGCCGGCGGCGACTCGCCCTGGGTAAAGAATCCACGGGTCGAGCGGAGAGGCAGGCTTTCGGAGCTAGTGCCCTGCTGCCGTCGAAGTACGCGCATGGACCCGGTTCTCGGGGAGCGCCCAGGCAAAGAGAACGCCGCCGCTGCTGCTGAGGATGTATTGGCGGCCATCGAGCTCGTAGCTGATGGGCGAGCTCTGCATCGGCGAGCCTGTGCCCACGTGCCACAGTGTTTTGCCCGTGCTGGTTTCGAGGGCGAGGAGATTGCCGTGCCCGTCGCCGGTGAAGGCGAGGCCGGAGTCGGTGGTCATGACGCCGGCGCCGGACCCACCTTCGCCGACGTCGTGGGTCCAGCGAATTTTGCCGGTCTGGTAGTCGATGGCGTCGATGACGCCTTTGCCCCACAGTCCGTAGTCGGCGCCGGCCCAGCCATACGCGCCGTCGGCGGGTTTCGCGAAGTAGAGGCTGTAGCTCGGATGCGCGTCCACGATAAACAGGCCAGTGGCTGGATCGAAGCTGGGCGAGCGGTAGTTGGTGAGGCCGCCTTCATCGGGTGCGATGAGACGACCGTCGGGCGCAGGCTCCTTGTCGGGATTGGGGATGGGGTGGCCTTCTTTATCGATGCCGAGCGCCCAGTTCACGGGCCCGTAGGGAGTGGTGAGCAGGCTCTTGCCATTGGTGCGGTCGAGGACGAAGAAGTAGCCGTTGCGGGAAGCCTGCATGAGCATCTTGTGCGGCTCGCCATGGAATTTGCCATCGACGAGGACGGGGATTTCGACGGCGTCCCAGTCATGGGTGTCATGGGGCGAAGCGGAGAATCCCCAGGCGAGTTTGCCGGTGTCAGGATCGATGGCGACGATGCTGCAGGTATAGAGGTCGGTGCCGGGGCGTGTCTTGCCGTTGAGCACGGGGGTGGGATTGCCGGTGCCCCAATAGAGGAGGTTCAACTCGGGGTCGTAGGTTCCGGTAATCCAGGTCATACCGCCGGTGGTGGCGTTGGGCGTGCTTGCAGGGGGCGTGGCGTCCCATTCCCATTGGAGGGCGCCGGTATCGGGATCGAAGGAGCGCAGCAAGCCGGGGATGTTATCGAGGTCGCCACCCACCCCGACGATGACGTGATTCTTAACGACGAGGGGGGCCATGGTGCTCCAGTAGCCCTTGCTTGTATCGGCAATGACCTTGTCCCAACGCACGGAGCCGTCTTTGGCATTGAGGGAAATCAGATGAGTGTCGGGGGTGGCGAAAAAGAGCCAACTCTTGTAGATGGCGACGCCGCGCTGGCCGATGTGTTCGCCTTTGGAGGGCCGAGTGTAGTGCCAAATCATGTGGCCGGAACGGGCATCGACGGCCCAGATATTGTCGGGCACGGTGAAGTAGATGATCCCGTCGACGAGGAGGGGCGATGACTTGATGGCGGCGGCCTGATTGGTCTGGTAGGCCCATGCGAGCGAGAGATCGCCGACATTCTGCGGCGTGATCTGGGCGAAGTGCACATGACGGCGACCTGAGTAGTCGCCGTGATAGGTAGGCCACGAGTCCGCGGTGGGGTGAACGAGTTGCGCATTCTCGAGATCCTGCGCGGCGAGCAAGGGCGCAGACGAGAGAGACACGAAGAGCGCGGCAAATAAGAAAAGCAATCGATCGTTCAGGAACTTCATCAATTGAACCTCAATAACATGGCCGCGGCGATCAGTGCAGCGTTTGCAGATAAGCCATCAGGTTGTGGATGTCGGCGTCGGTGTACTTGGGGAAAAGGTCGACGTGTGCTTCCACAGGCGCATGGACCTTGTAGCGCACGCGACTGGCAGCCCACGAGTGGTAGACGCCGCTCGAGTCGCGCATGGCCACGGTGAATTCGTCGAGATAGGCAAGGGAGCCGGACAGCTCTTTCCCAGAAGGCAGGGTGACGGTGACGTGGCTGGTGGTGTCGCGCGGGAAGAGCATGCGTTCCTCGAGCTCGAGGCCCTCATAGCGCGAGGCGACGCCGGCGAGGTCGCCGCTGGGCGCGTGGCACTTGACGCATCCGCCGGGACCGTTGAAGTAACGCTTGCCTGCGTCGACATTGCCGGTTTGCAGATCGGCGACGGAAACGCCGCGCCGGCCACCGGGACGCGAGACCGCCTCGGCCTCCCGCTCATGAATGAAGGCGATGATGCCGCGAATCTCCTGTGTGGAGAAATTGAAGGCCGGCATTTTGTTGTCGGGGCGGCCTTCGTGAATGACTTTGGCAATGTCGTCGCCGGTACGATCACGGCGGACGAGGCGCGATTCAGTCAAATCGGGGCCAGTTTCTCCGCCCTCGGCATCGCGGCCGTGGCAGAAGGCGCAGTTCTGCAGAAAGAGAGATTCGCCCGCGGCGGAGAGGCTGGTGCGCGCACCGCCATTGGCCGCGAGCTGCGGTGCCGGTTCTGCGCTGGTGAGGAAGTGCATGAGCGCGGTGAGTTCACCATTCTGCAGGCTGGGGAAACCGGGCATGCGGCCTTTGCCGGTATGAATGAGGTCAGTGATCTTGTCGTCGGTCATCTGGTGGGTGATGCCGAGCAGCGGCGGAAAGCCGGGAAGAATGCCCTGCCGCTGATCGCCATGACAGATGGCGCAATGCTGCGCGTAGGAATCCGCGCCCGGATCTTTGGGGGTCGGCGTTTTGGCCGGCGGAACATTTTCAGCCTGATCGGCGGCGCGCGCCGGCCCCTCAATGGATGGAACCAAGGAAAAACTCACAGCCGCGGCTGCGAGAAAAAGAGCGAATCGAATCCCCTTCACCTTATTCAATGCGAAAACCCCTGAAGCTTTGATCTGGACGCGATGGACGGGCGCGCGCGCAGGCTAGGTTGCATAGCGAATGAGCTGCATGAATCCATAGTCCATGTGCAGTTGCTGATGACAGTGCCACAATGTGTCGCCGGGATTGTCGGCGACGAAATCGACTTCAACGGTGTCGAGCGGCATGACGTTGATGACGTCTTTTTTGAGTCCGCTGAGGTACTTGTTGCCGATGCGCGTGACCTCGAAGGTGTGCCGGTGCAAATGGAGTGGATGCTGGTCGCCGCTGCCATTGCGAAAGACGAGGCGATAGCGCTTGCCGGCGTGGACCATGAGCGGCTCGATCTCGGGCCAGGATTTGTTGTTGATGGTCCAGGTGTCGAATTGCGAGCCGTGTTGCGGGCCGATGTCGCGGAAAGTGAGCTCGAAGGACTCATCGGGTTCAGGCGCGCCGACGGCATTGGCGAACGGGGTGTAGTCCCAGGGAGCCGGCGAGGGGTCTTTCCAAACCGGTGAGCCGGATTGGCCGGCGTATTCGACGACGATGCCAAGGCCCATCTGGCGCGATTTTTCGAGGGTAGAACCAAGAATCCAGACGCCGGGCGCATTCATTTCGACCATAGCGTCGACGCGTTCGGCTACGGCCAGCGACAACACTTCGACGCTCGTCGGATTGGGGACCGGGTTGCCGTCCATGGCGAGAACCGTGAAGTGGTGGCCGGGAAGCGCGAGCAGGACATTCTCGGTGGCGCTGGCATTGAGCAGGCGCATGAGAACACGCTGGCCCTGCTTGACGCGGATGGGCTCGCCTGAACCGAGCATGCGGTCGTTGATGGTGGCGTATTTGTAGCCGACGTCGGAGCCAGTGGTGAGCGGCAGGTTGGCAGACTCGGCGCGCATGGTTTCGACCATGGGCACAAAGGAGGGCTCCCAGTGGTGAATGGCGAGGTTCACTTCCATGTCGTGCTGGGGCATGGATTGCTTGCCTTCAATGAGGAGGAAGCCGTATTGACCGGTGTAAGTGCTGACGTCGAGCCTGCCATGGGCTCCTGCATGGGTGTGGTACCAGCGGGTGCCTGCGGGCTTGGGGGTGAAGGTGTAGCGATGGGTCTGGCCGGCGGCAATCATCGGCGAGCCTTCTTCCATGGCGCCGTCGTTGAGCGAATCGATGGCCAGGCCATGCCAGTGGACGATGTCGGGCTCGGTTCCGGCGTTGGTGACATCGATCGTGACTGGGACACCTTCGCGGAGACGGAGGACCGGGCCCGGGACCTGGCCATTGTAGGCAAGGGTTTTGATGGAGATGCCCGGGCCGATCTCAAGATTGCAAGGCTCGATGCGCAAGGTGTGGTCGGCTTTGCCGGTTGGCTTGGCCTGGGCAGAAAGTTTTCGGCCGAACGACTGAGAGGCAAGCAGCATTCCCGCCGAAGCGAGAAAATCTCTGCGATTGATGTGCGATGGCGCGTCAGATTTCAAGGTGATTCCCGGTGTTCGCTGCGATGAAGCGTGCAAAAAGGTGACGGAATCATTTTCGTCGGACGAAGGCGGAGATGTAAACGTCTTCGTCCGCAAAATGTGACAGCGGCTTCGAGTCAAATCGAAGAGCTTTATTGAGGAGACGCAGGCCGCGGGTGGGTGGCTGTACTTCCGTTGGTCATCCAGAGGGCCCATTTGATGGCTTCGAAATACATTTTGCGGATGTCGGGATCGTCCCAGGATTCTTCAGTGTGGCCCAGCGTGGAATAGAAGACGCGGCCCTTGCCGTACATTTTGCTCCAGGCGACCGCGAAGTCATGATCGGTGCGGTGGATGCGCGGGTTGTTCTCGTAGTTGAGCTTGGTGGGGTCGAGGCTGAGCAGGACGTTGACCTTGTCGCGCGACCAGTCTTTGGGCTGATAGATCTCGTCGTATTTCACAAAGGATTTGGGGAAGTGACGGACGGCGGGAAAGTCGGGATCCTCATTGATGATGGGGGCGTTGAAGGTCATCCAGGGATGCTGATCGAACCAGCCGCCGATCATCTCGCCATACTCGGGCCAGGTGTAGTTGGTATCGAGCGCGGCGTGAATGCCGACGAAGCCTTTGCCGTCGTCGTGGACGAAGGAGAGGATGTCCTGCTTTTGGCTGGCGTCGAGGTCGAGCTCGCCGGTGGTGCTGGCGAAGACGAGCAGATCAAAGTAGTCGAGGTTCTTGGCGTTGCGATGGCCGAGGTCCTTCTTGGTGAGCAACTCGGTGTCGGTGCGCATGGTGGTGTCCCACAGGCCGCTTTCTTTGCCCATGTTATAGATAGCGGCCATGGCGTCGGGAACGGAGTCGTGCTCGAAGCCCTTGGTCTGGCCGATGACCAGAACATGCTTCAAGTGAATCTGCTTGGCGTGAGGCGGTGGCGCGGCATCGGCGGAGGACTGTGCCAGCGCGCGCGGGTTTTGGATGCACGGAAGGGCGGCTAAGAGGCCGCAGGCAAGAATGAGCAAACTCCGTCCAAGGCGCAAGGAATCTCCTTCTGACGTTTCTTCGTGGTTCGCACGGATGCGGTTTGCAGATGCGCGCATGGCACCTGTGGATTCGATCGATTTGAGCTGCTGGTGGGGAAGTGCTATTTCGCGCACGATCGCGGAGCGCTTAATCGCCCGCGTGAAAGTTTAATCGGCGGCAGTGGCTTGCGCAATGGAATCTGAGGGAAGCGCGGGGCATTTTGGGAGGCGAGTTTGATCCGGCTCTAACTTGTTCCGGGTGCGGATGGGGGCAGCACAACGCCCGTCACTCTCTCCTTGACGGTCTAGGAAGCGGGCGGGTAGTCTCCTAGGCAGACTGGGAGAAGGACCATGCGCAAGGAGGCGGAGACGCCGGTTGATTTGCTGCAGGGAACGCTGGACATGCTGGTGCTGAAGGCGGTGTCGCTCGGGGCGCTGCACGGCTATGGCGTGCTGTTGCGCATCCAGCAGCTATCAGAAAACAAGCTGGAGATTCAGCAGGGCTCGCTGTATCCGGCGCTCTACCGGCTGGAGCACGAAGGATGGATCGCGGGGGAGTGGGGGCAGAGCGAAAACAATCGGAGGGCGCGGTTCTATCGGTTGACGGCGGCGGGACAACGGCGACTGGGGAACGAGACGCGCAAGTGGAACCAGTTCTCACGGGTGATTGGAGTCATTCTTGAGGCAGGTCCGGAGGAAGCATGAGCGTCGGCAGCCGGATTAAGACGTGGTGGAGGGCTGTTTCGCGGCCCTCCGCGGCAAACGGCGAGATGCAGGAGGAGCTGGAGCAGCATATCGCGTGCTATGCCGAGGAGCTGATGCGGCAAGGGGTGCCGCAAGCGGAGGCCACGCGCCGAGCGAAGGCCGAGATGGGCAGCCTGGTTGCGGGCAGGGAGAAATTGCGCGCTGCCTGGGGAGCGCGTTTCTTCGACGAATTGTATGCGGATCTGCGCTTCGCGGTGCGGAAGCTGCGGGCGAGTCCAGGATTCGCGCTGATTGCGGTGGGATCGCTGGCGCTGGGGATTGGGGCGAACACGGCAATCTTCAATCTGACGGAGCATGTGCTGCTGGATCGTCTGAACGTTTGGCAGCCGCAGGAACTGCGCATGCTGTGGTGGTCGCAGGGCAGCAAAGGCGCGGTGAAGAACTTCTGGGGCTACTTCAACGGCGCGATGGGTGGAGGGATGACGTCGACATCGCTTTCGTACCCCGTGTACGAGACCCTGCGCAAAGAGAATCGCAGCTTCGAGAGTCTCTTTGCGTTCAAGCCGTTTGGGCGCATGACGGCGGTGATCGACGGGCGCGCGGAATCCGTGACGGGCGAGATGATTTCGGGCAACTACTACGCTTCGCTCGGGGTGCGCCCCGCTCTTGGCAGGGCCATCGACGAGGGTGACGACAGCGTGCCCGGAGGCGGGCCGGTGGTAGTGATCAGCGACGAATTGTGGACCCGGCTGTTTAACCGTTCGGCGAGCGTGATTGGCAAAGCGATCGAGCTGAACGCGACGCGGATGACGGTTGTGGGTGTGAATCCGCCCGGCTTTACCGGTGCCTATACCACGCACCTGTCGCCCGAGGTGTTCTTCCCGTTAAGTATGCTGCCGATCTTCGAGCGCAAGGAACCAACGGACTCATCTTCCTATTCACTCTCTTCTGCGGGCATGAAGTCGATGCTCACCGATGGAGACACCTGGTGGGTTCTGGTGATGGGTAGGAAAAAGTTGGGCGTGTCAGACCGGGCGGCCGCTGCCGAATTGACTTTGCAGTTCAATGCCGCGGTGCGCGCCACGATGACGGTGGGCAAAGAAGACGAAATCCCCCGTCTGGAACTGCGCGACGGAAGCCGCGGACAAAACGAAGACGCGGACTGGATGACCAAGCCGATCGATGTGCTGCTCGCGCTCGCGGGGTTTGTCCTGCTGCTGGCGTGCGTGAACCTGGCGAATCTTCTGCTGGCGCGCTCCACGGCGCGGCAGCGCGAAGTGAGCGTACGGCTTGCTCTCGGCGCACGGCGCGGACGGATCCTACGCCAGATGTTCACCGAGAACCTGCTGCTGGCGCTGCTGGGGGGAGCGGCGGGACTTTTGCTGGCCTATGTTGTCCGCGGCGTGATTCCTGATCTGCTGTCGCGGCCGTGGGAGCCGACGGCTTACAGTAGCCGGATCGACTGGCCCATCTTCGTTTTTGCGGCCGTGGTATCGGTTTTTACGGCCGTGGTATTTGGCGTGGGGCCGGCATGGCAGGCGACGCGTGGCGATGTGAATGTGGGGCTCAAAGAGAACGCGCAAAGCGTGACCCGGCGCAGAAAGGGCCTGGCGGGCCGGGCAATCGTTGTTGTCCAGGTTGCGCTGGCGATGCTGCTGACGGTGGGCGCAGGGCTTTTTGTGCGGACGCTGCTGAACCTGGAGAACACGGGCCTCGGCTTCCAGGCCAAAAATTTGCTGCTGTTCGATCTGGAGCCGCCGGCCAACCGGAATTCGGCGCAGCAAGGGGCGAGGCTGTTCGGGCAATTGGAAGACAAGCTGCGTGAGTTGCCGGGCGTACGCTCGGTGACGCTTTCTGAGAATCCGCTGGTCGCGGGCAACATCGATCACTCGCGATTTGTGCCGGCAGCCGATCATCAGCCATCCGCAGGAAACAGGGGCGCAGATTTCAACATGGTCGGTGAGCAATTTTTTACGGCGATGGGGATTCCGGTGATTGCGGGCCGAGGCTTTACCAGCGAGGACACCGCGACCTCGACCAAAGTGGCGGTCATCGACAGCGAACTCGGGAAGAAGTTTTTTCCGGATCGCAACCCGCTTGGCCAGGTTTTCACGACCGATCTTCCAGACAAGGGACCGATTGCGATTGTCGGCATCTGCGGCAGCGTGAAGTATGCGACGGTGACCAGCAACTTTCGACCCACCTATTACCTTCTATATCGCCAGCGGACAGATTTCACGCCGCGGGCTACCTTTGAGATTTCGACGCGCATGGAGCCCGATGCGCTAGTTGCCGCGGTACGCCGCACCGTGGAGCGAGTGGACAACCAAGTGCCGGTGATGGACCTGCGCACGCAGACGCAGCAAATTGACGCCACCCTGCAGCGCCAGAGACTCATCGCTGAGTTGACGGCGGGGTTTGGAGTTCTGGCGCTGGTGCTGGCGTGTATCGGGATCTACGGCATGATGGCGTACACGGTTTCGCGCCGCTCGAATGAGATTGGGATTCGCATGGCGCTGGGCGCTTCTTCACGTAGCATTCTGGGTGCGGTGCTGCTGGAGGCGTTCGGGATGGCTGGCGGCGGCATTGCGGTTGGGCTCGTTGGTGCGCTCCTGTTAGGGCGCACTGTCGCGAGTCTGCTCTTTGGCCTTCGGGCGTGGGATCTCTCCACCCTGGTGGCAGCGGCAGCGACTCTCATGGTTTGTGCGATCGGCGCGAGTTGGATTCCCGCGCGGCGGGCGGCGACGATCGATCCCATACAGGCCCTGCGTCACGAGTAAGAGTGTGACGAAGCGGATTCGGTCACAGTGCCCAGCCGGTTTACAACAAAAGACTGCTGTATCCGCGTGGATTCTGGTTCCCTTCAGCAGAGAGCGCGAAGGCTTTTGCGAAGCGCCCCGGCATCGCGCGGGGCAAATTTCCGCTCAATTTCCTGATGGACCTTTTTCCATACCGGGACGGCGCGCAGCAGCAGTTCGTGGCCCCTGGCGGTTAGGAGTAGAATGCGGCTACGCCGATCGGAAGGGTCGCGGGAAACTTTGACGAGCCCGCGGCGTTGGAGCGGTTTGAGAGCAGCGGTCAAGGTGGTGCGATCCATGGCGAGCAGTGAAGCAACCGGTCCCATGGGCGGCGGCTGGGGTCGATTGAGCGAGACCAACAAGGAGAACTGGCCATTGGTGAGCTCGAATGGACGCAACTCCACATCGAACCGGCGGGCCAGGGTGCGGGCCGCACGCTGGACGTGCAGGCAGAGGCAGGAGTCCCGAACCAGCAGCGTTGTTTCATACGGAAGCTTTCCGGGAATTGACACAAGAACAGATTAGTTGATATCAACGTATTCGTCAATGAACTTACCCGCACGCCTTTCCCCTGGAGTCGGGTAGGAAGAAGAATTTCGCCGTAGGGAGGTCGGAGATGTCTTTTGTACACGATCTGAGGATTGCGATTCGTTCCCTGTCGCGCGTGCCTTCTCTTTGGATGACGGTGGGTCTGACTCTGGCGCTAGGGATCGGCGCCAATGCGGCGATCTTCAGCGTGGTGCGCGCGGTGTTGCTGCGCCCCCTGGCGAACCAGGACGAAGGGAGCCTGCTCTATGTGCGGCAGAGCGCTGAGGGGATCGGCATGGAGAATGCGACGTTCTCGGTGCCGGAGATCCAGGACCTTGAGAGCAGCGGGCTGAAAACAATCAAGGAGTTCGGAACGTTCTCGGAGATTGATTTCACGATTGTGGGACTGGGCACGCCGCGCGAGATTCCGGCGGGCGTAGTCGACGGGAACTATTTCCAGGTGATGGGTCTGCATCCGGTGCTGGGACGTTTGCTGGGCCCGAGCGACGATGGGCGGAATGCAGCAGGCGCGGTGGTGTTGACCTATCGGTTTTGGCGGAACCAGCTGCATTCTGACCCGAGCGTATTGGGCAAGACGGTGCGGCTGGAAAGCGGCGAAGGTGCGCGGTCGGCGACGATTGTGGGGGTGCTGGAGCCGTCGGTGCCGTATCCAGTGGAAACGGAGATTATCGCGAACGTAGTGACGAGCCCGCATCATCTTTCGGCCACCATGGTGACGGGGCGTGAGCATCGCATGACGGAGGTGTTTGCGCGGCTGGCTCCGGGGGCGACGCTTGAAGCCGCGCGGGCTGAATTGGGCACGGCTTACGGTGCGATCATGGCGGCGCATCCGGATATCTACAAGCCGGAAGATCACTTTGCGATTGCGACGACGCGGATGCACGATCAGATCAATTCCCGCGCCAACACGATTCTGTGGGTGTTGTTCGCGGCGTCGGGACTGTTGTTTGTGATTGCGTGCTCGAATGTGGCGAACCTGGTGCTGGCGCGCACGGTGCGCCGCGAGTCAGAGTTGGCGGTGCGTTCGGCGCTGGGGGCGAGCACTGCGGTGCTGCGCCGCTCGCTGCTTGCCGAAGGGCTTGTGCTGTGCGGGAGTGGGGCGATTGCGGCCGTGCTGCTGGCGGTGCCGATGGTGGAGGTGCTGGGCCGCTACGCAGCGCGGTTCTCAGTGCGGGCCAACGACCTGACGCTCGACTTCAGCCTGGTATGGTTTGGTGTCGGGCTGGCAATCGCGGCGGCTGTGTTTCTGGCATATATTCCGCGCCTGCCTTCGCCGGACTCGCCGCAGGGCGGGCTGACGGGCCGCGGGACGCGGGTGGCGGGGGGAAGCACGCGCAAGCTGCGTGCGTTTGCGGTGACGCAGATCGCAGCGTCGTTCCTGCTGCTGGCGGGCGCCTGTGTGTTGATGCGCACGCTCTTCGAACTGGAGCAGACGCGGCCTCCTTTCAGCTCGGCGAATGTGCTGGCCGTCAATCTGCCGGTGATGTCGTACCACAAAACGCCGCAGCAGGTGAGCGATTTTTATCGGGATGTGAAGCGGCGGATCGGGGCGCTGCCGGGCGTAGAAAATGTTGCCGAGGGTTTCAGCACGCCGTGGCGCGATGAACGGGCCCAAAACATCAGCTTCGAGTTTGCGGCGCAGGGCGCTCATCGTAAAGGGGACGGGAAAGACGATTTCCGCGGCAACTTCCGCTCCGTGTCGCCGGGATTTTTTGCAACGCTTGGCGTGCCGATTCTGGAGGGACGCGACTTCAACGACGGCGATCACGATGGAACCGAGCGGGTGGTCATCATCAGCAAGAGTCTCGCGGACGAACTCTACCCGGGACAGGATGCGGTAAATCGCACGATGTGGTGGACGGACGGGGTCATCAAGTTCATCGGCATCAGTCCAGCGCCACGGCGCATCATCGCCGTGGTTCCGGATTTTGACGATGAGAACATCATTCCTTCGCCGGAAAGAACGATCTATCAGCCGATCGACCAGGAAGGCTGGAGCGGCCGGCTGTTTGTGCGCGCGCACCAGGATCCGTATGCGCTGGTGCCTGCGATCACGCGGACGGTGCATGAAATGTCGGCGGATCAGCCGGTGGAGAAGGCGAGCACGTTGAATGACGTGCGTGCCGAGGTGTTGACGCCGGACCGTCTCAACGCGGTAGTCTTTGGCGGCTTTGCGGCGGTGGCGCTGCTGATTTCGGTAGTCGGCGTGGCCGGCGTGCTGGCGTTCTCAGTCAGCGGGCGGATGCGCGAGTTCGGTATCCGCCTGGCGCTGGGCGCGCAGCCGAGCAACATTTTGAGGAATGTGCTGGTCGAAGGCCTGGTGATGGCGGGAATCGGCGTGGGCGCTGGGATGGCGCTGGGGGCGCTGTCGATGCGCCTTGCCACGCGCTATGTGGCGGAGATTCATCAGCCGGGCCTGTTGGCATTCTTCGCGTCGGCGGGAGTGATTCTTGCGGCGGCGGTGATTGCGTCGGCAGTGCCGGCCGCGCGCGCCGCGCGTGTGAATGCGGTGGAAGCGCTACGGGCAGAGTAGGCGCGCAATTTCGAAAGGTGTTCGCGCTGTGCTATGGTCGTCGTGATCGCAGGCCGGGAAGAGCAGGCGGCGATTGCGACGACGACGCGATGCGATGGCACGAGCCGGGGCGGCCCCGGCATACTCTGAGACCGATATTCAGGTGGCGGGCCGGGTTGCTTGTGCTGTCTGCTCCGGTGCTTCTTGCCGGCGCCATCTCCGCTCAGTCCATGCAGGGTGCGAACCCGCAGGCTGCGGCTGCTTGTTCCCTGCCGGGCCTTGCGCCGGGGAGGCGGCCTCTCTCGGATCACGCGCTGCTCTCGGCCTACAACGCACAGGCAGATGCGGTGAAGAGTGTGCAAGCTTCGGTGCTGGTGCGCGGGCAGAGCGGAGCCGAGTACAAGGTGAAACCGCATGGGGCGCAGGCGCTTCCTGCATTGTTGAGTTTCGTTGCGCCGGAACATCTGCGGCTGACGGGAGCAGTTCCCTTCTCAGGGAGGCGCAGCTTCGATCTGGCCAGCGACGGGCGCGAGCTTCGGATGCTGGTGCCGGATGGCAAGTTGATGCGGTTCCTGGTGGGGCCGGCCGATGCGCCGGCAACTTCGAAGAACCCGCGTGAAAACCTGCGCCCCGGTCCTCTGATCGATGCTCTGCACTGGACGCGCGCGACGGCGCAGCAGCCGGTCATTGAGCATTCTGAGGCGGAGGGCCACCAGGTTCTGGGAATCGAACTGGCGACTGTGCAGGGTGAGCGCGCGCGGGTGGATTTCGATTTGGCGACCGGCACCGTCGCGGGAATCACGATGTTGGATAGCAAGAAGCAAGTTGTTCTCGATATGCATTATGGCGACTGGCGTACGGTGCTGGGGAGCGGCGATCGTGAAGGCGCGGTGTGTTTCCCGCGGCGCATGGAATTGACCGAGCCGCGGCAGGACCTGCACGTGGAGTTGAAGGTTGCGACCCTGCGGGTGAATGTGCCGATTCCGCCGACGCAGTTCCGGTTGTTGCCTCCGCGCGGGATCCCGGTGACGCGGTTGAATCTGCCGGCGGCCAGAAAGGACCGCTAGCAAGAGAGCCGCCCGGCTGGTTGATAAGCTCTCAGCGTCGACGGTACGATCCCGACAATTTTCCTCGCGCACAATCGTCCCGGGATGTTCGCGGAGTTGTGAGATTTCGCATTTATCCTCACGGAATCTCATGCGGTGATCCCCTCACCGGTTGATTTTTGCGATTTCGCACACTACTAACCGGGAACCCAAATCCTCAGGTCAAGGCTGATTCGAAAGCTTGGAAGGACTGCGGGTTCCAGTCCTATGGGATTTGCACGCGCGCGACGGCGGGTGCATGTGGGGGTCTGGGATGAAAATGGGGTGGATTTCTGCCGGCCTGGTTGCGGCTGCACTGGGCGTTGCGCCAACGATCACGCTGCACACCGAGAAGCCTGCATTGCAAGCGGCGACGCATGCGGCGAGGGCGAGTGCTGCCGCTGAAACGAAGGCACAGGGACCGGCGCGTCGGGCTGCAGGCAAGGTGCGCAAAGTGGACGCAGAACGTGTCCAGACCTTTTGGCGCATGCCGCTGGACTTTGAAGCGAACCGGGGCCAGGCTGCGGCCGGATTTGCGTTTGTGGCGCATGGTCCTGGCTATGCGCTGGGCGTGTCGCGGATGGGGCTGGACCTTGCGCTGCATCGGCCTGGCGCTACGACCAGCGCGGATGGGGCCAGGGCTGGCGGCGCCGATCGCGGAGCCGGTTCGTTCGCGCCCTCGCGGGAAGAATCGAGCCAGCTGCAGCTGCGGCTGATGGGCGCGACAAGCAGCGCGGCGGTGACGGGTCTCGATCCTCAGGGCGGACGCAGCAACTACTTCATTGGCAACGATCCTGCGAAGTGGCGGATGGGCGTGCCGCATTTTAATCGCGTGAAGATTGCCGGGCCGTATCCGGGAATCGACCTGGTGCTGTACGGCAGCCATGAAGAACTGGAGTACGACTTCAACGTTGCGCCTGGAGCTGAACCGGAGCAAATCCGGTTGGGAACGCGGGGTGCGTCGCAAGTAAAGCTGGACGCGGAGGGTAATGCGCTGCTTGAGACGGCCGTCGGTGCGGTGAAGCTGCATCGGCCGGAGTCGTACCAGACGATCGATGGCGCGCGGCATACGGTGCCAAGCCGGTTTGTGTTGGCGCAGAATCATGAGCTGCAGTTTGCCGTGGGCGCCTACGATCGCAGCCGTGCGCTGGTGATCGATCCGGTGCTGGATTTTGCGGTCGAATTCGGCGGGTCGAATGGCAACCAGGGAATGGGGATGGAGGTGGACGCGACCGGGAATCTCTACGTGACCGGCAACTCGTGCTCCGCCGACTTTCCGTCGACAAGCGGAAACTTTTCTGACATCCACACGAACCCGGCGGCGAAGGACTGCCAGGACCTGTTTGTGACGAAGCTGGATCCGACGGCGTCGACGCTCCTGTTTTCAGACTTCATCGGCGGGTCGAATGCGTCCAGCACAGGAACGTATCTCGCGCTGGATGGATCCGATGATATTTTTGTGACCGGCGCGACCGGCGCGAACGATTTCCCCACGGTCTCGAATATCGGTCCATCGGCTCCGACGCCATGCGGGATCTCAACCAAGGGATACAACTGTCCGGACGGGTTCATTCTGAAGTTGAGCCCGGACGGCTCCAAGATTTTGTTCTCAAGTCTGCTGGGGGGCAACCAGGCCAGCGGCGCATATCAGGTGGGGCTGAACCCCGTCACCGGGGACTTGACGGTGCTGGGTGCAACGAACTCGTCCAGCTTTTTGCCTGCACCGACCACACTCGAGACCACGTTCGGCGGCGGATCGTGCAACAACAACGCGAACCCCTGCTTCAACAGTTTTCTGGTAGGTCTCGATCCGGCGACGGGCGCGTTGCGGTATGGAGCCTACATCGGCGGACCGAACAACGACTGGAGCTCAGGGCTGGCGTTCGATACGAGCGGAAACGTGTATGTCGCGGGAAGCACGCAACTGCCTCTCTCGAGCAGCCTAGGCAGCGTGACGCATACGTATGTGCCCGGGGGAGGAGCGACGGCGTCGGGCACGAGTCTTTTTGTTACCAAGCTGAATCTCTCGTCGAATCACCTCACCCCGGGATACCTGACGGTGGTGGAGGCAGATGCGGATACTGGCCCCAGCAGCCTGGCGGTAGACAGCAGCGGGAATGCGTACTTTGGCGGGGCGACGGCCGCAGCCCATCTGCCGGTCACGACCGGGGTCTTCCAGACGACGAACAAAAGCACGTATGGAGACAGCTGCCTCTGGGGGCCGATCATGACTCCGTTTCTTCCCAGCGCGTGCGGGACGGGATTGGTGGGCAAGCTCGATGCGACGGGTGCACTCTCGTTTTTGACCTATGTAGGAGGCACCGGGCAGGACGAAGTAGAAAGCATTGCGCTGGACTCAAGCGACAACGTGTGGCTGACCGGGGTGACGACGTCGCAGGACTTCCCTGTGACCGCGGACAGCTACAAAATATTGCCTGGGTTGTACGTGCCGTTTTTGGCAGAGATGACGAGCAACGGGACCGGCCTGACGTTTGCGTCGCTGATCGCAGGCAATACCGGGCAGTCGACCGCTGTAGAGATCGACAGCAACAACAACGTCTATGTCGCGGGATTTGCGGGCTCGGTGCCGGTGACGCCGGGGACGTATCCGTTGAACCCGAACGTGTTCAATCCGACCTTTGTAGAGAAATGGAGCACGGGAACCGCGCCGACGATCAGCTTGAGCGCGACCTTTCTGAATTTTCCGCAGATTGCGCTTGGCGGCAGCAGCGCTCCGCAGACGGTGACGGTGCAGAACACGAGCACGGTGCCGATGGAGATCTCGGTTGGATTCTCACCGAACGATTATGGCTACACGCCCGGGGACTTCCCGGAGTCGACCACGTGCGTTGGGACGCTAGCGGGCGGTGCGAGCTGCACGATCACGGCCTCTTTTGCGCCGGGTCCGCCTTCGCCGATTTGTGTGGCTCTGCAGGGATGCGACGCCGAAAACCGCATCGAAAGCCTGGTTATAACGAACAATTCGATACAAGGCACGCAGACGGTGGGGCTGAATGGTCTGTCCGGTGTGGGGCCAGGCTTTAGCTTTGCGACGAATCCGATCGTCTTTCCAGCACAAGCCGCGGGAACGGCCAGCCCTGCGCTGTTTGCGCAGGCGGGAAGCACGGGAGACGCGTCGCTCATCATCAGCAACATGGTTTTGAGCGGGCCGAATGCGTCGGATTTCCAGGTGAGCCCAACAGGAGTGAATGATTGCGGTGTGAACCCGACGTCGCCTGGCAGCCTGTGCAATCTGAACATCACCTTCAGCCCGCCGGCCAACGCGACCGGGACACGCACTGCGACACTGACGTTTACCGATAATGCGGGGGACAGCCCGCAATCGATTCCAGTGTCGGGAACGGTAGCCTCGGCGAACTTCCTGAACATTTCGCCGGTGCTGCTGCAGACAGAGTTTGCTGTGGCGATCGGGACGAGCACGTCACTCGTGCTCGATTTGCAGAATCCGTCGACGAGCAACAGTGTGCAGGTGACGGGGCTCGGCATTACCGGAACCAACGCAGGGGATTTCAGCGTGCACTCGGTGAGTTGCGGAACGAGCGGTGCGCTGCCGGGGACGATTGCGCCCGGCGCGACGTGCATCGTCAACATTAGCGTGACGCCGGCAGTCGGCGCGAGCGGGCTGCGCACGGCGACCCTGACGGTGACGACGAGTCCGGCGGCGACGGGCTTGCCGACGGTGACGCTGCAGGCGGACGCGGTCACGAATACGCAGCCCGGCATGGGCATATCCGAGGTTCCGAATCCGTTGAATTTCGGCGGATTGCAGGTGGGCGAGACTTCGAATGCTGCGAGCGTGATCCTCACGATCTCGAACTATGCGCCGATTCCCTGTGCCGGTGGCGCGGGTTCGTGCGGAGCGAATCTCGTGATCAACTCCATTACGCCGGGGCTCAGCGACTACTCGATCGCGCCCGGCGTGCCGGAATGCACGACCTTCCCGGTGACGATTCTGAGCGGCGGCTACCCGTGCACATTCGACCTGGTCTTCAAGCCCACCGCGGCCGGATCGCGGAACACGGTGCTGACGATTACGAGCAACGATCCACAGGGAACGGTGACCGTGCCTATCTATGGGAGCGGATTGTCGCTGCCGCTGGGCGAAGCTTTGCAGTCGGCGCTCGACTTCGGAAACTCGGCCATCGGCGTAGCAGGCCCGCCGATGACGACGACGCTTCTCAATGCGGGGCAAAGTCCGCTTACGGTGTCGAGCGTGACGGCGACGGCAAACTTTGCGGTCTCGGCGAACACCTGCACAGTACCTCTGGCGCCGCAGGCCACGTGCATCATTTCGGTGACGTTCACGCCACCGTCGGCCGGTTATTTTACGGGTACGCTGACGATCACGGACAACGATGCGCTGGGTGCGCGGCAGATCGTAACGATGGCAGGGACGGGCGCAACCGGGCCGCAGTTGCGTATTACGCCGCCGACGCTGTATTTCGGCAACCAGGCGGTGAATACGCCGAGCGCAGCGCAGACGCTCACCCTGACGAGTACGGGCGATACGACGGTGAGTTTCCCGACCAACGCACTGCGCAGCAGCTCCGACTTTATTCTTGCGGCGACGACGTGCGGCAATTCGCTGGCGGAGGGTACGAACTGCACGGCAAGCGTGCAATTCAAGCCGAGCGTGGTAACGGGAATCCCTGAGTCGGGCACGTTGCTGATCACAGACAACGTGGTGGGGAGCCCGCAACCGGTCTACATGCAGGGAACGGGCGTGCAGGCGACGGGCGCGGCGACGACGACCACATTGACATCGACGGTAAACCCGGCTGGGGTGGGCGCGTCGGTTACCTTTGCCGCGACGGTGACCGGACCGATGGGGAGCACGATCGATCCCACGGGATCGGTGACGTTCCTGGATGGAACTACGACACTGGGTTCGGGCACGCTGAATGGAAGCGGGGTGGCCGCGTACTCGACAACAAGCTTGTCAGGCGGTTCGCATTCGATTACCGCGGTATATGGCGGCGATGGAAATTATGCGGGCTCCACTTCGACGGTGCTGACGGAAGTGGTGAACGGCAGCGTCGGGACGACGGCGACGACGACGACGTTGACCTCGTCGGCGAATCCGGCGGCTACGGGCGCGAGTGTGACGTTGACCGCAACCGTTGCCGGGCCATCGGTTACGCCGACGGGCACAGTGACCTTCCTCGACGGAACCACGGCGCTGGGCCCCGGGACGTTGAACGCGAGCGCCCAGGCGACGTATTCCACGTCGACGCTGGCGGCGGGAAGTCACTCGATCACCGCCGCGTACGGGGGCGACGCGACCTTCGCGGCTTCGACGTCGAGTGTGCTGACCGAGACGGTGGGAACGCCGGGCTTCAGCGTGAGCGCGAGCCCAACGGCGATCACGGTGAGCGCCGGCAGCTCGGGGACGACGAAGATCACCGTGACGCCGACGAACGGGTTCAGCCAGGCGGTGAGCTTTGCCTGCTCCGGGCTGCCTGCGGCGAGCACCTGCTCCTTCTCGCCATCGACAGTCACGCCGACCGGAGGCACGGCGGCGACTACGACGGTGACGGTGGCGACCAACGTGGCGGCGGCTTCGCTGAGCCGTCCTGCTTCTCCGCGTCACAGCGGAGCGCAGGCTGGGACGATGCTGGCTCTCTTGCTGCTGGGGCTGGGAGGCGTGGTGCGGTTGCGGCGCAGGGCGCTGGGGATGGTGTTCGTGCTGATCTTCGTGGCGCTGGGGCTTGCGGTTTGTGGCTGCGGTGGTGGAGGCGGTGGGGGCGGCAACGGAGGCAGTGGTGGTGGTTCGAAAACGCCGGCCGGTACGAGCACGGTGACGGTGACTGCAACTGCCGGCACCCTCACGCAGAGCACGACGTTCACGCTGACGGTGCAATAGAAACAAGGCGGGGAGCCTGCTGATCAGGCTTCTCCTCTTGGTCAAGTGCCCGGGACGCTCTTCAAGAAGACTGGTGGAGGAAGCGGAAGGCAGCTTCGGCGGAGGCCATTTGCGAAACCGGGAAAGGGTCTTCCTGTTCAGAGAAGGCGTGTTCGATGCCCGCGGCTTTGCCTTCGGCGAAGATGCGTTTGTAGTCGATGAACCCGGTGCCGAGGTCGGTGCCCTTGGGACGTTCGGAACCAAAGAGGCTGGTGATGGGAGCGCTCACCGGTTGGAACTCCTTCACGTGGATCATGCGGAAGCGGCCCGGATATTTGCGCATGTAGGCGACGGGGTCGGCGCCGGCGACGCTCATCCAGCCACAGTCGATTTCGAACTTCACCAGGCCTGGGTCGGTGCTGTTGACGAGGACATCGTAGCCGTAGCTGCCGTCGGGCATCTTCTCAAATTCGTAGTTGTGATTGTGGTAGGCGTACTGCAGTCCGGCTGCTTTGGCTTGCTTGCCGATGTCGTTCATCGCGTCTGCGAGTTTCTTGAAGCCGTCGAGTCCGAGGGGCGCCATGGAAGGCCGGTGGCCAGGAGGGAGTCCGGCGAAGTTAGGCGGATGCAGCGACGTCTGCAGGCTGGAGCTGGTGGCGTAGTGCGCTCCGAGGGTGTGCGCATCGTCAAAGGCGGGTCCGCAGGCGGTGGGGGTGAGACGAAGGTGGGCGCTGGGAACGCGCAGACCCGCGTCGTCGAGCATACTGTGAAACTCTTTGGCAGAATATTTGCCGAAGCCGGCGCTTTCGACTTCGACGAAACCGATGGTGCGCAGCTGCTTGAGGGTGCCCGGCGTATCGCGCGCGATGTCAGTGCGCACGGTGTAGAGCTGGATGCCCGGTGGAAGGCCCATGGCATCTGCCTTGCAGAGACGGGGAAAGCTGGCATCGAGGGTGGCCGCGAGACCGAGGCTGCCGGCGGATTGAAGAAAAGCTCTTCGGGTGTGGGTCTGCATGATGTCCTTTCGCGGGATCGGGTTAGATCGTGCGTTCATGGAGCAGCGATGGTGTTCACGGGGGTGACCGCGACTTTGCGCGTGAACCAGGAGACGACGTTGGCGACGAGCAGCTCGCCCATGCGCTGCCGTGTGAGGCTGGTTGCGGTGCCGATGTGGGGCAAGAGGACCGCGTTGTCGAGGGCAAGCAATTCAGGTGGAACGTTTGGCTCGTCCTGATAGACGTCGAGGCCCGCGGCGAGGATGGCGCCGGTACGGAGCGCTTCAATGAGCGCAGGCTGATCGACGACGGAACCGCGTGCGACGTTGATCAAGATTCCTTGCGGGCCGAGGGAGTCGAGAACATCGCGATTCACGATGCGAGCCGTGTACGCGCCTCCGGGAAGCGTGACGATGAGTGTATCGACAGAGCGTGCAAGTTCGCGAAGATCGCTGTAGAACCGGTAAAGGACCTCGGGCTGCGCATGGCGTCCGAAGTAGGCGATGGGCAGGTCGAAGCCTTCGAGGCGGCGCGCGACGACTTTGCCAATGCGTCCCAGTCCGGCGATGCCGATGGTCCGCTCGCGGAGGGATGCGGAGAGCGGGAAGTCATGATGCTGGCTCCAGAGGCCATCGCGCAGATAGCGGTCGGCTTGGGGAAGGCGGCGCACTGTCGCCAGCAGAAGAGCGAGCGTGAAGTCGCCCATCTCGCCGTCGAGCACGTTGGGCGTGTTAGTCACGATGATGCCGCGGGCGGTTGCGGCGGGGACGTCAATGGAGTCGTAGCCGACGCCGAAGTTGGCGATGAGCTCGATGTGCGGGAAGCGGCTCATGAACTCGGCGCCGACGCGATTGCGGCCGCGCGTGATGAGGGCGCGCGCCTGTGGGCCATAGCGAGCGATGGCGTCTTCGAGACCGAGCTCGGAATCGCGGTGGAGCTCGAATTTCGCGGCGAGCGCCTGCTCTACGGTGGGGTGCATTGCGCCGAGACCGAAGACGATCGCGCGTTCCGTTGTCATTGGGGGAAAAGACCTCACACCCGAGCCGTCAGGGCTGCTTCGGCTCGAGAAGAAAATTGAAATCGCATCCGCGATCGGCCTGCAGGACGCACTCATGATAGAGCCTCGCGTAGCCGCGTGCAGGGGCAGGCGGAGGACCGGCGATGTGCCAGGCCTTGAGGCGGGCCTGCAATTCGTTGTCGTCGATGAGCAGCTCGAGGCGCCGCGCGGCGACATCGAGTCGGATGCGGTCGCCATTGCGCACCACCGCGAGCGGGCCGCCCGCCGCGGCTTCAGGCGCAATGTGCAGGACAACGGTGCCAAAGGCTGTACCGCTCATGCGTGCGTCAGAGATGCGCACCATGTCTTTGACGCCCTGCCGTGCGAGCTTGGCGGGGATGGGAAGATAGCCTGCTTCGGGCATGCCGGGCGCGCCCCTGGGGCCGGCATTGCGGAGCACGAGCACGTCGTCGGGCTGCACGTCGAGGTCGGGAGCGTCGATGCGGTTGGCCAGATCTTCGAGCGAGTCGAAGACGACGGCGCGGCCGGTGTGCTGCATCAGCTGCGGCGAAGCTGTCGATTGCTTGATGATGGCGGTTGAGGGTGCGAGGTTGCCGCGGAGGACGGCGAGCGCTCCCTGCGGTTTGAGCGGCGCGGAGACGGGGCGAATCACATCCTGCCTGGGTACGGTTTCGGCCTGCGCGAGAACGTCGCCGAGACGGGCGCCGGAGATGGTGAGCGCCTCAAGATCGAGAAAGGAAGCGAGCTCGCGCAGCAACGCAGGCATGCCGCCGGCGTGATGGAAGTGCTCCATATAATGATCGCCGGTGGGTTTGAGGTCGATGAGGACAGGGACTTCGCGGCCGAGCTTGTCGAATGCGTCGAGATCGAGCGGGATGCCGACGCGACCGGCGATGGCGGAGAGATGCAGAAGGCCGTTGGTCGATCCACCGATGGCCTGCAGGACAATCATCGCGTTGCGCAGAGAGGACGCGGTGATGAGATCGCGCGATCGCGGAGAGCCGGCAATAGCGATCTCAGCGGCGCGGCGCCCGCTGGCCTCGGCGATACGCAGACGTTCGGAGTGAACCGCGGGCGCGGTGGCGCTCATAGGCAGAGCGAGGCCCATTGCTTCGAGGATGCAGGCCATGGTGCTGGCCGTGCCCATCACCATGCAAGTGCCGGCGGAGGGCGCGAGGCGGCTGTTGACGCGTTCGATCTCGGCTGCATCGATGGAGCCGGCGCGAAACTGCGCCCAGAGGCGACGGCAATCGGTGCAGGCTCCAAGCACTTCGCCCTTGTGGTGGCCAACGATCATGGGGCCAGTGGGCAGAACCACAGCAGGCAGGTCGACGCTGGCCAATGCCATGACTTGCGCGGGGAGGGTTTTGTCGCATCCGCCGATCACGAGCACGGCGTCGATGGGCTGGGCGCGGATCATCTCCTCGGTATCGATGGCCATGAGGTTGCGCAGGAACATGGAGGTCGGCTGAACGAATTGTTCCCCGAGGGAAATGGTGGGAAAAACCATGGGCAGTCCGCCAGCCAGCATCACGCCGCGCTTCGCGCTTTCGATGAGCTGGGGCACGTTGGCATGGCAGGGATTGAAATCGCTGAAGGTGTCGGTGATGCCAACGATGGGACGGTCGAGGGCATCGTCGGAGTAACCCATGGCCTTGATGAAGGCCTTGCGGAGGAACAGCGAGAAGCCTCTGTCGCCGTAGTGGGTGAGTCCCTTGCGAAGGCCGGTTGTCATGTGTGATCTCGCTGCGGTACACGATCTGGGTTGCGGATTTCTTACTTTTTGAGTAGGGGGACTCTCAGCGCACCTGGCCGGCAGCATCCACGAGCAAAACGTCGGAGAAAGTGCCGGTATCGACGGTGACTGGCTGATGTGAGCAGAAACCGAGGCCGACATAAAACGGGCCGTCGAAGTGAATCTCGAGGGGAGGGCCGAACTGGTGCATCGGCTCTCCTTTGACGCTGATGAAGAGGGCAACGCTGTCGTTGTGTTTCTCAATGCCGATGCGCTGGGGCAGCACGCCGGCAAGAAGCGAACCGCCGATCCGGTACTGCATGTCGGAGATCATCTTGTTCTTGTCGGGACGTTCGGCGAGGTGGACCATGCCGGTGCCATGCTCGGCGACCATGATTTCCTTCGAGTCGTCGTCGAGATCCTGGCGGATCACGAGCACCACCTTGCGATCCTGCGGAGGGTTCTGCGGGACGGGAAAGGCGACATTGGCGGCGAAGGAGACGTCGCCGGAGATTTTCTTCCAGAGATAACGGAACTCGTCGCGCGTGTACCAGATGTTGTAGCCGGCGGAGTTGATGGTGTACTGCTTCGTGGCGGGATCGAAGGTGGCACTGCCGGGCACCAGCGCGCTGCCGATATCGGATTGCCCTTGGAAGATGCCGATGGGCGTGTCGAAAGTCCTGGTGGCGCGGTGAAAGTCTTTCGGTGGCGGGACCTGCTTGTGGGCGGCCGAGCCGGGGAGGGCCCAGTCGGGAACTTGGGGCGCGGACGGAGTTTGAGCTGGGGCCTGCGCGACGGTTCTGCGCGGTTGGGTTCCAACGAGGACGAAGAGGGCCAATGGGAGCCAGGCGCATTTTGGCGTTCGACGAAAAGCGGAAACTCTCATGCCGAACAAACTAGCAGAGAACGGCGCAAAAGGTTTTTGCAATTTAACGGCCGGCACGAAGAGGGCAGCGCATCCCAGTGCGCAGGAGGCCGACGGAAGAACACCATCGAGCATGAATCGGAGCGGCTGGGGCGGCGGCGGAAAGGAAACGTGTCTCTTGTATGATCGCCAGCAGGAAGACCAGGACACGAAGCCCCGCATGGCCATGATCCGCTCCAAATCGCATTTTGGGCTGTGGCTTCTGCACTACGGCATTGCGATTTTCGCGGTGGCGGCGGCGCTGATTTTGTCGCTTGCTCTGCGTGCTTCTTTCGGCAATCCGGCGTGGTTCTTTTTTCCGGCCGCCGTGCTGACGGCAACCTGGGTGGGTGGAAGAGGTCCGGGGTGGCTTGCCGCGCTGCTGAGCACGCTCGCGGTTCAATACTATTTCGTGCCGCCTACCGGATCGCTGCGCGTCAATCTGAGCGATTTGCCGTACTTTGGGGTATTTGTTCTGTGCGTGGTGGCTGCGAACTGGGTGATCGCCTGGAGGCGCGACGCAGACGATGCGGTGCGCGAGGCGCGCGACCAACTGGAAGTGCGGGTCGCGGAGCGGACGGTGGAGTTGAAAGCCGCGAATGAGGCGCTGGTGCGGCAGATGGAAGAGCAGCGCCAGACTGAAGAGGCATTGCAATTGACGCGGAGCGAACTGGCTCGGGTGGTGCGAATTACGACCATTGGCGAATTGACTGCGTCGATTGCGCACGAAGTGAACCAGCCGCTTGCGGCGGTGGTGGCGAACGCCGACGCATGCGTGGCGTGGCTGGGGCTGCAGGAGCCGAATCTTGGCGAGGCGCGAGCCGCGGCAGAGCGGGCGGTTCAAGGAGCAACGCGCGCCTCGGAGGTGATTACGCGCATTCGCTCGCTCATCCACAAAGCCCCTCCGGAGCGGTTGCGGGTGCAACTGAATCCGGTGATCGAAGAGACGTGTGCGTTGGCCGCGGGCCAGGCGAGCCGCAATGAAGTCATGATCCGTACGGAGCTGGCGGCGGATTTGCCGGCGGTGATTGCGGACAGGATCCAACTGCAGCAGGTTTTGCTTAATCTTGTGGTGAACGGAATCGAGGCAATGTCGGGAGTTTCAGATCGGGCGCGGGAACTGACGATTTGCTCACGCACGCTGGAAGACGGGCAGGTGTCGGTCGCAGTCGGGGATACGGGGATTGGCGTAACTGCGGAGACGATGGCGCGCCTGTTTGAGCCATTTTTTACGACGCGGACGCAGGGCATTGGCATGGGATTGCCCATCAGCCGCTCCATTATTGAAGCGCATGGGGGAAGGCTGTGGGCGGAGTCGACGCCGGGTAGGGGAACGACTTTGCAGTTCACCCTGCGGAGTGCGGAGGCGGGTGGGGCATGAAAGAGCAGGAGCCCATGGTGTATGTGATCGACGACGAGGCGCTGATTCGCGACGGGATTCAGAGCCTGATTCGGTCGATCGGGTTGCGTGCGACAGGGTTTGCTTCGGCGGCGGAGTTTCTGCAGGCGAAGAAACCGGAAGGCCCAGGCTGCCTGGTGCTGGATGTGCGTATGCCGGGCCAGAGCGGGCTGGATCTGCAGCGGCAATTGAACGAGGCGGGCGTTGCGGTTCCGATCATTTTTCTTACCGGCCATGCCGATGTGGCGATGACGGTGCGCGCGATGAAAGATGGAGCGCTCGAATTCCTGACCAAGCCGGTGCGCAGCCAGGAGTTGCTGGATGCGGTGCAGAAGGCGATCGAGCGCGATCGCGTGCTCCGCAAGGAACGCGCGGCCCTGGCGGAAATTCAAGAATGCTTCGTCTCGCTGACTCCCCGCGAGACTGAGGTACTGGGACTTGTGGTTGCCGGCTTGCTGAACAAGCAGATTGCGGACCGACTGGGCATGAGCGAGTTGACGGTGAAGACGCACCGGGCGCGCGTGATGGAGAAGACGAAGGCCGACTCCCTGGCCCACCTGGTGCGCATGGCGGAGCGATTGAGAACGGCGCACAAGTAGGCATGGATGTCCTCCTAAAGCAGGATGGTTTTTCGTTCGGGCGATTGTTAGGCTTCGATCTGGCGGGATCTTTGTAGACGCCGGATAGGATGCCACCCTTTGAATGCGCCTCATGCCAAGCCCGTGGTGATTGCGATCGTCGACGACGACGAGCCTTTGCGCGAGGCCTTGGGGAGCGTGCTGAAAGCCGCAGGATTTGTCTCAGCGGAGTTTGCCAGCGCCGAAGAGTTTCTTGAATCCACGGAGCGGGAAAAGGTGCGGTGCCTGATTCTCGATGTGCGGCTCCCTGGAATGAGCGGCATCGAGTTACAACGCTGCCTGCAGGATGCGCGCAGCTTGATTCCCATCATTTTTGTGACAGCACATGGCGATGCTTCCCTGCGCAACGTGCTGATGAGCGCCGGTGCTTCGGGCTTTCTGAATAAGCCGGTGCGCAGAGATGCGCTGCTGCGGGAGATAGACGCGGCGCTACACAAAACCATTGCGGGCTGAGCCTGTCAAAAGCCGAGGAGGTTGCCATGTTCTCAACACAGACGCCCAGTGCGGTGGATCGCGGTCGGGGAACATTCGCGCGCGGAGAGTCGTTGTCCTCACCCCTGGCAGGGGACGCCATTGTGGGAGAGAGCGCGGCATTGAAGACGGTGTTGCAGCAAGTAAACCTGGTTGCACCGACGGACACGACGGTGCTGGTCCTGGGAGAGACAGGAACCGGCAAGGAATTGATTGCGCGCGCCATTCATGCGCGCTCGCGTCGAGCATCGCGGCCGTTCATTCGCGTGAACTGCGCGGCGATTCCCGCTTCGCTGATTGCCTCGGAACTTTTCGGCCACGAGAAGGGCGCATTTACAGGGGCAATGCAGCGACGCCTGGGGCGTTTTGAAGCCGCGGACAAAGGAACGATCTTTTTGGACGAGATTGGCGAACTGCCGCTGGAGACGCAGGTGACGCTGTTGCGGGTTTTGCAGGAGCGGGAATTTGAACGTGTGGGAAGCAGCCATCCGGTGTCAGTGGATGTGCGGATCATCGCGGCGACGAACCGCGATCTGAAGGCAGCAGTGAGCGCGGGAGCGTTCCGGCTGGATATGTTTTACCGTCTGAATGTCTTCCCCATCCGGCTTCCTGCTTTGCGGGAGCGCGTCGACGATGTGCCGGTGCTGGTTGAGTATCTGGTGGAGAAGTACGCCGAGAAAACGGGCAAACGGTTTCGCAGAATCGCGCAGCAAGCCATCGACCTGCTGAAGGCGTACGAGTGGCCCGGCAACATCCGAGAGCTGCAGAACGTGGTGGAGCGGGCGGTAATTCTGTCGGAAGGGGACACGTTCACGGTCGACGAGGCGTGGGTCACGCGCGACTCCCTGGCGATTCCCAGTCGGATGGACAGGCTCTCGGCAGCCCTGGCTGAGCGGGAGCGGGAGATGATTGAGGCAGCGCTCGCGACGACACGCGGGCGCGTTGCGGGCCCATCGGGGGCAGCGGCGAGGCTGGGTATTCCGCGACAGACCCTGGATTCGAAGATCGCGAGCCTGCAAATCAGCAAGAGCCAGTTCAAGACGCAGCCCGCCACGTAAGCGAGGCCGAGGCGTGGCAGATTGCTCGAAGCCGCGCGGGGCGGCTTGGAGCGATCGTGCTTGAGTAACTCATTTGCAGAAAGCCGGAGCCGCGTCTTAGCGTCGCGCCTTCGGCGCCTTCTTTCCGACGCTCCATTCTTGTATCTCAGCCTACCTTCGCGGCCATTCCCTGACTTAGTTGTTCGATAACTCAGCGTGCGTCCTGTGAAGCGGGTTGCGAAGCGTGTGTCTTTGCTTTTCGTTGTGCGCTCGCGCAGAGATGTGGAGCATAGGCGGCAACTTTTGCGGCGGACTCGGCGAGTTACATTTCCACGCGCAAGCGTGCCGATCCATCGGCATTGCCGATGATTCAGCAGAGTAAGTGGTTGTAAGTCCCAGAAAGGACATGAAGAACAATTGGCACGCGAACTGCTAACTCATAGGGCGAGAACGCATGGAGGTGGATATGAGTGACTTCGAAAGAGGACAGGCGAAGCGCGAAAACGTTGAATTGATCGAGTTCGCTTTGCTGCCGCTGTGGGAGGCCGAGTCGCCTGCGTTGCATGGCGACCGTGCGCTCGCCCTGCACAACCATCAAGAGCGCATCGCCAGCCTGGAATACATGATCGCGATGCTTCTTGAGAAAAACGAACAGATCCGCCAGAAACTGCTGGCGCAGATGGATTGAACGCGACGCGGGATGGAAGCAGAAGAGGCAAGAGAGACAGGGATGCCATTGACGAACGACGAACAAATCGGCAGCAGCGGGACAAACACCTCGAGCACCCGGATCGGCAAGAGTGCGGGCGCAAAGTGGCTGTGGAAGGGGGCGGAGGTCGGGCTGTTTGTGGCAGGCATGGTGCTCCTGGCAATTTTCGGCGCGGCACGGTTAGACAGTTATCTCGGTTCGCGGGCCGCACTGAAGGCTCTTGCGGCATTGGATGAGGCGGCTGAGCAGGCACCGCCGCAGGAGCACTCGCGGATGGAGACGGCGAGCGTGGAAGGGATGCGCCCGAACGAAATGGCGAAGACAGATTTTCGTGATTGGGATGAAGGACGAGTCCGGGCCTTCAAAGCCGGCGCAGCAAAGCATGACGGTGAGCCGCTGGCGGTGTTGGAGATTCCATCGATTCATTTATTGACGCCGCTGTTTGAAGGAACGGATGCGCTTACGCTGAATCGCGGCGTGGGAAGAATTGGCGGAACGGCAAAGCCTGGCGAGACAGGGAATATCGGCATCGCGGGCCATCGAGACGGTTTCTTTCGCGGGCTCAAGGATGTGAAGCAGGGCGACACGATCGAGTTGAAGTTGCGCGACAGCATGGATGTCTACACCATCGAGCGGATCCAGATAGTTTCTCCGCGCGACGTCAGCGTGCTGCGGCCGCAGAGGTCCCCCGCGGTCACGCTAGTGACGTGCTACCCGTTCTATTTCGTTGGGAGCGCGCCGCAGAGATATGTCTTGACGGGATATCTCACGCACCATACACCCATCGCGAGGCAGACTCCTGCATCGCGATGAATCCATCCACTGCAGTCAACCAAAGGAGGAAATCATGCAATTCACAACGTATCGACCACGCTTCACTCAACTGATCGCACTGAGCGCCGTTGGCTTCTCCATCGGAGTGGCAAGCGCCTGGGCGCAAGACACCACGACAACCTCTGTCCGTCACGGGGAGTCGACCCTCGAATCCCAGGTACGGAATGCAGAGATCGTATATGTGGAGGGGAACGATTTGGTTCTCAAACTGGAAAACGGGAAGGTGGAGCATCTCGTCGTTCCTTCGAACGAGAAGTTCACGATCGACGGCAAGGATGTGACCGTGAGCGGGCTGAAGACCGGCACCAAGCTGACGCAGAGCATTGTCACAACGACGACGCCTCGTTTTGTGAACACGGTGAGAACGCTGAAGGGCAAGGTGTGGCATGTGAATGCGCCGGGCTCAGTGATTCTGACGCTGCCGGACGGCACGAATCAGCTCTACAAAGTGCCCTCGCACGCGCAGTTCACGATCAACGGGAAATCGAAGACGGTCTTCGATCTCAGGAAGGGCATGAAGCTCGAGGCGACGATCGTGACCGACTCGCCGGAGAAGGTGGTGGAGCTGAGCAAGACGAACGTGGGGCAAGTTCCTGCGCCGGCGACTCCGAGGATGCTTGGCGTGCTGCTTTTCCAAAACGCAGCTCCGATGCCGGATCAGGTGGCATCGAACGTGACCGCAGAACACGTGGATGGCCCGGACACACTTCCCAACACGGCGAGCCCCCTACCCTGGGCTGGGCTGCTGGGATTGTTGAGCCTCGGGACTTCGCTTGGACTGGGAGCGGTTCGCAAGCTGGCCGGCGTGAAGGCGTGAATGCCCTTCGATGACCTGTCCGGAAGAACAGGCCGGACAGGCGTTTCGGGGCTTCAGGTGGAGCGCGTAAATCGACGTACAACCAAGGAGCGATCGGTTCAGAAGGAACGAATTGCTCGAATGCAAAAGGAGAAGACCATGGGGTTCGCAATGAGGAAGAAGTTGTATAGCCTGCTTGCTGCCGGCCTGTTGGCCACCACAGCGAGCGCGTACGCAGCCGAAGCGGTTTCGGCGGCGAGTGTGCCGATCACCGTGACGGTCACCGCGAGCGTTGCCGACGGCAAGCGGATGCCGGAAATCAGCCGCGACGATGTCGTGCTGAAACAAGGAAAGAGTCAGCTCGCGATCACGGATTGGGTTCCGGCCCGCGGAGATCGCGCGGGGATGGAGCTCTTCATCCTGATCGACGAAACCGCGGAGGCGCGGCTCACGCTGCAGTATGACGACCTGCGCTCGTTTGTGCGCGATCAGCCGGGAAGCACGTTGATTGGCGTGGGCTATATGCGGAATGGAACGGTGCAGATTGCACAGGATCTGACAACCGATCATGATCTTGCCACAAAGGCACTGCGCATTCCGATTGGAAATGCGGGAGCTTACGGGAGCCCCTATCTTTCGGTTGTCGACCTGATGAAGCGGTGGCCCGCGGACGAAAATCGCCGCGCGGTGCTTCTGCTGACGGATGGTATCGGCCGCGATCGGCATTCCTTCGGCTGGCACCGTGGCTACAAGGTCGACACGGACGTGAACGCGGCGACCGAGGTGGCGCAGAGGACCGGCACCAACATCTACACCATCTATACGCCGGCTGCGATGCACTTTCAGCGCGGCTACTGGACGGCGATGAATGGTCAGCTGAACATGACGCGGCTCGCAGAGAACACCGGCGGCGCCTCGTTCGATCTCGGTCTGCAGAGCCCGGTAAGTATCGGTCGGTATCTGCGGCAGATGCAGACCACGTTCAACAACCAGTACCTGCTTAGCTTTTCGGCGACGCCCGGCAAGCGATCGGGGCTGCAGAGCATTCAGCTCAGCACCGAAGTGTCTGGCGTGAACCTCTCCGCACATAACGCTGTATGGGTGGCGGGAGGCAAATGACCGATTCCAATTCCTGTTTGCTTTGACCGGCTCTGGATCGGCCTTTCCAGCGGAGACGCGTGGAAGTCGATGCAGAGCCGGCATTGTATGAGGCAACAACTCTTTTCAGGCCAAAAGATGGATCGCGGTGTGGGAGGAGAAAAGTCCCGCGACCTGATGGGCGCGACCAGGAGTGACGCATGCAGACGGCAGAGATTCATCATCTCGAATTCATTCTTCTCTTTGTGATGGCGCTGGTCGTGGCGCTGGCGGTGCTGGCGCGGCGTTTTCAAACGCCGTATCCCATTGTTCTTGTGGTCGGCGGGCTGGCGGTGTCGCTTGTGCCCCATGTGCCGCGCGTGGGATTGAATCCCGACGTTGTTTTCCTGGTGCTGCTGCCGCCCCTGCTGTTTGCGGCTGCGTTTCATGCGTCGTGGCGCGACCTTCGACGGCACCTTACGAAGATTTCGATGATGGCGTTCGGCCTGGTGGGATTCACGGTTGCCGCGGTGGCTTTCTTTACCGGATGGCTTTTGCCAAACTTCGATCATCGGAGCGGATTTGTGCTGGGGGCGCTGGTAGCCAGCACAGATGCGATTGCGGCAACCGCGATCGCGAAGCGCATGAACCTGCCGAGCCGGATTGCGAACGTTCTTGAGGGGGAGAGCCTGTTGAACGATGCTACGTCGCTGCTGGCTCTCGAATTCTCGACGAGCATGCTGGTGAGCAATGAGGTTCCAACCTTGGGCGGGGGCGCGCTGCGCCTGCTGTATCTTTCTGTCGCCGGAGTTTTGTTTGGTCTGCTTGCCGGGTGGGTGATTCGCTGGTGCCAGCATCGGCTCAACGACGCGCCCATCGAGATCACGCTGACCCTGCTGGCGCCTTACATCGCCTTCGTGACGGCCGAATCGGTGAATGGGTCGGGAGTTCTGGCAACGGTCGCCTGCGGCTTGTACCTGGGAGAAAAGCGATCGGAGGCGCTCTCGGAGCGAGCGCGTGTGGAGGTTTCCGCGGTGTGGAACACGCTGGATTTCGTGCTGAACGGAATTGTGTTTGCGCTGATCGGGCTGCAACTGCCTCAGGTGCTGGCGGCGATTCGCAACGTGCACATCGACGAACTGCTGTTGGATGCCGTGCTGCTGGTGGCGCTTTTGATTGTGCTTCGCCTGGTATGGGTTTTTGCGGCATCGTGGATTGGATTCGCGCTGCGGAGGATCGCGGGGCGGCCTGGCGCACGACCGCGGACCAATGAGACGTTCTTTGTGGGCTGGACGGGGATGCGGGGCGTGATTGCGCTGGCCGCAGCGATGGCATTGCCTGAAGTGGTGGACACGGGTGCTGCATTTCCGCAGCGGGCGATTCTCATCTTTCTGAGCTTTGCGGCGATCCTGGCGACGCTGGTGGGGCAGGGATTGAGCCTGCCCTGGGTGATCGGCAAGCTGCAACTGCGCGAGGGTGCATGAGGCAGCGCCGGTGGCGAGCGGTTGCGAAGTTCAGGCAGCCTGTACGGCGGAAGCGGCGACGTTGGGCGCTGCCGCAGCAGGATTATGCCATCCTACGGCCGGCGTGACCAGCATGCCCGGGAGCGGCGGGCCCCAGGTTTGCTTCTCGTAATCCAATACGGGGGCCTGCGTTTTGAGAATGGGATCGACGATTCGCCAGGCTTCTTCGACGTAGTCTTCGCGCGCGAAGTGGCTGGGATCGCCGGCCATGGCGTCGCCCAGGACGCGTTCGTAGGCTTCCATCTCCTCGGGACACGGCAACCGGCTCGCCACCATTTCCACGGGTCTTCCTTCGAGTGCTTCCTTGGCGCCCATGACCGTTGCGCCGATGGCAATTTCCATCTCGGGGCTGATGCGGAAGCGCATATAGTTGCGGGTGGCGCCATGATCTTGCAGGAACGTCGGAGGTTCGCGGAAGGTGGCCAGCACTTCGGTACACGTGACGGGAAGATATTTGCCGGCGCGAATGTAGAACGGCACGCCTTTCCATCGCCAGGAATCGATCTCGAGGCGCAGGGCGGCGAAGGTTTCGACGTTGGAGTTGGGAGCGACTCCTTTCTCCTGCTGGTATCCGCGAAACTGGCCGCGAATCAGATGGCGCGCGTCAATCGCGGGGATGGCCTTGAGCACCTTGACCTTTTCGTCGCGAATGGATTCGGCATCGGTACGCACGGGCGGTTCCATAGCGAGATTGCAAACGATCTGGAAGAGATGATTTTGAATCACGTCGCGAATGGCGCCAGTCTGGTCGTAGAAAGCGCCGCGTCCCTGGACGCCGAAGTCCTCTGCCATGGTGATCTGGACGCTCTCGATGTAATTCCGATTCCAGAACGGCTCCATGAAGGCATTGGCAAAGCGAAAGATCACGACGTTGTTCACGGGTCGTTTGGCGAGGTAGTGATCGATGCGGAAGATGGCGGATTCGGGAAGAGCGCTGTGCAGGATGTTGTTGAGCTCGCGCGCGGAAGCAAGGTCGTGCCCGAAGGGCTTTTCGACGATCACACGTGCTCCACCGGAGCAACCGGACGAGGCTGTGCATCCTACAGCTGCGAGTTGACGCACCACGGTCTCGAAGAGCACGGGCGGAATGGCGAGATAGTGCGCGGGCCGCTCGACCGACCCCAACTCTTTGCGGATGGCGGTGAAAGTGGAAGTCTCGTTATAGTCGCCATCGACATAGTGGAGGAGGTTGCACAGGGTATCGAAGGCTTTTGGATCGAGGCCGCCGTGGGTCTCGATGCTGTCTTTGGCCCGGGCGCGGAGATTGTCGAGGTTCCAGCCGGCCTTGGCAACGCCAATGACGGGAACGCTCAGGTGTCCGCGCTTGATCATGGCGTGCAGAGCGGGAAAGATTTTCTTGTAGGCGAGGTCGCCGGTGGCGCCGAAAAAGACCAGCGCGTCGGATTGGGTTGCGTCCATGGGGATTCCTCACTTTTGGGGCTTGAGGGGAAAGTTCGGCCGAAAGGATCTACCTGACCATCTGATGCCATTTCGGCGAGTTGGTTCCCGCATTTTGGTATTGAGAATTGCCCGGCGTCGCTGAGAATCCGCAATTCAGCGAACTCTCAAATCCGATGAGAGTGAGGCGCGTCTATCGTGGCGAGGACGGAGTTGGAGACGCTTTCGTGCAGCGGATTGGGTCGACTTATGCCGATTTGCGTTTTGAGGCCGGCTTGACGAGGCCAATCTTTTTGCCGGGCAGCTCTTTTTCGCTCTTGGGCGGCTTCTTGCCCAGGCGCGTGTCAGGACCAATGCTCTTGCGCAGCGCATCCATCAAGTTGACGACCTTGGCGGGCTGCTTCCGGGGCTCCTCGTCAATGGGAATGGGAAGATTATTGATCTTGGCGTCGACGAGGGCCTTCACGGCGACTTCGTAGCCGTCTTCGAACTTGCTCATATCGAGCTTGCCCGACATCTTTTTGATCAGTGTTTCGGCAAGTTCGAGAGAATCGCTGTCAATGGGCGTCGCCTTGATCTCGCGGAAGTAGTCGCTTTGATTGCGCAGCTCATTTTGAAAGCGCAGCGTATAGCCCATCATGCCGCGCTCGTCGTTCGGAGCCGGCACCACGGCGATAATGTTCTCGCGCCCTGCAAAGGCAACCTTCCCAATCGCGGCTTTCCCGGTCTTCACCAGGGCCTGCCGCACCACGCCGAAGGCCTCGGCCTGCGCGTCGTTTTCGGGGACGACGAAGTAAGGCTTCTCGACGTACTCGGGATTCAACTCGGTGCCATTGACGAACTGCGACACAGCAATCGTGTGTTTCGAGGGGACGCGAAGATTTTCAAGCTCGGCGGGTTCGATGAGGACGTACTGGCCTTTGCGATACTCATAGCCTTTGACGATCTCATCTTTCTCGACAGCCGAGGTGGCTTCGTTGCTTTCCGCGGCGCTCTCGAGCACCTTCTGGTGGCGGATGCGCTCGCCCGTCCTGCGGCTGATCTGGTGAAAGCTGATCTGGCTTTTGCTTTCGGTGGCGACATAGAGACTTACACCGAATGAGACCAGAGATATCTGTATGTTTCCCGTCCAATAGGGACGTGCCATGTGACCCCCTCGAGTTCTTTCCGCGTGCGACGTGGGCCCTGCAGAGTCAGGAGTTTATCGCATTGATGCACCAAGAGTGAAGCAGAAATGATGCAGATCCAGGTTACTTCGCCTTGTCTTCGCCTTAGACCGGGGCATTGCGGTGTTCGGAGTAAGTCGAGGTCCCGCACTTAGCGGGCGAGTTACAACGACGCGATAAGTTGGTTAATTGACCTTCACTCCCAAAGAGCGGAGGGCTTCGTTTGTGAGCCGTTGATCGGATTTGGCGATGGCTTGCCAGGGATCCCGGTCGAGACGTTTCTGCCAGTGGTCAAAATCGGGCACAGTAAACCGAGGCGCCGCAGAGGACTGCAGTTCTTTCCAATCGAGCGTGACTGCGACGGGAACGCCGGGACGTGCGCGGGTTGAGAATGGAGCAATCGCGGTGGCTTCGCGGTCGTTGCGCAGGTAGTCGAGATAGATTTTGCGGGTGCGCGAGGCCTTGGTCATTTTGGTGATGTAGAGAGCCGGCTTGGCCTTCTCCATCTGCAAGACGATGGCATAGGAAAACTGCTTGATGATCGGCCACTCGTGTTCCGGCCGAAGGGGGGCGACAACGTGCAGCCCTTTGCCGCCGGTGCTTTTCACGAAGCTGGTTAGTTGAAGGTCTTTGAGGCGAGCGCGGAGTTCCTCGGCGGCGCCGGCGAGTGTAGGCCATGCGATGGCTTCATCGGGATCGAGGTCGAAGATGATGCGATCGGGCGTCTCGAGTGCGTGATTTGTCGATCCCCAGGGGTGAATCTCGAGAGCGCCGAGTTGCGCGAGCCCGATCAAGCCATCGACGGAGTTCACGGTTAGATACTCTTCGTTCTTTCCGGTTTTGCGGTTGGGAATGGAAACATGATCGACGCCGGGAGGCATGCTCATGGCCACGTGCTTTTGGAAAAAGCAGGGCTTGCCGATGCCGTCGGGGCAGCGGACGACGCTGAGGGGTCGATCGGCGATATGCGGCAGCAGGTGTCCGGCGACGGCAAAGTAATATTCGGCCAGCTGTTTCTTGGTCACGCCGCTTTGAGGGTCGATGATTTTTTGCGGATGCGTGATGCGGAAGCCGCTGAGCGCGTCTTTGTTCGCTTTTCCGAAGCGGTGCGTGCGTGTTGCCGATGGTTTCGGAGCAGACTCCACTTGCGCGCAAGGCGTTGAAGCGGTTGATTCGCGAACGACTTCTTTGGGGGGTTTCTCTTCGCGCAGACCTTTGAAGGACGCTTGCCGCACGAGTTCGTCCTTGGTCCAGGTGGAGAACGCTACCTGCGCGACGAGCTTCGGTTTCACCCAGAGGACATTGCGCCGCGCCTCGGACGGGAGCTTTTCGTAGGGGGAAGTCTTCTGCACGAGGGCATCGAGGCGGTCGCGCAGGGTGCGATGAGTAGCTTCGGTGAAGCCGGTTCCGCAGCGTCCGGCATATCTCAGTCGGGCGCCGTCGTAGTAGCCGAGCAGCAGAGCGCCAATGCCGCGGCCGCCCTTCTCCGGTGGCGTGAATCCTCCGACGACGAACTCCTGCTGCAAAGCGCACTTCATTTTGAGCCAGGTGTTGCCACGGCCGGCGGTGTAGGGCGACGAGGCGACTTTTGAGACGATGCCCTCGGCGCCGAGCTCGCAGGCCTTGGCGAAGACTTCGCTTCCTCTTGCTTCGATGTGTTCGCTGAGGTGAAGGGTTGATTCGGGGTCGATTTGCGAGAAAAGTTCGGCAAGGATTGCTTTGCGACCGGAGAGCGGAAGCTTGCGCGGATTGCGGCCATCGAGGTGGAGGAGGTCGAAGGCGAAGTAGAGAAGGTCAGCCTGTTTGCCTTCCTGAAAAGCTGCCTGCAGGTCGCCGAAGCTGGCTCTGCCCTCGGCGTCGAGCGCGACAATCTCGCCGTCGAGGATGCAGCTTTCGATGTCGAGGGTGGCGGCCGCAGCGCGCGCGAGGTTGGGCATGCGATGGGTCCAGTCGAGGCCGGAGCGCGTGAACAAGGTCGCGGTGCGAGTGCCCTTCTTCGATTGCACGTGGACCTGGATGCGGTAACCGTCGAGCTTCAGCTCGTGGATCCACCCGTTGCCGTCGGGAGCCCGGCGCGCCTGCTGCGCGAGCTGCGGTGCGATGAAGCCGGGAAATTCTTCGCGAGGCACTTTTTGAAGCAGGCGCTCGAGCGCGCGATGATGTCGCTGGATGGAGGCTTTCGACGGAGCCGAATGGGCCGCGGGTTCGCGATCGTTTCCCGTGACGAGCAGGCCCTGCTTCGAGTCCCAGACGTGATCTTTGCTCGCGGCGATCTGCTCCATGGTTCGCTCGGTGAGGGCGCTGTCTGGAGCTTCGTCGACGATGGCGGGCGCGTCTTCCGGTTGCGCCCACTCGTCGCGCTCTTTGAGGAGAAGCCAATTCGGCTTGTCGGAGCGCTCGTTGGGCCGGGGTTTCATGCGCACGAGCGCCCATTTTCCTTTCAGCTTCGTGCCATTCAACTCGAACTTGAGATTTCCTTTCTCGAGCTCCTTGTCGATATCGCCGAGGCCTTTCCATTCTCCGAAGTCCCAGACCATGACGGTTCCGCCGCCGTATTGGCCCTTGGGGATGGTGCCTTCGAAGCCGCCGTATTCCATGGGGTGGTCTTCGACTTCGACGGCCAGCCGCTTGTCGCCGGGGAAGTAGCTGGGGCCCTTGGTTACGGCCCAGCTTTTGAGCACGCCGCGCCAGCCGAGGCGGAAATCGTAGTGAAGACGGGTGGCGGCATGTTTCTGGACGACGAAGGGCTGGGCGCTGGGTGTTTGCGGGAGCTTGCTTTTGGCGCCGCCTTGCGGCTCGGCGGTGACCTGGAAATCGCGCATGGCTCGATAGCGCTCGAGCTGGCGATCGACGGCGTTTGAAGGTTTCGATTGCGACTTGGTTCGTGGCGGCATGGGCGGAGCCTGGTTCGATCCTTCGACGAAGTGCGGCGCTGTTTATACTTCGATGCTACTCAAAGTAGCGCGCGGGCCGGCAGATTGGCTATGGACGCGAGCGATTGGCAGGGGAGACGTCGACTCAACAGGCTACGGAGAAACCCGGATTCGTTCTTTGACCGCGCGATCTCGTGTGTTGAGGTTTGTGCTTTCCCAGGTCTGAAAATCCAGACCTGGGGCACCCAGGATTGTGGTGATTCGGGACTCTTTGAAACTACGGCTGGGTTGGGTTCGTGGTTTCCCACCCATGCGCGGAGAAGCTGCGCATGGATGGGGCACAGAGGTTGGTGGTTGATTCTCGGTTTGCTATTCCCGGTTTGTTCTATTCCCTGTTTGTGATTGATGCTTGGGTCGCTTTCCCATGTCTCAAAAGCGAGACAGGGGGGATTCATTTTCGTGCCGATCCAAACGGTCAGAGGGCCAATCCGGGTTTCTCCGCAGCCTGTGGAGCAGCGAAGGAGAGGAAGGCGGCAACAATTTGCGCGGATACTGGGTCGCGGTTTCGCTTATTCATCAATTCGTGGCCAACGCCGGCGACCGAAAGCAACTCCGTCCGGCTGGGAATCAGCTTCAATGCTGCATCCATCTCTTCGTGCGTGCCGAATCCATCACGGGCTCCATGGACGAAGAGGGCGGGCGTCTGGAGGCTGGGGAAATGGCCGGTACGCATTGCCGAGGGCCGCTCGGGTGGATGCAGGGGATAGGAAAGGAGCAGGAGACGGTCGACAAGGCCGGGCTCGCTGGCGGCGAGCATCGAGGCTTGCCTGCCACCGTAGGAGTGACCGCCCAAGAAGATTCTGCCGCGAGTGATAAGCCGCATGGAGGCAATGGCTGCACGCAGCCCCTGCTGGTCTTTCCCGGCGTTGCCACGGGGCGGTGGGCCGTGCGGGCGGCTTTGACGGAACGGGAGATTGCAGCGCAGCACGGTTAAGCCGGCCGCGCAGAACGCCTCGGCTAGTGTCGTGAGCAGCAGGGTGCGGCAGTCGGCGCCGGCGCCGTGAGTCAGGATCAGACAATGTGAGCCCGGCACGTGGGGGCTGTGCAGGAATCCCCGCACGGGCGCGTCCTGGTTGGACGTGTCGGAGAATTCGGCGAAGGCCGGCATGTGATTCCGAGTCGGTTTTCTGGCGAACAATCCGACGGGAGCCGATCTTATCGCAATCAACGAAGCGAAGTACACCGGCAGTTGCGCAGGGAGGTCACATGTCGATCTTCTGCATGACCCCACACTGCGCAAGCCTGGGCGGCGGCGATCAAGCAGGGATCAATCTGGAATCCTCAGGAAGCCGTGGAAGACGTTGTTCGTGTCGATGAAATAGCCGGCGATAACTCCCCAGTCGTTGATGCTGAAAGGGAAGGTACCGGCCGAGCTGGGCGGATCGACGGTTTCAATCTTGCCCTGAGGATTGCGTAGATAACCGTGGGCCACGAAATTCGCGTCGGTATAGACTCCGGTGATTGCTCCCCAGTCGTTGAGGCTCACAGGACAATCGGAGAAACACCCCGTACCCTGGAAGGAGCCGGTGCCTGCTCCGGGAGCGTCGAAGGTTGTGAACTTGCCGTTCGGGCTGCGCAGGAAGCCGTGATTCACGCTGTTGGCGTCACTATAGATCCCCGCAACTGCCCCAAACTGATTGAGGCCGATGTCACAACCGGGACAACCGGTGCCCTGGTAGCTGCCGGTGCCCGCGCCGGGAACGTCAAAGGTTTTGAATTCGCCTTCTGCGTTGCGCAGTAAGCCGTGGTGAACGAAGTTTCCGCTGTTGTCCTCGAAGCCTCCCGCAACTGTTCCAAAAGCATTGACGTTGGAATTTCCCGACCCAAAACATCCTTCCGAGCCGTTGGCAGTGCATGCGCCTGGACCAATCCAGGTGGTAAACCTGCCTTCAGGACTGCGCAGGAAAGCGTGGAACGAATCGTTCGAGTCGGTGTAGTAGCCAACGATCGCCCCTTCCAGATTCATGGCGATGGGAATCGAGCCGGAACCGCCCGCCCCGGGAACGTCGAACGTCGTGAACTTTCCTTGAGGACTGCGCAGAAAGCCGTGGCCGAAGCCATTTGCGTCGAAGTACGATCCCGTGATCGCCCCCAGGTCATTGATGCTGCTGGGAGTGGTTCCATTGAAAGAACCCGCGGTCGTGTCAGCGCCGGGAGCTTCGAACGTGGTGAATCTACCCTCGGGGTTACGCAGAAACCCATGGTACACATTGTTCGCGTCAACGTAGGATCCCGTCACGGCACCCCAGTTGTTGGCGCCGCTCACAAAAGTGCCATTGAAGGAACCCGCGGCAGTGTCAGCGCCCGGGGCGTCGAAGACGATGATCTTCTGCGCCGTTGCCTGGACGGCGGTCATTGGCATGGCCAACAAGGCCAGCGCTACAGGGAGAACCAGTTTGCCCGATATCAGACGTGGCTTCGCGATCGTTTGCATAGTATTCTCATTGCCTCCCAAGATTGCTTGAGTTTGGATGGACCTCTTTGTTCAGGAGCTTTCGAAGCCACTCTGGAGTGTTGCTGGACTTTTGTCTTGACGGATTCGTGACGAATTTATGACGACAACTAAGTCGCTTGTTTTCAAATTCGGAGACGTCGAGGTCCGCGAGCGGGAGTTCTCGCTTGTGAAGGCAGGCGAGGCCGCGGCCATCGAGCCAAAGGCATTCCGCGTCCTTTTGTACCTTCTGCGAAACCCGCAAAGAGTTGTCACGAAGAAAGAGCTCATGGATGCGGTGTGGGGTGACGCCGCAGTGACCGAGAGTTCGCTGACCCGCGCAGTTGCAAAGCTGCGCAAACTACTTGAAGACGACTTCCTTGAGCCGCAGTACATTGCCACGGTTGCTACGGTCGGGTACCGATTCGTCTGCGACGTGGAAATGAGCGAGGACCTTCGCAGTACGATCGCAGAGGTCAGTGCCCCAGCCGAAGACGGGAGAAATCCGTCGTGCTCGACGGTGACGATTCTGTCTGAAATCATCCGGCCATCGGACCTGACGGCCGGAGCTCCAATCGCGCAAATCCCGAGCAGGACCGAAGCGAAGGCGTCGATGGGACAAACGAAGCGCCTTCGAGCCACAGTTGGAGTCCTGATCATTCTGCTCGGGTTCGGAATTCTCTGGGCATGGTTGCTCCATCAAAGATCGAGAGCTCGATGGGCCAGAGAGAAGGCAATCCCTGAGATCGAGCGGTTGGTGGATGCAGGAGAATTTGTGAAGGCCGCGACGCTGACGCAGGATGCAAAGACCGTCTTGCCGGCCGATCCGACGCTCGATAAGCTCTGGGAGCGAGCAACCGGCGAGATTTCGATCGCAAGCAGCCCTTCCGGGGCCGAAGTCTCGATTCGGCCTTATCGCAGCGATCCGAATGCCTGGGAGACGATCGGAAGGACGCCGCTGAAAAACTTTCGCGTCCCCAGGGATGTGTATGTCTGGCGCATCGGCGCCCCCGGTTTTGATCCGATGTTCTTTATCGATGAACCGCCCGGCCCAGCCGATCCCGGTTTGAAGTGGTATCTGGATCGAAGTTTGACTCTTCGGCGTACAGAAAGGATTCCACCCGAGATGGTGGTAGTGAGCGGCGGAGAGATTGGTCTCCCCTCCCCTTCGCAAACGGCTCCATTTGTCGGCGTCGGCGATTTTCTGATCGATCGACATGAAGTCACCAACGACCAGTACAAGAGATTTGTCGATGCCGGAGGCTACCAAAGGCCGGAGTTCTGGAAACAACCCTTCGTGAGGAAGGGGAAGCAGATCCCGTGGGAAAAAGCTGTGGCGGAATTTCGCGATGGGACAGGGCGCCCGGGTCCTGCGATTTGGGAAGCAGGAAGTTATCCGAGCGGCATGGAAAGGCATCCAGTGGCGGGGGTTTCCTGGTACGAAGCAATGGCGTATGCCGCGTTTGCCGGCAAGAGCCTGCCAACGGTCTACCACTGGACCCTCGCTTCACAGTCTCAAGATTTCACCTCGCTGATCGCCTCGGGCAGCAACTTCAAGGGTGAGCGAACCCAAGCAGTTGGGAACAGCCGCGCCCTGAGCGGCTTTGGCACCACGGATATGGCGGGCAATGTGAAAGAGTGGTGCGTCAACGAGGGGCGCAATGGCCGGCACTATATCCTGGGCGGCGGTTTCGGCGAGCCTGCCTATACGTTCGCCACAACAGACGAACAATCCCCCTGGGATCGGCGGCCCAACTTCGGATTCCGTTGCATCAAGCTCGACGCTCCCGCGAGCGATCGGGCAGCCGCGAAGATTGTGGTCAACGCGCGCGATTTCTCAAAGGAGAAGCCCGCCGCGCCCAACGTGTTCAAGGCCTATACGGCACTCTATGTTTACGACCGGCGCGCTCTCAATTCCCGGATAGAAGAAACGCGGACAACCCCAGATTGGACGCGGGAAAAGGTCAGTTTTGATGCAGCCTATGGTCACGAACGTGTGATCGCTTACCTCTTTTTGCCGAGGGCCGAATCTCATCCGTTGCAGACGGTTGTTTATTTTCCGGGCGCCATTTCGTTGTTCGATGAGAATTTCGAGGCGTCAGGCGTTGAATCGTCGGACTGCCTGGAATTCCTGCTGAAGAGCGGCCGGGCGGTGATGTTCCCGATCTACAAAGGCACCTATGAGCGACGAGATGGCCTGGTTCCCGGGGGCAAGCCTCCAGCGTTCTTTCGCGACCATGTGATCGAGTGGTCAAAGGACATGGGCCGATCGCTCGATTATCTGGAGACCCGAAAGGATATCGATTCTTCAAAAATTGCGTACTTCGGAAGTAGCATGGGCGGCGTAGAAGGTACAGTTATGGCCGCGATCGAGCCCCGAATTAAGGTGATGATCTTGTCTTCGGGAGGCTTTCACTTCAGGCACGACCTTCCGGAGGTTGACTCATTCAACTTCGCACCCCATGTAACGATTCCCGTGCTGATGCTGACCGGCCGTTACGATGAACTTTTTCCGCTGGAATCGTCGCAGCTCCCGCTCTTCCGTCTTTTGGGAACGCCGGCCAAAGATAAGAAGCAGGTGGTCTTTGACGGTGGACACGGAGTGTTTCCCCATCCGGGCGCAGTTCGGGAGAGCCTTAACTGGCTCGATAAGTATTTGGGCGCGGTGCAACGTTGACGCTGAGGTCAATCTCGATACAGGTTGGGCGCAGGACCGGCGGCGATTCGCTCGATATCGGTAGATCGAGGGTCATTTTTGCAGCGCATTCAACCGGTCGATGGCGCCTTTCAAATCGTCGAGTTTTTTGCCGGCCTCTCCCAGCTTGCCTTGCGCTGTCAGGCGCTGGTAATCCTCCAGATCCCTGGCAGCGTCTGCGACGAGCCCGTGGAGATCGGTCGCGGGCTGGGCTGCTGCTCCCGGTTGGGGTGGTGCGCCGGGTTCGGCTGCGGGATGAGACGCCTCGCTCGAGCTCAGAGACGATACGCCTCCGCCAAAGAGCGATGTGAGCGCGGCTTCGAATGTGGGGCCGTAGGCGAGCCGGTCTTGGAGCGCGAGCACAACCAGGCGCAGCTCGGGCATGGGGCTTCGCTCCGCCTGCAGATAAATAGGTTCGGCATAGAGCAGCGCGCGTCCTGATGGAATGACCAGCAGGCTTCCGCGACGTACATGCGAGCCCTGTTGGTTCCACAGCGTCAGTTGGCCGGAAAGCTGAGCATTTTGATCGATGCGGGCCTCAATCTGGAGCGGCCCGTCCACTAATTTGGTTTTAGGAAAGTCGTACACCACCGATGTGCCGTAGTGGTCGCCATCGCAGCGGGCCGCGATCCAGCCAATGAGGTTGTTGCGGTTTGCGGGCGTGAAGGGAAGGATCTCAACGAATTCTTCGCTGGCTTCTCCGGGTAGTTTCATAAGGACGAAATTCGGCTGCATGGCCTGCGTCGCCTGTTCGCCGCCGTCGGCCATTCCGACTTCACTGGCTACCGTCCACAAGTCCTCGCGGTTGTAGAAGACCTCGGGGTCGGTCATGTGGTAGAGGCCGTACACGTCTGCCTGTAGCTTGAGCAGCGACTCGGGGTAGCGCAGATGCTTGCGCAGGTCCGCAGGCATGGTCGCGGCATCCTTGAACAGGCTGGGAAAGATGCGGCGGTAGGCGGCGAGGATCGGATCCTGAGAATCGAAAACATAAAACGTCGTGGTGCCGTTGTAGGCGTCAATGACTACCTTGACGCTGTTGCGCATGTAGTTGACCGAGCCATTGCCCATGCCATAGTGGGTGGCATAGGGATAGTTGCTGGAGGTGGTAAAGGCATCCATCATCCATGAAAGGCGGCCGTCGTCGCCGATGACCATGTACGGGTCCTGCTCAAAGGTTAGGAACGGCGCGAGCGCCGCAACGCGATCGCGGACGTTGCGCTGCATGAGGAGACGGCTCTGCGCATTGACGTCATCGCTGAACGGCAACTTGGCGAGGTCGCCCCGGTCGAAGGCCAACAGCAGGCGGCGGAAGAATCCGCCCACGACGAGCCCGCCACTGCCCTGGTACGACGTGAGGTTGTTGGTGTCTCCTTGGGGATAGTTGAATTCCTGCTGTCGCGTCTTCACATACACATCGGTGTCGGTGAGTTCGCCGAAGTAGATTTCCGGACGTGTGACGTTGAGGCCTTTCACCGTGCTCTGCACCGGCATGTTGCTCAGCAGGAGCGTGGGCAGCCCTTCTTGCGTAAAGCCGTTCACGGGGTTCATGGTGACGCCGTAGCCATGGGTATAGATGAGTTTCTCGTTGATCCAGTTGCGGCTGCTTTCGGGCAGCTTGTCAACATTCAACTCACGGGCAGCGAGCATCACTTCCTGGGTTTTACCGTCGATGGTGTAGCGATCGATATCGATGTCAGGAAAGTCGTAGTAAGTGCGGATTTCCTGAATCTGGCGCAGGGTGTCCTGCAGCGCGTGCCAGTCCCAGAGGCGGATGTTTTGCAGTGTGGCCTGGTTGTTGGCTGGATCGGCGGCTCCGACGGTGGTTTCAGCCGGAAACTCGCGCTGGGCGAAGCGATCGAGGCCGAAAGCTTTCCGCGTCATCTCGATGTTGTAGGCAATGTAAGGGCGCTCGCGGACCAACTCGTTGGGCTTGACCAGAAAGCTGCTCACATACCAGCCGACGATGCCGACGGCCACATAACAGAACGCCGCCGGAACGATGGATGCGATCAGCCAAGTGCCGCGCGGCCTCCAGAGAGCGTTGACCGCAGCGAGGACGGCGCCGAGCCAGAGCGCTGCCGCGATCACCAACGCGCCGGTGATGGTCACATGCGCGCCGGTATAGGTGACACCATCGAAGATTGTGTGATGCTCGTAGAGTTGCGCGAAACGGCCGAGATAGGTGCGAATGCCGACAACAAACAGCAGGAATGCGACTGTCGCGGATAGTCCCTGCCAGGGCATTGCGAAATATCTGGCGCTGCGCTCGCCGAAGGCACGCGTGCCGCTGGCGATGAGAATGAACAAGCCGGCCAACAGGCAGGTGATCACGGCCAGGGCGAGCAGCCAACCCGCGAGGAGGTTCCATGCCGGGAGCGTGAAAAGGAAAAAGTTCAGCGGCATGCCGAAGATGGGATCGACGATGGCGCCGGCGGCGGGAGGAGCGAACCAGAATAATGCCAGGGTCGGCCACTCCGAGGCCATGGCACCGCCGGAGATGAGCCCGATCACCACGGAACCGGCGATGGCGATGAAACGCAGGACGGGCTGAACAGAGAGGCTCACTTCCCGCCCACCGAATACGATCAGGTGATCAAGCGGGAGGTCGTGGCGATGCGCATGGTTGAGAAGAGCGAATGACCCATAAAGGACGCAAAACGTGATGACCGCAAAGGCTGCGAAGATTCCCCACTGCAAAGCCAACTGCCGGACAAACACATCGCGGTAACCGAGCGACCCGAACCAGAGCGACTGAACCCAGTAGGACACCGCGGTTCGGCTGCCGAAGAGGATCAGGGCGATGATTGCGACGAGAATATAGAGTTTGCGATTGCGACGCCGCGCAGGCAGAGCTTTCCTGGACCAATCAATCGATTCGTGCATTTCTCTCCATCATTGCGAGCCTCAGTGGCCGGACTGCCGGACTTTTCTCCGCGGCCGCATGAAGACAGGCGGCGGTGGAACGCCTGGTTCAGGAATCAAGGTCAGTGATCAGGCTCTCTCTACTTTAGCCCTCCTGGATTGGCTTTGCAGGGGAGAGCGAGGGCGGCGGCGCAGCCTCGGCGCCCGCAGGGGCGGCTCTTCCAAGGAGATGATGGATTCTGGGGGTATCCATGCAGGCTTTGCGATCTATCGAGCCTGCGTCAAACGAGAGCGCTGATGGGCAATGAATTCAGTGAAGTCGAATCACCGCATATCAGTCGCAATTGACCGCAAAAATGCCACGCCTGCAAATTGACTTGGGGACTGGTCCAACGCTTGGGATTCGATGTTTTTGCTAAGGAAAGTTTGGAGGCGCGGGCCGGGATCGAACCGGCGCATAAAGGTTTTGCAGACCTCTCCCTTACCACTTGGGTACCGCGCCTTGGCAGGGCTGTCTCATTTGGGGTCGCCCCACATCGCCGTAGCCAACCCGGCTGGCGCCGGAGGGCGATTTGGAGCGGGAGACGAGACTTGAACTCGCGACCCTCGCCTTGGCAAGGCGATGCTCTACCACTGAGCTACTCCCGCTTGATGCAGTTTCGAGTATACCGGGCGGCCAAAAGCAGGTCAAACTGCCGCAGATGTTCCGGAGTGGCCGTTTTTGCGGACTGCAGCGTCCCCTGATCCGGTTTCGATGCGAACAATTTCGCCGTCGCGCATGTGTAGGATGCGGCCTGCGATGGCCGCGGCGTCGGGGTTGTGGGTGATCATGAGGGTAGTCTGGCCCAACTCCCGATTTGAGCGCTGCAACATGCCGAGAACGGCGTCGGAGTTCTTGGTGTCGAGGTTGCCGGTTGGCTCGTCGGCCAGCACGATGGCAGGCCGCGCGACGAGGGCGCGGGCGATGGCGACGCGCTGCTGTTCGCCGCCGCTGAGCTCGTTGGGCCGGTGCTCGAGGCGCCCACGAATGGAGAGCAGATCGCTCAAGTGGTCGAGATAAGCGCGATCCATCGGCTCTTTGCGGCCGCTGATGTCGTAGGCGATTTCAATATTGGCCATGGCCGAGAGCGTCGGCAGAAGGTTGAATTTCTGAAAGACGAAGCCGATGCGGCGCTTGCGCAGGCGGGTGCGCTCGGCGTCGTTGAGGCCGGCAAAATCGGTGCCGTCGATCACGACGCGGCCACTGGTGGCGCGGGTGAGCCCGCCGAGCAGATAAAAGAGGGTTGACTTGCCGGAGCCGGAAGGGCCGACGATGGCCACGAAGTCGCCGGCGGCGACCTCAAAAGAAACCCCCCGCACCGCGAGCACCTGAAGGCGGCCCGTGGCATAGACCTTGGTCAGGTTTTCAGCGCGAATGATCGGCGAGGATGCAGCGGTTGCCACACTCTCGATTGTAAATGGCGGGGGAATCGAGTGGGGCCGCGGGTGGTGTCGTTAGGCGTTCGGGCACTCCGGCGTCGCATAGCGGGCGAAGGGGGAATGTGACCGATGCCAGCGGGTGGCCGTTCGGGCGCGGTTTCCCTCACTCGTTATCCCCGCGTCTCGAATCTACTGAGTATCCTTGTGTTTGCAGCAAGGGTGATACCGTGGGGTCAGACTCCGCGGAGAGGAGACGCCGCCGTGGCAACACACCCGTTTCTCAAGTCAATTCGGCCAATTAATCTTCTCTCCTTTGGCCCGAATACCGAGGAGATCGAGCTACGCCCGCTCAACATACTGATCGGGCCAAACGGGTCGGGCAAATCGAATTTAATTGAGATCGTTCGCCTGCTGAGTTGTCTCCCAGACAAGGAACCCTGGGAAACCGTAGTACAGACTGGTGGGGTTGACGAGTGGGTCTGGAAGGGTCCAAGGGAGAAGGCTTCAGACGCCTCAATTTCTGCAAGAGTGTCGCTCGCACGGATGGCGCTCCCTGAAGTCGTGACAGATCTTGCGGCGTGCGATTATTCGATTGCTCTTGCTAAGGCTCAGTCAACCTTCCATGTAAAGCATGAATCCTGCCGGCGCGTGAATGTGAGCAAAACGGATGGGGAGATTGATGCGGCATTTGAGAGCAACGGCACCACAGGCCGTTTGAACTCTCGCCAAAGTCTCTCCAACTTCTCTCAAGACCTCACGATTCCCCTAGATTCTGAAAGGTCGGTGCTTTCTCAGCGTACTTCCCGGAGCCTCCAGGAGTCGCTGATCGGAAAGTACATGCCTGAGCTGTTTGAAGTCGCGGAATTCTTCGAGAGCTTTGATTTTCATCAAGATTGGGAATTCGGAGCTGATCTGACTCCTCGTGCCCCAATTCCCGCGGGACAATCAATAAAGCAGCTTGAAGAGAATGGCTACAACCTAGCCCAAATGCTCGCCTACTTCAGGGACTATCATCGGCCCGTGAGTGAGCGAATCGGCGAGCTAATGAAGAGATTCTACGAGCCGTTCGAGAGTCTTGACGTGAGGGTAATCGGCACTCACCTTCAAGCGGCCATCTATGAGACTGGTGGGTTTTCGACTCCGGCCTACCGTCTGTCAGACGGAACGCTTCGGGCCTTGGCCCTACTGGCAATTTTGCTCAACCCAACACCGGCTCCGGTAACGTGCATCGAGGAGCCCGAGTTGGGCCTCCATCCAGACGCAATCACCACTCTCGCTGATCTGCTTCGAGATGCATCGAGAAGCACCCAGCTAATCGTGACCACGCATTCGACTGCGCTGGTCGATGCTTTCTCCGATGAACCTGACGCAGTCTGTGTGTGTGAGAAGGTCGAGGGAGCGACAGAGATCAAGCGACTCGACCGAGAGGAACTAGAGGTCTGGCTCAAAAAGTACTCGCTTGGGAATCTCTGGGCCAGCGGCCAAATCGGGGGAAACCGCTGGTGAGCGTGACCATCTTCGTCGAAGGCGGAGGCGATGGAGAGGGTGTTCGCCGAAGCTGCCGCCAGGGATTCACCGCTTATTGCGGAAAGCTCGCGCCGACGGGTCGGAAGCCGGGAATAGTTGCTTGCGGGGGGCGCGATGAAGCGTTCGATAAATTCCAGACTCAAATTGGGATCAGCAAGCGAGGCGATATTTGCGCACTGTTGGTTGACTCAGAAGAACCCGTCAATACCGAGCCACTGCGCCATCTCATCAATCGCGATCGCTGGCATTTTCCAGCGTTGAATGATCACGAGGTGTTCCTCATGGTTCAGGCGATGGAAGCATGGTTTCTCGCCGATCGCCGAACGCTTGCCGAGTTCTATGGCGACGGATTCTCGGCAACGAACCTTCCCGGCTCGCCAACCAACGTCGAGACTATTCCCAAAGATGATCTTGAGCGTGCGTTAAAGCGCGCGTCGAAAGCCTGCGAAACGAAGGGTGAATACCACAAGGTCAAACACGGCTTCGCGCTTTTGGCACTGATCAGTCCAGCCAAAGTAGAAGAAGGCTTCCCCCCACGCGAGGCGATTCCACGAATTCTTGCGCAAGTTGTAGACGTTTCGCGGCCTACTCCTGGCGCTTCTTCCACTCCGCATACGACATTCGCGGAATCTTCAGGAACGCGTCGCGGGTGCGGACGTAGTTACCCAGCCCGTTCATTCTTCCGATGGCGTGCAGCTCTTCTGCCTTGATGTAAGGGCCGGCGGGATCGACAAACTCGTCGTCGACGTAGATCGCGACTACGCGACCGAGGATGATGCGGGATCGGCCGATCTGCAGCGTCGTGTGCTCGCGGCACTCGAGCGCCGCATGGGCCTGCGCGATGCGCGGGGTGCGGACCACCTCCGACGGCACTGTCGTGAGCCCGGCCATCTCCAGTTCGTTGGTGCCGTGCGGAAAGTCGACCGCGCAGATATTCATCTTCGCCGCGATGTCTTCAGTGACCACGTTCACTACAAACTCGCCCGTGCGCCCGATGTTCCGCGCCGTGTCCTTGGGCACAAAGGCCTCGTCGACGCGATTGGCCACACCGATGCCGAGGATGGGGGGATCGGTGCCGAAGTAGTTAAAGGCGCTGAAGGGCGCGGCGTTGAGCCGACCCTCTTCATCCATGCTTGTGATGAGCGCGATGGGGCGCGGCGCAATCAGGCCGATCAGCAGCTTGTACACTGCGTCGTGCGGAGTGTGTTCGATGTCGAATTTCAAACTTGTGTCTCCGGGCCAGGTTCCAGGCTGAGTCTCCTGCAACAGACGGCCCCGTCGCATCGGCCCAACGCATTCGACACCTCAGCAGGTGATCATCACCGCCGAGCACCCCGGCTTTGTGGGCTTCCACTCCACCAGGAATTGCGTGACCGACGACGACTCCATTCTCCGCATGGCCTCGAATTGCCCGTTCTGCTGACTGAACAGCAGTTTGCCGTTGTCAGAGAGCACGGCCAACGCCGGCACGCCTTTTTCGATCGGCACCTTGAATTGTTGCGCCAGGTCCACATTTTGATCCATGTAGCCGATGTTCACGTGGACCAGCACGAAGTTGGACTCGAGAATCGGCCGATTTGCCTGGTCATGAAAATAGATGTCGAGCACCTGACAATCGCCGCACCAATTGCCGCCGAAATCGAGCAGCACACGCCTGTGCGTTGCCGCGGCCGTCTTCAGCGCGGCGGCAATGTCGGCACGCGCCTGCGCCGGAGCGGGATAAATGTCACGGCCCGCCGAATGCGCCGCAGCCACCGCAATGACAATCCCCGCCGCAATGAGCATCCACTTCGGCAACTTCAAAGGGATCAGCATCTTCATCCGCAGGGAACCTCCAATGGTCACCACCCCAGTGTGCCACAAGTGGGAGTGCGCATACCCCTTTCTGGTTCTCGCGGCGAATGGATGCGCGGAGGTACCCTTGAGGAAGGATGGTCACGCTGCGTACTCGGCTTGAATCGCAAACCTACTCCGACCTCGGCGTCATGATGAACACGTATGCGCAGGCGGCGGTGGAGCTCGGTCGCGCGAGCTTTCGACAGCCACTCGATTACAGCGCCGATTCGATTGATCAACTCGACGAAATCCTGGTGCTCGTCGGCGAAACACCTGAGCTCGATCTGGACTTTGAGGTGCGGTTATGGGGGAGCTATCTTGGCGAAGTCCTGCGGCGCCGCTACAACGGTTCGTGGGAGATGACGCCTTATCCCGGCGGAGCCGTCGCCGTCCCGGCCGTGCAGGTACGCGGTTCACGCCTGTTTCCTCTCATCAAGGTCTATCGCCGTCTCACCATGGGCGAAGAAGAAGACCTGGGCAGTTTTTTTGCCATGGTTATGGAACGGCTCGGGGACCCCGCCCGGGTCAATTAGGCAGGCAGGGTAGGCAGGCAGGGTAGGGAGGCAGGGTAGGCAGGCAGGGTCAAATGAGTGTCAGGCGTTCCCATTCCCGGCCCCGTCGCCTGCCCCCTGTTTTTCTGGGTACCATCAGTCCACGCGCTTGTTCCGGCTTTGTGCGACAATAACCTGTGACAGAGTGCGCCGGTTCTTGGCCGACGCCCGGAGGATTTAATGGGCGACTTATTGCAACCATGGCACCTGATCGTGCTCGGGATCGTTGCGTTTCTGCTTTTTGGCGCCAAGCGGTTGCCCGATCTTGGAAAAGGGCTAGGCGAAGGATTGAAAGGGTTTAAGGAAGGCTTGAAGGGAATAGGCGACAGCGGGTCCTCCGCGTCGAACACGCAGCAGAGTGCCCCGACGGCTCCTCCTCCTGCCTCCACGCCGACTGAGCAAAAATAGCGGACCCGCCTGACGTGGCGCGCTCAATGGGATTTGACTGTCCCAATGTATCCAGAAACAAGAAGGCCTGCGGCACACGCCCCAGGCCTTTTGTATTTCTGAAGATTGACTTGGGGAGGCCGGTTAGCGCAGTTCCTCCGCCGATGGCCAATAGCCCGTCTTTGCGTTCACTTCTACGTCGGGCCGCTCGACGCGCACTTCGATCTTGCGATACTTCGAGTCATAGAGCGATTCGTGGGTCGAATACACCAGCGTGTACTGGTTTCGCGCCTCTTCGGCAATCTTTGCGTAGCTTCTTTCGATGCCGTTGACGTTCTTTTCGGAGTCGGGCTCGCCACCGGTCGCAAAGATGTATTTGGTCAAAATGTTGTCGTACATCTGGAACGGCAGATGGAAGCGGCTCAGGTAGCCTTCGCCCCAGCGGGCCGAGTCGCCCACCAGCGTGCCCCAGACGGCGATGTTATTGGTCTGCAGGTATTTCAGCACTTCGGAATACTTCGCTCGGCTACCGTATTCCTTGCCGTCGGAGATCACATAGATGATGCGCCGCCGTCCTTTGGGGCGCGACGATAGCTCTCGCGCCGCCGCAAGGATCGCGTCGTTGAGGGTGTGAATCTCCTTGGGAATGGTGATGAAGGGACCGCCGCCTGCCGACCGGCCGGGCTGCAGATTCGGATCGGCGCAGTTCCCGTTCACATGCACGTTGCAACCTGCCAGCGGACCGCTGTTGAAGGGCAGCAGCTCTTCCGTGCCTCCGGCTTTCGTCAGCGCCAGTACCGCAGGCACGCGCGCGCTCTGCGCACCCGTAAACCCCGTCCGCTCCTGCGATCCGTTGGCATACGAGAACACGGCAATCTCGTCATACGGCGTGAGCGCCGCTTGGATCGCGCCCAGTGAGTCGTTGACGTGGGCCATCACATCCGAGGTCAGGCTTTGGTCAATCACGAACGCCATCGAAAGGGGCATGGGATCGACCGAGAACACTTTCAGCGGCTGGTAGACGCCATTCTCAAAGACCCGGAAATCCCGCCAGGTAAGGCCGGCGACCAGGGCGCCTTTTTTGTCTTTGACCGTCACCGGCACTTCGACGTAGGTGACGTTCATGCGGATGATGGTTCCCAGTTCCTGCGGGGTCGCGGCGTCGGGTGGGGTGCTCTGGATCGGAGTTTGCGGCGTTGCTGGAGCCGCCGGTCTGCCGGGCGCGGTCTGCTGGGTTGAGGTCGAAGGCGTCCCCTCGGCGCTGTTCGATTCGTTGCCGGCGCCAAGCCCGGGCGTGATCGGGCCCGTCACATCGGTCAGAGGAGTGCTATTCTGCGGCGCCGGAGCGTCGGGCACCTGTTGCTGGTTTTGCTGCGTTTGCGCCTGGGCCGTGAAGCCAAGGAAGGTGCTCAAGCTCAAACCCGTCAGCACTACCGTCGCCCATCGACCGAGCTTCACTGCCGTATCGTCCTCCCGCAAAACCGTCTGAACCTTATAGCGATGCGTCCACGCACCGCAGTCGTCAGATTATCAGACGCGCTCGAACCACACAGGTTGCTCCATCCTCTTCGAAAGGCAGTGGGGTATGCTCTCTTCGTATGCGGTTTTCCGTCTATCTGACCAGGATGCGGCCCTCTTTGTTCGCTACAGCGTCGCTTATTGCGTTCTCGGTGCTGTCGTTGCCGGGCCATGCGCAGCTTGCGCCCTCTCCCGACGCTCCTCCGGTCAGCAACGCGCCTGCCGCGCCGCCTGACGATCAGTCGGTCGCCACCTTCAAGATCCAGGTCAACCTGGTCGACCTCTACTTCACCGTCAAAGACAAGAACGGCAACCTTGTCCCGCACCTCACGCAGAATGACTGCCACGTGAGCGAAGACAAGGCCCCGCAGACACTCAAGCACTTTGTGGCCGAGACGAATCAAGCGCTGACCCTCGGCATTCTTCTCGACACCTCGGGAAGCCAGGAGCGCGTGTTGCCCCTGGAGCAGGAAGCGGGCAGCCGTTTTCTGGATCAGGTTCTCCGGCAGAAAGACGAGGCCTTCCTCGTCTCCTTCGATGTCAACATCGATTTGCTGCAGGACTACACCAACAGCCCGCGCATGCTGGCCCATGCGATGGACAAGGCTGAGATCAACACCGCGGGGGGCAATGGAGCGGGCGGCGTCCCCGGTCTTGGCGGAGGTCCCGTGCCTGTGCACGGCACGCCCAAAGGCACCCTGCTCTATGACGCCATTTATATGGCCTCAAACCAAAAGATGAACCAGGAAACGGGGCGCAAGGCCATGATCATCCTGACCGACGGCGACGATCAAGGCAGCGAGCACAAGATCGGCGACGCAATTGCCGCCGCCGAGAAAAACAACATCATCGTCTACGTCATCCTGATCGCCGACACCGGCTTCTACGGCAACTTCGGTTACAGCGGCTACTCTGCCGCAAAAAGGCTTTCCGATGAGACCGGGGGCCATCTCATCAACGTGGGGAATAACGGCAAGAAGCTCGAAGCCGCCTTTGAACAAATCCAGGAAGAGTTACGCACGCAATACGTGGCCAGCTATACGCCCTCCAATACAAAACTCGATGGAACCTTCCGCCACATTGGGGTGGAATGCGGCGAGGGCACCAAGGCGCAGGTACGCAAAGGCTACTTCGCACCCTACTCCGGAGCATCGTCGGGCAACTGAGGCGAAGAAATTCTTGCGCACGAGCGTGTTTTTCTTCCGCGGCGCATAGAGAATTTACACACTGTATTGCCCGCGCCGATCGACTGAACAGAGCCCAGACAAGTTCGCGCCAGAAATCCTCGACGTCCACTGTCGTATTCAGTTTTGCACCTTGGCCCTCAACTCCTGTTGGCTCAAGCGATCCCTGCGCATCCCAGGCAATGTGTACCCCTTGCATCGCGGTTTCTCTCCGCCAAATGGCACGGCACATGCTTAATCGAGGGCATCTCAATGGCTTACAAGCGGAGGGCCTTACAAGCGCTCTGGGAAGATTCCGCCGCGCAGGCCATGTGAAGGGCTGTATGAACTCGTTTGAGGAATCTACGATGAAGACCGCCATTCTGATCGCAGTGGCGTTTGTCTTTCTCTCAAGTCTTCCCCTGTTCGCTCATTCAAGCGACGCGGCGGCGCAGCAGCAACCCGCGAGTGCCTCGGCTGGCGCCAATGAATCCGCGCATGCACGCGCGAGTCACGACAGCACAACCTCGGACGCGCGCGAAGCAACTATGCGATCGGTGCACGCCGAACTTGTGAGCAAGCTCGATGCAGAATCCACCAAGACAGGCGACACGGTCGTTGCAAAGGCCAAAATGAACGGGAAGGCGGCCGATGGCAAGGGGATTGTCAAAGGCTCGCGTCTCGCCGGCCAGAGTACAAATGTGCAGGCGCATGCGAGGAGTGATGCCGAGTAGTGCGCACACGTCTCCCCTCTCTTCTCGTGGGATGCAGATCGTCGAGCTTGCGCATTTTTGAGGCGTTTCAGTTCGACGGATCGCATGAGATCGACGTGTCGAGCAACACTTTTAGTCTGCTTGCATCGCGCGCGTTTGACCGGCGAAAACTTACACGCACGAGAAGAAAATGCTCTCTGCGGGCCTGGTCGCGCACCAGGCCATTCCGAAGCCTCGTTGCCCTAGCGCGGTGAATCCAAGCTCCTTCGCATCACAATGTCGAGATCGCGGCAGAGTGGCCATCGAGTTGCGAACAGACCGCGACAAGGCACGCTCTCCACGCACGTGCGGAGAAGCCGAGAGATTCCCTGGAGGATATTTTTATGAAAACTGCCAACGTGCTCGCTCTTGCGCTTCTGGGCGTGGCGAGCTTCCCCCTTCTGGCACAGCAACCCGCTTCAAGCGAACCGCCGCCGGGCAGCGCGGCCCCACCGGCCGCAGAACAAGCGCCGCCCCCGCAGGAACAGCAAGCGCCTGCCGCGCAAGCGCCGCAGGCAACTGAACAGAGCGCTCCGGCAGCGACACCGGCCGCACAGATGAGTCCTGTCACCGGCGAGCTTGTCAACGAGCTCGATTCCAAGACAGCGAAGAATGGCGACGCGGTTGTGATCAAGACGAAGTCGGCTGTGACCACCGCCGACGGCACCCAGATTCCCAAGGGGACCAAGCTTATCGGACGCGTGGTGGGCGTGAAGCCGACCAGCGCCGACAGCGTGAACTCGCAGGTCGCGCTCCAGTTTGATCGAGCGGAATTGAAGGGCGGACAGAGCGTGGCGATTCGCTCCGAGCTTCAATCGCTGGCGCCATCTGACAGCGAAGTCTCGGCAAACTCGGGCGCGTCTCCGGCGTCGAGCGGTGTTGCTGCCGCCGGCAGCGCACCAAGCGCAAGCGGCGGCAGCATGCAGGGCAGCAGCCCCGCAGGTTCTTCAGCGGCAACCCAACCCCCGATGAGTAGCAACGGAGCGCCTGCTGCCACAACGAACGCCGGACCTGCGGCAGGCACCGTGGTTGCGCGCACCGGCAACATTGCGATTCGCACGACGTCGATTCAGGGGGTTCTGCTCGCGGTGAATGAGCCGGGCCAAGTGGATCCGCGGATGGCGCAATCCTCCGGCATTCTGCTGGGGGCCAAGCGCGAAATCCACCTTGAGCAAGGCACCAACGTGGTGATCGGCGTAGCCGGATCGGGAGCAAGCGCAGGCGGGAGGTAGGGTTCTGACCGCATCGGGCAGGATGGGACAGGGCCGGCGCCGGCCCTGTCGCGTTTTCAGACACTTCATTACCAGGACGCGTTCCGCCGTAATCTGGCGCGCACCGGTTCTTATCCGTACTATCGACGGCATAGAAAAAAACTTGAGGCCCGCGCTCTAGAAAACTTCGCGCTGAAAGGTGTTGTCCATGTCCATCGATTCCACTGCCGACACAAGCTTCGAAATCAGCCCGCGTTTTCGCAAGACTCTCGAAGAGCGTGTTGCACGCCTCGAACACGACGCCGCTTTCGATGAAGCGGAGATCGCGCGCCTCGAGAATCCCGATCATATCCGCCGGCAGATGCGGCTGGTGGCCGTCGAGCGCGCGGAGGCTTTGCGCATGCGCCTTTTTCTTGACCGCGCCAAAACACGCCTGCCCCGCCCGCTGGTCGCGCTCTGAGCGCCGGGGACTGTCGCCGAAAAGGCCGACCATCCATCCGGGATGCGCGGCCTCTTCTTTCTCAATCTTGGTTTCTCAATCTTGGAGCACCGGGCGGGAATCGAACCCGCGTATACAGGTTTTGCAGACCTGCGCGTTAAGCCACTTCGCCACCGATGCCTGAAGAACAGGTATCCCTGATCCCTGTCGATCTACTTGGCTGCCAGCTCTTTCTTTGACAGGTACCAGGTCTCGACCTTCAGCCCTGCGCCTCCGCCGTTGACGCGTTTGGCGGCATCCGCAACCGTCGCCGGCGCGGCCACAATCACGTCCTGACCCGGTCTCCAGTCGGCTCCCACGCTCACGCTGTTGCCGTCGATGGTCTGCAGTCCCTGGAAGACCCGGACCAGTTCGTCGATGTTGCGGCCCAGCTGCATGGGGTAGTAGATGATCGCGCGGATGGTCTGCTTGGGATCGATGGCAAAGACCGCGCGTACCGTGGCCGTGTCGGACGCCTCGGGGTGCACCAGGCCGTAGAGCCCTGCCACCTTCTGGTCCAGATCGGCGATGACTGGGAACTTCACGTCCACGCCGGCGCTCTTCTCGAGGTCGCGTACCCAGGCAATGTGGGAGTAGATCGAGTCGATCGAGACGCCGATCAGCTGCACGTTGAGCTCTTCAAAGCGCTGCGCGGCCCGTGCGAAACCGATGAATTCGGTGGAACAGACCGGCGTGAAGTCCGCGGGATGCGAGAAGAGCAGCACATATTTGCCCTTCGAGGTGTAGTCGCTGAGGCGAATCACGCCGTGTGTGGACTTGGCTTCAAAGTCCGGCGCCGTCTCAAGGATGCGGGGAATTCGGCTTTCTTGACCAATGCTCATCGCAATCTCTCCTCGTCTTTCAAACTGCCTGGTGTCTTAAACTGCCTGGTGTCTTAAACTGCGCGCGGGCAGTGGGTCTGCCCGGAAAATGAAAAACCCACTCGCTCTCGCGGGTGGGTGGTCGGGGTTCCAGATTCGTTTCTTTGAACCTAGCCCAGCGAGCACGCCCGCGCGGCGCCGCTCTGACAGCAGCACATACACATCGCGGGGGTGAAGCATCGGGCCATCAATGCCTTTCCTGATCGGGCGGCGCACTTGCCGCCGTCAACCAGACAATTCCAGACTAGGGGCCGGGCCGGGAAGATGTCAAGCCAAAGCCAAATGCGCAACTTTTAGGTTGCATATTTTCAGAGCCTGTCCTATTATGCAACCAAGAGGTTGCCTAATGAGCGAAGACTGCATCGAAAAACACATTGAACTCCGCGCTCCCATCGCGCGCGTCTGGCGCGCTCTCACCGACTATCGCGAATTCGGCACATGGTTTCGCGTCCGTCTCGAAGCTCCCTTCGTCGTGGGCCAGGTCTCACGCGGCGAGATTACCTATCCTGGTTATGAACATGTGATCTGGGAGGCGCTGATCGAGAAAATGGACAGCGAACGGCTGTTCTCGTTCACCTGGCCTCATGCCAAGTCTCTCGACAAGGCCACGTATTCGCCCGACTATTCCAACGAGCCTAGAACGCTGGTCGAGTTTCGCCTCGAGAAGACGGCGACAGGCACGCTTCTGACGCTGAGCGAGTCGGGATTTGAGAAACTCCCGGCTGATCGCCGCGATGCGGCCTTCCGGGGCAACGAAGGCGGCTGGACCGAGCAGATGAAGAACATCGAAAACTATGTCGCGCAAAAGCCGTAACCCACGCAGCGCAAAGAGCCGGGCGCACGCACCCATCTTCGCTGCGCTCGGCGACAGCACGCGTCTCGCTCTGGTGGCCCGCCTAAGCCGCGGCGACCTCTGCTCTATCGCTCAACTTACGGAGGGGTCCCGGCTCACGCGGCAGGCCATCACCAAGCATCTTCGCGTGCTCGAACATGCCGGCATCGTGCAGGGGACGCGGCGCGGTCGCGAAAGTGTCTTCGCGTTCAACCCCGAACCGCTCGAAGAGCTGAAAAGCTACCTCGACCTTGTCTCGGAGCAGTGGGATCAGACGCTTGCCCGTCTCAAGTCGTTCGTCGAAGACGAGCCTTCGCCGTAAGGCAACGACAGTTCGTCCCAAACCGTGCGCAGGCGAGGAGCGTGCGACCTTCGCGTGCGCCATAATGGCGCTATGGGGAACGCTGCGCTCGAATACTTTGTCGTCGATGTCTTTACTGAAACAGCGCTTGCCGGAAATCCGGTGTCGGTGGTGGTTGACACCATCGGCATGCCCACGGAACGCATGCAGGCCATCGCGCGCGAGTTCAACCTCAGCGAGACGACATTCGTTCAGCGCCGTTCGCCAGTTATCGAAGAGGCTGAAGGCGTGCGCGTGCGCATCTTCACCACGCACGAAGAGCTCGCCTTCGCCGGACATCCCACGCTGGGCACCGCCAGGGCGCTGAAGACGCTGGCGCCCGAAGTTGTCCACGACAACACGGTTACGTTGGCGCTGAACGTCGGGCCGATCCCGGTGCGTTTTGACGACAAGCCCGGGGCAACAAGCGTCTACGGCGAGATGACGCAGCGCGATCCTGAGTTTGGCGCCGAGTTGGATTCAGCCATCGTCGCTCGTCTCACTGGATTGTCTACGGACGATCTCGACCCATCGGCCGCACCCCAGGTGGTCTCGACCGGCACCGCGTTTGCGATCGTTGTTTTGCGTTCCGCCGATGCGCTTGCACGGCTCCGCGTGGAGCAAGAGGAAGCGACCGCCTGGCTGCGCGCCCTCGGCGCACGCTGGTTCTTTGTCCTTGGTCCAACCGGCTCAAAGAATCCAGACTTCCGTGCCCGGATGCAGTTCAACGGCGGAGAAGATCCGGCTACCGGCTCCGCGGCCGGATGCGCAATCAGCTATCTCGTCGCCCGCGGCGCAGTTCCATCCGGGCAGCGCATTCATCTGCGCCAGGGAGTCGAAATCGGGCGTCCGAGCGACCTGTTTCTGAGCGCAAAAACAAATTCGGCGAAGGTGACCGACGTACGAGTCGCAGGCAGCACTGTTCTCGTTGCAAAGGGACGTCTTTTCCTGCCGTAATACACACTCTTTCAACAGACTTTCATCATCGCAAGTCAAATGTTGTCTTTGTGCTGCCTGTTTTCCACTGAGCGCTTGAGCGTTTTCACGCAAAGTTTCGCTTGTCTTTCTCTCTTCCCACCAGCTTCGACTGACCGTAGTCTTGCGAAGCATTGAGACATTTTGACCGGCTTTCTGAGTCGGGCTTGCCCTAGAGATCAGAGCATAATCTGAGCGCCAAACGGGCTTTCCTTGCATCGAGATCAGCTCATCGAACGCGCACACATTTGTCTGCGCGAGTCGGCTTCTCGTGTGCAAAAAAGCACGTTCGGCGAATGTCGCCCGGGCAAACCATCGCTCTCTTCCGTCCCACAGGCGAGGGAGAGCGCTGTGCTCTCAAAGGGCGGCAAACTTCAATATTCAAGGAGTGGACCCCTTTCCATGCGTCCCAAGAAGGTGATTCTTTGCGTTGACGACAATGAGCAGGACCTTTCCGTTCTGACATTCATGCTTTCCACCAATGGCTACCGCGTTCTTTCAACCAACAATGGTCAGGAGGCAATCGCGTTGTTCGCTGAAAACCTCGTTGACCTGGTCCTGGCTGATTTCGCAATGCCCCACATGAATGGGAACCAACTGGTCGGCCGCCTCAAACAGATTGCTGTTCATGTGCCCATGATTCTTCTGGGCGACCCGCAAAAGATGGAAGGACAGGTGCATGCGGCTGACGCGTTGCTCAGTAAGCGGGCTTGTTCTTCATTTGAACTTCTGGAACGCATTAAAGTGATGAGCGCGCGCAAGCGCGGACCGCGCAAGGGAATGCAGCGGCTGGCCCAGGGCGCGGTCCTTGCCGTGGCCTCGTAGGCCGGGGGGACACGCCATGTTTTGACTGGCGGCTGCGGCGGCCGGGGATCCAGGGAGGGGACTTCAGGCCGCAGCAATGCGGGACCAAGTCCCTTGATATTCTTCGACACGCTTCGAATCCGGTCGGGCCGTTTCCTCTTCGGGTGCTCCTCTTCGCAGGAATCTTTCTCCCACTTGACGACCCATCCTGGGGATATGCATACTCCCCAACTAGGCCCGGCTGGTGCATGATTTCTCCATCCAGCGGAAGAGGCTTTATGGATCTCGTCCTTGTACGTCTTCTCTTTGTGGCCTTGTTGTCAGGGGTCTGCTATTTCCTTCATCCCTTCGGTGTGACCAGCCCGATGGCTGGGCTGGCCGGAGCCTGCGCGGCGGTCGCTGTCATTGTCTTCGAGCTGCGCGTCCGCGCCCTTAGTCTTCGCCGGTTGATCGGCGCCGTCTTCGGCAGCGTGCTCGGCATCTTTGGCGCGGCCTTATTTTGCCTGGTGCTGCGCTCTGCCCCGCTGGCCAGTTCCACTTCGGCCGTGCTGCAGATTTTCGTTCTGCTGCTGATGACATATGTTGGCCTGCTGGTGGGTGCGAGCAAGGGCGATCTGCTCAATCCGGCAGCACTTGGCACGGTCTTCAGCGGAGAGCGTCCCACCAAACGCAGCGCCAAAGTGCTCGACACCAGCGTCATCATTGACGGGCGCATCGCCGACATCGCCGAAGCCGGATTCATCGAAGGCCTCATGGTGGTGCCGGAGTTTGTTCTACGCGAGTTGCAAACCGTGGCTGACTCCACGGATGGTTCAAAGCGCCAACGTGGCCGGCGGGGTCTGGACATGCTGCAGCGCATGCAGTCGAACGCCGCGATTCTGGTACAGATTGTCCCCGACGATTTCCCCTCGATTCGCGAAGTCGATCTGAAGCTGCTGGAGCTGGCGAAGAAGTGGGAGGCGAAAGTCGTGACCAACGACTTCAACCTGAACAAGGTCGCGCATCTGCATCACGTGGAGGTTCTAAATATCAACGACCTGGCCAATGCGCTCAAACCGGTGGTGCTGCCGGGCGAGCGCATGAACGTGCTCATCCTCAAAGAGGGCAAGGAATACAACCAGGGCGTGGGCTATCTGGACGACGGCACCATGGTGGTGGTGGATCATGCGCGCAAAATGATCGGCAAGCCTGTCGAAATCTCGGTCACCAGCGTGCTGCAGACGGCGAGCGGCAAAATGATCTTCGGAAAAATGGAAGAGAATGGTCGTCCCGCCGAGCCCGTCAAACCGGGCCCCGTCGAAATTGCTCGTTGACC
>DATDIQ010000019.1:0-36590 GCA_036520995.1 Occallatibacter sp.
TAAGACTTGCTGCCGTTCTCGTAAATGTAGATCGATTTCCGGCATTTGCACCGTCTCCAGGTTGGGTCCTTTCGTTTTGAACAGTCATCGTTGTGCCGGGTGAATACCGCTATAGTGGTGGTGTTGAGGTCGAGATTGGCCATGCCCAGCATTATAGACAGTTCAGCGAAATTTCAGCAAAATGCTGTGGTGACGGGCGATGTGTTTGTGTTGGCGATTGTTTTCATGGGTTTACAGTGAACTTGCCCAATTCCATCACGATGAGCCGGATCGTCATGATCCCGCTTCTTTTGTGGATCCTCTCGCCGCATTTCCCCTTGCAGGGGACCGACGGCGGACAGGAGATTTGTGCGTGCGTTCTCTTTATCCTCGCCTCCATGACCGACGGACTCGACGGTTATCTCGCCCGCAAGCGGGGCCAGATCACGACCATGGGCATGCTGCTCGATCCGCTGGCCGACAAGATCCTGGTCACGGCGGCCCTCGTTCAACTCGTCGCCTACAATCCCCAGGTGGTCAAAGTCTGGATCGCCGTCGTTATCATTGGCCGCGAATTCCTCATCTCCGGCCTCCGCTCCATCGCTTCGTCTGAAGGATTTACCATCCAGGCCAGCGATCTTGGCAAGCTGAAGACCGTAACCCAGATTGTCTCGGTGGTCTCGGCGATCCTCGCGCATCGCTGGTTCGAGTGGCAGTTCGGCTATCTGGTGATCCCCGTCCAGTGGATCGCCGTCGCCGCGATCTATTTCACGGTCCTGGTTTCGACCATCTCGGCCATCGATTATTTTGTGGGGTTCTGGAAGAAGATCGATCACGCCGCGCGCGACCGCCGCAAAGCCTATGTGCTCACACGCGGGAAAAACGCAGGCACCTCGACGCCCCATTAGTCGGGAATCGCAAGTGACTGCGCTTTTAACGTTTCCTTGATGATCGCCGCTGCCCGTATCTTAGAGCTGGATCGCTGCCGGTTCCGCGGTCTCTGCCAGGACCTCGTGATCTTCCTTGTACGAAGCATTCTTCGCATTCGAGCCATTCGTCAGCATCTTGTTCAGGACCGGAATGTTTTCGCGCTGCGTCTCGACGAAGTCCACACCGTCGGCAGTCAGGGTAAAGTCCGAGTTGTCGGCCTTGCCAATGTAGCCCTTCTTCGTCAGATACCAGGTTGTGAAGTCCAGGTAGTCGCGCGGAAAGCCCATGCGCTTCTCCAATTCCGCGAGCCCGACCTCCGGGCTGTAGGGGTTGGCGCGCCGGCGATAGTAGAGCACCGCCAGCACGGCCAGGCGGCGGTTCGTCTCGCCCTTGATGTCGTCCATAAAGTCCACAGATTTGGAAAGAGGAGCTTTTTCGGCGCCGTGCATTTCGCGGTTTATGTCATACTCCGTGCGCCGCGTCGGATCGGAAAGCACATCGTACGCCGATTTCAGAAGGAAGAACTTCTCCGGGTCGCCGGTCTCCGGATTGTCGGGATGAAAGCGGGCCGCCAGAAAGCGATAAACACGATGAACGGTATCGGCATCCGCATGTGGACTGATTTGCAGGAATTCGTAAAAGTCCATTGTCTTCATCTCGAGCATGGCGGAAACCTCTTTTCGTCAATCGGCGGTGCTGAAACCCTTCGTCCGATGTTTGAAGTGTAGGTTGCAGCCAGGTTACAAACAATCACACGAAAGCACTTACGGGTAATACGTTTAGAGCAGCGATTTACTACGGAGGTGGGAGACAGCCAAAACCTATGTGCTTGCTGCGAGATACAAACCCCGGGCCGCGTTCTCTTCACCTGCGGACAAGAAAAATCCCCGGCCGCAGCCGGGGATTTTCCATCGTTCAAGATTGAAGAGGCCTACGCCATGGCCACCATAGGTGCTTCCACGCCCAGGGGCGCCACTTCCGCTACCGGAAGAGGTCCTGCTGCCGGCTGCTGCACATGGTTGCTTCGTGTCAAGCGGTGGACAAAGTGATAGGGCGGCCAGGGGCCCGAAAGCTGCAGTTGGCATTCCCGCATCATCGCGCTCGTCGAGGCAAACTTGTTCTGGTACCGCTCGACATACTTGCGCTCGATCAGGTGAGCGATATCCAGCACCATCTTGCCGTTTTCGGTGAGCCGGCAGCTGACTTCCTCGTCCAAGGGAATAAACAGGCGGTGCATCTGGAAGCTCACTGCCCGTGCCCTTGTCTGCCGCTCCCGCTGCCGCGATGCCGTCTCGCGCAGGTTGCTCAGGTACTCGCGACCCACGGTCTCGGTCGTCTGGCTCCGAGTAATCTCCTTGCTGCAGCAATCATCCACAAAAATCTTCAAATGCATCTCGGTTTTGCCGCGCAGCTTGTCAATGTTCGACAAAAACTGCCGCTGATTCGACCGGATCGACTTCCGCAGGCTTTCATCGTCGTGAAAAACCGTCCCAAAGCGGAAAGGCAGCACCGTGGAGTGCTGGAAACAATCCGCGATCACACGGGCATGATCCACGCCGGCTTTCTGGCTCAGATTTTCAGAAGGGTTATGCTCGCTGACGATAATGGCGAGATCACTGGCTGGATAGAGGAAAACCTGGTTGCCGCTGACTCCATGGACGGATTCCATCGGAACTGGTTTACGATGACGGGCTAATTCAGGAAAGGCTTGTTTCTCACCGATGCAGTAGGCATACCATGCCATGACTTTGCACTCCGTGTGCGGACGCTGGTAAACGTCGCTCGTTAGTGAAGCTCTGTGAACTCAGGAACAAACTGCAGGTGTGGCTGGGATCGATCAGTCCCCCATCGGACTGTTGCGAATACTAGCCCCCGCAAAACACAACTGGCAATGTCCGCGCGCACGAAGAGGGCAAAAGGTAGCAGAAACGTCTCAGGTTGATTTGATAATATAAACGTATCATTCGATATAATAAACAATTCGTCGGAGCTTCGCCCGAATGTGAAAACGAGACTCGCCCGCTCTCTTTTCACCGGTCACGCCAAACCACCCGTCAATGCAGCCCATACCCCAACCGCACCAGGAGCGCCACATTCACAGCAATCAGGGCCGCCAGTAAGAGCAGGCCAAAGACGGTCAGCGTGGTCACGCGCTTCTGCACTCGATGAAGGTTGTCGGCAGCCTCCTTCTGGTCGGCCGCGCTCCGTTCCAGAGCATCCCTCACCGTCTCCACTTGCTCCTCAATCCGTTTGAGTGCCGACTCATGCGCGGCGCTGCCGTCGTGCAGCTGGCCCAGCTCGGCCCGCATCTTGGCAACCGATGATTCCAGGGCCTGCAGATCGGCCCGTTGCGCCTGCGGCCGCGGGGCCAGCAGATTCGCTAGCGCCATGGGCACATTGCCGTCCAGCAGGGGCAGCAGCGTTTGCACCAGCGGCATCACAGTCCGGATCGCACCCACGGTGCGCTGCAATCCCGACCCCAGTGGCCGGCGTCCCGCCGATCCCGCTTTTTCGAGCACAACCGCCGCGGATTCGCTCTCCCGCGTCCGCCGGCTGGCCGTGGCTTTGGCGGGCTCCTCGGCCGCGATGTCCCGCACCACCGTTCCCACTTTGGTTTCCTCTTGCCGGCGCTCTTCCACGCCTTCTGCCTTTGTCATGTGGACTGTGTCCTCGTCGAATATAAGCCTAACTCTGCCTGCAACAGGGCCTGTCTTGACCAACAACCGGCGCCGGCCCCCCTGACTGAGCCTCGAGTCCCCACCAAGCGCCTCTACGAAACTGCCGTCAAGTATCCTCGAGGTCAGGAGAATCCCGTGAGACCTGTCCTCGGCCATCTGTTGCGCCATCTGCAGCGCTACATCCTCGCCGGCCTCATCACTGTCGGTCCGCTGCTGATCACCTGGATCGTCTTCAGCTTCGTGCTTGGCAACCTGGCCAGAGCTGGCCTTCCCCTGGTTCAGATGCTCGGCAACGATCTTCCCGAAGCCTGGGTCGATCAACCCTGGACGCAGTCCCTCCTCGCCATCGCTCTGACCCTGGTGCTGCTCTACATCGTTGGCCGCATCACGTCCCTGGTCGTGGGCCGCCAGGCCTTCAATCTCTTCGAGACGGTGCTTGAGCGCCTTCCCTTCGTCGCCAAGGTCTACACCTCGGTCCGCCAGCTGCTCGACACCATGATGGCCAAGAAGGAGGCCAGCCAGCGCGTTGTCCTCATCGACTTCCCGATTCAGGGCCAGAAGAGCATCGGCTTTCTCACCCGCACCCTCACCGATTCCACCACCGGCCAGGAGCTTGCAGCCGTGCTCCTGCCCAACGCCATCAATCCCACATCCGCTTTTTTGCAGCTTTTGCCTCTGGAACGTGTCACCGAGACCGATCTCACCATGGAGCAGGCTATGAGCATGCTCATGACCGGTGGCGCCGTCGCACCCGACACCATACGCTTCGCGCACATTGCGGGTTCGCGAGCCCGATAGAATCGCCGCGTCCGCAGAGAAGAGCCGGAGACTACTCCGTCGCTTGCACGCCTTCCACACCCTCCCCCGCGTGTCCGCTCTCTAAGGTCACCTTGCGCAGGCTTACATGCTCGAACTGCGCCCACACCAGCCCAATGGGAATGATCTCGAGAAACGTCACCACCAGCAGCATAGCCGCGCATGCGGTTGCGGCTTCGGGCGCCGCGTTGAAGAACTTTGCGATCGCTGCGGCCACCACGCCGATTTGCCAGAACCATCCGATCACCGGCAACTGCGCAAGGCTCGAGACGCCGCTCACCACCATCAGCAGGACGCATTTTGCCGGCGTCATGCTTGCCAGTGCAGGGCTTGCCACAAAGGCCCTTGTCGTCGCCAGGTAGGCCAGGGCGATCAGCAGCCACATCCCGATGGAAAGCCCGGCAGCGAGGCCGAAATCGCCAAACGAACGCATGGCGTCGAGACCGGTGCGGAACTCGCGAATCTTGTCTCCCGCGGCTTGTCCGACCTTCTTCGACAACACCCCTAGGGTTCGCTCAAAAAATGCCGCGACCACGTTGCCTGCAAAGCGGACCGCCACCAGAAATGCGGCGCCGGCCAGCGTTCCCGCCATTCCCCAATAGCCCGATTTCTTCACCAGCTCCGGATGCGGCATCGCGTTCGGAGCGCCAAACCAGGCCGCCAGTAGAATTGCCGACGAGAAAATCAGCGCCATCGATCCCATGTCGAACAAGCGCTCTACGATGTATACCGCTATCTGGCTGCTGAGGGGCAAGCCCGTCTTTTTCGCGACCAGATACGGCCGCACGGGGTCCGCCACGCGCCCGATCAGCGCAATCGCGGTGAACCCGATCACCTGCGTTCCGAGCAGCGACAGTGGATGGACCTTCTTGTTGTGACGCAGCAGATACGCCCAGCGGACAGCCCGAAACACGTAGGCGGCATAGATGCACGCGGCGCCCACCGCAATCATCCGCCAGTCCGCAAGCACCAGCTGCGCGCGGAACTCGCCAAAATTAAAGTGGATTCGGTTGCGGCCCCAGATCACCAGGCCGGCAATCGCCGCCAGCACTACCAGGCCCACAATCAGTTGGTTCTTTTTCAAGCGATCTCCGTTCCGCGGGGTCTCGAATCAATTCTATGGGTTTACTTGCGCGGAACGAACTGCAGATTGCGAAGCTCGGACGCTCGAAGGTACCGGGGTGGCTTGCCGGGCCTCTGCCTCGCGCGCCCGCACCCGCCGGTTGAATTCGTGAATCACGCGCGCCACATAGACACGCGTCTCGTGATACGGCGGCATCCCGTGATACTTGTCTACCGCGGCTGGTCCGGCATTGTAGGCAGCCAGCGCCAGCGCAAGATTGTCGTGGTACCGCGTGAGCAACTCGTCAAGATAGATTGATCCGCCGCGCACATTCTCACCCGGCTTAAAACTATTGCTGACACCCAGGTCAATGGCTGTTGCCGGCATCAGCTGCATCAGTCCCTGTGCACCGGCGCGGCTTACGGCATGTGCATCGCCGTTGCTCTCCGCTTTCACCACGCTCGCCAGCAGGTCCACGTCAAGATTGTGTGCCTGGCCGGCTTCGGCCAGCATCTCGTGCAAATCGGCCGGGCTCAGCTTCATCTCGGTAGTCGCATCTGGCGCGATCGGCGTTGTTGCCTGCGGCGTATCGGGCACCTCCTCGAAGGCCGTCACTTCCTCCGGCCGCATCTCGATATAGCTGTCTTCGCCCGTGCTCAGATAGAGCCGTACGCGCCCGTCCACCAGCGCGTGGTGGTTGCACTCCATGGCAAAGCCGTTGCGCAGCGTGGCGTGTTCCGCAGCGCGCACCAAGGGCCCCGCCGCCAGCAGCGCAGCCGCAACCAACACGCAATGGGTCGGTCTCCGCATCCTTTAATTCCGCGTCATCGCCGCCCAGTGTCTGGGCCGCCCGCGCGATTCTGTTTGCCGCTTAAGCACATTCTCCAGCACCACCGCCACGCCATCTTCGTCATTCGGCGGAGCCTGTTTCCACCCGTGCGTCTTGGCCATCGTGCGCAGCTCCACGGCGGCGTTCCCCATCACCACGCTTTGCCCCGCCCACTCCAGCATGTCAACGTCATTCCAGTTGTCGCCAATCGCCATCGTCTCTTTGCGATCGATCTCCAGCCGCTTCGCCAGCCGTTCCAGCGCCCAGCCTTTCGACACCCCCGGCGGAAGCAAATCCAAAATCGCCAGATCCCTTGCCGGATACTCCGTCCGGACGCACTCGCACGAAGGCGCCCACACGCTGGCCTTCAATGCCTTCTCGGCCTTTTTCATCGCGCTCAGCCCGCCGGCCACCATTCCCTGCACCGGGTCGTCCCCGTCGCGCAGCGCGTTCTCCAGCGGCTTCACCACTTCAATGGCATTGCGATTGGCTTCGATCCACAGGGTGATCCTCTCATGTGCTTCGTCGGGGTCCTCAAGAACCAGCTCGCCGCGGCCGGGCCTGTCAAACGTAAACACCAGCGCGCCAAACCTGCGCAGCAGCCCGCAGATGCCGCGCGCCACCCGCGCCTCCATGTGACTGCGATCCACGGCGTCGCCTCCGAGGGTGCGTGTCACTGCTCCATTCGACGTAATCAGGGGTGTATTCGCTCGCAGGCCCATCTCTGCGAACAGTGGCGCTGTGTAGGCCGTCCGCCTGCCCGTGGCAATCGCCACGGTAATCCCGGCCTCCTGGGCCGCTTTTAAAGCCTTTGCGTTGCGGGAACTGATGCTTTGCGAGAACGTCGGCAACAAGGTGCCGTCGATGTCGATCGCCACCAGCCGCACAGGGGAATGCATACCTTCCAGTGTACCGGTTGATTCGTTTTGCACCCCGCCCGGAGGTGTGGCATGTTGCACACCAAAGTGTGTTTTGGGAAGTGCACAGCTTTTGCCCACCCTCTCCGCGCAAAGATGCGCTTTGTCCTCTAGACTGGCCCTATGGAGCGCGTTTGTTCGCAATGCCACGCTGTCCTCGGCGCCGGAACCAAGGCCGACTGGTGCCCCGCCTGCGGTGGCGCGCTGGTCGAGAAGCCTGCGCTGGCTCAGGGTTCGTCCGAAAGCCTGACCCATCCAATGGCGGTCGATCATCGCGGCATTGTGCTGCCGCGCCGTCATGCTGTGGGAGGCATCATCACGCCCCAATAGATCCCTGAAGCAGCCCAGCGCAGACCCAATGATCGTCCTCGAGCCCATCTCGCCCGACAATGCGCTCGCCTTCAAGGCGATCCGCCTGCGCGCCCTCGAAACCGACCCCACGGCCTTCGGCAGCACCCACGCCAAAGAAGCGGCGCTTTCCGACGAAGAATGGTTTCGCCGTTCCGTCCGCTGGAGCAGCGACGGCTTCCTCGGCTTGCTGGCCTTCGATCGGGATAACCCGTGCGGCCTTGTCGCCTGCTATGCCGCCGAGAAAGAAGCCGGCCGCGCCCACGTCGTTTCCATGTGGGTCGATCCTGCCTATCGGCGTACCGGCGTCGGCTCCGCGTTGATCGACGGACTTAAAGCCTGGGGTCTCGCGCGCGATGTTCGCGAGCTTCATCTCATGGTCACCAACGTGAATGCGGGCGCGATGGGCTTCTACGAGCGCCTCGGCTTTCGCAAGACCGGCGCCACAATGCCCTATCCCAACGACCCCGCCCTCTTCGAACACGAGATGCTCTTGGCTCTGAATCCATAAGCGTTTGGGCCGAGCGCAGGCACCTTCCATAGCCCTGATCCTGTCTTGAGGTCCGCGTTTCCACGCCTCAGAATATAGGTTCCAGAGAAATAGTTGACAAGGAAACTAATATCCACTATGCTCTCTTTCATGCGCAGAACCAAGGCTGCCCTCGAATCCGTCAGCGACCTCAAGGCACACATCGGCTTCTGGATGCGGCTCGTCTCGAACCACGTTTCTCATGCCTTCGCCCGCAAGGTCCTCGCCTCCGGGGTCACCCTGGCCGAATGGGTTGTGTTGCGCGAGATGTACGGCCGCGCCGATATGTCTCCCAGCAAGGTTGCCGACTGTACCGGCATGACCCGCGGCGCAGCCTCCAAGCTCATCGACAGGCTTGTCGCAAAGAAGCTCATCGCGCGCGAAGAGCGTGCCGACGATCGCCGCTATCAGGACATCGCCCTCACCGCGGCCGGCACGCGACTGGTTCCCACGCTTGCCGCGCTCGCCGACCAGAACGACCGCGAGTTCTTCTCCCCGCTGACCAAAGTCGAGCGCCAAGTCCTGCTCGCAACTCTCAAGAAACTCGTCCAGGCACACCGCCTGCACCAACCTCCCATTGAATAAGGAGCCACCATGATCACCCAGGCCGTTCACATCGAAGCCATCCGCGACGTTCTCGCCGAGTCCAATGCCGGCAAGCTCATTTTTCCCCAGGTCGTGCAGCGTCTGCTGGCCGCCGGAGCAGAATCCTATTTCGTTGACGCGGTGCGCGCCGAGCACACTGCCTATCTTGTCGATGGATCAACTTTCGTCGAAAAGATGCATCTGACCCTCGATCCAGTCGCTCCCCAGTTTTCAAAGCCAGCCATCGTCGCCGCGATCCGCGCCGCGCAACGCGATGAGATCCGCTACCCCGAGTTCATGCGCAGGTCCTCAGCTGCGGGCGTCGTGGCTTATTGGGCTTTTCTCACTGGGAAGAAGGTCATCTACTTTGGCGCGCAGGGCGACTTCCATGTCGAGCACTTTCCGGGTGCGCAGCCTGCGGTCGAATCGACTCGCTAGTAGCGCACATCACCACCCAAGGCGCCATCCTTGCCCTTCACTCGTAACGCAGTCCTTGAGCCGGCAGAATGCGCGCCGCCGCAATCGACGGGTACAACGTCGCCAGCAGCGAGATGCCGATCGAAACCGCGGCCACAATCACGCCATCCATCGCGCGCGGCGCAAAGGGGAGCGTATCGATCGAATACACGTCGGGCGAAAGGGGAATGTGGTAGTAGCTGCCGGCCCACGACGCCACGTACCCCAGCAGCAGTCCCAGCGCCGTCCCCAGCACGCTGATCAGGAATCCCTGCATCAGAAAAATGCGCCGCACCTGGCCCGTCTCTACGCCGAAGCTCATCAGCACGGCGATATCCCGCGTCTTCTCCATCACCATCATCGTCAGGGCGATCAGGATATTAAGCGCGGCCACGATCACAATCAAGGCGATCACGATAAAGGTGACGACTCGTTCCAGCCGCAGCGCGCGAAACAGCTCGCGGTTCTGTTCCATCCAGTTCGTTGTCATGAAACCCGGCCCCGCGGCCTGCTCGATCTCCTTGGCAATCTCCGGCGCCCGATTCAGATTATCGACCTTGAAGCTGATCACCGACACAAGATCGGGCTCATCATATAAACGCTGTGCATCGGCAAGCCGCATGAAGCCCATCTGCGTGTCGTACTGATAAAACCCCGAGTGATATGTCCCCACCAGCTTGAAGTTTTGCACCGCAGGCGTCACGCCCAGGGGAGTCAGTCCTCCTTGCGGGCTCACCAGCATCACCCTGTCCCCAATCGACGCGCCAATCGAATCGGCCAGATCCTGGCCCAGCACAATCGGCGGGTTTCCCAGCGATACCCCGGACACCGGCTGCGCGGCAACGGGTTTGAGTGCATCGAGAGAGCCGGGTGTTGCGGTCGAAAGCAGCGTGCTTACGCTCTTCTCTTCGTCGGGCACGATGCCCTCGACGAGCGCATACCCATCCCGCGCATTTCTGCCCACCATCACTTGCTCGAAAAGCCCCGCCGAAGCGGCCGTCACATGCGGCAGCGTGCGCAGACGCTCCAGCAACGGCCGCCAGTTGCGAATCCCGTCCGCGTTCACGCGCTCCAGCTGCACGTGCGCGCTCGCGTCCACGAGCTTGTCCTGCAGATCGCGTTGCATGCCATTCGTGATGGCCAATGCAATGATCAGTGCGGCGACGCCAGCAGCCACGCCCGCAATCGAGATCACCGTTACCACGCCCACCACGGCCTGCCGCCGTTTGGCCCTCAGGTAGCGCGCCGCAACAAAAAATTCGAATCGCATGGCTTGAGCCGGTCCCTATTTCGCCGTCGTCACAAAGACGCTCTTCGCTAGACCGACATTGTCATATCGGTCATAGACGCGCACTGTGAGCAGATGTTCCCCTGGCTTGCCGTCGAACGCCGAAGCGGCCAGATGAAAGTCATAGTGCTCGCGCTTCGAGTCCGAGAGATCGCCCACGGGATCGACATATTTCCACGGTCCGGCGTCGAGCGAGTATTCGGCGTGCGCGATCGGTGAAGCGGTATCCTCGGCGTCCAGCACCACGTGGACTGGTTTCGCGCAATGCGTCTGCTGCCCGCACTGCGCCGATTCCTCTTCGGCGCGGAGCCCCGTCACCACCGGCGGCGTCGTGTCCACCTCGAATCGATCGCTCACCTTGTCTCCGCTGAGCGCGTCGCCCGGCGTATGCGACGGGGCATCCGATGCCACCACCCTGATCTGGTATCCGCCGTCGGGAATGAGCGTGGCGTCGAAGCTGTAGGCCTTGTCCGTCAGATCGTCTTTCAACAGACGCCACACGTGCTCTTCGTCTCCGCGCAGAAAGATCGAATACGAGAGGTCGTCGCCATCGTCGTCGTGCGCTGCCCATCGCACCGTCACCGCAGTGCGGTCTTTCACCGCCGGCAGAGGCGCATTCGCGCTGCCATCAAACGACACCGTCGCTCCCTGGTTTGCCGAGGGCAGGGTAATGTTCACCGCCTGCTGATTTGCCGCCTGGTTCTGCGCGTTCAGGCGCGCACCCGGAACCACCACAAGTTCATCCACCACCGGCGCGGAATTCACCGGCAGGTAATTCACGCCGACGCCGGCTAGCACTGCATGAGGCGCCAGCACGGCCTTCCACTGCAGGTACCGCCCCGCAGGAGAAGCCACCACGCCATCCTTCAGCCGTTCCCAGTCCGTCCAGCCGCGCGCAGGCTGTTCCAAATTGCCCGATCGCGTCCACAACTCGTATCCGCTCGACCCGGGATCGACCTCCACGTGCCCGAACCGCGCCATCGCGCCGGCATCCAGCACATCACTTGCGTATTCGTGCTTCTCTGCCGCGCCCAGTGTGTAGAGTTTGCCGGTGTTGCCGGTTCCTATCAGGATCTCCGATCCCGCATCCCGCGCCAGGCACAGTCCCTGCTGGGCGTCGAGGTGCGCCACATCGTCGTAATCGCCGTTGGCTTGAATGCGGAAGATGTGCCCCCGATTGCCGCTCAGCGCAAGCACGCCGTCGGACTCCGCCGCGAGCGCGTACACAATGTCGTCTTTGCTCGTCCAGACTTTGCGCGGCGCCTGCCCCTCTTTCAAGGCATAGACTTCGGTACCCTCCGGCACGCTGGCACTGGCATTGGCCGCCTGCACTGACCCCGGCTGCACAATCGTGATCGTGATGGCGCCGATCCCTTGTACGGGCAGCGGCGGTAACGGATTGCGGCTCTTATCGCCCACACTGGCCGCATAAATCGTTCCGTCCTTCGCCACCGCGACCGATGTGATTTCGCGCCGCGGAGCCTCAAACAGCACGTAGCCCTTGCCCTGCGCATTGATGCGATACACCAGCCCGCTGCCATCGGAACCTGCAATCAGGTTTCCCTGCGCATCCCACGCCAGCGCGCGCACATGCTGCTCGTCGCTCTTGAAGAACTCCTCCGGCTTCTCGCCCGTTCGCGCTGGATTCACGCGATACACTGCGGCCGGTCCGCCCGTGGCGATGTAGAGCTTGCCGCTCGGGTCGAACGTCATGTCCCAAATGTAATGAGACTTCGCTTCGCTCTTGTCTGCCGACGGCTCTTCCGCTTTTGCGCCTGGTGTTTCAGAACTTGCTGCAACCACCTTGCCGGCATCGAAAATCAACGTCGCCTTCTGCTCGTCGATCTTCGCCGTCGCGTGCGCGTCCAGCTTGTAGACCTTGCCGCTCGGCATAGTCGCCGCATACAACGCGCCATCCGGTCCAATGCGCACCACCTGCACGTTCAAGTCCTTCGTCTCGAAAAGCGTGAAGGCCTTGCCATCTTTGCCCACGCGCAGCACGGTCGCCGGCGATCCAGTCCCCAGGTACGCCGTACCGTCTTTGTCCACGGCGAGCGACCACACAAAAGTGGACGGCGTGGTCAGTTTTTCCTGCAGGGCAGGGCCTTCATGCAGGGTTCCGTCACTGGCGATGGCCACACCCTCGGGCGTGCCTTTTTCAAATTCCTCAAACTTTGATTGCGTCCAAAGATGCGTGCCTTGTGCTGCTGCGGGTTGCGTGCCGGCAAGGCCAAGCAATGCCGCGAGGGCAGAAAACATCACGCCAAAAAGGGAGAAATGGAGGAAGCGAGACGAGACGACCATGCTGCCGTTGAGTCTACTAGAGCGGACGTCAGCCTCGCGGTGGCCGGGACAGTCGCGTTTGCCACGCGCGGTTCTCATCGCTGACTCTGGAAGCGCTGGCCCGAGCCCCGGCTCTACGGTCGACCCCGAAACTGAATAATCCGGCGGCGATCGCGCTTGGACGGGCGTCGCTCGGGTAAAGGCAGGAACTGCTGCATCGCCTTGCGCTCTTCCTCGGCCTTCCTGCGCGCCTCTTTGCTGGCCTCGGTTTCGCGATAAAGCGTCTGCGCCACCGCGGCGGGCCCGCGCATCTCGCTTAGCGCCGCCACTTCAATCGCAAACTCCCCGCCTTCGTTGCGCACCTGCAGCATGTCGCTCACGCGCACTTCGCGCGCCGGTTTGGCTTCCACGCCGTTGGAACGGACGCGCCCCAGGTCGCAGGCCTTTGCCGCCAGCGCGCGCGTCTTAAAAAACCGCGCCGCCCAGAGCCACTTATCCATCCGCATAGGAATCAAGATACTGCTCAGAAGGCTCCCGGCACGCGACGCTTCACTCCGTCTCGGCTCTCCATACATAGAGGAAATCGGCGTCGCTCGACGTTGCGACGTTGATCCCGCGTTGGCGGGTGGCGCGATTCAGCGCCGACCGGATGTTTTCCTTCGTGTCCGGCAGATCGGCCAGCGGAATTTTCAGCGCCCTTCCGGCTACCAGCTGATCGATGTCGCTCAACAACTGGTCCACGATGTGCTTGTGCTTCCCATCGCGCCCCTTGGGGACATCTATTTGCTCAATCGACTTGAAGTTCATCTGCGAATGGCTCTGTTTAGCTTTCGTCAACATGACCAAACCCCATTTTTCCTTGCTTGTACCCGTCGGCTGAAACCCGGCGGATCGCATTAACGTGAAACTAACCTATCGCAAAGCTACTCTGCAAGTGAAAGTTTTCTAAAGCTATCAACTGAGTGCCATGCCCCCGCGCAGAGGGCCTGATCTCTTCCCGAAGAAGAAACAAGCTGCTGAGTCGACCAATCTTTAATTGATTTTAAAGAGTTTACCCGTATTAAAAAAACACTGTTAGGGTCGCACTTAGAGGTGAACCTGACGTGAATAAAAGAACCACTTTCCCCACCGTTCCTCTCCACGAAGTTCCGAGTTTTGGATCGACCGAGAACGATCACACACAGGCCGCGCACCGCCCCGTAGTTATGGTCGTCGACGATGAAAGCAGCATCGCAGATACTCTGGCAGAAATTCTCTCGCGCAGCGGCTACGCGGCCATCACGGCCTACGATGGCGACAGCGCTCTTGAAACTGCGCTGTTATCGCCCCCAGAAATGCTCATCAGCGACGTGGTCCTGCCCGGCATGAGCGGCATCGACCTGGCGATCTCTGTGAAGCGCATCTTCCCCGATTGCAAGATCATTCTCTTCTCCGGCCAGGCTTCCACAGCCGATTTGCTCGCTGCAGCAGGCCGCGACGGACACCACTTCGTTTTGCTCAACAAGCCCATCCATCCGGGAGAGCTTCTGGCGCGGATCGCAGGCACGCTCAAACCCCGCAAACAACAGCCCGCGACCGTCTAGGCGTCCCCATCGTTACCACGCGTTCCTTTGAAGCTCGGCAGCACCTCGGGTGCGCCGAGCCTGCACTGCGGCCGATCGTGTGTCCCGTTCTAAGGGCTCCGCAGATGAGAGCCGTCGGCACCAGCGTGTTTGCCGCGCCGCGCGCCCGCCGTTCGTCAGTTGGCCAGCACAGCCCGGTAGCGGACTTTGTTCTTCTTCACCTTTTCGATGGCTTCGTTGGCCTGGTCCATCGCAAAGTGTTCCGTCTTGGCCTTCACGCCGTGGCGCGCCGCCACGTCCAGCATTTCGCGCAGCCGCGAGGGGCTTCCCGTTGGGTTCCCCGAGATCGAGCGAATCCCCGAGATCAGCGCGTGCGCATGCACCGTAACCGGCGACGGCGGCAGTCCCACAAAGCACAGGGTGCCCGTGGGACGCAGAGCCTGGATGTAGTGCGCCCAATCCTGGTCTGCATTCACGGTGCTCAGGATCAGGTCCAGCGATCCAGCCACTTCGCGCATGGCCTTCGTCTCCCGCGAATTCACAAAGTGGCTCGCGCCCAATGCGCGCGCTTCTTCTTCTTTGGCAAGGGACGACGAAAACGCCGTCACCTCGGCGCCGAACACGCGCGCAAACTGCACCGCCATGTGTCCCAGCCCGCCGATCCCCACCACACCCACGCGCGATGAAGGATTCACGCCGTGCGTGCGCATTGGGTTATAGACCGTAATGCCGCCGCACAGCAGCGGCGCAGCCCCTTCGCTCGACAAGACGTCCGGAATCGGAATCACGAAGCGTGCGTTCGCGCGGACGCGAGTCGCGTAGCCTCCGTGCCGGTGCACGCAGGTCGCTTCCGACGACGGGCAAAGATTCTCCATGCCCCGGATACACCATTCGCACTGTCCGCACGAATTCGACTGCCAGCCCAGTCCCACCCGCTGGCCCACCGCCAGCGAACGTACGCCAGGGCCCACGGCCGTCACCGTGCCGATCACTTCGTGGCCGGGAATAAACGGGTACTGGCTGATGCCCCAGTCGTTCGAGATCAGGTGAAGATCGCTGTGACAGATGCCGCAGTGGGTGATTCCGATTTCAACTTCTTCGAGTCCGAGTTCGCCCGGGTCATAGCGAAAAGCCAAAAGTTCGGCTCCCGCCGCGTGCGCTGCAAGCCCTTGAATGAGACTCATGGTCCTTCCGCAGTCCTCGCAGGGGAATGACGGGGCAGACTTGCCTCTGCAAGCTCTCCCATCAAGTTTTGTCGAATCCCCTGATGTGTCGCTCTTAGTTTAAACCGCCGCCCGCTGTGACGTGCAGGCTCAACACTTGGAAGCCGGTGAGCACCCCGCCAGCCGGAACTTCGCCCGCCACCAGAGCCGACTCTCCATTCATCGTCACGTCCTGCTCCGCATGCAGAGGCTCCAGCGCATTGGCCATCGACAGAGGGAGCCCTGTCAGTGTCTGCCCCTCCATGTTGGCCTGCGCATCAGGCGCCAGCAGGCTCACATAGACGCGATCGGCAGGGTGCACCCGCCGGGCGCGGGCCAGAGCTGTCTCCAGGTCCATCTGGCGTGCCGCGAGCCGTGGCTGATCCATGGTTCGATCCAGCGTGCCCCCGTCCGAAACCAAGACGCGCAGGGTGCCGGCATTCAAGCGCGACGGCACTCGAATCGGAATCCGCACGTTATGCGCAGGCTGCTGCCATGGGTGCAGGGTCGCTTCCACAACAATTGAGTCGCCTGGGTGCACAATGTCCCCGGAGACGACGCGCGCCGCATCCAGCGTCACCTGCATGTTGCGGGGAATCGCCTCCACGCGCAAGTCGATCGCGTGGATGGTCCCTTGCCGGGTCCCATTCGAATAGAGCTTGGCGAAACTCTCGCCCGTCAACAATGCGGCCGTCAGTTGCGAAGGCATCCCGCTCCCGCCTGCGGCCCACAGGTCCAGCGGCGACGGCGGATAGCCGTCCAGGTCGATGCTGCCGGTTACGTGATAGCTGGTGTCGGCCGTGCTCTCATTCGACTCCAACAGCGCATCGTAGATCGATACCATGACCGCCTGGGGCGTCAGCGCCGGAAGATCCAGCACTTCGAAGTTCAGCTTCCTCTCTGTATCGGACGAGTGAATCGCCACGTGCACCGGGATCATGTGCGCTTTCGCTCCCAGCATGCCGCCGATCGCTGCATCGCGATCCTGCGTGAAGGCCCCGATCGTCTCGCCGGTATTGATGATCTTGAAGGCATTCAGCGGCGACGCGAGTGTTGCAACCACATCGGCCGTCGTCATCGGCATCGAAACCGGTCCCGCCTGCAGAATCGGATGGCCGCACGCCAACAGCTGTTTCGGATCGACGTAGGTGACCGTGCAGGTGGCCGCAATCTCCAGGTCTCCGCGGATCAATTGCGCGCTTACCGCCGATCCAGGCTCGATACTTTTGAGCGCTGTCTCAGAAATCTTTCCATCCAGCCCGTTGTCGCCGGGAAGGGAACTGCCGCTTCCGCCGGCCGCCACCATCTCCAGGCCCGTCCCCGCCATTTTTTCCTGCCACAGCCGCATCGCTTCCGGCCTGAATCCACTCATCACCAGCGGCGTCTCCATGGCCTGGAATGTCATGCCGTCCGCTTGCAGATTCGAGCTCTCGTGGCTGCTGGCTAACTGCATCGGCGCGGCCGGCTCCTTCGGCATGTCGCGCACCTCGAGCATCTCTTCGATCGGCGTGATCCCGGCAATCGGATCCTTGCTGAATTGCCCAATGCGAAACGACAGCGACCCCAGCAGCTTGGTCCCGATGTACACCGGGCTGCCGCTCATGCCCGCCACTACGCCCGTGTATTCCGGTTTGGCTCCGTGCAGTTGCGCCAGGATCATGTCGTGACCTGGTCCGCGCGCCCCGCGCAACACGCCCAGAATCTCCACCTGCATCGGTTCCGGCTTATCTCCCGTAAACACCGTCCATGCCGTCCCCATCAAGCCGCGATGGACCTGGCTCAGTGGGAAAAAGCCGCCGGTGCTCGGTGGCGGCCCGGCCGCTTCCTGTGCGTCCGCGGCACGCTGGGCCCGACCCGGCACTCCCGCTCCCAGCGCGACTCCCAGCGCTCCAAGCAGACACACGATTCCTTTCAGGCGTCGTTTCACGTCTATAAGAGTACAACCGGCGGCATTGGTTTTCCCCAAAGCCGATCTCCCTTCGGTTCCCTGAATGCACTGTTTTGGACGCATCGAACGATTTGTTTGTCATGCCTTTTCTGCGATGCGCCTGCCGGTAGTTTCCCGTATGCTGTTTTGAGCACAGAGGTTGGTATGACAACGATCCGCACCTTTCCTTCGCCAGGTCCACGCGTAAAACGGCTGCTGCTTCTCTTCGTGCTTGCTGCGTTTTCCAGCGCGCCTTTGCTGCGCTCGCAATCCCAGACACAGTCCCAGCCTCAGTCGCAGCAGCCTGCCCCGCCGCCCGGCGACCAGGCGTCTCCCGATGCGGGTGGACCAGCAGGTGACAACGGCACCATCGCGCTGCCGAAGAAGAAAGATGTGCCCGACGAAACGCCGCCGCCCGCGCCCCCCGAGCGCAAGGTGAAGAACCCTCCCGAGCTCAACAACTTTTCTCTGCAGATCGATGTGCCCGAAGTCAACGTCGACGTGGGCGTCCTTCTCGAGAAGACAGGCCAGTTCGTGCCCAATCTCAAGCCGAACAACTTCAAGGTCTATGAAAACGGCGTCGAACAAAAGGTTGTCGGCTTCAAGCGCGTCGAAGCTCCAATCACAGCGCTCATGCTCTGCGAGTTTGCTTCCATCAACTACAACTACATCATCGATATGCAGAATGCCGCCTGGGCGTTCGCGCAGCAATTGCGCCCCCAGGATTACGTCGGCCTGATGACCTTCGATCTCCGTACTCACATCCAGCTCGACTTTACCCAGGACAAGCGCGAGCTGCTCAACGCAATTCAGAGCCTCATCATTCCAGGCTTCACCGATCGCAATCTCTTCGACGCTCTTCAGGAGTCGCTGGATCGCCTCAGCCGCATTCCCGGCCGCAAATACATCATCCTCATTGCATCCGGGCGCGACACGTTCTCCAAGATCACCCTCGACAAGATTCTCGATCGAGTCAAAAACAGTCAGGACGTGACTATCTATGCCATCTCAACAGGTGGCTGGCTCCGCGCCATGACAGAGGGCGGTCCAGGATTCAGTCAGCAGCTGCGCGACCTCGACTATCTGCAGGCCGACAACCAGATGAAGACCTTCGCCAAGATGACGGGAGGACAGTGGTATAGTCCGCGCTTCCCCGGCGAGCTGCCCGACGACTTCGCCGCCATCAACCAGGCGATCCGCTCAAAGTATGAATTGATCTATCACCCCAGCGACGCCAAGCAGGACGGTACATACCGCAAGCTGCGTGTGGAACTCGTCGACGATGAAGGCCAGCCGCTGCGCATGCAGGATGAAAAGCACAAGCCGCTGAAGTACGACATTATTGCGCGCGACGGCTACCGTGCTCGTCCTGAAGTAGAGTGACGGGCCAGGAGATCCAGTCGCCGGACGGCGCCTTGTGAGGCGCCGCCCGGCGTATGGCAACCAAGGGAGAAAAGAAGATTATTTGAATTGATTGATCATGTCGACGACGTAATAGCCGATCAGACACAGCGTCGTAATTCCAACCAGCCACGATGCAATCCGCAAAATCGGCTGCACCTTGTTGACCTTCGCGAGAATGGCCGCCTGGGCGCTCTTCTCATGTTCGAAGGAGTCATCGAGGAAGATCTGATCTTCCTCATCGCGGGTCAGGTTCGAGCGATAGATGAACAGGGCTGCCGTCAGGAGAACGATCGTGCTCCATACAACCCAGATCACGGGAACAATCGACATACAACACCTCCGGAATACTTACTGGGTCCCAGATACCGGCGGGCCGTGCCAACTCCATACCGCGGTCTCGTGAGTAGAGGGGCCGTACGCACGTGATCATAGCGCCGTTGCAAGGGAGCGATCGTGATAAAAATCACACCCCTTTCCCGGCCCAAACCCCCTTCAAGACCGGGTCTGCAATGTGCTCCTGCTGTCCAAATGCTTCAAAAATCGGCGTCTCGTGGTCCATGTCGCAATGCCTGCAACTCTAGCCGCCTATCTTCATCAAAACTATGGGTACCCCCGGTGGGTCTTGAATCCTCACGCGCGGGGCGATAGAGTTAAGCTACGATCAAGGCAGTCAATCCAGGATGGGAGAAACTATGTCCACAGCAACCGTCGCACCCCAGGAAACAGCCAAGAAAGCCCCTTTGGTGCTGACTCTACAGGCGATCGCCAAGGTGCGTGAGATTATGGCGACCCAGGATCCTCTGCCCGCTGGCTTGCGCATTGGCGTGGTCGGGGGCGGCTGCTCCGGTTTCCAGTACTCGATGGCTTTTGAGAATCAGAGCGGCATGATGGATAAGGTCTTCAGTTTCGATGACCTCAAAGTTTTTGTTGACGCCACTTCCCTGATGTACCTGAACGGCTGCACCGTCGACTATGTCGAGACCCTCGAAGCGGCCGGCTTCAAATTCGAGAATCCCCAAGTTAAATCAACCTGCGGCTGCGGTTCCTCGTTCAGCGTCTAACGGTTCAGCGCGTAGCCTCAGCGCAATCTCAGTGCGAAAGCCCATCCGCAGCGGATGGGCTTTTGTTTTCCATCTAGCGTGTCTTCATTGCTGCGGCGCCGTAGGAGCTGTCGGCGAACTTCCGCCGGGAGGGTTCGAGAAGCTTCCATTGCCTGGCTGCATGCCCGTCCCGTTCCCCGTCCCGAAGCCGCTGTTGCCGAGGCCGCCCGCCGGTTGGCCAATGGTTCCTGTGTTCCCGCCTCCCAGCATCATCTGGTCTTGTTGCGGACTATAAAGGAACTCCCACTCGTTGTAGTGGTTTTTCTTCTTGTAAGTCAGGATCGACTCCTTCGGGCTCGCCGGCGAAAACCCGATAATTCCACCGCCGCCAAAGGTCTGGTTCGAACTCAGACTCGGGCCCGAATCCGAAGCGCCGGTTCCGCTGCTGCCGCCCGTCGCCGAGCTTCCCCCGGTCGTCGGACTCGAGCCTGTCGGCGAAGTGCTCCCGCTCGACCCGAAGGTCGAGCCCCCATTCGAAAACGAGCTTCCACCCGAGAAGGAACTGCTCCCCCCGAACGAACTCCCTCCGTTGGAGAACGAGCTGCCCGCTCCCGACATGCCCGACGTGCCGCCGATCGGCGAGGCTCCTGCGATCCCGCCGGGTCCTGTCCCCGCAAGGGTCGATCCTCCCACCAGCGGCTGCCCGAAGAATCCCATCACCATGGGCGTCTTGTTCTGCCCAAACATGATCGGCTTCCAGTCATCTTTTCCCGTGATCGGATCGGTATAGCGCTTGCGCAGGAAACGAATCTCGTTGGTCTTCACCAGCGCGTCGATATTCGGCGGATAAGCATTGAATTTCTTGTAGTAGAGCTTCAGCGCTCGGCGATATTGGTCGCCGCGGTGCATGGTTTCAACTTCGCGGTCGCGTTGAATGCTCTCGCGCACCCGCGGCACCGCCACCGCCATCGACAGGATGAGAATCGCCAGCAGAAATATCACCGCGACCAGGATGTATCCTTCTTCTCCTGTCCGCGGCCCGCGCCGATTTGTCGCAACGCGCATCATCACCTGGCGTCAAATCACTCTCTAATCCCTAATCCCTGGTCTCTGGTCTCAATTGCCCGACAGCGGCACCGTCTGCGTGTTGTTGTACGCAAGATCGGTCACCTGCACGCTTCCCGGCAGAATCGCCTCCACCTTGTAGCGGTGGTCCACAATGTCGCCGGGGCGCGCCATGAAAATGTCATCGCCGCGCACCAGGAAAGCCTTCATCGCCTTGTCGCGCGTCTGCTCATAGCCAAAATACTTCAGCTCAATCGCTGGCGGCTTCGGAGCCTCGGGAACAATCACCGCCGGCGCCTCAATGCGCGCGCTCTTCACCGGTTGCTCAATCGCCACAGGTGCCGACTCGGCCGAGAAGATGTTCCGTCCCGTGCCTGCGTACACCACGTCCTCGCTCTGTGCCAGCTTTTCGAGGTGCAGCGAAGGATCGATCCCGGCATTGCTCAGCTTCGCTGCTTCGGGCCCGTTTGCCGAAACCGTTCGCACCGTCGCCGCAGGTCTCGTCGCTGGACTCGCCGTCGATGGGCCCGAAAGCGAGCTGATCAATTCGTAACCGCCGATGCCCGCCATCACCACGACCAATCCAACCAGCATATAGACCTGTCGCTTGTTTTCGGTTCCCAGCGCGAGGGCCATGGCTATTCGCCCTCCTTGCCCGACACAGCCGCAGGATTTGCCGGCTCGGCCTGGGTCGGCGGCAACCCGCTGCTGGCCGCATCCGCCGCGCGCAGCCAGGTGGAAACCCGCAGGCGCAGATTTACCAGGCCGCCCTGCTGCCCGGTCAGCGCCATTGCCCGCACGACAAAGAAATTCTGGTCGCGCTCCAGTCCATTCACAAACCGCATGATCTGCGGATACTCGCCGCTGATTCCCGCATCCAGCGAGATTTCAGACAAATCCCCGTTCGGCGCTCCCTGCGTATAGACCATCCGCGATAGGCGCACACCCGACTGCACTTCCAGATCTCCGACGTGGCTCGCGATCGAAGAGTAGCTCGCTGGAATCCGCTTCTCATAAAACGCTTGCATCTGCCCGCGCGATTCTTCCACACGTTGGTCCAGCCCGCGCAGCGGCTCCGTTTGCATTTCCAGCGCCTTCAGTTCCACCTGCTTGCTTGCGATCGCATCGTTGGCCCTGCCATGCGTTGCCGTCCAATCCATGCCCAGCCGAACCGCCAGTCCGATCACGACCACCGCCAGCACACCGACCCCTGCAGAGTGCCACGTGAGCGGCGAGCTCAGCCGTTCCCGCCAAGAAATCGCGTTGCTCATCGTGGACCTCCCGTTCTCGGCGGCCCGGTCGGTCGCGCAACGCCCGTATAGGGAGGCCGGTGCGCGCCAGCCGGCATCGGCGGCATTGTGCTCGTCTGCGACGTTCTACCTGCGTGCGCCGCCGACGCGGCTTTGGCGGGCCTGCGTTCGCCGGGAGGCGGCGGATTGTAGTCTGCCAGCAAATCGAAGTTCACCCGGTTCGACGCGCTCACCGGTTCCATGCGCTGGTTCGGCCCGCCCGCCGTCTCGGCAGTCTCACCGATAATCCGCGGCTTGAAGAATCGTTTGGAGTGTTCAAGATTTTGCACCAGATCGATCGCCCGATCGCGCGCGCCCAGCACCCGCAAATGCAGAGAAATATGTCCGTCCTTGTCGCGCACCGGCTCCAGCGTGGTTACTTGCACGCCGCCCGGCAACACCGTCTCCAGGTCTTCCATTGCCAGCGTCCAGCTAAACGCCTTCTCGTCGAACAACTGGTTCAAGTTCTCTGCCTGCGCCAGCACCGCCGCGTTTTTCGGCTCGCGCATCATCGCCTGGTACCCTTGGCGCTCGCTGTTCAGGCGTGCAATCTTCAAGTCCAGCGCGTGCTCGCGTGCCCGCGCTTGCTCGGCTTTTTGGTCGAGTGCATAGACCCCGGCACCCAGCCCGATCGCCGCCAGTGCCAGCACCCCCATCGCGATTCGCAGCCGCTTGAGGGTGGGCCCAAGATCCGCAAAGGGCCGTGTCGCAAGATTGAGAGAGATGCGCATTCGCTATGCTGTTCCCGTCAGAGCCCCAGCGATGCCAGCAAGGCTCAACTTGCCCAACGGTGTTGCCGCGCCTGTCGATGGCCGTTCCGCCAAATCCACCACGCTCAGTTCGGGATCATTGATGTGAATCCAGCGTGCAAACTCCTGCGCCCCGCCGATCCCGCCATAATAAAGCCGCCGCGCGCGCACCGCGAGCTTGTCTTCAAAATAAGCAGCCGCTACCGCAATGTCCTTCTGCACCTCGGCCAGGCGCTGCTTCGCATCCTCGGGTAAATCCAAGGTGCGATAGAGCAGCAGATCCTGCCCATGCGTAATCGACGTGGTCAGCGAAACGCCGCTCAGGCACGCCGCCAGTACCGGCTCCTGGGTGTCGAGTGTTGCCAGCGCCGCCAGGCTCGACGGTAGCACTGCCCCCGGTTCATAGCCCGCCGCGCGCACCGCGTTTTCGTATTCTTCGAGAATCGGCCCCGGCAGCACCGCGATCAGCACCCGGCATTCATTTTTGCTCTCCGATAGCACCTGGTAGCTCACCCCCGCCTTTTCCACGTCGAAGGGAACCATCTTGCGCAGCCGGAAGCGCAGCACCGGAATCACGTCGGCAGCTTTCGCCGGCAGTGCATCGAAATCCAGCATAAACACGCGCACCGTCGTATCGGGCAGTACCAGCGTCACCGCGCGCGTGCGGGGCGAAACATCGTCGAGCGCCGCGGTAATCGCTTCGGTCACGGCGCTGGCCGCGCGCAGGTTCGGTTCTTCGATGCCGGGCACCAGCGCTCCCGCAGCGAACGGCCGAAACGAATACACTGCCGCTTCGCCTTTGTGCGGCAACGCTGCGGCTAGCACGCCTTCCGGCATCAACTCCACTGCCGCCGGCGGCCGGCTTCCTAGCTGCGCCCCAACCTTGCTCTTGCCAACCATCAGAACTCGTCGTCCCTTCGTCCGCTCTTTCGACCCCTGGCCCTGATCTCTGCTGCTCTACCGCGACGCCTCGATAAACGTCACCTTGTTGATCTCTTTCAGCGTCGTCACGCCGTGCCGCACCCGGTCCAGCGCCGATTCGCGCAAAAACGTCATGCCTTCCTTCTGCGCCAGTTTGCGCACTTCAGAGGTTGGCTTCTTCTCCAGAATCAGCTCTCGAATCGGATCGGTCAAATCCAGCAGCTCGTGAATCGCCGTGCGCCCGCGATAGCCCGTCCCGCCGCATTCCATGCATCCCGCGCCTTCGCGAAATGCGAATCCGCTCCACTCGGCCACGTCCATCCCGCTTGCCGCCAGCAAATCGTCGTCGTACCGTACCGTCCGCGCGCAGTATTCGCAAATGGTGCGCACCAGGCGCTGCGCCAGAATGCAGTTGAGCGCCGAAACAAAGTTGTAGGCCTCGACGCCCATATTCAAAAAGCGCCCCAGCACATCCACCACGTTATTCGCGTGTACCGTGGTGAACACCAGGTGCCCGGTCAGCGCGGAGTTGATCGCGATCTGCGCTGTCTCCTGGTCGCGAATCTCGCCCACCAGAATCTTGTCCGGGTCGTGTCGCAAAATCGAGCGCAGCCCGCGCGCAAACGTCAGTCCCTTTTTCTCGTTCACAGGAATCTGCGTGATCCCGCGGATCTGGTACTCCACCGGGTCTTCAATGGTGATGATCTTGTCTTCGTCGCTCTTGATCTCGTTCAGCGCCGCATACAGCGTCGTCGTCTTGCCCGATCCGGTCGGCCCCGTCACCAGCACCATGCCATAGGGCTCGCGAATATACCGCCGAAACCGTTTCAGATCCGCCTCGGCAAATCCCACCACGTCCAGCGTCAGATGGCGAAACTTCTCGCTCATCGATTCCTTGTCGAGCACGCGTAGCACCGCGTTCTCGCCATGCACCGTCGGCATGATCGATACGCGAAAATCGATCAGCCGTCCCTTATAGCGCACGCGGAAACGCCCGTCCTGCGGAACTCGCCGCTCGGCAATGTCCAGCTCGCTCATAATCTTTACGCGGCTCAGAATCGTGGTGTGATGCTCGCGCGCAATCGGCGCCATCGCTTCCTGCAGCACCCCGTCGATGCGGTACTTCACGTGTACCGAGTCGTCGTAGCTCTCGATGTGAATGTCCGACGCCCGTCGTTCCAGCGCCGTGAAAATCGTCGTATCAACGAGCCGGATGATCGGGCTGATGTCCTCATCGCTGGTCAGCTTTTCAATGGAGATGTTTTCGTCCGAGTTGTCATCCCCGGTCAGCACGTCGAAGGTGAGCCCTTCGCTGGCCTCGTCCAGCACGCGCTGCGACTGCTCGGTCTTCTTCAGCAGGTCGGTAATCTGCGAGAGGGTCGCTACCCGCGCAACAATCCGGTGCCCCAACAGGCCGGCAACCTCGTCCAGCACCATCAGCCGCGAGGGATCGCTCACCGCGATCACGAGTGCGTCATCCTGCTGCTCAATGGGCACGAAGTTGTAGCGGAACATCAGCTCCACCGGCACTGTCCGCAGCAGATCGTGCTGGATCTTGAAATTCTTCAGATCCACAAATTCCGCGCGATACCGCATCGCCAGCGCTTCCGCCTGCGCGCGCTCTTCCGGGCTGCCCGGCAACGGACCCGCTGCGACCGCCAAAATAGTTGTGTCAGCCATTTTCGATCACCCCTGGCCTCCGGCCGCAGACCCAAGAGAAAAAATCGGAAGATACAGCGAAATCAGAATGAAGACCACCACCGCGCCCATCACAATCAAAATCGCCGGCTCAATCAACGCCAGAGCCGCCGTCAGCGCCGTGGCCACGTCTTCTTCAAAAAACTCCGCCACCGAATTCAGCATCTGCGGCAGCGCCCCCGTTTGCTCGCCCACCGCTATCATTTCCGTCGCGAGATCTGGAATCACCTTGGTCGCGATCAGCGCATCGGCCAGGCTCTTGCCCTCGCGCACTGTCTCGATCGACGACTGCACCGCCTTCGAAACCTTCCGTGACGAAATCGAGCGTGCTGCCGTATCGAGCGATGGCACAAGGGGCAATCCGCCCGTCAGCAGCGTCGACAGCGTGCGCGAGAACAGCGCTACCTGATACTTCAACCAGATCTTGCCGAATACAGGCAGCTTGACCCGGAACCCATCCACAAAGTCGCGGCCATTTTCCGTGATCGAAAAGCGGTAGCCCACCGTGCCCGCGATCAGCACCACCACCGCAATCCATACGATGTTCCGCTGCGTCCAGTTGCCAAACGCCAGCAACGCCAGTGTCATTCCCGGCAGCTGCGATCCCATCTCCTCGTAGAGTTTTGAAAACTGCGGAATCACCACCGTGAACAAGAAGACCATCAGGCCCGAAACCAGCGTCAACAGCAGGCATGGATAGATTAATGAGGCCGTCAGTTTTTTCCGGAAGGTCAGCGACACGCGCTGGAAAGCGACATAGCGCTCCAGCACTTCCTGCAGGTTGCCGCTTCGTTCTCCGGCCAGCAGCGTTGTCGTATAAATCTGCGGAATTCCCGTCTGCGCCTCAAATGCCGACGACAGCGCCTCGCCCGTCTTCACCCGGTTCGCCACGTCGTCTAGTTGCGCGGCAAAGTGCGCATCTTTCTGGCCTTTGGCCAGCATGTTCAGCGAGCCTAGAATCGGCAGCCCGGCGCGAACCAGCGTCAAAAACTGCTGATTGAAAATCAGGAACTTTTCCAGCTTGACCTTGCGCCGGCCGAAGATCGACACCGTGCTGCGCGCCTTGACCTCGAAGACGTGATACCCCGCATGCGCAAAGCGCAAACGCAGCTCCTCGGCGCTTGCCGCCGTCTGCACCTGCTCCTGCACGCGCCCGCGCTCATCGGCCAGTTTGATGACGAACTCTGCCATGTTCCGGGATGCCGGCCGGCGCCCATCGCACGCCGCGCCGCCTCGAAAGGCCTTTCTTTCTTAAGGGTAACAGTCTCTTCGCTGGGATAGACGCAATCCTGCCCCAAACCGTTCGCCCCGTCTTCGTTCCCCCCGACCGGCAACTGATAGAAACCTGGATCATCTCGTGACACGGAGGCGGTCCTTTCATCTTCCGTGCGGTCGTTCGCTCCCTCTCGGGGGTGGCCGAAACGTTTCGAAAGCAACAGCACCCCCGCGGATCACATCCCATACCAATAGCTTTGCCCGCCGCGCTCCGGCCCGGACGGCAGCACATATTCATAGGAGAGGACACAACCATGGCCATGGAGCCACTGGAAAAACAGGCAACCGTTGAAGATATACTGCGCGAGGTTTCTCGCATCAAGGCAAACATTACCGACGCGGTCGACGACGGCGTCCGTTCGGCGCTTCGTGCCGTCAAGCAGGGGCGCAACACCGCCGAAGAAGCCATCGACGATGCCAAAAAAGCGGTTAAACAGAATCCCCTGGAAGCGGTCGGCATCGTTTTTGCCGTGGGAATCGCCGCCGGCTGTCTTGCAGCCTGGATCAGCATGCGCCGCCGCTAACTCCTCGATGCGGCGGCCTCAATGTGCCGCCGCAGCCGGCCCCGGCTTGTGCTGTACTTTGCGGAAGAGCCACACCAGCAGCATGCAGAGAAAGCACAGGATCGCGGTCCAGCGAAAGACGTCGACAAACGCCCACAGCAGCGCCTGCTGGCCCAATTCCTGATACAGGCTCATCTGCGCCCCGTGCAGCGCATTGGCCGCATTGAAGTCCCGCCCCAGAAAACCGCTCAACCCCGCCATCTGCTGCTGAAACCACTGCTGCGTTCGCGCTACGTGGCCCACGATCTCATTCTGGTGGACATCGGCGCGCCGGGTCAGAAGCGTCTGCGCCAGCGAAATACCGACCGATCCGCCGATGTTGCGCACCAGGTTGAAAATGCCGCTGGCATTGCCAATCTGCTCGTTGCGCAGCGTGCCATAGGACTGCGTCGTGATGGGAACGAAAACAAAGCTGAGCGCGAACCCGGTAATCATGATGGGCCACAGCAGGGTGGTGGGGCTGATGGCCAGGTTCACGTCGCCAAAGGCCAGGGACATGATGCCGAAGACCAGAAACCCAAACGTGAGCAGATAGCGTGCATCCAGCTTCGCGCCCAGGTAGCCGATCACCGGCATGGCAACAATGGCCCCGATGCCGCGCGGAAACACGGCAATCCCCGCGGTGAAGGCGGTGTACCCCAGCAGTTCCTGATAGAAGAGCGGCAATACCGTAATGGTGGAGTAGACGCACAGGCCGAACAGCACCATCAGCAGGCAGCCGACGGTAAAGTTCCAGTCCTTCAAGATGCGCAGATCGACGAGCGGCGCCTTTGCCCGCAGGCAATGCACGATGAACAGAACGAAGGCGACGGCAAATCCGAGCGCCGCAAAGCGCAGCCAGGTGGCGCCGAACCAATCCACTTCCTGTCCCTTGTCGAGCATCACCTGCAGGCAGCCGGTCCAGACCGCGAGCAGGCCGAAGCCGAGATTGTCGAATGCGCCCACTTTCGCATTGCGCACATAGGAGGGATCTTCGACATACCGCCCGATCATGAAGGCGGCCAGGATGCCCACCGGAATATTGATATAGAAGGCATAGCGCCAGCTGTAGGCATCGGTGAGCCATCCGCCGAGCGTGGGCCCGAGCACGGGGGCGACCACCACGCCAAACGCGAAGACCGCCATGGCCATGCCGCGCTTGCGGGGCTCAAAGCTTTCGAGCAGGATGGACTGCGACAGAGGTTGCAGCGCTCCGCCGCCGGCGCCCTGCACGATGCGCGCCAGCAGCATCATCGGCAAAGTTGGTGCGGCCCCGCAACAGAACGACGCCACGGTAAAGATGCCCACGCAGATCAGCAGGAATCGCTTGCGCCCAAAGCGAAGCGCGAACCAGTTGCTCGTCGGCAGAATCACCGCGTTCGCGATCAGGTAGCTGGTGAGTACCCACGTGGCTTCGGTCGTGGACGCCGAGAGCGATCCGGCAATATAGGGCAGCGCCACCGCCACAATGGCCGTGTCAAGCACTTCCATGAACGTCGCCAGCATCACGGCGACCGCTACGATCCACGGGTTTTTGGGAAGCTCTTGTTGCTCTGCCGGGGAATCGGCCATGCTTTGCTCAATTCAACAAATCGCAGCTGGGTGAGGACGCAGGGTGCAAGGCTAGCCCCGGAAACGTCGCCGGGCTGACCGCGCACCAAGGTCAAGTGTAATCGTGGCCCAAAGCCTTTCGGATGCTGCCATTGGAATCACGAGTTGTCTTCTTGCGTCTGGACATCGCCGTGATGGGGATCTCCGATGCTCTGGCATTGATCCATGACGGCTTGCATTTTTCGTCACAGTCTCATTGACAGATGGCCTGCGCGCTCGCATACTGGCATAGACAAACTATGTCAAGGCATCTGGAGATCTCAAAGATGGCCGCTCTGATCCGCCGCAATGCTCCTGCCGGTCACGACGAAATCCCGCCGGGCACGCTCTACGTACTCATCCTCAAGACTCTCGCGCTCCGCGGCAGGCTTCACGGCTTTGAGATCGCCGAGCACATCCAAACCGGTTCCGACGATGTCCTCCAGGTGGAAGAAGGTTCGCTCTATCCCGCTTTGCAGCGCATGTTGATCAAGGGGTGGGTCAAGGCGGAGTGGGGAGTCACCGCCGGCAATCGCCGCGCTCGCTACTACACGCTGACCCCAACGGGCAAAAAGCAATTAGGCCTCGAGCTCCAGCAATTTGAGCGCGTCATGGGCGCCATTACCCGCATTCTGCAAACCGCCTGAGGAGATCCAAATGAGCTTCGCCGGCGAATTTAAGCGACGACTGCAGATGCTGTTTCAGAGCGGCAAGTTTCGCCGCGATCTCGAAGACGAAATGCGTCTGCACATCGAGTTGCGCCGCGAGCAGCAGATCGCTGCCGGCCTCGCTCCCCAGGCCGCGCGTGCCGCCGCACTCCGTCGTTTCGGCAACGCCACACGTATCGAGGAGAAAAGCACGATGGCCTGGGGCTGGCACAATCTCGAATCGTTACTGCAGGACACTGTCTACGGCATCCGTTCCATGCTGCGCACGCCTGCCATCACCCTTGTCGCGCTCGCCTCCCTCGCCCTCGGCATCGGCGCCAACACCGCCATCTTCAGCTTCGTCGATGCAGTGATGCTGCGCTCCCTTCCCGTCCAGGATCCACAGCAGCTTGTCAGGCTGGGCACCGGGAACGCGGAGGGAATCACCAATAGCTACGCCAGCACCACCCTCTACTCGTATCCCTTCTATCGCCGCCTGCAGCACGAAAACGCCGTCTTCTCTTCCACCGCCGCGATGTTCAGCTTGTCGAACGATGTGCACGGTTTTGTCGACAACCGCAGCGAGCCGGAGCTCATCCACGTGCAGATGGTCTCCGGCAGCTACTTCCCGATGCTCGGCGTCGGCGCGCAAAGCGGCCGCGTGCTCGACGAGAACGACGACTCCACCGAAGGCGATCATCCCGTCGTCGTCCTCAGCGACGCCTTTTGGAAACGCAGTCTCGCCGCCGATCCTTCCGTGCTCAATCACTCGCTGCGCCTCGGCACCACTGTCTTTCGCATCGTCGGCGTCGCACCGCCCGAATTCTTCGGCACCATGGTCGGCAGCGAGCCCGATGCCTGGGCGCCGCTCTCCATGATGGATTCCATCCCCCCCGGCTGGGCCAAGGGAGCCCGCTCACAGAACTTTACTGAGCCGCTCTGGATCATCGGTCGCCTCAAGCCCGGCGTCAGCGTCGAAGCAGCCACCGCCAACATCAACGTCCTCTTTCCTCAGATCCTCCGCAGTTTTCCCGATGGCAAGATTACCGCAGAAAATCTCAACCGGCTCGCACACGCCCACGTGGGGCTCGTATCGATGGCCCGCGGTCTCTCCAATCTCCGCCGCACTTACTCCGAGCCGTTGCAGATTCTCATGGCAATCGTCGCGCTGGTCCTTCTCATCGCCTGCGCCAACATCGCCAATCTTCTCCTCGCGCGTTCAACGGCCCGCGCACGCGAACTGGCGCTGCGACAGGCGCTCGGCGCTGGACGCCTGCGCATCCTGCGGCAGCTGCTCACTGAAAGCATGCTTCTGGCACTGGCAGGCGGTGCGCTGGGCGTCGCGTTTGCAGGGTTCGCCAATCGCCTGCTTCTGCGCATGATTTCGCAGGGTTCCGAAACCATTCCCCTCGACGTTACGCTGAATCTGCCGCTGCTTGCTTTCACCTGCGCCATTACCATTGCCACGGCCTTACTGTTCGGCACGCTGCCCGCGCTGCGTGCGACGCGGCTCGATCTTGTGCGCAGTCTCAAGGGCGGCCGCAGCAGTTCAGCTTCGGTCGGCCGCTCGCCCCTCGCCAAGGTCCTGGTCATCGGCCAGATCGCTCTCTCGCTGGTCTTGATGATGGCCGCGTGCCTCTTTCTTCGCACCCTCAACAATCTCAACCGCGTCGACATCGGTTTCAACAAGCAGAATGTTCTGCGGCTCAACGTCGACTCATCCACATTAAACTTCAAAGATAAGGATCCGCGCCAGCAGGTGCTCTTCCACGAGATTGAAGAGCGCGTGCATGGCCTACCGGGCGTAAAGGCCGCCAGCTTCTCCGTATTCACCTTTAACGAGGGCTCCTGGAACTCGTTGATCGTGGTTCCCGGGATGCCCGTCAATCGCAATGCCGACGTCATGCACAACATCATCGGCAATGCCTACTTCCAGGTCATGGACATTCCCCTCGTCGCCGGCCGTGCCTTCGGCCCCCAGGACACAGCTTCGTCGCAACCCGTCGCCATCATCAGCGAGCACATGGCGCATGTCTTCTTTCCGGCTGGTTCCCCCATCGGCCGCATCTACTCGATCGGTAGTCCAGACGACGGGGACGCGCCGCAGAGGGTGCAGGTTGTGGGCATCGCCGGCGACGTAAAGCTCGGCAGTGTCGACCAGCGAGACCCGGATTACGTCGACTATTTTCCTTACGCCCAGAGCCCCTGGGGATTCGGCGACTTTGAAGTGCGCTACAGCGGCGACTTCGGCCCCGTTGCAACGGAAGTGCAGCAGGCCATTCGCGCCATCAATCGCAACCTGCCCATCAGTGACGTGAGCACTCTCAATGCGCAGGTTGCCCGCTCTTTCACTGATCAGACACTCATCGCCGAGCTGTCCGTCTTCTTCGGCGTGGTCGCCGTCTTCCTCTCCTGCATCGGCCTCTACGGTCTCATGTCCTACCTGGTCAGCCGCCGCACCGGCGAAATCGGCATCCGCATGGCGCTTGGCGCCGGCCGCTCTGCCGTGGGATGGCACGTGCTGCGCGAGATCGCTCTCTGGATTCTCATCGGCATCGCCATCGGCCTTCCCGTGACCATCGCGGGCGGCCGCCTGGTCGAAAAGATGCTCTACGGAGTCACCGGCGCCGATTCCTTCAGCCTGTTTGCCGCCGTCGGCATTTTGGTGCTGGCCGGTTTGCTCGCCGGCTACCTTCCCGCGCGCCGCGCTTCTCGTGTCGATCCCGCCATTGCTCTCCGCGACGAGTGAGCCCGTTCCACGCCCTTGATCGCGGCGCGTACACTATTCGGTGATGTCCGTCCGCATAGCCATTCCCGAGCCCTCGGTCGACACGGAATATAACCAGCGCGCGCTCCCGCCCTATCTCGCCGCGCTTCACTCCGCCGGCGCCACGGCTGTCGTTGTCCCGCTCCATGAACGCCCCGACCGCGTCGCCAAACTGCTCGCGTCTACCCAGGGCGTTCTGCTGCCCGGCAGCCGTTTCGACGTCGATCCCCAGCGCTACGGACAGCAGCCCATCGCTGCCTGCGGTCCTGCCGACGCTGCACGCACCGCCGTTGACGAGCTTCTGCTGCAGGACGCCTTCAACCTCCATAAGCCCATCTTTGGAATTTGTCACGGAACCCAGACACTCAATGTCTGGCGCAACGGCTCGCTGATTCAGGACCTGCCCTCGCAGCGCGGAACCCAAGTCAATCACAGTCCCGGCCGCGACATCGTCGAAGCCCATCCCCTCGCCGTCACACTCGGCACACGCCTCGCCGCCATCGTAGATTCAACACAAAAATCGGAAAGCGCGAACCGCAATTCTCTCGATGAGAAGTCCTCGCTGGACGCGCAGTCCGTGAATTCGAGCCACCACCAGGCCATTGCCCAGGTTGGCGACAATCTCCGCGTCGCTGCCGTCTCACCCGCCGACCAGGTTGTCGAAGCGGTGGAACTCGATGCCTCCGACCACTTCGTTCTCGCCGTGCAGTGGCATCCCGAGCGCACCTATACCTCCAGCGTTCTTTCGCGCGCGCTTTTCTCCGCGTTTTTCCAGGCCGCTTCCGCCTGGCAACCGCGCCGCATCGAGGAATCCGTCTCCACTCCCTGACCCCTCACTCCACCCCGCGCAACATCTCCACAATTTCGCGCGCCGCAATGACCGTGGATCCCGCGTTCGCAATATCGGTGAGAGACCGGAAGACGTGAAAAAATCAGTTGCGGCCGCAGATGAACTCTCATGAAGTTGGATGACCTACAGTGTTTTCCATCGGCGTTCATCCGCATTCGTTGGGGCACACAGTGGATTCGGGCTGGGAGGACTGGGAGATGCAGAAAGGGTTCACGAGAAAACCACAAGCGGACGAGCCTGCGACGCGAGGCAAAAACTACATAACGCCGAGCGGGCTGCAGCGTCTCAAAGATGAGCACCGGTTTTTGCTCACCAGGGAACGCCCAGCCGTGGCGGAGGTGGTGGCGTGGGCTGCCAGCAACGGCGATCGCAGTGAAAACGCCGACTATCAGTACGGTAAGCGGCGGCTGCGGCATATCGATAACCGGATTCGCTTTCTCACCAAGCGAATCGAAGCCGCGGAAGTGGTGGACCCGGAAGCTCCGAGAGCGGGGCGGTCGGAGAAGAGGGCATTCTTCGGGGCGACCGTGCGCTATGCGAGTGCCGCGGGAGCGGAGCGAGTGGTGAGCATTGTAGGCACCGACGAGGTCGATCTCACCCGCAACCACATCAGTTGGGTGTCGCCTCTGGGGCGAGCGTTGATGAAGTCGGCAGCGGGCGACAGCGTCGTTCTCGAGGCGCCGGGCGGGACAGAACACCTGGCGGTGCTGGAAGTGTGTTACGAGCGCATTTCTGTGGAACCGTTCCGTGAACCACCAGGCTCCGAGGTCTCGCCAAACGGATTCCTTCGCCCACGCTCACCGGACGAAGAAGCCGGAGATGCCTGAATCCCATGTCGCCATGCCGACTTAACATTACTAATTCGTCAGAATGCTTGCAACTTATTGACAGCGCTCATGGAAAGATAGACCAAGGCGGAGATTTTGGTGATGCTGTTTGCCACGGCGATTGTTGACGGCAGATGGCTCAAGCCTGCGAGGCAAGCGCGACTTTGCCACATTAGCAATCCTGCTGGGTTGCGGGCTACGCAGGGCGGAATTGACGGCATTACGCGTTGAAGACATACAGCAGAGGGAGGAGCACTGGGTCATAGCCGACCTTGTTGGTAGGGGAGGTCACATCCGAATTATTCCGGTTCCCGATTGGGTGAAAGCGGGAATTGACGATTGGATGACGGCCGCCGGGATTACAACGGGTACACTCCTTCGTTCGATCAACAAGGCCGGCAGGATTTGGGGTACCGGATTCAGCCCCAAAGTCATTTGGGGTGTCGTGAAACAGAAAGCGGAGCACTGCCAAATCCAATCTCTTGCACCGCACGACCTTCGCAGCTATGCCGAATGCCGGATTATGCCGAATCACCCCATGAGGGCACCGAGGGCAGCGTTTGTTCGGACAATCATGCGGCATAATTTTGGCCTATCCACGAAGCTTAGTAGATGCAATCAATCATCGATCTCAAGCTGCTGGAGCGCCTTCGAGTAGGACCGCTGGCGCAATACTTTGATCCCTATCTGGCTCGAATTGAGGAAGAAGGGTTCTTGCCGTCATCCGTGCCGTGCCAAGCGTACGCAATAACGAGATTCAGCAAGTGGTTAGAACAAAAGCGCATCCCATTGAGGGACGTCGACGGAACTATCGTCCGAACGTTTCTTAACCGAGATGCAGGCATCGTGCATTACCCAGAGCGTGCGACCATCCACCGTCTGGTTGCGATCCTTCCTGACATTGGAGTGCTCAAGGCTGAGCCCACATCACCATTGACAGCCGCGGAGGAATGCGTCAGCGAATACCGCCAGTATCTCGAGCTGCAACGCGGCCTGTCTGTTGCGTGCCTGCCAAACTATCTGTCTTACGTGGAGCAATTCCTTCAGGAGAAGTTTGCCGAGCGGGAACTCCGCTTCGACGTTCTGCGGGCGCCAGATGTGACGACGTACATGAAATCGCATATTTCAAAGCTTTCCGCTGGACGAGCGAAACTTCTTGTGACCGCATTGCGCTCCTTCCTGCGTTATCTGCTGCATCAAGGAAAGATCACCGTGGACCTTTCCCTTTGCGTTTTGCCGGTGGTCTGTTGGTCGTTTTCCGAGATACCAAAGTTTCTTCCACCTGGAGTCGTGGAACAAGTGCTTGCGAAGTGCAATCGCAAGGCTTCAATCGGGCGGCGGAACTACGCGATCCTGTTGCTGCTGGCCCGTTTAGGCTTGCGCGCTGGAGAGGTTGTCACTCTAAATCTGGAAGATCTGGATTGGGATAGAGGTCTGATCAAAATCCGTCGCAAGGGTAGCCGCTGGACACAGCTTCCCCTGCCGGCGGATGTAGGCGCTGCGATTGCTGCGTATCTGCGATCAGACCGCCCGCCCTCTTCCAGTCGTCGCGTATTTCTGCGGTACTGTGCCCCCGCCCGCGGATTCACCGGTACCAGTTCGATTTCCTCAATCGTGCGTCGAACCTTAATCCGGGCCGGCGTTGACTCTGCACGGACAGGAGCTCACGTTCTTCGGCATACGCTGGCCGTTGAGCTACTCCGAAACGGAGCCTCGCTTCACGAAATCGGCGATGTACTTGGGCATCGCAGCCCCAACGCGACAGCGATCTATGCCAAGGTCGATCTTATGGCGCTCCGTAGTATTGCAGTTCCTTGGCCAGGAGGGGTTCGATGAGAAACCTACGACTGGGAGCGGAAGATTATCTAACATTGCGGCGTGGATTGGGTTTCAAGCTTAAAAGGTATGGCCGCTTCGTCCGAGAATTCACCTCATGGCTTGAAAGTTGCGGTGAGACCCGGATTTCGACTCGGCTCGCTCTGCAATGGGCAACACAACCGCAACACCTCCAACCCGCCGAATGGGCGGCTCGCCTAAGTGCTGTCCGTGGATTTGCACGTTATTGGAGTGCGATTGACGAAACAAGCGAGATCCCAGCGGAAGGGCTATTGCCCTTTCGGGCCCGGCGGACGAAGCCGTACTGGTACTCGAACACGGAGATTCAACAATTGTTGCAGGCAGCAAAATCCATGCCCGCTCAGTTCAAGCTCCAACCGTTTACGTACTACTGCCTGTTGGGCCTATTGACGGTCACCGGTCTGCGCATCAGTGAAGCGTTGAACCTTGAGTTACGCGATGTCAATTGGACGGAGTCGTTACTCACAATCCGCACTTCGAAATTTGGCAAATCTCGTCTCGTTGCGTTGGACCGAACGACCAAAGAAGTTCTGGCGGAATACGCAGCACGCCGCAATCACTTCTTTCCGGATCGTCCAACAGCGGCGTTCTTTCCATCCAGGACAGGTGCTCGCTTGGACCCAGGCCAAGTTCGGCGCGTGTTTTACTATCTGTCTCGGAAGATTGGAATCCGCGGA
>DATDIQ010000020.1:0-45508 GCA_036520995.1 Occallatibacter sp.
CTGCTCCGGCTCGCGCTTGGGCTGCATCGTTTTTCCCCAGCTTCCAAGGCATTTTCCATGCCTTCAAAGGAATTCTAGAGCAACAAATGCCGCGTTTCATCAGGTTTTATAGGTCTTTTGTTGGTATTTCAGGATCGACTAGATCATTCTGGTGGCCGAGTCCTTCAGCATCCCTCTTGTCACATTTTTGCGATAGCAAAAATATGAAAGGGCCAAGCAAATTCAGTAATGAGGACCTTCATACCAAGGCTTGTCAATAGCTCCTTGATGTTTTCGCAATCGAAAACATGTTGATGTAGACATCTGTTTTCAAAATTGGCAAGAGAGCGTCTGTGAAAATCCTCTATACTTCCAGCACCGGGATCGCGCCTTAAGTCGTGATCCTTGAGGATTTCTTCAAGATGGCTCAAGTCTGCTTCTGACGTCCCTTGTTCGTAGTCGCGCAACATTTGCGCGACAGGAGTTGGAGATCTCTTGTGATCGAACGTGTATTTGTAGTAGGGAAGAACCAGGATGAGTGAGCCGCCGTGCTTTGTGACCCGTTGCCATTCTTTGAGAGCCTTGACTGGATTGGCGAAGTGTTCAAGATTATGAGACGAAAGAACAAAATCGTAAGTGCCATCGGTAATTGCGGAGAGATCAGAGCCGTCGCAGAAGATGTTTTTCCCGGCTGGTTTTTGTGCATGAAATTTAAATTCTTGCTCATGTTTTACCCAAGTCGTGTCGTTTGAAAAATCGCAATTATCCAATCGCCGCAGCGAACTATAAATCGGCATCCACTTCCGACTGAATACTTGGCTCGGTCCCCCTATCTCGAGACCGGCCTTGTCAGTAACGAGTTCACCTGCAAGTGCAAGGCACCGCACCTGTCCTTGGGCCAACGTCATGAGTCTCAGTTTGGCGCGGTGGAAGACAACAGCCGGGAACATACAGGAACCTCATTCGCTTTCGGCAGCCCCTTGCCCCTCAAACAGACTTTGGTAGATCAGGAAACGATCGAGAAGCTGGACGCGGAAGCATCGTTGAAGAACATCTTCACCGTATCCAGCGAATAGGTAGCAAGATCTTTTCCCACGAGGGGAAGCTTTTTCAGAATGTCATTGGTAACAGTGATGATATGGCAGCCGATCGCATCAGCGTGGAAAATGTTAAGAAGTTCTCTGGGGCTTGCCCAGATCAATTCAATTTCTGGGTTATCGCGTACCATGTCGACCGCACTAGTCATCAGCGGGACAGGATCAACACCGGTATCTGCAATACGACCAGCGAAAACGGAGATATTCGATCGAGCACCACCGCGCAACGCCTGGGCGATGTACTCCACTTGCTCAAGGGTAGTAAGGGCAGTAACGTTGATCTGAATTCCATCTTGGCTCAGGCGGTGAACCAGTTCGGCTGAAGCCTTGCCCTTGGTATTGGTAATTGGAATCTTGACATATACATTGCTTCCCCAGCGGGCAATAATCCGAGCCTGAGACTCCATCTGATCGAATTCATCGGCAAAGACTTCAAACGAAATCGGGCGGTCAGGAATCAGAGAGAGGATTTCCCTAGCGAATGCCTCGTAGTCGGCAATGCCGGCTTTGCGCATAAGCGTAGGATTTGTGGTGAAACCGCTAATGAGTGGATTGCCGTACATTTCCAGCATTCCGCTTTTCTCCGCACCGTCGGCGAAGATCTTTACCTTGAGATCCTGCAGCGATTTCATCTCAGCAGTGGTCCTCCGTGCCTAACTTCAAAATCCACGCGGTAGCTTCGAGAAGGGAGGAAGCACACAGATCGGGTGGTTCTACAGGCTTCCTTTCGAGGTATCCCAGATCGATCCAGATTGTTTTACAGCCCGCCCTGCGGCCAGCTTCCACGTCGCGCCAGCGATCGCCAACCATGAAACTGCGGTTGAGATCAACACCATATTTGGCGGCGGCGGTGCGCAACAGCCCTGGGGCGGGTTTGCGGCAATCGCAGGCATCGCCGTCGTCGTGCCAGCAAGTGAAGATCTCGTCCAAGGGTAAGGTTTGGAGCAGGTACCGATGAATCCGCTCGACGGTTTGCTGGCTCTGACTTCTGCGAGCGACATCTGGCTGATTGGTCACCACCAATAATAGAAACCCGGCTGCATGCAGATCAGCGAGCGCCTCCGGCACTCCTGGCAAGAGCACGAGAGTATCGACGGAGTTCGGTGGATAGGGCTTGCCGTCGCGCAGTACCGCTTCATTGATGACCCCATCGCGATCAAGGAAGACAGCGCGTCGACAATCCTGGTTCATCGTATCGATTCCCATTTAGTCTCGGCTTGCTTCAGCTGCGGATGAGAGACCATCAGATGCCAGACAATAGCCTGAAAAGCCTCACTGTGCGGAGTTACATGGGTAGGGTTTACAGTCGGGATGATAACGGCAGCGTCAGCGACCTGAGCAGAATATCCTCCATCGCGCCCGACAATTGCCACAATGCGGGCCCCGACGGATTTGGCCATTATTAGGGCCTCAATGAGATTCGTGCTGACGCCCTTCTCGCGGTTACCACCCCCGACCGAAAACACAAGGACACAATCTTCGGCGCGCAAGCGGCAACCACTAAGCCAAGAAGCAAAGATGCCGGACCATCCTTCATCATTTATGCGGGCAGTTAGTTCGGAGACGTTATCCGTCGGAGTATAGGCCTCAAATCCGGCGATTTTGCGGAAGTCATTGACGGCATGAGAAGCATTTGCAGCACTGCCTCCCACCCCAAGGATAAACAGTCTTCCTCCGACAGAACGCGTCTCAGCGAGGACGGAAACAGCTTTCTCGATTGCCTCACGATCCAGCTTTTCCGCTACATCTCGCACTTCATTCAGGAACAAAGTTGCAAATCCCATGTAGTCTCCCTAACGATTTCGCAGGCCACAATCCATCGTAATCGATCCAAGTTTCAAAACTGCCAGCGCGCAAATGATGTTTTCCAAACCGGCATCGCATCCACTTCAGGTCTCAGCTGCGCGACAACACGATTGAGCCGTCGAAATCGAAGGCAAAATCCATCTCAGCCACCCCGGCTTCGTCCATCGTACGACGCAACCGCACCCTGTCATAAGTCTGAAAGAGTAGGAAGCCGCTGCCGCCGGCACCGACTAGTTTCCCGCCAAATGCTCCGCCGGGATTGAGCCCGAGTTCGTAAAGATCGTCGATTCTGTTGTTACTCATACCCTTTGAGCGGCCACGCTTGCGTAGCCAATGCTCATGCATGAGCTTGCCAAACTGGTTGATTTGTCCGGCTTCCAGGATGCTACGGATCTCGCAACCGAGCTGTTTGACAAAATGCAGACTCTCGAGCATTTTGCGGTCGCCCTTCTCCGATTTCAGTTTCTGATCAATGAGAATACTCGATGAATCTCGGGTGGTACCGATATAGAAGAGCATGAGGGAATTGCGAAAATCTTGGATTGAGGATTCGCTCATTTTCAAGTTGCTGACGTGGACAGAATCATCCTGAAGGTAGTCTTGGCAGAGCAAACCACCATAGGCGGCAATATACTGATCCTGTTTGCCGACGGGTTCCTTGAGACGGTTCATCTCAATCTCAATAGCCTCTTGTGCAAGGGTTTCCGGGTTAACGGGGTGACGCTTGTAGGCGTGCAGCACATGGATGAGGCCTACCAAGAATGCTCCGGAGGAGCCTAGGCCGGTTCCGGACGGGATATCGGCGACGCTGACGACCTCAATCGGGCTCTGGATATCAAACATCTCGAAAACTTCCCGAATCAGTCGGTGATGAATTTCGGACCGGTTCTTAGCGGTCTCAATTTGTGAGTATTTGAGGATATATCCCGGGGTAAAGCTACGGTTTGCGCTTACGTATGTATATTTATTGATTGCCGCGGAAATGACAAACCCCCCGAACTCCTTGTAGTAAGAGGGAAGATCGGTTCCTCCTCCGCCTATCGAAATGCGCATTGGGGTTCTAGTGATGAACATTGTTAATCCTAAGCTGGTCCTCTACGGTTATTAACAGATATTGCTGAGCATCTGGTCAGTTTCATGCAGGCCATCGGGCGTGCCAATCTCATAAAAGCGGTTGAGTGTTTCAAAGCCACACAAGCGTCTGACTCTGACAAGCGCGGAATAAACGGCAGCGAGGTCGAAGGTCTCTGTTTGCATCCAGGGGACGAAGGATTCAGTTGACAGAATGCCTAGGCCATAGTCGATGTACTGCATATCTGGAGTGCGATTGACCTTATCGTAGGCGAGGATTCTGCCCTGATCGTAGGCTACATTGCTTTTGTCCCATCTATTTTCGTTGCGGAATACGGTCATGAGTCCCGGCATTGCGGAAGACAGGAACCCATCGTAGACCAACTTGAAATCAATGGGCAAATAGCTGTCCCCATACATCACAAAGAAATGATCTCCCAATAGGGGTAGGGCGTTGCGGATAGCCCCACCTGTTCCTCTGAGGGTTATACCGTCACGCGCATAAAAGACGGAGCAGCCAAATCTGGCGCCATCGCCGACATGAGATTCAATTTGCTCGCCCAGGTAGCCAATGCAGAGGACCACTTTTCGGATCCCCTGGCGAACGAGGAGTCGGAGCTGATGATCAATGAAGGGAACTCCGGCCACGGAAACCATCGACTTGGGAATCGTCGTGGTGATTGAGCGCAAGCGTGTCGAGAGACCGCCCGCCAACAGAGCCAGAGGAGGTAGCGGCCTATCGTTCATTATGGATACGCTCATCTTCAAGCAAGCTGGCGATAGATTTCTGAAGCGCTTCCCGGCAGTTCCACTTGTTTTTCCAGCCTAGCCTTCGGATGCGGTCCGTGTTGAGGCGCACGATTGGGACATCGCCTTTCCAGCCGCGATCCCCTCCAGTGTACGAATAGCGAGGGGAAGGTCGAATGCCGAGAATATCAACGACGAGATCCGCAATTTCGGTCACGGTGATGTAATCACCAGTTGCGACATTGAAAGCACGGAAAATTGAGGGCTCGTTGACGTTGGCACAGAGCACGGCGTTAACGACGTCGCTGACGTGGATATAGGATTTGCTCTGCTTACCATCTCCGAGAATGCGGAGTTCAGTGGAGTCCTTGCGCATACGGCGGACGAAGTCGTAGCCGACGCCATGGGTTTGCCGTGCTCCGACGACGTTGCCGAAGCGAAAAACACAAGCGCTCAAGCCAAACATGTGGCAGTAGCTAGAGATCAACGCTTCACCTGCGAGCTTGCTCGCGCCATAGGTCGAGGTCGGAATTAGTGGGCCAAAATCTTCGGAGGCTTCTATGGAGCCTATATCGCCATAGACGCCACTTCCCGAGGCATAGAGGAGTTTGCGAACCCCGGCATTGCGCATGGCCTCCACCACGTTGTTGGTCAACTTGGTGCCCTGATTGAAGTCAATTTGCGGTTCGGTAACTGCGCGGGCAATATCGGGATTTGAGGCTAAGTGAATGACCACATGGTGGCCTTGCATAGTCTCGGTAAGGCGGCCGAGGTTAATGACATCGTCACGAACCACGCTTAGGCGCGAATCGCCAGCGTGATGCTCATGATGCCACTCACGGCCGGAGGTGAAATTATCGTAAAGTGTGACCGTCTCAACCGATGCGTCGGCAAGCAGGTGATCTGTGAAATGGCTGCCGATAAAGCCGGCACCACCGACAATGAAATAGCGCGTGAATGCGGGGCTGATCGTATTGATGGACATGCGATTTTCCGATAACTTGTTATGGAGATTCTACTATCCGTAGCAGTCGGGCAGCAGAGGTTTTATAGGGGGGCAACCAAGTGGTAGACGTCCTTCGGCAGGCATTCCTGCTGTAGGTAACTGAGGTCAGGAAAAATTTCGGCGCAGACCGATCTGCGCACGGATTTGATCGAGTAGGCTCATGACCTGAAGAGCTTCGGCGGTTGTCGCCGGAGCAGGCCATTGGGCAAGCTGGTCTTCAGGTGGAAACAGAAGGGCCTCGGTTTCATGAACAAAAACGTCCATTCCGTCGGTTTCGATCTCGACGGTTTCCGAAGCAACTTGGCTCGGAGCAGATCTCCAGCCCCATCTGGTACCGACCGCATAGCGCTGCGGGCCGTAGCTGCGGTTGCGGCCAGTGACAGTGCCATAACCTTCGACACCACGAACGCACATGCGAAACTCGCTGAGCCAGCGTACGACAGAAATCTGCAAAATGAAGTTTGTTTTCCCAGAGGCGAGCACAAGACTGACGTCCTCTTCGATGCCCGTCTTCCAGAAACCTGACCAGGATGCACCGCCAGTGACCTGGAAGCCATCGGGAGCAAGAAGCATGCAAAGATCCAGCAAATGAATGCCAGGATCGATAAGGCAGCCTCCGCCGGCGCGTTCCTCGTCGAGCTTCCAAGTCTTTTCCTGCCCTGGACCGCATCCATGCCCAAGGGTGAACTCAACAGAGATCAGTTCTCCGAACCGGCCGTTACGCGCATCTTGCAGGGCCTTTCGGATACCTTCGTAAAATCGATAATTGAATCCGATCCTCAAGCGGTCTCCGCCGAGGGTCCTCAGGCGGCGGGCCTCCTCAAGGTCGCGGCCCATTGGTTTTTCCAACAGTACTAATGAGTTGGACTGTTTGAGAATCTTTTCGGTCATTTGGACAGCCACATCGTGCGGCAGTGAAACAAAGACCCAGTCGGGCTGAACGGCGAGTAGCGCATCCACCGAAGCAAAAGTGGTAACACCGAATTTAGCTGCGGATCTTTCGAGCTGTTGTTCGTTGACATCGAAAAGGCCGACAAGATTGACTGCCCCGCCGGATGTCCTGAGTTTATCCAGTGCCTGAAGGCGCTCCTGTCCAATCAAACCCGCACCGATGACGCCTACCGAGATCATTCGACCCTCCGAAGCATCCACAAATCTTTGGAGCAGAGTTGCTCGTCTGAATTGAGGAACGTCTGCCAGATATCACGCACATGCACGAAACAGCCGGAAAAACTGCAATGTCGAGCGCAGAGAAACTGCTTGACGAACTCAACCGGCTCGTCGATAGACACGGTTGTTCGTACATAGCCACCATTTCGCTTAACCTCGGCCAATGTATCTGTCTCCACGGCACCCGGAGCCAGGATCACAACCGCGAAATCTCCGCGGTCTTTAAGGTCCTCGTGCAGATTCTCGACAACGCGTACTAGAGCGGCTTTCGAAGCAGCATAGGCAGGAAAAACTGGATATGCATAAGCTGCACCACCACCGGCAAAGAAAGCCATTCTGCCGTAGCGACCGTTCTGCATTGCCGGCAACGCGGCCTTGGTCACGGCTAGATTACCGAGCACATTGGTGCGAAAGACAAGATCCCACGACGACAATGAGGAACTGGACAAAGGGCCAGCGGGTCCTAGGGTGCCGGCGGCGAGGGCAAGCCCAATGCGGCTGAAGCTCTTTCCGCCAAGCCATTGAGAGACAGAAGCTTCGGCCTTATTACAGTCGGAAAGGTCAACCGAAAGCCAATCAGCAACTCCGCCATTTGCGACAATGGTTTCGGCCGTATGGCGGGCCCGCTCGCTCTGGGAGACGCAAAGAATTTCAGCTCCCAGGTTTCCCATTGTCAGAGCAATATTGCGGCCAATTCCCCTGCCCGCGCCGGTAACAATAACGAGCTCTGGCGTTTGCAGGTCGCGCGGAATTGTCAAGGTCGATTCTCCCTTCAATTGCGTCCGTTACACTTCTGCCCTAACCGACGTGGCAACCTACGAGGATGCTCCGTAGCGCAATTTGCGGAATAACATCCTAATCCGGCGAACCCACGGGTGGATGACGAACATGCCGAACAAATACTTTGGAGAATAGGTCAACAGGAATTCGGTGAACAGGAAGCCCGAAATCTCCACGAAGCTGACTCTAATACGCCCAGGACGGGTTGCTTGTAACCCATGCCGTCGGTATGCAAACAGCTCCTTGTCTAAATTGTGGAACGTGATTCTGGGGTTTCGGGCCATGCGGATGAAAAGTTCGTGGTCCTCCGAAGTATGCCCATATTTATAGCCGCCCATTGCAAGCAGTGCATCTTTGCGAAACATTAGGGCTGGATGGAGGAGCGGATTGCGGTATGGCAGCACTCTGCGGATTTCTTCGTTGGATTGAAAGTACGGGTATTTCCGTTCGAGCGTGTTGCCTTCGGCGTCGATCAAGCAAGCACGGCAACCCAGCACCGCAACTTCGGGGTGTGCGTCAAGATAAGCTACTTGTTCGTTCAGACGGTCAGGTGCACTTATGTCGTCTCCATCCATTCTGGCGATATACTCGCCACGAGAAACAGCGATTCCCGTGTTGAGAGCGTATACGAATCCTCCAACTGGGGGAGCCTCGATGAGGCGAACCTTAGGCGACTGTCTACAGTTTGCCGGCAACTCCGCGTTACAACCCCCGCAGCCTGAGTCGATTGCGATCACTAGCTCGAAGTCCTGAAATGTCTGTTGCAGGATGCTATCGATGGCGGGTTCCAGAAATGAATCCACTCGATTCAATGCCATGAGCACGGAAACTCGCGGTTGATGGTTCGAGTGAAACGACGATATAGCCATCCCGCGATCCAGCCTTCAAGTATTGTCTGCCAGCTTGTCACGATTATAACCGCTCGCGCAGAAGCTCTAACCCAGCCCTCGAACAGGCGGCAATGATTGGTTCAAAACCAGCCATCGCGAATTCTTCTGAGTGTCTGATGAAGGTCGCACACGACTCTATGGCTTGATCGGATAGTGACTATGGCCATGAACTAGCTCCTACCCGACGGTCGCAAATATTGCTTGCTTGCCGAGTCCATACTGTCAGGTCAAAGGCGTAGACGCCGTGGCTGACAATCATGATGGCGTATCGACTCTTCCGTGATCCTTTCGCAGCGCCGCCGCGGGAGCAGTTCGACGACTCCTGCGGGCATACGGGTCAATTTCAGCTCATCCTGTCCTATTGTCCCGCTTTTGTCATGCAAGACGAGATGAAAATGGTGAATTCTTAGTCTCCATTAACTACACTCGCTTTGCCCATTTTAGAATTTTGAATTCAGCCAGCGCCACGAGTAACCAGACACGCGTTGAGAGCTTGCTGAAGAGGCTGATATGCTTTCTTCCGGTTGCGGTACTGTCGTGCCTCCGACTCAGCGTCATAGGCTTATCAATGAAATAAGCGTTGCCATAGCAAAGGGCGTGCCGCAGGCCGATCCAGTGGTCGTGCAAGATCTCGTACTTGCGCGGAAGCGGAAGCAGATGGGAGACAATGGAGGCACGCAATGCGGTATTATGTGCCCCATAGCGGTTTCGGAATAGGTTTGCAAAGAATCCCACCCGGAACGGTCCATACTTTCCCAGATACGATTCAAGGAAAGTCTTGCCATCGGCAGAAATCAGAGAGGAATCTGTGACGACCATCGTGATATGTGGATTATCGATGAAAGCCTGGCGTACGGTGTTGATTTTGTCGGGGACCCACAAATCGTCCTGGTCACTGAGAAACAAGATGTCATTTGAGGAATAGCGGAGAGCGTCTTCGAACGTCAGGGAAATGCCTAAGTTCTGCTCATGCTCAAAAAGCCGGATTCTAGGGTCGTTGAGTGAACGAATCAGTGCACGGGTCCCGTCCGTGGAAGCATCGTCGATCACCACAATCTCATCAGTATCGTCCAGCTGGCAAAGGATAGACTTTAGTTGCTCCACTATGAAACGTTCGCCGTTGTAGGCGGCCATGCAAACGGATACCGAGAGACGCTTGCCCGCAGAAACTTGATGGGAGCAGGTGTTAGGCAATCTCGCAATCCTGACTTCCATCTCGGTCTGCCAGTCATGTATGCGGCGACGCCGGGAAAGCAAGATGCTGCTAGCGAGAGCCTGCACGGTTAGTTGGCGTATGCATTTGGGGCTTCTGTGCAGCAGCAGCTTCGACCAACGGCCGAGCAGTCGAATGCACTGCACAGAGCGCTCCAGTGGGGTCCCATACAGGTCGAGAAAGGCGGATTCAGCGAGGAGATAGTTTCTGAAGCGTACGGGATTGATGGACTCTGCGCGCAGGGTTGACAGCTCGTGCTTGAGGAGGATGTTCCCGGCGGTGTAAACGAATTTTCCATAAAGGTGTATTTTGCGAAAGACATCCGCGTCGAGTTGATCAAGCCAGAAATATCTGCTAAAACCTCCGATCTGTTTCAAAGCTCTCACGCGAAACAAAGAACCAGAGTTGACGGCACTTGTTTCGTATGGCGCGATTCCAACAAAGCTCTGATGTAAGACCTTAACTCCCCATGGGCGGGCGAACACGGGAGACAAGCTCCTGTCGCCATCTGCAACCCGCGGAACGATTGCCCCGACGTCCATACGCGATGCGTTAGCCTGAATGTGCTCGCTAAGGCACGTGAAGAAATCCTCGGGTAGTACAGTGTCTTGATCCAGAGTCAATAGCCAGGTGTGACCCTCCTTGATAGCCAGATCCAGTGCGTAGCTGTATGCAGCTGAGAGTCCTAGGTTGCAAGGGGCGGCCACATAGCGAAAGTTGCCGGGCAGCACCTCGTTATGTTCCGAAGGAGAGTTGTCGTAGAGGAGAATCTCGATGGCCGGTTTGGATTCAGAAAGAGCAACGATCGCCTTTTGGAGGGTCTGAAACGCGACAGACTCAAAAGGATGAGTATGGTAAAGAACGATAACAGCGAGAATTCGAGAGTTGTCTCGGCTGTGATTGTCCGTGGTCGTTACCGCCATGAGCGCCCTCTTTTTCGGCATTTGATCATCGCAGGCTGGGTCGGTGACAAACCGCTTTCAATCGGAGCCGTCACACATCACCGGCAGATGAATGGAAGTCGTTGATTCGACGCAGAGTTTCTTCGTTGAACCTCGTTCGGCCGGGATCATAAAACCAGCCCCACTTATTGAAATACTTGATTGCATTGCGAATGTGAACCCAGAGGGCCCTTCCGCTCCTATAGGATTCTTTGGCGTGATCGTGAACGACGATTGAATCCGGATAAAACACGGTCCGAAACTGCGCGTGCATCCGGCGGGTAAGGTCGAAATCCTCCATGTACATGAAAAAACGCTCATCAAAGAGCCCGATCTGACGAAGTGCCGAGATTCTGAAGAGCATGAAGCAACCTGACAGGCAGGGGACATCCATCACTCGGTCGTAGCCGCTGTGGCGCAATTCAAATCGTTCCATACTCAAGCGCCCCAGAGCACGGAGGGGGCCTACGGTAAAGCGCCGTAACATAAGATCGGTCGGTGTTGGTAGCAGTTTGCAAAGATATTGGAGACTTCCGTCCGGATAAATAACCTTCGGCATCAGTTGTCCGATGCTTGGGTCTATCGCAATGAAGCGAATCATCTTTCCCAATTCGTGAGGCTCGAAATAGATATCAGGATTCAGGACTAAATGGAAGTCTGATGACTCAATTGCTTTCCGAAGGGCGACGTTGTGTCCGGCGCCATATCCACTATTCTTCTCTGCGCGAATATACGTGACTCCTGGAAGGTGATGACAAGGCCGATCCACAGGGAATGGGGAATTATCGATAATATAGGTTTCAAGTCTAAGGGAGGATCGCTGAATGCTAGCGAGGAGACGCGTCAATTGCACTTCTGGGCTGTTGTAAATGACGACTGAAGCGGTAATTCTGCAGTTCATAATTTGGTCGCGTGAGTACGTTGATCGACTGCTTATCGAACTCTCCTTACAATTGCGCACGATTGGCCCGTCGTCAACGAAGCTGCCTTGGTTCAACGCCAGTATTTGGTAGTCGCATTTTCAGTATAAATGGTAGTGTCCAACGCCAAGCTGAAGCGTCTGGTTAGTGAGCAGAGCCTGGAGGAGCTGGTGTTCAAGGACATCACCTCGGGAAATGTATGGTCCGCTCCGGTTTCGCAAGCGCAAAAAATGCATGGTATGACCGAGCTTTGGGCTTGCCGGTTGGTGAACCAGCCATGCGGCACGCATCGCTACCAACCGATGCAGCGAGAAGACGACCGCTTGAGCAAGGTCATCATCTATTGAGCCCAGCAGTATGGGCGTCAAGGTCATCGCCATTTCACAGTCTTTCCGCAGCATGCGGGCACGGATCGGGTTGAAAGAATCTGGCGCCGTGACAGGCTGAAGGTGCCTCAGAAACAGATGCCGCGTGGACGGCTGTGGCTCAATCATAACCATGAATTTTGCGCCGCTGAACCCGTTCTATGAATGCACCAGGGGGTGTCTGTTGATCCGCGCCGATCGGCGCTGGTCGAGCGCAAAGGGGATCGAAGCCCTGGTTGACGTCATGGTGCGAAAAGAGATTCCAGAGCACATTTGTGACAACGGGGGGCCGAAGTTTGAGGCCAGGGATCTGCGCAAGTAGCTTGTTGCGACTGGAGCCAAGACGCACAGACTTGGCCCCGGTACGCTCCGCATTTCAGTCTTTGGGAGGATTCTGGAGATTTTCCTCAAAAACATCGCCGTAGTGCCGCCATGGCCATGCCTCTCCCGTCCACACCGGCTGAAGAGCACTTCTTCAGCCGCAAATAAGCAAACCGCAGCGCGTCTCCACAGCCGGTTCGTAAGCACCGTGTTCTTTTGGGGCAGTGGCAATGCGCCGCTTCGCAGCGGATAGCGTTGACACGTCATCCCCAACTGGGTAAGTGCGGAGCGCCCCAGAGCGCTCCACATGTATACAAACGTCAACATGCGAGAAATCAATAGATTGGCGCATCCGCCGTTTACATGCGTGTCCGTTTGGAAACGATAAAGCGCTTTGGAGCGTCGCGACGTAAACATATTGAAAACAAAGGACCGAGCGAAAACGGCTTAGAAACGCGCTTTGCGTGTACCCTTCGCTGTGGCGACGGTCAAGGGTCTGCGCTTCGCTCCGATGAACGCGCAAAATCAGCGCGCCCTTGACTGCCGTCCTCGCTGCGGATATCGGCCAGCCATGAGAAGAATGTCTTCTTCTCATGTTCCACGAACATGTGTTCGCCGCGAACTGATCGCGAACCAGCCTCGAACGGAACTCGATCGTCGCTCGCTCAGACCTTGTCCGGCCATCATAAACCTGGATAATCAGGTAGCCGAAGGGCGCTGTTAACGGCCGCGCAACAGCGGCTCATGGCGGAGTGCGAAAACTGGCTAATCCCCCTTCCGGCGAACTTTTCCGGCGTCCGCATCTTCATACACGATCTGTTTCGCAAGAGAATCCAATGTGGGATCTGCATCGATCATCCGAGCCATATCCCTGCACACCCGAAGGCAATCATGATCGGAGGGCGAAAGAAGTCCTGGTCCAAGGAGGAGGAACGAGCCCAGAAAGACAGGCAATTGAACCCGGAAATGCTGGGGCCAACGCATTTCCTCCTGCGATGGACTGGAGGGCGATTGGGAGTCTCGTCGGTGTTCTATTACCGACTCTGATGGACTTGGATCACATGGACTCTTTCGCTGCTCTTGCACATCCTTTTCCCAACTCTTGGACGACACCAAAGGCGTGAGATACCAACCTCGAAAGAAGTGGCTTTGGACCGTCTGATCGGAGGGGACTGACCCTCAGATTACTACCTCGATCGGTCAGCCAATCGAGAGGTCATAGCAGCCCAATCAGACTCCTTTCCTGCCTCCGGGAAATGGCTCGAAAAGACGTCAATCAGATGTGATTAGCTCCTGCCCAAGACCGTTTGCAACCCCGGCGCAACGGCTTCGAATCTGATTCGGGAGCGAACCGTTCACGATTAGCTTTCGCCACCTTCGATGCCACCCGATTCCGCCCTCAATTACGACTGGAACCGTCGCCGATCAGACATACGAGGTAACCGTCGAGACCATGCTTCATCTTCCCCTGAAGAGCGGACGTTCGAACTTCAAATCGGAAGCCAAAGGCCTGAGGTGAATCGCAGTGAAGCAAGTGAGGGAATTATTGAGCGGACGATTGACGTTATTGGCGGCATCGGCGAAGCTATTGCTTGCCCTCTTCGCAACGGCTTCCATGAGCCGTTTGTTCAGCCCTCTATAAGGCTCGCGTCCTACTTCTTAATGAGCCGCAATACGTCTGACAATCAACGGGTCTCTGCTCCCGCTCTCGTTCTGCAATCCTCAGTTGATCTGCTCCCAGATGGGTGACTCTTCCCACATACAAAGCAAGTTGCATTAAGGTCAGCATGCCTCTTTCATTTGCTAGCCCAAGTTCGACCTTTCAGCGCGAGGCCGCGCGATAGTTATCGATACTTATTGGCTTTGTAAAGAACGCTCCGCCACCGATGAGAATGCAAGAGAATCTATTGCAACGATGAGCAATGAAGCGGTCGCGAGTCACTTAGTCACGAAAAATAAATCGCTAGATAGCAACTGACTGCATCGAATCTGAGTTAGTCTAAAGCGCAGGCAGTGCGAGATACTGCAGCGCTCATCCTCGGAGCCTAAGCGCATGTTGACCATCTCGAACTCTCTCTCCGCAGGCCAAGCTCAAACCTATCACTCGCGCGAGTTCGCTTCAGAGCAACAGAACTATTGGAACCGCGAACGACAAGCGTCCAGCGAATGGCGCGGTGCGCTTGCCGAGGAGTGGAGTTTGCACGGTGCCGTTCGTGCTGAACATTTCGCTCGACTCAGCCAGGGCCAGCATCCAGAGACAAGCACGCAGCTTGTGCAACATCAGCCGGCGAGAACCTACGAAAACGAATATGGCAAAGAGATCACGAGCGTGAAGCATCGCGCCGGATGGGACGCAACATTCTCTGCACCGAAGTCGGTTTCGCTCACCGCACTTGTCGGAGGCGACCTTCGAGTACGCGAGGCGCACCGGGAAAGCGTACGCGTAGCACTCGATGAATTGCAGCGATATACCCAGGCGCGCATCGGCAACATTCATGCACCGGAGACGACTGGCAAGCTCATCGCCGCCACATTTGAACACGACACTGCGCGACCCGTCGATGGCTACGCTGCTCCGCAGCTTCACACGCACGCAGTGATCTTCAATGTGACCGAACGGGATAACGGCCAGACACGCGCTCTTCAGGAGCGCAGCTTATTTCAATCGCAGCGATACGCGACCAGCGTGTATCGCTCCGAACTTGCCGTGAGGTTGCAGAAGCTTGGGTACGAAATCGAGACCGGTAAACACGGCCAGCCGGAGATTAGGGGATACACGCAGGAGTATCTGGACGCATCGAGTCCGCGGCGCGAGCAAATCAAGGAACATCTGCAAGAAATCGGGAGGGACGGTGCGGGCGCCGCACAGGTTGCCGCGCATCGGACGCGCGACAAGAAGGAGATCCAGTCACAGGAAGTGGTTCTGCAACGGCACCGCGAATTGGCGGCGCAATTCGGCTATCAGGCCGATCGAGTGGTCGCGCAAACTCGAGAGAGAATTCATCAACACCATCAACAGCCGGAAAAGACTGCGCAGCAGTCCGCTACCTACGCGCGCAATCACCTATTCGAGCGCTCGGCAGTTCAAGATGAACGTGCCATTCTTCAGTCCATGCTTGACCGGGGTATGGGGCAACTCACCTACGGCGATGCGCGCCGGGAATTCGCGTACCGCGTGGACGCCGGCGACTTCCGCTCCCTCGGGCAGAGGGAGGGTCATGCCGCCCCCCAATACACCACCTCTGAGATGGTGCGTATGGAGAGAGAAATGATCGGGTACATGCAGGCCGGCAATGAGCGCAATTACGGTCACCCGATGATGATTTCTCCACCGTTGCGGATCAGAATCGAGGACCGGCGCCCGGAATTGAGTGCCTCCCAGTATCACGCGGTCGATGAGATCTTTCTTTCGCGTGAGAAATTTGTTGGCCTTGAAGGAGTGGCAGGCGCAGGCAAAACGACGACGCTTGCTGTGATTCGCGAAGGCGCTCAGGCCGAGGGCTACCGAGTCGAAGGTTTTGCGCCGACATCCCGAGCTGCGCAGAAGTTGGCCGAGGCCGGAATCGAGACATCGACGCTGCAACAGCATCTCGCCCGAGGCGTGCAACCGGACACTGGCCAAAAGAGACTCTACGTGCTCGACGAATCTTCGCTCGCTTCCACACGGCAGATGTACGAATTCGTTGAGCGCCTTCAGCCGAAAGATAGAGTTTTGCTCGTAGGCGACACGCGCCAGCATGAATCGGTGGAAGCAGGCCGCCCATTCGCGCAGCTTCAGGAAGCAGGGATGAAGACGGTAAAGCTGGATCAGATTCTCCGACAGCGCGATCCGGAGTTGAAAGAAACTGTTGAGCAGTTGGCGCGCGGTGAGGTTCGCGCGGCAATCGACAACCTTGAGGGACAGCGTCGCGTCCACGAATTCGGCAACCGCGAGGAGCGGATTGCAGCCATCGCCCGCGAGTATGCGCGCTCACCGGAGAGCACCTTGGTTGTCTCGCCGGATAATCGTTCGCGTATGGAGATTAATGAGCGCATTCATGACGAGTTGCAATCGCGAGGTGTGGTCAGTCGTCATGAACATGCCATTACGACTCTTGTACCGCGCCAGGAGATGACCGGTGCAGACCGGACCTGGGCGGCGCAGTACCAGGTCAATGACATCCTTCGGTATTCGCGTGCTTCACGAGAGACCGGCATCGGCAAGGGAGAGTATGCGCGTGTTGTGCGCATTGAGGCGGAAAAGAATCTTCTGACGGTCGCGCGTGCGGATGGCAGCAAACGAACCTACGATCCGCGCCGGCAGATGGGTGTCACCGTTTATAGGGAGCAGGAAAAGGCGTTCTCGCAGGGCGACCGCATCCAGTTCACTGCGCCCAATCAAAATTTGAAGATTGCGAATCGCGAACTTGGCACTTTGAAGGACATCGATTCGAACAGCGTCATGCGAGTCAAGCTGGACAGCGGGCGCGAAATCAACTTCAACACCGAGTGGTATTCGCATATTGATCACGGCTATGCGGTGACGAGCCATTCCAGCCAGGGGCAGACGGCAGACCGCGTACTCATCCACGTGGATACCGATCTCGCCGCCAAGGACCTGCTCAACAACCGCATGGCCTATGTCGCCGTTTCGCGCGGCCAGTGGGACGCACAGATCTTTACGAATGATCGGGGCGCGCTCGCGACAGCGCTCAGCCACGATGTTTCGCACCAGAGCGCGCTCCAGCCGCAGATGAGGATTGCTCCGCCCGCTCAGGATGTCATGCAGGCCGTGCGTCTGGATCTGAGTCAGGGAATCGGAATGGGATTGGGTTTGTAACTTCGTGATCAGTCGATGAGGAGATGCTTATGTCCGCGGACTTATTTGTGAAGAGGCCGGTTCAGAGTGCACGGCCAGAGCTAGTCAATTCGGTCGAAGACCCGAGGCCCGACCCCTTGCTCACTCCCGAAGACGTCGCGCAGCGACTCAATGTGAGTCGGGATTGGGTTTGGGATCACTCTTCACGCAAATTGCCCTTTCTTCCTGTGATTCGGGTGAGTGACGGATTGCTCCGCTATCGTGCGAGTCAGATAGAGGAGTTTGTCAACGAACGAGAACGGATCTCGGCATTGCGCCGTAGACGCCGATAATTGCTCGTCCGCTCGTTTCTTTCCACAGAACTTGAGGAATGCATGGGCCATTCACACCAACGGGGTTGGGTTGTCGCACGCGGCAAGAAATGGTACGGCTACTTTCGCCGAACCGTGATGGATGTTGCCGGCAACGAGATGAAAACCTGCGTTGTTCCGGTTGTTCTCGGCCTCCGATCGAGAATGACCAAATTCAAGGCGCGCGAGGAACTGGCACGGGAGATAGCTAAACTGACCGGGCAATCCAACGGGAACAGAATTAGGAATGACGGTTCGACGACCTTCGGATGGTTCGTTCGCAACCGCTTCTTTTCCTTGAAAGAAGCACAATGGAAAGAAGAGACCGCCAAAGTGAAGAAGTGGTTGATTGAGCGCGATCTGGTTGAGGAATTTGAAGACGTTCCCCTCGAGAACTTCGACAAATTCACGCTGCAGGTCCACCTCAACAAACTTGCAAAGACGCATTCACGGGACCGAGTACTCCAGATCCGGGCATACTTGCGCGACATCTTCGCTGAGGCCGCCGATCAGGACTTCCTTCCTAAAGATCCTGCGCGCAAAGTCCGGGTTCCCGCGCAACTGCGGGAGACTGACAAGACAACCTTGACGTGGGACCAACTGCGAAGGGCTCTTGCAGCGCTCAATTTGCAGGACCGTCTACCGCTTGAGCTCGACATGACGAATGCTCTTCGCCCCAGCGAACTCTTCGCTCTTCGATGGAAGTGCTTTCACCCAGCGGAATCCACGATCACCATTCAGGAGACTGTCTACAAGGGGAAAATCCGCACCTGGGGGAAGACGCGGCGCAGTCTCGCAACCATTCCGATCCCTAGGCTATTGTCTGAGGGGCTCTTGGCTTGGAAGAATTGCAGTCCAGACTCATCTCCGGAGGCATTCATTTTTCCGAGCCCGAGTGGTAACTTTGTCGATCCATCGAGCTTTCGGCATCGGGTACTTCGTAAGCTTGAGCGGGATCTCGGGCTTCACAAGCTCACGTTCCAAGTGATTCGCAGGACGACGGCCACGTTGGCGCAGAATATGGGCACAGTGAAGGATGTCCAGGGACTGCTCCGTCATTCGCGCACGGCGACGACCACCGACGTTTACATGCAAGAAATTCCAGAAGGTGTGCGCGCCACCGTCGACTCCTTCCACCGCGAACTGATGTCCGAAGACGGCCTGCGACCAACAACCGTTTCCTTGAGGTGATCCTGCTACGCCTCGTAGCGCGCCTCCCCGTGAGCCCTCTATGGAAGCAAGTCGTGGACGTTGCTGATCGCACGGTTGCTGCGTGGACAGAGCTTGCAGGGCTCCAATATGCCTACACCGCAGGTTCGTACACGCAGGACCACAGCGAGAAAGCAAATGTAACGGGGTGAAGTCGGACTTTTTAAACGCCGTTGTTTCCAGCGCCGCTCCGAATGAAAAGGATGTACGGGCCTACGGCTCTGTTGGTGCTGCTCACTCAAGCGGCAGGAAATACCAGCAACGGGCAATCGCAGTCATGCTCCGTTATCCCTTCGCTAGAAAGACATCCGCAGGCAGCTTGAACCGGACACTCAATTTACGCAGCTGGCCCAGAGTAAGCTTCCGCTGTCCAGCCAGAAACATGGAAACCGCACTTTCCGATCCGAATTGAGGAATCAAATCGCGTTGGGTAAGGTGTTTCCGTTCGATAAGGAATCGGACCACCGTAACCGGATCAGCGGCAGGGATGGGATAGTGGGCCTGTTCGTAGCGCTCCACCAACAGGGTCAGAAGCTCAATGGCTTCCGCTTCAGGCGCAGACGGGTTCTCTAAAGCGGTCAGTTGAAACAGCGCGTCCGTATAGGTTTCCAGTTCCGCTTCATTGTGAATCACACGCGGAGCGCCGTGTGCGATCATCTCTGCCGGATTAGCGAGGACTGTGCTCATTTGCTTCCGAACCTCCGATCCCAGTTGCTGGGATTGTCGTACTCCTTGTGTGTCAGAAACGAGCGAATATACACATGCCCATCCGATTGTCTTGCTTCCGTAGTCTTGGCGTAGTGAATGACGGTAATGAGTCTGTATCGGTTCCGCCGAATGTTGAAGACCACGTATCCATTGACGTAATCGGCGTCCTTGAACATCGCCCGTACTTCCGCGAAATTGTGCCAGCGGACCACCTCGACGATGCCCGCCCAGGCTTCAATTTCACTCGCTGCACCCGGGTATTGAGTTATCGCTTCGCCCAGATGCCTGCGGCTAACTAGATGCACTCATCTACCATACTTCACAATTTGTGAAGTTGTCAAGGCATTCCGATATCGGTTTTGCGCCGCAAACGCCGGTAGAATATCCGCAAGCCCGCTCGTTTTCCCCACAGAAATCGAGGAATAGATGGGCCATTCACACCAACGAGGTTGGGTCGTTGCACGCGGCAAGAAATGGTACGGCTACTTTCGCCGAACCGTGATGGATGTTGCGGACAACGAAATGAAAACCAGCATCGTTCCAGTCGTTCTTGGCGCCCGGTCACAAATGACCAAGTCCAAGGCGCGCGAGGAACTGGAACGGGAAATGACGAAACTGAGCGGACAATCCAATGGAAACAGAATTATGAATGACGGTTCTGTGACCTTCGGATGGTTCGTTCGCAACCGCTTCTTTCCCTTGAAAGAGGCGCAGTGGAAAGAAGAGACGGCCAAGGTGAAGAAGTGGCTGATCGAGAACGACCTGGTCGAGGAATTTGACGACGTCCCGTTGGAGAACTTCGACAAATTCACTCTTCAGGTCCACCTAAACAAGATCGCAAAGACACGTTCAAAAGACCGAGTGCTTCAGATCCGCGCCTACCTGCGCGACATCTTTGCCGAAGCTGCTGACCAGGACTTCCTTTCTAAAGATCCTGCGCGCAAAGTCAGGGTCCCTGCGCAACTGCGGGATACCGACAAAACGACTTTGACGTGGGATCAACTGCGAAGCGTTCTTGCGGCGCTGAATTTGCAAGACCGCCTGCTGCTGGAACTCGACATGACAAATGCTCTTCGTCCAAGCGAACTCTTCGCACTCAGGTGGAAATGCTTTCACCCACGAGAATCCACGATCACGATTCAGGAGACCGTCTACAAGGGGAAAATCCGCCCCTGGGGAAAGACGCGGCGCAGTCTTGCAACCGTTCCGCTTCCCATGCGTTTGTCTGAGGAACTCTCCGCCTGGAAAAACCTCTGTCCGGATCAATCTCCGGAGGCGTTCATTTTTCCGGGCCAGGACGGGAGCTTTCTCGATGCCGGGAACTTCCGGCGCCGGGTGCTTCTAAAGCTGGAACAGAATCTTGGGCTTCCGAAACTCAATTTCCAGGTGATCCGGCGAACCACTGCTACACTCGCGCAAAAGATGGGTACGGTCAAAGACGTTCAGGGACTCCTACGGCACTCACGCACGGCGACGACAACCGACGTCTACATGCAGGAGATTCCGGAGGGTGTACGCGCCACGGTCGACTCGATCCACCGCGAGTTGAAATCCGAAGGCTCGTCAAAGCCGAAGGAGAACAATCGAGTGGCACCGATCCGAAAACAGAAAACTTCCGCGGAGCCAATCATCGAAACAGAGGAACAAAGGGATTCCGGGTCAGTTGTCGGGAAGGGGGTCGAAGTCGATGCGCAAAACAGCGCACCTCGGGAAAAAAGTTTTCGCGATTTGCTACCAAATGCTACCAACCAACCGGTATGCAAATCCGTAAGTTATTGATTCTATGGTGGACCTGGTCGGGATCGAACCGACGACCTCTTCCATGCCATGGAAGCGCGCTCCCAAACTGCGCCACAGGCCCACAGGTTGCAACGGAGGCAACTTTTCTATTCTCGCCGTCTCCCTCCGATTCGTCAATGCACGTCCGTTCACTTCTTCTGGCGCGTTGTCCCGCGTCCCAACTGCGCCGTCATGCCCTCCACAATCAGGGCAATACCCTCGGCGAACCGCGCATCGTGCCTCAGAAATATCTCCGCGCCGGCGGCGGAGGCCAGCGGATACAGTTCCTTGCGCACCCGCCGCTCGCGCGCCGACAAATCGTATTGCGGATTGGGCATGCCCGGCGCCAGTTGCGTCGCCTGCTCTTCGATCACAAAGCCGATCGTGTAGCTGTAGAGAGCGCCCAGCCCCACCACGGCTTGCCGCAGGGTGAATCCCGCATCCACGAGGCGTCGCAGGCTGGCCTCCATCGGCGCGAACAATTCCGCATCTGTGAGGTAGGTTCCGCTGAACATCTTCGCGCCATCCCGATACTGCAACAGCGTCTTGCGCAGGCATTGGTAGTAGGCGGTCGCCCAATTCTTCCACGGCTTCGTCGCCTCGACGACGGCGCTCTTCTCCATCGATTCGCGCAGGACAGTCGTGGCCATCTCATCCAGCAAATCCTGTTTGCTCTTGAAGTGCCAGTAGAGGGCCGGGGCCTTCACAGTCAGTCGCTCCGCAAGCCGGCGCAGCGTCAGGCCTTCGAGGCCCGCCTCGTTCAGCACGGCAAAAGCCTGCCGCACGATGAACGGCCGATCAAGGGGAACAAGGGGCACGAATAAAATCCTATCATTTTCTCCTTAACGATGTTAAGTTGTATTTAACGTTGTTAAGGAAAGGACCTTTCCCATGCACGCCGCAGTCGTTCATACCCTCGGTCAACCGCCTCGTTCTCAGGATTTTGCCGATCCGATCCCAAACAATGACGAAGTTCTCATCCATGTCCGCGCTGCCGGATTGCACCCGATCGTCAGGGCCCTCGCGAACGGGTCGCACTATTCCTCAAGCGGCGAAGTCCCCATGGTTGCCGGCATTGACGCAGTCGGAACCCGCCTCGATGGCGTCCGCGTCTATTGCGGTGGTCCGCGCCGCCCATGGGGCACTATGGCGGAGCTCTGCGCAGCCCCATCCTCCATGTGCGTGCCTCTGCCCGACGGGATCGACGATCTGCAAGCCGCAGCCATCGCCAACCCCGGGATGTCGGCTCTGCTCGCGCTGAAAGACCGCGCAGCCGTGGCCTCCGGCGAAACCGTGCTGATTCTCGGCGCGACCGGCGTTGCCGGCCAGCTCGCGATCCAGCTCGCCCGCATCTTTGGCGCAAAGCGTGTGATCGCCGCAGGGCGCAACGTAGAAGCCCTGGCAGGCGCGAACGTCGACGCGATCATTCCTCTCGCCGAGCCCGAAGAAAAAATTCGCGAGGCCTTCGCGGCTGAAGTTTCAAACGGCATCGACGTGATCATCGACTACCTGTGGGGCCGTCCCACGGAGCTCCTGCTTGATTCCCTGATCAAGAGCTTCAATCCCCGCGGATCGCGCTCGATCCGGCTCGTGGAGGTGGGCCAGAGTGCAGGGCCTACCCTCACTTTGCCGGGGGCGGCGCTACGCAGCGTCGATCTCAAAATTATGGGCGGCGGTTTCGGGGCTATTCCCCTCGATAAGATTCTCGGGGCCATTCCCTTGCTCTTTGACATGGCGGCAACGGGCAAGCTGCGCGTCGAGGTCGAGCCCGTTCCCCTCGCCGACGTCGAATCGGCCTGGAGTCGCTCTGAAAAAGGCCGCCGGATCGTCTTTAAGGTCTAAGAAGAGATGGCAGTCCCCCGGAAGTCATCCAGGGTCGCTTAAATAGTCACTTCGAAGGCCCGTGACCGGGAACACTTTGGGGTGGTCCCGGTGTCTAAGAGAATAGGTGCCGCGGGACTTTCGGTCAGTACGCACCGTTGTTCCGCCTCCCGCGGAGTGCAGGCAGCCACCCTAGAGTGGCCGGCGAAGGTCAACAGATTTCGATCGCGGCAGGCAAGCGATCGGAGAAAATGCGATGCGCAGGGTGCTCCCAGATGCACGCCGTGCGCCTGTTGCTTTAAAGTGGGAGGACTGAATTTGCAGGCGGACCTCACCATGGGCAATCTTGCCAGTGCGTTTACTCTCCAGTCGGAAGAAGCGGCTCTCATTGCGGAGTTGCGGGCCGGTTCCGAAGAGGCTTTTGAGTGGCTGATCGCGCGGTATCATCAGCCCATTTACTCGTTGCTCGCTCGCACTGTGTATGACCGCAGCGACGCTGCCGATCTCACCCAGGAAGTCTTCGTCAAGATTTTTCGCGGCGTTGGAGGGTTTCACGGCGAGTCCTCGCTGCGCACATGGATTTACCGGATTGCTTTGCGCGAGGCCTCCAATCAGCGGCGCTGGTGGATGCGTCACAAGCAGCAGGAAGTTCCCATGGAGCTCGAAGTCGCCGAATGCAGTTCCGGCGCTCCTGCGCGGCTCAAAGATACGCTCGTGGATTCCGCAGAATCCCCCTTTGAGATGGCGGTGCATGCGGAGAACCGCGCTCGTGTCGAGGCTGCCCTGCAGCAGGTTCCTGAGCCGTTCCGAACCACGCTCATCTTGCGCGATATTGAGGGATTTGTGTACGAGGAAGTGGCGGAAATTCAGGGCGTGAACCTGGGCACGGTCAAGTCGCGGCTGGTGCGCGGACGTGCCTGCCTGAAGGCGCATTTGACGGCGCCTGGTAAAACCCAGAACATCCCATCCAGCGAGGGCATGGAACTGCCCTTGGGAGAGGAGGCGCGATGAGCCGCTGCAGTGCAGTGCGGGCAAAGTTCTTGGAGTATCTCGACGGGCGCATGACGGGACGTGAGATGCAGCGTGTGTCTGCCCACGTCGATGGCTGCATCGCCTGCCTCCGCGAATGGACTGCCCTGCGGCAGAATCAGAGCGCGCTCGCCGCGCTGGGCCCTGTGGCTGCTCCCGAAGATATGGCCCTCCGTATCCGCGTCGCCGTCAGCCGTGAGCGGGCCCGTCGCAGCCGCGGTTCCCTTGCCGGCATGCGCCTTGCCTGGAGAAACACGGTCGGGCCATTCCTGTTGCAGGCGGCTGCCGGATTTGCCAGCGCTGTACTGCTTCTCGGCTCTGTCACCTTCATGGTTGGTATGTTCACTCAGCCTGAGGCGGCGCACGCCACGAAGGATGTTCCCCTGGGCAACGCCACTTCGCCGCGCCTTCTCTATTTCCTGGGCGGAGCGAGCAGCGACGAGATCGACGCCAGCCCTGGTCCTGTGGTCGTTGAAGCCTATGTCAACAGTGAAGGCACGGTCTACGACTACCGTATTGTCGCCGGCCCCAACGACGCGGCCACACGCGCCGAAGTCGAGAATGTGCTGGTGCTCAGCCGCTTTGAACCCGCCCGTTTCTTTGGCCAGCCCGTGCGCGGCCTCGCGGTGCTTTCATTTTCGGGTGTCTCGGTCCGCGGCTAAAAACGGCGTTCCATCAATCTGTTGAAACCAAGGCCGGCGGGAAGGGAATTCTCAGGTTCCTCGAATCATAGAGAAATTGCATCCCTATCAAAGAACGCTTTTGGGGCTCATCAGCAGCATCAAGCCGAGCCAGTAAACGAAATCAAGAATGTTCCGTTGACTCTTGGCGCTGTTGACGAAGTGCCCGATAGCGGGCAAGCGTCCGATCCCGGCGCTGCCGAGGACCACGCCCGCGAGGATCTCTCCGATGACCTTGGGCTGGCGCAACTGGACGAAAGCCCAGCCCAACAATTGAGCCAGTCCGACCAGGAGGAGAAGCAAAAGCAGGACCGACGTCAGCTCAGAGTCCGACATGGGATTGGAGATGCCTTGGCATCTCAATTGTTTGCATCGCTGCGCAGCGATGCCGTACCCCAACCGCCCGCAAAAATCTACCAGCCCCGTTTGACCCCTCTCGCGCGTCTAACTAGACTTGCAGGCAGGGTTCTCTTCGATGCGGTTTCTCTCATTTCGCTCAGCGGCCGTCCGGACTGCGGCTCTCGTCTCCGGCGTCGTCCTGCTTTTCGCGCAGCCTTCAGGTGCTCAGTCCGGCGAAAGTTCATCTTCGTCCCGGCAAGGTTCGTCTTCCTCCATGCCGATCCAGGAGCAGAAGCCGCCTTCGTTCCTGATCGACCCAGCCGGTCCAACCATCTCCCTCATCAGCTCTGAGCCTGTCTTTGTCATGGCCGCCGCCTTGAATGCCTGTGGCTACGACGAAGGCCTCGCCGACAGCGCTCCCGTCCGCCAGCGTGTGCGCGAAGAGATTGACCAGGCCCTCGCGAAAAGCGAAGACGCCCGCGCCAAACGCGACAAGGTTTGCCTCTTCATCGCGCAGCACCGCATGACGGGATCGGAGAAAGACATCTCCCAGTACATTTCGCTGGCGCTTTATCTAAGTCCGCCCCCCGAGCTCGAAACCAGTGTCGACCTGCCCGAGATGCCGCCCGACTCCACCCAGGTTGTCGAAGTCGTGCCCTTGCTGCGCGACTTTGCGACGGCCGTCGACCTGCACGGCATCTGGCTTACCACGCATCACGTCTACGACGAAGAGATCGAGCGCCTTCACGACCCTCTCTCCAAAATGGTCGTCGGCACGAATCTCTACCTCAAGATGCCGGCATCCACCTATGATGGCCGGCGCTTTGTGGTTGTCATCGAGCCGCTGCTTTCGCCCAAGCTGGTGAACGCCCGCATCTATGGCACGGAATACGTCGTCGTGGTTTCGCCGGTGAATGGCGCGATCCCCATGACCGACGTGCGCCACACCTATCTTCACTACGTGATTGAGCCGCTGCTCTATACGCGCACCAACGCCATCGACCGTACCCAGCCCATCTTGAAAGAGATTCGCGACGCTCCTCTCGACTTCCGCTTCCGCTCCGACACAGTTGCACTTACCGTGGAGTGCCTCATCAAGGCCATCGAGGCGCGCACCATGGATACCGGCATCCCCGTCTACAAGATTCCCGCCGGCGTCGAGCGTTCCGACATGCCGCGTTATGAACATGAGCGCCAGCAATCGCAGGAGAAAATCGACGCCATCAAGTCGGCCGCGGTGAAACACGATATGGCGCAGGGATTCGTGCTCACCCAGTACTTCTACGAACAGATGATTCAATTCGAGAAGGAGGGCGCGAGTCTGCGCGACACGATCGGCGAGATGGTCTACAGCATGGACGTGGAGCAGCAGATTCACCGCGCGCGGCAGTTGCAGTTCGACGCAGCCGCCGACAGCGATGTGCTCCAGCGCAGCAAACCCCGCATCCTCACCGGGCTTGACCTGGCCGAAGCGCGCCTCGCGGCCGGCGATGCGGCCAGCGCCGGCAATCTCGCACGCAAGGCCCTCGCGGAGCCTGCGGATTCGCTCCAGTCTGCAGCCGACGCCGCGCGAGCTAACTTCATTCTCGCCCGGTGCGCCATCCTGACCGGCCGCCCCGGAGAAGCTATCGACCGTTTCCAGAAAACCGTTGCCACCAGCAAGGAGCCGCGCCAGGTCGCCTGGTCGCACATTTACCTCGGGCGTATTCTCGACCTCGATTGCAAACGCGATGAGGCGGTTGCTGAATATAAAGAGGCACTCGCCAACCGCGACGGCGCGCAAGACACTCGCATTGCTGCCGAGCGTGGGGTCAAGACCGCCTACGCCGTCAACGGCCACAGTTGCGAGGACGCCCAAGACGATTCCGGCGGCGACCCCAACCCAAAACCAGCTGGGAGTGGCCAATCAGGGACACCCAAACCGCAGTAACGGGCCCTCCCGCTTCTCGCAGGGCCCTCGAAAGCGTCTAATGAGCGAAGCAGGCTTGGGTTCCACAAGCGCGTTCGAAGGGGGACTGCTGGGTGACGATGGTGGAACATTCGGAGCGGATCGAAGCGCAGGTGGAAGCATCTCTTGCAACATTGGAGACAGCGCTGGGGCATCGTTTTGCCGGCGCTGAGTTGCTGGTTCGCGCACTGACCCACCGGTCGCTTGCCAATCAGCGTTCTATCAAAGATCCGGCGAAGACTTCCGAGGCCGAAGGCGACAACGAGCGGCTCGAATTTCTCGGCGATGCCGTTCTCGGCCTCGTCGTCGGCGAAGCCCTCTTTCTGCTCCACCCCGAGTGGACTGAAGGCGAACTCACCCGCGTCCGCGCCCAGCTGGTCAGCCGGCAGCACATGGCAGAGGTTGCCGTGGAAATTGGTCTCGGCGAACATCTCCGCTTGAGTCGCGGAGAAGACCGCAGCGGCCTGCGGCGCAAAAGCACCGTGCTCTCGAACACCATGGAAGCTGTGATCGGCGCCCTCTTTCTCGATGGCGGCCTCGATCCGGTCCGCGCGTTCATCGAGCGCTACGTGATCGGCGGTGTGGTCGAGCAGCTCGCCCAGCAGCTGCGCTCTGGAGCCGCACTGGGCAACTACAAATCCGCGCTGCAGGAACATCTGCAGGCGGCCCGCGCCGGGATTCCCGTTTACAAAGTCAAGAACGAGAGCGGCCCCGATCATCACAAACGCTTCCTCGTGGAAGTGCGCCTCAAGCCGGCCGACGGAGAACCGGGTAAACCCCTCGCCCGCGGGATCGGCGGCACCAAGAAGCACGCCGAGCAGGATGCAGCACGCCGCGCTCTCACCCTCTTGACCGCTGCGGCCAATGTCAAGCCTGCGCCCGAAGAGGCCGATCCGGCGAAGCCATGACTTCCCCCGCACCCATCGTCGACCCTGCTCCCCCGCATGTGTCGCGGTTGCACGTGCATCTGCCCACGGTACCCGAGGCGCTGGCTTCTTTTTTGCGGACACTGGTAGTGGCTCTCTTTCTTCTCACCTTCTTGCTCCAGCCGTTTCTTATTCCTTCTGAAAGCATGGAGCACACTTTGCTGGTGGGCGATTTTCTGCTGGTGAACAAGCAGATCTTCGCGCCCGCCGGATCCTCGGCGAACTTCCTGCACTGGTTCATGCCCTATCGCGACATTGAGCGCGGCGACATTGTGGTCTTTCACCACCCCGACCCGCCCTATCTCGTCAAGCGCGTCGTCGCCATTCCCGGTGACCGCGTCCGCATTGAAGATCAGCGCGTCACCGTCAACGGCGTCGTCCTCGACGAGCCCTACGCAGCCTTCGAGCCCGCAGCCCCGAATCTCTTTCGCGACAATTTTCCCGGCAAGGTTTACAACGACCCCAACATCGACCCCACCTGGTGGCGCCGGCTGCAGAGTCTCACGCGGAACGGCGAGCTCATCGTTCCACCGGGCGAGTATTTCATGCTCGGCGACAACCGCAATCACAGCAAGGATTCTCGCTTCTGGGGCTTCGTTCCGCGCGAAGCCATTGTCGCCCGCCCGCTGTTCATCTACTTCTCGCTGCGCCGTCCCTCCACTACCGATGTGCAGCAGGCCGCGGATGATAGACTCGGACACGACAGGGAACTTTCGGCGCGCCTCGCCGGCTTTGCCCGCTGGAAGCGAATTTTCCGGGTGATCCACTAATCCCGGTTGGCCCACACGCCCGCAACGGCTGTTCGGCCTTTGAGCTACAGGATGACCAAGAAAAATACCTCAGCCGCCACGACCCAGCCCGAGTCCGAAGAAATTCAGCAAAAAGTCGAAGAAACGCCGTTTGAAGCGGTGGCCAGCATCTGCTCCGTTCTGGTTGTCGGCCTGTTCATCCTCACCTTCCTCGCACAGAATTTTGTCATCCCCTCCGGCTCCATGGAGAAGACACTTCTCGTCGGTGATCACCTTCTTGTCGATCGCATCTCGCTCTCCCCGCCCTGCAAGTGGATGCCGCTGGTGCACTATCGCGAGCCCCAGCGCGGCGACATCATCGTCTTCTACAAGCCCGGGTATCCTGACCTCTTCCTCGTCAAGCGCCTCGTCGCGGTTCCCGGCGATCATCTACATCTCCGCAACGGCATCGTCTACATCAATGGCGTGCCGCAGGCGCAGCCCCATGCCGAGCCCACCACCGCAGAGAACCACACCGATTTTCTCGACGAATTCCCCTCCGTGGCGCCCATCGCCCAGCCCGATGTCACTCCCGATGCCTGGGCTGTGAGTTTTCCGCAACTTCTTCAGGACGGCGACCTCGTGGTTCCGCCTGGCAAATACTTCATGATGGGCGACAATCGCCACGATAGCCTCGACTCCCGCTATTGGGGATTCGTTCCCCGCGCAAACATTATCGGGCGCCCGCTCTTCAACTATTGGTCGTTCCGCACCCCCGAGCACCAATATGAGGAGACGGGGATCGGCAACAACGTTGCCTGGATGGCGCACGTCGCGCTGCACTTCTTTACCGGGACGCGCTGGAGCCGCACATTCCACATCATTCGCTGACCAGCCCGGCGAAGTACCATCAATCGATACGATAGATACGATGACCGAAGGCTCTGAGCACAGCAGGCGGAAAAGATTAGGATTCCTGCTCGCAGCGGCGGCGGTGCTGGCTATCCTGCTGGCCATTGCCATCGTTCCGCCTCTCATCAGCATCAGCCGCTACAAGAACAGCATCACCCGCCTCGTCTCCGCCTCCATGGGACGCCCGGTGCATCTCTCTTCCGTTGAGCTGCGCCTGCTGCCACGCCCCGGTTTCGTCATGACCGACCTTAGCGTCGATGAAGATCCTGCCTTTGGCGCAGAGCCAATCTTGCACGCCAATACGGTCATCGCCGCCATTCGTCTTCTGTCGCTTTGGCGCGGCCGTCTTGAGATCAGCAGCATCAGCGTCGACGAGGCCAGCGTGAACCTGGTGCGCAACGCCGAAGGCCGGTGGAATCTCGATTCGCTTCTTCGCTCTGCGCCCGCACGCTCCAGCAACGCCGCGCAGGGAAAAGCCCCGCCTTTCCCTTATCTTGAAGCCACCGATTCGCGCATCAACCTGAAGAACGGCCTCGAAAAGCTCCCCTACTCGCTCGTCAACGCCGATGTCTCGCTCTGGCAGGAAGACCCGGGCGACTGGCGTCTCCGTCTGCGCGCCCAACCGGCACGCACCGACGTGAGCCTCGACCTCGCCGACACCGGTGTTGTGCGTCTTGAGGCGCGTCTCCATCGTGCACCCTCGCAACACGAAACTCCCATTCACCTTGAAATCGAATGGCGCGAGGCGCAGCTTGGTCAGCTCAGCCGTCTCATTCTCGGTTCCGATCCCGGATGGCGCGGCGACCTCACCGGCGAACTGCAGCTCGACGGAACGCCTGAGGCCGCGCAGGTGAAAATCCGCCTCAAGGCCAGCGGCGTGCATCGTGCCGAATTCGCGCCCGCCGACCCCATGGACTTCGATGCCAACTGCTCGTTTCTCTATCACTACGACGCTCGCTCCATTGAGAACCTCGGCTGCGATTCCCCGCTCGGCGATGGACACGTGCACATCGATGGCGATCTACCCTCCAATGGGCCGGGCAAACTCGCCGTGCAGATTCAAAAAGTTCCGGTCAGCGCCGGGCTCGACGCGCTCCGCACCCTGCGCAGCGGCATCGACGAGTCGCTCGAAGCGCACGGCACCATCAGCGGCCAGCTTGCCTACGATCCCGCTGCAACGGCGAGCCCCGCGCCGCCGGCTGCCTCCGTCGCACGCACTTCTGCCCGCAGGCAATCCTCGCGCGCGCATGCTCCGCCGCGCCCCGGGCCCTTGCAGGGAAACCTCACTGTGAACGACCTTCGCCTGAGCGGCGGCGGATTCAGGCAGCCCGTGCAGGTGGCAAAGATCGTGCTCGAACCGGCCATCGCGCCGCCGACTCAGCCGCAGGGACTGCTCGGGACGTTCACGTTTCCGGCCGGCGCGCCGGGTCCGGTCGCGGTTGCTGTGAATCTGGCTCCCGGGGGTTACGAGTTCAGCTTGCATGGGTCTGCATCGATCGCGCGCTTGCGCGAACTCGCCCACGTGGCCGGCTTTGCGGACGATGCTGCGCTCGCAGACCTCGCCGGCGAACCCGCAACACTCGACCTCAATGCCGCCGGTCCCTGGCTGCCAGCGCCTGAAACGCCGTTGAGCGCCGGTACCGGCGATTTCTCTTCCGCAGGACCTTCCACGCCGCCACCACCCGATCAAGCCTCCGACGTGCTCAGCGGGACGATCACGCTGCACAACGCGAACTGGAAATCTGCCGCGCTCGCGAATCACGTGCAGATCACCGAGGCCATATTGCATCTTGCGCCTGGCCCGCTCGTGTGGGATCCAATCGCATTTTCCTATGGGCCGGTGAAGGGAACTGCGACGCTGCGTATCCCGCGGGCGTGCCCACCCGGCGAAGACTGTCCCCCGCAACTCGATCTCCACTTCGCCGACCTTGATGCCGAGGCATTGCAGGCCGCTCTCCTCGGGGCCCGCAAGCCCGATACGGTGCTCTCTACGCTCATGGCACGCATCAGCCCATCGTCGCCAACCGCCTGGCCGCATGTCACCAGCACCATCAATGCCGAAGTACTGATCCTCGGCCCAGTGAAATTTGCCAATGTGCACGTCGCCGCGAACCTTGCTTCGTCCGCCGTTGCGCTGACGAGTTTCAGTGCGGATTTGCTGGGCGGCAGCGTCGAGGGCAAAGGCAGCATTGCGAGCGGTGCTGCGCCGTCTTACACCTTCGAGGCCAACCTGCAGGGGCTCAATGGGCCCGCGGTTTGCGATCTGCTCGCGTTGCAATGTTCGGGAGGGCAACTCACCGGGCATGGCAAAGTCGACCTGGCGGGTTTCACTGATCGCGATCTCGCCGCATCCGCAAAAGGCACTCTCCACTTCGAGTGGCGACGCGGGGCCTTTGATCCAGAGTCCGCCCCGGACCTGCCGAAGCCGCTCACCCACTTCGATCGTCTGACTGCCGATGCCGCAATCGCCAACAATGGCGCCGTGATTCACCAGGGTCAGGTTGTCCTCGGCACACGTAAAGCGCCTCTCGATGCAACCGTCACATTTGCCGATCCGCCCGTCGTGCACTTCGACGCACCCGCATCGGTGCAGCCCTGAGGCAGTACCCCTGGCCGCCTGCCGCGACAGAATCACCACCCTGTAAAATCAAGGGATGGATCGATCCGTCGCCCCTTCCCCCGTGCAGATCCTCTGCAAAGGCATTCTCTTCGATATGGATGGCATCCTCATCTCCTCCATCGGTTCCGTGGAGCGCAGTTGGACGAAGTGGGCGAACCTGCGCGGCGTCGATGCGGAACGCACGCTGCATCTGATCCATGGCCGCCGCAGCATCGAGTCAGTCGCAGAGCTGCGGCCCGATCTCGACGCGGAGAAAGAAAACCAGATCATCGAGCAATTTGAAATCGACGACACCGAAGGCCTCATGGTGTTGCCCGGCGTTCTCGATCTGATTGCATCGCTGCCGCCGGAGCGCTGGACCGTCGTCACCAGCGCCACCGATCCGTTGGCCCGCGTGCGTCTGGCGTCCGCCGGCATTCCCGTTCCCAAGCGCCTCATCACGGCAGAAAGTGTCGCGCACGGCAAACCGCATCCCGCGCCCTACCAGGCCGGCGCCGCGCTCCTTGGATTTGCGTCGGAAGATTGCATCGCCTTCGAAGATGCCGCCTCGGGAACGAAGTCCGCGCGCGCCGCGGGATGCACTGTGGTCGCAACCCCGTTTTCGCATCCCATCGACGCACTGCAGGCGGCGCACTACCTCATCCCGGACCTGACCGGCGTCAATGTCGAACTCTCCGACAGCGCAGGTTCGCTGGCCGTCACCTTCACGCCGTTGTAGGCCCGCGCAACGCTGCGGCTGCAGCGAATATCGAGAGCTTGCCCCGCGATATTTCGCCTACTCGTTGGCCTCGATCCGCCGTCCGTGCAGATCCTGCAGCGGCCGCGAATTCATGGGAAAGATCCGCGTAAAGGCCTGCAATTGCGCGCGGCTCATGCTCAGCACATCCTCAAAAATCAGCCATCGTACGCCCTCGGTGCAGGGAGGCGCCGTGAGCGATCCGGTATATGTCCAATACCCGCGATCCGCCGGCAAGAATCCCCCGGGGTTGATCATGTCGGAGATCTTTTCCTGCCCTCCCGTCTTCTGCGGCAGGCTTGGCCAAAGCGCCGCAATCAGTGGATTCGGATCGCCGCGATCTATGGTGAACCGTACCGCGACCACCGCGAACTTGCCATCGGCGCTCTGATGCACCAGGTGGACCACCATGTCGGTCAGCTTGCCGTGTATGGCCTCTTCGCTGGGATGGTGAAAATGAAATTGCTGCAGATCGTAGCGCACGCCGTCATACACGATGTAGCTGCCCGGATGCACGTGCACCCGCACCGTATTTCCCGTGTTATCGAGGGTCACACCACTCGCCATGTAGTGAAACTCGATGGGTGGCAGATTCTTGTTCAGATGGGCGCCGTGAATTTCCACCGGCGATTGTTCGTGTCCGTCCGAGCAGGACCGGTACGCCGGGTCCAGCTTGCCCCAATTTAACGGCCCGGTCTTGCCAAAGTAGCTCCACTGTGCACCGGTCGTCTGCGCGCCGGCTGCGACAGAGAGACCGATCAACAACCCAACGAGCGCAGGAATCCGCATCAATTTCTCCTCGAAATAGTTCGGTTTGAGTTCCTCAAGCATTGTATTTCCGGGACGCGGGCAGGACAAAAAGGATAGAAGCCGTCGGGAGCTGCGCAATCCGGCTTCGCGCCGAACAAGATCCCCCAGGCGGTGTTTCGCTATGCAAAAAGAAAGGGACCCTCCACTGCGAAGGTCCCACTCTTGATTTTCTCTCGATTGTCTATTTTGCCGCGACCGCGACGCCTGCCTGCTCGGCCAGCTTGGCCGCCTTGTCCGTCGCTTCCCATGTGAATTCGGGTTCCGTCCGACCGAAGTGCCCATAGGCCGCCGTCTTCTGGTAGATCGGCCGCCGCAGGTTCAGGCTCTCGATGATGCCCTTCGGCGTCAGCGAGAAGTTCTTGCGCACAAGCTCCGTCAACTTGGCTTCTGAAATCTTGCCCGTCCCAAAGGTTTCGACTAGCACGCTCACCGGCTCGGCCACGCCAATCGCATAGGCCAGCTGCACCTCGGCCTTATCGGCCAGTCCTGCCGCCACAATATTCTTGGCAATGTAGCGGGCAACATACGCCGCCGAGCGATCCACCTTTGTCGGATCCTTGCCGCTGAAAGCGCCGCCGCCATGCCGTCCCGCGCCGCCGTAGCTGTCCACGATAATCTTGCGGCCTGTCAGTCCCGTATCGCCCATCGGTCCGCCGATCACGAACCGGCCCGTGGGATTGATGTGATACTTCGTGTGCTCGTCGAGCCACTTCGCCGGCAGCACAGCCTGGATTACGTGCTTCAGAATGTCGGCGTGCAGGTCTTCGTTGCTCACCGTCTCGGCATGCTGGCTCGAGATCACCACCGCGTCAATGCGTGCCGGCTTGCCGTGCTCGTCATACTCCACCGTCACCTGGCTCTTGCCGTCGGGGCGCAGATAGGGCAGCCTGCCGTTTTTCCGCACCAGGCTCAATTGCCGCGTCAGCTTGTGCGCCAGCGAAATCGGCGCAGGCATCAGCTCCGGCGTCTCATTGGCCGCGTAGCCGAACATCATGCCCTGGTCGCCGGCCCCGCCCGTGTCCACGCCCTGCGCGATGTCGCCGGACTGCTTGTTGATGCTCGAAATCACCGCACAGGTGTTCGAGTCGAATCCATACAGCGCGTTGTCATAGCCGATCGAAGCCACTACGCCCCGCACCAGGCTTTGGAAATCCACATAGGCTTTGGTTGTGATTTCGCCCGCGATCACCACCAGCCCAGTCGCGGTCAACGTCTCGGCGGCCACGCGGCTATAGGGGTCCTGCTCGAGGCAGGCATCCAGAATCGCATCGGAAACCTGGTCGGCAATCTTGTCCGGATGACCTTCAGTCACGGACTCGGAAGTAAACAAGAAACGGTCGCTCAACTCAACACTCCTTTTACGGAATCATCAGAATTCCAGGCCTGGCCGGCAACTGCACCGCGCTTTGAAGCCGCCGGGGAACCACGAAGCGCCCGTTGTCCTCGGGAAAGATCCGCCCCACCCCATGGCCGCTGGGTATACCGTTCCAATGGTAAAGGCGCGGAGCCTTCCACGCCAAAACCTCTCAGCCAATGGCGAGAATCCAGCCCTCAAAGGGGGTTCTGTAGCCATCGGCAGGCCTCGAGGACCCACCAAACGAACCGGCCAAATGAAGACTCGTTCGAACGAGGGCCCAACAAACCGGGACCGTCTTCGAGAATAAGAAATGAGAGGGAGACAGAAGAGGGGGTAGAGAAGCAGAAGGACGCGGCGTTTAGCGCTGCCAAAGCGCGAACGCATGCACAATCAGCGCGTGCGTTTTTGCCGAAACCGCCTGGACGGGAAGCAGCGTGCTCCACCAGCCGGCGCGCAGACCAAAATAGCGCACCGTCAGAAATCCGGCCACCACGACCGCAACCATCAGCACGATGGCGCCAGCCCAGCGAAGGCGCATTTCCGCGGCTTCACGCTGCTCCATGCGCACCCGGCCCACGTTCGAGGCAAACTCCGCCCAGCCCTGTTCCGGATCCGTAGAAACACCCGATTCGGCCGATGCCTTCACGAAGCGGCTTGTCCAGTCGCCGATGTCGAGGCCCACCGCGCCAACGTAGCCGCGCACGATTCCTTTACTCAGGATGCCGCCGGGGAGCAGGCGAAACCGGTCCTGCTCCAGCGCAACCAGGTGTCGCTGGCTGATTTTGGTGATCTCGGTGATCTTCTCTAACGCGATGCCCCGGGATAACCGTTCCGCGCGTAAGTCTTCGCCAAAACTGCCCATAGGTAACCAACTAGAGGAGTTGTCCCGCTTTGGATTTCCACAACCACAATAAACCCGGGATTTTTCCTCGTCAAAGTGATTCTTTGGCTTCCCCTTTATTTTCACAAGCCTGAAGTAACGTGGCCAGGGTGAAGCCCTATTGGCGAACTATACATCAGGGGCTTTGGCCCCCCAATTGGTATTCGGCACTTCGAGTTACCGGCGATTGTTCCTCCCGGATTCCCCTCTCAGGTACCCAATCGGAAGATCCAGTCCAAGCACCCAGTCCCAAGCACCCAGTCCCAAGCACCCGGTCTCAAACACCCGGTCTCAAACACCCGGTCTCAAACACCCAGCCCAACCGCCTTCGGGTTCAGCGCCACTCGCACTCTCTTATCGGTGCGCGACTGATACCCTTGAGAGGAGGGTAGCAGAAAGTGGCTTGCCCAACCCGGAGCGCTGCCCAAAAATGAACAAGCTCGTTTTGGCAAATCTGCTTCATCGGCCCCTGCGCTCGCTCATCAGCATCCTCGCCGTCGCCATTGAGGTAGTGATGATGCTGTCTATCATCGCCATCATGCTCGGACAGCTCACCGGTCAGAAGCGCCTGAACAACGGAATCGGCGCCGACCTGATCGTCCGGCCGCCCAACACCGCCTTCTTCAACGGCATCGGCGGTGCACCTATTTCGGTGAAACTGGCGCCCGTCCTCGGCGCTCTCCCGCACGTCACCGTCGCCTCCCCGGTGATCACCAATCTCTCGATGGCCAATGGCCTCGAGGTGCTCTGGGGCATCGACTACCCCACCTACAGCGGTCTCAGCCCCTTCGTCTTCCTCGCCGGAGGGCCCTTTCGCGGTCCCAACGACGTTATGGTCGACGACGTCTACGCCGGTAAGATTCATCACGTAGGCGATACGATTCCCATCAACAAGCGCCCGTTTCGCATCTGTGGCATCTTCGAACACGGCAAGGGCGGCCGCAAGCTCATCTCCATCGAAACCATGGGCCAGATGCTCGGCGACGAAGGAAAGGCTTCCGTCTTCTATCTCAAAGTCGACAATCCCGAGAACAACGACGCTGTCACCCACGAAATCCTCTCCACGCCCGGTCTTGGAAACTACCAGGTCATGACCATGGAGGAGTGGATGTCGCTGATGACGCCCGATCAGCTTCCAGCGCTCAAAACGGGCATGAATGTCGTGATCGGCATCGCGGTCATCATTGGCTTTCTGGTCATCTTTCAGGCGATGTATACCTCGGTGCTCGAACGCACGCGCGAGATCGGCATCCTCAAATCGATGGGAGCCTCCAGCCCGGCCATTGTCACCCTGGTTCTGCGCGAAACGGTGGTGATCGCGATCGCCGGCGTCGCCCTCGGTGTTGTTGTCTCGTTCGCCGTCAAGGCGTTCTTCGGGCAGAAATTTCCCACGCTCTATCTGGACATGAACATGGCCCTTGTCCTGAAGGGAGCGATCATCGCCCTGGTCGGTTCTCTGTTGGGTGCCGCGTATCCGGCCTGGATGGCCGCGCGCAAAGACCCAATCGACGCTCTCGCCTACGAGTAAGAGCCCCAATTGCCATTGCTCACCGTAGGCAGGTTGCCCAGCGTTCCATTTCTCCGCGCGGAGAGTGGGTACGGCGCAGCGTTCTGCAGCACCCCCCACCCTACCGGCGGCGTTTTCCCACGGGAAAGGGATGACCCCTCCCCCTCCGGCTGCCTCAAAACCTGTGCATTGCGCGGACGCAGGCGCCGATTTTCTTGACACGCCGCAGCGAGGTAGAGAACAACCGCTAGTCCTGCAACGTGTTCCCAACGCATTGCACACTGCGGCCGAAACTTCCGCATTTGCGCACACGCATGTGTATTGACCAGCACAATTGTTCCACGTGGAACAATTTTCGAGGCGCGCAACGGGCGCCATGGCCGTGGAAGCCCTCCCCGTTGCTTGTGGCATGCACGGCGCGAATGCGCCATGCGAAGCTCTTGCCTGGACGGCCAGTGGGCCGGGACGGCCTGTCCATCCCGCTATACTCAAACACGATCCTGGCACGATCCTGACTGCATATCCTTTTTGTTGAGTTCCTCCGGAGACAGGCAATTGTCGACTGGAACAAACCGCTGGCTCTACCGGTTTTGGGTTGCGCTCATTCTCGCCTTCGCCGGCCTCCACGCGCTCCATCTCTCCGCCGACTTTCCCAATCACACGCCCTGGTTTCACGACTGGGCCAAGTACACCGACGAAGGCTGGTATGGAAACGCCGCCATTCGCGCGCATCTTTTTGGCCGCTGGTATCAGCCCTGGGACTTCAATCCAGCGGTCGCCTTACCGGTCTGGCCCTTTCTCGAATGGCTCCTGTTTTTTGTCACCGGCGTATCGGCAGAGGCAGCGCGCAGCCTGGCCATCTTCTTTTTCTTTGCCAGCCTGCTGCTGAGCTACACGCTGTTGCGTCAGAGCGGAACGCGCAGGGCCGCACTGCTTGCGGTGACGCTGCTGGTGACAAGTCCCTTTCTCTACTGCTTCAGCCGCCTCGCGATTCTCGAGCCGCTGCTGATCGCCCTGATTCTTGCAGCCTTGAATCTTGCGGTGCGCTTGCCGCGTTTTCGCCGGCCTGTTCTCGTTGCCGTCGCGATCGGGCTCCTCATCGCGCTGGTGGCACTGACCAAAACGACAGGGATCTTTCTGCTGCCGGCGCTGGCCTGGGCCGCCGTGCTGCCGCTGCGGCAAAAGCGCCGACTTGCACTGCAATGTGCGGCCGCAGCGACCGCGACCGCTATGCTGGCTTACGGCGCCTGGATCGCGCTCGTCGTCCATGCGGGTCTGGTGCGTGACTATCGCTATCTCTTCTTTATCAATACCTATCCCAAGCCCACACAGAGAATCTGGCCGCTCGTCAGTTTCTGGTGGTCTTTTCACGGTGGACTTTGGATCGATCACATCCTTGTGCCTCTCGCCGGGCTGGTTGTTGTCGGAGCCATTGTCGGCTGGCGCAGCCCTTGGGGTTGGCGGCTCCTCGCTGATCCTGTCTTCGGTGCATCGGTTCTCGCGGTGGCCGGATACATCCTCTTCATGACTGTGCAGAATCATCCGCAAGCGCGTTACTTCACCGTTGTGGCGTTCTTCTGCATGTTTCTTGTGGCGCTGGGTGCGGATGCTCTGCTTGGTGCAACCGGCCGCGCCCCGCAGTTCGGACTAGGCCTGGTGGCGGTGGTCGCCGGGGCAGCTTTGCTGAATGGGGCATGGACCCTGAGCTACGCGCTGCATCCCGAATACACGTTTGTGGATGCTGCGCACGAAATGGCTCGCTTCGTCGATCAACATCCGAATCGAAACCGCCTGCTGGTCTCGAGCAGCGGCGATGAACTCGCGCTGATCGGGCATGTGCCGGCGCTCTGCGACGATTTCGGCACACTGCCGCTGCACGACAAGATCGAGGTGTATCAGCCGGGCTGGTTCGCCACCTGGAATGGCATCGACGCGGGGACTCTCGCGGACTTGCACACCCACTTCTCGCTCGAACAGGCGGCGAGTTTCCGGGCTTTCGACGATCCGCAACGGAACCGGCTCGTTCTTTTCAAGCTGCATCCTCTACGTGACGGCGAGGTCCGCGACCAGCACGACGAGAATCTGCAGATCGCGCTCCCCGGAGACAAGTTCGATATCCCGATTGACTGAAAGGCAGGGAACAGGGGAGGAGCAGAGCAGGGCGCTTCAGGGCCGCTAGGAGCGCAGGATCATCACTTCTGTGGCTTTGATCAGGGCGTAGGCTGTGTCGCCTGGCTTCAGAGCCAGTTCCTTTGCCGCGTCGGCCGTGATGATCGATGTGACCCGCTGGCCGCCTACGGCCAGCACCACCTTGGCGAGCAGACCTTCGACGGTGACCTCGACGACCGTTCCGGCAAGCTGGTTGCGCCCGCTGATGCGCGGCGAGGCCCCCTTGGCGGAGAGGGGCAAAAACTCTTCAAGCGAATCGAGAGGAACGCGATGGTGCCCGCCCGGCGTTTTGACGGTGCGGATGCGGCCGGCCAGGATCCAGTGCTTCAGGGCGGGGTAGCTGATGCCAAGTTTGGCGGCTGCCTCGCGGGGCGTGAGCAGTGTGGAAGGGCTCATCGAGGATCTCCTCCGCAAGTAACTGTATAAGACACCGTTGGAATCCGACAGGGGAAGGGACAACGAGGGCAGGTGCGGCCACAACCGACGCCTGTGATTGCAATCACTCGACAGTGCTGGACCCGGATGATAGCCTTCCCGTGACTTTTTAGGGCTTTTTGAGGACCGCCTTCGTCGGAATCCTAAACAGCTTCAAACCACACCGCGGGAGGAAATGTGACTGCACAGGACTGGGTGTACTTTTTTTTCGGCATGAGCGCCTTGTTGCTCATTGTCGCGGCGCCTTTCGCGCGCCAGGTGATCGGATCGGTTTTCGGGACGCGGAGGATCACTCCAGCAGTCCAGAGAGGCGCCGAGGCCTTTCTGAAGGGTTCGCACAAGAGGACGGCGTCGATCGCGGTCGCTGTTTTGGGCCTGCTTTTTCCGACACTCACTTTTGCCCAAACGGAACACGGAGGGGGCGGAGGAGAAGCCAATCTGATTCTGCCGGACTTGTCGAGCGTGAATTTTCTCGGCATGAACGGACACGCACTTCTGATGATCGGCTTGCTGTTCTGCGCCGGCGGCTTGCTGTTCGGCCTGGCAATCTATGTGCAGTTGAAGAATCTGCCGGTTCATCGCAGCATGCGCGAAATCTCCGAGCTGATCTATGAAACCTGCAAAACGTACCTGGTGACGCAGGGCAAATTCATTCTTCTGCTCTGGGCATTCATCGCGGTCATTATCGCGCTGTATTTCGGCTATCTGGCGCCGGTGCCGGGGAAATCGGTGGCGGTCACGCTGCCGATCATTTTGGGGTTCAGCCTTCTCGGCATCGCGGGCAGCTATGGGGTGGCGTGGTTCGGCATTCGCGTCAACACATTTGCGAACTCGCGGACGGCGTTCGCCGGGCTGCGGGGCAAACCATATCCGTGCTACGCGATTCCGCTGAAGGCGGGTATGAGCATCGGCATGTTGTTGATCTCGGTTGAACTGCTGATCATGCTCTGCATCCTTCTGTTTATCCCGGGCGATTATGCGGGACCCTGCTTCATCGGTTTCGCGATCGGCGAATCGCTGGGCGCCGCGGCGCTGCGTATTGCCGGCGGCATCTTCACCAAGATTGCCGACATCGGCTCCGACCTGATGAAGATCGTCTTCAAGATCAAGGAAGACGATGCGCGCAACCCGGGAGTGATCGCAGACTGCACGGGTGACAACGCGGGCGACTCGGTGGGCCCCAGCGCCGATGGCTTTGAAACCTACGGCGTCACCGGCGTGGCGCTGATCGCGTTCATTTTGCTGGCGGTCAAGAGTCCCACGACGCAGGTGCAATTGCTGGTATGGATCTTCGTGATGCGCGTGGCCATGCTGGTCTCCAGTTCGGGCGCGTACTTTCTCAATAGCGCAATCGCTCATGCCAAGTACGCAAACTCCGACGAAATGGATTTTGAGACTCCCTTGACCTCGCTGGTGTGGATCACGTCGGTCGTATCCATCATCCTCACCTACGTCGTTTCTTACTACATCATCCCCAGTCTCGGGGACGGAACGCTGTGGTGGAAGCTTTCTTCCATCATCTCCTGCGGAACTCTTGCGGGGGCGATCATCCCCGAACTGGTCAAGGTCTTCACTTCAACCAAATCGGGCCATGTAAAAGAAGTGGTGAAATCGGCGCAGGAAGGCGGAGCGTCGCTGGGGATCCTTTCGGGATTCGTGGCCGGCAATTTTTCGGCCTACTGGCTGGGACTCAGCATGGTCGCGCTCATGAGCCTGGGTTATTTCTTCAGTACCGGGCCGTCCATGGATGCCCTGATGCTGGCTCCAGCCGTTTTTGCATTTGGCCTCGTCGCGTTCGGGTTCCTGGGTATGGGGCCGGTGACGATTGCTGTCGATTCTTACGGGCCGGTTACCGACAATGCTCAATCGGTTTACGAGCTGTCGCTGATCGAAAGTGTTCCCGGGATCGAAGCGGAGTTGAAGAAGGACTTCAAGATCGACGTGAAGTTCGAACGCGCAAAATACTTGCTGGAAGCCAATGACGGAGCCGGCAACACATTCAAGGCTTCGGCCAAGCCGGTATTGATCGGCACGGCGGTGGTGGGCGCAACCACCATGATCTTCTCGATCATCATGGCCCTGACCGGCGGACTGACCCATGACGTCGCGAAGCTCTCGCTGCTGCACGCGCCATTCCTGTTGGGGTTGATCACCGGCGGGGCAATGATCTACTGGTTCACCGGCGCATCAACCCAGGCGGTCACCACGGGCGCGTACCGAGCGGTTGAATTCATCAAGGCGAACATCCATCTTGAAGGGGCGGAGAAAGCATCGGTCACCGACAGCAAGAAGGTGGTGGAGATCTGCACCAAGTACGCGCAGAAGGGGATGTTCATCATCTTTCTCGCGGTCTTTTTCGCTACCCTCTCGTTCGCGTTTGTTGAGCCGTTCTTCTTTATCGGCTACTTGATCTCGATTGCAACCTTCGGCTTGTACCAGGCCATCTTCATGGCCAATGCCGGTGGCGCATGGGATAACGCGAAGAAGATTGTAGAGGTTGACCTGAAACAGAAGGGGACGCCTTTGCACGACGCAACCGTGATCGGAGACACGGTGGGCGATCCGTTCAAAGACACCTCGTCAGTGGCGCTGAACCCGGTGATCAAGTTCACTACCTTGTTCGGATTGCTTGCCGTCGAGCTGGCAGTTACGCTCACTGCGAGCAATCCGATGCTTGCGCACGCGCTGGCGGTCATTTTCTTCCTGATTTCGGTGTTCTTTGTGCATCGGTCATTCTATGGCATGAGGATTGATTCCAAGGCGAACTGATTCGCAACATAACCAATCATCGAATGCGAACGAGTAAAGCGGCTCCGCGGGAAGATCACCCGCGGTGCCGTTTTTCTTTGGCGCCCCTATCTTTGGCTCGCCGGAGATGAGTCCGCGCGCGACTGCCGCGCATACCCGCCGCTTTGTCCACAGTTCGCACAGCGATGCACAGAAAATGCACTGTTCCTGCGCCTTGTTTAGAGGGGTGAAGGGGCATAGGCTTGGATGTCGCGGAGAAGAGCGTGTTGGGGGCATACTTTGCCCTGTGCTCAGGGCATTTTGAGCCATGCGACATGCATCAAACCCGCACAAAACGGGGCTTTTCAAGCTTTCCACAGGCCGAATGGCTGGGTTTAGCGGGCCCATGCCCTAAATGCAAAGAAAATACAAGATATTGTGGTTTATTGTTGACTTGCCCTATAGACAGCGCTATTTTTTCATCTGCGGTTGTAAACGGTCTGTAAAGAAAACCCGGCGGAAAGGACCCGATTCCAATCCGCGAAGGGCTAAGAAACTTACCTTCACTTCCGTTTTCCCCGTGCGTTGCTGAGGATTCGCCGACCCAGGCAGATTGCGCTGGCGGGGATGGATTTTTACCACTTTTGCTGACTGAGAGGAACACATGAACGAGGCTCACTTTGAAACTTCTGTCGAATCGCGCACATCTGGGAACGAGGTGGGTGGCGTCAAGGTTGCGCGGCGCTTTTCGCGTGAGGGCGTTTCGCCGTATGACGAGGTGCAATGGGAAAAGCGCACCGCGCTGATTACCGACAGCAAGGGCAACACGATCTTCGAGCAGAAGGACGTGGAAGTGCCGATCGACTGGTCGATGACGGCAACGAACATTGTGGCCTCGAAATACCTGCACGGTCAGCTGGGGACGCAGGAGCGCGAGACGGGCGTTCGGCAGTTGGTGAGCCGCGTGGCCGAGACGATTCGTGACTGGGGCACGGCGGGCGGATATTTTGTTTCGGAAGCGGACGCCGCGATCTTTCACGATGAGCTGGCGGTGATGCTGCTGACGCAGCGCGTGGCGTTCAATTCGCCTGTGTGGTTCAACGTGGGTTGCGATCGGCTGGAGCCGCAGGCGAACGGGCAGAACTGGCACTGGGATGCGCCGTCGGGCGGCGTGGTGTTTTCGGGTACGGGCTACAGGAATCCGCAATGCTCGGCGTGCTTCATCAACGCGGTGGATGACTCGCTCGATTCGATTCTGACCTTGGCGAAGACCGAAGGCATGCTGTTCAAGTGGGGATCGGGCACGGGGACGAACCTTTCCTCGATTCGCGGGTCAATGGAATTGTTGTCGGGCGGCGGGCAGGCGTCGGGACCGCTGAGCTTCATGCGCGGATTCGATGCGTTTGCCGGCGTCATCAAGTCGGGCGGCAAGACACGGCGCGCGGCGAAGATGGTGATCCTGAACGTGGACCATCCCGACATCGTGGACTTTATCGACTGCAAGTCGAAGGAAGAGGCGAAGGCTTTCACACTGATCAAGGCAGGCTATGACGGATCGGGTCCGGACTCGGAGGCGTATTCGTCGATATTCTTTCAAAACGCGAACAACTCGGTGCGCGTGAGCGACGAGTTTATGCGCGCGTATGAGAATGACGGCGACTTCACCACCTATACGGTGAAGGGACATGAGCCGGTGAAGACCTACAAGGCCCGCGACATCATGCACAAGATCGCCAAGGCGACGTGGGAATGCGGCGATCCGGGGATGCAGTTCGACACGACGATCAACAAGTGGCACACCTCAAAAAACACGGGGCGGATCAACGCGTCGAACCCATGCAGCGAATACATGTTTCTCGACAACTCGGCGTGCAATCTGGCCAGCTTTAACCTGTTGAAGTTCGTCACTCCGGCGGGGACATTCGACATCACGGCCTATCGGCACGCGATTTCGGTAGTGATCACGGCGATGGAGATCCTGGTGGATAACTCCGGGTATCCGACCGAATCGATCGCGAAGAACTCGCATGACTACCGGCCGCTGGGCCTTGGCTATGCGAACCTGGGCGCGCTGTTGATGGCGTTCGGGCTGCCGTACGACTCGGATGCGGGACGCGATGTGGCTGCGGCGCTGACGGCGATCATGTGCGGGCAGGCGTATCTGCAGTCGTCGATGATTGCGGCGCAATGCCCGCCGCTGGCATCGGCGACTCCATTGACGGCGGGCGCGGAGCGGACGGGCGGCGCTTGCCCGGGATTCTATGTAAACCGCGAGCCGTTCCTCGACGTAATCAGGATGCATCGGGCGGAAGTGAACAACATCGGCGAGTCGCGGCAGAGCGGCGAGCCCTTCACGGTGCCGCAGCTGGACGCATTGATTGAAGCGAGCCGCGAGTGCTGGGACATGGCGCTGATTTTCGGCGAGCGGTACGGGTATCGCAACTCGCAGACCACGGTGCTGGCGCCGACGGGGACGATCGGCTTCATGATGGACTGCGACACGACGGGCATTGAGCCGGACCTGGCGCTGGTGAAGTACAAGAAGCTGGTGGGCGGTGGCATGATCAAGATCGTGAACAACACCGTGCCGGCGGCGCTGTTCAAGCTGGGCTACGACAACGAAGAAGTGAACGCGATCGTTAGCTACATCGATGCGACGGGCACGATCGAAGGCGCGCCGAATATTAAGGATGAAGACCTGGCGGTGTTCGATTGCTCGTTCAAGCCGGCGAAA
>DATDIQ010000021.1:0-40101 GCA_036520995.1 Occallatibacter sp.
ACCCGCTTCGCCCCCAGCCCTAGTACCATCTCCGTAGTTCCCCCAAACGTCACATCAGGAGTCTTCCCCCATGAAAATGCGCCCCGGCACCCAAACCGGCTTTCTCCTCTGCGGCAAAGAATGGAGCGACGGCGAACCCCTCGAAGTCCGCTCGCCCTGGGACAACGGCGTCGTCGGCCGCGTCACCGTCGCCACCCGCGCCGATGCCCGACAGGCCGTCAATCACGCGGTCACCAGCCTCCGCCGCACCCGCGCCCTCCCTCGCTGGAAGCGCCGCAATATCCTCGAAGACATAGCCGCCGCTCTCATCGAGCAGAAAGAACGCTTCGCCAAGCTCATCGTCGCCGAGGCCGGCAAACCCATCCGCCTCGCACGCTCTGAAGTCGATCGCGCCGTCCTCACTTTCAAAACCGCCGCCGAAGAAGCCGTCCGCCTCGGCGGAGAAACTATCCCTCTCGACCTCACCGAAGGCAATGAGAACCGCTGGGGACTCGTGCAGCGTTTTCCCGTTGGCCCTGTCCTCGCCATCACGCCTTTCAACTTCCCGCTCAACCTCGTCGCCCACAAAGTGGCGCCCGCCCTTGCCGCCGGCTGCCCCCTGATCCTCAAGCCCGCTCCCCAAACCCCCTTCACCGCCCTCGCCCTCGGCGAACTCATCCTCAAAGCCGGATGGCCTGAAGAAGCCCTCTCCATCCTCACCCTCTCCAATGCCGACACTGCCTGGCTCGCTGAAAAAGAAGACCGCATCAAACTCGTCAGCTTCACCGGCTCCGCCAAGGTCGGCTGGGATCTCAAAGCCCATTCCAGCCGCAAGCGCGTTCTCCTTGAACTCGGCGGCAATGCCGCACTCATCGTCCACGGCGACTGGCCCAACCTCGACGACGCCGCCCTCCGCACTGCGCACGCCGCCTTCGGCTATGCCGGCCAGTCCTGCATCAGCGTCCAGCGCATCTTCGCCGAGCGCCGCATCTTCCAATCCTTTCTCTGGAAACTCGTCGAGATTGCCGACAAGCTAATCTCCGGTGATCCCGCCGAAGAAGCTACTGAGATCGGCCCGCTCGTTCGACTCGCCGAAGCCGAGCGCATCGAGGCCTGGATCAAAGAAGCCACCGAAGGCGGCGCCAAGCTCGTTGCCGGCGGCCAGCGCAAAGGTTCCATGATCACGCCCGCCGTCCTCACCGCCACCCAGCCCGGCATGAAGATTCGCGACGAAGAAGTCTTCGGCCCCGTTGTCCTCGTCGAGCCTTACGACGACTTCGAAGATGCCCTCGCCCAAGTCAATCACTCGCGCTTCGGCCTCCAGGCCGGCCTGCTCACGCGCGACGCCGGCCGCATCCTCACCGCCTATCGCGAGCTTGAAGTCGGCGCTCTCATCGTCGGCGACACACCCAGCTGGCGCCTCGATCCCATGCCCTATGGAGGCGTCAAGGATTCGGGCCTCGGGCGCGAAGGCATCCGCTCCGCCATTGAAGAAATGACCGAGCCCCGCATGCTCGTCCTCTCCGGCCTCAGCTAGGCTGCTTTTGCGTCTCTCCTCGGCTCCTGTTCCCTTGTTCCCTGCTCCTGCAATAATTCCGTCATGGATCTCGCCCTCCAAAACAAACTCATCGTCGTCACCGGCGGCGGAGCAGGCATCGGCGCCGGCATCACCCGCGCCTGTCTCGCAGAAGGCGCCCGCGTCGTCGTCCTCGGTCGTCTTTCCCAAAACGTGCAAAATTTTCTCGCCGAAATGGAAGCCGCGCACGCCCTGTGCTTCTTCACTGAAGCCCACCTCGAAGACACCGACCGCTGCAAGTCCGCCATCGACGAAATACTCTCCCAGCACGGCGATATCTACGGCCTCGTCAACAACGCCGGCGTCAACGACGGCGCAGGCCTCGAGCGCGGCTCCGTCGACGCCTTCCTCCAAAGCCTCAGCAAGAATCTCCACCATTACTATGCCCTCGCCCACTACGCGCTCCCCGCGCTTAAACGCACCCAGGGTGCCATCGTCAACATCAGCTCCAAAGTTGCGCTCACCGGGCAGGGCAACACCTCTGGATACGCCGCCAGCAAAGGTGCGCAACTCGCTCTCACCCGCGAGTGGGCCGCCGAACTCCTTCCTTACAACATCCGCGTCAACGCCGTGCTGCCCGCCGAAGTCATGACGCCCCTCTATCGCCGCTGGCTCGACACCCTCGGCGACCCCGACGCTGAGCTCAAACGCATCACCGACAAAATTCCCCTCGGCCATCGCATGACGCTGTCCTCCGAAATCGCCGCGGCCACCGTCTTCCTGCTCTCACCCACGCACTCCGCGCACACTACCGGCCAGCACCTCATCGTCGATGGCGGCTACGTCCACCTCGACCGCGCCCTCACCTAAGTCAATCCCGCGAACGTCCCTCGACGCGCTTCCCTGATCAATGGTTCCCTGACCACTGTTCATTGACAACTGATCCCTGTCCTCTCCGCCCATCCGTCACATTCCTGTGGCTTCCGCACAGGAATCCTGTATCCTCATGTGGCTGTACCACAGGGGTGATGGATGTCGCCTGACAGACTCGATCTTCTTCAGGGAACGCTCGACCTCATGGTCCTGCAAACCCTCGCCGCCATGGGCTCCGTCCACGGCTACGGCATCGCACGCCGCATCGAGCAGGTCAGCGGCAACCAGGTTCTGCTCAATCAGGGCACTATCTATGCAGCCCTCGTCCGCCTCGAGCAGAGCGGCTGGATCTCCTCCGCCTGGGGCACCTCCGGCAATAACCGCAAAGCCAAGTTCTACTCCATCACCAAGGCCGGCCGGCGCCGGCTCGCCGACGAGGCTCACGATTGGGAACGCCTCAGCAGCGTTATGAACAGCCTCTTCTCCATGAAGAAGGGCCACGAAACCGCATGAGTCGTCTTCGCCGCAATCTCGGCCGCATCGCCGCCTTCTTTTCGCGGCGTCGCCTCGACGCAGACCTCGAGGCCGAGCTCGCAGCCCACATCGACTTTGCAACCGAAGAAGGCATGCAACGTGGCCTGCCCCTCGCAGTGGCCCGCCGTCAGGCCCTCATCCAATTCGGCGGCTTGCAGCAAGCTCGTGAACAACAACGGGAGGCACGCGGTTTTATGAACATCGACATCCTCATGCAGGACTTGAAATACACACTGCGCACCCTCGGCCGCGATCCTGGCTTTACCACCGTCGCCATCGTCATCCTCGCCCTCGCCCTCGGCGCCAACATCGCCGTCTTCAGCGTCGTCAACCAGCTCATGCTGCGCCCCCTCCCCTTCGCCAGTGCGCAACAACTTGTCTGGATCGCCCCCCCGCCCACCAAGTGCGGCCTCTCCTGCGCCACCTACTCCACCGACGCCTACGATGAATTCCGCGTCAACAGCCGCTCCTATCAGGACGTCACCGGCTACTTCGCCTTTTCCAGCGCCGACAATCTCAGCCTCAACCTTGGCAGCGCCCCCATCACCGCAACCAGCATTGACGTCATCGCCAATTTCTTCCAGCTTCTCGGCATTCAACCCGCCATCGGCCGCACCTTCACCCCCGACGACGCGCGCAACGGCGCATCCCCCGTCATCCTCCTCAGCGACGCCTGGTGGCGCCGCCAGTTCAACGCCGATCCAAATATCGTCGGCAAGGCATTCGACATCGACGGCAAGCAAACCACCGTCATCGGCGTGCTCCCCGCCTCCTTCGATTTCGGCGCCGTCTTCGCTCCAGGCACCAAGGTCGACGCCATTACACCCCTCAATCTCTACGGCCCCCCGCGCGACTGGGGCAATATCATCACCCTCATCGGCCGCCTCAAGCCTGCGATCTCGCTCGAGCAGGCTCGCCAGGATGCCGTGCGCGTCGCCCCCACCATGTGCTGGAACAACAAATATCCGCAATCTTGCGGCTCCTACAAGGACTCCGTCGTCCCCGTCCCGCTCAAGGACTACATCACTGGGAAACTCCGCCGCTCCCTCGTCGTGCTCTGGGCCGCCGTCGGCGCCATTCTCCTCATCGCCTGCGTCAACCTCTCCAACCTCCTTCTCGTCCGCTCTGCCGCGCGCTCCAAAGAGTTCGCCATGCGCGGCGCTCTCGGCGCCACCCGCGCTCGCATCGTCCGTCAGCTCCTCACCGAGAGCCTTGTCCTATCCAGCGCCGGAGCGCTTTTCGGCCTGTTGCTCGCCATCTCTCTCATCACCTGGCTCGCCCATCAGGGCGCCGTCGCGCTGCCCTTGCTCAGTACCCTCCACATCGACGGGGCCGCGCTCGGCTGGACTGTCCTGATCGCGGTCGGCGCCGCTGCCCTCTTCGGCCTCGTCCCCGGGCTGCGCATGGCCGGCGGCAACCTCCACGAGACCCTCAAAGACTCCAGTGCCGGATCCGGTCAAAGCCGCAAGCATGAGCGCCTGCGCTCCATCTTCGTCGTCTCTGAAGTGGCTCTCGCCTGCATGCTTCTCGTCGGCGCCGGGCTCCTCCTGCGCAGCTTCATGCACGTCCTCGATGTCGATCTCGGATTCCAACCCGAGCGGAGCGCCGCCATCAAAGTCGACTACGACGACAATGTGCCGGGAGACAAAACCGGCGATCTCACCACCCAAAAACGTTCGGCCATCCTCCAGCAGGTCCTCGCCCGTGTCGGCGCCCTTCCCGGCGTTGAAGCCGTCGGCATCGTCGACTTCCTGCCCCTGGGTCAGAATCGCGCCTGGGGCACGCCTTTCCCCAAGGGCGTCAAGCGCCCCGACAAACTCGATACCGGCCCCCTCGTCTACGTCGCCACACCCGGTTATTTCCGCGCCATGGGAACCCGCCTCCGCGGGCGCGACTTCACTTGGTCCGATGGTCCCCACACGCCGAATGTCGTTTTGATCAGCGCGGCCTACGCCCGCTTCCTCGCTTCCTTTGCGCATTGGACCAACAACGATCCCATTGGCCAGATCATTACCAGCGACCCCAGCGATTCCAAAAATGACCTCCACATCATCGGCGTCGTCGACGACGTCCACGAAGAAACCGTCGATGGCGAGGCCGGATGGCAAATCTACTACCCCACCACCCAGGCAAGTCCCGCCGGAGCCAAGCTTGTCATCCGCACTACGCTACCCCCGGCCACGCTCGCCACCAGCGTAATTCGCACCCTGCGCGACATCAACCCCAAGCAGCCGCTCGCCGAGTTCCGCCCCATCCAATCTCTGGTAGACCACGCCAACTCGCCGCGCCGCTTCTTCATGCTCCTTGTCGCCGCCTTCGCCACCCTCGGCCTTCTTCTCGCCGCACTCGGCATCTACGGCGTCATCTCCTACTCCGTCACGCGCCGGACTACCGAGATCGGCATTCGCATGGCTCTCGGCGCCACCGCGTCGTATGTCGAGCGGCAAGTCATCTTCAACACGTTGCGCCTCGCCTTCATCGGCGTCTGTCTCGGAGCAGCCGCTTCGCTCGCCTCCGCGCGCCTCATGGCTTCACTGCTCTTCGATACCTCTCCGTGGGACGCCGCAACCTACTTCGCCATGGCCTTTGCGCTGCTCGCCATCGCCGCACTCTCCGGATACATCCCCGCGCGTCGCGCAGCCCGCATCAGCCCGCTCGTCGCTCTCCGCGCCAGCTAAGCCGGCTGCCCCGGGTCTCGCCTCTGAGACCTGGGAAAGCACCGAACCTGAATGAACCGCGTCATCCTGAGCCGAGCATGCGGGATTTGCGAGGCGAAAGCCTGCCCTGAGAGAAGCCGACGGGGATCATCTGCCTCTGCGCCTGTCCCCTCGCTTCCCCCGGCGCCTCAATCGCAGACCCAAAAAAAGAGCGAGGCGGCCAACCGGCCGCCTCGCTCTTTCACCCTATAGACAATCTAGGCTATAAATAGCTCACGATCTGCCGCAGCGCGTCCTCCCGGTCCACCGGCAAAAGCGCCTGCATCGGCCCCAGCCCATAGCCCGGCTTCATCGGCAGCAGCCCCAGCGTCTGCAGCAGCCGTACCCGCGGCTCGTCTTTCGCGGTCAGCGCCTGGATCTCCGGCCTGCGGTACTTGTCCCAATCCTCGCGCAGGTTTTTCGCAATCGTTTCCGGCGTCGAATCGTCGCTCGCGATCACCACCATCTTCAACACCCGAATCTCCTGCTCCGTCAGCCGCACCGCCGCCGAGCCGTTGCGCAGCTCCCGCGCCAGCACCGGCAAACGGCGCTCGAAGTTGGTCTTCACATTCGTCCAGATCGCATAACCCAGCCACGTCGGCGGCATCTTCGGGTTCGGCAGCACCAGCCGGTGCAGCTCGCCCACCAACAGCGGAATGCCGCTCGTCATCTTCAGCACATCCAGAACCTGCGGCTCAGCCAGCTCGATCTTGTACACATCGCTGAACCACCCTTTGATCTGCTCCACGGCCAGCCGGCGCACTGCCGCCACTCCATCGAAGTGCCCTTCGGCCCGCTGCGCAATGCTCCAGCGCAAAAGATCCGCGCCCCCCGTCAGCAGCAGCAATCCGCTCTCCGCGTCAATCGCCCGTGCTCCATCCTGCGGCGAAACCGGCACAAGATCCGAACTACCCGCGTATCCCACCAGCGAACGGATGCCGTAGTTCGCGTGCAGCAGCGGATTCTGATCGCTCGGCAGCAGCCACTGCGAAATCGCCAGCAGCGAACGAACACTCCGTGCAATCTTCGGCTCCGACTTTGCCTCCTCGATGTAACGCTTGAAATACTCCACTTCTTCGTCGTCGAAAAACGCCAGCCGACGCGGTCCACGCTCTCTCGGATGCGGCAATTCCACCTTCACCGTGCTCGGAGGCTCCGGCAACACAAGCTCTTCCTTCGTCTCGCTCGCCGCCGCTTCTTCCTCAATTGCTTCCGTCGTGGCCTCCGCTTCGGGAACCCCCTGCTCTTCCTCGACAACCGCTTCCGTAATCACCGGAACTATCGCCGCTGCCTTCGCCCCAGCCGTCGCCTTCGCCTCGATCTGCGGAATCACACCCACCACGTGGTCCGACTTCGCCACCGGACCGTCCTGCCACATCTCGATTTCCAGCTGCCGCACAAAATCATCCACACGCGGAAAATTCGCCTTCAGCTTCGCCAGATCGGGATCGTTCGTGCTGTCATCCAGGTTGCACGCCCACTCCAGCCACTTCTCCACCCCGGGGCCGGGCAGGTCCGGAGGCGCCGACATCGCAGAAACCTCCATCAGCTCCGCCACCGCGGCATCTCTCTGCCGCAACCGTTCCTGTCTCGTACGCTCGCGTCGATGCGAAACCGTGCCCGCCACCAGAAATTGCGCCAGGTCCAGATACCGGCTGCGCTTCTCCGCAACTTCATCCAGCCGGTGTACCAGCGACTCCAGCTCCGCCTTCGTCTTCCACGTCGCGCCGCTGTCTTCCGACAGAATCGCATCCCGCAAATTCTGGCAGGCATCCAGCAGCTGCCCCAGGTCGGCAATCGCCGCATCACGGTCCAGCCTCTGCCCCGCTTCCAGCAGATCGATCTTTTCGCGCCAACGGCTTGTCTGATCCGTCAGGCACTGCAATGTATCGGAGACAACGCTCCGCCTGCATTTGGTCTCTTCAAATGCTTCCACTTAATTACTCCTTCTTCCTGAAGGAACTATCTGTATCCAAACATCGTAACGTGGGATCGGAAGCGCCCAGCAGCCCTGACTCCCTCCCCAAACACCCGGGTCACGTTACCTTTTGGTCACAAGACACCCACAGGTCTTCGGCTGAGTCGACGAGCTCGTCAATCTGCGGCCATGTTTTCAGGTCCCCGCAGGCCCGCATGGCTCAAATGGCACTCGCAGCGCCGCCACAACCAATCCGTTCTCCTGTCCAAAAGACGAAGGGCCCCTCGTCCCCCCGAGAGGCCCTTCCTGTTCCCTGCCTTGATTACTCCACCACCAGCTCCGCATGCAGTCCAGCCGTCGAATCCTCGCCGGCCCACACATCAAACGTCCCTGGCTCCACCACCCACGCCTTCGTCTGCGGGCTCCAGAATTCCAGCTCTTCCTTTCCCAGCGGAAACTTCAAGGTCTCCGTCTCGCCCGGCTGCAGCGCCACGCGCTTGAATCCCTTCAGCTGCCGCACCGGCCGCGAGGCCGACCCCGCCCGCTGGTGAATGTAGACCTGCGCCACCACATCGCCCGCCACTGTGCCTGTATTCGTCACCTCAACCTGCACTTCAGTCGCCTCGCCCGCCTTCACTTCTTTCCGGCTTAGCTTCAGATGATCGAACTTGAACCTCGTGTAGCTCAGCCCATAACCAAACGGATAAAGCGGCTTGCTGTTCATATCCCAATACCGCGACGTGAACTCCGGCCGATCCTCCGGCTCATGTGTCAGGTTGTGGTTGTAGTAGAGCGGCTCCTGCCCCGCAGCGCGCGGCCAGCTCACCGGCAATTTCCCGCCCGGGTCCACATCGCCAAACAACACATCGGCCACTGCATCGCCGCCTTCCGTTCCCGGATACCACGCTTCCAGAATCGCCGGCACATGCTCTGCCGCCCAGCGAATATCCAGTGGCCGCCCGTTCTCCAGCACCAGCACCACCGGCTTGCCCGTAGACTCTACCGCTTCCAGCATCTGTTCTTGAATCCCCGGCAGATCCAGCGTCGCCCGCGAAGCCGCCTCGCTGCTCATCGACGACACTTCGCCCAGCACCGCAATCACCACGTCCGCATCGTTCGCCGCAGCCTTGGTCTTGGCCAGCCAATCCCCCGTCTCTTCGGCCGTCGGCGGCGCCGGTTGCTTCGCTCCCGTGATCCTCTCAAACAATCCTGGATATAGCCGGCTCGGCGCCGGTCCCGGCACAAAGCTGATCTGCGCCTCCGGCAGCTTGTTCTTGATTCCCGCCAGCACTGTCACCGGATGGCTCTTGCCCGGTCCGCCAAACAGTCCTTCCACCGTCCATCCGCCTTCAATGTCCCGCGTCGAATCGGCCAGCGGCCCAATCACCGCCACCTTCTTGAGATTCTTCGCCAGCGGCAAAGTATGATCGTCGTTCTTCAGCAGCACCATCGACCGTCCCGCCACCTTGCGCTCCAGCGCCAGCCCTTCTGGCCGGCTCAGCGTCTCGTCCACCTTCGACTCATCCACATAAGGATGATCGAACAATCCCAGTTCGTACTTCGTTTCGAGAATCGGCAGCACCATCGCGTCCAGCTGCGCATCGTTCACCTTGCCGTCCACCGAAAGCTTCGCCAGGTTTTTCGTATAGGTCTGGCTCGCCATGTCCATGTTCACGCCCGCTGTGAACGCCTTCAGCGCTGCGTCTTCTCCATCCCGCGCAAACCCGTGCGTCACCAGGCTGCCTACCGCAAACGCATCCGACACTACAAAGCCCTTGAAACCCCAATCGTTCCGCAGCACATCCGTTAGCAGCCACTTATTCCCGCTTGCCGGTACGTCGTTCAAATCCATATAGGCGCTCATAAAACTGCCCGCCCCTGCCTGCTCCGCCGCATGAAACGGCACCAGGTACACGTTCCGCATCAACTCTTCCGGCACATACGACGAGTCGTAGTCGCGTCCGCCGTCCGCCGCGCCGTACCCCGCAAAGTGCTTCACGCACGCCACCACGCTATCCAGCCCCAGTGTGTCTCCTTGGAATCCCTTCACCTGCGCCCGCGCCATCGCCGCTCCTAAATAAGGATCCTCGCCGGCGCCTTCCACAATCCGTCCCCACCGTGCATCCCGCGCAATATCCACCATCGGCGTAAACGTCCACCGGATTCCTGCCGCCCGCGCATCCTGTCCCGCCAGATGCTGTGCCTCTTCTTCCACCCTCGGATCCCACGACGACGCCATCGCCAGCGGCACCGGAAATACCGTCCGATATCCGTGAATCACATCGAAGGCAAACAAAATTGGAATATGCAGCCGCGACTTCTCCACCGCGATGTGCTGCAGCCGGTTGATCTCCTTCACGTCGATCAGCCACAGAACCGACCCCACCCGACCCTGCGCAATCAGATCATCCGGCTTTTCGTTCCCCAGCATCGGCATCATCACGCCCGACGACTGGTTCAGCTGCCCCACCTTTTCATCCACCGTCATCTTCGCCAGCAGCGCCTCCGCCTTGCGGTGCGCCTCCTCGTGCGAAACCGTTTGTGCGGCGGCGCCTCCGGCCAGAATTACCAGAGCACAGCACGGCAATAGAAATACCTTCGATCCAAACATGGCCATCCCCTCAGAATTCTTCTTCCAGGTCAACTCGTTTTGCCTTTTCTGAAGCGCTCAACAGCATAGAGCATGCACCCCCGCATCGTCCGTATCGGCGGCATTCATCTCGGCAGTGCGATTAAGGGAAGCGGAGTGAAAGCCCGCCCTGGGTGAAGTCGAAGGGATCTGCAGAGGTGGGAAACCACAAACCCGCCTCTTCGTAGCGGGCACCGCCGTCGTACCGCAAATCCCGTGACAACCTCCTCAAGGGATCCGACTCCTCCCCACCAAAAAAAAAGCGCCCCCCGGGATGTCCTGCCTGGATGTTTTCCAGGTCTGGCAAACCGGAGGGGCGAGGAGCCGCAATCACAAGAAAATCTGCCTTGGGCATTCCGCATACGAACGAGGCTTTCGCCGTTCGCAGGGGCACACTTCAAGCACATTTTCTGGACCGAGGAGAAATATAGGGGCCCGCCTCTCCCGCAGATAGGTTCCATCGGGTACCATTCCCTCACTTTTCGATCGAAACTGGGGCTTATAAATGGGTTAAATCCCCATAGACAATCGCTTTTCGAGGGACGTATGATACGCACTGCATCGTGAGTGCACGCCTGAAGTCGGTTTTATCCCTCCACATCGAACTAGCGGGCAACTCAAGAGTTATGGACCGGCATTGACCGGCCGTCGATTGCTTTGCACTTTTTCCGCATTTCGGCCTGCTTTTCCGAGAGCCGGGTGCCTGAAACCGCCCTCCGCGGGCGACTTGAGCCGAATCAGGGAGTGGACATGCCGGTGGCACCCAAATCCATGCAGGATCTGGAACAGGTGGCCTCTGTCCCTGATCCAGCCTCCGTGCGCGAACAGCTCGACCGCCTCATTGCCCATCCTCTCTTTGCCAACAGCAAGCGCTATCCCGCGCTGCTCGCCTACGTCGTCGAGCAGACCCTCCTCGGCAGCGCCGCCGACCTCAAAGAGCGCAGCATCGGCATCGAAGTCTTCGGCCGCGCCCCCACTTACGATGCCAATGCCGACCCCGTTGTCCGCATCACCGCCGGTGAGGTCCGTAAACGCCTCTCGCAGTATTACTACGATTCGACCCACCAGGGTGAACTTGTCGTCGAGTTGCCCACCGGTTCCTACGTGCCCGTCTTCCACGCGCCCGACCAGCCGGCCGAAATCGCCTCGATCACATCTCTGCCCGAGCCGGCCATTTCCCCGTCTTTGCCTCCCGCCCCCGCCGAAGAGCCCACCGCCCCGCCTCGCTCCAGCCGCTGGCTCCTGGTCGCCCTCCTCGCCATCGCCTCCGCCACCCTGGGCCTCGGGATCGGCCGCCTTTACCGTCCTGCTTCTCCCCTTCCGCTACCTTCTACCATTGACCGCTTCTGGGCTCCCTTTACCTCCAGCGGCAACCCCACCACCTTCTGCCTCGGCGAACCCGCCAAGAATCTCGACACCGACTCCATAAACGACTTCGAAGCCCCCGTCAGCAAGCCCGCGCCTGAAAAACTCTACGTCCGTCTCCATTACTCGGGCAATCTCGCCCTCGCCGATGTCGTCACCCTCACCCGTGCCGCCGCCCAACTCGAGTCGCGTCACAAAACCTTCCGCGTCGAGCCCGCCTCCGAAGCTAGCTTCTCGCAGCTCCGCGAAGGCCCCATCGTCCTCATCGGAGCCTTCGATAACATTTGGACTCTCCGTGTAACTCAGAAACTGCGTTTCGGTTTTGAATCGAAAAACGGCGTCGCCACACTCGTCGATCGTAAGAGCCCGCAGAACACCTCATGGGCCACCGCGTGGGATCTACCCTACGAAAAACTCGCGCGCGATTACGCCATCGTCGCGCGCATTCACGACAGCACCACCGGCCAGCCCGTCATCATCGCTGCCGGCATCTCTGAAGAGGGTACTGAAGCCGCTGGAGAAGTTCTCTATAACCCCGAATATCTCAACTCGCTGCTCGCTAAGGCCCCACCCGACTGGGAAAACAAAAACCTCGAAGCCGTCATTGAAACCCAGGTCATCCAGGGACACTCCGGCCCACCCAACGTTCTCGCCGTCGAAACCTGGTAACTCGCTCCGCAACAATCTCAACAACTCTAAGGCGCCCCATTCTTGCAAAGCAAGAGTGGGAAGACGATACGCGCGTCAAAACCCACTGACCCGGCTGCCCATCAATCTCTCGATTCTGAGAGCTGGGAAAGCTTGCCGGTCTCGATCCTGATCCCCGATCTTCAAACATGCGCCCGCCGCGCCCCGACAATGTCGGTTCCTCGACTGCATGCCAAGTCTTGGGGAGAATCCTGGTAGTGCGGGCCCGGAACTATCTCTTCCCTGCACAATGCCATCGATCGCCGGATGCATTCACCATCGGCAATCCGATACCATGCACAACAAAGACAGTCCTAGGATTCTTTCTTCGACTTGGCTTTCTGCGCCGCCCAGCGTTTCCGCTGCGCATCCGCGATGCGCTTGCGCGCGTCTGCACTCAGCACCCGCTTCTTCCGTCGCTTCATCCCGGTCTTTGCAACCTTGCCGACACCGAGTTTGCTCGTGGCCCTGGCAGATTGAGCAAGTAATGAACGCACTTGTGTCAGTCGTGCTATCTCTGAATCAAGTTGAGAGAGTATCGAATCAATCGTCATACACCGAGCATATCTCAATTCACTCCTTGGTTAGCAACCCGTATGCATAACTTTCTCTGCTTATTTTGTGCAGATTTTTTCCCATACCTTACTCGGCTTTTCCAACTGTTCCATTCTTATACGCTGCCTGCAGCACAAAGAATGCTTTCTTCTTCTGCCCCTGCTCCGAGATAAGCCCTTTGCGATTGAATTCGTCCTGTATCCCCACGAGCGGCCGATTCGGCGAACGAAAATCCATCAGGACCCACGGGCTCATCCCTCTAAGTTGTGCAATCTTGTTCAACATCGGCAATTGGTGGCGAAACACATTCGCCTGGTACTCCTCCGTCCAGCGCTCCCCCTCGTTGCCGTGCAATCCCGCCTTCGCCCCCGCTCCAAATTCACTCATGATAACCGGCTTCTGATAAGCAATATTCCACTGAGTTACATCCGCGGTCTCCGGACGCCCTTCATACCATCCGATATATTCATTCGCGCCGATCACATCCAGCGCCTCGCCCAGCGGATCGTCCACAATCTTTGTGTTGCCTTGGGTCCGCACCAGCAGCGCCGCAGTAATCAAACGCGACCGATCCAGCCCCCGTGCCCGCGCAGCCAGCGTTTCAATGAACTGCGTGCGCGCCGCGTTGCTCGGCGTCTCGTTCGCCATTGACCACAATATGATCGATGCATGATTCCGCGATGTATTGATTTCCTCGTCTAACTGCTGCTCCGCCTTCTGAAGCACCTGCGGGTTATCGAACTCCAGCGCCCAGTACACTGGAATCTCCGACCACACCAATAACCCCATCCGGTCCGCAGCACGCAGCATCGTTTCATCATGCGGATAATGGGTCAGGCGTACATAGTTGCAACCCAGTTCCTTCGCCCAGCCCAGCAGCGTCTCCGCATCCTTGTCTGAATAAGCGCGCCCCGTGCGATACGGCGCCTCCGCATGAATTGAAACCCCTTTGAGAAATACCGGCTTCCCGTTCAGAACGATTTCCGTTCCCCTGGTCTCCACCGTCCTGAAACCCATCAATTCATCAATCGAATCCGCCCCCGCGCGGATCGTCACGTGATAAAGCTTCGGCGTCTCCGGCGACCAGCGCTCCAATCCCTTCACTTCAAATCGAATCGCGGCCCGTCCATCCGCTCCGGTGGTTGCCGCGCTCTTCGCGCCTAACTCCCGGATTTCTACTTCCACCTGCGCGCCCGGCTGCGCGTCCCGCACGTGTACCCATCCCGCAACCACCGATCCCGCTCCCCGTTCTAAGTGCAGATCGTATTGATCGATATACGTCTGCGGCACTTCAATCAACGAAACCTCGCGCGTCAGCCCCCCATAATTCCACCAATCCGTCTCCAGGGTCGGCACATTGTCCTCGCGCCGCGTGCTATCCACCGCCGCTACCACAAAGTTATCGCCGGCGCGAAGCGCCGACGTCACCTCGCAGTTGAATGCCGTGTAACCGCCTTCGTGCTCGCACACCTTCTTCCCGTTCACCCAGAAAAACGACTGATAGTTCGCCGCCCCTACATGCAGAAAGACATGCGCCTCCGCCTTCGGCTGGTACGCAAAATCCTTCTCGTACCACATAGGCCCTTCATAAAAAAGCAGCGATTCCCGCTGCGTATTCCAGTCTCCCGGCACGTTCAACTTGGGCGCCGTCGCAAAGTTATACTCCGTCGGAAACGGATCGTCCGGCTTCGCCTTGTAATTCAGAAACCATCCATTTTTCTTGATCTCGTGATGAAAGCTGTAGAGCCCCGCAAAATAGGGATCCACAATCGATGCCCACGCGCCATTCAGCGACGTCGCCGGCCTGCGATCCGCTCCCGTCAACACAATCGTTCCTGCGGTCGCTTGTCCTTGCAATTGCAAGCTTATCCCCGCAAGCGCAATCATCGCTGCGGTCCGCGATATCTTGCCCATGAATCCGCACACACTACCCCAGGCCAAATCATTCATCCTTCACAATCCTTCAATCCCGACTTCGTAATGCTCCGCATAGCTGCCGGGCTGCACTAGAGAACTAATCCGTCTTTCAGAACAGGCGCGCACTTCTTCAACCGACTCGCTATCTTAACGTCCCGAACTTCCCCCTGTACATTGCGTCTAACTCGAAGAATCTCTTGCGCGCGCAAAAAGGGGCCGGCTATCTGCCGGCCCCTTTCGGTCTATCCAACTTCGCGGCGCTCCAACTACCCCAGGTATTCCACGTGTACATAGGTTCCCAGCCGCTCGTTATAGGCCAGGTACCAGCCTGGGTGATCGGGATCTTCGTAAATGACGATCTCATCCGAATCCCACAACCAACCGTCGCAATACGCCGCATCAAACGGAGCGACACTCCAATACCATCCGTTGAACGCGAAACGCCCCGGTCCTCCGCCCGTCAGGTGCCATACGTGCCCCGGTCCAAAACCGCCGCTGAAGTGCCCATGCTCCCACGGATGGTCCAGATGATAGTGCGGATCGTTGGGGCCTGTGGTGTGACCTACCCATTGATTCTTCGGATCCACGTGCGGCACATTCGGGTGTCCCGGAGCATCGCTGAAGTGGCGCTCGGGGCCCACGGGTTTCGGCGTTCCGTGAAAGGCCGCCGGCCCGCGCGTCGGCGGAGCCACATGCGCCGGCGGCCCTCCATGCGGCGGTGCACCACCGTGTTCACCATGTTCCTGCGCAAAAGCCGGCACTGCAAACGCAAGCAAACCAATCAATCCCACCTGTATCGCGCGCATACGTTCCTCCTGGATTTCCCTTGCATCTCTCGACCCCGCCGCGGTCTCGCTTCGAAATCCACCGCACGCAGTGCCGACTACAGTAGATGCAACCCGGCCACGATACGCAAGTTGTATCTTGACTTTTTCGCGCTAAGTCAATCACTTACCTGCGCTCCAATGACGCATCCTCATCCAGAATAGATCAAATTCCAAAATTCGCAGGCAACCTTTGCCCACTTAGTAGAAGGGAATCCTGTCCCTACGCCACCACCGCCGCCGGCGCCCTCCGCCACGCATACAAGGGGAACTGGTTCGCCATCTCTGCCACTGCGCCGCGAATCCGCTCCAGCGCCGCATCGTCATTGCGCTGTTCCAGCGCCTTCGCGATCCAGGCGCCAATCTGCCGCATTTCCGCTTCTTTCATCCCGCGCGTCGTCAGCGCCGGCGTCCCGACGCGAATCCCCGAAGGCTTCAACGGCGGATTCGTGTCATACGGAATCGCGTTTTTGTTCACCGTGATCCCCGCCTTGCCCAGCGCCAGCTCCGCCTCCGAGCCCAGAATGCCTTTCTCAAACACATCCACCAGCAGCAGATGATTGTCCGTTCCACCCGAGACAATCCGAAACCCTGCCGCACGCAGTGCCTCTGCCAGCGCTTTTGCGTTGGCCACAGTCTGCGCCGCATACGCCTTGAACTCAGGCCGCAGCACCTCGCCAAACGACACCGCCTTCGCCGCAATAATGTGGACCAGTGGGCCGCCCTGCTGCCCCGGAAACACCGCCTTGTCCACCGCCGCGCCAATCGTCTGGTCCGCCTTCTCCCCTACCTTGTAATTCTTCCCGCACACAATCAATCCCGCTCGCGGTCCCCGCAGCGTTTTGTGCGTGGTGGTCGTCGTGATATGCGCGTGCGGTACTGGCGAAGGATGCACGTCGCCCGCCACTAATCCCGCGATATGCGCCATGTCGAAGATGTAAACCGCGCCCACCTTGTCCGCGATCTGCCGCATCCGCGCAAAATCCCACAGCCGCGGATACGCGCTCGCCCCGCCAATGATCGCCTTCGGCTTCTCGCGGACCGCAATCGACTCCAACTCGTCGTAGTCGATCGTCTCCGTATCCCGCCGTACGGTATAGAACTTCGGCCGGTACAGCTTCCCGCTGAAACTCAGCTTGTGCCCGTGTGTCAGGTGCCCGCCATGCGCCAGGTCCAGACCCAGAATCGTATCGCCCGCCTGCAACACCGCCGCATACGCCGACGCATTCGCCTGCGATCCCGAGTGCGGCTGCACATTCGCAAACTCCGCCCCAAAAATCTGCTTCGCCCGGTCCCGCGCCAGGTTCTCCACCACATCGGCGTACTCGCACCCGCCGTAGTACCGCCGCCCCGGATATCCCTCGGCGTATTTATTCGTGAAGACAGACCCCGACGCCTCCAGCACCGCTTCCGACACAAAATTCTCGCTGGCAATCATCTCCAGCCCTTCGTGCTGGCGCAGCGTTTCGTGGTCTATGGCAGCAGCAACTTCCGGATCAGCCTGGGCAAGAGAAAAAGCCATGCGGTTCGTCATGCTCTAAATTTTAGCCTCTCGCGCCTTGCCCCGCCGGATGTGGAATTTCCGCCAAAACCGACGCCCCGTGCGCGCCCCGCCATGCCACATGCAGGAACCGCACACGTCTCGGCAAACGTATCCTTAATTGCGGAAACGCTCTGCGCACTCCTCTGCAAAGGAACCACCATGCGCTCTCCCCACATCCTGCCCTTCGCCGTCGTCCTTGTCAGCGTCTTGATAGTGCCCGCGCTTTCCTCCAGCGCCGCGCTCGACGTCTCAGACACTCTGCGCGTCCAGGGCTCCGGCACAGCTCCGCAACTCGGCTTCGCCTGCTGCGATCAGGGCATCGACAAGGCCCAGGCCCTCTTCGCCGATCCCACCGTCAGCCCCGCCCTCCAGGCCCTCCACGCCGAAGTCGCCGTCGCTCTTACCGACTTGTCCCCCGCACGCGCTGCCCTTGTCCAGAAACTCAATCAGTCCGCGATCCCCGCCGTCGCCTGGATCATTCTTCCCGCCGATCAGGGCTACTACATCAACGCCGACACCGCACCCCAAACTGCCGCCCGCATCGCCGCCTTCGAGCACTGGACCCGCGACAATCATCTCCGGTGGGCCGCCGTAGGCCTCGATATCGAGCCCAACTTCGGCGAGCTCTCCGCCTTCAAGGGCCATCCAGGCCGCCTCGTCGCTGCCATGCTCCACCGCAGCTTCGACACCGCTCGCATCGTACGCGCCAAAGCCCTCTTCTCCGCACTCATCGCCCGCCTTCACTCCGACGGCTACACCGTGCAAACCTACATCCTGCCCTACCAGCCCGCCGAGCGCCGCGTCCACTCCACTCTTCTCGATCGCCTTCTTGGCACTGTCGATGTTCGCGGCGATCAGGAATTCCTCATGATCTACACCAGCTTCGCGCCCCCCGCCGTCAGGCCCGGTGCCGTCTGGGCACTCGGCCCCCAGGCTCACTTCATCGCCCTCGGCAGCACGCTGGGAGACGGGCAGCCCGGCTCACTCGGCGGCCCGCTCGACTGGAGCGACTTCTCCCGCGATCTCCTCGTCGCCAGCCACTTCTCCCGCATCATCGCCATCTACGATCTCGAAGGTTGCGTGCGCCAGGGATTTCTTCCCCGAATCCAATCCATCGACTGGAGCCAGTCCGTCCTGCTCCCCGCCGTTTCCCTGCATCATGCCTCCGAACGATTGAACATCTTCCTCCCCGCGCTGATCTTCGTCGCCTCCAACATCCTCTACATCCTGCTCGCCGTCGTCCTGCTCCTGATCTGGCTCTTCATTCGCCGCCGCCAGCGCAGCCGGGCCCGCCGCGCAACCGAAGCTGCTTCTCTCTGACCGCTCGCTCAGAATTCCCTGCACCGCAGGCTGCCGAACTTCATCGGCACGAACCTGGATTCGGTCCGTTCCCTCTTCACTGTTCCCCGTTCCCTGTTCCCTGTTTCCCTATCTCCCCAGCGTCTTCTCCGCCGCGCCCACCACCCGGCCCGTCTTGTGATCCACCACAAACACCACTAGCCGCACCGGCCCCTGCGCTTCCTCTTTGTGCGTCAACGGACCGCCTCCCAAACGCAGCGGCCGCCCATCCAACGACTCCGCGCCAAACGTCTTCATCACGCGCACCACCGCCACATGCTCCAGCGTCTTCCCCTTGTTCTCCCCAGCCGACACGCTGCGCTGCGTTGCATTCGCCGCCAAGACAGCCACCAGCCGCGCATTGTGATCCGCCGACGCATGCACCGCAAATGTCGCGCCGCCATCGCCCCACTGCGCGTTCGCGATCGTCACGTCTTCCTTGGGCTGTGTCGCCGCTTTCTCCAGCGCGGCGGTCACCGCACGCACATCGTTGCCCACAAACTGCGTCGTGCCATCCACCACCATCTCGGGCGTGTAGCTGCTGTTCAACCGAAACTGGTTCACATACTCCTGTTGTCGCTCCGTCATCTCATCCAGCGAAAACGGATCGGTCCATCCATCGTGATTCCAATACGTAACGTGCTCGCTCAACACAATCGCCTCCACTCCGGCGAATGGCTGCTTCTCATCCAGCTCTTGCAGCAACCGGTCCGCAGGGGGACAATCCGAGCACCCCTCCGACGTGAACAACTCCACCAGCACCGGCTTACGCTGCTCCGTTGCACTCTGTCCTGTTGCCGCAACCGCAAAGCATGCCGCAGCAAGCGCCGCGACTCCCGCTCGTCTTACCCAATCCGTTTGTCTCTGCATGGCATCCCATCCTGCACCCGTTGAACTCCTCATCCTAAGCGCCCCTTCCACCCCACGCCATCTCGCAGCAGCGAAACGGTTCGGCAGCGTGTCCATCCGGCTCAAGGCCTCGCACGGTCCGTCCATCTCGCGCCAGAAAACAACGCCCGCGCCCCGCAGAAGGAACCATTCAATCTCTCCCCCGAAACAAGAAGGCCGGTTATGCTGAACCCATGACCGGCTCTCGCCTTTTACGGTTCGCCTTTATCTTCTCCTTCGCTGCTGCACTGGCCGACGCGCAAACCGACCCTGCGCATGTTGCTCTTACTCCCGCCATTGTCGTCGCCGGATCGCCCGAGCTTCTGCGCATTACGCCAACTGGTACGGTTGATGCCGTTTCCATCGTCGGCGAATGGCTCGGCCGCAAGATCCAATTCTTTCCAGCTCACGATCACCGCGCGTGGTTCGCTCTCGCTGGTGTTGATGTTGAACAGCCCGAAGGCAAGTCAACTCTCAAGATCCGCATCTTCTTGCCATCCACCGAGAATCTGGAAGTGGACAGGGAGATCGACATCCATCCCGCCCACTACCGCACCGGCATCCTCACCGTCCCGCCCAAATTCGTCACGCCAGGTCCCGACGAGCTCAAGCAAATCGAAGCCGATAGCAAAATCAAAGAAAAAACCTTCGCCGAAAGTGCCTCCGAGCCCCTCTGGTCAGGAACGTTTCGCGCGCCCGTCATCGCTCCTCCCACCGACAGCTTCGGCACCCGCCGCACCTTCAACGGCAAGCTCGCCAGCATTCACAAAGGCATGGATTTTCGTGCGCCCATGGGCACCATCGTGCGCGCCTCCAACCGTGGCACTGTCGTTCTCGCCCGCTCCCTCTACTACGAGGGCAACTGCGTCGTCATCGATCACGGCCTCGGCCTCTACTCCATTTCCATGCACTTCAGCCGCATCGATGTCCACCAAGGCCAACATGTCTCCGCCGGCGATCGCCTCGGCCTCAGCGGCGCCACCGGCCGGGTCACCGGTCCCCACCTCCACTGGGCCGTCCGCTGGCAAGGTGCCTACCTCGACCCCGCCAAGCTCCTCCGCCTCACCCTCCCCGCTAACCCCTGATCCCTGATCCCGATCCCTGGCACCCGACCGCTCTATCCCCCAGTTGCGCAAAACGCCCCCACCATCGAAACTGGCTGGTCATGATCTCCGCTCGATCGCTCGTCCTCTTCCTTAGTGCCCTCTGCCTCGCCCTTCCCCTTTCCGCCACCAATCTCGTCACCGGCAACGGTTTCGGCTTTGCGGTCGTCGCACCCGACACCGCCACCATCACCAAGTTCTATGCGCATCCCTATAGCTTCACGCGTCCCGATCCGCGCAACCCGCTCAGCGAAGGCATGGAGACAACGAACTTCCTCAAATCCCTCCAATGGCGCGATCCCTCCGCGCACAACGCATCGGCCGAATACGAGCAGGACTCCCATGTCATCCATCTCCGCAGCAGCGCCGGCGAAGGATTCGTCTCGATGCCCTTCGGCCTTCGTCAATCCGTCCTTCTCCTCAGTTGGCAGCCCGCATCCTCGCAATCCGGCGCCTGGTCCGTCACCTGGAATCATCCCGTCCAGTCCCATCGCACTGTCGAACTCTCCGGCACAACCGTCGACGTTCTCCACTTCGCCGGCGTCGAAGAATCCCTCGTCCTCATCCCCCTCGCGCCGCGCCACGACGCCACTTCCGCCACTACTTCCAGTGCGCAGCCCCTCGCCTCCAGTTCCGCGTGGGCTCTCCTCTCGCTTGAAAATGAAGCCGACCTCGCGTCATCCGTCGCCGCCTTCAACCAGTGGCGCGCCGCGCTTACTCCGCGTGCCTTGGTCCAGCGTGAAATCGCTCAGCTCGAATCATGGCGCGTCCCCCCACCCCCACACCTCGCCGACAACGCTCTCCACCTCTGGCGGCAAAGCGAAGTCATGCTCCGCATCGCGCAAAGCCGCGAGCCCAATCGCCCCGACCGGCACAGCAATGGCCTCTTGGTAGCCAGCCTCCCCGACGGTGTCTGGTTCACCCCCTGGGTGCGCGACATGGCCTGGGCCGCCGTCGCCTTCACCTGCATGGGCCATCAGGCCGAAGCCCGCGCCGCGCTCCTCGCCTACTTCAATGCACAGCCCACAGGAAAAATGCGCGCCCAAACCGCAGGCGCCGACTACCAGGTATCCGTCGTCCGCTACTTCGGCGACGGCTCCGAAGAGCCCTTCTTCACCCAGGAAGGCAGCACCAACATCGAATACGACGACTGGGGCGAAGTCCTCTGGCTCCTCGGCCAATACCTCCGCAAGTACAACGATCCTGCTCTCCTCCAAACCAAGACTTACCGCGGCCCCCTCTACGCCAGCGCCCGCGACTTCATCGTCAAGCCGCTCCTCGCCAACCTCGAGCCCTGCGGTTCAGGCCTCATCGTGGCGGCCGACACATCCATCTGGGAAGAACGGCAGAAAGACAAAAAACACTTCGCCTTCTCCACCGCCATGGCCATCGTCGGCCTCAAAGAATTCGCTCAAGTCGCTCACCGCGCCGGCGACGAGACCACCCGCACCAATCTCCTCGCGAAGATCGCGCTCCTCCAGAAAGGTTTCAACACCGCCTTCATTCGCGATGGCCATCTCCACGGCACGCTCGAACCGGGCGTCAAAAACGACATCGACGGCGCGCTCCTCCCCATCCTCCACTACGGCATCGTCCCTGATCCCGCCCTCCTCCGCGATACCGTCGCCCGCATGGAACTCCTCAAAGTCGCTTCCGGCGGCTACCGCCGCGTCCGCAGCACCTACACCGACCCCGCCATCTTCGAGTATTGGTACGAGCGCCAGGAATTTCTCTTCGTCGACATATCCCTCGCCGAAGTTGATCGAAGCATCGGACGCGCCGCGGAAGCCGTCGCCATCCTGCAGCGCATCACACAAAAGGCCGCCGCCGATCACAACATCATTCCCGAAATGTATGTGGCTTTGCCCTGCGCGCTCTTCCCCGGCAACATCGGCGATCCCACCGGCGCACGACCCATGGTCGGCTACGGAGCCGGAGCCTACATCCTCGACCAGGTCGCAATGTCCTCCACACCCTGACCGGCGTTATAGTTCGGCCACGGGCAACGCGCGAAACTCGTTCGCAAGTGGAAAGCCATGCGCCGCGCGGCATACAACCGACGCCGCTGCCACGCGCTGTTTTCCGATTGCGTCCCGAACAAAAGCAAGATTCACGACATCACTCCTATCCGGCAATTCGGTCCACTTCGCCTCAAACAATTCGACCTTGCCCCCAGTCTCTACCAGAAAGTCAACTTCGCGCGTGCGGTCCCGCCAGAAAAAGACGGAGCTCGTGTGTCCCAACCTGCGTTCGCGATCCCGCAATTGAGCAAACACAAATGTCTCCCACACCGCGCCAGCCGTCGGAGATCGCAAGAGTGCCTCTTCCGAACGAATGTTCAGAAGCGCGCATAAAAGACCCGTGTCGGCCACATAGAGCTTCGGACTCTTCACTGGCGATTTGGTCTTGTTCGAAAACCAGGGCTCCAGCAGAACAATCTGCCCCGAGGCTTCCAGCGTGGAAAGCCATAGATTCGCCGTCGAAGGCGCGATGCCCACATCGCGCGCGAGATCGGCCTTGTTCAGCAGATTCGCCGAGCGCAGCGCGCAGGCCCGCAGGAAACGTTCAAAGTCCCGCAAACTTCCCACGTTTGCCAACGAACGAACATCGCGTTCCAGATAGGTGGCTAGGTACGAGCTGTAATATGCTGCGGCGTCAATATCCAGGTTGGCATAGAGCTCCGGAAACCCCCCGCGCACAATCGCCCGATGTAACTCCGTCTTTGGCAGCGCTCCTCGAATCTCCCGTAGCGAAAGAGTCTCCAGTTCCACAAGATCTACCCTGCCCGCCAGCGACTCCGATACGTTCCGCATCAGCGGAAACTTCTGCGACCCCGTAAGCAGAAACCGGCCGTTCTGCCCGCGGTGTGCATCAATCTCCGCTTTGAGATGCCGGAAGAAGCCAGGAGCATACTGCACTTCGTCGACGATGACCGGAGGTGCATGCCTGCGCAGAAACAACGCCGGCTCCTTCTCTGCCTGCTCCGCCTCCGTCGGCAGATCAAGCGAAACGAACTCATGGCCGGGGAACAGATGCAGCAGAGTCGATGTCTTGCCTGTCTGCCGCGCGCCCGTCAAAACAACGATCGGACGCGTTCTTGCAGATTGTTTCAATCGTGCCTCGGCTTCACGTTCGATCCACATGTGCATAATATACGATTGCATCGCATAATTCGCAATCCCCAAGCTCTCCCCAAGCGGCCGAATCAGCTCTCCAAAGACACCGAACCGCGAATGGCCCCCTCCCGTAGAAGAAATTCCCCAACCTGCCGATAAAGAAAGCACAGGGGGTGAGCGTTGGAACGTTCTTCTTCAGTTGACTACGATCCACGCACCACAACCCAGCAGCGCCCTCCCCTGAATTCCTCGTGGAGCAGCACAGAGGACACGCCTTCCTTCGCCGCCCAAATGGCCGGAATCCTCGGCGAACACTCCGAGCCCGATACCCAGTTCTTCGTCGAAAGTTGGACCTTCGGCGTCAACGCAGCCACTGAAAATTTTCAGGCGCGTCATCAGCCCCCCCGTCCCCAGGCCTTTAACAACACAACCTTCCGCACCTTCGATTTCTCTGTGCCTCTATTTGTCGAGGAAATGGAAACACGCGACCCGCGTGCATCGTTCTCTGCCCGCTTCTCCGCCGCATTCAAGAATGCCTACGGCGTTAGCAGCTCAACCCCGCCAAAACAATCCCCCACTCCGCAGCCCGACACACCCTTCACCGCCCACACGCCCGGCCAGCCTCTCTCCACCGAAGACGCATGCCGCATCCTCGGCGTCTCCGACACCAGCACCCAAACCCAAATCAAAACCGCCTACCGGCAACTCGTCCGGCGCTATCATCCTGACCGCTTCCCCCATTCGAGCGAATCAGAACGCCGCATCGCCACCGACCGCATGATCTCCATCAACCAGGCCTACCACCTGCTCTGCGCTCAATGACTCCGGCCTCGACTCCGGCCTCCCTGATCCCCGTTCCCTGAAACTTCTACCGCGCGCTCACTTCTTCTTCCGCGCATTCCACCACGCTCTCCCCGCGCGCCGCCTTCTCTTCCCGCAGCTCCTTGAACGCACGCCACACAAACGATCCCAGATACCATCCATCGATATATTTGTACGGCGTCTCGCCGGTCGTATAGTGGCCGCACGGCAGCACCCGCGGCACAAAATTCACGCCCGCCTGCCGGAACGCCTCCACCACCTGCATTGAATACTCGCGCGGAAACGTCAGATCGTAATCCGCATATACCAGCAGAATCTTCTTCTCCGCCGCACCCTTCGCCACACGCACAAACTTGTCGTAGTAGCTCACCGGGCTGACCGCCGCCCACAGCGCGCGCAATCCCTCCTGCGTCAATCCGGTTTCTTCCAGCGCCGCGCGAATGTGCCGCGTGCTTTGCCCCGCCCACACCACATCGCCAAACGCCGTCGACGCGTGATTGAACGCATTCACGCGAATCCGCTCATCGTGCGCACTCGCCAAAAACGCATAGCACGAGCCCAGGCTCGTCCCCAGCACGCCGAAATGTTCGTAGCCCTGCCCTTCCAGCCAGTCCACGCAGCAGCGAATATCCACCACCGCCTGCCGGCACGCCGAAATCGTCCGCCCAATGTTCGCGCTCACCGCATAATCCGAACGTTCCAGCTCGCTCGGCCGGCGAATGTCGTGATACGGCTTCGACAACCGCAGCGCCGACACCCCAAACCGGTTGAAGATCCGGCACAACACGTTATGGCTGAAGGCATCCGCATTCCACTGCGGCAGCACCACGATCGCCTGCTTCGGCCGCTTCGGATCTTTGTGCGCCGGCGCCGGATACCACCGCGCATTTACCAGGTCGTTTTCCGGATACGGCGTTCGCTCCGGCGACGTGAAGCGCAAAAACTGCGCCTTCTCCATCTGCCCGGCAGCGGCCAGCTCGCGCAACTCCGCATCCTGCGCCAGCGTCTCCGGTCGCACATTCGTGGGATACAGCATCGGGTGCCGCTCTTCCAGCCGGAAATCCCTCGGACGCTCATAGCCGAAGAACACTTCGCTATGCCGCACCAGCAGTTCATTCACGCGGACCATCGCCGCTTCAGCTTCCGCATCGTCGCGCGCCTGCGCCGCTTCCTGCGCCGCTGCGCCAAACCCATGAGCTTCCAGGAAAGGCTCGATCCACTCGAATCCCCACTCCAGCGGCCGCACCACGCGATTCTCATCGCGCGTCGTCAGCCGCGTCTCCCACTCATACATCCATCGCGCGTAGCGTTTCTTCAGCATCCGTTGTCTTCAAGTTTATCAGCGCACATTCTGCGCACCATGACGGCAAACACACGATGAACACGGACGAAAACGCGTAGCCCCATTTCGCATTCCATTGCGCGCCATTCAACGGTCCTTCTTTCCGGTTCACTGCAGACGATCACCCTGCCCCTGGTCCCTGTCCATAGCCCCTGTCCCGAGTCCCTGTTCTGCTCCCCTGTCCCTAAGCTTTACCATCGATTCATGCCCCCCGCCGGCCCGCGCATCGCCTTCTTCGGTGGCTCCTTCGATCCGCCCCATCGCGGCCATCTCGCCATCGCCCGCGCCGCGCAGACCGCGCTCTCCCTCCACCAGGTCCTCTTCGCCCCCGTCGGAGCCCAGCCGCTCAAGCCGCGCGGCTCTACCGCCAGCTTCGACGACCGTGTCGCCATGACGCGCCTCGCCATCGCCGGCGATTCCGCCTTCGCGCTCTCCCTCATCGACGCGCCCAATCAAACCGGCACGCCCAACTACACCTACGACACATTGCTTACCCTCAAATCCCAACTCCCTGCCGCCACAACACTCTTCTTTCTCATGGGAGCCGATTCGTTCCTCGCCCTCCATCATTGGCATCGCGGCGCCGAGCTTCCCTTCCTCGCGCCCCTCATCGTCGCCTCGCGCCCCGGTCAGGGCTTCGCTGATCTCGCCACCATCCTTCCTGCCGGCCTCTCCCTCGCCGCCGACTGCGCGCCCGCTCCAACGCCCTCCTCGCTCCACCTCGAAACCTGTACCCTCCGCAACACCGCCGGCGCCACCACTCCGTTCCACCTGCTGCCCGGCCTCCACATCGACATCAGCGCCACCGCCATCCGCGACGAGGTCCATCGCGAAGTCACACCCATCCCCGCCGGCCAGGGCCATCACAGCGATCTCCCCGACGCCGTCTTTGACTACATCGCCGCCCACAACCTCTACCGCTAACCCAAAGCCGCCTAGCCCACCTGCTCACCCGCTGACCACTCCTCCTTCTGCCTGCTACCATCAACTTTGGAGACCATTTCCTTCGCATGACAGCAACGCAGGCGCACGCACAGACCCGCACCCTGGTTCAGGCTGCAGCTCGAGTTTGTGAGGACAAAAAAGGCGAAGACACTCGCATCCTCGAGCTCGATCCCATCGACTCAGGCCTCGCCGACTTCTTCCTCATCACCTCAGCCCTCAACGATCGCCAGGCCCAGACCATCGCCGACGAAATCGAGCACACCCTCAAGCGCGAACACGGTGTCCTGCCCACCTCCGTTGAAGGACGCCGCCAGGGCGAGTGGGTCCTCCTCGACTACGTCGACTTCGTGGTCCACGTCTTTCGCGCCGAGCGCCGCGCCTTCTACGACATCGAGCGCCTGCGCAAATCCGCGCGCCCCCTCACGCCCGCCGCCTTCGACGCCGAGCTCAAAGCCGCACTCGCCGCCAAAACTCGCGCTGCCCGCGGCAAATCTACAGCCGCGAAGCCGCCGGCAAAAACCGCAGCCGTCTCCAAAACAAAGAAGCCAGCACCAGCACCCAAGCCTCCTGCCAAAAAATCCGCGGCCAAATCCGCCGCTCGCAAAACCGTCAGCAAGCGTCCCGCCAAAAAATAGCAGCGCCCCACAACCACTCCACCGGGACTTGCTTCCCTATTCGCACCCAATAAAAACCCACCCACTAAAAAGAGGACCCGCATTGCGCGGGTCCTCTTTGGGTTGCGGTTTGTCGAAGTTGGCTTAGAACGTGAAGCGCGCGCCCAACCGCAGACTGCGTCCCTGCTGGAACCGGAACGGCTGTCCATATTGCCCGTTCTTGACCACGCCGTCCACATTGATCAACGACTGTGGATCGTAGCCACCTTCAAATGCTGAGTAAGTTGCGGCTCCGCTATACAGCCCGACTCCACCCGGATTCAGATCGGCCGGGAAGTTCCAGGAGTTCATGGCCTCGAAGTACGCCACCACAGCCCTCTGGTTCAACACGTTGAGAGCAGTCGCTTCAAACGTCACCGCTTGATGGTCGCCCACCTTCACCTCGTGAGTGGCATTGAGATCACTCTGGGTAAACCAGGGCGTCCGCCGCTCAGACGGCGTGCCCAGCGTGATGGCTCCGGTCGCATCCGTGCTCATGTTCACCCACTTGTCGCGGCCATAGATGTAGGTTCCTTCGATATCGCCGCCCGACGTTGCCGTCCCGATGTCAATGTACGAACCCACAGGACTGCCCTGCAGGAATTGCTGGAACAGACCGATGGTCGTCGTCTGCCGCCTCCACCAGGGCAACGTGTAGTAGCCATACCCCTTGATCACGTTCGGACGATCCGTCGGCAGATGCCCGTTGGTCGACTTTCCGTTTGCTCCGAAATAATAGAACGGCTCATCGAACGACCGCGTTGTATCCGGAGAGTTGCGGCCCGTGTTGCCGCCGTCTGACTGGTCGGTCGTCGTCAGGCCGGTGTAGTTGCCCCACAGGCTGCTATACGTGTAGCTCACCATTCCCGTAAAGCCTCTCTTCGGAGCCATCGTCAAACGAACTTCAAAGCCGTCGTAGTCGCGCACTGCCTTCGGCATCGCTGGGCAGTTGGAACACGTACCAAACGGATTGGCAGGATCGGCATTGAATGCCATTCCCGGAAAACCGAATGCCTGGCCGAGCGACGCCAAGTAGCTCCCATACCCGTTGAGTGTGGCATTCACGCCTTCGCCTGGGTTGACGATCGTGTAGATCTCACCCCAGTCTGGATCGGACAGCGATGCATCTTCGATCACATGGTCGAGCCGCCGGCGGTCATAACGCGCTTCCAGATCCCAGCCTGGCTTGATTTCATAGTCCCAACCAGCAACGTATTCGTGCTGACGATAAGGCTTCACGCCGGGAGCCACCGGTTCCCAGGGACGAAGGTTCACGTTCTCAATCAGCGAAACACCCGAACCCGCATCCGTTAAACCAGCCGGCACGCTGCCGTTCCCAAAATTCGCTCCCACGTTGGCCGCAGCGCTGGGGCATGCGCGGCCGCCCTTGAACGCAAGATCGATGTCTGAAGCACTGAACCCCGCCGCCGTTCCATCCGGACCGAGCGGATAGGCGCAGGTTTCATAGGCCTGCGCGCCAAACGAAGTCTGCGCCAGCAACAGCTTCATCACATCGTTCACCACGCCGTAGCTGCCGAAGATCTTCATTTTGCCCGCGCGTGTCGGGTCCCACGCTGCGCCCAGGCGCGGCTCGATCTTGTCGCTCCATGGGAAGTTAATGGCGCTCACCTTGATTCCACCCGGCGCAGGCAGGGTTTCTTTCTCAATGCGCAGGCCTAGGTCAAGCGTCAGTCCCTTGCCTACCGTCCAGGAATCCTGCACGTAGAAGGCATGGTTCCAGTCGCTGGCCGGCGTCGTCAGCACCGTGGCAAAGTCTACCACCTTCACATAGCCGTATTGGCCCGCGCAGGAACCCCATTCAGCCGTCAGAGCCGCGCAGTTCGCAGCGCCCGTCGTGGTAAATGGGCTGTATTTTGTCCCCGTACCCGGATAGACATCCGCGAAGGGCACGTTGCCGTTCTGATCGATCACGTTCACCAGGTGGTTCAGCTGGTAGCCAAACTTGAAGTTGTGTGTGCCCCACCAGCCGCCCTTGAAAAACGCAAAATCCTGGTTCAGCTGATAGTGCTTGTCTGCATTGAATAGGGTGTAGCTCTGCAGGTAAGGCGTCGTCGATGTGCCGCTGTTCAGTGCCAGATTTGCCGGCAGCGGATTCCCCGCGTTGTCCAATGCCCCCGCGCCATTGCTCCCCCAGTTCAGGTCGGGGGTACTCGTCGGCCACCCGAAATCGTGATAATTCTCAAAAAAGTATCCGTACCGCGTGGTCGAAACCAGCTTCTGCGTCAGGCTGATATCGGCGCCCGTATTGTAGGTCGCGTTCGGGGCCGACCAGCCGAGCCCGTGTGAAAACAGCGATAGAGGTGCCAGCGTTGAAGTGTTTAGGTAGCTCGACTCTTGCTGGATCGGATCCCCAACCGGCAGGCTGTCCCCGGTTTCCCGTGCAAATTGATACAGCCACGAACCAAACACGCGAACCTTGCTGCTCAGAGTCGCATCCAGCCGGGCCGTCGTGTAATACGTCTGCCGATCCTGGGTGAAGTACTGGTTGCCTGCGTTGTTGTCGTTTGATCCAAAGTTCACCGAGACAGCCTGCGTATTCACCAGCGGCTCAAACCCCGCAAAGAATGTCAGACGATCCTTGATGATCGGTCCGCCAATCGTCACGCCCGGCTCGACAGTCCTGAAGTGGTCCTTCGACGGCTGATAAAGCTGAAACGCCGGATCCAGTCCAATCGCGGCATTGCCGCTATCCGTAGGATCGTATCGAAGGAATGTGCTGACCGGATTCGAGTCCGTTCCCGCTGATTCGTAGCTCGTGAAAAACGAGCCGTGAAAATCGTTGCTCCCCTTCTTCATCACGACGTTCACCACGCCGCCCAGGGCGCCGCCATACTCGGCCGCCACACCCGATGTCTTCATCTGCACTTCCTGAATGAAGTCCATCGGCACATTGGCCTTCGAGTAGCCCCCCGAGATGTTCTCCGTGTCCTGGCCTTCCACCAGGTAGCTCGATTCAGAGTCGGCCGCGCCGCCAATCGAGTAGCCAAAACTCAATCCGTTCCCGCTGCTCCCCGGCAGTGACCCGCCCGTGCCGCCCTGCCCCTGCCCGTTCATCGATTCGCCGGCAAGTGGCTCATTGCGCGCCATCGGAGCGAATTGGATCACCGACTGGTACGAGACGCCCGTGGGCAGATTCTGCAGTGCCTGGCTCGTCACGTTCGTGATGTTCTGCGTCGTCGTCGTGTCGATCACGGGCCCTTCTGAGGCCACTTCCACGACACTCGTCACGCCCCCCACCTTCAACGTCAGATCAACCGAAGGCAGATGTCCAACCTCCAGGACCACGCCCGTCCGCTTCAGCGTCTCAAACCCTTCCGTTGTCACCGTGAGCGCATACGCACCCGGGGGAAGATTCGCAAACCGGTAGTAGCCGCTCGCGTCTGTGATCACTTCTTTGCTGCCGATCAGCGCAGCGCTCGTCACCACGACTTTCGCCTTGGGTACCACCGCGCCCGACGGATCCTTCACCGTTCCTTGAATTCCGCCTGTCGTCTCCTGCCCAGATGCAGCCTGCGGCACATAGAGCGTGAAGCCCAACGCCACCACGATCGCACTGAAGATCGCCAGTCCTTTCCAACGGAACACTCTCATTGACTCCTCCAAAAACAACTCACTGGGGAACCGGCGCTCGTACCCCGAACCTGCCGATTCGTGTCTGTTTTCTCTTGCGTCCCGGCTGTGAAGGGGAAGAGCCGTTGCGCGCCTCTGATCGAAGACCTATCAAGCCAGCGGATGAAAAGGGGGAGGTCCTTTCCACATTCCTTCGGTACGCCTCAACTTCTCTTGCGACCCCCTGGGAAAGCGAAAAAGGATGACGACATTGCATCCTCCATTGCAGGCCAAATGCCATTCACCCAAAGGTGGGATATTCTTCCCTATATCTCTTAAAAACAGTATCTTAAGGAGTCGCCACCTACGCGACTTCATTGTCATATATATGAAAATCTAGAGAAGATGTGCTAAATATCCTGAAAAACAGATGCCATTCCCATTTCCTGAGACTCCGCTCGAACTTTTTCACATCCAGCCCTTTGCACTGCCTGGCAAAGCCCCGGATGGCACGCAAAAAGCAAGGGCGGCCCGAAGGCCGCCCCCAGAAATCCTCCTGAGATCGCGAGACTCACCCCGCGCCTCAACAGGTTAGAAGTTGAGTTTCAATCCGTACTCGATCACCCGCGACGTGCCCTGCCCGAACACGCCCGACCCGTTCCCGGCCCGAAGCGCATTCCGGTTGTATGGATCGCTCGAGCCATACGTGCTGTCCGTGCCGTTTGCCGACCCCGACTGCACTTCGGAATTCAGATTACCCGTCACCTCGCCATAGTTCGCAAAGTTGAACAGATTGAAAAACGAGACCGTTGGATCCAGCGAGAACCGGTCGCCCCACTTCGGAATCCGGACCGGACGCCCAAGAACAAAGTCAAACGTCTTCAGCGTTCCGTTCCCCACATTGCCGGTCACAGGCGCCGCAATCGTGCGCGTCATCGCGCCCAGCGCCGTCAGTTGTGCTGGCGTGAAGAGTCCGGCGTTGATCAACGCGTTGCCGGCCGGCGTGAACTTCCCTGCCGACTTGCCGTTATAGCTGGCAATCGCCTTCGTCAGATTTCCCGGCGTTACCGACCGCATAAACGCTCCCGGCTTCACCCCGGGAAGCAGATCCTCGACCGTTCCATCCCCCGTCAGATCCGACATGAAAATCTCACCCGCGCTGTTGCCGCCGCTATCCAGATAAAGCGTCGTCGACAGCGGCGTGTAGTAGTGCCCGATCAGGTTGGTTTGCACATTCCCGGCCCACGTGAAGTTGCCGCCATACGACAACTGCTGGCGCCTGTCCAAACCCGCCGGTCCCATGTACTTCAATGGGCTGTTGCTGTCCCATGAACCCGGCGTGAAGTTCTGGTCTTGCGATCCCGCCTGCGTTCCGCCCGCACTGCTCAAGAAACGCGAAAACGTGTACGAAACTTCAAAGTTCGATCCCTTGATCGCTTCCAGCGGAATCCGCGTATCCTGCCGCAGACTCATCTGCAATCCGTTGTAAACCGAGCGCCCCATCGGATACACAATCGACATCGTGCCGAACAACGAATTCTTCCCAGCAAACGCCGCGCCTCCGCCCGCAGCCAATCCATACGCCCCTGCAGGGAATCCACCCAGATACGCATTCCCTGAATCCAGCCCGTTCCCGGCAAAATCGCCGATCGTCGCTCCCGCGGTCACTGCATCGTCGATCGTGTTCACGCCGAATCCTGCCAGTGTCGCCGCGATCGCGCCGTTCGCCGCGTCCATGTTGAGATAGCGCGCGTCGCCTACGTGATTCTCATCAATCGATTGCATGAAATGCGTCCCCACGTTGCGCACGTAGTCCGCACTCAGAATGCCGCCCTTCCAGATCTCCCGCTGCACGCCGATGTTCATCTGCAGTGAGCGTGCCGTCCGGTAGTTCGGCGCATAGATATACGCTCCTGTCGTCGTCGCCGACTCGGTCAATGCGTTTGCGATATACGTCCCGTTGGCTGCCGCGCCGCCCTTCGCTGTGATTTGCTGGTACTCCTTCTGCAGTGCCCCAAAACAAGGCGCCGACACACTGATCGCGTCCTTCCATAATTCGGTCAGCGTCCGCGACGTGCCGTCTGGGCAGCTCACCGAACTCACGCTCGATCCATCCGGCATCGAAAGAGAGCCCTGCCCCTGCACCAGTTGCACATCGCCAAAGAACAGCCCCTTGGCCAGCCGCGTCTCGCGATCAAACAGCACGTTGTTGAACACACTGTTCTCAAAATACAAACCGAGCCCGCCGCGCACCACCGTCTTTCCGTTCCCCTTCACATCCCAGGCGAATCCGCCCTTCGGCCCGAAATTCGCGTTTGGCTGGTGGACCGTTTTGCCAAGTCCGAGCGTCAGCGCGTCCAGCAAATTCCCAGACGTGCAAGGTGCAAATTCGCCGAATGCCGCCACCGCATCCGCGCACGGCGTCGGCGCAAGATCCGAGTCGCTCCGCCCCGTGTCCCGCGAATAACGGATTCCATAGTTCACCGTCAGTCTCGGCCGGATCTTCCACGTGTCGCCAAGATATAGACCCAGGCGCCAGTCTTCCTGACCGCCGGCCGGCATCCCGAATGCCTTCCGCTCCGTGCTGAATCCCTGACCGTTCCCCAAAACCACCACCGACGCCAGGTAGGCCGACGGATCCGTTGCCAGTCCGCTGCCACCCACGCCAATCGGTCCCTTCGAGAACGCCGCCGATCCCGAGATCTCCGGCCCATTATCAAAGAATGCCGCTAACCCGCCGCCCAGAATTCGATTGACGCTGCCACCAAATCCCAAAACATGCGACTTGACCGTCATGCCCGCGTCATAGCGCAACTGCTTGTCCGACTGGTACGTCTGCTGCGGAGCATTCACGTTCGGTCCGCTCCGGAATCCGTGAATCGTCAGATACACATCCTTCACAGGTGCCGGCAGCCCTGCCGAGTCATCCACAATCTGGTTGTGAAACTTCAAATAGCTCGCACGCAAACTGTGCATCAGCTTGCCCGTCATGAAGTCCGCGCCACCCGCCCAAATCGGCGTGTTGTCCTTGTTCGCGTAGCGCGCATACCCCTCGTTGAAGTTGTTCGCGCTCAGATTGTTTTCATACGCGCCACGCAGAAACACATGAACGCCCTTCGGCGCGTTGTAATCCAGCCGCCCCACCGAGTACGTGTCGCGATACGGCGAACCCCAACCGCCGCTCAGCCCCTGGAATGGGCTCGGCGCCTGGTACGGTACAAACGCATCCTGCTTCACTCGCTCCGAATCGCCGAAAAAGAAAAGCTTGTCCTTGATAAAAGGTCCACCCATCCGCATGCCGAATTGCTCGCGCTGGAAATAGAAACCCGTTCCCCCCACCTGCAGCGCATCCCCGGCGCGCTGGTCGCGCAGCAAACCAAAAGCCTGCCCATGTAGATCGTTGCCCCCGGCGCGCGTGCTCACCGTCACCGCGCCTGAGCTCGTCAGCTCGTTCGAAATGTCCAGCGACGACCTGCTCATCTGGAACTCTTCGATCGAGCCTGCACTCACGTTCAACGTCGACGTCCCTACCGTCTCGTCCGATATGTCCTGCCCATCCAGAAGAATTCGCGCCGTCCGCCCGTTCACGCCATTGAACGAGATCGACGAATAGCTCCCCTTGGTCGGATCGAAGCCCGCTCCATCTTGCAACTGCACGCCCGGCTCCAGCTGTGAAAGATCCAGGAAGTTCCGCCCGCTGATCGGCAGATTGTCGATTTGCTGCTCCGTCAACACACCCTGCACCGTCGATTGCACCGTGTTCACCTGCAGAGCGTCCGAAGTCACCACCACCTGCTCCACAGCCGATCCCACCTTCAGCTTCAGATCCCCGTTCGTTGTGGTCCCGATCTGCACCGTCACCATTGCGGTCATCGTTGCAAATCCCGGCATCGTCGCCAGGATCTTGTACTTTCCAGGCACCAGCGAACCAACGCTGTAGAACCCCGACGAATCCGTCACCAGCACCTTCTGCGCACTCGTATCGAGGTTCGTGATCGTGACCGTCGTCCCCGGAAGAATCGCACCCTTGGGATCGCTGATTGTCCCTTGAATCGCGCCGGCCGCCGTCGTCGCCTGACCATAAGCGACTCGCACAGGTCCTAGCGCAGGGTTCCCCAACGCTAGCAATCCCAGCACTAGGAACATGCTCCATCTACGGATGTGTTGCATAGCAAAAGCTCCTCCGGGCGGAGGACGGGAAGGCTCCAGAAATGGGAACCCCACGGTCCGCTTCACGTTCGGCGTACCGGACTTGCTGGGGAATGAACGAGCCGTTCCGCGGATGATCAGTTGACGACCATGCCACTGAAAACAACACCGGCAGGTAGACTTCTCCTTCGTGGGACCAACCCCACGTACCGAAACCTGCCACTGAAGAAAGGAATAGTTGGTGATCTACCTGCATCCTGCATGCCAAATTCACGCGTTTCTAAGAAACTGTCGTTCTTCAGTACATTCAAACGCTTAGGGTCCCCCACCGAATTCCCGTTTCCTGCAGATGTATTGAATCCCATAGAAATCGAGACAATATATCTATATTATTGATTGTGGACCATTTAACTCCAATGTAGCTCCAGCCTCCCCCCCGTGCGGTATCCTCCTCCCCATGCACTGGACTCTCGCCCACATCGGTCCCCATTCCGGCGCGCGCGATCCCTTCGATGCCTCCGTCCAGCTCTACCTCGACCGATGCGCCCCCTTTGCCCGATGCCAGGCCCAGGCCTTCAAATCCGAAGCCGCTCTTCTTGAAAATCTGGCCCGTTCCTCCGGCCGCACCCCCGCTCTTCCCGTCCTGCTCGACTCCCGCGGCCGCTCTCTCACCTCCGAAGCCTTCGCCGCCTGGCTCGGCCAACGCCGCGACGAAGGCACACAACACATCCTCTTCGCCATCGGTCCCGCCGACGGATGGTCCGACGCAGCACGACACCGCGCCCACCTTCTCCTCGCCCTTGGCTCCTTCACCCTCGCCCATTCCCTCGCACGACTCATCCTCGCCGAACAGCTCTACCGCGCCACCACCATCCTCACCAACCACCCCTACCACTCCGGCCACTAGTGCGGTCTCCCACTCCCGGCTCTCTATACTGAGGATCGTGACCTCCGAATCCTCCAGCCGCACCGGCCTCGTCCTCATCAACACCGGCCCCGGCAAAGGCAAAACCACCGCCGCCCTCGGCACCGCACTCCGCGCCGTGGGCAACGGCATGCGCGTCCTCGTCCTGCAATTCCTCAAGGGCTCCTGGCACTATGGCGAACTCGATGCCGTCCTCGCCCACGCTCCCAACTTCGTCCTCAAGCAGATGGGCCGCGGCTTCGTCAAAGTCGGCGGCGCCGAAACCGACCCTGAAGACATTCGCCTCGTCGAAGCTGCATGGGCCGAAGCCCGCGAAGCCATCCTCTCCGGCGAGTGGGACCTCGTCATCCTCGACGAAATCAACTACGCCATCAGCTACGGCATGCTCGCCCCTGAGCAAGTCGCCGAAACCCTCCGCGCCCGCCCCGCCATGGTTCACGTCATCCTCACCGGCCGCAACGCGCATCCTTTATTAGTGGAGCTCGCCGACACCGTCACCGAAATGCGCGAAGTCAAACACGCCTACCAGAAAGGCATCCTCGCCCAGCGCGGCATCGAATTCTGACCCCGACACCGTTTTTAGTCGTGTCATCCCGAGCGCAGCCGAGCGACCCGCATTGCTCCGTGTGGCCCAGAACCGCCCTCAACGCAGCCGAAGGGGATCGGCTTTTGTTTTTTGACACGGATCACTGACCACGTTCTCTGTTTTGCCGCGCCCGGGGCCAATGGCCCCACCGCAGGTGGCCATTTACAATGTCTTCTGGTCCTATGTCCTGGTTTAAGCGTGAAGACGAATTCGATGGCCCGGAAGGTGACGGCGACGAAGAAAAACGCGTCCGTACCGAAGGCCTTTGGTCCAAGTGCCCCAGCTGCCGCCAGGCTCTCTTTAATCCCGACTTGCAGGCCAACCTCAACGTATGTCCCAAGTGCCAGCACCACTTCAAAATTGGCGCGCGCCAGCGTCTTGACCTGCTCCTCGAGCCCGGCTATCAGCTCGTTGACGGAGGGCTCCGCTCCACTGACCCACTCAACTTCGTCGACCTCAAACCCTACAAGCAGCGTCTCCGCAAAGCGCAACAGGAAACCGGCCTCGACGACGCCATCCTCAATGCCGTAGGCCAGCTCGGCCCCCACGAAGTCGTCGTCAGCGCCATGGAATACAGCTTCATCGGTGGCTCCATGGGTGCTGTAGTCGGAGAAACCATCGCCCGCGCTGTCGATCGCGCCCGCACCGCACGCAAACCGCTCATCGTCGTCTCCGCGTCCGGCGGTGCCCGCATGATGGAAGGCATCGTCTCCCTCATGCAGATGGCCAAAATCTCCACCGCCCTCGCCCAACTCGACGACGCCCGCATCCCCTACATCTGTATCCTCACCGATCCCACCACCGGCGGCGTCACCGCCAGCTTCGCCATGCTCGGCGACCTCAACATCGCCGAACCCGGCGCCCTCATCGGATTCGCCGGCCCCCGCGTCATCGAGCAAACCATTCGCCAGAAACTCCCCGATGGCTTCCAACGCTCCGAGTTCCTCCTCGATAAGGGCTTCCTCGATGCCGTCGTCCATCGCCGCGACCTGAAAAGCTACCTCACCCGCGCCCTCCAATTCCTCAAAGCCCCCGCCGTCGCCTGATTCCCCGCTTCAAAGAATCCCGAATCACCACCACCCTGGGTGCCCCATGTCTCGCTCCTGAGACATGGCAAAGCGACCAAAGCATCAATCACAAACCGGGAATGAATCAGCCTCACCGCGCATCCGTGGGAAAACACGAACCCAACCCCCATCGCCTCCCCACACTTTTCACTCGCCCCATCCCACCCTGCGCTGCGAACATGCCCTGTGTGCGCATTCCCCCCACTCCGCTACGCGTCTCCAACGCAATCCTCATCGCTCTCTCTATATCTCTCCCCAGCCACGCCGCGGCCACATCTGCCATCCTCGCCAACACCACCGTCTCCTTCGCGTTCACCGCTGGCCCCCACGCACCGCATCTCGACACCATCCGCGCCCCGGGCCTCTCTCTCCGCAATCAAGCCGAAGAACCATTGCCCTCCAGCATCCTCCGCAACGCCATCTCCCTCCCCCTAGTTTGGAATTTCAACTCCGCCCTCAGCCACACCAGCCCACGCGTCCTCTCCTTCGTCTACGAATCCAAAACGCCCCATCTGCGCCTCACCTGGCAATGGGAACTCCGTGCCTCTTCCGGTCCCATCCAGCACCACGTCACAGTCCAGAATCTCGACACTGGCGAACTCTGGCTCCCTCTCCTCGATTCCCTCCGCTTGGATTTCCTCTATCCCGCCCAAGCGACCCTGCGCAATTTCTACGTCGAAAAAGGCGCCGACACCCCCTCCCCGCAAGGCACGCATCTCGACACCATCTCCGACCGCTACCACTGGACCGGCAAATCCTCCACCTACGCGCACCCCGAGCCCGGCGAAGCGCGCGAAATCATCCCCTTTGAATTCGTCTCTTCCGCTGACGCTCCCCACGCCGGCTGGTTCGCCGGCATCGAGTTCAGCGGCCGCACCCGCATCGCCCTTGAACGCAACGGCACAAGCCTGCGCACCCTGCTCGGCCTCAATCCCGATCCGGGCCCTTTCCGTACGCGCATCCTTCCCGGCGCCACCTTCGAATCGCCCACCATCTTCCTCGGCGCATCCACCGGCGGCCCCGACGGCGTCGGCAATCAACTGCGTCCCTGGGTACGCGCCGTGCTCGGCAATCCCCGTACCTGGAGCGATCCCCACTACCCCCTCACCGTCAACAACAGTTGGGGCAGCGGCATGCAGGTCGATGAGGCCCTCGCCCTGCGCATGATCCACGCTTCAAAACAACTCGGCCTTGAAATGTTTCATCTCGACGCCGGCTGGTTCCGCGGCGTGGGCGACTGGTATCCCGACCCCCTCAAGTTTCCGCACGGCCTGGCGCCCCTCGCCGATGCAGCGCACGCCCAGGGCCTCCGCTTCGGCCTCTGGGTCGATTGGACCCAGGCTGGCCTCGACACCGAGCCCGGCGCTCTCAACGTCCGCAAAATCCCAGACTGGCTCGTCACCGATCTCCCGCCTGCCTGGAAGCCCGAAGCGTTCAAGGGCCAGACCGTCGACCTCGGCGTTCCCGCCGTCCATCGCTATCTCGCCTCCGAAGTCGACCGCATCGTCCGCGACAACCACCTCGACATGCTTGAGCACGATGGCTACCTTGTTGCACAGGGCTGCATGCGCGACGATCATCCCCACGCTCCGCCCGATCGCGCCTCCATCAAAATCACCCACGACTCAGGCTTCGACTTCGTCCGCGCCTCCAACTCCACCGACGTCAGTTACCACGCCGTGCGCGCCTACTACGACATCTATGCGCAACTGCGCCGCGCTCACCCCGGCCTGCTGTTTGAAATTTGCAACGATGGCGGCCGTATGGTCGACTTCGGTTCCGCGGCCCATGGCGATTACTTCTCCATCACCGATACCTACGACCCGCTCTCCAACCGCCGCGCCTTCTATGACGCAAGCTTTCTCCTTCCCCCGCCCATGCTCGAAAGTTACGTCGAAAAATGGCCCGCACCCCAACCCGAAAACTTCCTCTACATGCTGCGCAGCGGCATGATGGGCTGGTTCACCCTCATGCAGGACACTTCCTCCTGGACGCCCGCGCAGCGCGATACCGCGCGCCAGGCCATCGCCCTCTACAAAGAAAAACTGCGTCCGCTCCTCCGCGACGCGCAGCTCTATCACGTCTCCGCGCGGCCCGACGGCGTGCATTGGGACGCCATCGAGTATTGGGACAACGCTCAACAGAAGGGCGTCGTCTATGCCTTTCGCGGCAGTGACCCCAACGAATCCCGCCACGCGTTCGCGCTCGCCGGACTCAATCCCGCCGCACAGTACAAACTCCACCTTGAAGACCGCAGCGCGCCCGACAACGAAGCCACCGGCAAAGATCTGATGAGCCAGGGACTCACGGTTCAACTTGCCCATCCCTATAGCTCTGAGCTCGTCTTCCTCACCGCATCCGGAGTCACTCCGCCCCACCGACGCTAGCGGAACCACAACCTACGGCTGAGCGGCACGTTTAACCCCGACGACGAGCTGTCAGCGGAGACGTACGACCAGAATGGCAACGTGCTAACCACAGGTGGCAAGACGTTTTCGTACGACTCTGAAAACCATCTGATGTCGATGAACAGTGGCGCGGTGCAGTTGCTGTACGATGGC
>DATDIQ010000022.1:0-9606 GCA_036520995.1 Occallatibacter sp.
GGCTTGACTATGCCGTGCTCTTCGTACCAAGCTTCCCTTTTGCATGATTGCTCCTTTCGAGGACCTTGATGGTCCCGAAGGAGCATTTTCGTTGCATATCAGGCGTGAGCTGCGCAGGTCATCGCTTTCCTGCGGAAATGCCCAAATAAAAACGTGCCAAGCGCGGCTGCCGAACTCGAGAGCCAGCCATTTAGCTGAAATCCGGGCTCAGTGAGCGACTTGGCGATTCTGCATCAATTGAGACTTGTAACACGGGATTGCTTTCGAATTTCCGCCCAACCCATCCAAAAACGCGGAGACATCCAACCATTGACAATCTACCCATAGATTATCTATGGTACTGAGCATGGCCAAGAAACCCGACCTGCTGCCTGGAACTCTCGACATGCTGATCCTTAAGACGCTGACTCGGACGCCACTTCATGGATACGGCATCGCCCTCTCGATCAAGCACCTATCTGACAATGTACTGACTGTGGAAGAAGGCTCTCTGTACCCGGCATTGCAACGGCTGCTGCTGCAGGGCTGGGTGAGGGCAGAGTGGAAGATGACAGAGACCAACCGGCGAGGGCGTTTTTATACGCTCACATCGGTGGGGCGTAAGCAGTTGGGCATCGAGTTGTCGCAGTTTGAGCAGATGATCGCGGCCATTGGCCGAGTGTTGCAGGACGCGCAGGAGGCTTAAATGAACGTCATCTCACGATTCTTGAGGAAGCTTTCCATTCTTCTTGGACGGAAGCGGTTTGGTGGCGAGCTGGACGAAGAGATGGCCTTTCATCGCCAGCAGACGGAAATCGAATTCATTGCTGGCGGGATGACGCCGGAACGTGCGCGCCACGCAGCGATGCGGCAGTTCGGTAATGCGACGAAGTTGCGGGAGCAAAGCCACGAAGTGGTCGAATTCAAGATGGAGACAGTTGTGCACGACCTCAGGTTTGCGTTGCGGCAACTGCGCAAGAACCCTGGGTTCGCGATGACAACGATTCTGATTCTGGCGTTGGAAATTGGAGCTAGCGTGGCGATTTTTGCGTTCGTGGATGCTGCACTCATCAAACCGCTGCCGTATCCGGAGCCGGCGCGCCTGGTCGCGGTGAATGAGAGCACGGATCTGTTTCCGCGAAACAATTTGTCTTATCCGGATTATTTGGATTGGAAGCGGATGAATACGACCTTCAATTCGATGGAAGTGTTCACCAGGACCTTCTACGCGCTCAGCACACCCACGGGCACAGAGCCCGTGCCGGGGGAGCGAGTAAGCGCCGGATTCTTTCGGACGCTGGGAATTCAACCAATGCTGGGGCGGGACTTTCAGGTGGGTGAGGATGTGGCCGGTGCGGCGCCGGTGGTTTTGTTGAGCTACAGAACCTGGCAACGGCGATTTGGTGGTAGAGCCGACGTGGTGGGGCAGATGGTAAACCTAAGCGGCGTTGCGCACACAATCGTCGGCGTACTTCCGAGTGATTTCCACTTTGCGCTTCGAGACAACGCGGAGTTTTGGGAGCCCCTGCAACCCACCCACGAGTGTGAAAAGCGGCGCTCTTGCCACAATCTCGATGGCGTGGGTCGATTGCAGAACGGTGTCTCGGTTCAGAGTGCAATGGCCCAGATGAAATCGATCGCGTTGCAATTGGAGAAGCAGTATCCGGATTCAAATCGGGGCAACAGCGCGAGTGTGGTTCTATTGTCTGAGGTGATCGTTGGGGACATCCGCCCAGTCCTTCTGATGCTGCTTGGGGGTGCGGGATTGTTGGTGCTCATCGCGTGCGTGAACGTATCGAGCCTGCTGCTGGTGCGCGCGGAAAGCCGCAGACGCGAGATTGCAGTCCGAGGCGCGCTGGGCGCATCGCGGGCGCGCCTTTCGCGTCAGTTTGTCACGGAAGGGCTGACCCTGGTTGTTGCGGGCAGCGCAGCCGGACTTGGATTTGCGTACGGCGCCATGAAGGTGCTCAGCGGCCTGATCTCAAAAGACATGATGATCGGCATGCCGTATCTGCGTGGGCTCGGGTTGAATCTGCATGTGTTGCTGTTCACCGGGTGCCTAGCCGCGCTTGCGGCGATTCTGTTTGCGATCACTCCGATCCTGCATTTCAGATTCTCTAAGATGCGCGAGGGATTGTTTGAAGCCGGACGTGGTTCGGCTGGGACGTTATGGCGGCGCGTGGGCGCAAACTTGGTAGTGATTGAACTGGCGACAGCCGTAGTTCTTCTAACCGGCGCAGGCCTGCTCGGCAAAAGTCTTTACAACCTCCTGCATCTGGATATGGGATTCCCGACCGACCATCTGGCGACCATCAATGTTGGGTTGCCGGACGCGGCGTTTAGCAAGGATGAGCAGGTGGTCGCATTTGCCCGCTCCGCGGTCGCGCGCGTGCAGAGTTTGCCAGGAGTGGAATCGGCAGCCATCACCAGCGTGCTGCCCGTGAGCTGCAATTGCAACACGGACTGGGTGCGCTTTTTAGGGCGGCCGTATAACGGAATTCACAATGAAGTGAATGAGCGCGATGTGAGCGCGGGATTCTTTACGACCATTCATGCGAAACTGCTACGCGGGCGCTACTTCACCGATGCGGAAGACGGAACAAAGCCCAAGGTTGTCGTGGTGAACGAGGCATTCGCGAAGAAGTACTTTCCTGGTGAGGACCCGGTCGGCAAGCGGATGGGCGACACGGAGCTGACGCCAAAGTCGATTCGCGAGATTGTTGGAGTGGTGGCGGACTTCAAGGATGCCGGCCTCGCTCAGGAACAATGGCCGGCGGAGTACTTTCACTTCAACCAGAACACGGATAAGTACTTTTCCATGATTGTTCGCACAGGTCAAGATGAACAGACGGTACTTCCAGTGCTGGCCGCGGCGATTCACCAGGTAAGCGCCCAAGCGGCAGTGGAGGAAGGCAGCACCATGACGCAGCACATCAACGATTCACAGTCAGCGTACATTCACCGCTCTGCGGCTTACCTGGTGGGGGGATTTGCGGCGTTGGCACTAGTGCTGGGCGTAGTGGGGCTGTATGGAGTGATCGCATACTCGGTGAGCCAGCGAACGCGGGAGATTGGCGTGCGCATGGCGCTAGGGGCACAGCGCAGCTCGATGTACAAGCTCGTGATGCTGCAGGCGGGATGGCTGACAGGAACGGGATTGGCAATCGGGCTGGTCTGCTCCGTGGGAGCATCCCTGCTGATGCGCAACCTGTTGTTCGGTGTGCAAGCGTGGGACGCTGTGACCCTGGGTTGCGTGGCCCTGCTTCTGGGGCTGGCGTCGATGGCGGCGAGCTTCCTGCCCGCCCGTCGTGCGGCGTCGGTGAACCCGACAGATGCGTTGCGGGCGGAGTGACAGTTTGACACTTTTGTCCATTTCTTGAGGAATCGCCGAGTCATTCAGAGAACACTCTAAACGCACTGAAAGACCTTCAGTTTTCCAGAACTTCCGGGCGAGTCACGGGCACAAGGTAGATCTCAGGTGGCGCGTAAAGGCCCTTACCGCGTTTCCAGAATTGGCCAGCCTGGAAGCGCGAGTTGGCGATAATGCGCTGTTCGAGAAGTCGCTTGGGTGGGGCAGGCCATGTTTGCAGTTCGCGTTGTTTCGAATGGCTGTCCGATGACTATTCGCTGCGCAACGCTCGTACTGGATCGAAGTTGGCCGCTCTTCGCGCGGGAATCAAGGCCGCGACCGCAGTTACGCCTTCCAGAACCAGCGGTGTCGCAACAAACACAACAGCATCGTGGGACGACACACCGAAAAGCAGTCCGGCTAGCAAACGAGCAAGAAAGAATGCCGCGCATGTTCCACAAACGATCCCAATTGTCCCTTTCAATAAGCCTTCCCGCAGAACCATGTTGCGTACACTTGACCGGTCGGCTCCGAGAGCCATTCGTACACCGATCTCGTGTGTGCGCTGGGCAACCGAATACGCAATCACGCCGTAGACTCCCACAGCCGCCAGTAAGAGCGCTACGAACGCGAAGATCGACAGCAAGAGCATCTCGAATCGCTGTCCAGCGATTGAGCGTGCGAGAATATCGTCCATTGTTCCTATGTCGCCAACGGGCCTTCCTCCGCTTACCTTGCGCAATTCCTCGGGCACCGCAGGAATGAGTTGGTGGGGCTCCATGCGCGTGCGAACCATCCACCAGATCGGGCCAAACTTCGACATCATTTCGATGATTCCATCCGGCTCCTGTGCATCTGGAATTACCATCGTCGGCGCCGGAGCCTGCGCAAGACCGTCGTCCCGTGTATTCCCGAAGATGCCAATAATGGTTCGAGGCTTATCTTCGAACTTCGGCCCGAGGCCTTTGCCGATCACGATCTGTTGACCAAGAGCATCGCGACGCGGCCAATATCGCTTGGCCATTGTGTCGTTGATCATCACTACTGGCGGCGCACCGGATTCATCTCGAGAATCAAAATCTCTTCCGCGCACGATGGGAATCTTCAGTACCTGAAAATAACCCGGGGACGCTGCGAGCCAATCTCCATCTCCGGAAGTTTCCGAGGCACCCGAGACGGAAGCGAACGGGAGGCCCATTCGGCTTGCAAACGGCGGGCTGAAGCTAGCTGAGGAAGCTTCCACGCCTGGAATTCCGGCCAATTGCTGCCGCGCGTCCCGAACCATTGCCGACAGAGTCGCGGCCGATTCGGCGCGTCCTGTGCCCATCGGCATCGTCATCATCAGCACATGATGGCTGTCGAAGCCCGGGTCCACGCCATTCAGCAAGATGAAGGTGCGGATCAACAGCGCTGCTCCGATGAGTAGGATGAGCGACAGCCCAACCTCGCTGATTACCGTGAGCGAGTGCAGCCATTTCGTCCGAGTGCCAAGACCTTGGCGGCTGCCAGCTTCATTGAGGGTCTCGATAAGTTTGGGCCGGAGGACTGCCAGAGCCGGGGCAATCGCAAGGACAAGACCCGTCACGATTGAGAGTCCCGCTGCGAATAGGAGCACACGCCAATCGAGCCCAACGGTCGCATTCATTTCTTGAATGCCCGGCATGTTGCCAGGAACGATTTTCAACAGAAGGTTGACGCCGAGGATTCCCACGATAGCGCCTGCTGTGCAGCCACAGAAGCTGAGTAGCAGGCTTTCGACGATAAGCTGCCTTAAGATGCGACCGGGGCCGGCGCCGATTGCTGCGCGGATTGCGAATTCACGTCGACGAACGGTCATTCGGACGAGGAGTAGGTTGGTCAAGTTCGCGCAAGCAATGAGTAGAACGAAACCAACTGCTCCTTCCAGGGTTAGGAGGGGGGATCGAACTTCGCCGACCATCACGTCGCGTAAACTCCGGAGTTGAAACTGGAAATCTGGATCGGGCAGCTCCGAAAGTTGCTTTGCTGATTCCGAAGCCGCATATAACTGAGAATTCGCTTGGGCTAATGTCATATTCGGCTTAATACGAGCGGCCACTGCAAACGAATGAAGTTTGTCCTCACTGTTGAGATTGAACTGAAACGGTATCCAGAGTTCGGCCTCCGGTTCAGAGTGAAAGCTCTTCGCAGTAATCCCGATAACGGTGTAGGGCTGCTTGTCGAGCGATATCGCCTCGCCCACAATATTTTTGTTTCCTCCGAATCTGTCTTTCCAAAGCGCGTAGCTGAGAATGACCACCCTGGGACCATTGACGCGATCATCCGCGCTGTCGAAAGAGCGACCGAGCAGGAAAGGAGCCCCAAAAAGACGGAAGTAATTCGACGTGACGTGAATGCCGCGGACCTGCTCAGGCACGCCCGAGGTTAACCCCATCTCCGATTGACCAAAGTCGTAAGCGGTGATGTCCTGTACCGCGTTCGCCCTATCAAGCAGGAATCGGAAATCCGGGATCGACTGCCCACGTTGTTCTCCGCCCTTTGACGCCAGGATGACTTGTACGATGCGGTCGGGATCCGGGTAGGGGAGCGGTCGAATGAGAACGGCATTCACTACAGAAAAGACCGCAGTATTGGCGCCAATTCCGAGGGTCAATGTGAGAACCGCAGCGAACGTGAAGCCAGGGGCGCGTTTCATTGAACGCAGAGCGTGTAGAAGGTCCTGACCAGCTTGGCTCAGCCACAGAAACGAACGCTCATCGCGATGCGCTTGTCTGGTACGCTCAATTCCGCCACAGGCGAGCCGCGCTCTGTGGTGTGCCTCCGTTGAAGTGAGACCCTGTCGCAAATACTCTCTCTCAAGAAAGTTGAGGTGCGCCTGAATCTCGCGCTAGAAATCATCGTCTGCCGTTTTTGCTGCATAGAGATTCCTCAGCTTCGCAAGGTAGCGCGCGAGGTGCCGGTTCATCCTTGGCCTCCTTCAAGGAGGACACGCTCAACCAGACTCGACATCTTACGCCACTGAGTTGTCTCTTTTTCCAATGCACTGCGTCCAACTCGTGTAAGCTCGTAAAACTTCGCCTCTCGTTTGCTCTCGGTCTGACCCCAGGCGCCCTTGATCCAGCCATACTGCTCAAGTCGCACCAATGCTGGGTAGAGCGTTCCTTGGTTCAGCTCAAGCGACTGATCGGATAGTTGTTGCAGCCGGCCGGCAATCTGATACGCGTGCTGTGGGCCCATAGTTGCAAGAGTACGCAACACTATAAGATCAAGCGTTCCTTGCAGCAACTGCGCAGAGCGTTTCTCTTTACTAGGCATTCAAGTGGTCCCCAGTCCTAGTTTCTGGTTGGCTTTACTTGTTTGTCAAGGGAACGCCTTTAGACGACATCTCGAGTTCGGTCCAAGGTCGTCTTCCATTGGCGATTTCAGGGACAACACACTCATTGAGCACCTCAAGTCGAGCCGTATTCTGGCACTTGGCCGTATAACCGGCTATCCTCCTGCATCGAGCACGAATTGGCAGATGGACGAAATGCCGACTCTTCGGCCATGTAGTTCAAGTGCTGTCGTCGGTGAGCGCATTGGCGATTTATCACTCTTCGAGAACTTGGATTTCGCTTCCTACGTCCAATGACGAGAAGGGCGTTTGGACTAAGTCGCTGGCGCGACGGACGCTGCGGCGTGGGCCTTCGAGTAGTTTTGTCGCCGGTTTAAGGTTTGGGTCACAGGAGGTCTACCGTGACCCATCTTCGGCAGATGATGCTGGATGAACTCCAGCGTCGCAACTATTCTCAGAGCACAGTACGTTCGTACATCTTCGCGGTGGAAGACTTTGCGAAGTACTTCCACCGTTCGCCGGAACGGCTTGGCCCGGACCATATCCGCCAGTACCAGGCGTATCTGTTTCGCGAGCGCAAGCTATCTCCCGGAACCATCGAGGGCCGCACCGCGGCGCTGCGATTTCTTTTCGTCAAGACGCTTCGCCGGCCGTATCTCCCCGATCACATTCCATTTCCCAAGCGTCAGAGGCGGCTGCCCACCATACTGGATCAGCAAGAGGTGGCCCGGCTCATCGATTCAGCCAGCAACCTGATGCATCGCACCATGATGATGATGCTGTACGCAACCGGCCTGCGCCGGGCCGAGATGTGCCATCTCAAGGTCTCTGATATCGACAGCAAGCGCATGGTCATCCATGTGCGCGAAGGCAAGGGTGGACGCGACCGCGATGTGCTGCTGACCCCGAAGCTGGTGGAGACCCTGCGCGAGTACTGGCGTTGGATGAAGCCCAAGACCTATCTGTTCCCAGGGACGGTGAAGGGCTGGCGGGCTGACGTTCCCATCACAGAGAAGATCGTCTGGCAGGCGGTTAACGAGGCAGCCAATCGCGCCGGAATCACCAAGCATGTATCTCCGCATTCGCTGAGGCATTGCTTTGCCACGCATATGCTGGAAGCTGGCGCCGACCTGCGCACCATCCAGGTTCTTCTCGGTCATGCCAAGCTCGCTCATACCACTGTCTATCTGCACCTGTCCCGGCGCCATCTGCAGGCCATCCCCAGTCCGCTCGAAGCGATCGAGGTTTCCGGCCCTGACGAGGTGAAGCGCTCCAGGAGGAAGATGAGGCGATGAACCGGCCCACCCTCGAGGTGGCCGACATCGTCCGTCGAACGGGCAACAGTTTCTGGGAACAGCAGCAGTCGCATTTTGCATGGCCCCATCGCAAGGTGCTCGATGCCATCGTTCGCTGCCGCACCGCGGCACTGGGCGGTCATCGCGATCAGTGCGTCCGCTGCGGCCATCAGGCCATCTCATTCAACTCATGCCGCAACCGGCACTGCCCGAAGTGCCAGGGGAACGCGCGCGCAAAATGGCTAGCGGCGCGATCGGCTGAACTGTTGCCCGTGCCCTACTTCCACGTCGTCTTCACGCTGCCGCATTCGCTCTCCGCCCTTGTCCTCCAGAACAAGCGACTGCTCTACGACCTGCTCTATCGCACCAGCGCCGCGACCATCCTCGAACTGGCTCGCGATCCCAAGCACCTGGGAGCGGACATCGGATTCCTCGGCGTGCTCCATACATGGGGACAGAACCTCGAGCATCATCCCCACGTCCATTACATCGTTCCCGCCGGCGGCCTCGCACTCGACGGGTCGAGGTGGATCGATTCCTCGCGCCGGTTCTTCCTGCCTGTTCACGCATTAAGCCGAGTCTTCCGCGGCAAGTTCATAGCTGGACTGAAGCAGCTCGTCACTGAGGACAAGCTTCAGTTTCGCGGCTCGCAACAGCATCTGGCCGCTTCCAGCGGTCTCTCCAGTTTCCTCCGGCAGTTGTATCAACAGGACTGGGTCGTCTACGCTAAGCCACCGTTCGGAGGCGCCGAACATGTGCTCAACTACCTGGCCCGTTATACCCATCGCGTGGCCATCTCCAACCATCGGCTCGTGACCTTTGAGAACGGTCACGTCGCATTCCGCTGGCGAGACTATGCCCATGGCGGCAAGAAGAAGGTCATGACCGTTTCCGCCCATGAGTTCCTGCGCAGATTCCTGCTGCATGTTCTCCCCGGTCGTCTGGTGCGCATCCGGCACTTCGGACTCTTCGCCAACCGCAAGCGAAGCGCTGCACTTGAACGCTGTCGTGCACTGCTTGGTATGGAAGCATGCGTCGATCGCCCTGAGCCACCCACTCTCCGCTGTCCAGCCTGTTCCGGCATCATGCTGGTCGTCGAACGTCTGACCCGCGGCCAGCTTTACTTCGGCGCCGGACTGGACCCGTCATTGCCCAGGAGGTTTCGCGATGATACTTCGTGAACGCCACTCTATTGGCCCCGTTGCTGTTCATCCGTCACGACCGCGTGCCACAGCATGCCATGCAGACGTGCGCTTCAACTCCGATGGCTGCACTCACAACGCGCATTCGACGGCCGGGAACTCGCCCAAATTTCGCCCCGGATACGGAGGTCGCTGCACCCGAGCCCATCGCTCCCAATCCTCTTGGCACCCCGGCCGACATCTTGCGCTCATTGAAATCCCATAGCCTGATCACCGCGTCCGTCGTGCCAGCGACTTACTCCAAACGGCCCTATCGAAACCGCCCCGGTCCAAGATGACCGACTCAATCCTGCCTCGCCTACCGGGGCGGTCCCGATAGGGTTCTAACGTTTATGGGGACCGATCTTCGAGACTCAGCCCAACTCAGGGTCAATGAGTGCATCGGCTGTTCACAACGGTCGAGAACCAAGTTTCCAGCTTGACTGCAATCCAGGCTCAATCCGGGCGGGGTATCTGGCTGTGGGAGGA
>DATDIQ010000023.1:0-179278 GCA_036520995.1 Occallatibacter sp.
TTGCTGCTGAATGCCCCGTCTGCCAATATAAACGTGCAGGTGGTGGTGCGGGCTGTCAAGGTGAGTTACGCGGCGAGCCTCCCCGATCGTTTGGAGTATGCAATCGGATTCGCCAATGACTGGGCGGAAGACCTGGCGATCAAGACGAGCGCTACGGTGGCAAAGGACGCGTGGCTGCCGGCGATCATCAATCCGACTGTGCTGCCCAGTCTCAGTTCGCTCGCGGTGACATCGATTGGCGGAAGCACGGTGACCCTGAATATGGGCGCGACCGCACCGGTCGGAGGCGGATTTGAGATTCGACGGCGCGATTTTGTGTTTGGTCCGGGCGAAGATACGGATCTGGTGATGCGCGGATCGCAATCCAACCTGACGTTTACGCGCATTTCAGCGAGCGACCGCTTCTATATCAGGATGTTTGACGGTGCGACTCCGCCGAATTACTCAGAGTTTTCTGCGGCGCTATTTTTCAATTTGCCGCTGGGGGCATAGACGTGAGAAGCGCGGAAATGAAGGGCCGGAGTTGGATGCATGCGCATGATGAATGAATTTGAGGCACAGGTGCTGAGCGACCTGAGCGTGCTCAAGACGCAAATGACGGGGTTGACGGGTGACGGGAACGGCGGCCGGATTGCGGAGCTGGAGCGGCGCATGGAGTGTCATGAGCAAAACTGGCAGCGGGCGAAGGGTTTCCTGGCGGCGGTCAGCGTGCTTCTGGCGATTCTCGAGGTGGCCGTGGAGACGTGCTTCCGGAAGTGAGGGTTGTATTCTGACCTTCGCGCAAATGGGCCGCGGGAAGGAGAAAGCGCGGAATGCCCTCGTATAATCGGCGCATGAGCGAGAAGCCGCTGGTGGGCGTAGTGATGGGCTCCAAGAGCGATTATGAAGTGCTCTCGGGAGCCGTCGAACTCTTGCGCGAGTTGAAGATTTCGCATGAAGCGCGCGTGGTGAGCGCGCATCGCACGCCGGATTGGCTTTTCAAGTATGCCGAGACTGCAAAGGAGCGCGGACTTCGCGTGATCATTGCCGGGGCCGGCGGCGCGGCGCATCTGCCTGGGATGCTGGCGGCGAAGACGCTGGTGCCGGTGCTGGGCGTGCCGGTGGCGGCGACGCAGCTGAATGGACTCGATGCGCTGCTTTCGATTGTGCAGATGCCGAAGGGCGTGCCGGTGGGGACACTGGCGATCGGCAAGCCCGGCGCGGCGAACGCGGCGCTGTTGGCGGCGGAGATACTGGCGACGACCGACTCGGCGCTGTATGAACGGCTCGCGGCGTGGCGCGCGGCGCGAACGCAGGAAGTGCTTGATCAGAAACTCGATTTGGAGTTGCCTGCGTGAAGCACTGCGTGCCGCCAAGCCCTGACATTTCGCAGGTCATTCAACCAGGTGGACTGCTGGCGATCCTTGGCGGCGGACAGCTTGGCCGCATGACGGCAATGGCGGCGCGCACGATGGGGTATCGCGTCCGCGTAATGGATCCTGAGGCCGCGTGCCCAGCGAGCTTTGTAGTCGACGAGACCATTGTGGGCCGCTGGGATGACGCTGATGCGGCGCGGCGACTTGCCGTAGGCTCAGACGCGGTGACTCTCGAGATTGAACAGATTGGGGTCGATGCGCTGAGCACGGTTGCGCGGATCGCACCGCTGCGGCCCGGCGTGGAGCCGATCCGCATTATCCAGGACAAGACACTGCAGAAGGCGTGGCTCGCGGAGAACGGGTTCCCGGTGGGGCCGTTTCGCGTGGTGCGCAGCGAGAGCGATTTGCAGGAGGCCGTGCCCGCATTGGGCGGCAATATCTTTCTGAAGATTGGACGCGGCGGCTACGACGGCCGCGGCCAGGCGCGGATTGGGCACGAACGACCGGCAGATGAGGCGTCGGTCGCGGAAGCGTGGAGAGGCGTCGGCGGGAAGCCTGGCGTGGCGGAGAAAGCGCTCGATCTAGAATGCGAGATCAGCGTGATGGCGGCGCGCAACCCGCGGGGCGAAGTCCGGAGCTTTCCCGCCGCGCGGAATCAACATGAAAACCAGATCCTGGCATGGAGCGTGCTGCCGGCGGGGGTGTCGCCTGAACTGGAGCGACGCGCCGAGGATCTGGCGTCTGCAATGAGTGCGAAGCTTGGCATCGAGGGTCTACTGTGCGTGGAAATGTTTGTGACGCGCGACGGTGAACTGCTGGTGAACGAGCTGGCGCCGCGGCCTCACAACAGCTATCACCAGAGCGAACGCGGGTGCGCAACGAGCCAGTTTGAACAGCTGGTCAGGACTACATGCAACCTGCCGTTGGGCTCCACCGAGCTCATCACGCCGTGTGCCATCGTGAACCTGCTTGGCGAGGTGTGGCTCGATCGCGAAGGCGCTCCGAATTTCGCCGCAGCGCTCGCGGTGCCCGGAGTAAGGTTGCACCTCTACGAGAAGCACACGCCGCGCAAGCGGCGCAAGATGGGGCATCTGTCGTCGATTGGATCAACCGCAGGCGAGGCATTACAGCGGGTTCTGGAGGCGAAGAGCAGGCTTTCCTGAAGCGTGCGCGTGTTTTTCGCGTATTGAACCGCAGATCCACCCCAAGCTGGAGTTTACGAATCGGTGAAGAAGCTCTCGCAAGACCTAGCCATCGCACCGGCGCGCGGCGCATCCGCAAGACCGTGGTTGCTTGGCACCGGACTCGGGGTTACGCTCATCGCCCTCGTCAAGCTTGCCGTGCACCTCTATGCAGGCCGCAACTATGGCTACTTTGTCGACGAGCTCTACTATCTTGATTGCGCACGACACCTCGACTGGGGTTATGTCGATCAGCCGCCATTGATCGGGGTCATGACCTGGCTTGTTCGCGCAACCGTGGGCGATTCGCTGTCAGCGATTCGCCTGCTGCCTGCGTTGTGCGGCGCGATGATGGTGCTGCTGACGGGGTTGCTCGCACGTGAGCTGGGAGGCGGGCGTTTCGCGCAAGGTCTCGCTGCGTTGTGCGTTCTGCTGGCTCCCGGGTTGCTGGGCATCGATCATTTTCTCAGCATGAATTGCACGGAGCCGCTGTTTTGGATGGGCTGCGCGTGGTTGATCCTCCGGATGATCAACACCGGCAATATGCGGCTGTGGCTCTGGTTTGGCGTAGTGGCCGGTATCGGTCTTGAGAACAAATACTCGATGGGCATTTTCGGAGTTGGGCTGGTTGGGGGCCTGCTGCTGACGCGCCAGCGCCGGCTCATGGCCAGCAAGTGGTTCTGGATCGGCGGCGCTATCGCATTCCTGATCTTTTTGCCCAATCTGATGTGGAACATCCACTACCACTTTCCGTTTCTCGAGCTGCAGCGGAACATACGGGAGAGCGGTCGCAATGTAGCGTTGTCGCCGCTGCGCTTTTTCGGCGAGGAGATCGAGGCGATGCAGCATCTCAGCCTTCCGATCTGGCTGGGCGGCCTGTGGTTCTTCTTCATTCGCCGGGAAGGCAGAACGTTTTGCTTTCTTGGATGGGCGTGGATGATCACAGCGCTGGTGATCGTCTTCGAGAATCCGCGAATCTACTATCTCTTCCCGGCGTTTCCGGTGCTCTTTGCCGGAGGAGCGGTGCTGTGGGAACGATGGCTCGATCGTCCGCGGCTGGCCTGGCTGCGCTGGGGATTGGGCGGGGCGATGATTCTCATGGGGATCGCGCTGGCACCCATCGCGATTCCATTGTTGCCGCCGGAGACCTACATTCGGTACTCCACGGCCCTCCATCTCAAGCAACCGACGATTGAGAATCACGATCTCGGCCCTTTGCCGCAGCTTTTCGCCGACCAGTTTGGCTGGCCGGAGATGGCTGCTGAGGTCGCACGCGTCTACAACAGCCTGCCTGCGGACGTGCGCCCGCGCACGGCGATCTTCGGACAGAGTTACGGGCAAGCCGGCGCCGTCGATCTGTTTGGACCGAGGCTGGGATTACCGCGAGCAATCAGCGGACATCAAAGCTATTTTCTGTGGGGACCGCGCGGGTACACCGGCGAAAGCATGATCGTGCTGGGCGACTCACGCGCGAATCTCGAATCGCTTTTCACTTCGGTGGAGTGGAAGGCGCACGTCGACCACCCCTACTCGATGCCCTATAACCATATCGATATTTACTATTGCCGTGGATTGAAGCAGCCGCTCGCCGAATTTTGGCCGAAGGTCAAGAACTGGAACTGACTCAGTTCAGGAACGGGTGGATCTGCCTCGCGGGCACCCTAGATCCACACATCATTAGGGGTGGTGCGCCCGCCGGATTCATGGCCGGTATTTTGAAAATGCCGAGCTTGTCGTGGCTTTTCACAAGGCCATTGATGAGGTCGTTCTAGGCATCCACTTTGTCCCACCGCTTGGGGCGTCGATTGGCCTGCAGAATCTTCTTGCGCAGGCGCAGCGACTTGGGCGTAACTTCGACGAACTCGTCGTCGGCGATGAACTCGATGGCCTGTTCGAGATTGAGTGTCTTGTAGGGAACGAGGCGGATCGCTTCATCGGCGGTCGAAGCGCGCATGTTGGTCATCTTCTTTTCGCGCACGACATTCACATCGAGGTCGTTATCGCGGGAGTGCTCGCCGACCACCATCCCCTCGTAGACTTCGACGCCTGCACCTACAAAAAGAATGCCGCGTTCCTGCAAGCCATTCAACGAGTAGGTCGTGGTCTGTCCCTGGCGATCGGAGATAAGTGCGCCGGTGGGGCGTTGCGGAATTTCGCCCTGGTAGGGCATGTAGCCGTCGAACAAGGCGTTCATGACAATTGTCCCGCGCGTCTCGGTGAGCATTTCCGAGCGCAGGCCGATGATGCCGCGGCTGGGCACGCGAAACTCCATGCGCACGCGGCCGGAGCCGTGGTTGTGCATCTTCGTCATCTCACCCTTGCGCGGTCCAAGCTTCTCAATCACTACGCCGGTGTGGATTTCAGGCACGTCGATGGTCAGGTGCTCGACAGGTTCCATGCGCACGCCGTCCACAACCTTGGTCACGATTTCCGGGCGGCCGGCCATCAGCTCGTAGCCTTCGCGGCGCATCATCTCGATCAGGATGGCGAGTTGCAGTTCGCCGCGTCCCAGCACCTTGAAGGTGTCGGGCGAGCCTGTCTCTTCCACGCGAATCGAGACGTTGGTGAGCAGCTCTTTTTCCAGGCGCTCGCGCAGATTGCGGCTCGTCACGTATTGCCCCTCGCGTCCTGCAAAGGGCCCGTTGTTGACGCTGAACTGAATCGCAATGGTCGGCTCGTCAATCACGATCAGAGGTAGCGGCGCGGGGTTTTCGAGGGAAGTGATGGTCTCGCCGATGGTGATGCCTTCTACGCCGGCCACGGCGACGATGTCGCCCATGGTGGTTTCTTGAATGTCGATGCGCTTAAGGCCGCTGAAGGTGAAAAGTTTAGTGATGCGTGTCTTGTAGAGCGAGCCATCGCGCTTGGAAATGTTTACGTCGTCGCCGGTGTGCAACGTGCCTTGAAAGACGCGGCAAATGGCGATGCGTCCGAAGTAGTCGGAATAGTCGAGATTCGTGACGAGGATCTGCAGAGACGCGTCGATGTCGCCGGTAGCCGCCGGGATGGTGTTGACAATCGACTCGAAGAGCGGCTGCAAGCTGGTGCCTGCCACGGCGGGATCGGTGGTCGCGGTGCCGGCTTTGGCGACGGCGTAGAGCACCGGAAAGTCGAGCTGCGACTCTTCGGCGTCGAGATCGATGAACAGATCGTAAATCTCGTTCAGCACCTCTTGCGGGCGGGCGTCGGGCCGGTCGATTTTGTTGATCACCACGATGGGCGGCAGCTTGGCTTCGAGCGCCTTCGACAGCACATAGCGCGTTTGTGGCAAAGGGCCCTCGGCCGCATCCACCAGCAGCATCACGCCGTCGACCATCTTAAGGGCGCGCTCCACCTCGCCGCCGAAGTCGGCGTGGCCCGGCGTGTCGACAATATTGATCTTGCCGCCTTCAAAAACGATGGCCGTGTTTTTAGCGAGAATCGTAATGCCGCGCTCGCGCTCCAGCTCATTCGAGTCCATCACGCGATCGGCCACCTGCTCGTTGGCGCGGAAGGTGCCGGCCTGGCGCAGCATGGCGTCCACCAGGGTGGTCTTGCCATGGTCGACATGGGCGATGATGGCGATATTGCGTATCGTCTGGGTCACTCGGGCGGTGTTTCCTTCGCTTGGATTCGGCCGCGCGGGCCGCGGGTTGGGAATGAAACGGTGTGATAAGGTCCGCGCAGCGCGGCTCTTCTCTATTCTAGCAGTTATGTGCCTCCGGTAGTTCGCGCCGGGTCTGGAGGGTACGTTTTGCGGGCCTGTCACCCCGGCGGTGCAGCTCGATTCCAGTTTCCCCCTCTACGCCCGGTCAAGTACACTTTGGCCGTCATGAGAAACTCTCGCTTCGCCGCGCCCACTTTCCGCCGCCGCAAATCACCGCTCTCCGTGCTGCGCTGCGCCACCGCGACCATCGCCCTGGGCGCATTGGCGCTGTTTGGCCTTTCGACAACGTGCGCACAAGCTCAAGGCGGCGCGGGCCAGCTGACCATCTACACCATCGACGTGGAGGGTGGTCAGTCGACGCTGCTTGTTTCACCCAGCAAAGCCTCTCTCCTCGTGGATACCGGCTGGCCCGACAATAACGGCCGCGACACCGACCGCATCCTCGCGGCCATGCACGATGCGGGCATCACCAAGCTCGACCATGTGCTGATCACGCACTTTCATGTCGATCACGTGGGCGGCGTGCCCAACCTGGTGCAGCGGGTCAAGGTGGGCGAGTTCCTCGATCACGGCGAGAATCGCGAAGATGCGAACGATACGCGTCGCGACTATGCGGCCTACATCAAAGCTATCGGCAACACGCCTCGCCGCATCGTGCATCCCGGCGACACCATCCAGATCGCCGGCCTCACCACCATTGTGCTCACCGCCGACGGGGCGCACATCGCGAGCGTCCCCGGCGTCAAGCCGGAGCCGAATCCTTATTGCGCCACCGAGCCGCACTGGGACCTCGACACCACCGAGAATCCGCGGTCGGCAGGAATTTTGGTTCGCTTCGGCAAATTCCGTTTCCTCGATCTCGGCGACCTCACAAAGGCCAAGGAGATTCCGCTGGTTTGCCCGGTGAACCTGATTGGCCATGTCGATCTCTATCTCGTGAATCACCACGGCTTCAATCTGTCGAACACCAAGGCCTTTGTCGATGCGATCCACCCGCGCGTGGCCATCATGAACAACGGGTCGCACAAGGCTGGCAGCCCTGAAGCCTGGCAGACAGTGCACGAGAGCCCGGGCCTCGAGGCGCTCTATATGCTGCACACCGCCGAGGACTCCGATGCTGCGCACAACAGCGCCGCGCCCTTCATCGCCAACCCGAAGGGCAGCGCCTCCGATGGCGCGTACTTCAAAGTAGTGGCCAAGGACGATGGCAGCTTCAGTGTATGGAATTCGCGCACCGGCCAGACCAAGGAATACGCGGCGAAGTAGCGCGAATGCGTGGGGCATAAGACCCAAGGCGCCGTCCAGGCGACGGCATCGCCTCCGTTTGTGAAACACTTCAAATTGATGGGAGCCTGCTCGTTGAGCTCCAGACTCAGCGAGGAGAGCTATGAGCATTTCACGAAGGAAGTTTGTTGCCGGGGCCGGCGCGGCAACCATGATGGCCCGCTTTGCTCGAGCGGCCAGCACCACCTGTCCCTTTCGGATTTCCGTGATCAATGACGAGATATCGGACGACTTCGACCATGCCTGTTCTGTGGCTGCGCACGACTTCGGCCTGCAGTGGATCGAGCTGCGCGGCATGTGGAACAAGAACCTGACCGAGCTCGACGCCTCGCAAATCGCCGACGCGCAGAAGATCCTTGCGAAATACAATTTACGCGTCACTGACATTGCCAGCCCACTCTACAAAGTGGACTGGCCCGGCGCGCCGCTCTCGCAGCAGAGCGAACGGCGGGACCAGTTTGGCGCGCACGATGACTTCAGAAAGCAGGATGCGCTGCTCGATCATTGCATCGACTTGGCAAAGACGTTTGGCACCGATCGCATTCGCTGCTTCGATTTCTGGCGGCTCGACGACGTGAAGCCCTATCGCGAGGCCATCAACGAAAAACTGCGCGAAGCGGCGCGGCGCTGCGCCAAAGCCGACCTAGTTCTGCTGCTCGAGAACGAGATGTCGTGCAACACGGCCACCGGCGTCGAGGCGGCCGACACGCTAGGCGCCATTCCCGAGCAAAACTTCATGCTGAACTGGGATCCCGGCAATGCGGCGACCTTCCCTGACAGCCGGCCCTTCCCCGATGGTTACGACCTGCTGCCGAAGAACCGCATCGGCCATTGCCACGCCAAGAATGTTGTCCGCAAGAGCGGCGGCAAGTGGGAGTGGGCGCCGGTGGGTACGGGCGTGGTGGACTGGGCCGGCCAGTTTGCTGCCCTCAAGCGCGATGGCTACCACTATGCCGTGAGCCTTGAGACGCATTGGCGTGGCGCTGGTACTCCCGAGGCCTCAAGCCGCATCAGCATGCAGGGATTGAAGGACGCCCTGGCCAAGGCCGGCACTGGCTGTTGAGGGCGGTGGACCTTCACGCGATGGGCGTCGAATTGAGATACTAAACTGAGCGCGGCGCGCCTTGCAGCGTGGTCGCAGAAACCGCAGAGGTGTACCCATGAGCGCAACGGCAGTGGCCGCAACCCAACGCACCCATGAACAGAAGCTCGATCTGCTCGCCGAAGTTGCGGTGCAGGTTGGGCTGGGATTGAAGGCAGGGCAGGAGCTGGTGATGACTGCTTCGCTCGATTGCGTCCCGCTGGTGCGGCGCATTACGGAGCACGCCTATTGTGCCGGCGCGTCGCTCGTGACCACCCTCTACGCCGACGACGAGGCTACGCTCATGCGTTACCACTTCGCGCCCGATGCGAGCTTCGACAAGGCTGCGGCCTGGCTCTACGACGGCATGGGTGCTGCGTTCAAAAGCGGCGCGGCGCGCCTGGCGGTGGCCGGGGCCAACCCGTCGCTTCTCTCCAACGAAGATCCCGAAAAAGTCGGCCGCGCCAATCGCGCCGTCTCCGCAGCCTACCGGCCCGCGCTCGAGCTGATCACGCGCCACGCCATCAACTGGACGATTGTCGCGAGCGCCACGCCTGCATGGGCGGCCGCCATGTTCCCTAATGATGCTCCGGATGCCGCGATGGCCAAGCTGTGGGATGCAATCTTCGAGACGTCGCGCATCAACGTCGACGATCCCGTGGCCGCCTGGAAAACGCACGACGCGCATCTGCAAAAAGCCGCCGCGCGTCTCAACGCCAAACGCTATGCTGCGCTGCGCTATCGCGGCCCCGGCACCGATTTTCGGCTGGGCCTGGCCGACGATCATCTCTGGCTCGGCGGCGGAACGACGGCAGGCAACGGCAACTACTGCATCCCCAACATGCCCACCGAAGAAGTTTTCACCACGCCGCATAAAGACCACGCCGATGGCACCGTCACCGCGACCAAGCCTCTGTCGCACCAGGGCACCATGATTGAAGGCATCCGCGTGCGCTTTGAGAAAGGGCGCATCGTCGAGGCCCACGCCACGCGCGGCCAGGAAGTGTTGCAAAGGCTGATCGACACCGATGACGGGGCGCGCCGCCTGGGCGAAGTGGCGCTGGTGCCGCACTCCTCCCCGATCGCCAGCAGCGGCAAACTTTTCTTCCACACGCTTTTTGACGAGAATGCGGCTTCGCACATCGCGCTGGGCCAGGCCTACTCCTCATGCCTGCGCGAGGGCCACAAGCTCACCCCGGCCGAACTTGCCGCGCGCGGCGCCAACGAGAGCCTCATTCACGTGGACTGGATGATCGGTTCCAACAAGCTCGACATCGACGGCGAAACTGCGACTGGCACCATTGAGCCATTGATGCGCCAAGGCGAGTGGGTGTAGGCTTCTTTCCAATTCCGCGGTTGCGGCTTTGCCGATGAAGCTAATCAATCCAACGAGGGTCCTGCTTGTGCTTGCCATCCTCGTTGTCGCCGCTATCGGCTACTTCGGGTTTGGCAGCGCACGCATGCACTGGCTCTGCGAGCAGAGGAAAGCCGCTTTCGACGCACGGGTTGAGCAGCTGAAGCATGACTCGGCGAGCAAACTCGGAGTGGGAGCGAACAAGGAGCGCGTCGTCCGCTTCTTTCAGCAGAACGGCATCATCCCCAGCTTCGAGAAATTCCACGACAACAATTTCGCGCGCGGCAGCATCGTCGTTCACGGCATGAAGGACTGCGGCTACCTGGTCTGCGATTCCGATGCGGCGGTGATCGGCGTTGAGATTGAAGTGGACGCGGCGGGCGCCGTGACCGCGCCGCCTCGCGTCATAACCACTTATACGGACTGTTTCTAGAGGCTGTTTCTGGGACCGGCGCGCTCAGCAGAGGAGAGAGCTCCGGCCTCCGTTGAGCACGCGCAGCTGATCCTACATGCTGGCTTTCTTCTGTTCGCCTTCGACGGGCACATTGTGATTCTTCGCCACTTGCTCGATGAGCTGCAGGTGCTGTTGAATGATGTTCGCGCCTTGCTGCGCCACCTGCTTGACGCTGGGATCTTGTGTAGCTTGGGCTTCGTCTTGAAAGTCCTTCAAGTCCTGCCTGTGATCCTTCAGCATCGCCTGAATGTATTCGGTATCGAAGTCCTGCCCTGAAAGCGTCTGCAGCTTGGCGATTTCTTTCTTCTCTTTCTTGTCGGGCCCCTTCGGCACCGAAGCGCCGATCTGCTTTGCCACCGGCTTGAACCACTTTTCGCCCATCTGCGTGTGGTCCGAAACCATCTTCTGCGCAAACTGCTTCACGTCGTCGCTTTGCGATTTCTGCTGAGCGAGCTGCCCGAGTTGCACCTCCGCTTCTCCTCCGGCAATCGCCTTGGCTACGAAGGACTGATCGCCGAATTGCTGCGATGTGGTTGCTGTGCCCGGCGACGAGCCCGGAGAACTCATGCTGGGGTTACTGGGCTGTCTTGGCATACTCGGCTGCTGCGGCGCTGCGCCGCCGTTTGGCATGCTTTGGGCCAGTGCTGTTGCCGCGGCCAGCAAGGTTGTTACTGAACATACAAAGATTTTGTGCGCAATGTGCATGACTCCTCCGATCGCCTGTCGTGGCCGCACCTCGGCGGCGTCAGATCAAGCTTAAACCTCAACTTGGTTGCGATGCGGCGCAAATCCATGCGAGTTGCCTTTGCGGTGGACGCGGCTTTCGTTCTCGGTTACGCATGATGGCAAGGGCTTGAGGACATGTCAGATGCAGTCTGTCTGGCCAGCGAATTTGCTTTGGCGCGCAAGGCTGGCCGCGGCGAGATTACGGCGTCTTTCCCGTTTTCGCGTAGAGCGCTTCGAGCGCGTCGCAGGCGATCTTGGTGCCGTTTTCCCAGCTGAGCTTCTGCGCGAGAGTTTTGGCTCGCTCGGCATATTCCGGCTCATCGAGCATCGCGCGCAGTGCGCTTGCCACGCGGCTCGGCGTGTAGCTGCTCTTCTGAATGGTGCGCGAAATCTTCAGCCGCCGCATGCGCCGCGCATTGTCTGGCTGGTCGTGTGAGTAGGGCATGATCAGCATCGGCTTGCCCGCGCGCAAACATTGCGCCGTGGTCCCCACCCCGCCCTGATGCACGATCAGCGCGCAACGCGAAAACAATGCCGAATAGGGCGCATACTCCGCCATGCAGATCGACGCCGGCAATGGCTGCCGAGGGCGATTGTTGGGGTCCGATCCAACCAGAAGAACCGCACGCAGACCCAGCCGCGCAGCGGCCTTCGCCGAAACCTCGTAGAAGTTGCCGGCGGCCAGAACCGCTGCCGACCCAAGCGTGAACACCACCGGCGGATCACCCGCAGCGACAAACGTTTCCAGATGGGGCGGCAGGGCGGCATTGCCCGCATCCGCATCGTAGAAGCAGAATCCCGTGATGAGCGTGTTCGGCGGCCAATCTCTTTGCTTCACGCCCAGAACGCGGGAAAACAGCGCGAGCACCAGGTGCGGCGAGTGCTTGGCATCGAATAGTGGGTTCGCGCCCCGTGCCAAGCCGAGTTCATTGCGCAGCGCATAGATGGGCTCGGGCCACTTGCGCGTGGTGAAGCGTGCAAGACGCTTCATGACGCGGCCCATCCCGGCCACCTTGTCGGCGCGCGCCAGTTTCGGATAGGGCGGCAGCACGGGAGGATCGAAGGCCGAAAAAAACGACAGCGGCGCCAGCACGTAACTCGCCCAGGGAATGCCCGTCACTTCCGCAACCAGCGGGCCCGCGTAATTCAGCTCGCCCAGCAGAAGCAGGTCGGCGCGCTGGGGCTCGGTCGCGGCCGCCAGCAAATCGTCATAGGTCTGTCGCAATACGGGAAACAGAAAATCGCGCAGTCCCGTCTCGGTGCCCTTTTTTACGTCGTAGACCATGGCGATGAGACGGCTGTCGGTGGGGTCGATGTCGGGCCGCACCGCGCGAAATTCGATGCCCAGGGGTTCGATCTTCGGCCGGTAGACATTCGGCAACGCCAGCACCGGCACATGCCCGCGCTGCTTCAGCTCAAGAGCGAGCGCGATCAGGGGATTGATGTCGCCAAACGTGCCAATGTTCGAGAGGACAATGCGCACAGGGAATCCGGAAACCTGGATTGGGCTGCAACGTTCAGGGTAAAGCATGGGGCCTGGCCCGGGTTCGTGCCTCGCACGGTCGACTCCCGCGCCGGCCTTTGCTTTGCGATGCACAATGTGCGCCGCGAAGGTCCGCATGCTCCGTGGTGCTATCATCGCCTGTTTCCAACGCTTCGTGGAGGATTCGCGATGAACACTTTGCTGCGTGCCGCTCTCATCGTCACTCTGCTCGCGCCCGCCGCCCGCTTCAGCCGCGCCCAAAGCAGCCTTTCGCCTCAATGGGAAGATCTCACCGGGCCCGACTTCGTGACTGCAATCCATCAAGCGCAGGGTGTGTGCGTGCTCCCCTTCGGCATCATTGAAAAGCACGGGCCGCATCTGCCGCTGGGCACCGATCTGCTGGATGTGCGCTTCGCCGTGTTGAACGCAGTCAAGCAGGAATATGCGGTCGTCTTTCCGGCTTACTACTTCGGCCAGATTTTCGAGGCGCGTCATCAGCCCGGCACCGTGGCCTATAGCCTGCAAACGCAGCTCACTCTTCTGCAGGAAACGGTGAGCGAGATGGCGCGCAACGGCTGCAAGAAAGTCGTCATCGTCAACGGGCATGGCGGCAACGAGTCTCTGCTGCCTCTCTTCGCGCAAGCGCAGATGGCCAGCCCGCGCGACTACGTTGTGTATGTCTTCGGACTCCCCGACACGAACATTGCCGGGCGTCCTGCCAAGCGCAATCCCGAAGACATGCACGCGGGCGAAACGGAAACCTCCAACATGCTCATCGCGCGACCCGACCTCGTGCATCAGGACCGAGCCGGCGAGCAATCCGGCGCCGACCAGAAGCGCGATCCACTGCCCGGTTCCGTCTACACCGGCATCTGGTGGTACGCGCGCTTCCCGAATCACTATGCGGGCGACGGCGCCGCGGCGACCAAGGAGCTAGGCGCCTTCGATCAAAAAGAGTGGTCGCGCCAGATCGTCGAAGCCCTTAAATCCATCAAGGCCGACCAAGCGAGCCTCAAGCTGCAGAACGAATTCTACGAGCAGTCGCAGCACCCGCTCGACACCAAGCAGTGAGCGTCGAGCCTTGTCCTTCTGTAGCTTATGCACTCTGCGCGATATCCGGTCGCAAGTTCCCGACCAAAACCGTGCGACCTTAAGGTTTCATTCATTTTCGCGTGGCACAATGCGTACGCCGGGATTCTTCCGCTTTTTCCCGGCGCGAAAGGCAGACCCCCATGATCATCCTGAAGTCCCTGCGTCCCCTCGTGCGTGCGTTCTTTGCCGCGATGTTTGTCTGCGCGAGTTTGCTCGCGGCGCCGATCCTTTGCGCCCAGCAGCCCTACCACGTCCTCGACCAATGGAAGCTGACGGACGCGGGCTGGTGGGACTATCTCCTCGTCGATCCCTCCGCGCATCGCGTCTACATCACGCGCGGCGATCACGTTGACGTACTGGATACCGGGAACGGCAAGCAACTGGGCACGATTGGCGGGCTTCACGGAACGCACGGCATCGCGCTCGACACGGCCGGCAAGCTGGGCTGGGTCTCCGACGGCGGCGGCAACGCGGTGGTCGCCTTCGATCGCGCCACACTGGCTACCGTCGCCACCATTCCCGCGGGCCAGAACCCCGACGGCATTGTTTTTGAGCCCGCTACGCAAACCGTATGGGCTTTCGATGGCCGCAGCAAAGAGGCGACTGTGATTGACGCCGCCACCGAAAAAGTGGTCGCCACCATTCCGCTGCCGGGCAAGCCGGAGTTTCCTGTGGTAGACGGGCAGGGCACGGTCTACGACAACATTGAAGACAAGAGCGAGATTGTTCGTCTCGACGCGCACACCATGAAACAGACCGCCGAGTGGCCGCTCGCCGGATGCGAATCGCCCAGCGGGCTGGCCTTTGATGTGCCCGGGCATCGTCTCTTCCCGGTTTGCGACGGCAAGAAGATGGGCGTGGTTGATTCCAACACCGGCAAGATGCTCGCTACTCCCTCCATCGGCGACGGCCCCGACGCCGCCGGCTGGAGCGCCGCCCGCAAGCTGGCCTTTGCCTCGTGCGGCGAGGGCGTGCTCGCGGTTGTCGACGCTTCGTCGACCGACTACAAAACCATCGAGACGCTGCCCACGCAGCGGGGCGCACGCACCATGGCCTACGATCCCTCCACCGACCGCATCTACCTGGTGACTGCCGAGTTTGGCCCGCGGCCCGCACCGACTGCGGACAATCCGCGGCCGCGGCCCGCGATGCTTCCGGGCACGTTTACCGTGATCGTCGTGGGGCGGTAGGTCCCCTCTGAATGCGAGGCGATCCGGGGGCCCAAGCGCCCGGGTACGCCGTATAAAGGAGGGAGGCCCTGCGGACGAATGAAAATCGTCGCTATTGTCGTGATCGTGGCGCTTGTGGGCGGCTCCTTTGTGGCCGACTCGCTGTGGCGCAAATGGATCGCGGCCCGGCGGCGCCAGCGGGAACCCCATTAGCCTCGCCGCCCGTTACAATAAAGCGTAGGGAGCCGTCTAAAGACAAATGCTTCGCTCAATCGTCTTCCCCTCTTTCCTCTCCCCGATCCGCATGGGCTTGTTGCCCGGCGCCGCCCTTGCGGCGCTGCTGTTCGCGACCAATCCCAGCGCGCAGGCGCAGTTCGCGCCGCCCTCGCCGGGGACTCAGGTGCACGATCCGGCCGCGCTGAAACCGCCCGCGGGTGCCCGCGTGGCTATCGTTGAGTTTGAAGACATGGAGTGTCCCGATTGCGCGCGCGCCAATCCGCTGCTGCGCGAGGCGGCCGCCAAGTACAACATTCCCTGGATGCGCCACGACTTTCCCCTGCCTTTCCATCCCTGGAGCATGCAGGCGGCCGTGAATGCCCGCTGGTTCGATACCAAGAGCAAGAAACTGGGCGATGAGTATCGCGACGCCGTCTTTGCCGCCCAGACGTCCCTCGGCGAAGATCCCAACCTGCTGCGCCAGTTCACTGAGAAGTTCGCGGCCGACCGGAAGATCGCCCTGCCCTTTGCCATCGATCCGCAGGGCAAGCTGCAAGCCGAGGTCAAAGCCGACTACGCGCTCGGCCAGCGCATCGGCATTGAGCACACGCCCACCATCTGGGTTGTCACCGCGAATAGTAAGGGCGCACCGTTTGTCGAGGTCGTCGATCGCACCAAGCTCTTTCAACTGATCGATCAGGCGCTCGAAGACACCAAGGGCGCCGTCACGCGCACTGCACACAAGTAGCACCAGCACGCAGTTCTCCCGGGCTCCCAGGCGATGGCAGTGTTCCGTTTTACCGTTGAGATCATCGCTCCCCAGGAACGCGTCTGGGCCGTTTGGATGGACATCGAGCAATGGCCCGCGTGGAATCCTGTGGTCTCGAGCGTGACGCGCCTCGATCCGGGGCCGATCACCGTCGGCAGTCGCACCAGAATTCTGCAGCCCAAGCTCATGCCGGCCGTCTGGCGCGTGACCGAGCTCGACGAAGCGACCGGCGTCTTCACCTGGGCTACGAGTCGCCCCGGCGTCACCGTCACGGGCACGCATCTCGTCGACAATATCGGCTACGGCTGCCGCGTCACGCTCCTTCTCACCTATAGCGGCCTGCTCGGTCCGTTCCTTGCCTGGAGCTTGAAGGAGCTGAACTGGGATTACCTGACCAAAGAGGCCACCGGCCTGCGCCAGCGCTGCGAATGGGAGTCGGCAGGACCACCCACCGGCTCACGGGGTCTCCCTTCCGCCCGACCCTGAGCAAAATATTTCATGCCGATTGTGCTTGCGCAGCAAATATTTCTTCGCTATTGTGGAATTAATGACGGAGCGTGGCTATCTCGGCGAATTCGAATTGATGATCCTTCTCGCCGTGATCCACCTGGGCGACGACGCCTATGGCGTGCCCATCTCGCGCGAACTTGAAAAGCAGCGGGGGCGCGATGTCTCCATCGGCAGCGTCTATGCTGCTCTCGAGCGGCTCGAAACCAAGGGCCTGGTCGAATCGAGCCTGGGCGAACCGACGGCCGAACGCGGCGGCAAGGCCAAGCGCTACTTCCGCATCACCAAAGAGGGGCTGCGCCAGGTGCGCGAAACGCGGCGCGTGCTCACAAAAATGTGGCGCGCTCTGCCCGAGCCGCAAGGAGAGCGCCCATGAACCGCGCCGGACCGCCTCCGCCGGCCTGAGAAAAACACGAAGAACGTTCTCGCTACGCAAGTTTGCCGTCGTCGAGGAACCTGCAAGACCCCAAGGGGAGCGCCTATGGAATCTGCCGAGCCACCCCGACTTGCCCGCTGGCTGCTGGAGCACTGCTCCGCGCCGGGCCGCGACGAAGCGCTCGCCGGCGATCTGCTCGAAGAGCTTCGGGCGGGCCGCTCGCCCGAGTGGTACAGGCGCCAGGCCCTGAACGCGGTGACGGTCAGCTGGATGCGCGTGCTCGGCGCGCGCGGCATGCTCTTCCTCTTCGCGGTGCTCTGGTCATCGCTCGCGCCGGCGTGGAAGGTCTTCACCGACCATCTTCAGGATCAGCCGGTCTTCACTGAAATTTGGTCCAAGTTCGGCTCCATCTGGATTCTCCCCGCTTTCGCTCTATGGGTCGCGTTGCATTCGGCGTTCCTCTGGATTGGGATACTCATTTACCTTGTCTGCATTGGAGCCCTTCGCAATTCCTTCCGCGACAACTTCGTTCGGCACGCGTCCTCTGTTGCCACAGTGATCTTTCTCCCCGTGGCTGGGATGATGTTCATCCTCATGAACCTGTATTCGTTCCCCGGCCTGATCAATGAGAGGCTTGCGTCGACGCCGCTGGCTCAAATACTCGATTGGAGAATGCCGGCTGATGTGCTCCGCATCCCGTATTTCATTGCGTTGATCTGCGCTCTCTGGCAAGCGACGCCGCGCTTCGCTTTCACGCTCAGCGAGGCCCTCGCCACAATGCGCATCGACGAAGCTGTTACCAACGACTCACCTTCGATGTTCACAACCGGCAACAACGACCGCAGCCCTGCGCGCTTTGTCCGTTTCCTCGTTCTCGCGGGACTCGTGAACGCGCTCATCGTCGCCGTTCTGCTCTGCCGCCTGCCCGCGACGCACGAGCCGTCGCTCACCGGCATGCTGGTGCGCGCCGCCGCCTATGTTGGCCTTGGCGCGCTCGCCGGCACCCTCGGCGCATGGGCCTACTGGCACCGTGCCACATCCTCGGGCGCGCGTCTGCCTCTGCCCTTCGGTCTCTTCGCGCTCGTCTGTGCGGTGGGATGGGTGTGGGTGCCCGCCGTCGTGCTGCTCGCGGCGCAAGACGCACCCGCCGCCGCAGGCATCGCCGCGCTCGGAGCTGCGCTGTTCGCGGTCGGGCTGCGCCGCGTCCTTCCTCTTTTCCACGACGCATCCGCCGACGCCGACGACCACGAGCTTTTCGCCGCGGCGCTGCGCACGCCGCCCCGCGAACTCCAGGGCTATGTCATCGCCGGGTGCATCTATCTTGCCGGCTTCGCCCTTAACAACCGCGAACATCTGGTCGCCAGCGGCCTGCTCGCGCTCTCCGCATTCATCTTCGTCTGGCAACTCACCCTGGCGCCCTCCCGCGTCTTTTCCGGCGTCACCGGCAGCGCCCGCGCCGCGCGACGTCTCGCCCGCATTGCCATTCCCGCTGTCCTCATCACGCTCTGGGCCCTGCTCGATGGAGTTGCCCACCGCGATCGTGTCGGCGACGGCGACAGCGACACGGCCTCGGCCCATGGCAACACTGCCGGAGGTCCCGTGGACGCCAAGCAGAACCCCGCGGACCTTGCCGCCGCGCTCGACGGCTACGAGAGCATCGTCCTCTGGCCCGAGCCGCCCAAAAAAGAAATCCTCGCCCCCGTGCCGCTCGCGCCCCAGCTCCACGACCCGCGCCTCAACAAGCCGCTCGTTCTCCGCTTCAACGGCGCCTACTGGTATTTCCAGCCGCCCAGCGACCACCCCGGCCCGCACGCCCATGTCACCCACGGCAGCCCGCTTGCCGTCGACATCCACTCCACCAGCTTCGTACCGCTCACCATGGAAGCCCACCAGACCCTGGCTCTCCCGCTGCGTGTCGCCTGCTGCGGCTCTATCTCCGTTGAGATTGAAAACCGCGACAACCGCCCCGGCCCGCTCGCTCTCGCCATGACCCTCACTGACAACGCCGCCCCCGGCCACCCCTCGCTCTACCTCGGATTGCAGCCTGTCGCCTCCAGCCAGCCCGGCCAGTTCCGCATCAAGACCGGCGCCGTCACTGAAACTCTCCGCTTCGCGCTGCCTGCACACGCGCCGCTCAAGAAATTCGACGAAATTTCTCTCGTTGTGATTTCCGATCCACTGCGCATCGACATGGGCGCACGCATCGCCATCGCGCAATTCGAGCTGATCCCGCGGTGACGGAATCCGCAACGCATCCGAGGCTCGTTTTTTGCACCCTTCAGATTGACGCTCATGCCTAAATGCAGTATTATTGCAGTAGAAATGCAGTGGAGGTGCAGCATGCCCCGTTTCACCATCGATATCGATGACAAGTTTGACGAGACGCTGAACAAGCTCGCCAATGGTGGCAGCAAAGCTGACGTCATCCGGCGTGCGGTTGCGAGCTATCAATACCTGAAGTCCGAAGTCCCCGACGCGCAGTCGGACAAGCGGGTCTCGATCACCGATAAGGATGGCAAGGTCCAGACCAACGTCGTGCTTCCGTGAGGCTGCAATGAACGAGCCCCCGCTAGCCATTCCTGTGCCCCCCGGAGACGTCTCGGTCTCAGTCACATCGGCAGGAGAAATCACCATTGCCCCACCGACCTTTCTTGAACGGTGGGGCGTCGTGTTTGTCGCGGTCGCGGGCGCCTGGATTCTGCTTGTGGCAACGGGCCTGCTGATCTACTATCTGCGCGATTTGCCTGGCATGCCGCCGACCTCAAGCCTGACGGCCGATCAGGCACGCGATGCCCTCGCGTTTCACAAACGGTCTCCGACCAATGGCGAGATTCCATTAGCTATTTCTTCGATCTGCTGATCACGAAGACCACGCTGCCGATTGTGACTCTCTTGCTCGGTTATCTGTTCGGAAAGAAGAGCAGCTAGGCTGCAGCACCGCGGATCCCGCTGACGACTGACTCCCGATCACTGTCTTCTGGCTATTGACGACTGGCGGCTGACAATTGCACCAGCGCCGGCTCCGCTGCGCCGTGGCCGCCCGGCGACACGGTGCTTGTCTGGGGAGCGCGCCAGTGGTCGATGTGGCTGATGCGGTGGACGCAGCCGATGGTGCAGTTGGGCGCGCACGACTTCGCCGTCAAAAATTCGCGCTTCACGTCGGCAATGGTGTATTGGGCTAGCGGCACGCCAGGATAGCCTCTTTGCTGCGAGCAATAGTGCACCAGCCCGTCTTCGCAGATGTAGAGGTAGCGCGAACCGGCGCGGCACCGCCAATCGTTCGGCTCGCCCTTGGCAATGGCTTCCTGAAACTTGTCGAACTGAGCGTAGTTGGTCTTCTTGCGGTTGGTCATCGCAAAATAGACCTTGGCCTCATCCTCTTTCAACGGTTTCAGCTGCCCGTCGCCGTCGTGGATGATGCCGATGGTCGACTCAAAGCCCAGTTCCAGCGCCCGCCGGCCGATCACCAGCGCGTCGTTGGGATCTTTGAAGCCCCCGCCCACCACCGAGTTGATGTTCACGTGGAACTCGGCATGATCGGCCAACATCTCGAGCTTCTTGTCGAGTACCTTCAGGCTTTTCATCGACACATCGTCGGGTTGCAGATTATCGATGCTGATCTGCATGTGGTCCAGGCCGGCGCGGTTGAGCCTTTCAATTCTTTCCACGTTGAGCAGATAGCCGTTGGTGATCATGCCGGCGATCGCGCCTGTCTTTCTCATTCTCCGAATGATGTCGTCCAGCTGGGGATGCGTCAGGGGCTCTCCCCCCGAGATGCCGATCATGGCCGTGCGCAGGCGTCCCAGGTGGTCGATGCGCCGCAGCATTTCGTCGAGCGGCACGGGCTCAGAAACTTTGTCGTACTCGTTGCAGTAGGCGCAGGAAAGATTGCAGAAGCGCGCCGGGACAATCTGGGCCAGAACGGGATGGCTGGTCGAGGCCAGCGCGCGTGCCACCATGGCATACTCCCGCGCCTTGCGCCGCGCCGCAATCCACCGTCCCCGCGCCGTATCCCGCTTCCGCGTCCCCATCCTTCTATTGAAACATAATGCGTAGTAATCGGGCACATTGCACTGGGAGCATGTCGGGATGATGGAGACGGGTCCAGGCTCCGTGCGTCGAGGCGTCGTATTGAGCCCGCACCGAAGCCGGCCGACACCGCCGTCCGCGTCGGCTTCCCGGTGGCTTTTCGACTGAAAACCGCCCTCTCCCCCCGCCCGGGCGCGCGAATTTTGCTTGACAAGCCCTTGTTTTCGGATTTTCCTGAGGGGCAAATCGATCTCCACGGAGATCCGTGTGTCCAGCGCCGACCTGCGCGAGAGCCTGTTCGCTCCCAGTTGCCCTCTCGCACAGTCGGGCCGCCTTAACCCAGGCGTGGCTCGGGCCCCGGCGTGGAGATGCAAGGAGAACCCATTGAACAGCCCGACCACACCTACTCCATCCACAGCCCAGTCCGGCCTCTCTGAAAACGCTGCCGGTGGCCTCGCATATATCACCATCATCCCGGCCATCATTTTTTTGCTGGTCGAGCCCTACAACCGAAGCGCGTATGTGCGCTTTCATGCGTGGCAGTGCATCTTCATGGCCGTCGCCTGGATCGTCCTCGACATTGCGATCAGCATCTTCGGCCACGTCCTGTCATTCTTCACCTTGATCGCCTTCGGCCTCTACCCCCTGGTGGCCCTGGCCATGCTCATCCTTTGGCTCATGGTTTTGATCAAAGCCTTCAATGGCGAGCGGTTCAAACTCCCTATCCTCGGCGATCTCGCCGATAAGCAAGCCGGTCGCTAAGGGACCGCACGGGCCATCGCAGTCTGGGCATTTTGAGTCCCGCCGAGCGGAAACCCGGCGCAGAAACCGGTATATCGGGCAGACTCACTGGAGAATTCGGTCAATCCCCATTCCGCCACGAGGTCAAACCGCAAAGGAGCGAACGTGTCCGACACACCGCAATACACTCCCATACCGCCGCAGTCCTCGCAACCATCGCAGGCGCCGCAAACCTCCGCGCAGGGCGGCCTCTCTGACAACGCCGCCGGGGCTTTGGCCTATGTCACCATCATCCCTGCGATCATTTTCCTCATCGTCGAACCCTACAACAGAAAGCCCTACGTGAAGTTCCACTCCTGGCAATGCATTTTCCTGTGCATCGCGGCCTTCGCCGTGCACCTGGCGCTTTCGTTCATTCCGGTCATCGGGTGGATCCTGGTTCCCTTTGTCTCGCTTGGGTTCCTGGTCATCTGGATCATCGTGCTGCTCAAGGCGCTGAAAGGCGAACGCTTCGAATTGCCGCTTATCGGCAAATACGCCTCACAGCAGGCTGGCAACTAGTCGACCCGAAAGAGACTCGGGTGCCCAGGTCCTTTCCGTTGGGACCTGGGAGGCGGGTTAGCGCTTGCGGCGTCCCTGCTTTCTCTTCGCGCGCCCTCCGCCTGGTCCACTCTCTTTCCGCGCCTTCTTTGCCTTCTTTGGTGGATTCACGGGCTTTTTCCCCGTCAGTGGCAGTTCATCTTCGAGAAGCGAAAACTGCAGCTTGCGCTCATCGGCAAGAATCCGGTCGAGCACCACCTGCACTCGATCGCCCGCGCGAAATCGCCGTCCCCACCGCTCGCCCACAATCTCGTGCGTATTCTCGCGCCAGGTGTAGCGATCGCCCGGCAGCAAGTCGATTGGCACCAGGCCCTCGACGAACAAATCCGTCAGCTCCACAAACAGCCCGTACTTCGCAGGGTTCAGGACCAGGGCGGCAAACTCCTCGCCAACTTTGTCCTGCATGAAGCGCACCTTCTTCCACTCCACCAGTTCGCGCTCGGCCTCGGCCGCCCGCCGCTCGGTCTGGCTCGTCTCCTCGGCAATCTGCGCCAGCTCGGCCTCGGCAACCGGCGGTTCCAACAGATTTGCCATGGCCTCCTGAGCGGAGCGAAGGACCTGCTTCCCGCGATGCGTGCCCGCCGCGGAAATGGGTGCCCCAGGTCTCGCTTTTGAGACTTGGGAAACCTCAAATCCAAACCCGCCCTCGTTCTGATGCCTCCAAGGCGAACTCTGTCTCCCCTCCGCCATCGTCCCGCCTCCCGGCACACCCCGGCGGAGGAGCGCCTTCGTAATCCGGTGCACAATCAAATCCGGATACCGCCGGATCGGCGACGTGAAATGTGTGTAAGTCGGCGCCGCCAGCGCAAAGTGCCCTTCGTTTGTCTCCGAGTAGCGCGCCTGCTTGAGCGACCGGAGCATCAGGTAGCTTAGAATCCGCTCCTCCGGTTTGCCCTCGATGCGCGCCGCCAGCTTCTGATACATCTTCGGTGTCACCGCGATGTCTTCAGGCACCTCATGCGTTCGCGCCGCCCGCCCGCTCCGCTGCGCCTCGCGCCGGTCGCCGCGTGTCTGGACCCGCTTCACCGGCAGCGCTCCAAGACCAAGAGAAAAACCAAAACTCGCCGCCAGCTCCTCAAACTGCACAACGCGGCGCGCTTCCGGCTTTTCATGAATGCGATACAACGACGGCGCGCCAAGGTCTTCAAGCCACGTCGCCACGCATTCGTTCGCCGCCAGCATGAATTCTTCGATCAGCCGGTTGGCCCATGTCCGCTCGGCGCGGGTCACTCCCCGCATCTGCCCCTGCTCGTCAAACTCGATCACCGGCTCGGGCAGATCAAAATCGATCGACCCGCGCTCCTCGCGCCTCTTGTTCATCAACACGGCGAGGCGCTTCATTCGATCAAAGTCGGCAATTCGCCCGGGGTGCTCGGCCCGCGCTGCCGCATCGCCTTCGAGAATGGCGTGGACCTTCGTATAGGTCATCCGTGCCGCCGAGCGAATCACGCCTTCGCCAATCTCCCAGCTCTTGATCCGGCCTGCTGCGTCTAACTGCATCACGCAGCTCAGCACCAGCCGATCTTCGCCAGGGCGCAGGCTGCAGATATCCGTCGACAGCTCCTGCGGCAGCATTGGAATCGCGCGATCGGGAAAATACACACTCGTTCCGCGCAGGCGCGCTTCCAGATCGAGATCGGTCCCCTCGCGCACATACTCCGCAACATCGGCAATGTGAACCTGCAGCTCGTATCCGGCGCCGTGGGCGAGCTCCGTCACCAGCACCGCATCGTCAAAGTCGCGCGCCGTTTCGCCATCGATGGTCACAATGGGCAGCCCGCGACAATCTTTGCGCCGCGCGACCTCTTCAAGGTCCAGGCGCGCCACCTCCCGCGCCTCCTGAAGCACGCTCTCCGGAAACACCCGCGGCAGCTGGTGCTTCCGGATCATCATCTCCACATCGACGCCAAAATCTTCGGGGTCGCCCAGCACTTCGATCACGCGGCCCACCGGCGGCTTGAAAGGGGTCGGCCAGCTCGTGATCTCCACATCGACGATCAGGCCTTCCAGGCCCTCGGGGCTTTCTGCTTTTGGACGAACACTTGCCTCCCGGCCCAGCACCCGATGCGGCGTGCCCTCCGTCTTCTCCTCAACCGCCTCCGCGCCTTCGGGAATCACAATGGGCTGCGTCATCCGGCCGTCAAATGGAATAACAACGTTCAGGGGATAGCGATCTCCGCGGCTGTAATGAAACGTCCCCACCACGGTCGGATTTCGCCGCTCCAATATCCGGGCGATTCGTCCCGACATGCGTCCATCGGCGCGGGGAGGCTCCAGCTCCACCAGCACCTGGTCGCCTTGCATCGCGCCATTCATTTCACTGGGAGGAATAAAGACGTCGTCGGTCACGCCGGCAGCCTGCCGCGCATTGGGCCGCACAAACCCGTATCCATCTCGGTGCAGATCGAGCCGGCCGGCAACAAGGTTGTCGCGCCCGCCCTTGGCTCTGGGCAGGCTCCAGTGCTCGCGGTCGACTTTTGCCAACTGGCCGCGCACGGTGAGCCGCGCCAGTTGTTCCAGCAGCAGACGCCGCTCGCGCCCGCCGCCCAACCCCAGCTCGCGCACCAGCTGCTTGTATCCTGCCTTCCCGCCTGCCGAGCGCGCGATGCGCGCCACCAGTTCCCGATCTGTCATAGGTCAAGAGTAGGACAAGGCAGCTCATCGGGCGAAGACGCCCGCCGCCTTCGACCAGGGATGTTCCCTTTACGGGCGCGCCGGCGCCTGCCACTGGTCCGCAGTGTCCTTCGTCGGCTTGTGACTTCCACCGCGAAGAAAACGGCCGACAGCTCGCGCCGACTTCTTCAGCGAATGCGTGACCTTGCCATAGGTGTTGCCAATGGCATTCCCCGCGTCATCGGCCGCCAACGAGATCGCCGTATCCGTCTTTCCTTCGCCCATCGCGAGCGCGCCTTCCGTCGAACCGCCTGCCGCAATGGTCGCTTCCATGGGACGCTTCGACGGAGTAACCCAGGCAATATCGGAGGAAGGCAGCTTTTGCAGGCGGGCCAGCGCTTCGGGATCAAAATCCGACCGCGTCATTTTAGCCGCAAGCGGCCACGCAGCTGAGTCTATCCACAAAGAACCATTCATCGGAGCCTGTTCTTCGCCAAGGTTGACGATCCGGCGCACACTCAGCGGATGCATCGAGCCGCACCAGTCGCCGCCGCACCCGTGGCGGCAAAGATCCTGGTTGAGAAACGAGGCATGTTTTCCCCGCGAGATCCACACCGGAGCACCGGCATTCTCTGCGGCAAGGGTCGCGGCCCGCGTGATCTGGCTCGCATCGCACACCGTATCTTGGTGCGCCGCCGCATACCAGTAGAGGGCGTGCCAACCCGCCGCACCGTCTGTATCGGGCTGCGCCTGGATCAGAACCGAAACATGTTCCGCATCGAGTGCATGCCCCATCCGTCCACAGTCGCTCTTCCACAGGTGAAAGTAGCGCAACTCCACCAGCCGTCCCGCCATTCCCGAGAGGGTACGGGGCATGGCTTGTCCATAGAGGGTGCCGTCTTCCGCTGCGACCACCGGCTTACTCCGGTCAGGAAGAAATGCCGCCGGCACACCGGCGCAGTCCTGCGGGTCCACCTGGAACGAGGGCTCGAACCGCACCAGCAGCGCCTGCTCAAGCGCATCGCTTAACCCGTCATGATCGGAGTCGAGGGCGCTCGTGGCGGTCTTCGTGCCCGGCGCGTTGGGAGCCGCGACGCTTGCCCGCGTATACAGAACGCAAACCGCAACGACCGCGAGAAAATGAGCGATCCGCATCCAGCCATCCTACGCCTGCGCAGACTTAAGAAGCAGGGCCGATCGCTCGCGGCGTCGTCCATAAAACCGCCGTCCCGCTCGTCACAGCGCTCCCGCACACCCGGTGCCCTCGTCTACACTCGTTGCCAACCATGCTTCCCGCATTGCCGAAGCCGTCATCCGCCAAAATGAAAGGAACCCCGTCCCATGCAGACCCTCCCTTTGCACACCATCCTCGGGGCCGGCGGCAGCATCAGCAACGCCCTCGTCGAAGAACTCTCTGCGCGCAAGCTTCCGTTCCGCCTCGTGAGCCGGACCAAGGCCTCCGCTCAGGGCGCGGCACAATCCCTCTCTGCCGACCTCACTGACCCGCAGCAGACCATCGACGCCGTCGCCGGATCGCGCATCGTCTATCTCCTCGCCGGCCTCAAGTACGACCACAAGCTCTGGGCTGCCACCTGGCCGCGCATCATGGACAATGTGCTCGAAGCCTCGAAGCGCTCCGGCGCCCGACTCATCTTTTTCGACAATGTCTACATGTATGGCCGTGTGCGCGGTGCCATGACCGAAGAAACTCCCTTCCGGCCCACCAGCCGGAAAGGCGAAATCCGCGCAGCCGTTGCCACCACGCTCATCAATGCCTGGAAGGCCGGGCTGCTGACCGCGATGATCGCGCGCGCCGCTGACTTTTATGGGCCGCGCGCGAAAAACGGTGTCGCCAACGCCATGATCTTCGATCCCATGAGCAAGCGCCAGACGCCCATGTGCCTGGTGAGCGACGTGCTCCCGCATTCCTACACCTATGTGCCCGACGCCGGCCGAGCCCTTGTCACGCTGGCCGAGTTCGATTCGGCATGGAACCAGACCTGGCATCTGCCCACCACCGCGCACCCGCTTACCAGCCGCGAGCTGATCACCGCGGCAGCCCAAGCCATGGGCCGGCCGCCGAAATATCGCATCCTCTCGCGCCCCATGGTGAAACTTTTCGGCTTCATCAATCCCACCGTGCGCGAAGTCTACGAGATGCTCTACCAGAACGATGCGCCCTATCTTTTCGATTCTTCGAAATACGCGCGCGCCTTTGGATTCGGCGGAACGCCTTATGCCGAAGGTATCCAGGCCACGGCCGTGTCCTACCGGGCGACCGCCTGACCTGCTTTCACCCTTCTCTGTAGCAGCTTCCGTCCGTGTCGACTTGCGCCTGATTTTTCTGACCTTTTTCCGGGCACAGCCTCTTGCTACAATCGACTACCAGCGAGTACCAAAGATTATTCGCGCGCGTCCATCCGGGCATTTGCGGCTTAAAATAGCCGCAAAGACATGCTTTGGGTCGCCGAGCAGGGATATCATCATCCTGCGGAAGTAAGCGGAAGCTCCGCGGGTATCGCACATGCCGCAATGTAGAAGCTCTGTTTGGAACGACTTCGATTGACCTGCCTTGGCAACCCCGTCCCACCAGGACAGAAAAGGAATCATCTTGAGCGCTATGTGGAAACCCACCCAGTCCGGACCGTCTGCCTCTACCCAAACCCCGGAGCCAATCCGTCCCACACCCGCGCCCGCCGCTCCGCCTGAGCCTGCGCGCGCCACTTCTCCCTCGTCCTCCTCCGCCGCCGGAGAACAGGCCACCATTGGCAAGGGTCTCTTTATTAAAGGGGAAATCACAGGCTCCGAATCGCTCTATATTGACGGCAAAATCGAAGGGACCATCAATCTGCCCGGCAATCGCCTCACCGTGGGTCGGAACGGCCAGGTCAATGCGGCCATCAATGCGCGTGAAATCGTTGTCCTCGGCAAGGTGAAGGGCAATGTCTCGGCTACCGACCGGGTCGATATCCGCGCCGAAGGCTCTCTGACCGGCGATGTTGCAGCTGCCCGCATCAGTATTGAAGATGGTGCTTTCTTCAAGGGCGGCATCGACATCCGCAAGCCGGACGGCAAGACTACGGCCGTCGCCGAAGCCAAGCCGATCGCCGTCTAGTCCCTTCTTCTCACAGCATTCGAGGCCCCTCGAAGGTTGGGGCCTCGTTGCGTTTTACCTCTGGGGTTACGCCCCGGCCAGCCCGAGTCTCTTCCGTGCCACCCGCGGCAGCGCCGATCCGGTCTTGCGCAGCAGCCAATCGGTCAGCACCGCCCACAGCAGGGTTCCCCCGAGAAGCAAAATCAGATCCATCGTCCGGCGATGCGCCGCGCCTTGGATGAACCAGTTCTTCATCACGCGCCCGCCCAGCCAGTCGAACAGCCCCCACACCGCCGTGCCGCTCACCACCGCCGCGAGCGCGCACCGTCCCAACTCCCCATAGTCCAAGCTCGCCAGCGAAACCATCCGGCGTCGATGCAGCAGATAGGCAATCGTCAGGGTCTGCATCGCGATGCCCAAGTCCGACGACGCGGCCAGTCCCATCGCGCCATAGACGTGAAACAGCACTGTATAAATCGGCAGCGAGGCCGCTGTTACCACGGTTCCCGCCACCATGGGCGTGAACGTGTTCCCCGCCGCAAAAAAGGCTCGGGAATAGATCGCCTGCGCCGACCACAGGAACACCGACAACGAGAACACCGCAAAATAGGCGGCGCATGTTTGGGAGTCTGCTGCCGAAAAACGCCCGCCCGTAAAGACCAGGTCGATGGCCGGCTCGCCCAGCACTACCATCGCCGACCCAACCAGCAAACCGAGGCAAGCCACACGCGATACCGAATCCGCCACCGCGCCGGCAAATTCGAAGCGGCTCTCCTTCGCCCACAGGCTCGCAAAAAAAGGCATCGACGCCGCGCCTGCCGCCTGCGCCAGCATCGCCATCGGTGCCGTGAATCCCTGCTTGGCGTAGTTGAAGAGCGAAACCGCCCCGCCGATCCTCGAGGCAAAGTGCGCAATGATCCAGCTGTCCGCCGTCACCAGCGATACGCCTGCCATCAAGGGCAGCGAAAGCCTGACCCACTCGCGCAATCCCTCATCGTGCCAGTCGAGCATCGGCCTGTAGTGCGTGCCGACTCTCCGCGCAAACACTGCGTTCAGCAGAAACGGCCCGCAAAACGCCCCCGCCACCGTTCCCAGCGCCAGCGACGAGACACCCAGTTCCCTCACCAGCAGGACGCCGCCCACAATCGTGCCCAGGTTGTAGATGAGAGGCGCCACAGCCTGCACCGAGAATTGCTTGCGCACCAGCAGCACCGCGCCAAACACGCCGCCCGCGAAGAAGAACAACTGCGCCGGCAGCAGGATCCGCGTCAGTTTCACACACAGCGCTGCCTTCCCGGCATCGAACCCGTTGAACCACCATCCCACGAACCATGGCGCGAAAATCTCGGCCAGCACAATCGCGCCGCCCAGCACCAGGAACATCGACGTCAAAATGACCGAGAGCGAGCGCTCTCCCTCGGCCTCCCGCCCCGTCTCCCGATAGCGCGTCAGGATGGTGACAAATGTGATCGACGCCGCCCCTCCCACCAGAAAGTACGAAATCATGTCGGGCAATTGGAACGCGGCATTCAGCGCATCGGCCTGCACGCCGCTTCCAAACAGCCACATGATGTACTTGATCCGGACCAAGCCGATGATGCGCGACAAAAACGTCGACACCATCAGCACCACCGTCGCCGAAAACACCGAATGCGCGTGAGACGGACGCATCATTCCCCATGCGCGCGCCCAGCGCGAAGAGGGCTTCGGCTCAGTTGAAGGCATCCCGGTCACTGGACTCGATTCTATCGGGGCTTCGTCTGCGCGAGCACTGATTCAACCGCAGGCGGCCTTCATCAGGTAATCGATCAGCCGATCGTCGCCAAAGAATTCGACGCGGGTTACCAACGTGGACTTGTCTCGCTTCAACCGAGTCAGCCCGGCTGTACTCTATAATCCTCGGGGCTTCTGCAAACACCGCCTGCTCGCAACACACTCCTTGGAACACGGGAAGGAACCTGAAAAATGGCGCTGGGAACGACATTGGACATGGCCGGTGGACCATCTGAATCCACGCAAGCTTCCTATCGACGGCCAGAAACAGACAGACTGTGGCATTACCACCTCCTGTTCTTCTTTTCAGGGTTCCCAGCACTTGTGTACCAAATCGTTTGGCAACGCTGTCTCTTCACGATCTACGGCGTCAATATCCAGTCCGTGACGGTTATTGTCACCGTTTTTATGTTGGGGCTGGGACTCGGTAGCCTGGCGGGAGGGCGTCTTTCCACCGCAATGGGAGGGCGCGCGCTTCGATACTTTGGAGCGATTGAACTTTCAATCGGAGTGTTTGGCCTCGCCTCTCTCCACCTGTTCCGTTTCGCTTCGAGTTTCACCGCTGGGTTCTCGACCACAATCACCGGGCTTGCGACCTTCGCTCTGCTTCTGGTCCCGACACTCCTGATGGGCAGCACCTTGCCCTTGCTCGTGGCGCATCTGGTTCAACGTTCCGCAAACGTAGGAGACTCCGTCGGGTCGCTCTACTCCGTCAACACACTCGGCTCAGGAGTCGCCTGTCTGCTTGCCTCCCTGTTCTACATGCAGTGGCTTGGCGAATCGGGATCGGTGCGGATGGCCGCCTCGATGAATCTTCTGGTGGGGACCGCTGCACTCTTCCTGTCTGCCCGCCGCGACGAAACTGGCACGGCTGCCCAGCCTGCTGCGCAGGAATCCCAATCTCCGCATCGCACCATCCCAATTCAACTTGGCATGTTGCTCGCCGGCCTTACAGGCTTCATCGCGCTTGCCTATGAAATCCTCTGGTATCGCGTCTATTCGTTCACCAGCGGCGGCAGAGCAACTTGCTTTGCCACATTGCTCGCTTTCTATCTCTTCGGGATTGCCTATGGCGCGTTCGCAATTCACGACCTTTGCAAAGGAAAGCTCAAAAACGACCTTCGAGCGACCATCAATGCCTGCTCGACAGTAGTCATCCTGGCAACCATCGCCGCCTTCTCGGTCGGGCCTGCAGTTGCTTTTGCGGAGTCGTCCAGCCACTACGTCCCTTATGAGATCACCTTCGTCTTTGTGGCGATCGCAGCTGCACTCCTTGGCGCCGCATTTCCGCTTCTTTGCCACGCCTCGATCGACCCGGTCGAGAAAGCGGGACGGAAAACAAGCTATCTCTATCTCAGCAACATTCTGGGATCCGCTCTTGGCAGCTTTCTGATCGGCTTTGTCGTTCTCGATCACTGGTCAACAGCCGAAACTTCCTTGGCGCTCCTTGGTTTGGGTGGTGTCCTTGCGATCGCGCTTGCCGGCATCGCGAGACCGTTCAAGCTCAATGCCTTTCTGCTTGCCGGATTCGTCGTTTGCTTGCTCCTGGCGGCGTTTCACAATGCATTGTTTCCTCGACTCTATGAACGCCTCCTCTACAAATGGCTCTACCGTGAAAACACGAAGTTCGTCGAACTCGTGGAGAATCGCAGTGGCGAGATCGCTGTGGATGACAAAGAAACCGTCTACGGCAGCGGCGCGTACGATGGCCACTTCAACATCGATCCCGTAACCGATACAAATGCCATCATTCGTGCCTATGCAATCGCTGGGCTCCATGCAAATCCGAGGCATGTTCTGATCATCGGCCTCTCCTCCGGCTCATGGGCGCAAATCCTCACCAACCATCCCAGCGTTGAAGATGTGACCATCGTCGAGATCAATCCCGGGTACTTGCAGCTCATTCGTGAGAGGGCACAGGTAGCGAGCCTCCTACAAAACCCCAAAGTCCACATCGTCATCGACGATGGACGCAGGTGGCTCGTAGGCCATCCGAATCAGAGATTTGACTTCATCCTGATGAACACGACATTCAACTGGCGTGCGAATATTTCAAATCTCCTCTCGGTTGAATTCCTGCAGATTCTCCGGAATCATCTCCGACCGGCAGGTGTCGCCTATTACAACACGACCGATTCCGGGGAAGTCCAGCGCACCGGAGCGACAGTTTTTCCCTACGCTCTGCGGGTCCTGAACTTCCTGGCTGTGAGTGATAGTCCGATTCCGTTTGACAGGGCCCGTCTCAAAACGGTTCTGCAAGAGTACCGAATTGACGGTCGGAGGATCTTTGATCCGAACAGTCCACGAAGCATTGCCAGCCTCGAGCGAATCGTTCTCCTGCCGCAATCGAACGGATGGCAATCGGGCCATGGCCTGGATTTCTCAATCGAGGACGGACAAAGCATCCTCAAGCGGACAAGTGGTCTGCGCATCATCACCGACGACAACATGGGCACCGAATGGAAGTAGACGGGGCGCTTGAATCGCGGCCCTGAGTTGCGCTGTCGAGTTGTTCGAACGGCTTCCGCAATCTCTCCATGCACCCTTTTCCCCGCGAGAACGTATCCTGTCTCCATGAGGCTTTCCAACCGGCGAACTATCTCTCTTGCGCTCGCCTTCTGCGTCTTCGCGGCCATCTCATCCCTGTCTCAATCCATCCGCACCGGCGACGGCCTTGCCCTCGGCGAGCCGCCCGCCGCGGACTCTCATCCCGTCACCGACACCTACTTCGGCGTCAAAATCAAAGACGACTATCGCTGGCTCGAAGACGCCAAGAGCCCGGAGACGCGTTCCTTCATCGACGATGAGAATGCCTACACTACGCGCTACCTCAAGTCCGACCGCATCCGCCCCCAGGCGGTCGACGATCTGAGTGCGCTTGAGCAAGTCTCGACCTGGAGCGAGCCCCTGCAGCGAGGCGACAACTACTACTTCATGAAGCGCCTCTCCGATGAGGGTCAGGCCTCTATCTATGTGCGCCACGGCTGGACCGGCAAAGACGAGCGGCTTCTCGATCCTGCCGTGTTGAGCCGCGACCCCAACACGTCGATCGAGTTGGCAGACATCTCGCGCGACGCATCGCTGCTCGCCTACCATGTGCGCCAGGGCGGCGCCGATGAAACCACCATCCGCGTCTACAACCTCAAAACCAAGAAGGTCCTCGAAGACGAGCTCCCCAGCGGCGTCTACTATTCCGTCGATTTCACCCCCGACGGCAAAGGTCTCTACTACACGCGCACCAACAAAGCCGGCTCGCTCCTTTATCTCCACCTCCTCGGCACGCTCCCTGCACGCGATGCGCTCGTCTTCGGCCATGAGTTCTACGACGAGCCTCTCGGCCCCATCGATCTCTTCTCCTCGTCGGTCACCGACGATGGCCGGTACCTCGTGGTCACCATCGAACGCGGTGTTCCCGCCAAGCGTGTCGACATCGTCTTTCGCGATCTCACCAAGCCAAAATCGCCTTTCAACGTTCTCGTATGGGGCATCGAGTCGCGCTTCGAAGCCGTCTACGCCCACGGCGCATGGTTCGTCAAAAACGATTACAAGGCGCCCAAATATTGCATTCAGCGCGGCGACCCCGGCGTCGATCCCAGCGCATGGAAAACCATCGCGCCTGAAACCTCCGATGTCATCGACAACTTCTCGATCGTCGGCGGCAAGGTTTACGTGCAGCGCCTGCAGGATGTAAAGACGGAAACCCAGGTCTATTCTCTCGACGGCAAAGCCGAGGGCTCGCTCACCTACGACGGCATCGGCTCAGCCTCCGCGGTCTACGGGCGCACCACCGATCGCTACGGCTTCTTCAGCTTCGAGTCCTACATTCAGCCGCCCACCATCTACCGCCTCGACACCGTTACCGGCCAACGCGAGGTCTTCGCCAAGCCGCGGGTTCCCTTTGACACCAGCCAGTACGACCTGCAGCAGGTCTTCTACAAGTCCAAAGACGGCACCCAGGTTCCCATGTTCATTGCCGGCAAGAAAGGCTTGAAGCAGGACGGCGGCGAGCGCCTGCTGATGACCGGCTACGGAGGCTTCAACGTCAGCGTCACGCCCGAGTGGAACGCCGCATGGGCCTGGTGGCTCGAGCAGGGTGGCTGGTTTGCCGTTCCCAACCTGCGCGGCGGCGGGGAGTATGGCGAGGCCTGGCACAAGCAGGGGATGTTCGAGAAAAAGCAAAATGTCTTTGACGACTGGTTCGCCGCGGCCAACTACCTCATCGCGCAGAAGTACACCGCGCCGCAGCATTTCGCCATCTCCGGCCGCTCCAACGGCGGCTTGCTAATGGGCGCTTCTTTCACGCAGCATCCTGAACTCTTCTCCGCCGTCTGGTGCGGCTACCCGCTCCTCGACATGCTGCGCTACCAACTGTTCGAGCAGGGCCCGCACTGGACCACCGAATATGGCTCCGCGGACGACGAAACCCAGTTCCGGTATCTGCTGAAGTATTCGCCTTACCAGAACGTCAAGGCCGGGACAGCCTACCCTGCCGTCCTGTTCTTCACCGGCGACAGTGACACGCGCGTCGACCCCCTCCATGCCCGCAAGATGACGGCGTTGCTGCAGTCCTCCTCTTCCGGTAGCCGTCCCATTCTGCTCCACTACAGCCTCAGCGGCGGACACTCTGAGGGCGTCAGCGTCGACCAGAAGATCCAGGACGACGCCGACCAGCTCAGCTTTCTCTGGACCGAAACCGGAAATCCCCGGCCCGTCAAATCACCGGTGCACTGAATTCGCAGCAATTCCGCGGCAGCGTTTGCCCATCCCATTCAAGCCCTTCCCTTTCGATCCGATAAACGAAGGGCAGGACCGGAAAGCCGCCTCCCCCGAATGGCGGCCCGCTGGAGCGGAGATGAAAGCACGCGCGGCCGAGAACACACAAGCCGAACGCCGAAGAGAAGCGACCCGGCTCGCGGCTCTGGCATCTTACAAGATTCTCGATACGCCGCCCGACCCGGCATTCGACGTCATCACCCGGCTTGCTGCCGAATTCTTTCATGCCGATTCAGCGGCCCTGGGCCTGGCCGACCAAAGTCGGGTCTGGATCAAGTCGTCGTGGGGCAGCGACGTCCGCGAAGTGCCCCGGGAAAACTCTATCTTCAACCTGGTCCTCGCCGGCAACGGCCCCGTCGTGGTCCCCGACATCGTCGAATGCGCCTCCGAACAGCGTCCCACCTACCTGCTTCATCGGCGCAGAGCTGCCTTCTTTGCCGCTGCGCCGGTGCGCACGCCCGACGGCCAGATCCTCGGCGCGCTGGTCATCGTCTCCGACGCTCCCCGCCCGACCCTAACCCTCGACGAATTGCGGACTTTCGAAACCCTCGCCGAGATGATGGCCAACCTCCTCGAATTGCATAAACTGCGGGCCGCCTCTCCGCATCGCAATGCCCCGCGCACGCGTGCGCAGCGCTCTGCAAGCCCAAAACCCTGGCCCCGCTGCAACGATCTGCGCCAGGCTCTCGAACGGCGCGAGTTCGTCCTCTTCTACCAGCCCGAAGTCGATCTCATCTCTCGCCGCATCGTGGGCGTTGAAGCGCTGATCCGCTGGATTCATCCGGAGCGTGGCATCGTCCCACCCATGGAGTTCATTCCCCAGGCCGAAGAGTGCGGCATGATTCTGCCCATCGGCGACTGGGGTCTCGCCGAAGCCTGTCACCAGATCCAGGCCTGGAATCGCAATGATCCTCGTAATGAGTCCCTGCGCGTCTGCGTCAACCTCTCCGCGCGCCAGTTCGCGCGCGAGGGCCTCGCCGATCATGTGAAGTCGCTCCTCCTGCAATCGGGAGCTTCCAGCAGCCAGCTCGGCCTTGAAATGACCGAGTCCAGCCTCATCCCCAATATGAGCACCGCAGTCGATGTCCTCGCCGGCTTGCGTACCCTCGGCGTGTCGCTCCTCATGGACGACTTCGGCACCGGCTACAGCTCCCTCAACTATCTCCACGCCTTCCCATTCGACGTGCTCAAGATCGACCGCTCCTTCGTCGCCCGATTGACCGAAGGCCATCAGCCACGCCAGATCGTGCGCACCATCATCGACCTTGCCCGCGCCCTCGGCATGGACGTGGTGGGCGAAGGAATCGAGACGCACGAGCAATACCGCCTGCTTCGCCAGATGGGTTGCCGCTATGGCCAGGGATTTCTCTTCGCTCGTCCCATGCCTGCTGCGAAAATCACGGCTCTCCTCGAGCTTCCCGGCCGCCTCCTTCCCGAATCCCCGGCACTTGCCGCATCGCAGGAACCCCCGCACCCCGCTGAACTTTCTGCCTAGTCTCGTTCCCGTTTCGGCACTCCCTGCCGCGCCATTCTGCTTTGGGAATTCGCAGCGCTCGTCTCCGCTCTTTTCACCTCAACTCTTCGCTCCTTGCTCCTATGCTGCTCGCATGCCCGTTCTCTCCGAATCGCCGGCCGCTTCTCCCGCTTCCACGTTTGCCGGTTTTCTGGCGCGCTTTGCTGCGCCTCCCATCCAGCCCGTCGATCGTTGGAACGACGACGCGCTCGCCGACGACATTGCCACGCTCAGCTACGAACAGGCTCTGCGCACACATGCCCGCAATCGCCCCCCCTGCCCATCCAGCCCGCCTCAAGAAACCGAGCCGGGCTCCCGCCTCCATACCCCGGCCGCGATCTCTGCACAATCAGAGACCGCAGCCGGACCCGCCTTCTCTTCGTCTTCGCTCGACGAAAATCGCAGATCGTCTTCCGTCACCATCCGCTTGAGCCACACCGAATACGAACAGCTGCGCACACGCGCCGCCGACGCCGGTCTCACCGTATCGGCCTACCTGCGTTCCTGCATCTTTGAGGTGGAAACCCTGCGCGCCCAGGTCAAGGACACGCTGGCCCAGCTGCGCTCGACCCCCGCGCAGGTGCCGCAGCGTCGAAACGACTCAACCCCGTCGTCCCACCGCTGGCGTTTTTTTGCGCCCTGGAGCGCGAGGCGCCGCACTGCATCCGTCTAGGAAACGACGCCGGCGATCCTCTACTCGACTTCCAGCACCAGGCATTTCAGGTACTCGGTCTCCGGCAGATTCAGCACCACGGGATGATCCGGTGCGGCGCCGCGCCGTTCGCGCAGCCGCACGCGCCGGTGCGCGTCGGCCGCAGCGGCGGCCGCAGCTCCCTCGAGATCCGCCCACGTCACATGATGGCTGCACGAGCAGGTGACCAGCAGTCCGCCCGGCTTCAGCATCTTCAGCGCGCGCAGGTTCAGCTCCTTGTAACCGCGCAGCGCGCCTTCCACGGCCCTTTTTGTCTTCGCAAATGCTGGCGGATCGAGCACAATCACGTCGAATTTTTCTCCTGCATCCGACCAGTCGCGCAAAATCGTGAAGGCATCTCCTTCGACCCAGTCCAATTGCTTCGCGAGGATCGTGTCTCGATTCGCCGCCAGATTTCGCTCTGCCACCTCGAGCGACGTCCGCGAAGCATCGATGCCCGTCACCTCGCCGCATACGCGTGCGAGGTGCAATGCAAACCCGCCCTGGTAGCAGCACACGTCGAGCGCACGGCCTCGCGCGTCCAGGCGCTCAGCCCAACTCTGCGCCGCCGCATAATTTTCGCGTTGGTCTAGAAACGCCCCCGTCTTCTGCCCTGCATTCACGTCGTAGTGGAACTTCAGGCCATTGAGAATGAATTCGGTCGCCGTCTGCGGCTTCTCAGAATCGGCGGTCCACAACGGTTCGATCGACGGAGCCGCCAGCCCCTCCAGCTCCCGAATCCGCGGATCGGGCCGTTCCCAGATCGCACCGGGATGCAGATGCTGATTGTTCCGTAGAGTGCGCACTACCGTCTCGCGCACTGTGGACGAATCCAGTCCCTTGGCCAGCAACTGCACAATCAGCAGATCGCCATACTTGTCGACCACCAGCCCGGGCAGCTCATCTGCCTCGCTGAAACACAATCGGCACGAATCGGAGTTGCCATCGTTCCCTTCCAGCATTGGCAGGCGGCGATCGATCGCCGTGCGCAACCGGCCCTCGATCAGTTTCAGCCACTCGGCTTCGCCAATTGCCACTCGTGATACGAGGCGCAGCGCAATCTGCGACGCCGGACTATACAGCGCCGTCCCCAGCAGAAGGCCTCGATTGTCTGCCACCGGCAGCAGGGCCGGCGCCTCGCCTTCGCCGATTGCAAGCGTCTCGACGTCCGATGCGTAGACCCAGATGTGCCCACTGCGGAGCCGATCCGCCGCGCGACGGCTGATGCGGGCGCCAGGTCCCGCGGGCTTTCCGGCTTTCGCACTCTCTTGGGTCACCCTGGATCTGGCGTTCCCTTCGTCTTTTCTTGGAACAGACTCGTCTTTACGGGGAACGGGCCGAGGCTGCTTTTTCGAGCCGATCTGCGCGGCATCAGCCGCCACGGACAACGAAGGCGCCCCCGGCCTCTTTGCCGGATGCGCCTTCGGGTGAGGATGAGAGGTACGAGGCTTGGTCATGGGTTAAGGGAATCATAGACCCCTCGGCCCCTCGACCCGCTTTCGCCCTATTTCCCCTGAATGCTCTCGATGTAGTGGCTCAGGTTGCTGATTCTGAGCTGCTTATCTTGAGCGTTGGCTATATTCATCTTGCTCAGGATGGGACCCCAGACTGGCATCTCTGCCGATCCGTGCGCCCGCACCGTAGCGCCAAACTCCAACACCGCGACGATGTGGGTGTCGGGGAAAGCGCCATGGTGATTCCGGCTCAATCCGGTCAGGTCCGTCGGCATCGTCCTCAGAGACGCTGCAGCCGGTCCGTTTCCTCGTCCGTCCACGCCGTGACACGGCGCGCAATAGCTGGTAAACATCTGTTTCCCGCTTGTCGGAGAGGTCTTGGTAACCGGAATCGTGACCTTCACAACGGATTGTTCTGCTGCTCCCGCGCTCACGGCAAACGCCGCGGCCAGGGCTGCAGAGAAGAGGCTTTTCAGCATAAATTCCTCCGATCTGTTCCTCTACTCCGCAGGGGACTCTACTCCTCCCTTCAATACTCCCGGCTGTGATTGCAGTCACCGCGACAGGAGTCTCAAGACACCGACGTACCCCCACAAGTGCGCCTAAGCTTTTGAGGCATAACCCGCAAATCTTCTGTCCATCTTTCCCTCGGGCGCGCCGTATTCTGGCCCTGGAACCCGACCCTCTCTTTTGCCTCGACCGCGAGCCTCGGCTTCCCTCCACGCTGCCGGGAGGTGGGTCCACGGAATCGTCCAGTGACTTCCAGGAGGGCGGCTCCGCGCCTCGTTCATTCATGCCAAACAGCATCGGCCTATAATGAAGCATGGCGACAGTCCGGCAGTCCATCCCCGCCGACAGCCCCGACGCCAAACAGTCCGGCCCGGATGTCGCAGCGCGCTCACTGCCTGCCCCCGAACCCCCCGCAATCGACAAGCGCTTCGAAGCGCTCCTTCGCCAGGTCCACGCCAATCGCTCCAGCGACGATGTCAGCCTCATCCGCAAAGCCTGGGAATTCTGCGTCCAGCACCACAAAGGCCAGATGCGCGCTTCCGGGGAACCCTATATTATTCACCCCCTGGAAGTTGCCGAAGTTCTGGCCGAAATGAAGCTCGACGCGACGGCCATCTCCGCCGCCTTGCTGCACGACGCCGTCGAGGACACGCCCGCCACCCACGAACAGATCCAGGCCGACTTTGGCGACCAAGTCGCCCACATCGTCGAAGGCGTCACCAAGATCGACAAAATCCAGTTTGCCAATCGCGAAGACCGCCAGGCTGAGAACGTCCGCAAGATGCTTCTGGCCATGGTCAGTGATGTGCGTGTCGTGCTCATCAAACTTGCCGATCGCCTCCACAACATGCGCACCCTTGAGCACCTCAAGCCGGAGCGCCAGGAAGCCATCGCCCGCGAAACTCTCGACATCTATGCGCCTCTCGCCCATCGCCTGGGAATGGGCAAAGTCCGCGGCGAGCTCGAAGACCTCGCGTTCCGCTATACCGACCCGGTCAGCTACGAACAGGTCGCCGCCTCCGTCGAAGCCCGCCGCGTCGAGGGCGAGCAGTTTCTCCGGGGCGTCGAAGACACGCTCATCGAACAGTTGCGCGAAAACAATATCCAGGCACGCGTCGAGTGGCGCATCAAGCGCCTCTATTCGATCTATCAGAAGATTCAACGCGCCAAGATCTCCTTCGATCAGGTCTACGATCTGCTCGCGGTTCGCGTCATCACCCCCGACGTCGCCTCCTGTTACGCGGTCTTCGGCCTCATCCATACGGTGTGGCGCCCTGTGCCCGGCCGCATCAAAGACTTCATCGCCATTCCCCGCGCCAACCGCTACCAATCCCTCCACACCACGGTCATCGGCAACGGCGGCCATCAATTCGAAGTGCAGATCCGCACCGAGGAGATGCACCGGATCGCTGAAGAGGGCATCGCCGCACACTGGAAATACAAAGCCGGCGCCAGCACCGTGAATGCCCGCGACGAAGAGCGCCTCAACTGGATTCGGCAGCTCGTCGAGTGGCAGAAGGAGATGACCGACCCCAACGAGTTCCTCTCCAGCCTCAAGATGGACCTCTATCCCGACGAGGTCTACACCTTCACGCCCAAGGGGAAAGTGGTGGTTGTCCCGGCCGACGGCACGCCCGTCGACTTTGCCTACACCATTCACACCGAGGTTGGCCACACCTGCGTCGGCGCCAAGGTCAACGGCCGCATGGTTCCTCTGCGCACCAAGCTGCGCACCGGCGACATCGTAGAAATCGTTACGCAGAAGGACCACAAGCCCAGCCGCGACTGGCTCACTTTCGTCAAGAGCCCGCGCGCCCGCAACAAGATCAAGCACTGGCTCAACGAAGACCAGCGCCGCCGCGCCGTCGAAATCGGCCGCAAGCTGCTGGAGCGCGAAGCCCGCAAATTCAAAGTGCCGCTCACCCAGATCGACGATCAGGATCTGGGCCGCATCGCCAACGAATACGGTGTGGCCACTGCGGCCGACCTGCTCGCTACCCTCGGCCAGGGCAAGCACTCGGCGCATCAGGTTCTCAACAAGCTCGCGCCGGGCTACACCAACCAGCCCGAGCCCGAAGCTCAGCCCGAGACCAAGTCCGGCGGAACACCCATGTCCGATGCGGTGCGCAAGCTGCACCTCACCGGCTCCGACTCGCTCCAGGTCGAAGGCCAGAACGATTTGCTCGTCTACCGCGCGCGCTGTTGCAATCCTATCCGCGGCGAAGAAATCATCGGTTACGTCACGCGCGGCAAAGGCGTCGCCGTCCATGCCCGCAGTTGTCCCAACGTGCAGAACCTGCTCTATGAGAGCGATCGGCGCATCGCTGTCGAGTGGGCCCGCGTCGGCGATGACGCCGGCGGCCGCATCCAGCGCTATCCCGTCAAAATTACCGTCTATTGCGATGACCGCACCGGCATGCTGAAGGAACTCACTGCCGTCATCTCCGATGACGACACCAACATCCGCAACATCGACATCCGCCACGACGATGACGGCGAAGCCATCATCGAGTTCATTGTCGAAGCCGAAGACGTGCGCCACTTGAATCGCATGGTGCTCGGCATCCGCCGGGTCAACGGCGTCCGCGACGTCCAGCGCACCCAGAAAATCTAGGCTCGGAACTTTTCTTCGTTCCGCCGCGTACCCCTCACCTGTATCAGACGCTTTCCTGGCCCTCCTGGAGAACCACACCATGAAACCATTCGCCCAGCAAATCCTGCTGGTGTATTCCGCTGTGTCCGCGACCGGCCTGACCGCGTTCCTGCTCACTGGCGCAGCTGCACACCCCAAGCAGTCCTTCGACGAGATCCAGGTGCATCGCATCGACGTTGTGGAGCCCGACGGCACGCTGCGCATGGTTATCTCGAACAAAGACCGCCTTCCCCCCGTCATCGTGAAAGGCGTCGAGCATCCTGAGTATGGCGAACCCCGTCCGCAGGCGGGCATGATCTTCTATAACGACGAAGGCTCCGAGAATGGCGGCCTGATCTTCGGAGGCCACAAGAATGAAAAAGGAGAAGTCGTCGACTCGGGCGGCAGCCTCTCCTTCGACAAATATGGAGCCAGCCAGGTGGTCCAGCTTGCCGGAGTTGACGACAGGTCCGACCGCTTTGCCGGCCTCGCCGTGAGCGATCAAAAACGGCGCGTCTGGATCGGGCGGACCGATGACGGCAATGCCTCCATCGCCTTGATGGACGCAACCGGCAAGAAGCGCATCCTGATGCAGGTAACCGACCAGGGCGCACCCAGCATTTCATTCCTCGACGCGCAAGGCCGCGTCACCAGGCGCCTGACCCCGGAATAAGCGCTGCCCGCGCGTAACTGGATTCGCTCTGCATTCGACCGCGATTGCGTCTTGTCGCCTCTCCGTCGGAAGATGCAATACATGGGTCAACATCGACACGCGTGGGTCCGCATTCTTGCGCCGGGGTTCGCATTGGCAATGTTCCTCGCCATCTCCCTCGTCGCCCGCGCCGAGCCCACCCCGGCCGCAATCGCAGCCTTCGATGCCTATGCCGCACAGGTCGAGACGCACATCGCGCAGCAGCACCAATCCGCTCGCGCCTTCGTCGCTCCCATCTCCCTGGACCGTCTACGCCATGGGGACGTGATTATCGAGCGCCTCACGCCCGACCCCGGTCCAGCCATGCCCGGCGCCATGCTGCACCATTGGCGGGGCACTGCCTTTGTCCCCGGCACCACCACCGCCGACCTCGAGCGGCTGCTGAAAAACTTCAACTCCTACCCGCAAGTCTTCGCCCCGCAAGTTGTGAAAGAGACAGTGCTCGCGCAACAGGATGACCGGTTCAAGACCCTGATGCGCGTGCGCCAGCATCACGTCATCACCGTCGTGCTCGATACCACCTATGACGTCCGCTTCGGTCGGCTCGATGCGCAGCATGCCTACAGCACCTCGCACAGCACACAAATCTCCGAGATCAAGTCAGCCGGGACTCCCGAGGAGCGCGCCCTCACCCCCGCCGAAGAGCACGGTTTTCTCTGGCGCCTGAACACCTACTGGAGCTATGAGGAGCGCGATGGAGACCTCTTCATGCAGGTCGAGTCCATCTCGCTCACCCGCTCCATTCCGGCCGGCCTCGGCTGGGCCATCCGACCATTCGTCGAAAGCGTTCCCCGCGAATCCCTTGAATTCACCCTGCGCGCAGCCTGCAACGCCCTCGCCAAATCGCATAAATAAGCGATTCTCGCGCCGCCACGAATTTATTGCCTTAACCTATCCGTAGATGTTCCTATGGGCGCGCTCCTCACCTGCGTCGTCATTGCGCTTCTTCTCGCGGCCGCAGCCTTTCAGCTTGCCGGCAAGCACCGTGTGAGTTGTTGGCTGCTCGTCGTCTTTCCCGGATTCCTCTGCCTCGCCTATCTGCGCGATCTTGTGCAGGGACCCCAGCGCATCGGCCTGTCTGCCTACGCCAGCGACCAGAAGCAGGTGCTCGTCGCGACCGGCATGCTCGCGGTCAGCGTCTTCGCCGTCTTCCGCTCGCAATGGCGCTGGTTTTTCTGGATTGAATGGATTCTCAACGGAATCGTTTGCGGCATGCTCGTCTATCTCGTCTTTTTCTGGAAGGTCTTTCAATGACCCAGTCGATCCTTCACGGCGTCCGCGTTCTCGACGGAGGCATGGCCTCCGAGCTTGAGTACGTGGGCGCGGATATCAACGGCCCGCTCTGGTCCGCGCAGGTACTCGAAGACGCGCCCGACAAAATCCTCGCCGTCCACCGCGCCTACCTCAGGGCCGGCGCTGACTGCATTGAGACCGCCAGCTATCAGATCTCGCGCATGGGTTACGCCGAGGTGGGCCTTGCCCCGCAACGCGCCGACGTAGCTCTTCTCCATGCCGTTTCGCTCGCCCGCACCGCCGCCGCCGAATTCATTGACAAGCCTACCCTCATCGCTGTGTCCCTCGGACCCTACGGCGCCGCCCTCCACAATGGCGCCGAATATCACGGCGACTACGACTGCACATACGACGACCTCGTCAACTTCCATCGCGATCGCATCGAAGTCTTGGCCGGGCTCAAAGGCCCCGAAGTTCTCGCCTTCGAAACCCTGCCTTCGCTCGATGAAGCGCGCGCCATCGGCGAAGCTCTCACCCCATTCCCCTGGCTTGCCGCCTGGTTCAGCTTCACCTGCAGCGACGCCGAACATGTGGCGCACGGCGAGACGCTGCGCGAATGCGCCGCCTTCGTCACCACCCTTCCCCAAACCATCGCCGTCGGCATCAACTGCACCGCGCCCGCACTCATCACGCCCCTCATCGCCGAGCTCCGCGCCGCCACCGGCAAGCCCATCCTCGCCTATCCCAACTCCGGCGAAGTGTGGGATGCCCAGGCCCGCCGCTGGGCTGGCTCGAGTGCCCCTGCAGCCTATGGCGAAGAAGCCGCGAAGTGGTTTGCTGCTGGCGCGCAGATCGTCGGCGGCTGCTGCCGCACCCGGCCCGCGCACATCCAGCAGGTTTCCCAGGCTGCTGCGCGCGCGCAATCGGGGCCTCGCCTCGCCTGAGCACCGGTCGCCAAAAACGCATCTAACCTCGGCAGGGCAGCGCTCCGCAGCTTCGCGCTCTCAAAGCCGTTTCGCGGAGGGTCATGCATGCGCATTGGATTCCTCATTCTCGGCACCGCGCTTGTCTTCGGTGAGCTCCTTCCCGCCGCGGCACAGGACGCAAAACAGATCGTCCGCACCGCCGTTCAAACAGAAATCACCGCCAGCCGCGACGATCACTCCCGATGGATCTACTTCGACGTCGATCGCAAGCCCAGTAACACCGTCCGTCAGTGGGTGGCCGAAACCAGCAGCGGTGACCTGCACCGCGTGCTGGCCGAAAAGGGCAGCGCCCTCACCCCGACCGCGCAGCGCAACGTCATGGAGCGCTTCATTCACGACCCCGATGCCCAGGCCCGCCAGCGCAAATCCGGCGAGCACGACGACCGCCAATCCGAAGACATGCTCCGCCTCTTGCCCGACGCCTTTGTCTGGTCTGTCGCCTCAACCCACGGCAACAGGATTCGCCTCCACTTCACGCCCGATCCGCACTTCAAACCGCCCAGCTGGGAAACGCGCGTCTTCGCCGCCATGGAAGGCGATATGGAAGTCGAATCCACGCACCATCGCATTGTCAGCCTGCGCGGCCGACTGGTTCACGATGTTCGCTTTTGCGGCGGTCTGTGCGGCACCCTCTCAGCAGGCGGCACATTCGACGTGGAACGCCGCCAGACGGGTTCTTCAGTCTGGCAAATCGTCGCGACCCACGTACACATTCACGGGACTGCGCTCTTCTTCAAAAACATCTCGCAGGAAGAGGACGACGAGAAGAGCCGATTCGAGCCGCTCCCCGGCAATATCTCTCTGGCCCAGGCAGAAACTGAGCTCCTGAAACAGAACGATGGCCAAGCGGTCATGGCGGGAGGCGGCCAGTAGCACGCCCTGGAACATAGCCGGCCGCAACAGCCATGCCGCGGCCGGCAATTGAGCACTGGTTCGAGTCGGCGCCTAAATTCCGGGCAGCCAGCACCCCGGCGTCGACTTCGCGATGGCGATTTCCTCTTCAGTCATATCGATGCCTACATCGCCAAACAGCGGCGTGCTCAAGTAGCGCTCGCCGGTGTCGGGCAGCATGCACAGGATCGTCGATCCCTTCGGCGCTTTCGCGGCCACCTTCAGCGCCGCGGCAAATGTCGCACCCGAGCTGATCCCCACGAAGATGCCTTCCTTCTTCGCCAGTTCCTTGCTCCACCTCAGGGCATCGGCATTCTCAATGCGCAGCACTTCGCTGATCGCCTTCGACGCGACTGCATCGCCCGCCAGCTTCGCAATAAAATCCGGACTCCATCCCTGGATGGGGTGCGGTTTCCACGAGGGGTGTCCCGCGACTGGCGATCCATCGGCATGCGCTTGCTGCGCGATCCCGCTCGACAACATGGGCGCGTCGTCCGGCTCGCACACCACAACCTTCGTTTCCGGCCGCTCCTTCTGCAGCACGCGTGCCACACCCTTCAGCGTTCCGCCGGTTCCGAAGCCTGTTACCCAGTAGTCCAGCTTCTCGCCCTTGAAATCCTCGAGAATCTCCTTCGCCGTCGTCCGCGAATGAAAGTCGGCATTGGCTTCATTCTCAAACTGCCGCGTGTAAAACCACCCATGCTTCTCGGCCAGCGCAATCGTCTTCTCCACCATGCCTACGGCGCGCGCCGCAGAGGGCGTAATCACCACTTTCGCGCCTAAAAAGCGCATCAGCTTGCGCCGCTCGATGCTGTAGCTCTCCGCCATCGTCACCACCAGCGGATAGCCCTTGGCCGCGCACACCATCGCTAGGCCAATCCCCGTGTTGCCGCTGGTTGCTTCCACCACGGTCTGTCCCGGCTTCAGCTTGCCCGTGCGCTCCGCGTCTTCAATCACGCCCAGCGCCAGCCGGTCTTTCACCGACCCCAATGGATTGAAGGCCTCGATCTTTACATACAGGTTCACGCCCTCGGGCGCGAGCCGATTGATCTTCACCACCGGCGTGTTGCCGACCGTCTCCACAATGCTTGCGTATCTGCGTCCCATGCGACCTCCGAACAGCCGCCATTTTAAATGCCCCGCGTTTCATTGCGCTTCAAAAAAACTCGAAACTTAAGCGCGGCACTCAAAGTTGCGCGATTCTGTACAATCCCCCCGAGGTCGTCATGCCGGAACAAGATTCTCTCGAAGAGCGCATCTCGCCCCTCGCCATCGGCTCCCAGCAGTTTCGTACCCTTGGCCATCAGCTCGTCGATCGCATCGCCGCGTTCCTCGATTCGCTGCCCCAGCGACCTGTCACGCCGGCTGAGTCTCCTTCGCGGCTTCGTCAAGTGCTCGATGCCGATCGCGGGCTCCCGCAGCATGGCGCCGACCCCGCCGCCGTGCTCGACCGTGCTGCCACTCTTCTCTTCGAGCATTCGCTCTTCAACAGCCATCCCCGCTTTTGGGGATACGTCACCTCGTCCGCTGCCCCTATCGGCGCGCTCGGCGATCTGCTCGCAGCCGCAGTCAATCCCAATGTCGGGGCATGGCCGCTGTCGCCCATGGCGAGCGAAATCGAAGCCCAGACCATTCGCTGGATCGCCGAGATGATCCACTACCCCACCGACTGCGGCGGCCTCTTCGTCAGCGGCGGCAACATGGCCAACATCGTCTGCTTTCTTGCCGCCCGCCAGGCTCAAGCAGGATGGAACGTCCGCACCCAGGGCATGGCTGGCCCCCACCTGCGCGTCTACTGCTCAAAAGAAACCCACACCTGGATTGAAAAGGCTGCCGACATCGCCGGTCTCGGCACCGACGCCATCCGCTGGATCGCCGTCGACAGCGAGATGCGCGTCTCCCTCCCCGCACTGCGCGAGCAGATCCTCCGCGACATCGAAGCCGGCGACAAGCCTATCCTCGTCGTCGGGGCTGCAGGGACAGTCGGAACCGGCGCAGTCGACCCTCTTCCCGAACTCGCCACGCTCTGCCGCGAATTCAATCTCTGGTTCCACATCGATGGAGCCTACGGGGGCTTTGCCGCGATCCTTCCCGATGCGCCCGCAAGCTTCGCCGGACTGCCTGAAGCCGACTCCATCGCCGTCGATCCCCACAAGTGGCTCTACGCTCCTCTCGAAGCAGGCTGCGCCCTCGTGCGCAATGCCGCAAAGCTGCGCGATGCGTTTGCCTATCATCCGCCCTACTACCACTTCGGCGATGAGGCTATTAATTACTTCGACCTTGGACCTCAGAACTCGCGCGGCTTCCGCGCTCTCAAGGTTTGGCTCGCCCTGCAGCAAGTGGGTCGCGACGGCTATATCCGGATGATCTCTGACGACGTGCGCCTTGCCCGCGCTCTCTTCGATCGCGTTTCCCGCTACCCTGAGCTCCAGCCCCTTACCTGCGCCCTCAGCATCGCGACCTTCCGCTTCGTGCCGACAGACCTCGTCTCGGGCGGCGACGCTGCTGCAGGCTATCTCGATCAGTTGAACCGCGATCTGCTGACTCAGATCCAGTCGAGCGGCCAGGCCTATCTCTCCATCGCCATCGTTCATGGCAAAGTCGCATTGCGCGCCTGCATCGTGAATTTCCGCACCACCCTCGCCGATATCGACATCCTGCTGCCGCTCGTCGTTAAACTCGGCAGACAGCAAGACGCAGCTTCTCGACCCTCCGCCTTGCGGTCGCAGTAGCCCGCCCCTTCATTTGTTCGCTTGACCTGCTCGTCAACTCTGCACCGCCTGCTCCGCGCCGCGGAACAGGGAGCACAACGCGCGCCACACCCAGCGCATCAACAAAACAATCGCCAGCACACACGCGATCGCGATGCTCGCCGCCACATAGGGCTTCCACGTGGCCATCCATGTGAGCAGAACTGCGAACACATCTTCGCCCAGGCTTAGCGTGATGTTGCTGAAAGGCTCCGGCGACGGCATTACCGCGGCACGCGCCGCCGTTTTGCCGCCGTGCGCTGCGAGTGCAATCAATCCGCCGGCAATCGTCGCCAGCATCTGTTCCTGCGGCGAGAGTCCCGAAGTCGCCTGGTAGGCGAGCAGCGCCGCAATCGGCACGCGAATGAATGTGTGCAGCGCATTCCAGATCAGGTCGAAGGCCGGCACCTTATCCGCGAAGAACTCCACCGCAAACAACGCGCAACTCGCCCCGATCACCCACCAGTTGGCCAGCAGATTCAGCCGGTCGGGAAGATCCAGCAGCCCGGCGTGGGCCAGCAGCCCAAGCGTCGCCACCGTGGCATACACGTTCAGCCCGGCGGCAAAACTCACCGCCACCAGCAGCGCCACCAGCTCGCTTCCCGGGAGCTTCATGCCGCCAGTATAAGCGCGCCTTGAATGATTCAGTCGGCAAAGAAGGCGGCAAAGATCGCCTGCTCTTGCCTGATCCTTTGTTCCCTGTCTTTCTTACTTCACTCCTTTATTCGGATCCCACACGCCTTCGAGCTTGCGCACATAAAGAATTTGCCCGATGTGATAGGCATTGTGCGCGCCTACATGCGCAATCAGCGATGCATTCTCGGCCAGTTTCTTGTCGTCTGCCTGCTCCACGGCCGTCTCCCAGTCGGCCATCACCTGGTTCAGCTCCTTCACCAGGTCATCCCACTGCGCGGCGGTGAAGTTGTCGAAGGTTTCGTTATTGTTCCCATCGAACTTCGGATTCGTCACGCCCTTGAAATCGTTCAACGCGCGCACATCCCAATACCAGATGTGATACGCCAGCTGCCCCACCGAGTGCCCGTTCTTTCCGGGTGTCCATTGCGCCTGCTCCGCGGTGAGGCCCGCGACCGCTACACTCGCCGGCACAAACCAGTCCTCAACATCGTGCGTCGTGTGCAACTGCTCCAGCAGCACGCCGCGCAGCGTGGTCGGCGGCTTCTTGTCCTCTGCCCGCGCCGCAACAACCAACACCAGTGCCAGCAGGACCGCGATCGTACGCATTCTCGTCCTCATCCGACCTCCTCAAAAAGATGCCGGAAGTATACCGCCGTTTGCGTCGGCACCGGGTCACGGGGACTGATGGATTGTGACCGGTTCCATGGTTCTTGAGCCGGTTCGCATGCTCCCGCGACGGATTGGCACCATTCCGTTGACCCGCCGCTGCGTTCGCGGGTAGTTTTCAAGTCCTGATGAACTCGCCTATTCCCATCGCGCAACCCGCGGCGCGCATCGCCGCCATCCCCCGACCGCGCACATCCGCCTTCGCCAGCCAACAACCGGCGCTCACTCTCGCCGCCGTTGGCCTGCTCGGGCTCGGCATTCTTGCGTTGGTCTACGGCGATTTCGCGCTGGTTTGGCAGCCTGTCGCGGCATGGATTCCAGGACGCGTCGCGCTTGCCGATCTCACCGGAGCGCTCGAATGCGCCGTTGGGGTTGGCATGTTCTTTCCCGCGACCTGCCGCTTCGCTGTGCGTGTCTTGTTTCCCGGCGTCGTGGTGTGGCAGATGCTGCGTCTGCCCGAAATCATCTTAGGCGGCGCGCATGAAGGCGCATGGCTCGGCTGGGGCGAAACTTCACTGCTCTTTGCCGGCGGATGGACGCTCTTTGCGCGTCTCGCTGATCTGCCCGCGAGCTCGCCTTTCGCTTGGTTCACCAGCGAACGTGCGGTGCGCATCGTGCAGATCTATCTCGGCGTCTGCATCATTCCCATCGGCCTCTCGCACTTTGTCTATCACGAGGCGACCATTCTTCTCATTCCCCAATGGATTCCGGACCGCTCGTTCTTCGCCTATCTCACCGGCGCGGGACAGATTGCGAGCGGCCTCGGCCTGATCTTCAACGTGCTGCCGCGAATCGCCGCATGCGCCGAAGCCGCGCAGCTTTGGATTTATACGCTGCTCATCTGGGTTCCCGCCGTGGTCTACGGCCCCAATTCCGACGTGCAGCAGGTCTTCGGAAGCGCGTCCGGCGTGCGGATGCCGTGGACTGCGCTGCTGGTAACGTGGCTCCCCGCAGCATGCGCGCTCGCCGTAGCGCAGCGAGTGGCCGTCCAGGCAAAGGTTTCCAGCACAAAGCGGAGTTAGGGACTCGCCGGCCTCGCGCCTCATCCTTTCGGCTTTGTTCTAGCGAGAGGCAATCCAGCAAAACTCATGTAGTCGCCTGGTTCAAAACAGGGACCTCGTCACCGGCTCGACAGGCGCCTCATCGAGTAGTGTGGGATCGTCGTTGCGGACGTTGCCGACGCGGTCGCTGACCGGCCATGCCTGCATCTTCTCAGCGGGATAAGGACGCAGCAGATCGACAGGCGGCTGGCCGAGATCGCCGGGGGTAAGCCAGCGCGCATAATCCGCCGGCTCGAGGATCACAGGCATGCGGTCGTGGAGGGACTCCATCAGAGCGTTGGGGTCGGTGGTGATGATGGTGAAGGTTGCGAGCGGCTCGTCGCCTTTGGGTTTCGCGGCTTCCCAGAGACCGGCAAAGGCGTAGGGGGTGCCGGAGCGAAGGGCGATGGCGTGGGGACGCTTGGTCTTGGAATCGATGCGTTGCCACTCATAGAAAGCGTCGGCGGGCACGAGGCAGCGGCGCTGTTTGAGGGCTTCACGGAAAGCAGGCTTGGAGACGACTTCTTCAGCGCGGGCGTTAATGGTGGAATAGCCGAACTTGGGATCGCGGGCCCAGAAGGGCACCAGTCCCCAGCGGGCGAGTGCGAATTCGCGGGCGCCGGTGTCGCGACTGAGGCGGACAACAGGCTGCGTGCTTTGCGGTGCGGCGTTGAACGTCGGCGCGAACCACGGCATCTCTTCGAGAGGAACGCCGAACCAGTCGGCAAGGACTTCCTGGGTAGAGCGTCGAGCGAAGCGGCCGCACATACAGCGAGGATACAGCGGGCCCCGCGAGCGGTGCAGTGGAGCTGGCGAATCTGCTTTGCGCGAATCTGCGCACAATTTCCGAGCGCGGACGCGTGGCGCACGTCTTTGTCGGCAGAAGCCCCGGAGTCGACAACGCAAAGTGAAGGGCTCACGGGTTTCGCACACTTCTTGATGGAGGCACTCTATGGATTCAACACTCGGCGTGTCGCTGCGACACGCTCTTCGCACCCTTTCGCTGTCTGCAGGGATTCTTGTCGCGCTGGCAAACACCCCTGGGATGGCGGTTGCGCAAGACTCATCAAACGAGAGCAAGCCCGGCGATGCGCGGCCTGCGGAAGTGACTCGAACCTTCTTTCTCGCGCACGCCACGCAAACCAGCGACTTGACGGATGTTCAGACCGATTTGCGCAATCTGTTTCCTCGGGCAAAGTGTTATGCCGTGATGTCGAAGTCGGCGATCACTTTCGAGGCGACACCCGATGAAGTTGCCCAGGCCCAGAAGGTGATTGCAGAACTCGATCAGCCGCGGAAGGTGTATCGGCTGACGTACACGATCACCGAGACGGAGGGAGGCAAGGCGACCTCGACCCAGCATGTTGACATGGTCGTCCAGGCCGGCGGCAAGTCCGTGGTGAAGCAGGGCAATCGAGTGCCGATTGTGACCGGGGCGCCCAAAGACGAAAGCCTGGCCAACAGCCAGCAGGTGCAGTATCTCGATGTGGGGCTGAACATCGATGCGACGCTCGACGGGAACGCGGATAGCCTGCAACTGCGGTCGCGTGTAGAGCAGTCGAGCGTGGCCGAGGAGAAGTCGGGGATCGGCGGGCAAGACCCGGTCATCCGCCAGACGCAACTCGACGATGTTTCGACGCTGACGCCCGGCAAGGCCGTGGTGATTGGGTCGCTGGATCTCCCCGATGGGACAGGGCACGAGCAAGTGGAAGTGGTAGCCGAAGCGGTGTACTGAGGATTGAGAAAACTGCAAAGGGCGGCTGCGGACGGGCCATCACCTACAATAACGATGGGGGTTCGACGGATGGCGCACATGGTGTTTTGCGTTCGCTACAAAAAAGAAATGGAAGGGCTGGACGAGCCGCCTTTCGACTCGGAGTTTGGCCAGAAGATATTCAAGAATGTCTCGAAAGCGGCTTGGGACGAGTGGGTGAACCACCAGAAGATGCTGCTGAACGAGTACCGGCTGCAGCCCTGGACGCCGCAGGCGCAGCAGTTCCTGGTAGAGCAGATGGAAGCGTTCTTTTTTGGCGAGGGCTCCGCGCTGCCGCAGGAGTATGTTCCCCCTTCGCACTGAAGGTGTGCGCCCATGGCGCAATAAAACAATTCAGACAACGGAGAAGGCACATGGCGAGCGGAAGACGGCTCGCCATGATTGTTTTGCGGCTAGAGCGAGGCGCCTTTTGTCTCGGGGAGAAAAAGAGCAAGGATCGCAGCGGCCGCGAAGGCAATCGCGCTGGCGCCGAAAGCCCAGGCGAGGCCGTGGGTTTCGCTGAGAACGCCGATGGTGAGCGGAGCGAGGGCGCTGAGCCCGCGAGCCACATTGTAGGAGATGCCGAGCGCGGTGGCGCGGGCCTGGGTGGGAAAGAGCTCGCTGCCGAGGATGCCGGAGCCCGTAAAGAATCCGGTGCCGAAGAACGCGGCGATGCTGGCGAAGAGCAGGATCCATCCAGGCTGGCGCGCGGCGGCGAGAAAGGGGACCGCGCAGGCTGCCGCGCCCAGATAGGCCGCAAACGTGGTGCGGCGGCCGAAGCGATCGGCTGCGACGCCGAAGAGCAGGTAACCAGGGAGCATTCCCAAAAGATTGATGACGACCAGGAAGCCCGTGAGACTGAGGCTGGTGAAGCCGCGTCCGCCTTCGGTTATGGGGAGCACGAGATAGGCGGGGATCCATGTGAAGAGGCCCCACCAGGCGAACATGCCGCAGGTATTGGCTGCGGTGAGAATCACGAGAGGGCGCAGATGCCGGCGGAGTGTGGCGGAGATGCTGAGCGGTGCGTCGGCGGTTCGGGCTAGTTCCCAAAGAGGCGGTTCGGGGACGTGGTGCTGGATCCAGAGGACAAGAAGAGCCGGAGCGATGCCGGAGAAGAAGACCCAACGCCAGGAAGCGTGGGCCAGTATCGCGCCGGCGACGAGTGCGGAAAGCGCATAGCCGACGGCCCAACTGCTTTGCACGATGCCGAGGGCGCGTCCGCGCCAGGCGGCTGGCCAGGCCTCGGCCACGAGAGCCGCGCCGGTGTTCCACTCGCCGCCCATGCCGAGCCCGAGCAAAAAACGAAATGCGGCGAGGGTGATGAGGTTGGTGGAGAGGCCGCAGGCAAACGTGCAGACCGAGTAGGCCAGGATGCTGGCGGTGAGCATGCGACGGCGCCCGTAGCGGTCTGCGAGTACGCCGAAGAGGAGACCGCCGAGTGCCGAGGCGACGAGGGTGAGCGCGTTGAGCAATCCCGCGGTGGTGCGGCTCATGGAAAAAGCGCGCATGAGGGTGGCGAGAACAATGGAATACAGCAGGACATCGAAGGCATCGAGCATCCAGCCAAGGCTGGCGGCAACAACCACGCGGCGCTGCAACGGCGTTGCGGCCGACCAGCGGAACGGTTGCGTGGATGCGTGTGTCGAGCTCATGTGGTCACAGTGGGTCTTCGCCGGGCCGCGGCGAGACTTCACTCTCTCATGGTGAGGGGTCGGGGTCGAGGAGAATTGTGTCTCGCACAGGCTGTCGGCCTTCGCACGGACAGCTGATATGGTGGCAGTGAAATGGTCCGAACACGGCGGCTGACGATTGCGATCGACACGGGCGGGACGTTTACTGACTGCGTGTATCGCGCAGGCGGACGGATCGAGGTATTGAAGCTGCCCTCGACCCCGGACGATCCGGGACGAGCTGTTCTGGAATCGGTATGCCGGATCGCGGAGCAAGTGGGCGCGCTCGGAATCGAAGTACGCCATGGAACAACCGTGGCGACCAATGCTCTGCTGGAGCGCAAGGGAGCGCGCGTAGCGTTCGTGACCACCGAAGGATTTGAAGACACGCTGGCCATCGGGCGGCAGGCGCGGCCCAGTCTCTATGACTGGAATGTGCACCGGCCTGTGCCGCTGGCGGAGTTTTGCTTTGGTGTGCCCGAGCGCGTCGGCGCAGATGGCGCAGTGCTGCGCGCGCCACAAAGCGAGGCTCTCGCGGAGTTGAGGCGGAGAGTGAAGGATTCGGGAGCGGAGTCGGTGGCGGTGTCTCTGCTGTTCTCGTTCGCGCATCCGGCACACGAGCGGTCCGTGGCGGCGGCACTGCGCGGGCTGGGGTTGCCGCTGTCGCTTTCGCACCAGATTCTGCCGGAGTTTCGCGAGTACGAGCGGGCGGCCACAGTGACGCTGAATGCGTATCTTGCGCCGCTCATGCAAGGGTACCTTCGCGGTTTGGAGCGGAAGCTTGCTGCACGCCAAGGGTGCTTGAAGATCATGCAGTCGTCGGGAGGAATCCTGTCGGCTGATGCGGCAGCGCTTGAACCGGTGCGGACAATCTTGTCGGGACCGGCGGGCGGAGTCATGGGAGCGCTCAGCGTGGCGCGTAGGTCGGGGATCGACCGCGTGATGAGCTTTGACATGGGTGGAACATCGACGGATGTGGCGCTGCTGGATGCGGCACGCGCGCCCGAGACGAACGTAGAAGGCGAAGTGGCGGGAATGCCGGTGCGCGTGCCGATGCTCGACATTCATACGGCCGGCGCGGGCGGCGGGTCGCTGGCTTGGATGGACGCGGCCGGTGCCTTGCAGGTGGGACCCCAGTCGGCGGGCGCCTATCCGGGGCCGGCGTGTTACGGACCTGGTGAGGGCGCGACAGTGACGGACGCGAACCTGGTCCTGGGACGTTTGCACGCGGAGCATTTTCTGGGGGGAGCGATGCTCCTGGATGCGACACGGGCGCGAGACGCCGTAGAACGGGTACGCGTGGCAGGCCGATTCGCCAGCGTGGAGGCGGCGGCCGAGGGCATTGTGCGCGTCGCAAATGTGCGCATGGAGAGCGCCTTACGGCGCGTGTCGGTGGAGCGAGGTTTCGATCCGCGCGATTTTGCGCTGCTGGCATTCGGGGGCGCAGGGCCGCTGCATGCGTGCGCGCTGGCCGATGCGCTGGGCATGCGTAAGGTGATTGTGCCGGCGGTGCCGGGCGCCCTGTCGGCGCTTGGCATTCTGGATGCTGACCTGCGCCGGGAGTTTTCGCGCACCGTGATGCTGGAGCCGGGGAGCCGCACGATTTCTGGCGTGTTTCGCGAACTGGAGGCCGAGGCAAGAAAGGTCTTTGGCGCGGATGGACTGCGTCCGCGTCTGACGCGCTTGGCCGATGTGCGCTACCAGGGGCAGGGATTTGAGCTGCGTGTCGGTTGGGGCGGCGACGTAGAGGCGCGGTTTCATCAGCTTCATGCAAACAGATATGGGTATGCGGATCCCACGCGGCGTGTGGAGGTAGTGACGCTGCGAGTGCAGGCCGTGGTGCCGACGAAGAAGCCGCGCGAGCGGCGGCAAACGATGGTGCGTGGGGATGCGCGGGCTGCGCGGATTGCGGAGCATCGCGTGTTTGAGCAGGGCGGCTGGCGGCGTGCCGCGCTGTACGAGCGGTCGCGGATGAAGGCTGGAGACCGCATCGCGGGGCCAGCCGTGATTGTGGAACTGAGCGCGACCACATATGTCGCAAAAGGATGGACGGGGGCGGTGGATGCATGCGGAAATCTGATTCTGACGCCGGCGAAAGCATCCCGAGGAAGGCGGCGATGAAGAAAGCGACGCTCGACGCGGCAGAGATTGCAGTGGTGGGGCACGCGCTCCATTCGGTGGCCGTGGAGATGGGCGCGGCGCTGCGACGAACCGCCTTCTCGCCAAATATCAAGGAACGGCGGGACTACTCGTCGGCGGTCTTCGCAGCCGATGGCGACCTGATCGCGATGGGCGACGACATGCCGGTGCATCTCGGGTCAATGCCGATGTCGGTGCGCGCGACACTGGACGCAATGCGCTTTGTGCCCGGCGACGTGGCTGTGCTCAACGATCCCTATCGCGGGGGCACGCATCTGCCCGACATCACGATGGTGGCGCCAGTGTTTGTGGCCCGGCAGGCGCGGCCCGCCTTCTATGTAGCCAACCGCGCGCACCATGCCGATGTGGGCGGGATGCATCCGGGGTCGATGGGACCGTGCCGCGAGATTGCGCAGGAGGGAATCAGGATTCCTCCGGTGCAGCTGATGCACGCGGGCGAGCTGGATGCGCAGGTGCTGGCGATTCTGCTGGCCAACGTGCGCACACCGCGCGAACGCGAGGGCGATCTGACGGCGCAAATGGGCGCGTGTCGCACGGGGATTGCACGGATGCAGGAACTCGTGGAGCGGTTTGGGCTGGACCGCCTGCGGCGCGGTGTCGACGCGATGCTGAAAGGGTCGGAACGGTTGATGCAGGGTGTGCTGGCGCGTCTGCCTGCTGGGGCGTGGAATGCCGAGGATTTTCTGGATGACGACGGGGTGCGGCCGGAGCCGGTTCGAATCCTGGTGACGGTTCGAAATGACCCGCGACGTAAACGAGCAGTTGTCGATTTTGCGGGAACCGACAAGCAGGTGGCCGGGAATCTCAACGCGGTGTACGCGATCGCGTGGTCGGCGGTGTTTTATGTTTTCCGATGCCTGTTGCCGCCCGAGGCGATGGCGACGGCGGGATTGATGCGGCCAGTGGAAGTGATCGCGCCCGAGGGCACGGTGGTGAACGCTGCGATGCCAGCCGCCGTTGCAGGCGGAAACGTGGAGACCTCGCAGCGGATTGTCGACGTTGTCCTGAGGGCGCTGGCCCAGGCGCTGCCTGCGCGCATCCCGGCGGCGAGCTCAGGCACGATGAACAATCTCACCATCGGCGGGATCGATCCGAGATCGGGTGCGGGCCACCGACTTCCCTACACGTATTACGAAACGATCGCGGGCGGACTGGGTGGATCGCCGCAAAGTGCCGGCGCCAGCGGGCATCATGCGCACATGACGAATTCGCTGAATACGCCGGTCGAGGCCCTGGAATATGCGTTTCCACTGCGCGTGGTGCGCTATGGGCTTCGGAAAAACTCGGGGGGCGCGGGACATCATCGCGGAGGCGACGGCGTCGTCCGCGAGATTGAACTGCTCAACGATGCGCAGGTGACCCTGTTGGCAGATCGGCGCACCACGCGGCCGTGGGGATTGCAGGGCGGCAAGGAGGGGGCGGCGGGACGATCGGTATTGGTTGAGATGGGCTTGGAAACGACACTGCCGGGGAAATGCACGCGCGAACTGCCGGCCGGCGCGCGGCTGCGCATTGAGTCGCCGGGCGGCGGCGGTTGGGGCGAGCCGTAACGGCGGGGCACTCTTTTGCTCGTTGGCTCCCACGAAATCGTCAATCTTGTTTCACCAAAGAGTTAGGGCTCAATTCTCCGGTAACCCTACAATAAGTTCCAGTTGGTTCTTGCTGGGCTTGTGTTGGGAAACGGATCAAGCAGCGGATCGACTCGTCGATTTTTTGTAGTTGCCTTGGTTCTCTACCCACGGTGGATGGTGCGTTCGGGACACAACCATGTCCTGCGATCGAGGCGCTGCCCACCCGTGGACTGCGACCACGCCGCCTCGATCAGGATCTTTCTTAGCCGCTTGTGCCAACGTCTGTTCTACCGTCGGTTGCGCAGGGACGAACAGGATCTCCGGTGCGTGGAGCTGAAGGATGCGAAACGGCCCCTGTTCTTTGCTATGCTGAAGAACAGCCACACCGACCGCGGAGGCACCTTTTTTGCGGGCCATCCTGGTGCTCCTGGTCAGCGCGTTTATTCTCATGCCCTTTCTTTGAGTCCTGAAAGGCTATCTGTTTGCCGGTTCCATGACTCTTTCCTCGATCGTGCTGTACACCATGAGAAAGAACGAGGGCAGACAGCGGGTTCTCCGACGCGAATGCCTTGGAAGCAAGGTTCACTGCACGCCTCCTTGCCGATTCTCATGTTCGGAAATTGCTGATCCTGGAGTTTGGAATGCCAGCAGAGAGCGCCTTTCTTCATCTGGGGTGGTTCTACCCCGTCTTTCAGGGATTCTGTCTGGGCCTGCTGGCCATGCTTTTGCATGAGTCCGGCCATTTGCTCGCCGCAGCCGCCCTGGGCCTGAAAATCAAGAGTGTGGCGCTGCGCTGGAAGGGTCTGGCGACCGTCCGCGAGGCCGGGCCGCCGGACAAGAATCTGCTGGTTTCACTCGCGGGTCCTCTCACGAACATCTTGCTCCTGCTGCTGTGGCACTGGTCGCCACGTTTCGGTGTGGCGAATCTCTGCTTTGCCGCGGTCAATCTATTGCCCATCAATGGCTCGGATGGGGATCGAGCGCTCACCTGCCTTGACCTGATGAAAAGGCAGGGGTCGCACGTCGCCTGACGAGACAGTCCCGGCCCCTGGTCACCCAGAGCCTCAGTATGCCGAGCCGGCCCTCGATCAGCGTTCAGGGACAGCGTTCAGACAACTCGGGACCGCGAGCACGCTTTGGTGTCAAGAAATCGCTTTCTGAAGACTTTTTGTGACGGAAATACGCGGGCGATTGGCTGGCTGTTTTGGCAAGTAAAGGCATTTGCTAGAGAAAAATAGCCAGTTTTCGTGCTGTTCGCGTGCAGAAAAATCCCATTGACAAACATTCTGGCCATGCGTAAGAATGCCGCATCTGGGAAAGCGCTTGCCGAAGTGTATCCTGCGGCTCTTATCCCACTGGCGCGCGGCCAGAGCAGCGGATCACATAGCTGCCACCGCACTCCAATTTGATTCACCCTTTGAGGAACAGTTCGGTCGATCCTTCCGTGGCATGGGTTTCAAAAAGATGAGCTTTGCCGGTCCTCGCTGGTTGTAAGTGAACCAGTAGAGGGCGAACGACCGATGATCTGTTGAAGTTCGAACAAGGAACGTGTACGAGGGTCAAAGGGCGCACGTGCCTTTGGCAGCGTTCGACAAGACTACCCAAACAGGCCGAATCAGCTCTTCCCTTCACAAAAAGCAAGCCGGTTTTTGAGAGGGAGAACAAGAGCAGCGGTAATGACGCAACCGAGAAAGCGTTTGCTCAGGAGGCAAACTATGATACGTCTTATGCACAAATCCCTCGCGGCCATGCTGCGCCCGATGGATGGCACCATGCAACAATCGAGGTTTCTGTGGTTTGCGGTGGTTGCGATTTTGCTCGCGCTGAGCCCCGCGGCATGGGCACAGGACAATGCAACTGTAAACGGAACCGTGGTGGACTCCACGGGAGCATTGGTTCCCAACGCACAAGTCTCTCTCACCAACACGGCGACGAGTCAGATACGGCAGGCAGTGTCAAACAGCGCCGGCGCCTATCGATTTGCCAATGTCGGCATCGGCAATTACACGCTCGTCGCGGCGGCGCAAGGTTTTCAGAAATACACCAAGACCGGCATCATCGTGAACGTGGCCCAGACGCTTGAAGAAAATGTGATCCTCGCCGTAGGCACCGAGGCGCAAACGGTCACAGTGGCAGCCGACGCGCTGCAGGTTCAAACGGAAACCAGCGAAGTCAGCACGCTGATCAACGGAGAGCAGGTTTCTCAGCTTTCCACCAACGGCCGCAATATCACATCGCTTGCCGCTCTCGGACTCGGCGTGTCAAACAACCTGCCGCAGTATGGCGGCATTGATGCTCTCACCTCGTCGAATGCCATCACATTCAATGGAACGCGGCAGACGCATAACATCTACATGATCGACGGGGCCGAGCAGAATGACCGCGGGTGCGGCGGCTGCTTTATGAATCTGCCGTCACAGGACGCGATCGCGCAGTTCCAGACCCTCGACAGCAACTACAGCCCTGACTACGGCGTCGGCTCGGGCGGCACGATTCTGATGGTGCTCAAGTCAGGCACGCATAACTTTCACGGCGAACTGTATGAATTCAACCGAAACACCGACTACGACGCCAACGACTATTTCGTGAAGCAATCTGGCGGCGCGAGGCCGACGTTCCAACTGAATGAACCGGGCGGCAACATTGGCGGCCCGCTGTGGATCCCGCATATCTACAATGACACCCGCAACCGGACGTTCTTCTTCTGGAATGAAGAATGGCGCAAGCTGATCCAGGGCAGTTCGCCGCTGGTGACCAACACCATCATGGCCAACAATTTCCCCACCGCGGGAGCGCCCTTGGCCTACACCGTTCCGACGGGTGGGGCGATCCCGATCGTTCCAGCGACAACCGACGCGGCGAAACTTGCAACCTATGCCGCGGACGGACTGACACCTTTGAAACCCTTCCCCAATAACACAATTCCCGCCAACCTGATGGACCCGAATTCGGTGCTGGAAGTGAATGCGGGGACTTTCCCGAAGCCGAACCTGGGCGCGAATCAATTCATCGCATCCATTCCCGCTCCTGAAAACATCCGTGAAGACGTGGTCCGGATCGACCACTCCATCAACAGCAAGTATCAATTGATGGGCCACTATCTCCATGACGCAATGGCAAAGACATTCTTCCCGCCGTTGTGGGGCCCCGGCGGCGACTATCCGACCGTGGGCACAACCATGACCAACCCGTCGTTTACGGCCGCCATCAAGCTGACGCAGACGTACTCGCCCAATCTGTTGAACGAGACCGCGTTCCTGTATAGCGGGAACAAGATCACGCTCACGCCGATTGCCGGGGCTGGAAGCTCGTTCAAACTTCCCACCGGATGGACAGCAACAAGCTTCTTCCCGGTCTCTGACAATGCAGGACAGGACATGCCGGAGATCGATCTGCAGGGCTCACCGCTGAATCAGACCTGGACCGAGTCGTACTATCCCTGGAAGAACGGTTACGAAGGGTTCGATTATCGGGACGACCTGTCGTGGACCAGGGGCCGGCACCAGTTCAAGTTCGGTTTCAGCTGGCTGCATGACTACAAGAATCAGCAGTTGCAGGCGAATACACAGGGAACCGCGGCGTTCAACTCCAGTGCGTTTTCTGGGGATTCGTATGTCAACTTCCTGCTCGGCGATGCCTCAAGCTTTACGCAATTGCAATTCCTGGCAGGCAAGCACTGGGTCAATAACAACTACGGCTTCTATGGGAATGACGATTGGCACGTCACGCCACGATTGACCCTGAACCTCGGCATTCGATTTGACGGGCTGCCGCATGCCTTTGAACGCTACAACCTGTTCTCGAACTTCGTGGCGGCGGACTACAACACGTCGGCCGGCTATCCGCTCAACCCCGATGGAACTCTGAGCCCTGCGTCGCTTTCGACTTTCTCCTCCACGGGAAGCGAACAGTTCTATCTCAACGGCATCCGGGAAGCCGGAGTTGGCGGTTTCCCTCGAGGAAACGTCCAGAACACCTACGACACGTGGCAGCCGCGTATTGGGTTTGCCTATGACCTTGCGGGCAATGGCAAAACGGTCTTGAGAGGCGGTTTTGGCATGTTCTTTGAGCGCGTCCAGGGCAACGATGTGTACAACGCTGCGTTGAACCCGCCCTTCGCCTATCAGCCGTCGGCAAACAACGTGTATTTCTCCAATCCCAATACCAGCGCTCTGACCGGCGCGACAACGTCGGAGACGTTCCCTTCGGCTTTGACCAACATCAAATACAACTATCCTCCGCCAGGAACGGCAGATTTCAGCATTGGATTCCAACACGAACTCGCTCCATCGATAGTCGCAGTGTTGCAGTATGTGGGCTCCGATGGATGGGACCAAAACAATGATCGCCAGATCAATACATTGCCCCTGGCGGATATAACCCATCGCGAGGGCGTTGCGAATGGCTCACTGAACCAGAACCTCTACCGGAACTATCCAGGTTTTGCGCAGATTAACCAGGAGGAAAACGAAACCAATTTCAACTACAACTCGCTGCAGGCCGGAGTACGCATCGAGAACCGGCATGGATTGACCACCCAGGTGGCTTACACCTGGTCGCATAACATCAGCGAGGTCACCAACGACCTGGGAGGGCTCTCTGACCCTTACAACGCCAAGTACGATCGCGCTTCGGATACGGGCTTTGACCGGCGCCAGATCTTCAATGTGAGCTATGTCTACGCCCTGCCCTTCTTCACCAAGAGCTCGAATTTGCTGGCGCGTGAGGTTCTCGGGAGCTGGGAGATTTCCGGTATCACGGAAGTCTCTTCCGGGCTGCCGCAGTACATCACCTACACCGGCAGCGACGTGGTGGGACTGGGTTGCTGCTTTACCAACCGCCCCAACAAGGTGGGCGCGATTTCCTATCCCAAGAAGGTGACTTCGTGGTTCACTCCCACCGCGTTTGCGGATCCAGTAGCACCGTGGAACGGCGGGCCGAACCAGGGATTTGGCGATGCAGGCAGGGACTCGGTGGTCGGGCCTGGTCTGAGCAACTGGAACCTGTCTCTCTTCAAGTCCATTCCGCTCACGGCACGCGAGGGACCGAGAATCGAACTGCGATTCGAGTCCTTCAATACGTTCAACCACACGCAATTTCAGAACCTGGATACGAGCTCGCATGACGGCAACTTCGGTGCGGTCACTGGGGATTATGGTCCCCGCCTGCTGGAGTTGGGCGGCAAGTTCGTCTTTTAAGGTGTACACGTACTCCCAAAGGTGCGGCAGGCAAGTCCTGTCGCACCTTTTTTCTGTGGTGCGAAGGCAACAGACGTTGCGCGGGGTAAATGGAGCAGGCGAGAATCGAATGCAGTATGGACGTGAAGCGGCAGCTGCAAGGCGCCTTGGTGATTGGCATCGCGTTTGCGATCGGCATTGCTTGCCTGGGGCAGACCGCGCCGGCCGAGGACAGCCAGCGGCAGGCCGCGTTCCAACTGGAGCAACAGGGGAGAACCGCCGAGGCCGAAGCCGCTTGGCAAGCCGTTGCGCAAGCGCATCCGCACGATGGCGAAGCGTATGCGCATCTCGGCTTGCTGCATGCGCACGAGGAACACTACAAGCAAGCCGTTTCGTACTACCGCAAAGCGCTGGCTATGGATTCGAAGTTGCCGGGCCTGCGCCTAAACCTCGGGCTGGCGTACTTCAAGGGTGGCGAGCTGAAGGCAGCGGCGGAGACGTTCGAGACGCTGCTGCGCGCTGCGCCCAAGGGATCGCCGGAGGCGCTGCGGCTGACGACGCTGATTGGGCTGGCCGACTATGGACTTGGCGCGTACGGGGCGGCGATTCCACATTTGAAAGAAGCCACGGCGGCCGATCCGCAGAATCTGCCGTTCCGGCTGGCGCTGGCGCATAGCTGCCTGTGGACGAAGCAATACCAGTGTGTGCTGGATGTGTATCACGAGATTGTGACGTTGAATGCGGATTCAGCCGAGGCGGACATGCTGGCCGGCGAAGCGCTGGACGAGATGAAGGACAAGCCTGGGGCAGCACAGCAGTTTCGCGCGGCTGTGAAGGCTGATCCGAAGATGCCCGACGTTCACTTCGGGCTGGGGTACCTGCTTTGGGGGTTGCTCCGGTTTGACGAGGCGGCAAAGGAGTTCCAGGCAGAGCTCGACAATAATCCCGACCATGCGCAGGCGCTCACGTATCTGGCAGATTGCGACATGCAACTGGGGCGTCCGGAGGCGGCGAGACCTCTGCTCGAGAAAGCCGTTCGCATCAACCCGAAGATCGAGCAAGCGCATCTGGATCTGGGCATTCTCTACGAAAATGCACACCGGCAAAACGATGCAGCGCGCGAGTTGAAGAGCGCCGAGCGGCTGAATCCGAATGACCAGACGGTGCACTGGCATCTGGCGCGCTTCTACAAGGCGACAGGCCGGACCGCCGACGCGAAGATCGAATTCGACAAGACACGCAGCTTGCAGAAGGCCGCGGATCAGTCGGTTTTCGAGCAGCTCCATCACGCACAGGAAAAGGGAAATTCGACAGAGCAGCCAGCGGCAACCGCAGGATCGCCTCAGTAGATGCGCGGCCGAGCAACTGCGACGGGCTGCGGTCAGGGCTTCCTGGCAGAACCGAAACCGGGCAGCTGCGAGGCGATGATCCCGGAGCCCTCGCGTATCGTGTAAAAGCGGTCGGCGGCAAGACGGGCAACGGTTTCAATCGTGCCATCGGGCCAGTGGACTTCCGCTTTGTCGACATGGTCGTGCGCGCCCAGGCCGAAATGAATGCGCAGGTCGTTTTGTGATAAATAACTGCCGCCGCTGAAGACTTCGCCCAACTGGACGAGGTCGCCGGATGTGGCGCGCACACGGGCATTCAGGGCGAGACGATTCGACTTGACCCCTTCGAGCTGAAAGCTGATCCAGTGATTTTGCGGACCGCCTTCCGGGCGCAGGATCGTCGGCTCGCCCTTCAGGTTTTCGATCACCGCTTCAAGTTTGCCGTCATTGAAGAGATCGCCGATCGCCATGCCGCGACTCACTTGTGGAATCTGAATCGCCGGTCCGGCTTCTTTGCTGATGTCCTCGAAGCGCCCGTTGCGCAGATTGCGGAAGAGGAGCTTGGGTTCGAGATAGTGCAGGTCAGAGCGCATCTGATCGACCTGCGGATAGACGTGGCCGTTGACCACAAAGAGGTCGAGCCAGCCATCGTTATCGAAGTCGACGAAGGCGTCGCCCCAGCCGACATAGCCGCGCGTGCCGCGGCCGATGCCCGAAGGAGCAGCAATGTCGGTGAAGTTCATCCCGCCATCGTTCCGATAGAAGGCCGCGTACTCATTGTCGAAATGCGAGATGAGGACCGACATGCGGCCGGTGTGAAGGTAGTCGCCGATGGCAATGCCCATATTGGCCTGTCGCGCGCCGCTTTCACTCAAGCCCACCCCGGACATAAAGCCAACTTCCTCGAATGAGCCCTTACCATTGCCCTGGTAGAGGTAGTTGGGTTCGCCGTCATTGGTGACAAACAAATCAAGCTTGCCGCGATTGGCGAAGTCGGACCAGAGCGCCGTGAGGCCGTAACGATGCTCCTCGTCGGAGACGCCGGCTCTCTTGGAAACATCGGTGAACGTGCCATCGCGGTTGTTGTGGTAGAGATTGTCGGGCGAACCTTTGAGTCCGCGCGGCCCGCACTGCACGTCAATGCCCATGTATTTGCAGATGTCGGCAGAGCCGAAGGCAGCCATGTTGTGCAGATCGAAATCGACGTAGTGGTCGACGAAGAGATCCGCCCAGCCGTCGCTGTCGTAATCGCCAAAGGCGGCGCCCGTGGCCCACATGTGATCGCCGGCCAGGCCAGCCTCTTTGGTTACATCGGTGAAGGTTCCGTCGCCGTTGTTGCGATAGAGCACCACGGCGCCGAAGCAGGTGACAAGCAGATCAGGCCAGCCGTCGTTGTTGTAGTCGCCGACCACCGCGCCCATGGCCCAGCAGGGAGAGCCGACGCCGGCTTTGTCCGTGACGTCGCTAAACGTTCCGTCGCGATTGTTGTGGAAGAGCGCGCTGCGCGCTTTCTCTCCGCGCTGCGCCATCTCGACCGTCTGTGCATTGGTGAAGTAGATATCGGGCCAGCCGTCGCGATCATAGTCGATGAGCGCCACGCCCCCGCTCATGGATTCGACGATGAATCTTTGCGCGGGGCTGGAGTTGTGCTCGAAGCGGATGCCGGTGGATGCCGTGATATCGACCAGAGCGGGATATGCGGATTGCGCAGCAGCATGCGACGAAGAAGGCGGCGCTTGCGCGACGATCGTGCTCGCTGCGCAGAAGAGCAGAGAAAGCGCGCAACACTGGATGAAAACGGCCGATGCGTTTTCTTCCAATCTGCTTTGTTGCCTGCCGACGCGCACCAAATGATTCTAGTAGCTCACGAGGAAAGTTCGTGGTAGAGGCGGTATTGCTCGTCGCCGATTGAAGCGAAGGGCTTGAAGGCGAGCATGCCGTTTGCGGTGGAAGTCTTCCAGGTGTCAGATCCGCGCGCGACGGGGCTAAGCTGCAGCAGGTCTTCGCGGCGGACTGGCTCCTTGAATAGCTCGCCCTGCGCGAAGAGCGCTAGTGGCCCATGCACGGGCGCCACGATCTTCGGGTGCTGGGGGTCGACCGCCTCAAGAGCGGTCTCGGCATCGAATTCCACTTCGACACGATCGCCGTTTTTCCAGTTTGAGGTAAGGCGCGCGAACTTTCCCGGAGTCAATTCGGCATCGGTACCGCTGCCGTTGATGGCGATGCGCGTTTTCGGGCCGGCCCATGCGGGAATGCGGAGATAGAGAGCGAAGTTTGCCGGCTTGTCGAGGCCGATCTCGATCTGCGAAGACAGCTCGTTGGGGTAGCTGGTGTGTTGTGTGAGCGTGATGCGCGCGTCGCCGCGACTCCACGTGACCCTGGACGGTATGTAGAGGTTGACGTAAAGGCCGTCGGTCGAGTGGAAGTAAGAGCTGATGCCGTAGTCGGCGGTGATCTGCGGAAAGGTGCCCGAGCAGCAGGGCCACTTGTCGCGGTGATAGCCCTTTTGCGCATAGATGTCGTTGTAGTCGGAGTAATAAAACGCGCTGCCGTCCTCCTTGAGCGGCTTGGCGCCAAGGATGGTGTTGTAGAGGACGCGTTCCATGCTGTCGCCATAGCGGCTATCTTGGGTGACGCGCAGCAGGTAGCGCGTGATCTTGAAATGGCCGTAGGCGCCGCAGGGCGTTTCGAAGCCGGAGTGCGAGCTGGTAAGGCTCGCGCCCATTTCACCGCTGCCCGGTTTGCGGAACAGTTCATCAGGGCCCCAGCCGCCGGTGGCGAAACTCTGGGTGGTGGTGAGGAATTCGAAGCCGTTCTTTGCAGCGCGAAGATGCTTCTCGGTGCCGAGCACGAGATAGGCCTGCATGGCACTGCTGAAGGCGTTCACATGGCTGTAGGCGTGCTCGCCCGGCAGCACGTTCTGCCCTTCAGAGAGCGGACCGAAGTAGAGATCGTCTTCAATGAAGCGGATGGCAAGGTCGCGGAAGCGCTCGCCGGCGCCGCGACGGTAAGCAAGGAAGAGATTCTCGGGCAGAGTGTAGGTTTCGTCCCAGCAGTAAGCCTCGTCGGGGTGGGGAAGAGCGTATTGTTCAGAACGCGCGAGGGCTTTGCGCGGAAGGTGCGGCAAGACAGCATCGATGGCGGCGTTCAAAACGGAGAACGCATTGGGATCCCCGGCAAATTCGTGCGCGTCGATCAGGCCACAAGCTGTCTTGTCGTAGGTGTAAGCCGGCAGATGGTACTCGTCATAAAATTTTGAAGTGATGGTGGGCGCGAAGGCGCTGACCAGTCGCTGGACCTTCGCCTGGGTGGGCTGCGAACCGGTGACGGCGTACGCACGCGCGAGCCCGGAGAGATATTGACCGAAACTGTGCCCGGGGATGAAGCCATGAAAGGTTCCATGCGGATCGAATTCCGACGCGTTGTCATACCAGCCGCCCATGTTGTCTCCGGGGGCCTGCTGGCCGGCGCGCTGGCGAAAGGGCTTGAGCAGCATGTCCTCATTGAGCGCCAAAAAGAAAGCATGATTGGTGTCGAACTGCTGGCGCATCGGACCGTCGAGAAGGGCAACGTCGCCATAGGCAAACTGATCGAGGGCGGGTGCGATAGCCACCGTTGGCCGATAATCGGCGTGCGCGGAGCGCGAATGGAGGAGGGGAGCGGCAGCGGCAGCAAGGGCAGATTTGAGAAACGTTCTTCGATCCGGATTCATTCTTTATAGCCTTCGATCACCGCTCGAGATGACGGGTGCGACGGGTTTTGGCACATGGGCGCTCTCGGGTTTTGCGCCACATTCTTTAGCACCGCTGTGTTGCTCACATCGGATTGATGCCGGCTCCGTAGCGGAGCAGGCGGCATTCCGTGGAGTGGGCATCATGACTTAAGAGGCAAAGAAAACATTTACCCGAATGGCAAAAAATTACGCCACCCTGGGTGTCGTGTCAAGCGGATTGCTTGACTTACCATAGCCTTCTGGGTGCGTAAACGAATACTCAAACCGTGTAAAACTGCCCTAGCAAAAGGGTAACCCGCGATCGCCGTTTAGGAGTGTCGAATTCCGCAAAAATCCACCGGCGTGAGAACGATTCAGTGGGCTTTCTAAAGGGGGTTGCGAGGGCAGCAGGTCGGGTCTGGAAAAGGCCGTAGCCAGATCGAAGGTTTTAGAGGCCAAGAGCTCCTTATGGTCAGACCACGTGTCACGAAGAAGGACGCGCTTGTTTCTCGCCGGGAAACGTATTTCCGCTCTTTCCTCCCATCGCATCGAAGATTCTTTGTTGACAACGGTCGTCTGGATGATCCAAACTATTTTCGATTCTCAATGTGGTCAGACCTCTCTCGCCTAATTACAGGCTTTAAAGCCGAGACGGAGAAGGGTATCCAACCATTGCAGATCGCAAGCGAATTCTGGAGGCAATCTGATATGAGCAACTGGCTCTTTCTCTTCGGGCGTGACGGAGTGTGCGTCGGCCCTCGACCGTCTGCAGGCAGATTCGCGTGGAAGGGATGGCTCGCCGCGTGTTGTCTGCTGTTTTTTGCAGGGTCTGCCTTGGCACAGCTCTCCGGTAAGGGTGCGATCACCGGTACGGTCTCAGACCGCACCGGGGCTGTCATTCCCGGAGCCACGGTGGCGGCGACCAATGGAGCGACCGGCGTAACCACGACGACCGAAACGACCGGAACCGGCGACTATACCTTCGCCAATCTTGATCCCGGTATTTATACGGTGACGACGACGGCAAGGGGCTTCGAGAAGCTGCTGCAGCAGAATGTCCACGTGAATGCCCTGGAGTCGCAGAGCTACAATCCCGTGCTCACAGTGGGCGTCACTGCGACGGAGATTACGGTGACCTCGGAGCCGCCGCAACTGGAAACGAGCAACGCGACGCTGGGCGCGACGATGGAGAACGAAACCTATGCGGAGCTTCCCATTGAAATGGGCGCCTACGGCAGTGCCGATCAGCGCAGGGCGACCGACTTCGTCTATCTGATGCCTGGTGTGCAAGGCAACGAGACCAACGGCAACGCCACCACCAACACCGGCGTGGTCAATGGATCGGGCAGCCGCGGCGCGGTGTCGGATGTCTATATTGACGGCATTCCCTTTGTGCGCGCTGGCGGCAACGGCGATCCGCGCTACGTGTGGACCGCCATTTCGGTGGACGCAATCAACCAGTTCCAACTGCAGACCAATGGCTACTCGGCAATCTACGAGGGCCAGGGCGTGATGAACTACTCGGTCAAGCAGGGCGGCTCGAGCCAGCATGGTTCGGTTTACGAGTTCTTCCGCAATACGGCTCTCGACACCTGGGGATGGTTCGGCAAGGTCCCGAATCCGGCAACCGGCGTTCCTGTAAAGCCGATCGAGCACAGCAACGAATTCGGTATCAACCTGGGTGGTCCGCTCATTCCTTTCGGGAGGATGAAGCAGAAGCTCTTCTACTACACGAACTACAACGGATTCCGTTACACGAGCGCGACGCCGACGCCGATGACATTCCCCACGGTGGCCCAGCAGGGAGGCGATTTCAGTGCGTTCCTCGGGCTGGCGACTCCGATCAAGGTCTATGATCCATTGAGCCAGACGGCCTGCACGGCGAACAGCACCGACGGACCGTGCCGCTATCAATTTGGCTATGGCGCGGGAACCGGTGTTGGACCACGGGGAAATCCGACGCTGATCGGGACCCCCAACGTGATTCCGTCGAGCGAGTTCTCGACCGTGGCCCAAAATCTTCAGAGTTTCCTGCAGAAGATTCCCTCGGGCGCGATCAGCTCGGCGCTGCAGAACAACTACGTGGCTCCCAATGCGACAGGGCTGGTCAACTGGTCGACAACCTCGCGCATCGACTATCTGATCACACCGAACGATACGTTGACGGTGCTGGGTGCGGTCGGCAGGCAGGCGAGTTCGGTGCCGGTGGGCCAGTCCACTGCCGGCCGCAACGTGGGGCCGGTTCCTTATAACTATGGGCAGGCTTATGCGCCGAAGACGGCAGTGTGGACAGTCGAAGAGAACCACGTCTTTACGCCGAACCTGCTGAACCAGGTGAAGTGGGGCTACGCGCGCTACAACGGGCCAACTTTCAATCCGGATACCGCGTCGGCCTATGCTGCCACCACGATGGGCATTTCGGGTTTGCCCGGCGGTCAGGCGCAAACCACGTTTCCCATCGTGACGTTTGCGGGTTCGGATGCCCCTACGAACTGGGGCGGCACTACGGAGAACGTCACCATAGCCGAGAACTACACGGTCCTCGACAATCTGCAATGGAATGTGGGGAAACACTCCTTCACGTTTGGCGGCCAGACCGCCTGGCTGCTCTACAACGTGATCAACGCAACGGGTGGCTCGACGCCGATTACGCTCGCGACCGCGGTCACCGAAACGGCGGGAATCAACGCGTCGAGCAACTCTGCGCCGAAGTTCGTCGCGACTACCGGCACGGGCTTGTCGTATGCCAGCCTCCTGGTCGGTGAAGTCGACAAGGGGAGCTTTACGCAGTATCTGCAGCCGGAATTTGGAGCCCGGTTCCGCGCCATCTCGCCTTACGTGCAGGACAACTGGAAAGTGACTCCGAAACTGACGCTCGATCTTGGCCTGCGCTACGACTACTATCCCACCGTTACCGAAGTGCACAATGCGGAGAGCTTCTTCAGTCCTTCGCTCGCCAACCCCGTCACCGGAATCAATGGTGCGCTGCAGTTTACCGGTCACAACCCCGGCACGTGTAACTGCGCGACCCCGGTGAACAACTATTTCGGGAACTACGGGCCGCGTCTTGGACTGGCCTACCAGCTTGGTTCGAAGACGGTCATCCGCTCGAGCTACGGTGTGATGTTTACGCATGGCGATGCGGTGGGCGGTTTGAATACCAGCATCGGGACGTTGGGGTTTTCCGCCGCGCCGGCCTTCTCGTCGAATGGTTCACTGCTGAGCACAATGCCGCTGCACGGCGCCAACGGAGCCATTCCCGCCTTCACAGGTGCCGCAGGCGTGTCGTCGGGACCTGCCTACGGAACGGGGTTTACAAATACGTCGGGGTTCACGGGAACGCCGTCTACCATTCCCTATGACGATCCCTATCTGGGAGGCCGAGCACCCGAGTACATTAACTGGACCTTTGGCGTGCAGCGCCAGCTGACCAACGCGATGACAGTCACTGCCACTTACGTTGGATCGGAGGGGCATTTTCTGCAGACCGATGGCGCCAACGGGCGAGGCTACTGGTCCGATCAGATGGATCCGCGGTACCTCTCGCTGGGCACGGCTCTCGCCGACAAGGGCAGCGCGCTCACAGCGGATTGCACAAAGTACGGTCTGACGTGCCCGTCGAACTTCACTTCGGCGCAGCCGTTGAGCGCCGCACTGAAGCCGTTTCCGTTCCAATCCGTCAGCGACAGCTTTGGTCAGTACATGGGCAACTCCAGCTATCACGCGCTGCAGGCACTGCTGAGCATGCGCTCATACCATGGCTTGACGATGACCGCGAATTACACCTTCTCCAAGTCGATTGACGATGGCGGCTTCTTCCGGACAGGCTATGCAATTCCGGCCGGGACGATCGCCAACGAACCCAATGCATCGTACAAGCCAGACCAGATTGAGAGGTCTGTCTCGACGAGCAACCAGCCGCATCACTTTGTGGCAACCGGCGTGTGGGCGTGGCCGTTCGGGAAATCGGTGCTTGCCGATGGCGCAATGGAGCGTGCAATTCTGGGAGGTTTCTCGTTCTCGGGTGTGTACCAGGCGTACTCCGGATCGCCTCTCGTGGTGACCGCTGCCTCATGCCAAACGAATCCGGCACAACCCAGTAACTACTGCCCTGCAACACTCGCCAGCGGCTTCACAGGTTCAGCGCGGCAAAATGGCAAGTGGGGCGATGGTGCTACCTGGAGGAACTACAACACCATTTCCTATATCAACCCGGGTGCGTTTGCGGTTGCGCCGAATTATACGTTCGGCAACGCGCCGCGCACCGCCGCGGACAACCTCTACGGACCGGGCAACTACCAGCTCGATCTGGCCATGGTGCGCAGCTTCCCGCTGCACATCACCGAGACGACGAAACTCGATTTTCGCGCAGAATGGTACAACGTCACGAACCACACACAATTCGCGGTCGCCAGCGCGGCATTCGGCAATTCGAGCTTTGGCCAGATCACCCAGGCCCCGACGCTCAACCGCAAGGCTGCGCAGTTTTCAGCACGCATCAATTTCTGATGCGGCACGCGTGCTGTTGAAACATTCGAGGCTGCCGGACGCAGGACTGGCAGCCTCTTCTTTCTCCAAATCGATGTGGTCACTTTCTTCAATCACTTCACATGGTTTGGCAGCGTGAGAAAGTTCCCTGCGACGTTCGAAAACAGGAAAATGTCTGCGTTTTTCTTTGAGATGCGAGAGCGCTGCGGGGTGCGTGCATCGGGAGCCGCTGTGCTTATCCTGATGGGCGGTCTCGCGGCGTTCGGTTCAACTGTTGGCACGAACCCGCCGACGCAGTCGCTCACGCGAGGGCGCATCGCGCAGCTTTCTCTGGACCAGCAGCATGCGTGGCTTCTCTACCTCGATCGCTCGCAGAAGCAACGCCAGGCAGACAAGAAGTTTTTGCATGCAGAGATGGTGCGAGCGGGGATTCATGTGCCGATCGAACCGCCGCACGATTATTCCGCGCGAAGCATGCCGCTCGATCGCGTCGAGGCATGGTATGGCGGCGAAGAGGCGCGCCATATCGCCGACGTGATCGTGTCGTTCCAGACACCCGCTGGCGGCTGGGGCAAGAATCTCGCGATGAACAAGGAGCCGCGACATCCAGGCGAAGCGTTTGCGCCGGACAACCTCTCGCACTTTCTCGGATCTGGCGATTTCGATACGCCGGCGGAGCCGAATTGGAACTATGTGGGAACCATCGACAACGATGCGACGACCACGGAGATCCGCCTTCTGGCCAAAGTGATTGCGGCGGCCGGAAACGCCGACACAAGCAGCTATCGCGCTGCCTTCGCGCGGGGTGCCGATTATCTTTTCAAAGCGCAATATCCCAATGGCGGATGGCCGCAGGTGTGGCCCCTGGAAGGCGGATATCACGATGCTGTCACCTACAACGACGATGCGATGGTCGAGGTGATGGAGATCCTACACGATCTGGCTGACGGGAAAGACGAATTTTCCTTTGCATCGCAGAGATTGCGTAAACGAGCGGCCGAGAGCTTTGAGCGCGGCCTGCAGTGCATCCTGGCCAGTCAGATTGTGAGCGACGGCAAGCGCACGGTGTGGCCGCAGCAGGACGATCCACTGACCTTGAAGCCGGTTTCTGCTCGGAACTTTGAACCGCCCGCGCAATGCACATCCGAGAGCGCGACCCTGCTTTTGCTGCTGATGGAGGATCTTCCGCATCCCTCACGGGAAGAGCAGCGGTCGGTGCGGTCGGCGGCTGCATGGTTTGAAAAGGCCGAGATCTACGGTCAGAGTTGGCAGCGCACCGCGGAGGGCCGCAAACTTGTTCCGAGCCCGGGAGCAGGCCCCATCTGGGCGCGCTATGTGCAGATCGGAAGCGATCGTCCGATCTTCGGCGATCGGGACAAGTCGATTCACGATGACGTGAACGAACTGTCGGCCGAACGACGGAACGGCTATCGTTGGTACAGCGGAGATCCCCTGCGCATGCTGGCCCGATTCAAAACATGGGAAGAGGAGCATCCCGAGTCCCGATGAGATGGCGCCACGTTATTCAAGGTTTCGTGTTTGTGGCTGCGCTGTGCGCAGTGTCTCCGATGGTCGGAGTTGCCGCCGACCTTCCCTGGTCGCAACGCGCCGCCGATGCCGCGATGACGCGCTGGCCGAATGGGCGCTTCGTGGCTCCCGGTGGCCGCTGGATCTGGAACTATGAGCTCGGGACGCTTCTGGAAGGGATGGATGCGGTCTGGCATGCGACCGGAAACAAGCGCTACTACGACTACATCCTGAGCGCGGTGGATACATTTGTAGAGCCCGATGGATCGATTGCCACGCTAAAGCCGGAAGAGCATCAGCTCGACAATATTCTGCTGGGGCGTCAGCTGCTGCTGCTCTACGGTACGACGCACGAACCGCGCTATGAGAAGGCTGCGACGCTGCTCTATGAGCAACTCCTGAATCAGCCGCGGACACCGTCGGGAGGCTTCTGGCACAAGCAGCGCTACCCAAACCAGATGTGGCTTGACGGACTGTATATGGCTGAGCCTTTTTACGCCGAGTATGCGTCGAGGTTCAATTATCCCGAAGCGTTCCAGGAAATCGCGCATCAATTCCGCCTGATCGATGCGCATCTGCGCGACCCGAAGACCGGACTTCTCTATCACGGGTGGGATGAATCGAAACAGGAGCAATGGGCCGACAAGCAGACAGGCCTCTCGTCGCAATTCTGGGCGCGGGGCATGGGCTGGTACATGATGGCGCTGGTCGACACGCTCGATTATCTCCCGGCGCATGATCCCGGCCGCGAGGAGTTGCTCGGGCAGCTTAGGCGCGACGCAGCGGCTCTCGTCCAGTATCAGGACGCCGGCTCGGGTTTGTGGTACCAGGTCCTCGACAAGGCCGGCGCGCCGGGCAACTACTTCGAATCCTCCGCAGCCTGCATGTTTGTGTATGCCCTTGCCAAGGGCGTGCATCGCGGGTATTTGCCTGCGAGTTACCTTGCGAATGCGGAACGCGGGTATCGTGGCATTCTCAGCCACTTTGTAAAAACCGGTCCGGGCGAGAATGTTTCTCTGACGGATACGGTCAAAGGCGCTGGGTTGGGCGGTGATCCGTATCGCGATGGAAGTTACGATTACTACGTTCACGAGAAGGTGGTCACCAACGACCCCAAGGGGATTGGCGCGTTTCTGCTGGCGAGCACGGAGATGGAGCGGCGCGTCGAGGGAACGAAATAGTTGATACTGGAACCAGCCCAATGGTCTGACCAGCCATTCGCCGTACTCGCGTATTGCGCGGACTGATAAGGTTTTGAAGTCAGCCGTGGGTATCGGCGCTCAAGGGGAAGCTCAAAAAACAGGAGAAGGAAATGAGTTTAGGATTCACGATTGCCTCCGGGGGCGCACTTGACTTCTTATCGCTGGGGGCACTCATTCATCGCCTCGACCCCGGAAATGTGCCATTCCGCAAAGCGACGCGAGCCGATATTCATGTGAGCGGTGGAGAGTTTAACGTCGCGGCAAATTTATCGGACTGCTTCAGAATGCGGACGGGCATTGCGACGGCGATGGTTGCCTACCCGATCGGTGACCTGATCGCGGAACGCGTGCGCGCGATGGGCGTGCGCCCGTTCTATCGGATGTTTGAGCACGACGGCGTGCGCGGCCCCAACATGGCCACGGTGTATAGCGATCGCGGATTCGGGGCGCGTGCGCCCGTCGTTTTTTACAACCGCAGCAACGAAGCCGGGGCGCAGCTCAAACCGGGCGACTTCGACTGGAAGGCGATCTTTGCCGAGGGCGTGCGCTGGTTTCACAGCGGGGGCATCTTTGCTGCTCTTTCTGAGACGACCGCAGACCTCGTAATCGAAGCGATGCGCGATGCGCGCAAAGCGGGCGCCGTGTGCTCGTTTGATCTGAACTACCGCGAAAAGCTGTGGAAGATTGGCGGCGGCGGCGCGCGCGCACAGAAGGTATTGAGCGCGATCGTGGAGAATGTCGATGTGCTGGTGGGCAATGAAGAAGACCTGCAGAAGGGCCTCGGACTGGCGGGACCGGAGGTAGCTTCGCACTCCAAGCTCGACACCGGCGCGTTCTTCGCGATGATCGACAGTGTCGTGAAGCGGTTCGGCAATGTGAAGGCCGTGGCGACGACGCTGCGCGAGGTGCACTCGACCAACCGACACAGTTGGAGCGCGGTGGCATGGGTCAATGGGCAGGAATTGCCTGCGCCGACCGCGGAGCTTGACGTCTACGATCGCGTGGGCGGCGGCGACGGATTTGCGTCGGGATTCATCTACGGCCTGTTGAGCGGAGCAACTCCACAAGAAGCGCTGCGGCTGGGATGGGCGCACGGCGCGCTGCTGACGACCTTCCCGGGCGACACTACGATGGCGACGCTGGAGCAGGTGAGGGCATTCGCAGCAGGCGGGTCGGCGCGCATTCAGCGATAGTCGACGTAGGGACAGACACGGAGGAGGCCAGTGAAGCCAGAGCCACGGAAGTTCTGTGCGTATTCAACCAAAAGCAGTCCGAGGCGCCAGGCCCTTTGCCTCGCGATGGGGGGCGCGATCCTCCTGCTTTTTGGGGCGCTGCCTTCTGCGCGCGCTGCCGGGCGCGTGTGCGACGTGCATACCTACGGCGCACGCGGCGACGGCGCGCAGAAAGACACGGAGGCCATTCAGGGTGCGATTGACGCGTGCGCGAAGCAGGGCGGCGGCACCGTGCTCCTGCGTGCTGGAACCTATCTGAGTGCGCCGATTCAATTGAGGAGCCACATCACCCTGGAACTGGAGAAGGGAGCGACACTGCTCGGCTCTCCCGATCATGCGGACTACCCGACGAAAATCGAATTCCGCGAGCCAGGCCTTCAATCGCTGGTGAGCGCGACGAAAGCCGAGAACGTGGCCATCATGGGAGAAGGCACGATCGACGGCAACGGGGAGTCGTGGTGGGAGATGGCACGCACGATCAAGAATGCGGGAGTGATGGGTTCGGATCATCCGCGACCCCGGCTCGTCGTCTTCGACCACTGCAGGCATGTGCGCATCGAAGGCGTCACCGTGCAGAACTCGCCGATGTGGCAGGTGGTGCCGTATTACTCCGACGATGTGGTGATTCGCAATGTGCGCGTTCTCGCACCCCAGCGCTCGCCGAACACCGATGCTGTCGATCCGTTTTCGTCGAGCCACGTGGTGATTGACCGCTTGTATGCCGATGTGGGGGATGACAACATTGCCATCAAATCGGGCGCAATCAATTCACCCGGCCCGGATTCGCCGAGCGAAGACATTACAATCACCGATTGCACCTTTCTGCATGGACACGGGCTTTCCATCGGAAGTGAGATCGCGGGGGGCGCGCACAACATCCAGGCCGAGCGCATTCATTTTGATGGCACCGATAACGGGATTCGCGTGAAGGCGAACCGCGACCGCGGAAACGATGTGAGTCATCTCGTGTTCCGGGACATCGAAATGAAGAATGTGAAAAATGCGCTCGTCATCAGCGAATATTATCCGAAGATTCTTCCGTCCGAAGGGGTTTTGCCCATGCCGGTAACCCGGCTGACGCCGAAATTCCATGACATCGTGATTGAGAATCTGACGGCTCAGGACAGCGAATCGCTGGGAGCTATTGTAGGATTACCCGAGGCGCCGATTGCCGGCGTGGTGCTGCGCAACGTGCAGTTGAGCGGGAAGCGTGGCCTGACAATCGCTTACGCGCAGGTGATGGGAAGCCATGTGAAGGTGAGTTCCGACGAAGGCCAGCCGATCACTGAAAGCATGGGCGCGGAGGTATCGCTACACCCGTAGACGGGCATCTCGGCCAGGCCCTGGGACTTGAATTGGCGCAGCGCCGGCTTATTGATTGACGCCGCTCGCCAGAAATCCACCGTCCACGACCAGCACTTGCCCCGTGACAAACGAAGAGGCATCCGAAGCGAGGTAAAGCGCCGCGCCGATCAGCTCTTCCGTTTTTCCAAAGCGGCCCATGGGTGTGCGCATCAGCAACTCCTGACCGCGCGGCGTGCTGTCGAGCAGAGTCGCGTTCAGTTCCGTGCGGAAGACACCCGGCGCAATCGCATTCACCGTCACGCCCCGTCTGGACCACTCCACGGCGAGCGAGCGGGTGAGCGAAGCGACCCCAGCTTTGCTGGCCGCGTAGGCGGCGACTTCGTGGAGCGCGACGAAACTGTTCAGCGAAGCAATATTAACGATGCGGCCGGAGCCGCGCTCGAGCATGGGCTTGCCGAAAATCTGGCAGGCGCGTAGCGTGCCGGTGAGGTTGGTGTCGAGAATGCCGGCCCATTCCTCTTCGGCGAGATCGATGGTGGGTGTTCGCTTGATGCGTCCGGCGCAGTTGATGAGGATGTCGATTTTTCCGAACGCTGCGAGCACGGCGTCGCGCAGCTTTTCGAGCGAGCCGCGATCGCATACGTCGGAGGGTATGCGCAGTGTCTTTCTGCCCAGCGCTCCAATGGCCGTTGCGGTTTCGTCTACTTGCTGCGTGCGGCGTGCCGTGGCGACGACGTCGGCGCCTGCTTCGGCCAAGCCGAGGCTAAGCGCCCGGCCAATTCCTGAAGTGCCGCCGGTGACAACGGCAACGCGGCCAGTCAGAGGAAAGAGCGGCGCGTTCAACCGCGCGCCTTTCCGGCCGTAGCGAGCGCTTGCCGGTCCTTCTCATGCTCCGCTTGTTTGCCGAAGAAGACCGGCAGGATGTGCCTTTCGTAGAGGTTCTCGATGACGTTGCGCGCGATGACTTCTTCGTTGGCTTCAAGGAGGTCAAGATAGCGCCGTCCCAACTTGGCGGCAATCTTGAAGCCCACGTGCAGCAACTGTCGGAAGCTGCTGTTGTAGGCCGCCGCATGCGGGTCATGACGCAAGGCCGAGGTGAACTGCTCCGAGGACCAGCGCTCGACCTCGGTTGGAGAAGGGAGTTTCGCCGGATCGATGTCAATCACGGTTGCATAGGGACCGCAGAGTTCGTCGCGATGCGCGAATGCTTCTGCGTAGATCTCCTTGGCTAGCGCGAGACCGTTGCCGCCCGCTTCGGCGAGGCCGATCAGCTCTTCGAGCCAGGTGGTGCCGGCCGTTTTCAAATGCACGCCGGCATTGAAGCGAGTGATGCTTGCGTGGATCGCAGGATAGATGGAGAACTTGTCGCTGCCTGAATGCACGCTCAGCTTGAGATTGGCAGGCAGGCCAAAGCGTTGCACCGCATAGTCGATTGCAGCGAGATCGAGCGCAAATTCGCGCTCAAACTGAGCAATGTCGCCCACGTAGTCTACGCCCTTGTTGAAGCGGCCGCTGAACTTGGGGGCGATGGTCTGGATCGGAATTCTGTGATCCGCGATTGCGGCGAGGATGATCAACAATTCGGCAGGAGTTTGCGCACGGTCGGTTTCGTCCATCGAGACTTCAGGGATGAAACTTCCTTTGCCTTTTGCCGATTCGATCTTGCGGTAAACCTGGCCGGCCGTTTCGACGGCGACCAGGAACTTGCCGGCGGTGCCGCGCAGGTCGTCCTCCGAAATGGTCAAGGGTTCGTCAACGCCCTGCAGAGAGACGCGGCCGAGAAGATCGCCATGGGCCTTCACGAAGCGATCAACGTCGGCGGCTGGAGCAGGCTTTCCGATGAAGTCCGCCACATCGATGGTGTAGAAATCGCACGCGGGCAGAAAGCGGTCGACGGTCTGGATCCCGATGTGATCGGCATCCACAAAGTAGGGCAGGCGCCAATGCAGGGCGCGGATGGCGGCGTTTGCGGCCTCGCGCGCCGACGCAGGCTCCGATCCGATGATCATGTGTTCGCGATTCGACTTGTTCCAGACAGGGACGATTTCGATCCCCTGGTTCAGCGCGTTCTTGCAAGCCTGCAGCTGCGCCTTCGCCTGATGGGCGAATCGGTCGCCGGTCCCAATCGAATATTTGCCCAGCGTCAACCCTTTGTTCTGCATCCTTCCTCCTGCACGGAACCGGTTCTGGTGCGGCCATCCCCCGGGGACCGAGTTGTTCAGTGTTCAACCAATTCACGCTCCCACAGCATTAGAGAAGCGCCGAAGGCTCCATTAGATTCCATCCCTACGAGAGTTGATTTGCATCGTAGGGGCCTTCTTGTGCGATTTTCAAAAAAACAGCAGTGTTACAGATTGAGAACAAACATGGGGAGTCTCTAGAGGTCAGACCACAGTATACACGCAAGCTTCGCTGGCGTCGATGAAGATGTTGTCACTTTTCGAGGCTGTGCGCTGGAAGAGTGGTAATCTACGGATGTTGCCCGAGATCAATCCGCAACGGAAAACATTTGTCCATTCATGCCGCGCACCCAACCACCTAGCGCTGATCGCCAACGAGCCATGCAAGTGGTCAACCACGTACGAACCATGATTGTGAACGGGACCCTAAAGCCCGGCGATCAAATCCCGCCCGAGCGCGATTTTGCCCGGCAACTGAACATCAGCCGCGCCACATTGCGCACGGGAATCGGCTATCTGGCAGCATTAGGCGTGATGAAGATCAAGCACGGCGTGGGGACCTTTGTCGCCGACGGCCCGCCGGACTTCGGGCGCGATTCTCTCACCTTTATCGGCGCCCTCCATGGGTTTCAGTCATGGCAGATGTTCGAGGCGCGCATTCTGCTGGAGACTGCGTTGGCCGCGCTTGCGGCAGAGCGCGGCAAAGAAGAACATCACGCGGCCCTTGCCGAAGAGGTAGCCGAGATGTTTGCGATGGTCGACAAGCCGAACGAATACCTGGTGCACGACGTGGTTTTTCATCGGATCATTGCGCAAGCTTCAGGCAACCCGATTCTCGCGGCGATCATGGAGACGGTGGTCTCGTCGATGTATGACAAACGCAGAAAAACCGTGGAATGGGCCACCGATCTGCGGGAATCCGCGGAGATGCATCGGGAGATCTACCGTGCGGTGCGCGCCAGGAAGCCGCAGGACGCGCGCAAGATGATGGAGCGGCATCTGCGCATGGCCCAGGCCGCCCAGGGGATGGAGAAGCCGGCGGGCAAACGGCTCTCGAACGCGGCGGAGCCGACCAGCGTGGCACATGCCCTTTCTACCACATGCTGAATCAACATTTCGGCTGGGAGCGACGAACAGTGGCTTCTGTCATTGGATTTGCGCTGCCGGGTTCCAACCATCGCCGCCGCGCAGAAAGTTCACGGGGAGATAGTTCTCTGCATCAGTCGATGAGAGTCGGTGCGCATGCGGATCGCGCTCGTTAAGCCTGGCGCCGGGTCCAGTCGATCCTTCTTCCGCGTAGAAGACGGTTTCCAGACGCTGCGTTTCGCCGGGATGCCATTCGCGCCATCCCGCCGGCTGAATATGCGCGCCCATCTCCGTATTGAGATAGACGACTACGGCGTAAGGCCGCCAGGGCCGCCCGAGAAAGACGTTCGTCACGCCAGGATCTGCGGTGAGCCGGCATTTGTGGAAGACGAAACCAGAGTCCTCGGCAGCATAGCTCTTGCCTTGCGCGGTAATGAATCCCTCAAAATGTGAGTTGCTGCGAATCTCGCAATTCTCAAACGCGGTCTTGCCATCGCCAAAAATAAAGTCGACGTTGCCCTCGATATAACAGTCGGAGAAGTATTGCCGCGCGGGCACGCAGACGCGTTCGGCACCTTCGCCGCTGCAGTGCTTACTTCCAGCGAAAAGCGTATCCTGATTGCCCAGTAGACGCACGTTATGAAAGCGGTCTCGATCCCCGGTGACGAGCAGGGCGAGCGCCTGTGAGCCGGCCGGAAGCTGTGGATGCGTCGCGTTGTAGTCGTTTTGGAAGGTGATATTCTCCGCCGTAAAGTCGTCGCCGGAGACGTTGACTGTGGCCGAATGAAGCGTGCCGCCGGCGGTTCCAGAACTGCGATTGTTTACGACGACCGTCTTGCTCGCATCGGGATTCGCGCTCCGCAGTGTGATGTGCGGCTTGGTGATCGTGAGAATCTCGCGATAGGTTCCCGGCGCAACCAGCACCAGCGCACCGGTGGTCGGCGCAACGTCGAGCGCTCTCTGGATGGAGTAAAAGTCGCCGGTGCCATCCGCCGCGACGTAGAGGGTCTTGTCTTCTGGGGGAACGTTTCCGGCCATCTCCGGAGCAGTTGGCAGCATTGGAAACGCGCCAAAACGAGCGTCGCAGGCAAGGGGCGTCCCCGGTTGCGCATCGGCGGTCTTCGTAACCGAGGCACCGTCTCCGTGCGGAGAGAGATTGCCCTCACCAGGGCCGATCGTGATCTCGGCATTTGCCGCGAGGATTTCGGATTGGTCGAGGCCATCGGCGAACACATTGTCAAGCGAGACCTGCAGCTTGTGGTCGGCGTCGAGACCGAGAAATGTGTAGGCTCCAGGCGTGAGGATGTGGACGTTCTGCAGCGCGATGTCGCGGTAGACCGGCAGACGATCGCCCGGGAAGGTGGTATACATCGGCGTGAGGACGATGGGATTGCGCGTATTGCGCATGCACACGTTCTTGTAAACAATGTGTTCCACGAGGCCGCCGCGGCTGCGATCCGATTTGATGCGAATGCCGTTATCGGCTCCGTCGATGGTGAGATCGTCGACCAGCATGTGATCGACGCCTCCATCGGTTCCGCTGCCGATCGACATGCCATGGCCGGTGAAGAAGTGGTTGTGTAGGACGGAGATGTTCGAGGCCGGACCCGACTTGCGCGACTTAACCGCAACATTGTCATCTCCCGTGCTGATGAAGCAATGCCTGATCGTTACGTTGCGCGAGGAGCCAGGATCAATGCCGTCGGTATTGCGCGCCGTTTTCGGGGTCATGATTTTCACGCCCCATGCGGTAAATCCGTCGGTCTGGTTGACAGAGACATGGAAGCCCGGCGAGTTACGAAGAGTGATTTGATAGAGCGTAAAGTTTTTTGAATTGCGCACCAACAAGAGCCAGGGCACGCTTTGCTGCTGGTCAGTCACTTTAGCTTCGTGCGCAAGATCCCACCAGGTGACTTTCTGGCCGAGCAGATCGGCACCGCCGCGTCCATCGATGGAGCCGTCGCCCATGATGGCGCTACCGGTCGTGTCATTCACAGTGATCAAACCGCGGCATCCGTGTCCTCGGGCACCGACCACGCCACAACTTCCGGGCGAGAGGTCGTAGACGCGAGGATCGCGCGATGCGGCCAGCACCGTATTCGCGCTGACCACGAGAGTCACGCCCGATTTAAGCGTCAAAGGACCAGTCAGAAAGACGGCGCGTCTGCCATGCGCACGCAGAACAACCGATTTCCCCGGCGTGCAGGCGTCGATCGCGTTCTGAATCCGCAGGGTGTCGAGCCGCTGCTCGTCTTTCTCGGAGAGAACTCCTCTTTTGGCAGCAAGTGCGGCGTCGAGTGTAGAACAAGCAGGAGGGATAGTCGGTTCGAAAACCTGACGCATATCTTGTGCGGAGGCAACGGCCGCGAGCAAGATAAGAACAGGGACGATAGTCCAGGAGCGAAAATGCATGCAATCTCCTCGCAGGCGTTGGGGAAGGGCAATGTGCACTGAGATGGCGGCGAAGAACGGTCGGCAAACCAAAGCCCATCCATTGGAACATGGGCCGCAAGGCAAGTCTCTTGGGTCGAGCACAAGTCGTCCCTGCCAGCGGGAGTTTCCCGAGGGCACGGAAGAGAAGACGTGCATCCAATGCGATAGTTGTCTCGCCGGGTTTTTAGGAGCGATGCTTTGAAGAGACGGGACCGCCGGAATTGCATTTGCGGGGGAGAAGCACGAGGTCGACTGCGCGGCTTGGTCGCTTGGCTCGTCGTGTGTGGGTTTGCCGTCGTTGCTCCCCGCGGTTTCTGCGAGATGCCCGTGGCGGCTGACTCGGTGGTCGACAGCGTCGGCGTCAATATCCATCTCCACAACGGGAACACGGTCTACGGCAACTTCCCATTGATCGAAGGCCTGCTGAAGAATCTCGGCGTGCGCCATACGCGCGACGGGCTGATCGATACGACCTGGCAACCCTACTATCAGAGACACATCGAGCTGGGAAAACTGGGGATTCGGAGCATCTTCATCACCAACCCCGCAGAGAGCGACGCGCTGCTGACGAGCTGGCCGCAGCGGGTTCCGGGAGCCTTTGAAGGATACGAGGCGCCCAACGAGTGGGACAACGGCCACGCCAACTGGGCCGACGCGCTCAAGGCTTTTGTGCCGCGCCTCTACCATACGGTCAAGTCCAATCCGGCAAGGGCGAAGTATCCGGTGATAGGTCCTTCAGTAATCCGACCGCAGGACTTCGCTCCGCTCGCGGGGCTCGATGCTTTCTTCGATTTTGCGAATATGCACAATTACTTCGCTGGGCGCAATCCGGGAACCGGCGGGTGGGGATCGAACGGATATGGGAGCATCGACTTCAATCTGCGCGGGGTCGGGTCAAGCTGGCCGAGCAAGCCCATCATGACGACGGAGACGGGCTATTACACCGACGGCGGGCACGACAAAATTCCAGAGTCGATCGAAGGCGAATATTTGCCGCGCGTGGTGCTGGAGCAGATGCTGCATGGAGTGAAGCGAACCTATTTCTATGAACTGATCGACGAAAGCACCACGGCGAAAAACAGCGAGGGCTATTTTGGGCTGGCGCATGCCGACGGCTCGCCCAAACCTGCATACACGGCACTGAAGAACATGATTGCTCTGTTTGCCGATCCAGGGCCGCGGTTCACGATGCAGGATCTTGACTTTTCGCTCGGTGGCGCGCCCGCAACCGTGCATCACGTGCTGGTCGAAAAGCGCGACGGTTCGTATGACTTGGCTATCTGGGTCGAAGCGCAGGAGTACGACGTGAACCGGCAGCAGGCGACTCCTTCTGCGCCGGTCCAGGTGACGTTTCGCTCTCCGAAAGCGTTCAAGCGCGCTGAGACGCTTCAGTTCGAAGAGGACGGTACGGTGAGCACGAAGAAGATCGCACCCGCGGCGAGCATTCCCTTGATGGTCTCCTCGCGGATTCTTGTGCTCCGGCTGCAATAGCTCACTTGCCAGTCATGCCGTGCACACGAGCGGGGCGTTCTGTGGGCGCCGGGCTTCCGCAGCCTCACGCCACGCAGTCAGGAGAGCCGACGAGATGACAGATTCCGTGAACCGCTGCACGTTGCGCATGGCGGCAGGCCGTGCGTTGCGTGCGCGCGATCGATCCGCGGTGAGCTCGTTGAAGAGACGAGCAAGATCGGTCGCGCTGCCTTCTTGAACGACCCAGCCGCCCTCGCCAACAACGAAGGGAATATTGCCGGACGTGGAGCCGATGACCGGCACACCACAGGCTTGCGCCTCAATAATGACGCGTCCGAATTGTTCCTTCCAGGTGCGCGTGGTCTGCGACATGAGCACCAGCGCATCGAGAGTGGCCATGAATTGTGCCACCTGAGGACCTGAACCAGGAGGCAGGAACCGCACCCGGTCCTTCAGTCCCATTTCATTTGCCGCAGCCATCAGGTCTGTTCGATCGGCGCCGTCACCCATCATGGTGAAGGTGATGTCTCCAGTTGCCTGCCGCATTGCTTCGAGGACGGTGAACAGCCCTTTCTCACGAATGATCCGGCCCACGTAACCGAGTTGCAGAGGTGTCGCCGCGTTGGTGCCGCGATCCGGCAAGATCTCGCTTGAAGGATGAAAGCGGCTGGTATCGACGCAATACTCCACGATCGTCGCTCCACCGCCATAGCCGCAGGCGCGGCTTACCTCGATGGATTCAGCATTGCGCGCAACCAGCCAATCTGCCTGCTGCAGCGTGTAGCGTCGAATGCGTTCAAACGGTAAGGGCAGTTTGCGGAGGATGTTCTGCTCTGTCTCGAGAATGAGTGCCGCCTGGGGAGCGATTCGGTCGCGCAGAAAGGCAGCCTGGAGCGACACGACCGCCCACGGCTCCTCCCAGAGGTGAATTACGTCCGGTTCGAAAGAGCGGATCAGCTTGCCCAGGCCTGGATACCAGTGCAGATACCACTTGGCGCCCATCACCCAAGGTAGAGAGACGGGATGCGCGCGCAGGTCCATCGCGGCATCGGGCGGATCGGCTCTCGTCGTGCGGCCGGTTTCTTTCCACCGCGCGGGAACCACGAGCTGCAGCTCGATTGACTCGTCCTTCGCGAGCGCATGATAGCGCAGGCGCGACGAACCGTTGCCATGCGCGCTATGGGCAACCGACAGTACGCGAAGTCGCTGACTTGACATTGCACTCTCCTCCTTGAAAACGTGCCAAGGCCGCCCCGTAGACTTCTTCGAGCTTTTCAATTACGGATGGCCACGCGTATTGTTGCTCGACAAGCTGACGATTGAATTCCCCCATGGATCGCGCCATGGCCGGGTCGCCGAGGATGGCGATCAGGCTCTCTGCCAATATGTCCACGTTGCCCACGGGAACCCTGCGGCCCCCCTGGTCGGCGATGAGATAGGCCAGGCCCGAAGCCTCGGTACCCACCACGGGACGCCCGCAGGCCATGGCTTCCAGAGCGACCAAACCGAACGCCTCTCCGAAAGAGGGGACACACAGGAGCGTGGAACGCCGCATCACCTCCGGCAGGTCCTTGTGAGCCACGCGGCCAAGAAACTCTACATTTGCCGGATTGCCAAGCGCAGCGGCGATGTTTTTCGCCTTGTCGGTTTCGGGCCCCGCTCCGGCGAACACAAGCTTGCAATCGGGGAAGGCGCGGAGCACTTGGCGGAACGCCTCGAGCAGAACGAAGACTCCTTTGTGCTGCATGATCAACCCGACAAAGAGGATGGTTTTCTGTTCCGGTAACGGCGCGCTCGAGAACACGTCAGCGTCGACCCCGTAGGGAATCACGTGGACTTTGCTTCGGTTGCGCCTCCGGTTGCGGATCTTCTCGAAAGCGGCGGGTGTGGAAAGAATGATCCCGCTGGCAATGCGATGCTGGAGTTGGCAGATTTCGTGCTTGATCCAGATCTTCAGCCGATCGCGTGGGCGCGGCGGCTCGAGGCGGCCGTTGTACAGGATCAGCGGCCAATCGGGAACATAGGGCCCAAGCACGAGCGGGCGCGGGCAATTCCAGAAGGGAAGGCTCAGGCCGGTCACCACAGGATTGAGCTGGTGAACAACATCCACCTCGCCCTCTTGCACAAGCTGCTTGAGAAGGCGATGCGCGCCCAGAGCAAACCGGACACGGGCGACAAACCCAGTCGTTCTTGCCCCGGTTTCAATCTTGTGGAGCGTGACGTTTCGAGGAAATGGTTCCTTGATCTCGCAGCCATTGACGGCGACATGCAGACGATGACCCTGCTGCGCTAGCCTGCGAATGAAGGCGTTCGCGATGAGCCCATCGCCGTGAGCACGGCAGTCGGTGAGCATGTCGGACGCGTGAAGGATAAAGATGCCCAGAGGATGTCTCATAGCTGCCTTGCGGAAATGTTAAACGGCGAAGGGGAGCGTGCTCCCATGAAGCGTTGGGCGGCGATCGCCTGCGCTGCGAGAAGCGGATTCGTGTCGCGGACGGCAGCACGGGAGGCGCCCCAAAGACCGTAAGAGGTCCACAGGATGCAGCCGAAGAAATTGACGAAGACGTTGCTGCCGACAAGCTCCAACAGCATGACCACAAAAAGCACCCGGAGCGCGTTGGCAAACTCATCGGGCCGGCCCTCGCGCCGAGTGCGGCGGCGCATCATATCCCCAACACCCAGCAGGATGCCCATGGCATAGAAGGCGGTACCAATGAAGCCGAGCATGAGGACGGTCTGAATGACACCGCTGTCGAGCGGCATCTCATCGACGCTGAAGGTGCTGCCGTTAACCAGTCCCACGCCCGCTGGATCACTCAAAAGCTGCGATGCGACGACCTTATAGAGCATCTTGCGGTCGTTCATGCTGCCGTCGTGGCTCAGATCGGTCAACGTGTCGAGGCGGTCTTCAATGGTCTGCCGGAACTGCGGGACCAGGAGAATCGGAACGAGGCAGATGGGCAGTAGCAAGACGAATAGGATGAATTTCTTCAGCATGGCGGAGCGCTGCACAACGGCGAGCAGCAGCATTGCCAGAATCCAAGCGAGCCATCCAGTCCGCACCAGGGAAAGCAGAAAGGCGCCATAGCCCGCTGCGGCAATGATCGGCTTGAGCCGGGTCTTGGTGAGATTCAGCAGAATAAGCCCCGGCAGCATCATGGCTGCGAAGAGCCCCGGGGAGTTCATCGTGCTCCAAACGCGAATCTCGAAAGGAAAAGGCTGGCCGAACGAAGAGGACTCCCATCCACCAGGGATTCCTTCAAGCCACGCGCAGTCCCATGCGGGTGGCCGTACATATTGATAGATGCCGTAAACGCCGAGAACCAGGACTCCCCATTTGAAGGTTGTGAGAATGGCCGCTTTCTGCGCTTCATATTCTTTCCAGTGCAGGTGGAGATGCAGGCCAAACACGACTGGAGCGAGCCACAGGAACAATCCATAGACAACGCCGCCAATCGAGAGAGCGACCGAGGCGTGCAGCTTCCAGCGAATGATGCCGACGCAGAATCCGTAGAGAATGCCCGCGCCGCAAAGCAGATAGGGCGTGAATTCCATGCCTCGGGCGCGGCGGCCTTCTCGCATGATCGTGATGCCCGCAACTGCCGTCACAAGGAACGGCGCGAGGAGAACAAGGCTCTGATCCTCGAAGCCGAAGCGCCAGTCAATGACGCGGCGCAGGAACGGCGTGAGAAACCATGTCCAGAGCGTGAAATGGATATAGGCGATGGGACGGCGCAGATAGAGTGTGAGCGCAACAACGGCGGCAACCGCAGGCACGGCAGCGCGCAGCAATGTGCTCTGGTGCGCTGCGAACAAGGCCGCCAGCAGCAGAGCTCCGCCGATTGCCGCCAACCAAACGAGGGCAGCAGACGGCTTCGGCTCGCCGGCCCTCACAGGGCCAGTCGCGCCATCGATCATGGGTCGCTCCAGACCGGCCGATGCATTCATGCGGGCAATTCCTGGCGGCGCAGCGCTACCTGCATCGAAGAACCGGCTTGCGCAACAGCGAGTGCGCCTTCCTGCTCAGTAACCGGGCAGCCCACGCGGCTGAGAAAGCGCCAGAAGGAGTTTTGGAAGACATCGATTCCGAATTTGCTCGCGTGCGTCGCGAGAGTATCGGCGCGCCAATTCATGCTTTCGAACCGTTGGATCGCGGCGCCAAGATCGGACGGCGTTTGCGTGTTGAAGAAAACGCCTGTAGAGTCTTCGACGATGGTTTCGACCGCCCCGCCTGCGCGATAAGCGATCGTGGGCCGGCCTGCCGCGGCAATCTCCAACGGCGCCATGCCAAAGTCTTCTTCGCCGGGGAAGAGCAGCGCGCGGCAACGCGAAGCGTAGTGCTCCACCTCCGCATTGGGAAGCCTTCCAAGGAAAGTGACTGTTGGGCCCGCCAGCGCGGCCAGGCGCGCGCGGTCAGGGCCGTCACCGATGACGATGAGTCTGCGCTTCAGATCGGTGCAGGCCTGGACGGCGAGATCGATGCGCTTATACGACACCAGCCGCGAAAGGACGAGGTAGTAGTCTTCCTGCTCAGCCGATGGCTTGAAGCGATTGAGGTCGATGGGGGGATGGATGACTTCGGCGGTGCGGCCATAGGCGCGTTGAATGCGCGCAGCCACGGTCTGCGAGTTGGCTACAAAGTGGTCCGGTTGACGCGATGCGCCGGTATCCCATTCGCGCAGCATGCGAATGAAGTGTGGAACGATGGCGCGCTGGAATGAGCCCATCGATTCGCGGGCGGAGTAGCTATCGAAGCTCCAGGCCCAGCGCATGGGAGTGTGGCAGTAGCAGATATGTACGGTATCGCGGCCGGTCCGCACGCCTTTGGCATAGCCAGAAGAGCTCGAGATCACCAGATCGTATTGCGAAAGATCGAGGGAGCCGACTCCGAGAGGATAAAGAAGGAAATAAAGACGGTAGAGATCCCTCATGCGCGGAAGACGCTGCATCCACGATGTCTTGACGGCAACGTTCTTCAAACCGACGGGGAGGCATTCGGGAAGCGCGACTGTCGAGTATAGGTCGGCGGCGGGGAGCATCCGCACGAGCTCCTGCGCGACAATCTCCGCGCCGCCGAGCTGGGTGAAATAGTCATGAACGACTGCTGCACGCATCGTATATCTCCTTCTGTCTAGACAGCGCCCGATCGTCTCAGGACTGCTGGTATGGTTCGCGCGAGGATGCTGAAATCGAGGGCCAAAGACCAGTTTTCGATGTAGGAAGAATCGAGCGTGACCCATTGATCGAAATCCAGTGAAGAGCGTGCCAGAATCTGCGAGCTGCCGGTGATTCCCGGACGCACGCTGAAGCGGCGCATGAGCTGTGCTTCAGTGAAGAGCGAAACGTCGCGCACGCTCATGGGGCGAGGTCCTACGAGAGACATGTCGCCCTTGATGACATTGAGAAGCTGAGGAAGCTCATCGAGGGAGGTGCTGCGCAGGAAACGTCCGAGCGGCGTGATGCGCGGGTCATTGGCCATTTTGAAGATGGGGCCGCGCGCTTCATTCTGAGCTTCGAGTTTTGCCATCAACGCCGGAGCGTCCGCCACCATGCTGCGGAACTTATAGATGCGGAAACGACGACGGCCGAAGCCATAGCGCTCCTGGGCGAAGAAGACGGGGCCAGGACTGGTGATTTTGATGGCGATGGCAATGGCGAGGAACACAGGCGCCGTCAACAAGAGACCGGTGAGGGCGGCGACCAGATCGACAAGGCGCTTCACTTTTTCGGCGAACAGGCTGGCCCGGTCAGCAGGAACGAGCTCAATAAAGCGGGCGGTGCGGCGGCGCAGCCTCGATCCGAGGGAGAGGTTGAAGATCTCATTCAGATACGAGACTCGGACGCCGGTGGCTTCAGCGATCGAAACGGCGCGCTGCGTCATGTCGTAGCAGGAACGCATGGGCGTTGCGACGATCAGCTCGTCGACCACATTTTTGAGAAGGTAAGTTGATAACTCGTCGAGCGGGCCGAGATATCGGCTGGCGATGTCGGGTGCCATCTCGGAGGGTTCGCGGTCGTCGAAGAATCCGAGGAGCTTCTTGTTCCGGTAGTCGGCGGTTCGCAATTCTTTCCAGGCTTTGCTGGCACGCGGGCCGCTGCCGAGGATCACGACAAGAGCCGGTTCACGCGGCTGCCAGGTTTGCGGATTGGTGAGGAGAACGCGCGCCAGTTCATAGCAAAACGCGAGAGCGAAGAAAGCGGCAGCGATCTCGCGGACTGGCTCGGTCGCGACTCTCAGCTTGAGATAGGTGGCGATAAAGCCCGTCATGGCCGCGCAGGCAGTCGCCAGGCGCATCAACGCAGATCGAGCGTCGGACATGTCGGTGCCGTAGAGGCCCATGGCATCGAGGCACTTTTGCCATAGAACAACAAAGACCAAAGAAAAAATGCCGTTGAGCAAGGTGATGCGCATCTCGAAGAATCCGGTGATCCCATGACGCAGGATGTCCAGGTGGTTGGCTGAGCCGACTGCGACAAGCAGGATTCCAAGCGCGATGATTCCATCGAGCGTAGGTGGCACGTTAAGAATTGAACGACGGATCGACATAGGTTCTCCGCTTTACGATTGGGGGTTGTCGTTGCGTTGGACCTTGATCGCCGGCCGTCTCGGCCGGCATCAACATCTCCTCCAGCAATCAGATTTGCGTTGTGGCTTCCGCGGTGCGGCGGATTGCAAGCCAGCGATTGACCTCCTGCCGAACATCTGCCACGTCCTTGCGCCGCACCAGAATGTCGGGAACGGGCAGTTTGAGCAGGAGAGGAAAACTGACCAAAACAAATGTGAAGCGAGCGCATGTCGAGATGAGCAATGCGATCGCTGCGCCCATGATGCCCAGTCGTGGAATCATGAGCAGCATCAACGGAATTGTCAAAGACAGGCCGATGGCCTGCAGTGTGGTGATGACCCCGGGACGCCCCAGTGCCATAAAAGCCTGCGACATGACCTGGGTTGCGCCGGTCAGGATCACTTCGACAACCAGGACGCGAAGAATGTTTGCGGCGCCGCGGTACTCCGCGCCGTAGAGGAGCGTGAGCAGCGAGGGGCCCGCCACAATAATGCAAAGGCCGCACGCAGAGGTCAGAGCGGTGGTGATGCGCACCGCCCGGCCTGTCATGGCCACAATCTCGAGTGGCGGTCGCGACACGGCCTTAGGGAACAGCACCATCACCACCGAGGTGTGGAATGCGTTGAGCAGACGCGAGAGGCTCAAGGCCACAACATAGATACCCATGAGGTCTGGGGCGAGCAGCCGCACCACCAGCGCCTGATCCACATAGAGCGACATGGTTCCGCAAAGATCGATTCCGTAGCTCCGCATGCCATAGGAGAGCAACGAGTGCGCCGATTGAACCACTGCGTGAAGCCGCGGAGTGAACGTGCGGTATACCTGTACGAACATCCAAAGAAACACGGGGATGCCCGGAAGCACATAGCACCAGGCGGCGGTGACAGGTGTCAGCAAGCCAAGCAGTTTGAGCGGGACCAGGCCGGCAAGCGTCGCCGCTGGGGGGCCGACGAGAGAAAGATTCGAGGCGCTGAATTTGCCGCGACTCTCAATGGCTGCTCGCCCGACAAGAAAGAAGAGCGCGATCGGTGTGTTCAAAAGGAAAATGCGCCCGTAAAGCAAAACTGTCGGCGAATACTGCGGAATCCAGTGAGGAAGCAGGAAAAAACCAGCAAAGGCAGAGAGGCTGCTAATGAGCGCGCAAAGCAGCAGGCCGGTCCCCATCAAGTTGGAGGCTTCTTCCGGCTTGCTGCGGAGTTTATAGGTGAGCGCGCTGGGCAAACCGAGTGTCAGGGCGGAGGAGAGAAAGCTGTAGGAGAGAATCATGGCCGCGAGCTCGCCTCGTCCTACAGGCGCGAGCGCCCGCGCCGTCAGGATTCCGGTAGCTGCGTTGATGCCGATGATCAACAGCTTGGTGGCAGCAGACTGGACAAACGCAGCCGATGCTGACACTGTGGTCGTGCGCAAAACAATCTCCTCCTGCTATCGAAAAAAGATTGAACCCAACGTCGAAAGGGCCCGGCCTATTTCGCAAAGTCCGCGGGGCTCGCATAGAAGCCCAGGCTGCTGAGCTGCATGTAGTGTTGGATTCGGGAAACCCGATCGTGGGGCACGTAGACGATATCGCCCGGCTGCAGAGCCATGTCGTGCTCCAATTGGGCATTCTTTGTCACGTGGGTCAGATTCAGCTTGTGCACTTCGGCAAGGGAATCGTTGTACTTGCGAAAGACGAGAACCTGGCCCGACTTCGCACCATTGGTAAAGCCGCCCGACATCATGATGGCGGAGAGTGCTGTCATCTGATCACGAATCTCGATCTGGCCGGGCTTACTTACTTCGCCCGCCACGACGACATAGGGCCTCGTGAACTCCTCAAGACTTAGGGTGAGCTCGGGGTTGTTCAGCTTGTAAGAATCCTTCGAAACGATCAGATCGTGGGCCTGTGTCATATTGAGCCCCGAAACCTGGATCTCGCCGGCAACCCGGATGTCGATGTAGCCATCCGGCTGCACCGAGACAGATTGATTGAATTCTGGCGTGAGTCTGTATTCCAGGCGCAACGTATCTCCGGGACGGAGCAGATAACGCGGCCGCTGATGAAGCGCTGGTTGCGGCGTCGGTTGCTGCGCACCGAGAAAGAGACCCGGAGTGAATGCAGTCAGAAGAAAGCAAGCAAGCCGTTTTTTTATAGTCATGGGGGAACCTCTCATTGCCAGAACCACGAAGGAATTGGATACGTGCGCTTGTTAAGCATGGTGCCCAGGATCCTTCCTCCGGCATCGGTGAGGACGCGTTCCAGATGGCTCAGTTGGCTTTTCGAGGTTTTGTTCGCCTCGACGACCATCACAACGCCATCGACGAGCGTTGTCAGTCCCAGGATGTCTTTGCTTTCTCGAAGGGAAGGACAATCGAGCAGAACGTAGCTGAAACGGCTGCGCAGGATCTGGAGGGTTTGTTTGCGGAGATCGCGGTTGGCGCGCCAATCGCCCCTTTGCAACACGAGAGAAGAGTGGGAGAAGAGGGGACGCGCAGAGATGGTGCTTGGCATGTAGAGTGCATCGTCCTGGCCGTAGACGATTCTGCGGCAATCCAGAAGAACTGCCGGCCGCACGGCGCTGCGATGCAGCGTATCTGTGAGCCGCGTGGCAAGAAAGGTAGTGCCGGCGCCTTGATGCGCCGACACGAAAGCAATCGCGATCCCTCGATCGGGGTTGACGCTCAACCCCTCTTGAAAGACTCGATAGATGAGCCCCTGAAATGAACTTGCAATGCTGTCGTGCGCAATGGATGTCATAATTCTGAACTCTGTTGCCTGTTTACAGCCGAAGCTTTGCCTTCCGCGTCAGGCTTCATTCGGGCTCTCAGGGTATTCCATGATGGGCACAGCAAAATTCGACGACATCGGCGCGTCGCCGGGAATGATCGAGAGCCCATCGGAACGCATGTGGTGGTTGCCAAGTTCCATGCCAAGTCCCGAGACCGGAACGGTGGCCAGCACGGGGTAGCGCGAGAACGACTCAAGCTCGTGCGGAGTCGCGAACGTGCTTCGCGCCATCTCCGCGAGATAGATCGCTCCGATGGCAAGGAAAATTGCCGAGAGCAATCCAACGGCTGCGTTCAGCAGGGGGCGCGGCGAAGCGGGATGATAGGTCGATGTCGGACTTTCGGCGATGCCGATGTTGATGATTTTGTGCTCGTCCATCGCGTCTTCCATTTGTGCCTGGTCGCGCTTCTGAGAGTAAAGCTCGAAATTGCTGCGCGCCTGGTCGAGCGCCTCCTCGAGCGAATTATAGGGAACCTCGAGAGCTTCGAGATCTTTCAATTGCCCGCCAAGATCGCCGATGTTCTGCGTGAGCGTCGCTGACTTGGACTTCAACGCGTTCTGCTCGATGCGCGTTTCAACCAGCGAAGTTTGCACCTGCTGCCAGGCGGGATTGACGTCGGTCGTCTCTTCCTGTCCGTGTTGTCCCAACTGTGCGCTCAGCGAAGTCGCTGTGTTTCCAATCTGCTTGTCGACTTCCGTCACCAGGCGGTCGGTGGGCTGATAGCGCGTCAGTAGCTCGGCGCGCTTGTTTTGGAGCTGCACAAGCAAAGCGCGGAGCTGTTCGGTTGATGTCTGGCCGGAGATCACACGCGTTTGGGTCTGATGCCGCTGAGGAACTTCTTTTGCGGCTACAGAGCTCGCACGCATGCGACCTTCCATCTCTGAAAGTTCGGCTTGATTCCCGCGCAGGTCCTCTTCGTCCGAAGCAATGGTTTTGGTCAGCATCTGCTCCTTGTCGGGAACCGAAACGAGCTGATGCTGCTTTTGGAAGTCGGCCATTGCGTTGTTTGCCTTCTGCCAGACGGACCGATACCGGTCTGCCTCGTCGTCGAAGAAGGTCGATGTCCCGCTGGGGCGCGAGAGCAGCCTGCGCTGGGCCAGATAAGCATTGGAGAACTGCGTGAGCGTGCGCGTGGCATCTTCGGGCGTAAGCGCGGTATAGCGGACCGTGATGATATTGGATTTCCGCGGAGGTTCGATCTTCAGGTTCTTGCGAAAATCTGCCAACAGCTTCTCGTGGGTTTTGAGAGCTTCTCCCACTCTTTGCGATGGCTTAAGACGTTGCCACCCGGGATCTGCGACCGCACCCACCACATCATCGCTCCCCAGGATCTCGAGCTCCGAGTTAACTTGCTGCTCGGTAATCGTCTCCACAGTATTCGGCGAGTTACGGTCCGCGGTAATTACCGCGTTGCTGCGGTTGTTCTCGAGCAGAAACTCTGTCTCCGAGGAATAGTGCTTCTTGGGAAAGACCGTAACTGCGATGGTCAGGAGCAAGATGCTGACAAAGACGCAAATAAAAATCAGGCGTTGACGGAAAAAAGCTTCGGCGAAAACTCGAGAAGGTTGCACGCGCGCGGGTTCGCCGGCAAAGTATTGCATGCCGGCTAGTTCGCCGAAAACAGGTCTCTTTACAATCGATTCAGTCATAAGAAACATCCATAGGGCCAAAGCGCTTTTGAAGTACCACAAAGCGGCGAATGCGCGACGGCAAAGTCTGCTGACCTTGTCTGCTCATCCATGGAAGGCATAAACCCGCAGCAACGCCATCACTCTGTAGCGACGCGCGCTGAGAGATTCGAATTGATTGTCAGTTTGTAGGCAACTACACCGAATCAGGAAATCGCACAACGAAAAACGTTCTGTCGATCTTCACGACTGACGCAGAACAACGAACTGTCGTTCAGAGAGGAACCTTTTTCAAACTTCTTCGTTCCGGGGAAAAGTTGTGCCGCTAATCGTAATTCGGTCCTTGTGCCTGCCTTGTTATGGTTTGATGATTGTTGCTGGCAGTCTGACGCCAACGGACTCACCTTGTTTTTAGCACGAGAAATCGTGCATGTCACGGCCTTTTTTTCGCAATTGTTCGATGGAGCCTTTAAACATCGACAAAGAAAGAGATTGCAAATGGGTAACTCGGCCCGGCAAAATTGGTAGGTTGTCGATGAATCGCGGTGCATCATACAAACAGATGCGGAAAACAATGCAAAGGTCTACTGACAATGTAATTCGTCGGGTTCTTTACATTGATCACACCGCTGAAATAGGCGGCGGAGAAATCGCCCTCCTCAATCTTGTTCGAAACATTGACTCAAGCCGGGTTTTGCCTCTTGTTCTGCTTTTTTCGAATGGGCCCCTCGTTGCACGCATGCAGCGCTATGCAGAGACTCACGTGATTGAACTTGAGCCGGGGGTAACCAAGATTGACAAGGATAGTCTCGGCTGGTGGTCGATTTTCAGAATCAAATCTGCCTGTTCAATCATCCGCCACATTTTTAGAGTCCGGCGCTTTGCGAAGAAGGCCCGCGTCGAATTGATTCATACAAATTCGCTGAAAGCCGATGTGATCGGCGGGCTGGCGGCCCGCCTTGCCGGAATCCCTGTTGTGTGGCACGTGCGCGACCGAATCGAGCCCGATTATCTGCCCGCACCCGTGGTCAGTTTTTTTCGCTTTCTGTGCCGCACCATTCCAAACTTCGTCATCGCCAACTCGACAGCGACGCTGGGAACGCTTCATTTGATGGGAAGGCGAAGCGGATTGGCGATTGCTTCAGGGATCGATCTCGCGAGTTTCGGCGATATGGTTCCCAATGGCTGCGAAGTGGAAAAGCGGCCGAAGCTCTTTGCGCGCGAGGGCGAGATCACGCGGATTGGACTTGTTGGACGGATCAGTCCCTGGAAGGGGCAGCACATCTTCATTCAGGCGGCCGCGTTGGTGCACAAGCGGCACCCCAGTGCGAAATTCGAAATCATCGGAGCGCCACTCTTTGCTGAGCGCGGGTATGAAAGCGAACTGCACGCATTGTGCGAGCAACTGGGGCTATGCGATGCCATCGAGTTCGTGGGATTCGTCGACAATGTTTCCAGTCGTCTCGCTCAACTGGATATCGTGGTCCACGCGTCCACAGTGGGTGAGCCGTTCGGCCAGGTAATTGTCGAAGGCATGGCCGAACAGAAGCCGGTTGTCGCGACCAACGGCGGAGGCGTGCCGGAGATCGTGGTGCATGGCGAGACGGGCCTGCTGGTGCCCATGGGCGACGCAGTCGCCATGGCCGATGCGATCGACTTTCTACTGAAGAATCCCGACACTGCAAGTCGAATGGGAATCCGCGGGCGCGAACGCGCGCTCTCCCATTTCACCATTCAAATGACGGCCCGGAAAGTGGAGGGCGTGTATGAAGAACTACTCACGGTCATTCCATAAACACGGGGAGACACAGAGATGAAGATGAATGTGGATTCTTCGAAGGGCCGCGCGCGCGGGACCCTTCGTTCTCAGACAAAGATTGCCGGCTATCTTGGGGCACTCCTGATAGCCTGCGCAATGGCCGCAAGTTCGGGCGGGTTGCGAGCCCAGTCAGAAGACCAGCCTGCGCCCTCCATGGTGCCGCCGCCCGATCCCGGTTACAGCCTCTACTATCACGACTCCGAAGCATCTCCGGATTTCGCCGATCGATGGGGCTATCACGACGGCTGGACAGATGGCCGCCACGATCGCAATCACGGGGACACCTTCGAAGCCGCGGACAAAGACCACTTCAAGCTTCCTCCCGAACACGGCGGGCATCCGGGCATCACGCGCGATCAGTATGTGAAGAATTACCGTTCTTCCTATCTGCGCGGCTACCAGCACGGGTCGCGTCTCTAGACGCGAAGGTCTGGCGAGGAAAATGGCCGGGTCTCGCTCGACGGACGGCCGCAGACGGAGCTATTGCACGCCGGGCAGTCCCCACTGGGATCCTAGGTCGGGCCGGTTGCGTGGAAGCTGTGCGCTCAAAGGCTTGGCTCTGACCACCGGAGCCTCGACTGTCTGGCGTTGGCGCCGCAGCTTGTTGAAGAGACTGATTACCTCAGCTTGTTCCTTCTCGCTCAAGGGAAATTGCGCACTGGGAAGAACGGCCATACTCACCCCCACTGCCGTCTCTATCGGCAACCCAGAACCCCTTTTTCAACGGTCCACTCCGTTTCCGTCCCTCTTTCGTGCTAAGACCCCTGGCCCAATGAGGTACCGTGGTTCGAGCGGCTATGGTCTCGGAAGTGGCGTGGGCCGGAAGCACGCACTCAGGGGGTGCTTCTTGGCGCGGGGGCCCCACGGACAGCTCTTCGTTCGGGCGTGAGCAATGGCTGCTCTCGACGACCTAGAAAAGTCTGCGTGTATTCCCGAAACTGCTCTACGATGGATCACGGGCAAATCGTCGTGGAGTGTTGCAGGCGATCCTTGACCGGGCGAGGTCTTACGCTTGCTCCCAATCGCTCATCCGTGTTGTGAACCAGCCTAGCCATAATCTTCCAAGTCTTCGTTTCATCCCATTTCTAGCCGGTACCTATGGTCGTCCCATCTTTGGCGAGGTTTCTCAGAGGCGCAATCCTCGCGCTGCTTGCTACCGCAGCGAGCTGGGATGTCCTTGCGCAGAGTGCGCCTCCTTCTGCCGAGAAGGTGTGGCATGCAAAATCGGAAAAGGGGCTGGCCCAGACCGCCCCTGCACGTCCCAACGCGGCCTACGCCATTGACCCGGCGAAGCAGTACACGCTTGCCGAACTGATTGACCAGGCAGAAGCGCATAATCCCGACACGCGCGTAGCCTGGGAAGCCGCGAAGTCGCGAGCCGCATCGCTGGGCATCGCCAGAGCCGCGCTCTTTCCAACCGTGGCGGCGGTCGCGCTTGCAGAAACCGCGCGCACTGCGGCCCTCATCGGGGAGTTCTTCCACCGCCAGACCCTGGGCGTTTTCGAGCCCGTCCTTCACGTGGAGTACCTGGTGTTCGACATCGGCGGCCGCAGCGGCGCAATCGACGAAGCCAAGGCGAATTTACTGACCTCGGATCTGGCATTCAACGACACACATCGCAAAATAATCTTTGCGGTGGCCTCGGCCTATTATCGGTTGCTCAACGCGGTCGGCCAGAGAGAGGCCGCTGAAGTTAGCCTCACCAATGCGCGCACCGTCGAAGAAGATGCGCAAAGCCGGCTGCAAAACGGTCTCGCCACCAAGCCGGATCAACTGGAAGCGACTGCAGCACGCGCGCAAGCTGACTTCGACTTGCAGGCCGCGGTTGGAGCGGAGGATATTGTGCACGGCGATTTGGCCACGGTGCTTGGATTGCCTCCCGACACAACCATCCAGGTGCAGCCGATCGCAGACCTTGCCTTGCCGAGCGCGTTGGCTGATTCCGTCGATCATGCAATGGATCGGGCCTTTGCGCAGCGGCCCGATCTCCTGGAACAACTCGCCCGGCTGCGTGCGGCGCAGGCATCGCTTAGACAGGCGCGATCCACCTACTTTCCGAGCCTCAGCTTCTCCGGCGACGGAGGATTGGCGCGCGCCTACGGCCAGCAAGACCTTCTGCCTGGGAGTTACGCGCAGGGTGAGGCCTGGAGCGTTGGGCTCGAACTCAGGTGGACGCTCTTTGACGGGACTCGCCGCGATCACGAGATCGCCCGCGCAGAAGCAGACAAGAAGGCGACGCAGGCGGAAATCGATTCTCTGCGCGATCAGATCGGGAATGAGGTGTGGGCAGCGTATACCAACATGAAAACTGCCTTGCGCCAGCAACAATCGGCGGCGGCGCTGCTGGCTGCTTCAGAGCAATCCTACGAGTCGGCCCACCAGTCGTATGGCTACGGCGTCCGTAGCTTGCTGGATGTTGTTTCGGCCCAAAAAGCACTGGCGCAGGCCCGGTCTGAAGACGTTTTCGCCCGCACCCAATTGCTGTTGCAGGCGGCGAATCTCTCGTTTCGCACGGGTGACCTGATTGAGCTGCAGCCCACGAAGGCGGTGCCATGAGGTTCTGTAGGCGATGACCAAGAAAGAGATAAACCGACTTGGATGGCGCATAGCGTCGGTGTCCGTTTTTAGCTTGGGGATGGCAGGCTGCGGGAGAGCTCCACTGTTCAGCATCCTCGGCTCTTTTTTCCCCGCATGGCTTGTCTGCATGGTGGTGGGCATCGTGCTGGCCGCCATGGCCAACCGTGTTTTTGTGTTCTTCAAGCTGGAGAGCCAGATTCGCTGGTCGATCGTGGTCTATCCCAGCCTTGCGATTCTCTTTGCGTGTACGTTGTGGCTGATCTTCTTCAGTTAACGGAGGAGTCAATGTCGCCAGATTCGGAACAGGAAAAACGACGTTTGCTGGGCCTCATCATCAGCATCGCAAGCATCGTGTGCGCGGCTGTCGCGGGGCTTCTCGTGCTTCACCAGGTTACCGTCAATCCCCGTACCGACGATGCTGAGATCTTTGCGAACTACATCGGCATTGCCCCGGTCGTGAACGGGCCCATCCTGCATCTCAACGTGGCCGACAATCAATGGGTCAAAGAAGGCGACCCGCTGCTTGAAGTCGACGATCGTCCTTACGCCTATGCGCTTGCCCACGCAAAATCGGATCAGCAGTCCCTGCGCGGCGAGATCGACGATGAGCGTCGCATTATCGCAGGCAAAGCAAGCGGCGTGGATGTAGCGAAAGCCGGTGCGCTGAGCGCGGAAGCCAGCTTGGCCCACGATGCGGCCGCGATCGAGCAGGCCAAAGCCGATGTGGCAAACGCCAAGGCGGCGATCGAGCGAGCCAATGTCGAAATGCAGTATGCGACAAACAACCTGCATCGCATTGAGCCGCTGCTGATCAAGCAATTTGTCACGGTAGATCAGGTCGATCAGGCGCGTACTCTCGAAACCTCACGCAGCCAGGCGGCTAACCAGGCAAGGGCACAGCTGGCTTTGGCCGAAGCTGGATTGGCAGCTGCCGAGGCTCAATACAAGCGCGGGCAGGCGTCCTTAATCGAGAGTCATCAAGAAGTGCAGCAGGCGACACACAACGTTACAACACTGGAGCCGCTTGTGGGGCAGCTGCCTGGCAAGCAGGCGGCGATCGATACGGCCCAGTATAACTTCGATCATTGCCGGATTCTCGCGCCTTTCGATGCACGGGTGACGAATCTGACCATCTCGCAGGGCGCGTATGCCACCGCCGGCCAACACATCTTCACATTGATCGATACCCGCGTCTGGTGGGCGATTGCCAATTTTCGTGAGACGCAGATGCAGCATATTCGGCCCGGCATGGCAGCCGAGGTCTACATGATGTCGAGGCCGACCATTCGCTTCAAAGGAGTAGTCGACAGCGTGGGCTTCGGCGTCACTCCCGATGCTGATCTAGTCGGCAAGCTGTCGCCTTCAGGATTGCCGGATGTGCAGCGCACCTTGAACTGGGTCCACCTCGCGTCGCGTTTCCCGGTGCGGGTGCGCATCGAGTCCAATCCTTCTGACGTATTTCGTTTCGGCGAATCGGCGGTTGTCATCATCCGTGGCCGCACCAACCTCGTATCGGGGCAATAGCCATGGCGACCGCAGCGGTTCGTATCCCGCACGCCGGCAGCTTCACGGCCTGGTTTCCCGATTTTTTAAAAAAAGAGCTGGCGCCTTTTCCAGGGCGCGGCGCCGTTGTGGCGCGCACCGTCATCGCCGCAACCCTCACCATGATCCTGATTGTCACTTTCCGGATACCGGGGGGCACGATCGGGGTACTCTGCGCATTCCTTCTTTCGCGCGAAGATCTTGCAGCTACGGCAAAATCGGCTGCGCAACTTGTGGCGGCGTTTGTTCTCGGCGGCCTTTTCGCTCCTCTGGGTGCTTGCTTTTTCGCCGCCGAACCGATGACCCACTTCCTGTGGGAGGGGGTAAGCGTCTTGCTCTCTTTCTTTCTTCTTAGGACGCTGACGAACTATGCCGTTGCCATCGCGCTGGCGCTTGTCTCCACAAACATTCTTTCCATCTGGTATCTTCCGGGGCCGGTTGAGCAAAATATCGAACGCACTTTGTGGCAGGTCGCCGCTGCGGTCATCGGTGCCTTGGTGACCTTTGCGGTCGAGGCCGTGTTTCATGCGCTGTACCCGCGGAATGAGCTAATCGAGGGGATTGATTTTCGCCTGAAAGAAATCCATGCGCAGATGGAGTGCTACACCGCAGGGAGCCCGCTTCCTTCTGAGGGAGCCAATCGTCTTGCGCAGTTCGGCGTCATCGGCGTCGGCGGGCTGCGCCGGCACCTGGCGCGAAAGAACTATGAGGCCCTGTACCGCATGCGCATGAGCACGCTCGTCTCCTTGACGGGCCGATCCATTGATTTCGCAGCTGCTCTCTCTGCATCCAGTTCCAGTCTTCCGCCGAATCTCCGGGCCCGCGCCGATCGCCTCGCTCGGCACATCGCCGATATTCGGCATTGTCTTGAAACCAGCGGAGAGCCCTGCGAATCCGCATTCGAGCCGGAAGCGGGCCTTGCCAATCCTCTTCTCTATGAGCTCGAATCGATGGTTTCTCTCATGCCATCGATCTTCTCGCGGAACAGCGCCATCGATCCACGGCTCGAATCTCTTGAAGGCCCTTCCGCGCCCAATCGCATCTTCGTACACGATGCGTTTTCGAATCCTGAACACCTGCGGTTTGTCCTCGGGGGTACTCTGGCCGCGATGATCTGCTACGTGTTCTATGTAGCGCTTGACTGGCCCGGTATTTCCACCGCCGTTACCACCTGCGTACTGACCGCACTGACAAACGTCGGTGCCTCTCGTCAGAAGCAGATCCTGCGCTTTGCCGGTGCTGTTCTGGGAGGGTTCATCTTCGGGCTCGGCGCACAGATATTCGTCCTTCCCAACATCGATTCAATTACCGGATTCACGGTTCTTTTCGCGGCAGTGACGGCTGTCGCGGCGTGGATCGGGACGTCGAGCGCGCGCCTTTCGTACGTGGGCGCGCAGATCGCACTCGCGTTTTACTTCATCCACTTGAGCGAGTTCAGCATCCAGACCTCACTTTCCGTTGCCCGCGACAGGGCAATTGGAGTCCTGCTGGGCACTACGATGATGTGGCTGGTCTTCGAGCGCTTCTATCCGCGCAAGGCTGGCGATGAAATGGTGCGCATCTTTATCGGCAATTTGCGCCTCATCGCCGACATATCGGCCGACGCCCCCGCCCACGCGGATGCTCCCGCAATCGTGAAGATCAGGAAGCAGCGTGAGCAGATCTATGCGAACTTTGGCGCTGTGAATGCCCAGGCCGATGCGGTGCCATTCGAAACAGGTCCGATGCGTGCGGGTGATATGGCCGCGCGCGACCGCATCCGTCGTTGGCAAGCCTCTTTGCGCACGTTCTATCTGCTCGAGGTGCCGCTGGTGCAGTTTCGCATGCTCGGGACAGAAAGAGAGAAATCGAGAGACTTTGCCCGGGTCGAGGATGCTTTTCGCAAGGCGATTGCGCAGACCCTGCTGCACCTGGCGAACAATCTTGAACTGCAGCTCAACGATCGGCGGCACAATACTGAGCGCGATCCGGCCCTGACCTCGTTACTCAACCAGCTACAGGCGGAGTGCCACGAGCAGTTCTCTGAGCGCGAGCGCGCACTGCTCGGCTTGTCAAACAAGGTTGCCTCGCTCGTCGATCGCTTTCAAAACGAAGTTGTCGCCGAGCCTCTCTATGCCACAGCCTGAATGCGCGGCGAATTCAGGATTCGAGGCTCTTCGCCCCGCCGGCCAGGAGTTCCTTCTCTAACGCGGCGGCCTCCGCCTCGCTGTTAATCTCCGCTCCCAGCAGCAGCATCAATCCCGTCAGATAGAACCACGTGAGCAGGATGATGACCGCGCCGAGCGAACCATAGGTCACAGAATAGCTGTTGAAATAGTGCAGGTAGATGCGAAGTCCAAACGAGACTGCCAGCCACCCAAGAATGCCGATCGCAGAGCCCGGCGTAAGCCAGCGCCAACGGCGGCGGCTCCAGTCGGGTGCCCAATAGTAGACAACTGCAAAGGCGAGGATGAGCAGCGCCGTGGCGATTGTCCAGCCCGCAACGCGCGCGGCAATGCCGATTGTGAGAGCGATGAAGGGGATGTACCCCCGGGCGTGAGCCAATGTCGCGACAAAGTCACCCGCAAACATGGAGCCAAGAGCGAGGCTGACAATCAGAGTGAGCAGAATTGTAAGCCCAATGGCGTATGCCCGCGCAACGAAGTACGAGCGCGAATCTTCAATCTTGTAAACCTCGTTGAGAGTATCCTGGATGGCCGAGATGCCGACCGAGGCCGACCAGATGGCGGCAATAGAGCCAAAGGTGATCTTGCCCGAGCTGGCTGCTGCGGCTGTCTGGTTGAATGTGTTTAACACCGCGCCCAGAGCCGCGGTGGGAATGACAAGTGCCAGGTACTCCAGCAGCCGGTCGTAGATCTGGTGTGCCGAGCGCGCGGCGAGCCCGAGAAGCGACCCGGCGCAAAACAGCGTGGGAAAGAGCGAAAAGAGGAAGTAGAATCCTAACTCCGCGGCGCGTCCGAACACATGGTCGGCCAGGAGCGACTTCCAGGTGCGCTTTGCGACCTCATAGACCGTGGCTCCGTGCAAGTCCCAGAGCGATTCCAGCGGAGAATGCGCGACAAGGCGCCACACACGCCTCTGGAAAGGATCCGGAGGGAGGTTGGTCCCGGACAGTTCATCTGAAGTCTGGCGGTTCATCGCCCTGACCGTGTCAAACTGCTTGAATGGATGCCGTGCGAGCTTGATTGGGTCGTATCGACCATTTGGATGCATGGGAGTGAGCCAATCCATAGCCGTCGCGAGCCATAGCCGTCGCGAGCCATAGCCGTCGCGAGCCATAGCCGTCGCGAGCGGATTCAAACCATCTCGGACGCGCATGCATCATAGGTCAAAGTGAAGTGGGACGTTCGCAAGCCAAATCCTGTGACCCTGCATCGACCTGGAAGGGGTGCCAGGGACAGGTGGTTGTGCTTGTTGCGCAATACGTTCCTCTCGTTTTGGCTGGCGAGCGCGATCGTTCTTCAAACTCCGGCGCAGACCCCAGCCGGCGCACCCTCCCAGAGCGCTGACGCGGCTTCCCCCTCCCAGCAAATCCTGTTGTCCTACGAGGGACAGAATGTTTCTTCGATTGAGATCGCGGGACGTCCGGAATTAACCACTTCGCAATTCACTTCCGCATTCGCACAAAAAATGGGGCGGCCTTTCCGCAAAGACGACGTCGACCGCACAGTCGCCGCGCTGAAGGCAGCAGGGAACTTTCAGCAGGTTCGGACACAAATCGAGCCGGAGGCGAACGGTCTGCGCGTTCTCTTTGTGCTTGAGCCTGCCGTCTACTTCGGCATTTTTCTCTTCCCCGGCGCCGAGCACTTTCCCTACTCGCAGCTCGTGCAGACGGCGAATTACCCGGTTCAGACGCCTTTCAACGCGGCGGATGTGGAGCAGGATCGTCAAAGTCTCGTGACCTTCTTTCAACAGGAAGGATACTTCGAGGCAACCGTGAAGTCCGAAGTGGAAGTGGATCGGGAGCGCGGGATCGCGAATATCGTCTTTCGCACCAGCCTCGGTCGCCGAGCGAAATTCGGGACGGTCCGGTTCGATGGGGTGCCTGCGAACGACGCAGCGCTACTGCAGAACAAAGTCGCTGCGCTTTTTGCTCGGGCACGCGGCGCAGCGATTCGCCCCGGCAAAGCTTATCACCACTCCACCATCGCCAGGGCTGCTCACTATCTGCAGTCGGTTCTGCAAAAGCAAGGATTGCTGGGCGCAGACGTGAAGCCAGCAGGAGCCGAATATCATGCGGATAGCAATCGCGCGGATATTCATTTCAGCATCAACCCAGGCGTTCTGACCCATGTGCAGATTACGGGAGCGCATCTTTGGAGCTGGACGCGCAAGGCGACATTGCCCGTCGACCAGGGGATAGGCGTCGATGATGAGACCGTGCGCGAGGGGCAACAAGCTCTGGCCTCCTACTTTCAGGGCAAGGGCTACTTCGAAGCGAAAGTCGATTCCCAGCTCAAGAAAGAGTCGAATGGCGACACAGTCATCTATCGCATCACAAAAGACAGGAAGCACAAGGTCATCGGTGTGCGACTGACTGGGAACAAGGCATTGCCCGGCGCGCGGCTCACTCCCAGCATCACGGTCACGACCAAGCGCTTTTTCTCCGCGGGGAAATTCAGCGACCAGCTTCTGCGCACCAGCGTAAAGAATCTGACCAACATTTATCACTCTGAGGGCTTCAGCAACGTCGCGGTCACCTCATCGGTCAATCATCAGGACGGCAACGTCCAGGTCGCCTTTCGCGTGGTCGAGGGTCCGCGCGATGTTGTGCACTCGGTGAGGATTGAGGGCGCCGACACGTTTCCCGAAGCGCAGTTTGCCCCCGGCGGTCTCAAAGTATCGGCAGGGCAGCCTTATTCGCAGGCTCATGTAGAAGAGGATCGAGGTAACATTGTGTCTCACTACCTGAAGGCAGGCTACCTTGCCTCGAGTTTTCGTGAGACGGCTTCAGCGGTTTCGAAGAGCGAGCCGCACAGCATTGACGTGGTGTACCACATCGACGAAGGACCACGCGTGATGGCGGGCAGTCTCTTGACGCTGGGACGCGTCGACACGCGTCAGCGCCTGGTCAATCTCGACACGAAGGGAATTCAGACCGGCAAGCCTCTCACTGAATTGGAGTTGTTGCGGGCGGGCACCAGGCTCTATGAGCATCCCGGCGTTTTCGATTGGGCCGAGGTCGATCCCAGGCGAGAAATCACCACGCAGACTAAAGAGGACGTTCTGGTGAAGGTGCATGAAGCCAAGAAGAATGAATTTACCTATAGCCTCGGGTTTGAAGTGATCGATCGCGGCGGAAGCATTCCCAGCGGCACTGTGGCGCTCCCCAATTTGCCGCCGATTGGGCTGCCCTCCAGCTTTACGACGAGCGAGACGACCTTCTACGGCCCGCGCGGATCGGCGCAATACACGCGCAACGACTTGTTTGGCAAAGGAGAATCACTCACCCTGACTGCGTTTGCCGGACGCCTCGATCAGCGCGGCGCAATCTACTACGTCGATCCCACCTTGCGATGGTCTTCGTGGAAAGCGACGACCTCTGTAACCATCGAAAAGAACGAAGAGAATCCGATCTTTTCTTCGGAACAGTGGCAAGGCAGCTTTCAAATACAAAAACCGCTGGATCAGTTCAGAAGGAACACGCTCTTTTTGCGCTACAGTTTCAGCCAGACCGACCTCACGCGCGTTCTCATTCCGGATTTAGTGCCCGCCAAGGATCAGCATATCCGCCTTTCAACACTCGCAGCGAACATGACCCACGATACCCGCGACAACGCGCTCGATGAGCACAAGGGCATGCTCGATTCGATTGAATTGGATTTCAATACCAGCAAGCTTGGCTCGAGCGTCGATTTTGCCAAGCTCACCGGACAAGCTGCGTATTACAAGGAGACGTTTCATCACATTGTCTGGGCCAATAGCCTGCGCATCGGGTTGGCGGAGCCGTTCGGTAAGAGCTTTGTGCCCTTGAGCGAATCGTTTTTCAGCGGCGGCGGAAACTCGCTCCGCGGATTTCCGCTGGATGGCGCCGGACCGCAGCGGCAAGTGCAGGTCTGTCCCAACGGGTCTGCGGATTGCGGCGTCTTCATCCCGGTACCAAGCGGCGGCAACGAACTCCTGATTCTGAATGCGGAGGCGCGGATTCCGGTGCCGCTCAAGAAGGGGCTAAGCGTTGTGCCGTTCTACGATGGCGGCAACGTATTCCCCGACGTAGGTTTTCACGACTTCACTTCGTTGTATTCGAACAACGCAGGGATCGGCTTGCGTTATGCAACTCCGGTGGGCCCGGTTCGCATCGATATCGGACGCAATTTGAATCCTGTACCGGGAATCAAGGCCACCCAGTACTTCATCAGCATCGGCCAGGCATTCTGAGAAAGAGGCCGCACATCAGCAGCAACGAAGAAACAAACGGGCCCAAGGGGCTCAAAGATGCGCATCGCAGAGCTAGAGCGCTGAAGGTTCTCCCGTGGATTGGCGCGGGCCTCACGGGTCTCGTCCTGATCGTCGGAGTGACCGCCTCTCTGCTTTTGAATACATCCAGGTTCCATCGATACGTGATTGCGACTGCTGAGCGAGAAGCGACGAAGAGCCTGGGCGTACGCGTGGAGCTGCAGAACTTCGCGGTCCATCCAGGCACGCTGAGCCTCGACTTGTATGGAATCACGGCCGCGGGAGCAAGCCCATATGTGAATCCGCCACTGCTTCAAATCGACCATGTGCAGATTGGCATCGGCATCCTGTCGGTTCTCCATCGCAAGTGGTATCTCAGCAGTGTCGAAATCGATCATCCCGTGGCGTGGATCTTCGTCGACAAAAACGGCGCCTCGAACCTTCCCGTCTTCAAAAGCAGCGGGAACAGCGGCACCAACACCAGCGTGTTCGACCTCGGGATTCGCCACGCTTTGCTAAGCCGGGGCGAGGTTTTCTATAACAACAGACCAAGCGCAATGGCGGCAGATCTGCGCGATCTCTCGTTGCGCACCTCGTTCAATGACGAGCTGCAAAAGTACAGCGGAGAATTGGACTATTCGCACGGGCAGATTTCCTCTGGCGAGATTCATTCCATCGATCACACTCTCGATGTGCAGTTTGACGCTACCCCGAACACCTTTCATCTGGCCAAGGCCCAATTGACGAGCGGAGCCTCCCGGATTCTCCTCTCCGGCACGTTGACCAACTACAACGACCCGGTGGTAGACGCGCGATATGACGCTGTGGTCGACGGCGACCAGGTAGGCAAGCTCATGCAGGATCCATCCATGCCCGCCGGACTTGTGCGTTACACGGGCTCCATACACTATCACAAGGTCGCAAATGAAACGTTCCTGCAGGCTCTTAGGATGCAGGGCGAGCTGACAGGCCACCATCTCAGCTTCAAGACCGTAACGACGCACACCCAGATCGATCGCATTGCGGCCCAGTACAACTTGGAGAACGGTGACGCGGCGCTGCGTGATTGTCACGCCAGCCTTCTCGGCGGCGAAGTGACCGCGCAGGGAACCATGAAGTCGATCGGCAGCAACACCGCGCGCTCTCAGTTTGATGGAGCCTTGCGCGGCATCTCGCTCTCTGCGGTGAAGCAGGCCCTGGCGCGTTCCGCATCCAACCTGGACGTCACCGTAACCGGAACTCTGAACGCCACGGCCACGGCGCAATGGGGTAAGACAACGGACGATTTGGTCGCAACGACCGACGCTACTCTCGACGGCCAGGTTGCGCGCCTTTCCGCAGAGAGGCAACCCACTTCTTCGGTGAGCGGCAACGCATCCGCAGATTCAAGCCATCCGTCGATAGTCCCGCTGGACGGAGTCGTCCACGCAACCTACACGAACCAGAGTCATCAATTCGGCCTCAAAGGTAGCTCGTTTCGCACCGCGCACACGAACCTGGGGATGAATGGAACGATCGGCCGTCAATCGCGCCTGAATCTCGATCTGCAGGCGGGCGATCTGCGCGAGGTCGCAACAATTGTCGACCTGTTTCGCGCGCCGACTCCGGGTGAATCGACACAGCCGTTGGACCTCGCCGGCACCGCGTCGTTTCAGGGCAGTATCCAGGGGTCAACCGTTGCGCCGCGTTTGACGGGGCAACTGACAGCCGCGAATCTCCATTTCAACGGATCGGATTGGAAGACGCTGCGCACGGGGATCGACGCCGGGCCCGACCACGCGCGCCTGCAACACGCAGAATTGGTGCCTGCCACGCGCGGCAGCATCCAGCTGGACGCTCGCGCCGTTCTGAAGAATTGGCGATTCACCAATCAGAACCCCGTGCAGATCGATTTGCACGCTTCGCAGATGAATATCGCCGATCTGCAAAAGATTGCAGGTTCGCAACTCCCGATTGCCGGAACGCTGAATGCGAACGTTAGGCTCCACGGGACTGAGTTGCGTCCCCAGGGCAACGGCGATCTCGCCCTTACCGGTGTCACCGCCTATGAACAGCCCATTCAGTCGATCAAGGCCAGTTTTTCAGGCAGCGCCAATCAGGCGCAGGCAAAATTGACGATCCACTCCACGGCGGGCGATGTGGACGGCAAAGTGACCTTTCAGCCTGACCAGAAGAGTTATCGCGCAGAACTAACCTCCACTGGCATTCATCTCGATCAGCTTGAGTCTGTCAAGACACAGAATCTCGGCGCGTCGGGCGTCGTCGCGCTGCATGCGACAGGGCAGGGAACATTCGACAACCCGCAGCTTACCGCAGACGTGCAAATCCCGAATCTTATCGTCGCCAGTCAGACATTCTCCGGGCTCAAGCTGCAAGTCAATCTCGCCAACCATGTTGCCGACGCGTTGCTTACTTCTGCGGCCTTGAATACAAACATCCAGGCCAAGGCGCGGGTCCACGTCGGCGGCGATTATCTCACCGACGCATCACTCGATACCGAGATCGTGCCATTGCAGCCTCTGCTTGCGGTGTACGCACCTGATCAGGCACAGAACCTCAGCGGGCAAACCGAGGTCCATGCCACGCTGCACGGCCCACTCAAGACGCCGAAGCTACTTGAAGCGCACGTGACCATCCCGACCCTGAAACTCGCATATCAGAACAATATTCAGCTCGCTGCCGCCTCTCCCATCCAGGTGAACTACAAGAACGGCGTCGTCGACGTGCCGTCGGCTGAGATTCGCGGAACCGATACCGACCTGAAGCTGCAAACCACAATCCCGATGGATCGCACTGCGCCTATGTCGCTCCTGTTGCAAGGCACCGTGGATCTGCAACTGGCGCAGCTGTTCAGCCCGGATGTGCGAAGCGCGGGGCAGTTGAAATTCAACATCGATTCGCGCGGCGCAATCGGCGGCGCCAATCTTGGCGGAGAAATCGATGTGATCGATGCAAGCTTCGCGTCGAACGAATATCCGGTCGGGCTGCAGCATGGCAACGGCGTGCTGACCCTGACGACAAACCGGCTGAACATCGCAAAATTCGAGGGGGTCGTGGGAGGGGGAACCGTCACGGCGCAAGGCGGCGTCGTGTATCGCCCGAATATCCAGTTCGACATGGGGTTGGCGGCCAAGGACGTGCGCCTGTTATATCCCGAAGGCATGCGCGAAAATCTCGATGCCAATTTGCGATTCCACGGCACACCCACGGCGGCCGCGCTTGGCGGAACAGTCGGCCTCTCGAATCTTTCCTTTACACCCGCCTTCGATCTGAATAGCTTGATCGATCAGTTTTCCGGCGGCATCGCACCCCCGCCGTCGCTGGGCTTCAGCCAGAACGTAGCGCTGAATATTGCCGTAAACTCGACGAACAACGTCGATCTCGTGAGCCGCACGCTGAGTGTGAATGGTTCGGCGAATCTTCAGGTGCGGGGCACCGCGGCCGATCCGGTGCTGCTGGGCCGAGTGAACCTGACCGGCGGCGACATGATTCTGAATGGCAATCGCTTTGTGTTGGCAGGCGGTACCGTGCAGTTCGCGAATCCGTCGGAGACACGGCCAGTGGTCAATCTCACTCTGAATACCAACATTCAGCAATACAACATTCATTTGCGTTTCAACGGCCCGGTCGAACAGATGCGCAGTGAGTACAGTTCCGACCCAGCGCTGCCCACCGCCGACATTATTAACCTGCTCGCCTTCGGGCAAACCACCGAAGCGAGCGCGAACAATCCCACGCCGGCCAATCAAGCAGCCGAGTCGCTGGTGGCTTCGCAAGTGTCGAGCCAGCTTACGAGCCGCATCTCCAAGGTTGCCGGCATCTCGCAGCTTTCCGTCAGCCCGGTGCTTGCCGGCAGCAGCTCACAGGGACCCCCCGGCGCAAATCTTACGATCCAGCAGCGGGTCACAGGCAACCTCTTCGTGACCTTTTCCACCAATGTTGCTTCCACGCAGTCGCAGACGATTCAAGGGCAGTATCAGGTGTCTCCGCGCGTCGCCGTGAGCGCTACTCGCGACCCCAACGGGGGATTCGCTTTCGACGCTCTGATCAAAAAGACCTGGTGACGGTCAAGCCGAGGGTCTCTGCTCCGAGATTCTCGGTCCCTCATCCCACCGTTGGCCTCAGTTCCACCTCCCTGGTCGCAATCGTCATCTTCACCGGCATCGTGGTGCTTCCGTTGATCCCGTAAACCACCGTGCCCGCCTCAATCTCGATCATGCCTGCCTTCTTGGTCGATTGCACAATCACCTGCGCGAGCCCGTTGAACAGCGACCGCTTCGCCTGCTTGTCGCTCTCGTGGCAATTCGGGTCTCCGTTGCCTACCCCGATTAGTTCGCTCTCGCCGCTTACCCTGAAGTTGATCAGGTTCGATGCCGTCGGAACTGCTCTTCCCACACTGTCGAGCGCATCCACCGTGAGAACCACCACGTCTTCACCGTCTGCGTCGATCGTTGTGCGATCCGCGGCAAGCCTTAGCGCAGCTACCGTGCCGGTTGTCTCGCGTTTCTCCGTGAGTAGAAGTTTTCCGTCCTTCCATCCCCGCGCTTCGATCGAGCCCGGCTCATAGCGCACCTTCCACTCCACGTGGCTCAGCCGAGGAACCTTCTGCCGGCCCGCAGCGACCACACTCCACGCGCAAAAGCATGCAGCATGGCGATCGAGGTAGTTGATGAGGGTGGCAAAGAAAGCAGTCAGACCCGGACGTGGGCAGTTTTTTCTGTTGAGGGATTCGCGATGGCACCGTTCTCGGCCAATGCCGACCTTCCCTTCTCGATTGCCTCGGCCTTCAAAAACTCACTTCTCGTAGCGCTCTGGCCATCGCCCTCATAAGGAGGCGTACCGTTCGATGAGTTGAGCCACGGCCGCGGGTCGCTCGTCGGCAACGTAATGCGCGCTGTTTTTGATCACTTCGATCTTGACGTTTGCACACCCATGATCCCGCAACGCTTCGGCAAAGCCCGGCATAAGTTTCTCAAAAGGCGAATTCTCTCCGGGAGCCAGTACAAGAGGCAGGCTGATCGCGCCGCGCTGCGCGCTATTGAATTTCTCATTTGCCGGAAAAGCGCGGTAGATCTCCAACAATGCGCGTAGATGTTCAGGAGCGGCATAATCCCGTGCATAGCGGGCGACGTCCGCGTCACTGAAGGTGTCCCTATGTAGAAAATGGCGGAAGTAAATAGCTTCCCGCCCGGCAATCAGTTGTTCAGGCAGGCCTGGCGTCTGCTGAAAATGTATATGCCAAGTTAGAGGATTGGCCTTCACTGCATCCCATGGCCCAAGACCCGGGACCGGAGCGTCGAGCAACATCACGCCGCGACTGGTTTCCGGGTACCGGCGGACGAAAGCATAGGCCACCATTCCACCAATATCGTGCCCAACGACATACACCTGTTTCAAGTGCAGCTGTTCCGCCAGCTGATGAACGTCTTCTGCCATATTCGCGGCGTCATAACCATTCGGAGTCGCCGCGGAACCGCCTATGCCGCGTAGATCGATGGCCACGACCTCAAAATGCTTCGCCAACAGGGGCATGACGCGGTGATACTCGTACCAGTCTTCGGGGAAGCCGTGCAGTAGAATGACCGCCGGACCAGTCCCGCCGCGCACATAGTAGAGAGTTGTTCCGTTCGCCCGCACCGTGCCGGAGACGAACCCCCCTCCCAACGTTGCCAGCCCTGGATCGATCCGCTGCCTTGGCGCTGACTGGCCGTGGGTGACTGCGCATGCCGCCACAACCAAAGCCGCCAAAAATTTCAAAATCCAATGATCATAGATCTGCATTGCCACTCCCCGCTTGCTCGACTGAATGCGCAGTCCCTCCCTTTCATATCAAGACACCCCTACATAGCCGGTGCAACCGTTCCATCCGACCACGCGACAACTAGAATCACGCATTCAATGATCGACTTCGTGACCGTCTCGAAATTGAAGGTCAGCATGTCGACGATCAGAACACGCACGGCGCAGTCTCCTGCAGGTTCCGAGCCCGGCGTAACGGCAGCTCTAGCACGACTTCGCAACCGCCAGCTTCAGGCCACGCAAGGGAGAATTCACAATCGGTCCCATAGAGCGTTTTCAGGCGATCCGCTGTGTTTCTGAGGCCGATTCCATTTCCATTCCTTGTCTGCTCGCCCTCACCCCGCCGTCCGGAATTCTCGATGACAATTCGCAACCTGCCGGCATGCAGCGCGCTCGTGATCGTAATCCACCCTCCCTCCCTGAACGGCGCCACGCCGTAGCGCACTGCGTTCTCAACGAGGGGCTGCAGCAACATACTCGGCACCAATTCATCCCGCGTCTCCAATGGAACTACCATGTCAATGTGTAGCCGCTCGCCCAGCCTGGTTTGCTCAATCGCCAGGTACCCTTTTGTAAGCGCGAGTTCCTGAGAAAGCGGCACCTCCTCGGTTACTTCGGAATACAAGCTGGTGCGCAGAAGATCTCCAATCTGCGCCAACATCCGTGTGGCCGCAGACGCATTTCCAATCACAACGAGAGTTGAAACGGCGTTGAGCGAGTTGAATAGGAAATGTGGGTTTAACTGATAGCGAAGCGCAAGGAGGCGCGCGTCTCTGATCTCTGACTCGGCCCGAAGCAGGCGCTCCCTCTCCTCGCTCGATTGGTGCCATTGGTTGATGCTGAAGTACAGACTGCACCACATGAAGAGAATCAAAAAGGACCACATTACAGTCGCAACCACAGCGTGCCAGGGCATGACGGGATGAGAAAAACGCAAAACAAGGCACGCCGCGCAGCCAGCAGGAATAGACGTGCCCATGGCCGCCGCAGCCGCCTTCACTTCAAGAGCCATCCAAGACTGCGATTGCCGAAGCAGCCGGCGGCAAGTGGGACGCAAGGCAAAACTTCCCAGAAACATAAAAGAAATGGGCACGAGCACTTCATTGATCGACACACGTTTGGTTAAGACAAAGTGAATTGATTCCATAAGGTAAAAAAGACAAAAGCAGCCCCATCCAATGATCTGGATTTGCCAGAAGGACCGCAATTTCAGATTCTTTTCTCGCTTCATAATGAGCATTCCAGCTTCGGCTCTGGGTCGGTGTTCCACGGCCTCGCGCACCAATCCCTCGGCTCATCGCATTTGTCAACGCGGTACTCTGGGACTGAGCCCGTTGATTGATCGATCTTTTGCCGCAGTCGGCCCGGTCGCTAGTTCATTGCGGGTCCCGGTGTGCCGTCCGACCAGTCGTGCACCACGATCATGAAAGTCGTCACCCGCGCTTGCGGATCACTCGCCGCCATCATCGGTGAGTCCGGTTGATTCGCCCCCCAGCTCTTGGCCACGTCGCCCGCAGCATAGAACATTACGTGCGGGTGCCAGTTGTGGCCCTCATCGTTGAGGTACTGCTCCTTCGACATCATGTAGCACATGCTTCCCGGCGCCAGCGCCGGTAGTTCCCCGCGATCCAGCGCCGCCGCGATCGCCTGTGCGATCTCCGCCTTTGATTTGCCTGCCAGCACGAGTCGGGTCTTCATCAGATAGATTGGTGAAACGCTGCCGGCCGCCGCCGCATTGAAGCAATTTGGTGCGCGCATTTTGGGATTCCAGAATTCCGGAGCATCCGTCACCTGGGCCCAGGATCGCTCCACATAACAGAGAAAACCGTTTTTGCCTTGCAGGGCGGTCGTGTATCCCTGCCGTTCCAGCACCATCACGGTGGCGTTGTCCGCGATGGAGGCCGGTGCCGCGCTGCGGGCCAGTGCGATCTCCGCATCCTTTGGCATCAAATATTCCTCCAGCGGAGCCATGGCTGGATAGGGTTTCTCCTGAGCTCGCGCCTCCCAGATGTCGTCTGTCACGACAACCAGGGCCAGGAACACAAAAACTAGGATCGTTACTTTCTTTTGCATGCGATTCTCCCGCGCCAGAGTATTTTGATTTTTGAAGCGCATCCGACTCATAGATCCAAACAAGCCTTGCTCTCCCTTTGTTGAAACAGCATCTCGATATAGCGCCGCAGGTGATCGATGCACTCCACAGCCACCGCGGGCCCGCCCTTCGCTTTGGCCAAAATGAACGATCCCTGGAGCACCGCCTGGATGTGCAGTGCAAGACTCCGCGGCGTCCACGCGCCGGTCGCACCGTATTTCCTCATCGCCTCGGCGATATCCGGCTCCAGCGTTTCCGCGTGACCGCTAATGCTGCGATTGCAAACCTCGCGGATCGTCGGGTGTGTGTCATAGATCTCCTGAACCATCGTCCCTGCCAGGCAGGTGAAGTCGGGCAACTCCCCAGTCAGCAGCGCCTTACGAAAATCCAGGTAGGCCAACAACCGCTGCAGCGGGTCGGCTGGCATATGGTATGGCGCTGAGGCAAACAGTGCATCCGTGCGTTCCATCCAATAATCGGTTGCAGCTACAGCAAGCTCCTCCTTGCTGTCAAAATGATGGAAGAAGCTACCCTTTGTCAGTCCTGCCGTCTCGCAGATATCCTCTACCCTCGTGGCCGTATATCCCTTGACACGGATCACCCGAAGTGCGGCCTGCAGGAACCTCGTCTTCGATTCGTGCCTCGTTTCAGCTAGTGTCATGCGAATACCATCTGGTCGGTATCCAACATACCAATTAGTTGGTCTATCGTCAAGATAATCTTTTACCCTGCCTGCCGCCATGTCGCGCAGGCCTAATGAATACAATAAGATGGCCACCTGCTTGACGAACCACTCCACAGGATCTTGTGAACCAATGATCTGGAAAAGGTAATTAGCTTTGAGGATCGTGGTGGGAGGGCGAATTTCGCTCAGCGCCCTGAGACATCCCACGAGACAGCACACTACTCTAGTGTCCTTCTATAAGGAGTCTCCACTCGTTTGCGAGCCTCTGACCTGCCGCCCAAAAATCTACCAGTTGGTCATAAGCATGAAACTTGATCCTCGCTGTTTAGACCTATAGCGCGGGAGAGGAGTGGAACGCGCAGCGGTTCAGTGCGATCAATTTGGAAGGCGTAAATATTCTCGGCATTATTGGAGTAGGCCATAGCGCTGCCTTCGCCCGGCCCCAGCCACTCATCGTGCTTACCAACGGAGATTTCGTGGTTGAGCAACTGGACAGACGCATACGCCTCCATCAAGCGCCCGACGATGGTGTTCGAGATCGGTCCGAGCTGGATAGTCGCTTGATTGTATGGAAGGCTTGTAGCTGGGTTGATGAAAGGAATCTCATCGATTTTCGAAAGTTCCTCGGCTAGCGCTGGAGAGTAACCGGAAGCGGAAGGCGCGCCTTGAAATTCACCGCGCACATAGAGCAGGAAGCTGCCAGCGGACGCATATCCACTAGCGCCCAAGTAGTTATTCAGGCCGTTCTCGAATGGCCGACCATAGTCGTTCACGACTGTCGAGCCTAGGTGATAGCTATCGTGAAGAGGGGCTCCGCTGACAGCGCGCATCACCGAATAGGTTGACTCGATACGCGCCTCGCCATGATTTACAAGGCAGTTTCGTATGTCGGGGCTCAGTTCGCGCATGAGCGCCGCGTAGAGATCCTGCGCTTCGTTCACGGTTGAATCACCATACAACTCCGCGTCCTGAATGTCGGACGAGGTGTCTTTGAGCATGCGGATTACGCTTAGGCGGGTCCACGGACGCATACCGAGATATGCGCCGTGTGCATAGCCCAAGGCATACAGGCGCGTCACCGCGGGATAGATCCAACTGTCAATCGGAATAAATGGCGAGCCCTTGGTCGAGGATTCGCAATCGGCCAGGGGAGCGTCAGATTGAGCTGCCTGTTGTTGTAGTGTCTGCCACGCAACTGGTTCCGCTGCAGAGGGAAGACCCAATGCAAGGGAGAGAGCGACTGTTATGCACGCGACTGTTGAGAAACCGCAAGTAGAAAAGGGCCCAATTATATTCAAATCAATTCCTTATCCGGATGCGAGCGTATGTCCTGAGTTCTGACCATATCGAACACACTCTTCGCTGACTCGATGACAAAGAATTTACATTCTGGTGATACGAGCCACCCTTTTTCTGCCCCCAATTCATCACTGAATGTCTTCCCTGAATTGCCATAAGCTCAACAAGTATCCTTTTAGCAGCGTCTTTCGCGATATGCTGTGCGCGTCGCCACTGCAGTGGAGGGCGGCTTGAGCGCAAGGAGAAGTGGTTCGTGGCGCCCCCGAAGACCAGCCAGTTCGGACTTCGGACGTTGCCGCAGGTTTTGCATTGCTGCAATTCTTCGAAACCGAGGGTCTCATCCCCACGCACGTCTATCACGGCAAAGGTCGAAATTCACATCGCCGCATAGTCGTTAGCCTTGTCGGACAATTTCTTCTTGTTCCACCTTTGCCAAGAAGACCAAAACACTCGTGGCGGTTCATTGGTGCGACCAAGTTGGGATAGGGAATAAGAAATGGGCAAAGGGGCGCCCTGTATAGCCTAATTCAAGTAATTGATAATAAACATCTTATTCCTATTTTCCAATGCAGAAGGTGGAGAAGATGAGCCGCAGAATGTCGTCCGAGGTCGTCTGGCCGGTAAGGGAATCGAGGGCCCAGAGGCCGCGGTAGAGATCGAGCAGGATCATTTCGTGGGGAATGCCGGCGTCATTGGCCTGCGCCGCATCGGCCAGTGCGGCACGTGCGGTCGCGACGGCCTGCTGTTGGCGGAGATTCGTAAGCAGACCGGGTTCGGCGGCCGCTCCCCCAGTCGCAAGAGCAACGATGCGCTCGCGCAGGGCGGCGATTCCCTCGCCGGTAAGCGCCGACGTGGGCAACACGCTCAGGGACGACAAGCTGTTTTGATCTGAAAACACCATGGCCATTGCAGCCGCAGCCAAATCGCATTTGTTGACGGCGACCAGAGCCTGTCGATTCGCCACAGCCGCCAGCAGGGCGCGCTCCTCGGCGTTCACCGGTTGCGTGGCATCGAGGACGACAAGCACCAGAGAAGCATCCGCCAGCGCTTCGCGGCTGCGGGCAATCCCGAGCTGCTCCACTTCCTCATAAGCCTCGCGCAGGCCGGCCGTGTCGACCAGTTCAAGAGGAATTCCTTCGATCGCAATACGTTCGCTCACCAGATCGCGCGTGGTGCCCGGGGTGGCCGTGACAATGGCGCGATCCCGTTCGACGAGTCGATTGAAGAGTGAGCTCTTGCCCGCGTTGGGGCGGCCAACAATTGCGAGCGTGAGGCCATCATGGACGACACGGCCGCGCGCGAACGACGCTTCGAGCCCCGCAAGCGGCGGCAGCAGCTCCGCGATCCGCCGTGCAATTTCAGCGTGTGGCGTGACGTCGATGTCATCCTCACCAAAATCGATGCCGGCCTCGAGAAGCGCGATGAGCTCCACGAGCGATTGCTTGGTGGGCTGAACGCGGCGGCTCAGTGCGCCGCCCATCTGGCTCGCGGCCTGCCGTGCCTGCGTGAGCGTCTGGGCTTCAATCAAGTCGCGGACAGCCTCCGCTTCGGTGAGGTCGATCTTGCCGGCGAGAAAAGCGCGCTGCGTGAATTCACCCGGTTCGGCGAGACGCGCGCCCAGCGCGATCGCACGACGAAGAAGCAACTCCTGTACAACCGGCGAACCATGCGCGGCAATCTCGACGAGATCTTCGGCCGTATAGGAATGGGGCGCGCCGAAGAAGGTCACCACTGCTTCGTCGATGCGTTCGGCGGCAGGCTCCGCGGATTCGAGCACGTCGGCAAGCCGCGCGCGTGCGTGTTTGAGGGGCTGGCGGAGGTGGACAAGTTCCCCAGTTAGGACCGCAGCTTCCGGCCCGCTCAATCGCACGATGCCGATGCCGCCGCGGCCGGGTGGTGTGGAGACAGCGACAATGGTATCGGTTGCCGTAGTCTTCGTCGGTGTCGTGTTTGGCGCATTCATGCCGATGCTTTCATTGTAGGGAAGGGAGCGGACAACGTTTTTGGAGCCTCAATTGCGCAGTTTGGTGAGCCGTGTCACCACTGCGCCCGCGATCCGGACCGAGGGAAACTAGGGATCACCAGAATCGCTGCAAAAAGGTTTTAGCAGAGGCTTCGCAGGTATAATTCTCGCGATTGAAGCAAAGGTTTTCACCGGTCCGTGAACTCACGTCTTGCGCTGCGCGTATCCAATGAAAAAGGTCTTATACACGTGATGAATCAACGAAACAAGGGGCGTGAGAAAAGTGGCCCCGCGATCTCCGGCAGGTTGAGAAAACTCGGGCTTCTGGCGATCGTCGCATGGCTCGCAACCAGTGCCGCCCTCTGTCAACAGCAACTGCAAGTCGCATGGGAGGGTGTTTTGCGGAGCAGCGCGGGCGCCCCGGTTGCGGGCGCGAAAATCGCGTTGGCAGGGAGCGCCGCCAGGGCCGAAGGCGTGACAGGGACAGACGGGCATTTTCGCCTGACAACGCTGCCCGCAGGATCCTACCGGCTGACCGTGGAAGCCAACGGTAGTACGACCCAATACCCGCAACCCATTGAACTTGAACCTGCGGGACCTTCTGCCGTGATCACGCTTTCAGGGCGTGGCGAGATCACGGTTGCTGCCCAGGTTGCAAAGAACCAGAGCGCAACCGGCGGGGAGGAACTGTCGAGCCAGGCGGTCAGCGAGCTGCCGCTGAACAAGCGCGACTTCAGTTCGTTGCTGCTGCTGGCTGCCGGCACCATGACCGACACAAATGGCGCGACCAATTTCACGGCGCAGTTCGCCATCAATGGACAGCGCGGCGCCGAAGCGACCTTCGCGATGGATGACGCTGATATCAGCGATCCGGAGATGGGCGGGTCGACGTTCTCCAACTTCAATGTGGATGCCGTCGAAGGCATCGACTCCAGCTCCGGCTGGATGCCGGCCGAGGTTGGACGCGGCGCGTCGGGATTCACAGACATTCATACGCGATCCGGAGCGAGCGGGTTTCACGGGTCGGTCTTCGAGTTTGTGCGCAACTCTGCGTTTGATGCGCGCAACTACTTTGACCACGCGACGCCTGCCTATCCCGGCCGGATTCCTCCCTTCCGCCGCAATGAATTTGGATTCACGAATGGCGGCCCGGTCTATCTGCCCCACTTCTACGACGGCCGCAAACGCACCTTTTACTTTGTCCAGTACCAGGGATTCCGACAGGTGCTCGGTACCACGCAGGTGATGCCCGTGCCTACAGCGGCCGAGCGCGCCGGGATCGACGTCGTGACCTACCCCGACGGCACCACCGATACGCTGACCGTGCCCGTCGATCCAAGCATCGCTGCGATTCTCGCCCGCTATCCCATGCCCAACGATCCCTCCGGTGCCTTCGTCGACCGCACCTATGCGACGGCGTCGAAAGTGGCAACGGACGCCGACCAGTTTTCATTGCGTTTCGATCACAAAATCTCCTCGAAAGATCAGTTCTTTGCCCGCTTCACGATGGACAATCTGACCGGCCCAACCACCAATCCCGATCAGACCGCGATCGACCCCGCGTTTGGCGTGCAGTACATTGACCGTCAACGCAACGTGGTGGGGACCTACACGCGCACTGTTTCACCGCGCCTTGTCCTCGAGTCGCTGATCAGTATTACGCGCAGCACGCCCGGTTTCCCGACCACCGACTATACGGATCCCGCGGTGAAGTTTAACGATGGGCTCTTCGAAGCCTTTAATGCGGCAGGCGGATCGGTGATGCAGGCCTACGGCAATCTCTTCCACGGCAGGCAAACGGTTTCGTATACTGCCGGCAACCACGCGATTAAAGCAGGATTTGAGGCTCGGCTGAATCGCGATACCACCTACTTCGGAATCAGTCCCGACGGCGAATACGATTTTGGCGGCGGCGCGGCGTATGCTACCGAGGCGATCCCCTCAGCGAGTGGGACGCACAATGTGGCTGTCGGCGATCAGCTTCCGGACACGCTGTCGGGATTTCTCTCGGGCAGCTCGTTTGCTTACAGCATCGCGATCGCTCCACCCTACTTCTCGAGTGGACCCCACATCGGCCCGGCCGCGATCTCGCGCAGCGACTACAACGTCTGGGCCCAGGATACATGGAAGGTGACACCGCGCCTCACGTTGGATTATGGATTGCGCTGGGAACTCTATACGCCCATCACCGAGCGGGCTCGGCGCACCTCGGGCTTTTTGAACGCCAATGGCACCCAGGACTTTGTCGTCAATCCGCAGCCGGGGTATCAGACCAATTGGCACGCCTTTGCGCCGCGCGTGCAGGTGGCTTGGCAGGTCACGAGCAAATTACAGGCGCATGCAGGCGGGGCTGTCACCACCATCCCGCCGAATATATGGCAGGATAACTTCCTCACCGGTTCGACTCCCTTTGCCATCTACCCTCGCTTGCTGGCCGCTTCCACGGCGCCCATCGCCTATGGGTTCACGATTACGCCGGCGGAGCTTCCGCGCGCCTACACCCCCGAGGGGCAGGACATCTTTGCTTCAGGCAAGACCACCACCGTTGCGCCCAACACCGTGATGGACGTCGACCGCTACGAACAGGACATGGCGACGGCGCTGCAGCAGATTCATCCCGGGAGCCCGCGCGTAATCAGCGCCCTCAATCTCAGCGCCATCGATCGCTCGTTCAACAACGCCACGCTGTTTACCTGGACAGCTGGATTGGAACGCAAGTTCGGCAACTTGACCGCGGATGCAAGCTATGTGGGCACCGCGAGCGAAAGGCTTCCGCGCTACAGTTTTCCGAATGCCTATCCCGGCGCGGAGCCCGGCTTCGCGCCCCACACGCAGTTTGACAGCGCGGGTAACGTGACGGGCGGCTTCGGCGTGGAGAATGTGATCGTCGCCGACGCGCACTCCACCTATCATGCGCTCCAGACGTCGCTCTCCGGGACTGTCGGGCACGGCGGACCCGGTATTCAGGCTAGCTACACTTGGAGCAAATCGCTCGACGATACCAGCATGGTCATTGGAGGAACGGGCTCGACGGGGGCGGTAACATCCGGCTTCTCGCAGAACCCCTATGACACACGTCCAGAAAAGGCGCCCTCTACATTCGATGTGACGCACGGCTTCGGATTGAGCGTGGCGCAGGATCTGCACCTCGAAAGCGCAGACTTTCTGCGTGCGATCAGCAGGAAAGCAACTTACGGATGGGAGCTTCTAAGCATTTCAAGCATTAGTTCCGGGTCGCCGTTTACCGTCTACTCGGGGATTCAACAGACGGGCTACGGTTCGAATGGCGTGGATCGCCCCGACCAGATTGCCAAGCCGCATCTCTCCACGGCACGGAAAGACCGCCAGGACTATTTTGGCCAGGGTGCGAATAACGCCGCCAGCTTCTTCTCGATTCCCATCGACATTCCCGGGGGCACGGGGCCCAATCAAGGACGCTTCGGCACACTGGGCCGCAATTCGTTTCGTGGGCCGGCCTTCTACAACTTCGATTTCGCGCTCATCAAAGATACGCCGTTTGGTCGTCGCAAGAGCGGAGCTGAGGGCGTCGACCTGCAGTTTCGCTCCGAGTTCTTCAACCTCTTCAACATCGTCACCATGGGCCTGCCGGCGAATATCCTCAATGGCTCGGGATTCGGTGAAATCAGCAAAACGGCAGGGAATTCCCGACAGATTCAGCTCTCTCTCAAGCTGATCTACTGATGCTGCGTCGACCATGACGATCCCCCACGCTGCGACGCCCACGCGTCTGCTATAAAGGGTGCGGCATCCGGGCTGAAATTCACCAGCATCGAAAGCGGCATCCACAAAGCCGCTGATGATTGTGTCTGGCCCGGCCCGCGGGAGATACCGGTGAAAAGAGATTGCACGTTCATTCGCATGCGCGGATTCTTCGCTGCTTCCGCGCTTCTTTGGGCAGCGCTTGCCCTCGCAACCCATCCGTCCCAAGCACAGCAAGCCGCGCGTCGGGCCCTCGACCTGACCGAAGTGAAGCCAGAGAGTGTGGGATTCTCATCCGAGCGCCTGGCACGTTTGCACACCTTGATGCAGGATGCAGTGGACCACCAGCAAGTGGCCGGAGTCGTGACCTTGCTTGCACGTCATGGAAAGGCGGTCGATTATCGCGCCTACGGAATGCGCGACATTGCCAGCAAAACGGCGATGACCAAGGACACCATCTTCCGCGATTACTCGATGACCAAGCCGGTCACCGCAGTGGCCATGCTCGAGCTCTATGAACAAGGAAAGTGGCTGCCCAGCGACCCTATCTCAAAATATATCCCTGAGTTCGCGCATCTGAAGGTCTACAACGGCATGGATGCGGACGGAAAAATGATTCTTGTCGACCCCGTCCATCCTCCCACCATACGCGAACTGATGACACATACCGCTGGCTTCACCTACGGCATTTTCGGCGATACTCCGGTCGATAAACTGTATCGCGAAGCGCATGTCTTCCAATCGCAGAACCTGCACGAGTTCGTCACCAAGCTCGCGGAGATTCCATTGCTTTACCAGCCCGGAACCAGGTGGGTGTATTCGGTCTCAATGGACGTGCAGGGGTACATCGTGGAGCAGCTCTCAGGAAAAACGCTTCCCGGGTTCATGCGCGAAAACATCTATTCGCCTCTTGGCATGAAAGACGCTGGCTTCTTTGTCCCGCAAGATAAGTGGTCGCGCTTTGCCACCGTATATTGGGTCGATCCCAAAGGCGGTCTCTCCGCAGCTGGGCCCGAAACAGTCAACCACCGCGACTTCGATCGCGAACCGGCAATGCCGTCGGGCGGAGGCGGCATGGTATCGACTGCCGAGGATTACTACCGCTTTGCACAGATGCTGGGGAACAGCGGAGAACTGGATGGCAAGCGCCTCCTCTCGCCCGCAACCGTCAAGCTCATGAGCTCCAATCATCTGCCGCCCGAGTTGCTGACGGGCGAGTTCCACATCGGCGCTCAGGTGATGCGGCCTGGCTTCGGTTATGGATACAACTGCGCTGTCGTTTTCGATCCGCCGGAAGCAAACCTGCCCGAGGGCAAAGGCACCTTCTTCTGGGATGGTGCGGCAGGCACATGGTTCTGGATTGATCCAACCAACGATGTCGTCTTCGTCGGCATGATCCAGCGCATGGGCGCAGGTCCCAATAGTGAAAATCTGCAGTATCTCAGCCGCAACGTCGTCTACGGTGCGCTCGTGGATCCAGCGAAGTAGCTCTGCGCGTGGGGCGGCCGGATTCCCATTCCGCCGCCCCCCCAAGACGCACTTTCGATCGCGCCCGAATCGATGGCGAGCACCCCACCGTCTATCCCACTCTCAGCTCTCAAAACTTCCATTCGTCACAAAAAATCCATCTCAACAAAACTTAACCCTCCGTCCTATTGCGTTCCCATAGAGCGTCGTGTAGCCTCTCTCTATTGGTTTGCCATAGGAGGACGGGGATGGGCGGAAAGACCGATGTATGGCAGGGAACGCTGGCGCTGATGGTGCTGAAGACCTTGCAGATGATGGGACCGCAACATGGATACGGTCTGGCGCGGCGCATTGAGCAGACCAGTGGCGATCTGCTCGAGCTGAACTACGGCACCTTGTATCCGGCGCTGCTGAAGCTTGAGCAGGAGGGATATATCCGCTCGCGCTGGGGATCATCTGAAAACAATCGCAAGGCAAAGTTCTATGAGCTCACCAAGGCGGGCGAGCGCCAGGTGCGAAAAGCCGCCGCCGAGTGGGAGCAGACCACGGAGATTCTTTCCCGCTTTCTCGAACCGAACGCCGAAGCCTGAGAAGAAAGGAGGTCTGTGATGGATGCGCTGCGAGCGAAACTCCGCTCCTTATGGTTGCGCGTGTGGGGCACACGGCAAATAGACAATGATTTCGACGCAGAACTCGCGAGCCATATCGCCTTGCATACCGAAGACGGCATGCGCGCGGGCTTGAGTCGGCAGGAGGCGCGTCGCCAGGCCTTCATTCGACTCGGGGGAGCGGAGCAGGTGCGCCAGGCCTATCGCGAGCGTCGCACGCTGCCATGGATCGAGGAATTGCTGCAGGACGTGTGCTTCGGCTTGCGGATGATGGCGCGCAACGTTGGATTCACGGCGGTTGCGGTGATCACCCTGGCAATCGGCATTGGCGCAACCGCGACCGCCTTCACCTGGATCGACGCCGTCCTTTTGCAGCCCCTGAGCGGCGTGAAAGAACCGAATCGCCTCGCCACAGTGGAGTCAGTCACGTCCAATGGCGAATGGGTCCCCAATTCCTATCCCGACTTCATCGATTTTCGCGATCGTCTCAAGCTCTTTGACGGCGTTGCCGTCTCCCACATGGCAGCTTTCAGCGTAGGCAAAGAGAATCATGCCGAGCGTGTGTGGGGCGAGCTCGTTTCTGGCAATTTCTTCGCAGTTCTCGGCGTGAAGCCCGAAGCTGGCCGCATGTTCCTCCCATCAGAGTACGGCGATGTCCCCGGCGCATATCCGGTGGCTGTGATCAGCGATCGCTATTGGCGGTCGCACTATGGAGCCGACCCCTCGATCATCGGCAGCACCATCCGCATCAATCAGCACGAGCTCACGATTGTCGGCGTGGCCGCGCCGGAATTCCATGGCTCGATTCCCGTGACGTCCTTCGATCTTTGGGTGCCATACATGGAGCAGCCGGTGCTGAACGGCGTCCAGCTGTGGATGCTGCGCGACCGTCACGATCGCAACATGCTGGGCATTGCGCGCCTCAAATCCGGCGTGACCTTCGACCAGGCGCGGTTGGAGCTGAAGACGCTCGCTGACCGCATGGCCATCGCCAACGCCAACGTGAGCGAAGGAATGAGCGCCACCCTTCTGCCGTTATGGAAGTCGCCCCATGGGCCGCAGGGTTTGCTCGTGGGCCCGCTGCGCGTCCTCATGGGCGTATGTGTGCTGGTGCTGTTGATTGTCTGCGCGAACGTGGCCAACTTGCTGCTGGCGCGGGCCACGGTTCGCGAAAAGGAGTTCAGCGCGCGACTGGCGTTGGGCGCGACCCGCGGACGCATCGCGCGCCAGGTGTTAACCGAGAGCCTGATGCTCACGGGCTGTGGCGCACTGCTGGGGTTGGCGGCGACGCCGTGGATGAGCCATGCGCTGCGCTTGCTGATGCCGCCCAGCCCCATGGCCTCGCTGGTCTCCATGAATACGCGGCCGAATTTCGCCGTTCTGGCCTTTGTCGCGGGCATTTGCATCGTGACGGCGCTCTTCGCGGGCCTTGTACCGGCGCTGCAGGTTGGAAGGCTGAATCTGAGTGCGAAGCTGAATGCGGGCGGACGCAGCGGCACTGCGGGACGGGCGCGCAATCGACTGCGCTCGACGCTGGTGGCTTCAGAAGTGGCTCTGGCCCTGGTTGCGCTCGTGGGAGCCGGATTATTTGCCCGCAGTTTTCAGCAGACGCTGCGCATCGATCCGGGATTCGATCCCAACCACGTGCTGCTCAGCCAGTTTTATCTCTCCACCAACGGATACAACCTGGCGCAGCGCAAGGAATTTTGCCGGCGGTTGGAAGAGCGCATGCTCGCTGCTCCCGGCATAGTCGATGTGGCCTACTCCGATGGCGTGCCTCTAGGCTTTGAGCCCAGCTGGTGGGAAGAACTGAAGATCGAAGGCTACGCTCCTCGCCCCAACGAAAACATGAATATCTTTCGCAACGTGGTCTCGCCTGGTTACTTGCCGTTGATGCGCATTCCGATCATAGACGGCCGCAACTTCACCGACCAGGACAACGAGAATGCGCCCAACGTGATGATCGTGAACGAGGCGTTCGTGCGGCGATTCTTCGCCGGACGAAGCCCGATTGGCAAAAAGATTCACGGATGGGGTTCGTGGTTCCGCGTCATCGGCATTGCCAAGGATTCGAAGTATCACTACCTGGGTGAGTCGACTCCGGCGTACTTCTACGTGCCCTTCCGCCAGGTTTTTCGCGAGGACATGAATCTGGCGTTCTATGTGCGCACGCAGGGCGATCCTGAGAACGCACTTGCATCGCTTCGTGTGCAAACGCGGGCCATCGATCCCAACGTGACAGTTGTCGATGCGGCTCCTTTGAAGGAATTCATCGGTGCGTCGCTCTATCCGCAAAAAATAGCGGCGAGCCTGATGACGGTGCTGGGTGGCCTGGCGCTGCTGCTCGCGGCGGTTGGGCTCTATAGCGTGATGGCCTACTCGGTGGCGCAACGTACCCAGGAGATTGGCGTGCGCATCGCGCTGGGCGCGCAGCTGGGGCATGTGCTGCGCATGATTGTGATGCAAGGGCTCGCACTTACATTGGCGGGGCTCGCCATCGGCGGGGTGCTCGTCATCGGGTTGGCTCGCGCCGTTGCGAGCATCGAATTTACCAACTCGGGCATGGGCCTCAACGCGCGATTATTGGGTGACGGCGCCAACAGTCCCCTGATCTATCTCGGATCCGCCGTGTTCCTGTGCATAGTCGGCGCGTTGGCGGCGTATCTGCCGGCGCGGCGAGCGGCACGCGTAGATCCGATGCAGGCACTGCGGGCGGAGTAGGAGCGGTGATGAGACGGCTACGCGCTCTATGGATGCGCATCCGGCAGATGGGGCGGAAGCAGCACGACTTCGATGCGGAGTTGGAGAGCCATATCGCCTTGCATACCGAAGACGGCATACGCGCGGGCTTGAGTCGCCAGGAGGCGCGTCGCCAGGCCTTCATTCGTCTCGGGGGAGCGGAGCAGGTGCGCCAGGCCTATCGCGAGAGAAGCGGGTTGCCGTGGCTTGAGTCTCCGCTGCGCGATCTTCGTTACGCCGTGCGCACGCTGACCAAGCATCCCGCGATCACCGCCATTGCAATTCTGTCGATCGGCCTCGGTATCGGCGCCAACGCGACCATTTTCTCCATGGTGAGCCGCTTTCTGCTGCGCCCGGCGCCGGTAGGCGACCCGGCAACGCTTCTCGAACTCTCCACTATCCAAAAGGGTGATCGCTGCTGCAATCAATTCCCCTATCCGCTCTTTGAAGATGTGCGCCTGCAGTCTCGTTCGTTCAGCGGATTGGCGGCCTACGCCGATGAGATTCCCGCCTCGATCCATGGAAGCGGCGTGTCAGAGCGCGTTTGGGGACAGGCGGTCACGACCAATTTCTTCGATGTGCTCGAACTGCCCATGGTGCTCGGCCGCGGATTCATTGCGAGCGAAGCGCATGCGCCGGTCCTCATCCTCGGCCAGAACCTTTGGCGCGCGCGATTTGACAGTGATCCCTCCATTGTGGGGAAGTCAATTCTGCTTTCGGGGCACACTGTCACGGTGATTGGGATTGCTCCCGCCACGTTTCACAGCGTCGATCAGATCCTGGACGAGCAGTTCTGGGTACCGCTCGCGATGGCCGCCGAGCTTGCACCCAACACGCCGCCGCAAGACTCGCGCCAATTCCATTGGCTTCATGTGGTCGGCCGCCTGCGACCAGGGATGACGAAGAGACGAGTCGAGGCGGAATTGAATACTCTGGCCGCAGGCTACGCTAAGGCCTATCCGGCAACGGACAAGGACAACGCATTTCATATTGAGCTTGCCGGTTCATTGCCGCCTAACTTCAAAAACACCGCGATTCTGTTTCTCTCGGCCCTGCTCGTCATCGTGCTGTTGGTCCTCTCCATCGCCGGGGCCAATGTAGCCAATTTATTGTTTGCCCAGGCGGTAGCGCGGCAGCGCGAAATGGCAGTGCGTCTAGCCCTGGGTGCAACGCGTGCGCGGCTCAGACGCCAGATGCTGCTCGAAAGCGTGCTGATGTCTTTGGCCGGCGGCGTCTTGGGCGTGGTGTTTTCGGTGTGGGCGACGCGCGGTCTCTCGGCAATTCGCCTGCCGGTTCCCGTGCCTCTAGACCTTGCTGTCGGCGTCGATGGACGTGTTCTTCTGTTTGCCTTTGTTCTGAGTCTTGCAAGCGGCGTCCTCCTGGGGATCGCGCCCGCATTCGCAGCCTCGCGCCCCCTGCTCACCAATGCTCTGAAGGGCGAGGACGCTCTGGCGCGCCCCGGGAGGAGACGCTTCAATTTGCGCAACGTGCTCGTCGTCGGGCAGATTGCAATGTCGGTGGTATTGCTGTCGGTGACCGTGCTCTTCCTGCGAAGTCTCGAGAGCGCGGCGAGCATTGACATCGGCTTTCGAACACAAGGTTTGCTCATCGCCTCCATCGATCCACGCGTGCACGGGTATTCGCCCGAGCGAACGACGGAATTCCTTAAGCTGCTCCGCCAACGTGTAGCCGGTCTGCCGGGTGTCGACTCAGCCGTGTGTACCGACGTCGCCCTGCTGTCCGGCGGCAATCGCAGCGATGGTTTCACCGTCGCAGGCCAATCGACGAAGAACCAGGCGGTCACCTTTGCCGACCTCTACATGGTCACGCCCGGCTATTTTGCAACCCTAGGCATCCCGCAACTCGCGGGACGAGATTTCAGCAATGAGCCGGGCAGCGGACCGAGGGTCGCGGTGATCAATCGCGCCTTCGCAGATCGTCTCTTTGCGGGGGGCAATCCGATCGGGCAACACGTGAGCGGCGGCGGTTTCTCTTACGAGATCATCGGCGTGGTCGGCAACGTCAAGTCACGCACCCTGGGCGAAGAAGCGCGTCCCCTTCTCTACCGTCTGCTCAGCCAAAGTATCGCGAGCGATCCTTCTCTGATGGGCTATGCGCTGATCGTGCACACCCCTGGCAATGCAGCCGCGTTGATGGAGCCGGTCCGTCGGCAGGTCTCTGCGCTCGACCCGGCCATGGCGATCTACAACATCGAGACAATGGACGATCACGTCCGCACGGCATACATCCTGCCGCGCCTCGCGGCGACGCTCTTCGGGGTCTTCGGCAGCATCGGCGTGCTGCTTGCAGGCATCGGGCTCTACGGCGTCATGAGCTACTCCGTGAACCGGCGCACCCGCGAGATCGGCATTCGCATGGCCATGGGCGCGCAATCGGGTGCGGTTGAGAGGCTCGTCTTGCGGCAGGGCTTCATGCTCTCATTGATCGCAATTGCCTTGGGTTGGCCCGCGGCCTGGATGACTACTAGATTTGCCACCAGTTTTCTTTACGGTATCCAGCCGCACGACACGTTCACCTTTGCGGTAGTGCCGCCTTTCTTGATTTTGATCGCGCTCGTTGCGTGCTGGTTTCCCGCGCGCCGCGCGGCATCAATCGATCCCATGCAAGCGCTACGGACCGAATAGGAGAATGCGATGAGAGGTTTGAGATCTTTATGGATGCGCCTGTTTGGCGCCGCGTGTGCGCAGCGGGAGATTGACGCGGAGCTTGCAAGCCACATCGCGCTGCATACCGACGCGGGCGTCCGTGCGGGCCTCAGTCCGGATGAGGCGCGGCGGCAAGCGTTGATTCGGCTCGGCGGCGAAGAACAGGCGCGCCAGGCCTATCGAGATCGCGCCACACTGCCGCCACTCGAAGGCATCCTGCAGGATGTGCGTTTCGCGCTGCGCCAAATGCGGAAGGCTCCGGGATTCGCCCTCACCGCAGTGTTAACCCTGGCGCTCGGCATCGGCGCGAACGCAGTCATCTATACGCTGGTCGATTCGATCCTGTTGCGGCCCTTGCCCTACGCGCGCCAGGATCGCCTGATGCGCATTACCGGCACAACCTTGCCGGTCTTTCCGAAGGGATGGATTCGCGCTTTGGGAGAGCACGCGAAGGGGTTCTCTTCACTTGCCGGGTACGGGCCCGATGCCGAATCGAACGTGTCGGAAAATGACGCTCCCGATCGCGTCTTCGGCACCTTGGTGACTGTGAATGCCTTTGACACGCTGGGCATTCACCCCGCACTCGGCGATTTTTTCAGCCCCGAGGATGCCATTGCCGGCCAGGATCACGATGTCGTTCTGAGCTACAGCTATTGGCGGCAGCGCTATGGCGGTTTGCCTGAGGTGCTTGGACGCACCCTGCGCATTGACGGCGTTTCGCGCAGAATCATCGGCATCATGCCCCCCGGTGTTCACTTCCCCTACGCGGATACCCAGTTCGTAATCCCCGTTTCCTATCGGCACGATGTTCCGCTCGATCCGTGGGCGGTCTTTAATCTGCACAGCTTCGGGCGCCTGGCTGATGGAGTCACACCGGCAAAGGCGCAGGCTGAATTGCGTCAATTGCACGGAGTCTTGCTGCCGCTCTTCCCGTTTCGCATGCCCGATATATGGGCCTCGGATATGACCGTCGTTCCCCTGCTCGAAGCGCAAACAGGTGCAATGCGTCCTCGCCTGCTGTTGCTGTTTGGCGCCGTTGGACTGATTCTGCTGATTGCCTGCGCCAATGTGGCCAACCTGATGCTGGCGCGTGCCACGGCGCGCGAGCGCGAGATTGCGATTCGCGGAGCCCTGGGCGCGTCGGGCAAGAGGCTTGTCCAGCAATTGCTCTCGGAGAGTGTCGTGCTCGGCGTGACAGCTGGGCTCGTCGGCCTGGGCGCGGCCTTTGCCAGCCTGCGCCTCTTTGTTAGATTGCTGCCCGCGGACACCCCTCGCATTCAAGACATCTCGCTTCACGCGGGAGACGTCCTCTTTACCATCGGTGCCTCGGTATTGGCGGGTCTGCTCTTCGGCTTGATCCCATCCATCAAGATGGCGTCGATCAATCTGCTCGCAACGCTGCGCTCGGGTGGAAGCCGCGGCGTGATGGGCAAGGGCTCCGGATTCGGCGTGTCAATGGGTCTCGTCGGCGCGCAGATCGGCCTCTCGGTCATGGTCATCACGACGGCCGGATTGATGCTGCACAGCCTCTATCAAATTTCCCAGGTCGATCCGGGCTTCCGTACGGTGGGCACAGTGACTGCCGAGGTGGCGCTCGATGCAGACGCGTGTAGGCAGAAAGGGCGTTGCCAGTCGTTCTACTCCGCGTTGCTTGCAAATGCTTCGTCGATCGCGGGCGTGGAAGGTGCTGCTCTCACAGACTCGTTGCCACTCAGCGGACGCGACAACAACTATGTCTTCGATGCGGAAGGGCATCCTCGCGACGCGCGGCAGGGCGCTCTGCTGGCGACCGGCCGCACCGTTTCTCCGAGCTACTTCGCTGTACTTGGGATGCGCTTGGTGCGCGGTCGTCTACTCGCAGCTCAGGATGCCTCGGGAGCCAGCCACGCCGTCGTGGTCAATCAGCGGTTGGCGCAGCGATACTGGCCCGACCAGGATCCAATCGGCAAGCATCTTCTTGACGTGAACGACGCACCGGCCCCCGCCGTATGGGATGTGTCGAAGGCGTCGGTGATTGTCGGTGTAGTGCAGAATGCGCGCGAAGGAAGCCTCGAAGGAGACTATGCCGACGAAGTCTATCTGCCCATCACGCCGCAGCGCGAAGTCCCCGTGATGTATGCGCTGCTGCGCACGCATACTACGCCGGCCGGGACGGCAGCAAGCCTGCGGCGGACCGTGGCCGGCATCGATTCGCTGGCCCCGGTCACGCGCGTACGCTCCATGGATCAGGTCGTCGCGACATCGGTTGCCGCCCCGCGCGCTCTGGCAGTGCTGTTGCTTGCCTTCGGCGCGCTTGCCGTCATCATTGGCTCAGTAGGCGTCTATAGCCTGATCGCCTACATCGTCAGTTGGCGGACTCCCGAAATCGGCTTGCGCCTGGCCCTGGGAGCACCGCGCTGGCAGATCACGCTCGCCGTGATTCGCCAAAGCCTGCTGCTGGCTGCAGGGGGGTGCTTGGCCGGTCTCCTGGGCGCGCTTTCACTGAGCCGTGCGTTGCACAGCTTTCTCTTCGAGGTGAGCCCGTTCGATCCCATCACCTTCTGCGGTGTTGCTCTGGTCATGGCGCTGGTGGCGCTGCTCGCAGCATGGGTTCCTGCGCGACGCGCGGCCTCGGTCGATCCCATGATTGCTCTTCGAGGAGAATAAGGAGGTCGATCGTGCTGCGAAAACTTCGGGCGTTTTGGATGCGCTTGCACCCCCTGTCCTTCGACGACTTCAAGGCGGAACTCGACGGTCACATCGCGCTGCACACCGAAGAGGGTCTGCGTGCCGGGCTCAGTGCAGACGAAGCCCGCCGGCAGGCACTCATTCGTCTCGGCGGCGCGGAGCAGGTTCGCCAGGCCTGGCGCGAGCGCGCGACGCTGCCTTGGCTCGACAGCCTGCTGCGCGATGTGCGCTATGCCCTGCGCGGCTTTGCGCGCAATCCGATATTCACGGTTACGGTCGTCGTGACGCTGGCCCTCGGCATCGGAGCAACCACCGCGGTCTTCAGTGTCGTCGACCGCATTCTCTTCCGCGGCCTGCCTTATGCGCACGCGGATCAGATCGTTTCGGTGGGCACTGTTCATTCCCTGGAGAAGCAGGAATTCATGATGGGCGGCTTCTTCTTCGATTGGCGCGAGACCCAGAAGCCGTTTGCGGCGATGGCATCCCAGGGAACCATGCCACACGCCTGCGATTTGCTTGAGAACAATCCGGCGCGGCTTGATTGCCTCACTTTCGACGCAGGGTTTCTGCCTCTGCTGGGCATTTCGCCGGTGCTGGGGCGCAACTTCACGCCGGCGGAAGACCAGCCCCATGGACCGCGCGTGGCGATCATTTCCAACGAACTGTGGCGGGGACATTACAACCAGGATCCCGGCATAATCGGCCGTCTGATCGATGTGGATGGAAGGCCCGCCCGCGTGGTTGGCGTACTGCCCAAGGACTTTCAGTTTCCCACTCTGCAGTCAGCCGATGTGATCCTCCCGATGGCACTGGACCGTGCAGCCCAGGCCACCGCCAATGGAGGTTTCGGCGATCCAATGCGAACCTTTGCCCGGCTTAAGCCCGGGGTGAGCATTGCGCAGGCAAGGGCGGAGATGCAGCCCTTGTTCATCCATACACGAGACACCTTCATTCCACCGGATGTTCGCAAAGATATTCGCCTCAGCATTCGTTCCCTGCGCGACCGCGAGACCGAGGATGTGCAGTTGGCGGCATGGATACTGCTCGGCTCCGTGCTCGCGGTGCTGCTGATTGCTTGCGCGAATGTCGCGAGCCTGATGATGGCGCGGGGCGAGGCACGGGAACGCGAACTGGCGGTGCGCTCTGCCTTGGGTGCCTCGCGAGCGCGACTGATGCGGCAAACCCTCACTGAGGCATCTGTGCTTTCGCTCAGCGGGGCGGCCGCGGGAATGGCCCTTGCCGAGGGATTGCTCCGGGTTTTTTTGCGCCTCGCGCCGACAGGAATTCCATTTCTTCGGAGGGCCGGTCTGGATTTTCGGGTCGCGTTCTTCACGATGCTTTTGTCGTTGATTTGTGGAGCACTCTTCGGCCTGCTGCCTGCCTTGCAGACGCCGCGCGTGGTTGCCCTGGCGGCACGTGCCGCGAGGTCCCGCAAACGTACAGTGCTGCGGCGCGGTTTGGTTGTGGGCCAGATTGCGGTGAGCATGGTTCTGCTCTCCGGTGCCGCGCTTCTGCTCAGGAGCTTTCAAAACGTCGAGGAACAGCGCCTGGGAATGCAAACTGGCGGACTCTTCACAGTGCAGATCGCTCTGCCCTCGTTTCGCTACAACACCAGCCAAAAGCAAATGGATTTTTACCTTCAGGCGGAAGCTGCGCTGCGGCGTCTTCCTGGAATTCGCGCGGTCGCCATTACCGACTCAGTGCCTCCGGGAGGCGGCCCGGGGGGTCGATGGGCAGATCTGGCAGTTGACGGCAAACCGCGTCCAGAGCCAGGAACGGGCGGGGTGGTGATCGGTCGTACGGTCACGCCTGAATACTTCAAAGCCTTGAACATCCCGATTCTCCGCGGTCGCAACTTTACCGAAGAGGATCGTCGATCCAAGCAGTCTCTGATCATCCTCAGCAGGCTTATGGCGGCTCTCCTGTTTCCCGGCGAGGACCCGATTGGCAGGCGCGTTGGTTCGATGCACAGCAGCGGAACCAACACTGTTGTCGGCGTGGCCGAGAATGTAAAAAACGGCGGGCTGGTCGAGCCGGATGTGCCGGAAATGTACTACCTCAGACACAGCACTGCCGACAATTGGGGTGGCCGGACGCCGCTGTTGATTGTCGACGCGGTTGTTTCGCCCGCGGGAACAATTCCATGGGTGCGAACGCAGATTGCGCACCTTGATCCGACGGTTCCAGTAACGACCGAGACGCTGAACGAACAGGTCAACAAGCTCGCCGACCGGCCCCGCTTTGAGACAGCCCTCCTCAGCTTCTTTGCTCTTACCGGCCTCGCAATGGCCGTCATCGGGCTCTACGGAGTAATCGCCTTTATCGCTACGCAGCGCACCCAGGAGATCGGTGTGCGCATGGCTCTCGGCGCAACGCGGGCCGACATCCTGCGCTTGATTGCCGGCGAAGGCGCTCGGCTGATTGCTTTGGGCGGTGTGGTCGGATTGGCTGCGGCCTTCGCGGCAACGCAGGCCCTCCAAAGCCTGCTCTTTCAAGTTGGCCCGCACGATCCGGCCAGCTTTATCGCGGTGGCTCTATTGCTCGCGCTGGTCGCGCTCGCCGCGACGCTTATCCCCGCACGCTCCGCAATGAAGACCGACCCGATGGCCGCGCTGCGCTGTGAGTAGGGGTGCGCGCCGGATGATACACTCCTCAAGCGAGAACGGGTGCGGGAGTGAAGTGTGCGGGCAACGGCAATTGAGTTTCGGCTGCGCATGGCGATCAACGCGGTAATTATCATTTTGGGATTCTGGGCGCCATGGATCGATTCGTGGGGAATCGGCAGCCGCATCTCCCTGCTGGAATGGCTGGCCCTGGAAATAAGTCGCACAGGCCTGATCCGCTTTACGACGGCGACGCCGGTTGTGATCGTTGCCGGCGCGTCGCTTGCGGGCTTCGCCGCATTGCTTCGCGTGTCGGGTACAGCGTATCTCGGTTCCCGCACGGTGCAGGGCGGGCAGATGAATGCCGAGGCCGTGATGACCGGCGGCCCCTATCGCTTCCTGCGGAATCCCCTCTATCTCGGCTTGTGGTGCATGGTGGCGGGCATGGCGCTCATCATGCCGCCGACCGGCGCGCTCGTGTGCATGGCGATCCTCTCCGTTTTTCTGTTGCGCCTGATCCTTGGCGAAGAAGCCTTTCTCGCAAAGCACCTCGGCGATCCCTATCGCGCATATCTCGCCAGCGTCCCGCGGTTGGCGCCGCGCCTGCGCAGCGCGATTGCCAAAGGGAATGCCAAGCCGGATTGGCCGCGCGGGGTGCTTGCCGAGCTGCTGTCCATCGGCGTCTTCGTCACGCTCGCATGCGTCTCGTGGACCTACGACAACCGACTGATGGGCCGGGCAATCTTGATCAGCTTTGGTATCTCGCTCGTCGTACGCGCGCTGCTGCCGAGTGGGCCTGCGGATTCTCACCCCGTTACGATTGCTTGATGGCGAGCAGGAGAAATACAGCGAAGGCGAGAAAACAGACCATGGCCGCGAAAGAGATGGCCTTGTGCCACTTCAAAAGCGGATGCTCAGCGTAGTTTGCTCTGTAGAGTTCGTGAACCTCTGAGTTTCGAAACGAGCGCGCGCGAGAGAACATCGCATAGGGCTCCAGATCAGGCCGCACTGCATGAACGGCCTCGACGATTTGCCACCGCACGTCGTTCTCATACAAGCCAAGTCCAAAACCTGCGACCAGGCAGAGAGCCGCCAGCATGCCAAAGACGAGCATTTGAACTCTATTCTAAGGCGATTCAGAGTGCACCGGCCCTCGCCCACCCTATCGAAGGTCATTGACCTTTCGTACACACCGCCACATGTTTTTTGCTCGCTCTACACGCCCAACGCATGCGCTTTCAGATTTCTTGCGGCTTTTCTTTTCCCAGGCGACCCAGGTGGGTCCACCCGAAGCCGTTGGAGTATTTAAGGCCGTAACCCAAGAGGCGATCGATCCCGATGTGGCTAAGCCAGATGAGTGCGAAGGGCAGAAGCACGTCGGCGCGCAGCACGAGGGCCGAGAGCGCTAGCACCGCGGGCACGGTGTAGGTATGCGCCGCGTTGTAGATGCGCGCTCCCCAGCACGATCCAGCAAAATATCCAAGCATCGAGAGATCAGGCGCCAGCCACAATGCGGTGAAGATCCACCAGCTTGCGCCGGTCCGTGCATAGAGGACCAATGCGAGCGCGGCCACAGCCAAGCCCTCAAGCCGCAGAAAGGTCAGAACCGTGCCTTGCACAGCGGAACCGGAAACATCTTGCAGAGAAGCCGAGATCGCCATGCCCGATTGGATGTGAGACCGGACTCGAAGACTTGAAAATGTTGCGGGTGGTAAACGCGTCCAAAGAGAGAGGGGAGAAGCCTGGGCTTCTCCCCTCTCTGGTGGTCAGTCCGGAGTGCTACTTCTTGGGGGGGGCAATGACGTCCTTGGCTGCCTTGGCCACGCGGAACTTCACAACGGTCTTGGCCTTGATCTTGATGGCCTCGCCGGTCTGCGGGTTGCGTCCGATGCGCGCCTTTCTCTCCGCCTTAACCAGGCGGCCGATACCGGGAATGATGAAGACGCCGTTTTTCTTGGTTTCCTTGATCGCAGTCTCTGCCAGCAGGTCGAGAAAGGCAGCAGATTGCTTGTTGGTCAGTTCGAGCTTCTCAGCCAGGTGCCGGGTAAGAGCCGTCTTCGTGAGTCCAGTTGCCATGTGATCTTCTCCTTCGGGTGGTTGTTGCCTGGGTTTCCGCCGCTCGGCATCTCGAGCCTAAAAATCGAGGAGGCCATCAAGCGTACCGCATGGAGGGAGTGCGACCGAGGCAACGTTTGCACGAAACCCCTGTATTCATGCGGGTCCGTACAGAACCCCGTCGTTGAAAACAATGCGGCTTGGAGGTGAAGAAAGTCAATGGGAAAACAACCGATTTCCACAGTTTTCTTGGGTTTTTATGCCTAAAACGTCGTTTTTAGGCCGAAATTGCCGGTTTTTAGACTTTCCGGGGTCGCAAAGGCAAGAAAAGCCGCGAAAATCAAGGCTTCCAGCGGCACCCTAGTGCAATCCGAAAAGCACCTTTTTCCTTGGAGCGAGCGCTGCGGCGATCGGCGTGTTGAGCGCATCGACGATAGGCGCGGCGATCTTGAAATGGCGAATGATCGCCTCGGCTAGTTTGCGATCGAGCGCGGTCTTCGCGGGTAGCGTCGCGGCCAGTCCCCATTGGCGGCACCGGATCAGGTCCAGCGCAGGATGATCGGGAGGGAAGCCCTTGGGCGGGCGCGTCAGGGCATTGCCCTCAAACTCCGAAAAGGTCCTGTGGACAGCGGGCTTCTTGAGCAACCTCCGAAACTCGGCATGATGATCCAGCAGCCAATGCCGGATCGCCGAGAGTTGCTCCTTCTCTGGCATGTAAGCGCCAGCGGCCACGATCACTTCCTTGGAGCTGATGTGGAAGTAGTAGCCCGCGCCCGAGGTTTTCTGCAGGCCCTGGTGCGACCACCATGCAGCGACATGCGTTTTGTAAGGCCGCTTGTCCGAAGAGAAACGCGTGTCGCGATAAATCCGGAACAGGGATTTCTCCGCGGGCCGCATGTGATTTGGCGCAAAGTCCATCATCGCATCCGTGATCTTGCGAACAATCGACAGCATGGGTTCCTTCAGCAATTCTTCGAATTCTGCCTTGCGCGGCTGAAACCACTCGCGGTCGTTGTGCCTGGCGAGACTGCGGAGGAAGGTCAGTGCCTGCGGTTTGAGATAAGGCTCAGCAGGGGCTGGAGCGGGTTTTGTTTTACCTGCCATCTGGAAAAGAGTCTAGTTCATTTGAGTACGCGCTCTTCGTGCGCAGAGCTGTGCAAAGCCACCGTTTTCTGAGGAAATCCGCCGCGCGGGGCCTCAGTGCGTGAACCCCGGCTTTCTGGCGCATTTGCAGCGAAGCTCGCGCCGAGCATACTACCGAATCAACTTCAGCGCCCCGCGGAAGAGCCCGTCGAAATCCGCCGCCAGAGCCTTGTCTTTCGCCACGGTCTGCTCGATGGCTTTTTCAGCAGCAGGGCGTTGATAGCCAAGATTGACGAGAGCAGAGAGCACATCGTCGACCGCAGGCCCTTGTACAGCGGACGGGACAGGTGCGACCGCGAAGTCGTCGAGCTTGTCTTTCAACTCGACCACAAGACGCTCCGCGAGCTTCTTCCCGACTCCAGGAATCCGTGTCAACTGCGCATGATCCTGCGCGCGAATGGCCTGTACCGTGCGATCGCTGGAGAGGCCGCTCAAAATCTTAATGGCCAGCTTCGGTCCCACGCCGCTGACCGTGATGAGCCGCTCAAAGAGCCGCTTCTCGTCTGGGTCGAGAAAGCCAAAGAGCGCAATCTGGTCCTCGCTCACCTGGGTGTGAACGTGCAACGACACCTCTGCACCCAGAGAGGGCAGGGAAGTGAACGTCGGTACGGAGATGGCCACGTCGTAGCCGACCCCGCCAGCCTCCACGATGGCCTGGCCAGGTTGTTTAAAGATGAGCTTGCCGCGCAAATGAGCGATCATGTCTGTCCTATTGCAGTATCCCCATGCGCTTCGCGACCCGCGTCAGCGTTTCCAGCGCTCGATCCAATTGCCCACGCGTATGTTCGCTGGTGAGGATCAGGCGAATGCGCGCCTTGCCTTCCGGTACCGTCGGAAACCCGATACCCGTGCCCATCACGCCTTCGTCAAAGAGTGCACGCGAAAACTCCATTGCCGCGCGGCCCTCGCCCACAATGACCGGCGTGATCGGCGTTTCGGTCGCGGGAGTGTTCACGCCGCCGATGTTGAAGCCGGCCTGCCGCAGCGCGCCCTGGAAGTAGCGCGTATTCGACCAGAGACGCTCAATGCGTTCGGGCTCCTGCTCCAGCAGCTCGAAAGCGGCAATGCAGCTGGCCGCAACCGATGGCGGATGCGACGTCGAGAAGAGAAACGGCCGCGCGCGGTGGTAGAGATAGTCAATCAGGTCCTTCGACCCGCAGACATAACCGCCCAGCGCACCAATCGCCTTCGACAGCGTCCCGACCTGCACATCGACGCGGCCGTGCACGCCGAAATGGTCTACGGACCCGCGCCCGTTGCGCCCCAGCACCCCCGAGGCGTGCGCGTCGTCCACCATCATGATCGCGCCGTATTTCTCGGCCAGTGCGGCCAGCTTATCCACGGGGCCGATGTCGCCGTCCATTGAGAAGACGCCGTCGGTGATCACCAGCTTGTGCCCTGGCTCGTGGGCGATTTCCCTCAGCATCTCTTCGCAGTGGGCAACATCTTTATGGCGAAAAACCTTGATCTTGGCCCGCGAAAGGCGTGCGCCGTCGATGATGCTGGCGTGATTGAGCTCGTCCGACAGAATGAAATCTTCTTTGCCGAGGATCGCGCTGACCGTGCCGGCGTTGGCCGCGAAACCGCTTTGAAACACGACGCATGCCTCGACATTCTTGAAGCGCGCGATCTTCTCCTCGAGTTCCATGTGAATGCGCATGGTGCCGGCAATGGTGCGCACCGCGCCCGATCCCACGCCGTAGATGCGGGTGGCGGCCAGCGCGGCTTCGACGAGCTTGGGGTGATTGGCGAGGCCGAGATAATTGTTGCTTGCGAGATTAATCACCTCACGCCCGTCGTAGTGGCATACGGGCGCCTGCTGGTCCTCAAGAATACGCAGTTTGAAATGCGTCCCCTTGGCGCGAAGTTCATCCAGGACGGCGGTCAGGTGAGCCAGTTGCGGGCGCGCAGCGGTTTGAGTCATGGCAGGTCACCTCAAAGAGAAAGGATAGCGCGCCAGGGCGGCAGGCCTTTGCGAGAGCGGTGCACCACAACTTGCGCGCCCGGTTGCGCGTCTATACAAGCAGCGAGAGGGAGAGCTGTGCGAAGCATTGCAGGATTGTCGCGTTTCCGAGGGATTGCCTTTGTTCTTGCCGGCATGACGATGTCAGCCGCCGCGCAACAAGCCGATTTCATCGTGAGCCAGCATGGGCAGCAAGTCGGCACCGCGAGCTTTCACTTTACGCCGACCGCGGGCGGATACGACTCCACCTCGCTGGTGCGGGTCGGGATGCAGGGGCTCGATTATGCGCTCTCAAAAAACGAGCAGCTGACTTCGAGCAATGAGTTGAAGGATGTACAGCTGAACGCCACGGTGAACAGCGAAGCCGTAAACGTGGCGGCGAAGCCTGACGCGGCACAGCTGTTGATGAATACTTCGGCCAATGGGCGCAGCACGACGACGCGTCTAGAAGCCCACACCTCTGCCGTGTTTCTCCCGGACTTTGATCCAGGCGCCCTCGAAACACTGCTGGCGCTGGCCGTGAGCCACAACAATCGCGACCTGTGGGCGATTGTGCCCAAGCAGGCGGGGTCGGTCGCGCCCATCAGCCTGGCGACCTACGCCGATGAGCAGGGCACCCTCGACGGCAAGCCGATTGCAGTCCACCACCTCGTGGCCACCATCGCAGGAGAGAAGACCGATCTTTTTGCCGGGCCCGAGAGCCAGTTGCTGCAGGCCGAGCTGCCCCAGCCCGGCTTTGCCCTGGTGCGCAAGGGATTTGTGCTGAAGCCGCCCGCAAAGCCCGTGGCGCCGGCTGAGTAGCTTAGGCTTACAGCGCACGCCCTGCGGCAACGGCCGAAGCCCACGCCCACTGAAAGTTAAATCCGCCCAGTTGGCCGGTTACATCGACAGCTTCGCCGATGAAGAAGAGGCCGGGCACTGTGCGCACCTCCATCGAGCGTGAGTTGAGATCGGCCGTATCGACGCCGCCGGCAGTGACTTCAGCCTTGTCGAAGCCTTCGGTCCCGCTGGGATGAAATTCCCAATGATGCAGGCGGCGTTCGCAGGCGTCGAGCGCGGCGTTGGTCCAGCCGGTGGGTACTGCGGCTTCTGCAAGATGCGCGGCCAGCCGCTGCGGCAACACCGCGTGGAGAGCCTGACGGAGCGCGATGGTATCGCGGCGCGCTCCCGGCGCGCGCAGCGGAGCCAGTACGTTCGAGTCGGGCGCAAAATCGACAAGCAGCGCTTTGCCCGCCTTCCAATACGAAGACGCCTGCAGAACGGCCGGCCCGCTCATCCCCCGATGGGTGAAGAGCAGTTTTTCGCGAAACCGCGTTCCCGCAGCCTGGACAACGGCTTCAGCCGAGACGCCCGCGAGAGCGGTCCATTCTGCCTCCGGTCCTGAGAACACCAGCGGCACCAGCGCGGGACGCGGCGCCACGACGCGTAGGTCAAACTGCCGCGCCAGATCATAGGCGAGACTCGTCGCGCCGAGCTTGGGGATCGACAAACCACCCGTCGCCACCACGAGCGCCGAAGCCTGAAACTCGCCAGCACTCGACGCCACCCGAAAATCGCCATCAGCCCGTTCAACGCGAACAGCGCGAGCATTCACCACGAGTTCAACACTTCCATTCCCTTGTTTAGCCTTGTCGCACTCGGCAAGCAGCAGGTCAAGAATCGCCTGCGCCGACCCGTCGCAGAAGAGCTGTCCCAACGTTTTCTCGTGCCAGGGAATGCGGTAGCGTTCGACCAATTCAAGAAAATGGCGCGGTTGGTAAAGCGCCAACGCGGACTTGGCAAAGTGCCGATTCTCCGAGAGAAAGTTGGCCGGCGTGCAATGAATGTTGGTGAAGTTGCAACGGCCTCCGCCAGAGATGAGGATTTTGCGTCCAGGCTGCGCATTGTGCTCAAGCAGAGCCACGCTCCGGCCGCGCTGCCCCGCGACCGCGGCACACATCAGTCCGGCCGCACCGGCGCCCAGCACGAGAATATCGCAGCGTCGGATCGGCATTCGAGGCGGCTCAGCGCGCGGAGGCATCCTTTCATTCTCGCCGAGCCATCCCCCGGGCTGCGATCATCCAAGCAGAAGCGGTCGCGTCTCTCGCAGCCGCAGGCCCTTGATCCCGCTCGCTATCGCAGAGGAGCCACTCATGTCCGCTGTCGTCACCAACCCCATCGTGCCGCCCTTTACCCGTGAAACCGCAACAGCCAAGGTGCGTGGCGCCGAGGATGGATGGAACACGCGCGATCCGCAGCGCGTCTGCCTGGCCTACTCGATCGACAGCCGCTGGCGTAACCGCGACGAATTCATCCACGGGCGCGAAGAGATTATTGCCTTCCTCATCCGCAAGTGGGCGCGCGAGCTGGAGTATCGGTTGATCAAAGAGCTTTGGGCCTTCGACGGGGCGCGGATTGCCGTGCGCTTTGCTTATGAGTCGCACGATGTCAACGGCCAGTGGTATCGCTCCTATGGCAACGAGAATTGGGAGTTCGGCGTAGACGGTTTGATGCACCGCCGTCACGCCAGCATCAACGATCTGTCGATCCAGGAGTCGGAGCGGCTCTTTCACTGGCCCCAGGGGCGCCGCCCAGACGATCATCCGGGGCTCAGCGATCTAGGTCTGTGAAACCCGGCACCATAGCGTGAAAAATCCAGACCCTGTCAGCCTTCGTCGTCGCGGAACATGGCGTGCGGAATCAGCCGGCGATAGTCTTCCTGGTGCGCGCCATCGAGGCAAGCTTCAATGATGCGTTGCCCGAGCGGGTTCAGGTCGGGAACCTGGAACGGCTTCAGCTCGCGTGCAAAGAACTCGCGCCATTGCCGCCCGCCCTCCTCATACACTTCGGCACCGCCTTGAATCTGCTCTTCGACGCGGAGAAAGACGCGGGGAATGATCGACCCTTCGATCTTGAGTTGCTTGGGAATGTAGCCCAGCAGCGAGAACGGCGCTTCGTCCACCTGCTCGCGGCCAAACTTTGCACTGCCGCGGCGCGCGAGGTATTCGCGGGCGATCCACTCGGCCATGTAGCCCACGCGCCACGCGCCGATGTGCTGGTTGGGCAGCAGGACGTACCGGGTTTCCGGCGTCGCGACAATCTGTTGCAACAACAGGTTGGCCTGGTCGACGCGGCGGCCCGTCGCAAAGGCCCAGTACGATCCCACGCCTTCCGATTCCATCGGCGTTTCGCCACTGCACTCGCCCAAAGCCCCGCCGCCCTGCAAGGGCTGGATGCTGGGGTTGGCGTGGCCGCGCGGGGCCACGAGCCGCCACAGCCAGGCCAGCGCTGGGCTCAATACATGCATCATGGCCAGAATGCCGTAGAGGCGGCTCTTCTGGTGCGTCGGCGGGCAGCGCACGCCAAAGCTGCGCACATCTACCGGCCGCGGACCGGCCGCGATGTCTTCGATCATGCGGCGCGGCAAAATCACGCGCGGGTTGGGGCAGAGCTTGCCGGGAGCATCTTCCACATGCTCCCAGGTGAGGCAGGTGCCGCCGGGCACGACGTAGTGATTCAGAAACAGCAGGGGCTCCGGCGGATCGATGCACAGGCGCTCGAGATTGGGTGCCGTGCCGTAGCTATGAATGTGATCGACGCGCACAAACCACGCGTTCTCGGCATCGGCGATGGTGAGCCTTTTGCTCGCGCTCTGGTACTTGGGATGCGCGCAGCCCATGTCGTCGGCGATGGGACGCAGATGGCACGCTTCCGGAAGGTTCAGTGTCCGCTGCTCATGCGTGACCACGTTTTCTCCGAGCTGCAGCCGCCCGTCCTCCATGCGATGGATGTGCTCGGTCATCTCGCTTTTGCCGCCGCCCGAGGCGCCCTCGTGCATGAGGATCAGCTGGTTTTCGTAGGGCGTGACCACAGCGACCGCGGCGCAATGGTTGGTAGTCCAGCCCTCGCGCTCGCCAATATCGAGCAGCATCGAATAGACGCCCTTCTTGGCGCTGGGACCCGGATAAAGGTTGTAGGCGAAGATCTCCTGGTGGGTCGCCGTGCGATCGTGTACGACAACTTGCCGACCGCCGAAGTGCGTGTGGCGAAACGGCGGAGCCACAAAGAGCACGCCGCCGGTAATTTTGAAGTCAGCCGGAACCTGGCTGCGGGGAATCATACCCTGCAGGTCGGCCAGCGCGGCGGCAAAGAAGGCCGCCTGACGCGGCACAATGAGCAGCGAGCCGTAGCCCAGCGCGTCAGTGCCGGCGTAGAACGGCAAGGCAACCAGCTCCTGGGTCTTGAGCCAGTCGAGGCTCTGTTGGCGTGTCGCGTCAAAGGTTTCTCCGAAGCGCTCTTCATAACGGGGCTTGTCGGTCGGCAGGTTATCGCCGATCACCATGGCGTCGGGGTCGCGTCGGCGCATGAAGGGATCGGGAAAGTTGATGGCGAGTCCATTGCGCGCCTTGGTAATCACAGCTTCGACGATGCGGCTCCCGCCGTTTATCTGGCCGGCGATGTGAAAGACCGCTTCGTAGACCCCGTGGTCGTCGCGATTGCCGAGCGTCCAGTCGGTCGTTCCACTCGATCGCCCAAGCGCCCAGTCCAGCAGTTGCGCGCGCGTCTCGGGAGTCTGCACCAGAGGCGCCGCGGCGAGCACTTCGCGCACGTGCGCGGGCAGGTCGAGTTCAGCCCAGCTGGCCTGGAAGTCGATGAATGGTGCGCTCGCGGTGGCCATGGATTCTCACTTTCCGGGAGGGGGATGTGGTCTCCATTGTAGTTTCGCGCCACAGTAGCCACCTACTCCTTATCGCATCGGCCCGCAACGCTGGCAGTGCGCTTCGTCACGGTTGCGCAGGAGCCGGTCCAAAGCGCTCACGGACTATGCGGAGGGCCTCTTCCGTCGTCGCGATCGAGCCCTCAAGCTGCGCGTCTTCTACCGCGTGCAGCATCTCTTTGAATTGCGCGCCAGGCAGGTAGCCGGCTGCGATCAGCTCCCGGCCGGTGAGCAGTGGCTGTGGGCGAACCACTTCTTCCGGCGTCCCCTCATAGCGCTCGCGTACGAAATTCCAGATGTCAAGGTTGCCATGGGCGGCAAGGCAATCCATGCGGTGCAGCGCGAGGTGCTCGTCGAACTTCCCCAGGCGAAAGAAACGCTTCAGCGAGGATTCCTTCATGCGCGGTGCATCGGCAAAGCGCATGTGGTTTTCGACCAGCGCAACGATCTGGTGGGTCTCATCGTTCGAGAAGCGGAAGCGGCGGCAGATATCAGCCGCCATCGCCATACCCACCTCCACGTGGCCGTCGAAACGGATGCGGTCCGGCGCGACGCGAAAGGTCGGTGGTTTGCCCACATCGTGCAGCAGCGCGCCCCAGGCCAGCGTGAACGAGCAGCCAGGCGGCAGCTGTTCGAGCAGAAGCAGCGTGTGGATCCAGACATCGCCTTCGGGGTGAAACTGCGGCGGCTGAGCAACGCCCTTCATCCGCACGATCTCCGGCAGAACGTCAGCGAGCAGGCCGGTTTCGTCCAGCAGCTCGAAGGCCTGCCGGGCGCGCCCCTCGGTGAGCATCTTGGTCAGCTCATCGCGCACGCGCTCGCGGCTCACGGCAGCTATGCGCGGGGCGAGGGCGCCAATCGCAGCGTATGTCGCCGGCTCGATCGTGAATCCAAAGCGCGTGGCAAAGCGAACCGCACGCAGCAGGCGGAGCTGGTCTTCCTGAAACCGGCGCGCGGGCTCGCCAATGGCGCGAACAATGCCGGCATCGAGATCGGCGAGGCCGCCTACGTGATCGACAACGGCGTTGCGCAGTCCTGCGCGGACGGCGAACGGCTCGTCCGTGCATTCATCCAGGAATCTGCCTCCCCGCAGGGGATCCAGCAGAAGCCCATTGATGGTGAAGTCGCGGCGCTGCACGTCCTCGGCGGCGCTCAGCGTGAAGCGAACCGCATCGGGATGGCGACCGTCGGAATACGCGCCATCGGAACGAAAAGTCGCCACTTCCACCTGCGGTGGGGCTGACTCTTTCAAGGGGTCCTTAGGCTCGGTGGCCACCAGCACAACACCGAACTGCGCGCCGACAGCAAAGGTGCGCGGAAACATCTTCAGTACTACCTCCGGCGTGGCGGAAGTAGCGACATCGTAGTCGGCCGGCACGCGGCCCAGCAGCAGGTCACGCACACAACCCCCGGCAAAATAGGCCTCATACCCTGCAGCACGCAAAGTTATCAGTATCCGCAAAACAGAGGCGAGTTGGGCGGTCGCGACCGGCATCTGCACTATTGTCGCGCGATCTGGCCCGAAACCCTGAAACCCGGTCCCTTTAGACTGAAGAGATGGGCGAGCGCGGCCTCATCCTCGGCATTGAAAGCTCCTGCGACGAAACGGCCGCCGCCATCGTCGAGCGCGGTGCCCGCACGCTGTCGTCTGTCGTCGCGTCGCAGATTGCGACCCACGCGAAATACGGCGGCGTCGTTCCCGAACTGGCCAGCCGCGAGCATTTGCGTGCCATCGTGCCGGTCGTCCGCGCAGCTCTGGCCGAGGCAGGGGTCAATCTCGCCGATCTCGACGCCATCGCCGTAACCAACGGCCCGGGCTTGGCCGGAGCGCTCCTGGTAGGCATTACCTATGCGAAATCGCTGGCCTTTGCGCAAGGCCTTCCGTTGATCGCCGTCAATCATCTCGAAGGCCACATTCATGCCGTGCTTTTGAACAACCGGCAGGCATATGAAGATTCGCCGGACGCGCCGTCCTTAGCCCTGGTCGTTTCCGGCGGACACACGCACCTCTACCTCGCGGAGCCGCGCGACGGCGCTTGGAAGTACACGCTCATGGGACGCACCCTCGACGACGCGGCAGGCGAGGCGTTCGACAAAGTTGCCAAGCTGCTCGGGCTTGGCTATCCCGGCGGTCCGTGGATTGATGCGCTCGCACCCCACGGCGACCCCACCGCGGTGCCCTTTTCGTTCTCCCAGATCAAAACAAAAGTGCGCCTGCACGGCACTGTCCCGCGCACCAAGGCCGCAACGACGGCGCCCATCGCCAAGCTTGATCCGCGCTTTCTGTTTTCGTTCTCGGGAATCAAAACCGCTGTGCTGCGTTACGTGGAACTGCACAACCTCAGGCCTGAGGCCGAAACCCGCCGCGAGGCCCTGTTCACCGGGCCCGATGCACCGACGCGACCGACGATCGAGCAGACTCTTTCCACCTGCGATCCCACAACGCTCGACCTGATTGCCAGCTTCCAGCATGCCGTCATCGGCGACCTGCTGAAGAAGACATTCGCCGCGGCTGAAGCCCTCGGTGCCGAGCGGATCCTGGTGACGGGCGGCGTCGCGGCGAATCATGCACTGCGCGAGCGCTTCACAACTGAAGCAGCTCGGCGCAAGATCGAAGTGTCGTTTCCATCGCTCGCGCTTTCCACAGACAACGCTGCCATGATCGCCGCTGCCGCATGGCCGCAGTTTATGGCCCGGGAATTCGCGCCGCAGGAGCTCACGGCCGATCCCTCCCTCGCGCTCGGCCGCTGACGCGCGCCCAAACAAACCCTGAACGCCGAGAATCGCTGATAGATGGGGGAAGGCGCGCTGCTGTAGACCTAACGCGCGGCGCGGGCCGCCGGTTTGCGGAAACTGAGGCAGTAGAGTTTGCCCCCCGCAATTTCCTGCGCCCGGATCTCTTCCATTTCCTCGGGAACGAGATCGATGGGGCAGCTTACCCGCTCGGATCCCGGCGGGAAGTAGCTTTTCAGCGCTGGATTTTTCTGGTAGTTTTCGCGGACCGCTTTTTCCGTTTCATCCACAATCACGATCTTGGTTCCCGGCTTCGCAACCCAGATCATCTCGCGGATCGCCCGATCGGGGTCAGAGAAGAAATTGATGCCGCCCACATGAAAAACGCAGTCGAACACCTCGGCCCGGAAAGGAAGACGGCCGGCCTGTGCCTGGAAGAGATGGACGGATCGGCGCCACTTCTTAACGTTCTTGCGGCATTTGCGCAACATGCCCCACGAAAGGTCTATTCCATAGAAATCAATATCGGCGGGCAGATAGCGAAGGTTTGCGCCGGTGCCTACAGCCACTTCCAGCACACGTGCCTTCGGCGCAATCTCAAGCTCGCGGATGAAGTCGAGGCGATAGTCGGGCTTGCGCGTGAAGATGCGGTAAAGTCTCTCCGCAAGATCGTAGCCCGGAGCAATGCGGTCGTACAGCGCCTGGTATTTCAGATTCCGTCCAGTTAACGTGCTGACAAACAAAGGGATGCCTTCGCGGATGGGATACACTCGACCCGTCGCGGTATTACGGAGAGTGCTCCCGTCCAACTCGAATTCATAGCGCGTATCTGGATCGCAGAGCTGAGACAGGACTTCGCTATCCATGATCTTTCCGGGCCCAACAAAATGAAGATTTCTTCAATCATCTATACACCAATCAAGGCTGCCCCGTTGCGGAACTTCAGTAATTCGCAAGATTTTGCGCTGCTACAATCGGAGAGTCCGTGTATCGGGAAAACTCTCTGACTTCGAGCACGCTGTACGAATGACCCTCCGTCTTTTCAACACTCTTTCGGGACAATTGGACGAGCTCGTCCCCGTGGATGGCAAGGCCCTGCGCATGTATGCATGTGGGCCCACCGTCTATGACTATGGCCACATCGGCAACTTTCGCACCTTCCTCCAAATCGACGTGCTGCGCCGTTTTTTGAAACTGACCGGCGTGCCGATTCGCCACGTCATGAATATCACCGACGTGGATGACAAGATCATTCGCAACGCTGCCGAGCGGGACCTCGCCATCAGCGCGTACACGGCCCAGTTTGTCGAAGCGTTTTTTGAAGACCTCGACGCTCTCGGCGTGGAGCGGCCCGAAATCATTGCGCGCGCCACAGAGCATATTCCCAAGATGGTCGAGCTGGTGCAGAAGCTGGCCGGAGCCGGGGCTGCCTACCAGACTGAAGAAGGAAGCTGGTATTTCCGGCTCTCGGCGTTTCCCGAGTATGGAAAGCTCAGCAAGAAAGACCTGAGCGGCATTGAAGACGGTGCCCGCGTTGACGTCGATGAATACGAGAAGGACTCCGCGCGCGACTTTGCCTTGTGGAAAGCAGCGAAGCCCGGAGAAACCTCGTGGGAGACAGGGATCGGGCGCGGCCGCCCCGGCTGGCATATCGAGTGCTCCGCCATGGCCATGGAATTCCTGGGCGAGAGCTTTGACCTGCATGCCGGCGGCGAAGATCTCATGTTCCCGCACCATGAGAATGAGATTGCGCAAAGCGAGAGTGTGACCCACAAGCCATTCGCGCGTCATTGGATGCATGTGCGCTTTCTCCTGGTCGACGGGCGCAAGATGTCAAAAAGTGAAGGGAACTTCTATACCCTCCGTGATCTCTTGCTCAAAGGGTACAAAGCTTCGGCAATCCGTCTGGCGCTGATCTCGGTGCCATACCGCCATCAGCTCAACTTCACCTTTGAAGGCCTGACTGAAGCGACCAACGCCATCGATCGCCTCCGTACCTTCCATCAGCGGCTTATCTCCGGGACATTCGTGGCCCGCCCGAACCCCGGTTCTGCCTACTGTTCACCCATGCAAACCGCCGCGACTAAAGCTCACGCTGATTTCTTGGCAGCTCTCGCCGACGATCTGAATACCGCAGATGCGCGGGCGCCGATCTTCGAGCTGGTGCGCGCCGCCAATACAGCGATGGACCGGGGCCAGCTCTTTACTGAAGATCGCGACGCAATCCTCAAAGTGCTGGCCGGCTTCGATGCCGTCTTCGCAGTCGTGGAAGACCGCGATGCGGAGCCGACGCGTCGCGCCCTCGCATGGGCTGAGAAGGCCGGGCGCATGAGCGATGTGGCGCCGCAGCTGCTCGCCCGCGATGAACTGGACGATGCGCAGATTGAGGCGCTTGTCCAAAAGCGGCAACTGGCCAAAAAACAGCGCAACTTTGCGCAGGCTGACCAGATTCGCAATGAACTCGCCGCGAAAGGTGTTGTAATCGAAGACTCGAAAGACGGTGTGCGCTGGAAGCGGAAATAGCAGCACCGCACAGCGGACACGGAGGTTCTCCCATGGAAGCCAACGAAGCACAGGAACTGCAGGAACACGCTGAGCACGGATCGCACGAGCAGGCGATGCGTCCAGTCGCCTTCACCATGGCGCTGCTCGCCGTATTGGTGGCCATCGCCACCGTGCTGGGGCATCGCACGCATACTGAAGCGGTGCTCTCGCAGAACAAGGCCACCGATCAGTGGAATGAATACCAGGCCCGCAAAATCCGCTCCAACGACACCGCGCTCACCATCGACTTGCTCAGCGTGGTGAGCATCGCCGACAAAGCTGCCGCCGACAAGCTCGCCAAGTCCTATACCGATCATCAAGCCAAGTGGGCCGACGAACTGAAGGAATCGCGCGAAAAGGCAGAGGAGCTGGAGCACGATGTGACCAAGGCCGAGGCGCGTGCAAACCGCTTCGACCTTGCCGAGGCGCTCCTCGAGATTGGGCTGGTGATCACTTCAGTCACCTTGCTCACCCGCAGCCGCCTTTATTGGTATTTCGGGATCGTTTTTTCATTCGGAGGGGTTGCTTCGGCCGTCTCGGCGTACTTCCTCGCATGAGGAGAAGTGGCCTGCCACGGGCCAGCCGTCGGACCAATTGTCACAATTCGAGGTGAAGGGGTAGAAATTGGTTACTAAAGCCCCATGAGCGCATGGCACTTTCGGGCCAAAGTCCCTTGAATTGTGCGATTTCGCTTGATTCGCCAGACAGACAAGGCTAACTTAGAACCATTAATTGGGGAACAAACTTCACCACTAACCAGGACCAGCTATTGGGGTCTGCTTGCAAGCCCGCCACATCGCAATGGCGGGCTTGCAAGTTTCTGCAAGAACCCTTCCGCACATCAACCAGCCAGAAGAATAAACATCGCCGACTCTGCGCAGACGGCTCTACACACGCGTGGTAGACTTGCCGCGCGATGAAGGCTCTTCTTGGTGCTTCTGTCATCCTGCTGTCCGCGCTCGTGATCGCGGCACAGGCCCCGGCCCCCGCGATGCAGACCCAAGCCAGCGACCTCGGCTTTCGCTATGCGCTTCCAGCAGATTGGGAAGTAGTGAATTCCAATCCGACGCTGGGCGATGTAAAGAAGCAGGCGCAGCAGAATGCATCCACCGATGATGAGAAGAAAGGCGTCGCCTGTGTGCAGCTCGCACTCACCGCGCGGCACGGCAATCCCGCCTCAGTGATTGTGATTGTTGCCCTGCCATTCGCCTGTTTCGGCCAATCCATGACTCCCAGTGATCTGCCTGGATTTGCGCAAGGCGCTGCCGAGGGCATCAAGCAGACCTTCGATCTCATTGATCCTTCCAATCACGATTACAAGCTCGGCACGCACCCCATGTGGATCGAGCGCGCCAAGGGAGTTCCCAAGGGCCATCCCGAGGCTCCTCCTTACACGGTCGAGATCGCGTGTACGCTGCTTAAAAAAGGCGCCGTCTGCTGGATGGCACTGGCAGCCGACGATTCCGCGTTGAAAGTCTTCGAAGGCGGCTCCGTTGCCCTGGAAAACGATGATCCTGCGGCGCTGGTGCCCGCTGCGGCCTTCCAGACCCCGCCCCCGCCCCGCTATGACGACCCCGCTCGTTCCGCTTCTCCGCGCTAGCCTGGCTCCCAGCCCGCGTTCTGCCGCCCACTCCGCGTGGCAGCCAAAATGACGCGCGTGCTATCCTTGTGCCCAGCGGGACTCCTATGCATAATGAAAACTCTGCGGCAAGCGTGAACATGCCGCCGGCAAAACGCTGGTCGCGGTCGCGCGCCCGTTGCATCTGCCCGCGCCGCCATCTCCGCGTGCTGCCTACCCGCACCCGACCTAGCCTCTTCGGCGGCGATTAACACTAGACCGCCGAAGATCCTCGCCTGCTTGCCGGATTCCGCCTGGGGTCCGCAGAACTGGACGACCCTTCCCCGAGGGTCCGCGGCCGTGCTCTCTTGAGCCGACCTCACAACTCGATCTGCCGAGGAGAAAAGATGATGACAAAGCAGGAATTGCACGCTCAGTTCGGTCCGAAGCTTGTCTGTACCTTGCCGGGCCCGAAGGCCAGGGCCGCCGTAGAAGCCGATGCGCGTTTCATTTCGCCTAGCTACACGCGCTCCTATCCGCTGGTGGCCAAGCGCGGCCGTGGAATCCGCGTAGAAGACGTCGACGGAAACCAGTTTCTCGATTTTGCCGCAGGCATCGCCGTGGTTTCTACCGGCCATTGCCATCCTGAAGTTGTGGCGGCGATTCAAAAGCAGGCCGCCGAACTGATCCACATCTCGGGGACCGACTTTTATAACGAGCCGCTGACCGACCTCGCCACGCGCCTCTCCGCGATTGCACCGATGCGCGGGCCTCACAAGTTTTTCTATGGCAACTCCGGTGCCGAAGCTATCGAGTGCGCACTGAAAATCGCGCGCTATCACACCAGGCGCCAGCACATCATTTCGTTCTTCGGCGCCTTTCATGGGCGCACCATGGGAGCCCTGTCGCTTACCGGCTCCAAGCCGCAACAGAAACGCCGCTTCGCTCCTCTCGTTCCGGGTGTCACGCATATTCCTTACCCTGATGTCTATCGGGGATGCAAAGGGGATGCAAAGGAGCAGGAGGCTTACAGCCTGAGCTGCGCTCGCTACATCGAAGAGAAGCTCTTCAAAACCACTCTGCCCCCCGAAGAAGTCGCGGCCATTTTCATCGAGCCCATCCAGGGTGAAGGTGGCTATGTCGTCGCGCCGACAAACTTCCTCCGCGAACTGCGCGCCCTCTGCGATCGCCACGGCATCCTGCTGGTGGCTGACGAAGTGCAGAGCGGGGCTGGCCGCACGGGCAAGTGGTGGGCCATCGAGCACGCGGGCGTCGAGCCCGACATCGTTTGCATCGCCAAGGGGATCGCGTCCGGCATGCCTCTCGGCGTCTGCATGACGCGTGCCGAGATTATGGATTGGGTTCCCGGCTCGCACGCATCCACCTTCGGCGGCAATCCCGTTTCCATCGCATCGGCACTCGCCACCATCGGTGTCCTCGAGCGCGAGGGGATCGCCAATGCAGCCCACGTGGGCGCGCAGATGATCAAACGCCTCGAAGGATGGAAGCACTCGCATCCGATGGTCGGCGACGTCCGTGGGCGCGGCCTCATGATCGGCATCGAGCTTGTCCAGGACAAGGCAACGCGCGAGCCCGCCGGCAAGTGGCGCGACCGTGTCGAAACGCTGGCCTTCGAGCGCGGCTTGATGGTGCTGGGCTGCGGCGAAAGCACGATCCGGCTCTGCCCGCCCCTCATCCTCAACGAGCATGAAGCCACCGTTGCCCTCGACATTCTGGAAGATGCCTTGACGCATGCCGAAAAGGAACACGCCCACTCCGCTCAGCCCATTCCCGTGCCGGTCACTGCGGGCAACGGAGCCTGATCAGCTCCCGTGTCCATGCTTCGCGTCTGTGATCTGCGCGGTTGGCGGAAAGCGCCGCGCAGGAGACAATATAAACCCATGAGCAAAGCAGGCAACATGGGAACCGCCGTCGTGGAGCATCTCCTCGGCGGGCTCGATCGTTTCGCCGAGCATCGAGGACGCACACGCACCGATGCGGCGCATCTGCAAACAGGCCTCGACGGCGAAGACGCGGCTTTCTTCTATCTGCGGCGCAAAGGCTATACCGTGGTCGCGCGACGCTGGTCGTCGGGCGACGTCCCCGGCGACCTCGACCTGATTGCCTGGCAGGGCTCTCTGCTGTGCTTCGTCGAAATCAAGACGCGCACCGCCCATGACAGCACCCCCGCTGAAGTGGCCGTGGATATCCGCAAACGCAGGATTCTGCGCCGCCTCGCACGCCGCTACGTCCGGCAGCTGCCTCAGGCCGCGATGCCATCCGTTCGCTTCGATGTGATCAGCGTCTACCTTGTACCGGGAGAGAAGCCGGAGTTTACCCATTTCGAAGCAGCATTCAGTTGGAGTGAAACCCTCCAGCGCGGGTGAGACGGACTTAGCGCTCGCCGTTCGCTGCTGGCCGATCAGCCCTTCGCGTCCTCGAACTCTTCGTGCCAGGCCATCTGGATGGCCTCGAGTCTCGACTCGTTCGATTGGGTAGGGTCATCCGCGAACCCTTCGAGCTCCGTCACGTAGCGATGCAGGTCAGTGAAGCGCACGGTGAGCGGATCAATCTCAGGAAACTTTTCCTGCAATTGAATGCCGATTTCTTCGGAGTCGGTCCAGTGAATCTCGCGCGCCATCGGGGCTCCTTATTTGCTCTCGAGCATTTGAATTAATTCCTGCTCGCCATCCAGCAGGTAAAAGGCGATGAAAGTCATCGGCGTCACATCCGAAGCATTGCCAAAGTCAGCGATGACGCGCTCGGCCGGCTCATAGAACGCCGAGCCCACGGGCAACAGCTCCGCAGTCTCCCCTTCGATCTGGCAATACGCTGTGCCGCTCGCAATATAGCCGACTACCGGACAGGGGTGCAGGTGACGGCCCGACTTCTGGCCGGGCGCAAGTGTAATGCGCCGGACGTCCACAGTCGTGACGGAATGCTCTCCAAGCACGGCCGCAAGAAGCTGCTGTCGATCGATCGGGGGTTGGGTCATGACACCCTGCGCACAGCGGCTTACTTGTGCTCGGCGAGGGCGAGCGGCTTGCCCTCGGAGGTGTAATTGCGATTCCACTTGGGAATCTCGACGACATAGTTCCCTGGCCCTGTGATGACGGCCTGGCATCCGAGCCGCGAATTCAATTGCTGATCGGCAGCCATGTCAAGGCGATCGAGCTCGTCGTCTTCCGCCTCGCTGATGCCATTGACGCCGTCCTTCACCCAGATATGGCAGGTGGTGCAGGCGCATGAACCGCCGCAGGCATGGTCGAGAAAAATGTCGTGGTTCTCGGCGACGTCAAGAAACGACATGGGCTTGCCGTGGTGGTCGTAGGGCATCGTGCCGTACTCGAATTCGACCACCTTGCCTTCGGGCTCGAAGGTGACGCGAACAAGTTTCTCGGGTGGAATGTTCTTGGTGTTTGCTTCGCTCATAGTTTCAATGCCTCAGTGCGACGGCTCAATGCAATCCTATTTGAATACGGTTGGGGCGATGGGATGCGGGGCAGTGATGGAGACATCATCAAGCTCTTCGCCGGCAGCCGTCATCGTCTTGCCGCGAATCGCCGAGGAGACAGCTGCATCCATCATCAACTCGGCCAGGCCCTGCGTTGCGCGATCGAGAGCCAACGTTGCATCGCGAAGAGCAGCCAGATCCTCGCCCAGCTTGACGGCCGCCAAATGATCGCGTGCCGCATCAATCGCTGAAATCTCTTCACCTGGAAGTTGCCCCCACGCAGAACTGGTACGCGCCTGCTCCACTTTCGTTAGAATGGATTCGGCTTCGTTACGCGCCTCAATCAGTAGCCGCTTGGAGAAATCCTCCTCGGCATGGTCAAACGAGTCCAGAATCATCGTCTCGACCTGCTCGTCCGTCAATCCATAGGTCGGCTTCACTTCGATCTGCGCCTGCTTGCCGCTCCGTTGTTCGCGCGCCGAAACCTGCAGAATCCCATCCGCATCGATCAGAAACTTCACTTCGATGCGTGGCAGCCCCGCTGTCATCGGTGGAATGCCCTTGAGATCGAAACGCGCCAGCGACCGGCAGTCCGCCGCCAGTTCGCGCTCACCCTGCAACACGTGGATGGCGACGTTCGTTTGGCCATCGACACCGGTGGTGAAGTGCTCGGTGGCCGACGCCGGAATCGTCGAATTGCGCGGAATGATGCGGGCCACCACGCCTCCCAGCGCCTCAATGCCAAGTGAAAGCGGCGTGACATCGAGCAGTAGTAACTCCTCGGTCGTCTTCGAAGCACCAGCCAGAATGTCGGCCTGCACCGCGGCTCCCAACGCCACAACCTCGTCGGGATTCACTTCCAAATGCGGCTTTTTGCCGCGCGCGCTCAGCTTGAACAGGCCGTCAACCAGGCCCCGCACCGCGGGAATGCGCGTGGAACCGCCAACCAACACCACTTCGTCGATTTGCTCCGCCGTGATTCCAGCGTCAGTCAGAGCCTGCTTGCAGGGTCCCGCAGTCCGCGCCATTACCGGCTCGATCAGCTGCTCGAAGACCTCTCGCGGAATCTCGCGCTGGTAACGATCACCGTTGGGCAATTCGATGTCGAACTGGGCAGAGTCCTCAGTTGAAAGTCGAATCTTCGCGTCGATGGCATCCTTGCGCAATCCCTGTACGGCCCCCGGCTGCTTGCGCAGGTCGACGCCGTGCTCCGCGTAAATCTCATCCAGCGCAATCGTGAGCAACAGGTTGTCGATATCGTCGCCGCCCAGATGCGTATCCCCGTTCGTCGACTGCACTTCGAAGATGCCGTCGCGCAACTTCAGAATCGATATGTCAAACGTCCCGCCGCCCAGGTCATACACGGCGATGGTCCCTTCCTTGGCGCGATCGAGCCCGTAGGCCAACGCCGCCGCGGTCGGCTCATTTACCAGCCGCAGCACTTCGAGCCCTGCCATGCGGCCCGCATCCTTCGTCGCCTGTCGCTGCGCATCGTTGAAGTACGCAGGCACCGTAATCACAGCCTGTGCAACCGGCTCGCCGAAGAAACGCTCGGCATTGCGCTTAAGCTGACGCAGGATGTAGGCCGAGATTTCAGGCGGCGTAAAGCGCATTGCGCCAAGCTGCACCCGCGGCACTTCACCAGCTTCCACATCGTCGGCAAGCCGGAAGGGAAAGAACCTCAGCTCTTCGCGGACTTCGTCGAGGCCCCGACCCATCAACCGCTTCACCGAATAAATCACGCGCTCCGGCGTCTCGATCAGTGCGCGGCGCGCGCTGTTGCCCACAGTCACCGTCGGCCGACCACCGCCCGCAGCGACCGGATCGAGTGCCACAACCGATGGCACAAGATTGGAACCATCGACGCCGGGGATGACCACCGGCTTGTCGCCTTGCATATAGGCGACAAGAGAGTTCGTGGTTCCCAAATCGATTCCAACTACGCGTCCTTCTGCCATGTCTCCTGTTAAGCTCCCAGCGTCTCGGTTACGTCGCGGACCAGGTTATTCAAATAGCGGCGGCGATCGAGCAGCGCGACCATGGCCTTCTGCGCCGCCTGGCGTGCAGAGGCATCGCCGTCGTCCCAAAGTTTCCACTGTGCATGCAGATCGCGATCTACGTCGTCGAGCAGGCCGTCAAACTTTGTCTTCGCCGCGGTCAAGTCTTTCTTCAGTGTCGGATCGTCTTCGCCCATCTGCTTGGTCGCGCGCATCTCTTCGATCTGCATATTCAGGTCGAAGACTTCTTCAAGAAGATCGGCCGGCACCCGCGACGGATCACGGCGATCTTTTCCGCTGTGCTCCTCGCCGATCTCCGCGCCGTGCAGCTTAAGCAGGTATTCCGTGCGGCGCACCGGATCACGCAGCGTGCGGTATGCATCGTTGAGCAACGCCGTATCGGCCAGGCTCCATTCCTTTTCGCTTTCAGAAGCGCGGGCAAAGCGGTCGGGGTGCAGTTTGCGGCTCAGCTTGTGGAACTGGTGTTCCAACATCCCCAGATCGAGATCCAGCCGCGGCACCAGCTCAAACACAGAGAAATACGTGCCGCCGGGCGGGGGTTGAATCTTGCTGCAATGCGGGCAGAAGAGCATGGACTCGTTACGAGCCACCGAACACGACCAGCAGGCCACAGGAACTGCAGAATCGATAACTTTCAACATGAACAGACTCCAGCAGCCGGCCTATGAGGAGAAGGAAGATCCGCAGCCGCAGGAGCGCGAGGAGTTCGGATTGATGAAATTGAAGCCCTGCCGCATCAGTGTCTCTTCGTAGTCCAGCGTCATGCCGTGCAGGTAAAGAAACGACTTGGGATCGACAAATACACGCACACCGTCAAACTCGTACACGCGATCGCGTTCGCGCGCCTGCGTATCGAACTTGATGGCGTAGGAAAGTCCCGAGCATCCGCCGCCCGTCACGCCGAGGCGCAGTCCGCCATCGGTCGGCGAAATGCCCTCCAGCGCCATGGCCGCACGAATGCGTGCGACGGCGCGCTCCGTGATTTGCAGCCCAGCAGCTGTACCTGACTTGGTCGCTGCCGGCGCCGGCGCCTGCTGCGGAGCCGCGGACATGCCCTCCGCTGGCTTCGATCCAATTGTCACCACGTTCGACATGATCCTTCTTCCATGGGCCGCACAACCTCTCTTCGCCCCATGCGGAGCGACGGCCGCGTGGCCTGAAACTTATTGCGCTGTTTCGGCCGCCACCGGAGCGGCCTCGGCAACACCATTCTTCTTCTTCCAGTCGCCAATGGCGGCGCGAATCGCGTCTTCCGCCAGCACCGAGCAGTGAATCTTGACCGGCGGCAGCGAGAGCTCTTTCACGATATCGGTGTTCTTGATCGTCAGCGCCTCGTCGACCTTGCGGCCCTTGATCCACTCGGTCGCCAGCGACGAACTCGCAATGGCGGAGCCGCAGCCGAAGGTCTTGAACTTCGCCTCTTCAATCACCTGCGTCTCGGGATTCACCCGGATCTGCAGGCGCATCACGTCGCCACACTCCGGCGCACCCACCAGACCCGTGCCCACGTCGCCCGAGCCCTTGTCGAGCGTGCCCACGTTACGCGGATTGTTGTAGTGGTCGACTACCTTGTCGCTGTATGCCATTGGATTCGTTCTCCTCCCGCGGGAAGCCGCGTCTACTCTGTTTTGATTCGGCAGACCTGCCTGCCGATGCTTCATTCAATCCTCAAATGCCTCGGGGCCTCGCTGGCCCACCGCACAGTGGCTAGTGTGCCTGCCACTCGATCTTCGTCAGGTCAATGCCTTCTTTCACCATCTCGTAGAGCGGCGACAACTCGCGCAGCTTCTTCACAATGTCGATAACCTTCGCGGCTACGTAATCCACTTCCGCCTGCGTGTTGAAACGGCCCAAACCAAAACGAATCGACGAGTGCGCCACATCGTCGCCAAGACCGAGCGCCTTGAGCACGTAGCTCGGCTCCAGCGTCGCCGAAGTGCACGCCGAACCGCTCGATACCGCCACGTCATTGATCCCCATCAGCAGCGATTCGCCTTCGACATACACAAAGCTCATGTTCAGGTTGCCGGGAAGGCGATGCTCCCACGACCCATTCACATGAACGTAGTCAAGCTCCGACTCAAACTTGGCCTTGAGGCGATCGCGCAGCCCGCGCAGATATGCGGCTTCGTTGTCCATCTCGTGCAATGCAATCTCACACGCCTTGCCCAGGCCCGCAATGCCAGGAACATTCAATGTTCCGGAACGCATGCCGCGTTCGTGCCCGCCCCCATCGATCTGCGCTGCAATCTGCACCCGCGGGTTGCGCCGCCGCACATAGAGCGCGCCCACCCCCTTGGGTCCGTAGATCTTGTGCCCGGAGATCGAAGCCACGTCCACGTTATCCGCAATCACGTTGAAGGGCGCTTTGCCAAGAATCTGCACCGCGTCGGTGTGGAAGAGCACGCCCTTCTCGTGGCAAATCTTGCCGATCTCGCGAATGGGCTGCAGCACGCCAATCTCGTTGTTGGCCGCCATGATTGAAACCAGAATCGTCTTGTCATCCATGGCGCGCTTCAAATCTTCAAGGTCGATCAGACCATCCGCCTTCACCGGCAGATAGGTCACGCGATAGCCGTACTTCTCCAGGCGCTTGCACGTGTCGAGTACAGCCTTGTGCTCTGTCACCTGGGTGATGATGTGGTTGCCGCGCTCGCGGTACATCTCCGCGATGCCTTTGATAGCGAGGTTGTCGCTCTCCGTGGCGCCGGAAGTAAAGATGATTTCCTTCGCGCTTGCCCCGATCAGCTTGGCAATCTGCTCGCGCGCAATCTCAACCGCCTGCTCCGCTTCCCAGCCAAACGAGTGGTTCCGGCTGGCAGCGTTGCCAAACTTGGTGGTGAAGAAAGGCATCATCGCTTCCAGCACCCGCGGATCAAGGGGACTGGTAGCGTGGTTATCCATATAGATCGGCAACTTCACGCCTGCCGGCACTTCCACTTGACTGGTAACTGTGCTCATCTCAAGATCTCCACATCTTCATCGGTTGAGGCTCCGGCCCTGGCCTTTTGCAGGGCAGAGAAAGGAGCAACTCGCTACAGCGTCAACGAAACCAGAGCATTCGCATCGCGGATCCCGCCCGTCGGATGCTCATGTTCAGCGAGGTCCTGAATACTGATGCTCTTCAGCACCCCGGCGATGGTGTCGTTTACGCGCGCCAGAGGCTCTTTGATCGTGCAACTCGGGGTCAGGTCGCAAGCCTTGGCCCCCTTGGTGCACGAAGTAATAAAAAATGGTCCGTCGATGGCCAGAATCACTTCATAGGCCGAAATCGCCCTCGCCTCGCGGGCCAGCGCATACCCGCCGTTCATGCCCGCATGGGACTTGAGAAGGCCCGACTTGGTCAGCTGCTGCAGAATCTTGGCCAAAAGCTGCGCCGGGATACCATACGCGTCCGCGATGTCCTTTGCGCTCAATGCGGCAGTCTCAGGATGCTCGGCAAGATACTTCAGCGCCATCAACCCGTAATCCGCTTTTTTGGTGAGTTTCAGCATGAAATATCCGACTTGTTAGGTCCGCATTCAGTATACGGCTGCCTTAGTCGCAGATACAAGCCCCGCTGAACGTTCCCAAAGCGGCAAAGATTCAAGAACGATGCGTATTTTGGCGCTTGAAATTGGCCAAAAGGCCGCTACAATCTGCGGAAAGAGTATCAAAATTCAACTGAACCCGGTCCGATGGCAACCGCCTGCAAACACCCCAGGGTACGAATCGTTTCCAGACACGAAGACACTGAGTTTGTCGAGTGCCTGGAGTGTGGCGAAGTTTTTGACTCTGAAGAGTTTAACGACATGGTAATCGAGGAGACGGTCGAGAAATCCAACGATCCGGCCGACGACGAGTAGTCGGCTTCTCCTGGCCCTTCCCAAAAGCCATACAACAATGAACGAGCGGCCTGCCCGGGACTCTGTCCGCCGCCTCTTTGATCGAGAGCGGAGGCGCAAGAGCCACCGGCATGCAAGCCACTCAATATAAATAGGATCGACATTGCGAATGTCGCGCGACCGCCTTCGCAGACCCTTCTATGATTTAACCCCCGGTGCGTGGGGCGAAGGCGGCGCCGGCTTGTGCCCCACCAGCCATGCATAATGCAGCCCCGAAACCACGGTGAGAACCATCGTCGCCCACAGAGCAAAGGCCCGCAAAGCGACAACCCACGGCGCATGCGTCAGCTGGTGCAGAATGACAACCGCAACCGCCAGAACCTGCGCCAGAGTATTGGCTTTGCCGAAAATGCTTGGCTTGAAATCGCGGTGCCCCGCCGCGGCATAGAGAATTGCCGACACAAGAAGGATGCCGACATCCCGGCCAAAAACAAGCACGGTGACCCGCACCGGCATCAGCCCCTGGTGCAGGAGAACAAGAAACAGCGTGCTCAGCAAAAGCTTGTCAGCCACTGGATCGAGATACTGACCGACCACGGTGCGCTGCTTGAGCACACGCGCCAGCAATCCATCGAGAGCATCGCTCAGCCCCGCGATGACAAAGAGAATAAAGCCGACTTCAAACCGGTTCTCAAGGATCGCTGCGACCAGAAAGGGTGCCAGGCAAATCCGCAGGAGCGTGAGCAAGTTCGGCGCTGAGCGCAATGGATTGAGCTTTGGGTTGGCGATGTCGGTCATTGCAATTCTCGAGCGCCTTGCAGAGCGCGAACCGGGTATCGATGCGGTTCAATGCCGCGGCCAGTACCGGTCCCGCCAGTACCGGTCTCGATGGTACAGCAACCCCGAATCACGCCGTCCAGCTCATCTTTTCCCGAATGGCTGATGCTGCTAGACTACTGTCTGTCGCAATGCAGGCGCGTAGCTCAGTTGGTTAGAGCGCTTCCTTGACACGGAAGAGGTCGCTGGTTCGAATCCAGTCGTGCCTACCAATCCGATTCATCGATTTATCTTCCGACACGCTCCACCTCCAGTATTCTGCTTCGGCCTGCTCATCGCGCGCCGCTCAGGGCGCTGGGTTGTGTCTCAGATCAGCGCGACGCTACACATCTATGGCGTAATCAAGATCAGATTCTCTTCGATCCTCCCCCATCGGTAACGCGCTTCGCCGTGACCTCAGCGACGCCCACTGGCACCGTCGGATAGGGGAAAACCCTCGCGGCTCCCATGATTTGTCTTTGCACCCTGCTGGGTTGGGATAAGCTGGGGTTCCAGCCAATCGCTGGAGCAAGCCCCAAAACTATGGAACGTTCAGGAGGGTTGAAAATGAATAATCTAGTGTTCGGCGCTTATCTCAAATTGCGCTCGCTTCTCAAGCACGAAGAAGGTCAGGATCTGGTCGAGTACGCTTTGGTCGTGGCTTTGATCGCTTTTGGTGCAGTCACTGCGATGCAGGGCCTGTCCACCGAAATCAACTTGGCTTTCAACACCATCAGCAGCGAGCTTGGGTCCGCCCTCTAACGCTCGCCAATCGGTTCACAAACACTCCCAGGCCGGCTTGCTTTTTTCATATGCGCTCCGTCGGTCCGGGAATGCACGCAACTTCCCCAGAGTCATGGAAGCGGCAAAAGAGCGAACCGGCAGCAAGCGCCTCGCCGAGAAATGCCGCGCGCGATCGGATCGGCCCCGGCCGGTCCGATCCGATCGCGAATCCCCGTGATGGAACGCCCGAGCTGGCGACGGCTTTTCTGAGCGAACAAATTGGCTGATCCGCTTGGAGCACTATTCAGAGCCGATAGGCTTCCTTCACCAGCCCATACGACAGCGCATGCGCAACCTCGAAGGCCTCCCCTTCGTCGAGCCGATGCTCGGCGACCAGGCGCGCCAGGAAAGCGCAATCAATGCGCCGTGCGACATCATGCCGCGCCGGAATCGAGAGGAACGCGCGCGTATCGTCGTTGAAACCCACCGTGTTGTAGAAGCCCGCCGTCTCCGTGGCTAATTCACGAAAACGCATCATGCCCTCGGGACTGTCGAGGAACCACCACGGCGGCCCAAGACGCAGACAGGGATAGTGGCCGGCGAGCGGCGCCAGCTCACGGCTAAACGTCGACTCATCGAGCGTGAACAGAATGATGGTCAGTTTGCTCTCATTGCCATAGCGATCGAGGAGCGGGCGCAGTGCGTTCACATAGTCGGTCGTGCGAGGAATATCGGCTCCGGTGTCGCGGCCGTAGCGCTCGAATACCTGGCGATTGTGGTTGCGCACCGCTCCGGGATGAATCTGCATCACCAGGCCATCGTCGAGGCTCATGCATGCCATCTCTTTGAGCATCTGCGCGCGGAACAGTTCCTGTTGCTGCGCGTCGGCCTTGCCTCTGCGCACACGTTCAAACAGATCCACCGCATCCTTTTTCGCAAGATCTGCAGTCTGCGCCGTCGGATGGCCGTGATCGGTCGCGGTACAGCCAAACTCCCGGAAGCGCTCCCGCGTTTTGCGCAGCGCATTCAAATAGCCTTGCCAGGTCGTTGTGTCTTCATGCGTCTGCGCGCCAAGACGCGCGACCGATTCAGCAAAACCTGGAAACTCTGGGTCGACCACCGGGTCGGGGCGGAAATTGGGGATAATGCGCGCTTTCCAGCCCGAGTTGCGGATCGTCGCGTGATCGTCGAGCAAATCGAGCGGCGAATCCGTGGTCGCCAGCACCTCAATATTGAAGCGGTCATAAAGCGCGCGCGGCCGGAATTCCGGCGTCTGCAGCTTCGCCGCGATCGTGTCGTAGTAGCGATCGGCGTTCTTTGCAGAGAGGCGCTCCACAAGCCCGAAGAGTTCCTGAAACGCGTAATCGAGCCAGATGCGCGTCGGCGTTCCGCGAAAAAGATGGTAGTGATCCGCAAAGATGCGCCATACCTTGCGCGGATTCTTGATTTCCGGCTGACCGATCTCCAACTCGTCGAGCAAGACGCCCTGGCTGTACAGCATCCGATAGACATAGTGGTCCGGTTGCACGAACAGCGTGGCTGGGTCAGGAAACGATTCGTTCTCTGCAAACCATGCTGCCTGTGTGTGACCGTGGGGGCTCACAATCGGCAACGCGTGAATACTGGCATAAAGAGCCCGAGCGATTGACCGCACAGAAGGCTCGGCAGGAAACAGGCGGTCCTCATGAATCAACATAGCGGCACAGTCACCTCGTGATGCAACCTGGTTGAGGTCAGTCTTTCGGAGGTCAGACCACCGCCAGTATACACATCCGCTGGATCGCGGTTCGACCGCACGTCGGCCAATTTTTCAGGCCGAGCCTCTGCCCTGAGTGTTAAGCTCGTGGTGCTCTTCAATCCAGCATCCCTTGAAGGTGCCCGCCAACTATGCCGCAGAGCGTGGACGCGTCGAATAGTCATCGCACCATGCAAGTGGTCAACCATGTTCGTTCTCTCATTGAGAACGGCACCTTGCAGCCCGGAGACAAGATTCCTCCGGAGCGCGAATTTGCCCGTACCCTCAAGATCAGCCGCGCTAGTCTGCGCACCGGGATCGGTTACCTCGCCGCGATGGGGGTCATGAAGATCCGACACGGCGTGGGAACATTTGTCGCCGATGGCCCGCCGGACTTCGGCAAAGCATCGCTGAGTTTAATGGGAGCGCTGCACGGTTTTCAATCGTGGCAAATGTTCGAGGCGCGCATCATCCTCGAGAGCAGCCTGGCCGCCCTGGCCGCGGAACGAGGCAAAGAAGAGCACCACACTGCAATGGCCGAAGAAGTCGCGGAGATGTTTGCCACCCTCGGCACGCCTGTGGACTATCTGATTCACGACGTGCTCTTTCACCGGGTCATTGCGCAGGCCTCGGGAAACCCGATCCTCGCTGCCGTCATGGAAACCGTGACCTCGTCGATGTACGACAAGCGCCGCAAGACGGTGGAGCGGGCGACCGACCTGCGCGAGTCCGCGGAAATGCATCGGGAGATCTATCGCGCCATCCGCGCGCGCAAACCTGCGGAGGCGCGTCAGTTGATGGAAAAGCATCTGCGCATGGCGCAGAAGGCGCAAGGCGCCGAGCGTCCCGCTGACCGCAAAGCCGCTCCAATTGTGGTCAAAAGCAAGCGAGCCTAGCCAAGCCCCCAGCCAAGGCCGCCGTCTTGAACGCAGTCTTCTGTTTGCCGTCTTTGATGCGGACCGCGTACCAGCGCGCTTTTGCAGCGTGCGGTGCCGCGGAACGCACACCCTACTCCTTGACCTTGCGCAGTGAGTCGATAGGAGTCGATGTCTGGCTCAGATCGTCTTGACCAGTCAACGCATCGCGTTCCTCAAGACGCCTGCCGAGCGCACGCACAAGATTCGGGATGTCATAGTGCAGCAAAACACCGGGAACGACATCTTCGGGTGCTCCAATCGGAAGCGTCGCATCCAGCAAGCTGCGATAGCTTTCGAGAACATGGTCAATCGTCACATGCCCAAGGCGCGAGTCGAGCACCGCCGCATGCAGAAGCACGAGGCCCATGTGCCCGCTGGCAACCGCCGTGATTCGTCCAGGATCTACATCGGGCCGGGCCGCAAGACTATTCACCGCCGCGATCACATCGTCGATGCGCAAACCCAGCAACGTCCGTCCAACCAGGTCAGCGCGCAAACTCAGCAGATAAAATGGCCCGAGAATCGGCGACTTCATGCCTTCTGTGCCGGGCGGCGAAGGCCGCGGCGTCAATGCCAGAACCACGCTGCCCGCTTCTGCCAACGCCGCAAAGCGCGCATGGCTTCCTTCGGCCATTAGGTCGCCGGCGTGAATCGACTCCGGTACCAGAAACAGAATTGCGGGATGGCGGCCAGGCGTTTTCGGAACTGCCAGGTCGCACGGCAGCGCAACGCTCACGCCATGATGCAGCGTGCAAGGCCCACCGGTCGCCGGAGAAAGAACTGCGCTCTCTGAGGCAGTCGCCACAGCACCGGTCTCTGCCCTGACAGCATCGGCCAGTTGCGCAGGGTTCAGGCTTGCGCGCGCCGCCGAAAGAATCTCGGCCGCACGCTTCCGATTCAGAGTGAAAACCGTCTCCGCCTTCCGATCGCTGCTGGCGATCTGCCCAGTCGCTGTGTCTTGAAAAGCTTCCGAAGCAATTCCTTCAATGCCGCTTCGCGGGCCCGCAGTTGCGAGATTCAGCGACGGCGGAAACACAGGGTGATCCGCGTCTGCGCCTGGCTCAAGGTTGCGCAGAAAGAAGCTCAGGATCTTGTCGAAGATCGGCGCCAGCGCCCCATGGTGCCCGGGCCCCGTGATGAATTGCAGGCGCGCCATCGGCGAAATCGCGTTGGTTGTATCGACGTTCCAGGCCGGTTCGGTCGACATCTTTTTCGGTTCCTGCGATACCCTTGCACCCGGTGTTCCCACACTGGTTGGATCGAAAAGGCCATAGAAACGCCGTGCTTCCGTCACGCTGGCTCGCGCACCGGCAAAGGGAAACATATCGTCATAGGTCGAGATCACCGCGAAAGGCCGCGGGGCCGCCGCTTCCACCAGGTCAGGGAAGTCCAGTCCCGACGAAAGAACGCGCGGGCTCGATTGCTCCGCGTCCTGCGGGCCCAGCGAGGGCAGCAGGGCATCGAACGACGTGATGTAGCAAGCGACGCCGATGGCGGCAATCCGCGAATCAAGTGCGCTGGTGAGCGCTGTAATCGTGCCGCCGCCCGAACACCCAAACGCGCCGATGCGATGCGGATCCACTTCCGGAAGTCCGGCAAGATAGTCGACGCCGCGCATCGCATCCCACACTACATACTTCGCGAATGTGTCACCCATCAGCATTGGCTGCAGGCTCGCTTCGCCGTGTTCTCCGGTGGGGGCAGTGGCGAGCGATTCATCCCGGTGCGCGGGGTCGGGATACTGCAGGCGTTCGCCCTGGCCAATGGGGTCGTATGAGAGCACAACAAATCCGTTGCTCGCAAACAGCGCCGCCATGCGCGCGTCGGCCGCTTTCCCAGTCGGATAATGACCCGGGGTCATGAGAATCGCCGGGCGCCTCGTCGAGAACTTCGCTCCGTCGGGAACATACAGCAGCGCGGTGACCGGAAAACTGGGCTGGCTTTCAAACATCACCTTGCGAATGCGATACCCATCGGCCTGCGTTTCGCCGAGTGTCTTCGCGTTCAGCGCCGTCCGTTCCGGCAATGGGCCAATCAGCGCACGCAGCGTTTTCTTGACAAATTCCTGCCGCGTCTCTGCCTCTTCCCTGGTCTGGATTGCGGCCACCACTTTAGCCCGCTCGGCCGTAAAGCGGACGGCCAGGGAATCCAGCCAGTCGTTCAATTGCGCCCTTCCCGCGCCCGCATCCTGCGCAGCTTGCGGCTTGCTCGTAGAAAATCCGGAAGCCGGCGCCTGGAGTGCGGCGGTCTGCGTCTGGGCCGGCATGAGAGGCGCCATCATCCCGAAAAGAACGAATCGGCAAAGGTTGCGCGTACAAAAGTTGGCCATTTCCAGATTTGATACCGCCCTGTGGGTTCAGCGGTCAACCGAATTTCACCAGAAATCAGCAAGCCCGGTTCTCAAAGGTCGGACCACAGGGTCTTTTCCTCCGAAGCCCAGGCAATCCGATAGCGCCATCTGAAGCGCGACATGACTCGTCAATTTAGCCTTGACAAGCGATCATTGCACCTGCAAATATTCCGGGAATCGGAGAGGTCGGACCACTCCGCCCAAGAAGTTCCCCGGAATCAGAGAAAAATCGTCGCTCTTTTTGGAGGCTTCCATGCCATACATGCGCCCTTCCGCACATGCAATGGTCGTTCGTCTTGCAGCCCTCATCGCTTGCACGGCCGTTCTCTTCGCCCCCCGCCCGGTTTCGGCGCAGATCGCCGGAACCGGAAATATTCAAGGCACCATCACCGATTCAACCGGCGCCGTCGTTCCCCAGGCCTCCGTGGCCCTCACCGACGAGTCCACCCACGTGGTGCGGAAGACAACCAGCGACAACGCAGGTGTCTACGTCTTCCCCGGTGTTCCCATCAGCACCTACGACCTCGCGGTCACAGCTCCCGGCTTCAGTACCTATGTGCAGAACAAGATCGTCCTCGAGGTGGGCAGCAGCATTGCGATCAATGCGAGCCTCGCCATTGGCAATACCGAGACCAAGGTCGAGGTGCAGTCCGAAGGGCTCTCGCTGCAAACCGAAGATCCAACCTTCAAGCAGACCATCGATCAGCAGGCCGTGACTGAGATGCCCCTCAACGGCCGACAGATGACTTCGCTGATCACTCTCTCAGGCGGATCAAGCGCGGCGCCCGCGGGCGACTTTACCGGCAGCAAGTATTCCTACCAGACAATCTCGGTTTCCATCGCCGGCGGCGGAGGCAACACCACCCTGTGGCGCCTCGATGGGGGCGATAACCAGGACTACATGGGCAACGGCAACCTGCCCTACCCATTCCCCGATGCGGTCAGTGAGTTCAGCGTCGAATCCACAGATCTCGGCGCTCAGGATGGAGGTCACGTTGGCGGTTTGGTCAACGTCGTCACCCGCTCTGGCACCAACCAGTTTCACGGCGAGGGCTTCGAATTCATCCGCAACAACTACATCGACGCCACCAATTTCTTTTCTACCTGCACCCCCGTCGCGCCTGCAACCACTTGCTCGGCCAAGGACACGCTGCACCAGAATCAGTTCGGTGGCGCCTTCGGCGGACCCATCAAGCGCAACAAGATGTTCGCCTTCGCGGCCTACCAGCGCACCAAGGCCGACCAGACCCAGGCCAGCACGCAGGCCACCGTGCCTACCGCCGCGAACCTGGCCGGCGACTGGTCCGGCACCGATGGCATTCCAGGCGTTGCGGGCAGCAACCCGTGCAACTCGACGCACGCCCCCATCCAACTCGTCGATCCAGTTTCGGGCGCCAAGCTGGTTGGAAATAAATACGCCACTGCTCCCACCTACGACCCTGCAGCGCGCGCACTGCAAGCTTTTCTGCCCGCGATCAATCCTTCCTACGACACCAACAACTGCGGCTTCGTCTCCTATGCCATCCCGTATGCGCTCACTGACAATCAGTTCGTCACTCGCGTTGACTACACCGTCAGCACCAAACAGAACATCTACGGCCGCTACTTCATCGACGGCTACCAGTTCCCCGCCTACTTCGACAAAAACAACATTCTCATCACCACTCAGTCCGGCAATATCGAGCGGGTCCAGACCTTCACCCTCGGCGATGCCTACACATTCACCGCCAAGTTCATGAACGCGGCCCATATCTCGATCCTTCGCCGTGTAGACAACCGCGGATACGCTCCCACCGACATCAACGCCCAGTCCCTCGGAGTCAATGTCTATCAAGCTGCGCCAAACGGCTTGCAGATGAGTGAAGGGAAATTCACCATCGGCGGCGGTACCAACTCCGTCGCACACTTCAATGACAACACGCTTTCCTTCGATGACGACGTCACCTGGGTGCACGGGAAACACCAGCTCACATTCGGCGGCGAGTGGGTGCAGAACCAGCTCAACATCGGAAACGTTTATGAGGGCAACGGGATCTTCACCTTCAACGGCCAATATAGCGGCAGCGGTCCAAACGGTGGCAGCACCATCGGCGATCAGAACCTCGACTTTCTCATGGGCACGCTGGGCGCGAGCGGAACCGGCGTTCCTTTCCAGCAGAGCAAAGAGCAGCAGAATGCGCTGCGCGGACCCATTCCCAGCCTCTACATTCAGGACACCTATCACATCACTCCGCGACTGACTCTCGTCGGCGGCCTGCGCTGGGGCCCGAACTTCATGCCCGTCGATTACTTCAACCGCGGCGTCGAGTTCAACATGGCAGACTTTGTTGCCAACACGGTCAGTTCCGTCTATCCCAATGCGCCGGCGGGCATCCTCTATTACGGCGATAAGGGCATCCCCAGGGAGTTCACTAAAAACTCGCCGTGGCAGTTCTCGCCCAATTTCGGTCTCTCCTTCGATCCCGCCGGAACCGGCAAGACCGTGGTTCGCGCCGGCGCTGCGCTCATGTATGACAATCCGAACTTCTTCACCGCGCAGCGCAACCAGCAGAATCCGCCGTTCGCGACTGCCATCAGCAACACCCAGTCCTCGGGCTCCGGGCCGGTCATCTTTAGCCAGCCCTGGTCTTCTGGCTCGGTTACCACGAATCCCTTCCCGCAGCCGGTCGTGCCGACGCCTGCTCAAGCCAAGTACTTCGCTCAATCCCAGTACATCGTCATGCCTGCACAGTTCCATCCGGCTTACACCATCCAATGGACGCTGAGCATTCAGCATCAGTTTGCCGGAGGCTGGCAGATGCAGTTGGATTACATCGGCAACGGCACGCGCCACGATCCCATCGGCTATACCTTCGACCCGGCTGTCTATGTTCCCGGCAACTGGGGGGCAAACGGTACGGGCTGCGCGGGCATCGCCACCACCGGTCCTGCAGCGGTGAAGCCCGGAGCCGCCGGATCCCCTTGCTCAACCACCAAGAACCAGAATTCGCGCTTCGCTCTGACCGTCGCCAACCCCGCCCAGGGGAACCAGATTCAAGGCGGCGGCGCCGGCTCTAACATCGTCGGCGACAGCGCTACCGCCAATTACAACGGCTTGGTCGCCACCCTGCAGCATCGTCTTTCCTCCACCTTCAACCTGCTCGCCAACTGGACCTGGTCCAAATGCCTGAACATTCAAGATGCGTCAGGCGACTATGCCGGGACAAACATCGAAGACATCAACAATCCCAGGTTGGACTACGGCCCCTGCGGTTCCGACTATCGCGATATTGAGAACGTCTCTGTCGTAGCAAAGAGCGCCTTCCGCGAGCACTTCAACCGCGCCGGACGGCTCTTGGTCAACGACTGGGAGATCGCGCCGCTGGTCCACATCCAAAGCGGCGCTCCTGTCAACGTGACCGCCGGAGCCGACAACTCCCTCACCGATATCGGCAACGACCGGCCCAACCGCGTGCCCGGGGTCGATCCCTATCTCCACACCAACATCAAGAGCCCCACCGGTGAATCCAATCGCGGCTACCTTAACCCGGCAGCCTTTTCCCAGATCTGCGCCAACAACGTGACCGCCGGTTGCGCTGCAGTTGGGACCTACGGAAATATAGGCCGGAACGCCTTTCGCACTCCGTCGTTCTTCCAGTTCGACTCGCAAATATCGCGCATGTTCCCCATTCGCGAGCGGTTCAACCTGACCTTCCGGCTTGAAGCGTTCAACGTGCTCAACCACCCGAACTTCGCTTTCAGCAGTGCCACGCAAACGCTCACGTCAACAACGTTTGGACAGCTCTCCACCACGCCGTCCTCAACCTCCACCGATCCCCCGAACTCGTCCTTCAGCGCCCGTGTCTTCCAGGGAAGTTTGAAGTTCGCGTTCTGAGATTCTTTTGAATTGGCCAGATTGCGTCGCCAGCATCAGAAGTACCGCGCATCCTCAAGCTTGTTGACTCGGTGTTTCACTTTCGGTCTCCCACCTATCCCGTCCGTCGTGATGGGATAGGTGTTTTTTTGAGACCCGCAAAATGGCCAGATCGCAGTTCATACTCAAAAAGCGAAGCGATCGACGATGCGCGCGCGCTGCTACGATCAATGCGGATTTGCGCTCGTCGCGAGCCGTACCACCGGAGGAGACTCAGAAACAATGATGGATACCACGCGAAGAGATTTTGTGAAAGCAGGCAGCGCGGCTGTCGCTGCCACCGCCGTCTCATGGAATGCCTCGAGCTATGCAGCCATCGTCGGCGCCAACGATCGCGTGCGCGTTGCCGTGGTCGGTTGCGGCGACCGCATGCGGGGCGCGCTCATTCCCTCGTTTCTTGAGCACGCGCAGGAGATGAATTTCCAGTTTGTCGCCGTCTCCGACATTTGGAATCGCCGCCGCGAAGAAGGCGCTGCCTATATTGAGAAGCTCGGCGGCGGCAAAGTCGACCCCGTCCGCAACAACGACGAGCTCTACGCACGCAAAGACGTTGACGCCGTCCTCATCGCTACCGCCGATTTCCAGCACGCGCTGCACGGCGTCGAAGCCGTCGAAGCGGGCCGCGATGCCTACGTCGAAAAGCCGACCGCGCACACCATGGACGATGCCCGCAAATTCCTCGCCGCGGTCAAGAAGACTGGCAAAATCGTGCAGATCGGCACCCAGCGCCGCAGCACCCCGAGTTATCAGAAGGCCGCCGAATATATCAAGTCCGGCCAGTTTGGCGACATCGTGATGGTCGAGATGACGTGGAACGTCAACCAGCCCGGCCGCTGGCGCAGGCCCAATGTCGTCCCTTTGTTGAAAGAAGAGGACACCGACTGGAAGCGCTACCTCCTCAACCGTCCCCACGTCCCCTTCGACGCCCGCAAGTATCTCGAGTTCCGCCTCTTCTGGCCTTACTCCTCCGGCATTCCCGACCAGTGGCTCGTGCACCAGATCGACACTGTGCACTGGTTCACTGGGCTCCCGCACCCGCGCAGCGTGGTGGCCAACGGGGGCATCTATTTGTGGAAAGATGGGCGCGAGAACTGGGACACCATGACCGCGGTCTTCGACTACGGCCCGCTCGACGATCCCACAAAAGGCTTCCAGGTGCAATACACATCGCGCTTCACCAACTCCGCAGGCGGCGTCAAGGAGCTCTACTACTCCAACGGCGGCATGATCGACATGGACAAGCAGACCGTGACGCCCACCGGTGGCCTCACCGCAAAGTCCGCCGCCGAGATGGACATGAAAGCCAACCTGCTGCCGAGTTTTTCTCTCGTTGAACACGCCCAGGCCGCTTCAACGGCCGCTGATACCGGGGCCGACCCGCAAACCTCGGCCAACATGCGCAACTGGATGGAGTGCGTGCGCTCGCGCAAAACGCCCAACGCGCCCATCGAGGCCGGCTACAGCCACTCCATCGCGCTCTGCATGAATGTCGCCGCCATCAAGACCGGGCAGAAAGTGACCTTCGACGACAAAACACAGCAGGTGATGGTCGGAGGCAAGGTCTATGCGTAGCAGGTCTGTGCTGGGCGCGCTCGCTTTGACCATGCTTGCCTCTTCCCCCCTCTCGATTGCCGCACACGCCGCCGGCGTGCAGGTCGTCGCCGACGAAGCGAACCGCCGCGTCGACATCACGATCGACGGACAGCCCTTTACCTCCTATATCTGGCCCACATCGCTCAAGAAGCCCGTGCTCTATCCGCTCATCACGGATGAGGGAATCACAGTGACGCGCGGCTATCCCCTCGAACCGCGCCCGCACGAACGCGTCGACCATCCCCATCACGCAGGCCTCTGGTTCAACTACGGCAATGTGAACGGATTCGACTTCTGGAACAACTCCGACGCCATCAAGCCTGAGAACCGCGGCAAGATGGGCACAATCCTTGAAACCAGAATCGTCTCTACCCAAAGCGGCGCCGAGCGCGGCGAACTCGTTGTCGATTCCGTCTGGGTCACGGGTGAAGGCAAGCAGATCCTCGATCAAACCACGCGCTACGTCTTCACGCAGCGCGCGCATGAGCGCATCCTCGATCAGATCGTCACCGTCAAAGCCCTCGACCGCGCCGTCTTCAACGACGACAAAGAAGGCCTCCTCGGCATGCGCGTCGCCAGCTGGCTCGAGTCCCCCGACGAGAAGGGCGGCGTCTTTCTCGATGCGAGCGGCCGTCCCACCAAAGTGGATGCAGTCCAAAACAGCGATGCCAGCGGTGTCTACCTGACCAGCGAGGGCATCAAGGGCGAGGCAGCATGGGGAACGCGGGGCGCATGGTGCTCGCTCACCGGGCACACCGGCGACCACACCGTGACCATCGCGATCCTTGACCACCCCAAGAATCCCGGTTACCCCACCTACTGGCACGCACGCGGCTACGGGCTCTTCGCGGCCAATCCGCTGGGACGCAGCATCTTCGATTCCAAGCAGCCGGCATTCAACTTTACTCTGGAGAAAGGCCAGTCCGCGACCGTTCGTTACCGCGTTTTGCTGATCTCCCACGAAGTGCCTGCCGCAGAGCTGAACCGCGACGAAGAACAGTTCGCGGCAGAGTACAAATAAGACGCACGCCAACCAAGGTTTCTGAAAGCGGCTTTGCACATCCGCTGTTTGTCAGAGCCGATCTGTATCAGGGCACGGCTTGAGTCGTGCCCCCGACGGTCTCTCAATGAACGCGGGCTTTAGCACCTGCGGAGGAATTCAGATGAAGTCGTTTGACGCAATGAGGCGAGATTTTTTGCGCGTCGGCAGCCTCGGCATGGCGGCTACCGGATTACCGGCAATTGCCCTCGCCACACAGAACGCCGCAAACACTGCGGAGGGTCAGGGCGCCGCAGAAGGCCCGGGCCTCTTTGACGTGCGCAAGTACGGCGCCACCGGCGACGGCAAAACACTCGACACTCCTGCGGTCAATCGCGCCATCGAAGCGGCTGACCATGCGGGCGGCGGCCTGGTCGTTTTTCCAGCGGGAACCTATCTCTGCTTTTCCATCCGGCTCAAGAGCCAGGTCCACCTTGTCCTGCAGCAGGGCAGTGCCATCGTCGCGGCCGACTCGCCCAAGCCCGGCGATCAAACAGGCTACAACGGCGGCGCCTACGATGCTGCCGAACCGAACACGGCCTGGGATGCCTACCAGGACTACGGCCACAACCACTGGCATAACTCGCTGCTGCGGGGAGAAGACCTCCACGACCTCAGCATCACCGGCCCCGGCCTCCTCTGGGGAAGGGGACTGAGCTTCGGCGCAGGCCCCGCGCCGGCTCCTTCCACGACCGTGCGCGGCTTCGGCGCTCCCGAGCCGGCAAACCGCCAAACCACGCCCCCGCGGCGAACCACGCCCCCGCGGCGCTTCGGCCCCCGCGGCGACTACCCCATGTATCAGGCCGAGCAGGCAGGCGTGGGCAACAAGGCCATCGCGCTCAAGAACTGCCGCAATGTTCTGCTGCGCGACTTCTCCATTCTCAAGGGCGGCCACTTCGGCCTGCTGTTGACCGGCGTCGACAACCTCACCATCGACAATCTCAAAATCGATACCGACCGCGACGGCATCGATATCGACTGCTGCCAGAACGTGCGTGTCTCCAACTGCACCGTCAACTCCCCCTGGGACGACGGCATCTGCCCCAAATCGAGTTACGCTCTCGGCTATGCGCGGCCCACGCGCAACGTCACCATCGCGAATAACTGGGTCACCGGATGCTACGAGCTCGGCACCGTGCTCGACGGGACTTTCAAAAAATTCCCCGTCGACAAACGCCTTTACGGCACGGGCCGTATCAAGTGCGGCACCGAATCCAACGGCGGCTTCATCAACATCACCATCACCGGCAACGTCTTCGAAGGCTGCCACGGCTACGCGCTCGAGTCCGTCGATGGCGCGCTGGTCGAGGACATCACCATCTCCAACACCACCTTGCGCGATCTCGCCAGCGGGCCGCTCTTTTATCGGCTGGGCAGTCGTTTGCGCGGGCCGAAAGACTCCACCAAGGTGGGCACCTTTCGCCGCGTCCTGGTCAGCAATCTCACCTGCTACAACGCCTCCCCGCGCCAGGCTTCCATCCTCAGCGGCATCCCCAATTACCCGTTGGAAGACCTCAAATTCTCCGACATCTATATAGAGACAGCCGGCGGCGGCACTGCCGAAGACGCCAAAGCCATGCCCACCGAGCAGGAAGACAACTATCCCGATCCCGGCCGCTTCGGCGTCACGCCCTCCACGGGGCTCTTTCTTCGCCACATTCGCAACCTCGAGATGAGCCATGTCGAAATCGCCAACCGCAGCGCCGATGCGCGTCCGCCGTTCTTTCTCGGCGCCGTCGAGCGAGCTGACCTCTTCGCAATCACCGGGCCGCGCACCGCAGGCGGAGCGGTACTGCTCAGCGATGTGAAAGACCTGCGCATCGGCTGGAGCCGCGCCGCCCCCGACACAACGTTGGCCAGCGTCGACTCGAAGCTGCTGTAAGAAATGCAGTGGTGGAATCGGGTATACGCATCGGTGGCAGGAACGTCATTTTTGAGCGGAAATGGATTCCTCAGACCTACTGAGCAGGTTCGCTCTTGATGTACTCCGAGTATTGGCTCTGAACAAATGTCGAAGCAGAACGGATGTCCGCATTAGCTTTCGGATCATCGGTTAGATGGGAGAGAGAATTCAGCAGAAAGAGTGCCGTCCGAGGTTCTCGGTCTTCCTGGTTTTCGATGCCTCCAAGGAATTCGAACGATTGCTTGACCACCAGAGCTATGTTGCTAATCTCGGCAGGCGTAAGCGTTTTGCCGGCAAAGACTTTAGTAATGGCCACCGCAGAAGCGTCGCCGTTTCGCGCCAATCCCTTTTCACCCTCCGCACTATAGTGCCCGTGTGACAATTGTGTAAGCGCTAACTGAACTGACCCAATGGCGTTAGAGGGTTGGGAGAATGAAGGCACGGAAATAGCAGCGCAAATGGCACAAAGTGCCAGCAACCTTGCAGCGATGAACGTCCTATTGGGATTCATTGATATTCCCTCCATTCGCGATGGTCCCGTGATTAGGCGGATTCGTAGAACTCATGGCTAATGATCTACTCAATCCTTGGCTTCATCTCCGATCGACATCTTAGAAATTGTCGTGATGGTGTCGGACTTCGCCCCAGAAGTATCCCCAGCGGTGGGCCTATACGTCACGGTCATCGTTATGAAGTGACAGTCTTTATAGACATATACCGTCTCACCGCCAAACGACATACCGCTACCTTCTACAAACGTCCGCTCCACCTCAGCCCTCGTTGCCCCGACCTTCAACTCGGAATAATCCTTGAGCGCTTGCGCAACTACGCTGCAGCAGGAAGCGATGGTCGGTTTATCCCTCTGCTGGCCTGTTGAACTCCCGACAGCGACAATCGCCAAGAAAAAGGATATCGATGTTGACAAAATTCGTGCACGTTTCATAATTCTCCTCTTTCAGGGAAGATGAACAGTCGCTGACGCTCGTAACCCATTCGCAGCGCCATTTCTGGCGCGAACGGCTTTTCTCAGAACTAATGGACCCAGACTCGCCCAATCGGTACCAAGGCCTGAATGCAATAGTTGCAAGGGGTCACTTAGTAGCCGGAAAGGCGGTCAGGCGGCGAGAGGCTCGTTCTGACTAAGCCTCCCCGCCAGCCCTAGCTATATCTCGCGCATGACGATCGTCAATACCTCAGCTTCTTATTCCGCCTGCGCCAGCGCCGCAACAACCTCGGCAATTTTATCGAGTATCTGCTTCCAACCCTCCATTTGACCGCTATTTTTCGCGCTCTCCATGGGTTCATTTCCAATGAAGGTGAGTTTCGTTTGGCCGTTTCCAAGATCCTCAAAGATGGTAACGTCGTACGCACCGTCGATGGCCTCATGTTCTATTCCAAGCTGCGCAGGGTCAACCTTGTTTCCCTCCGGGTCGGAAAAATACATCAAGGAAACGATCTTCTCTTGCGGAACAATCTCGTGGTATTCAACCGCATTCCAGAACTCCTGCCCATCCGGCGCCTTCATGCAGCAGAGAAGTTTTCCTCCCACGCGAAAATCCATCTTGCAAACGGGCGCTGTAAAGCCCTTCGGCCCCCACCACTGCATCACATATTTCGGGTCTGTCCACGCCCTCCAAACCAATTCGCGTGGGGCATCAAAAATTCTTGTAATAACCATCCGCTCCGTCTCGTTAACCGTGCCTTCTGTCATCTCTGACCTCCTCTTTTTTCATTCGATTCACGACCTCATCCAGCTTGTCGAAACTCTCCTCCCAGAATCGGCGATAGCTAATAGCCCAGTCACTGACCGTCTTGATCGCCGCTGGCCTGAGCGTACATACACTCTCTCGTCCGCGCTTCGTCTTGATCACAATCCGCGCCCGCACCAGGTAGGCAATATGTTTTGAAATCATCTGCTGCGAGAGCGCAAACGGTTCCGTCAATCCATGCACAGAGGCAGGCCCATGTGAGAGGCGTTCGATCATCGCCCTCCGGGTAGGATCGGACAAAGCCGCAAATGTTGTGCCCAACCTATCCACAACCATATGGTAGTGAATTGTCCAAATATGTCAAGGATCAATTTTGCGACCCCTGATTTCTGTTTTCTGATTTCTGATCGCGACGAATGGTGCATCGCCGAGTCACTCACCGTTGCCGATTACCCCTGACAAGTCGGCATGGCGACTGGGATATCGCGATCCGCCCAATCCGCCCTTCATCAAGGTCGCCGTTGCAATCGGCGTTTGGACTAAGTCGCTGGCGCGACGGACGCTGCTGCAGTGGCTATCGGCGGGCATTGTTGGCTGTGTAAGCCTCGGGTCACAGGAGGTTTACCGTGACCCATCTTCGGCAGCGGATGCTGGATGAGCTCCAGCG
>DATDIQ010000024.1:0-166046 GCA_036520995.1 Occallatibacter sp.
AGAAGAAAAGGGCGGCGAAGAAGCTGCCTAGGGGACTGGCCATTCAGGCAGTCTTTCTTCGTTCGCAAACACCAACGGGCGCATCCTTTCACAGGCTGCGCCCGTTTTTCGCGCCGAGTAACAAGCCATCGCGTCCGCGGCCACATTGGTTGGCCGGTAATCGGTAGTGGTGTCGCTATAGACAAACGAGTCGCCCTTCAATCACCAGAGGGAGATGGTCCACGCAGCCGCTACGACTGTGCCGGGCACATTGTTCCGCCTGAATCACGCCTTGTCACGGTTCTCCGTCACACGCCTTCGTGCGCCGCTCCCGGCCTTCTGCATTCCCGCAGGTTGGGCTATCCGCGGAGTGCGTTGATTCTTTTCTGCAGGCTCTGGGCGTCGTGGGGCGCGCGAACTTTCTGGTCGTTGTCGAAGTAAACGAACACGTCGCGGGAAGGAAGCTTCTTGCCGTCGTGCGGGCTTGCCTTTGTGCCGTCCGAAACTTCTTCGCCGCGCGACCATGCCAGGACCCGCCCGGCCCATTCCTCGATCGCTTCCGGCGTATATCCGCTGCTGTAGAGCTTCTCGCTGCCGTGCAGCCGGCAGTACATGAAATCTGCGGTGATGTCGAAGAGGCGCGGCCACACAGGAGTGTCGGCGACAACGAGGGCCACTTCATATTTCCGCAGCAGCTCCACGTATTCCTCGCACGCAAAGCTCTTGTGCCGAACCTCCACAGCATGACGCAACGGGCGGTCTTCTTCCATCTCAAGCCATGTGCGGCCATTCAACCAGCGATCGTGGTTGGCGCCGATGTTGGCGGCTTCTTTGTGGGTATGCGGCAGCAGCTTGAAGAAGTTTTCAAAGACTTCAGGCTCGAATTTGAAACTGGGCGGAAGCTGCCACAGGATTGGACCAAGTTTCTTGCCGAGACGCAGAATGCCTTGCGCGCAGAAATTGGCGACGGGGGTTTCACAGTCTTTGAGGCGGCGAATGTGCGTGATAAAGCGCGGTGCCTTGATGGAGAAGACAAAATCGTCTGGAGTCTCATCGCTCCATTTTTTGAAGCTCGGCGGCTTCTGCAGCGAATAGAAAGAGCCATTCAGCTCGATACTGTTTACATGTCCGGCTGCGAACGGGAGCTGCTTTCTTGCAGAGAGCTTTTCAGGATAGAAACTTCCCTCCCAGCCCTCATACTGCCAGCCGGAGATGCCGATGCGAATGTCTGCAGACGCGGTCATGTTCAGTTGCCAGCATACACATCAAGAAGCAAAGGGCGAACCCCTTGGGAATCCGCCCTTGCTTTTCCGAGTTTTCGAAGACCTGGTTCGGTGACCAGATCAACTCACGATCATGGATTAGGCGATTCGCTCGAACTCAGCCCGAGTTTCCCGCACCCTTCCGCAATCGCAGTTGTACGAGCTGATTCGCAGACCTACGCGAGTTTCGTTGCCGACTCTCTTGTTGGTCATTGGGTGACTCTCTCCTTTGGGAAGATTTCTCTTCCATGACAGCTTTAGAGTCGCGGGCTTCGGAGAGGGTTGTCGGAAAGCGGAAGCGTCCGGCTCACGATTTGGGATGCGCCTTTGCTTCTGCGGAAATGCGCGAGGTGCGTTGTCTATTCCCCGCAGGACTGCGTTTGCAGCGGTTGGCTTTCGCTCAGAATGCGAATGTTGCAGGCCCCCATCCGTGCGTGTTCCTCGGCGAGGTATGCACCCGCCAGGATGACCGCAATGCGAACGGGTTTGCGCCAGCGGGTTGCCTCGAACCAGCGGGGAACCACGGCCGCCGTGTAAGAGTAGCCCAATTCCCAGCTTGTCATCGAGCTGAGAACGCCGATCCTGTTTTGGCCCCCGAAGAGTGTATTGAGCGAGTTTCCCTCGAAGGCGTTCGGGTTTGAAGAAAGGCCGCGCGCCGTGGTGCCCAAGTCGAAGGCAAATGCCGCACGCTCGGTCGCGAGCGTGATCTTGGCCGCTGTGCCGAGGCGCGAGTGACCCTGCTCCTCGATTCCATAGCCCGGCCACGCGGCGATTTTAAAAGCCTTGTCGATGTGCGAATCGGATGTTTGCGGGGCGAAGAGCGGCGACTCGAACATCGTCTGCGCCTGCGCGGTGAGAGTCAAGGCAAAAAGCAAGATAGGAAGGAGAAGGGGAGTTCTCTTCATTTGGCCGCCTTTGAAGGTCTGTCTGCCAGTATCTCGTTCTGTTCTTGTAGAACGTCATGCAGGCCGGTGCTCCGCTTACCAAGGCAATCAAAAACCGGTTGCATGTCGCAGCATCAAGTCGCGCACGCCCGACGAACACGTGCCGTTGTCTATTTCAGCTTGGGATCCGCTCTTGCGGCGGAATGGGCGAGAAGGTGGAACTGATCTATCTATCTCAAAAGAGACTTAGTCTAAGAATCCAGGTCGAAAAGTCGTTCAACTACGGTGTGCGCGATCTTGCTGATAACTCCGAGTCGCGCCCGGAACGATTCTCATACTACACGGGATCAAACGAATGCACATGGTCGATTGGTAACTCAAGATAGGTGACTTTGCGGGAATCCGGTAACTCTTTAGAGGGGTTCGGCCTGCCCCATTCGTGACGTGACTCTTAGAATGAGGAAGAACAAAAGCTGCATCACGACGGCGCCGCAGCAATCGAGAAGCACATCCCAAGGGGAAGATGTGCGATTGGGCAGGAATGACTGGTGGAACTCGTCGCTCGCGGCCACGAGCGCGGTGCCCAGGAGCGCCAGCAGCGCATCTTTGAAGAAGCCGGCACGCGGAAGTGTCATCCACCAGGCACGCAACCAGGTGAGCGCCACCAGGCCATAGCCGACAAAGTGACCCGTCTTGCGGATGTAGTGATGAATCAGAATCCAACGCTGCTCGCTCACGGTCCCGAAGAGTTGTTCGAAGAGCCAGCGCAGCGGCCCCGAGGTGTGGTCGGCGCCAAAATACTCAGTGGACTCGACCGCGATGACGGAGACGGCAAAGAGGACTGGCGTCCAGGCGCTGAGCCAGAACCCGAGACCGCGCCGACGCGCAGGGGATGGTGATTCCAAGAGGAGAGACCTTTCCGTGTGAGACTCCACAGCCCGCGGCGCGCTATTCGACGTGGTAGTTGGGTGCTTCGCGGGTGATGATGACGTCGTGCACGTGGCTTTCGCGCAGGCCGGCGCCGGAGATGCGCACAAATTGAGCCTTCTGCTGCAAGTCGGCGATGCTGCCGCAGCCGAGGTAGCCCATGCCGGAGCGAAGACCGCCGACGAGCTGGTAGATCATGGACTCGAGGGGCCCGCGGTGAGGGACGCGGCCCTCAATTCCTTCGGGAACATACTTGGCCAGGCGGTTTTGCGCATTGCGCTCGCGCTGCACGACGCCTTCGTTGCCGGCTTCGGTGCTGGCCATGTCAGAGCTGCTTTGGAAATATCGTTCTCCTCCGCCCAGACTCATGGCTGTCAATGAACCCATGCCGCGGTAGGTTTTGAAGCTTCGGCCCTGGTAGAGGACGATCTCGCCGGGACTCTCATCAACGCCTGCGAAGAGCGAGCCAATCATGACCGAGCTGGCTCCGGCGGCAATTGCCTTGGTCACTTCGCCGGAGTATTTGATGCCGCCATCGGCGATCACCGGCACTCCATGTTGCTGTGCGGCGCGTGCAGCCTCGGCGATTGCCGTGATCTGCGGCATTCCAGCGCCGGTGACCACGCGCGTGGTGCAGATGGAGCCAGGACCGAACCCAACCTTCACGGCATCTGCTCCCGCATCGATCAGGGCCATGGCGCCTTCGTAGGTGGCGACATTGCCCGCCAGCAGACCGACCTGCGGATATGCCTTCTTGACCGCCGTAACTGCTTCGAGCACGCGCGAAGAATGTCCGTGAGCCGAGTCGATGGCAAGGACATCGGCACGGGCGCGAATCAACTCCGCAGCGCGCTCCAGGAAATCTCCGGTGGCGCCAATGGCTCCGCCGACACGCAGGCGGCCTTGCTCGTCCTTACTCGCGTTGGGATATTTCAGTTTTTTCTGGATGTCTTTGACGGTGATCAGGCCCATGAGGTCATAGGCGTCGTTGACCACCAGCAGTTTTTCCACGCGATGCTTATGCAGGATCAGCTCGGCTTCTTCGAGCGTGGTGCCGACGGGCACGGTGATCAAGTGTTCTTTGGTCATCACGTCGCCCACGGGAATGTCGGTGCGCGTCTCGAAGCGCAGATCTCGGTTGGTGAGAATGCCGACCAGGCGTTTGCCGCGGGTAACGGGCACGCCGGAGATCTTATAGCGGCGCATCACTTCAAGGGCGTCGGAGATGAACTGATCGGGGCCGATGGTGACCGGGTCGACGATCATGCCGCTTTCGGAGCGCTTGACCTTGTCGATTTCGCCGGCCTGCGTGGCGATCGACAAATTGCGGTGCACGATGCCGATGCCGCCCAATTGCGCCATGGCGATGGCCATGCGCGATTCCGTCACTGTGTCCATGGCCGCCGAGAGCAGCGGCGTATTCAGTGTGATGGCGCGCGTCAGCTGGGTCTGCGTGCTTACCTGCGTGGGCACCACTTCGCTGTAAGCGGGCACCAGCAGCACGTCGTCAAAGGTCAAGGCTTCCGGCAGGTTTTCTGTGAGCATAATGCGTTGATGCGCCTGGCGGCCCGAGGATTCGAGTCCACGGCACGGCAGGCGCTTGTGTCTATTGTAGCGGACCACCTGCGGTGGGGCTGATTGGCTCGCCAGCTTTCGCAATGATTGGGATCGGAGAAGCCTCAATCGGAGGAGTGTGAGAGCGGTATATGCTCACACGCCCACGGGATACGGCTTCGGGCTGGACTCTTCTGTGTTGCTGCCGCCGGTGCGCCACCGCTCAAAGCGGCCCTGCAAGAGGCTCATCAAGCCCGTATACCAGTAGCCGACCACAAACAGAATCAAGAAAGGCGCGGTGAAGTAGTTGTGATTCGAGAAGGTGTAAAGAATGGCAAGGAAGAAATAGGCGCCAAAAAGGAGCTCGATCCACGGGGCTATCACGAGGCGCTTGCGATATTTTGCGGCCTGCGATTTTTCGCCTTTCTTGGCGACGCGATACTTCGGCGTGCGCACAAACGCGCTCTTGATGCCGAAGAGCGCTTCCAACACCGCCTTGGTATTGGTGACGGTGAGGCCGATGCCGAGCGCCATCAGAAAGGGCAGGTAGATAAATGTACGCAGCCAGTTTTTCGGAAAGAGGACGCGCTGGCTCGCAACATAAAACACTGCGATGGAGAACGACGATGCGGTGAAAAGCGGCACATCGATCAACAGCATCTGGAACCAGCCTTGATAGAAGCGGCAGATCATGGCGGGCATCAAGAGCGCCGACATGACGATCATGAGCGGATAACTCATGTTCGCGGTGAGGTGGTAGATCGACTCAATCTTGATGCGGCGCGGAATGTTGGAGCGGAAAATCACGGGGAGCAGCTTAATGCTGGTCTGGATGAGGCCCTTGGCCCAGCGCGCCTGCTGGGTCTTGAAAGCCGTCATCTCAATGGGCAGCTCGGAGGGGCACTCGACTTCAGGCAGGTATTTGAACTTCCAGCCGGCCATCTGCGAGCGATAGCTCAGGTCAGTGTCTTCAGTGAGGGTGTCGTGCTGCCAGCCGCCGCCGTCAAAAATCGCCTGACGGCGCCACATGCCTGCGGTGCCATTGAAGTTGAAGAAGTCTCCGGTGCGCGAGCGGGCTCCGTGCTCGAGCACGAAGTGGCCGTCGAGCAGGATGGCCTCGATGCGCGTCAGCATGCTGTACTCACGATTCAAATGAGTCCAGCGTGTCTGCACCATGCCGATGGCTGAATCGGAGAAGTGGTGAATCACGTTCATGAGCCAGTCGGGCGGGGGCACAAAGTCGGCATCGAAGATGGCAACGAATTCGCCCTTGGCAACTTTCAGTCCTTCATCGAGCGCGCCGGCTTTGAAGCCGTGGCGATTGCTGCGGTGGATGTAGGCGATGGGATGGCCAAGTGCTGCGTAACGCTCCACGATGGCTGCTGCGACTTCCGTGGTTTCATCGGTTGAGTCGTCGAGCACCTGGATTTCGAGCTTCTCGCGCGGGTACTCCATGGCACAGACAGCTTCAAGGAGGCGGTCGATGACGAATTGCTCATTGAAGATAGGCAACTGCACCGTAACACGCGGCAGATCGTCGAAGTGGCCGCTCGGATTCGGATCGTAGTTCTGGCGGTACTTGTGGTAGAGGTAGCAGAGCGTGTAGCGGTGGATGCCATAGATGGAAAGGACAATCATCACCGCGAAGTAGGGGATGAGCAGGGCCAGGTCAAACCAGTTCCAGTGATAGAGGCCCCGGAAGGTCTGGTCGGCGTACTGCATTTTGAAGTAGTGGCGCAGGCTGTTTTGCGGTGCAAAGGCGAGGAGCGCAACCGGGTGTTGCGGCAGGCGGCTGAGCAGGCCGGCAGAAGCTTTCAGGCAGTCAGCGAGCGCAGCGAGCAGGGCGCACCCTCCGTAGGCAATCTCTGTGTCTATTGTATGCGATAAGGTCGCGCGCCGAACCGGCGCGGACGTCAGTTGCGGGCCCGCGAGCGGCTAGCGTAAGGTGGGCTCAGCCAGGGAGGCTCAAGCACTCATGTCTACCGTTGCGAGTTTGCCGATTGTTGCTGCGGCCGGCGGAAGTTTTCTGATTGAGTCCCGCACGCCGGCGGAAGTGTTTACCCCTGAAGATTTAAATGAGGAGCAGCGTCAGTTTGCGGCGACGGCGGCGCAGTTCGGACGGGAAGAGATTTTGCCGCTGGTGGCGGAGATCGAAGCCAAGAAACCCGGTGTGCTGCCGGCGCTGATGCGCAAAGCGGGCGACCTGGGGCTTACCGGAATCGAGGTTCCCGAGGAATACGGCGGCATGGGGCTGGACAAGATCAGCTCGACGGCGATCACGGATCATCTCTCTGTGCTGGCCAGTTTTTCAACGGCCTTCGGCGGGCAAATCGGCATCGGTACCCTGCCCCTGGTCTGGTATGGCACGGAGGAACAGAAGCAGCGCTATTTGCCTAAGCTGGCGACCGCGGAATGGATCAGCGCGTATGCGTTGTCGGAGTCGACCTCCGGGTCAGACGCGATGAATATTCGCACCCGGGCAACGCTTTCGGCCGACGGCAAGACCTACACGTTGAACGGCGAGAAGATGTGGATCACGAATGCGGGCATCGCGGATCTTTTCACCGTGTTCGCCAAGATCGATGGCGAGAAGTTCTCTGCGTTCCTGGTGGAGCGGACCTCGCCCGGTCTCAAGATCGGCGCGGAGGAGCACAAACTTGGCATTCGCGGTTCTTCGACATGCCCGCTGATTCTGGATGGATGCACGATTCCGGCGGGGAATCTGCTCGGCGAGGCAGGCAAGGGCCATCACATCGCGTTCAACGTACTGAACATCGGCCGCTTCAAGCTGGGAGTTGCATGCGTTGGCGGAGCGCGCTACGCCTTCGCGCACATGGTTCGCTATGCGAAAGAGCGGAAGGCGTTTGGAAGAGCCATCGCAGAGTTCGGGCTGATCCAGCAAAAAATCTCCGCGTGCGCGGCGCGACTCTATGCGACCGAAAGCATGGCTTATCGCACGGCGGGGCTGCTTGAAGCGGGTCTGGAATCGCTGGGCGAGCAGCGGCACGAGCCGCGGGCGATTCAGAAGCGCATCGAAGAGTACGCCGTGGAGTGCTCAATCCTGAAGGTCTACGGCTCGGAGATGATGACGCTGGTGGCGGACGAACTGCTGGCCACGATGGGCGGTTACGGCTATGTCGAAGAATATCCGGCGGAGCGCCTTTATCGCGATGCGCGCATCAATCGCATTTTTGAAGGCACCAACGAAATCAATCGCCTGATCATCACGGGCTGGTTGATGAAACGCGCGATGAACGGCGAACTGCCGCTGCTCAAGGCGATCCAGAAGCTGATGGACGATGTGACGCAGCCGCCGTCATTCGATGGTTCGGGCGATTCCGGCGAGGCACTCGCGCGCGAGGCGGAGATCCTTGCGGCGGTGAAAAAGATCGCACTCTTTGCTGCGGGAGTTGCCAGCCAGCGCTTCATGACGGCGCTGCAGGATCAGCAAGAAGTGATGGGCGACCTGGCTGACATGATCGGACAGGTCTTTGCTCTGGAGTCTGCGCTGCTGCGCGCGCGGAAGATGGCCGATCGAGGCACAGGCACGGCAGAAATAGCCGCGGCAATGACGGGGCTGCTCGCCGAGGAAAGCTTGGCCGTGGCGGAAATGGCGGGACGGCGCGTGCTTGCGGCCTGTGCAGAAGGCGACATGCTGCGCACGCAACTGGTGATTCTGCGGAGACTGGCAAAGCAGGTACCCGCAGACGTGGTCGGCCTGAGCCGCAAGGTGGCGCGCCTGTGCATCACGTCGGAAAAGTATCCGCTGTAAGCAAAGGGAAAATGCGGGCGAGGTTCTTCGCGGGAATTCCGGCGCCGTTTTCTCGGTGGAGTTTGGAAGTCTGCGCGCGGCCGGTGCTGTGTCTTGCTCCGGCTCGCACAGAGGTTGTTTATTTAGGGTCAGCTCAGGCTGCGGCGTGTTGAGACGCTCCACCGAGAGATTTGATGATTGCCTTGCTGAAAGCAGGAATATCGTCGGGATTGCGGCTGAAGATGAAATTGCCGTCGATCACGACTTCCTGGTCGACCCAATGCGCGCCTGCGTTCTTCAAGTCGGTTTTGAGCGAAGGCCACGACGTGACTGTTTTGCCTTTCAGTGCGCCGGCTTCGAGCAGGGTCCAGGGACCATGGCAGATGGCCGCAACAGTTTTGCCGGTAGCGGCGAACTGCCGGACAAAGATCACGGCCTTTGGCTCCATGCGCAGATGATCGGGATTCATGACGCCGCCGGGCAGAACGAGCGCATCAAACTCGTTCGGGATGGCCTCGTCGAGCGGCCTGTCCACTTGGACTGTATCTCCCCACTCCTTGGACCTCCAGCCCCTGATCTCACCGCGCTTCGGCGAAACGATGATGGTCGTCGCTCCGGCCGCATCAAGGGCTTTGCGCGGTTCGGTCAATTCGACCTGTTCGAAGCCATCGGTGGCAAGAATTGCGATCTTCTTTCCTTTTAGAGAGCCCATTTGTTCTCCTCCGCTTCGTTCTCACGCTACGACGCTGGACTCTTGATGCAGGTTGCCAGTTCGAAGGCTTGTTGTGGGTCTCGATCACGGTTCGGATTGCCAGTCGCGTTTGGTCGCGCCCGGGATGCGGGCCGGGCCCATGGCAGACAGATTGGCCTATCGATGGGGAAGGTTGTCGATTTGCAATTCCGCGGGCCTCAAAAGATCTCCAACAAGGGGCGGCATAAGCTGCGGATTTTCTTCGAAGGAATCTCAGGGTCTCGGCAAATGATCCAAACCACCCGCCGCTCGCCTTACCACGTCGTCAGGGTCACGTTATCGACCCATTCGTGAAGTGGAGTACCGGTGGGATCCTGGTCCAGTTGGAATTGAATGCCGATCATATCCGGCCAGGTGGTATCGTTGGCGGTCCAGGTTTGATTGAATCCGTAGGGCACACCATCGAGGACCAGCGTGTCGTAGCGATACTGCGTGGGACTGATGCGCTCGAGGTACCACTGAACATGGTGCCAGCCCGGCGCCCAGTGCGGACACGGAATTCCATTGAGAACCCAACGACCTCCCTCGCTATCCCAGGTGGACCAGTAGCCGTCTCCAAAGTCGCACTGACTGCCGATCATGAATTCCTTGCCCCCGAGAACCTGCCAGAAATCGAACTCCGAGGACCAGAAATGGTCTTCGGCAGCGGGGTCGTGGTAGACCGAGAAGTCCCACAGAAAATGGGAATTGGAACTTGTGCCCAACATCGTATCCATAAACAGCACATTGCTCCAGGATGGTCCGTCGGCATACATCTCAAGGCTGCTGCCGCTCAGCGAGGGCTGGCTTTGGGAAGGCTCCATCCAGTAGTTGCCGGTGGTGTTGGTGCCCGCCGCACAGAGGCTGCAGATGCTCCAGTTGGCGGTGTCGTTCTGCATCTCCGTCAGCACCTGTGCGTTTGCAGGCGGAGTCGGCAATACAGTACTGCTCGCCGGCGGGGGTCCAACCTGGATCAAGTGAATTTCAGATCGGTTGGAATCGCCCTCGGCGTCCGACACAGTTGCCCAGAGAAGATGCTGGCCAGCGGTCATATCAATCGCTTGGGAGATGGAAGTTGCAGCGTTATTTGCCTGATACACGGCTTGACCGTCGAGGCAAACCGTCCACTGGGTAATGGCAGCGGTGGCGTAAGCGGTTGCATTCACCTGGACACTGCTTGGATTCTCACCTGGGGAGGGGCTTTGCAACCAAATGCCGGTTACTGAGCCATTTTGGTTGTTATATCCAGATTCCGCACCGCCGCATACCGAACTGCTTGCGGTCCCGGACCCACCGCCACTCCCGGACCCGCCGCCGGAGCCTGGGCTGCCGCCGGAGCCCGATCCGCCGCCGGAGCCTGGGCTGTTGCCGCCGCCCGAGCTCGTGGTGGTCTTTGAAATTGAACCGCCGCATCCGACGATGACCAGGACCTGGAGTGCCAATGCGAACGAGCAAAGAAAGGAGAGCAAAAGCCGAGACATGCCGTACTCCTGCTATGCGAATGTGAGATGCGTGCTGCCCAGCTTATTCTGTCCCAACTAGATAACAATTTTTGACTAGCCCAGGTTTCTCTCCAGGTTTATCGAGTTGAGGGTGGCAGTGGCAGATTTCCTGAGGATGGAAATACAGCGGCCCGCCTCTCGCTTGGAGAAGGCGGGCCTGTTCCTGTTCGGGATGAAGGGTTAGGCTTTGGCCGAAGTGAGTTGGCCGAGGTCGGCGGCCATCTTTTCGGTGGTGAAGGCTTCCAGCAGGTCGCCTTCCTTCAGATCGCTCCAGTTGTTGATGCCGATGCCGCACTCCATGCCATTGGTGACTTCGCGGGCATCGTCTTTGAATCGCTTGAGCGAACCGACTTTGCCTTTGAACATCTGCTCGCCGTCGCGCATGACTTTGATCTCCGAATCGCGGCGGATGACTCCGTCCTGCACGCGGCAACCGGCGATGGTGCCGACCTTCGGAATCCTGAAGACGGTCAGCACTTCGGCGCGGCCGATGTAGTTCTCCTTGAACGTGGGTTCGAGGAGGCCCATCATGGCGAGGCGCATTTCGTCCTGCAATTCGTAGATGATGGAATGCAGTCGAATCTCGATGCCTTCCTGTTGCGCCAGCTCGGCAGCCTTGCGCTCGGGGCGCACGTTGAAGCCGATGACGATGGCGTTGGAGGCGGTTGCGAGCAACACGTCGCTCTCGGTGATGGAACCGACGCCGGAGCGGATGACTTTGACGCGTACCTTATCCGTCGTCATTTTGACAAGAGAATCGGCCAGCACTTCGACCGAGCCGGTGACGTCTCCCTTGAGGATGATGGCGAGGTCTTTCACCCCGGCCTGACGAATTTGTTCCGACAGATTTTCGAGCGTGACACGCGAACTCTTGGCGAGTTGCGCTTCGCGCTCCTTCATCTTGCGGTATTGCGCGATGCCCTTGGCCTTGTCGCGATCGGCCACGACCAGGAAGGTGTCGCCGGCATCGGGCATGGACTCGAGGCCGAGGACTTCAACCGGGCTCGACGGTCCGGCTTCTTCGAGGGGACGGCCGCGGTCGTCGAACATGGCGCGGACTTTTCCGAAGGTGTTGCCGACAATGTAGCTCTCGTTGATGTGCAGCGTGCCATCCTGCACGAGCACGGTGGCGACTGCGCCGCGGCCGCGATCGAGCTTGGCTTCGAGCACGGAGCCGACAGCCTTGCGGCCCGGCGTTGCCTTGGGCGCCTTGATGTCCGAGACCAGGCAGATCATCTCGAGCAGCAGGTCGAGGTTGAGGCGCTTCTTTGCGGAGACCTCGACGAATACCGTGGAGCCCTCGCCACCGCCTGCCCACTCTTCGGGGATGAGTCCGCGATCGGCAAGCTGCTTTTTCACGCGCTCGGGATTGGCTTCGGGCTTGTCGATTTTGTTGACTGCGACGATGATGGGGACCGCAGCCGCTTTGGCGTGATCGATTGCCTCGATGGTTTGCGGCATGACGCCGTCGTCGGCAGCCACAACGATGACCACGATGTCGGTGACTTTGGCGCCGCGCGCGCGCATGCGGGTGAAGGCTTCGTGGCCGGGGGTGTCGAGGAAGACGATCTCGCGGCCGGAAGCGGGCGAGCCTTCCTTGGTGAAGCGGACCTTGTAGGCGCCGATGTGCTGGGTGATGCCGCCGGCTTCGCCTGCGGCGACGTCGGTTTCGCGGATTGCGTCGAGGAGCGAGGTCTTGCCGTGATCGACGTGGCCCATGACGGTGACGACGGGTGCGCGCGGCGTTTCAACTACATCGATTTTCTCGGTGTCGAGGACCTCTTCGATGGTCTGGTTTTCGAGCTCTTCTTCGTAGGTGATGACGTTGGCGCCGGCGCCGAATTTGGCGGCGACATCCTTCACCATTTCGGCGTCGAGAGACTGGTTGACCGTGACGAAGACGCCGCGCATGAGCAGCGTGGCGATGAGATCCTTGGCGCGGATCTCCAGCTTTTCGGCCAGGTCCTTGACGCTGATGCCCTCGGTGACGGTAATTTCGCGCGTGATGGGCAGCGGCTCGTTGCTGTATTGTGTCGCTCCACCGAAGCGTGGCGGCGGCACAAAGCCCTTCATCGGGCCTTCCTTGGTCTTGGGATACTGCTGGCGTCCGCCACGCCCTCTGGCTGCGCTGGCACGCTGGGCGCGCGGCGCTTCAGTGGGGGGCGGTGTGGCGCCGGAACCGCCAAAGCCCGGACGCTGCCCGAAGCCGCCGGGGCGGGGTGCGCCAAAGCCCGGACGCTGGCCAAAGCCTGGGCGTCCTCCAGGACCCCCAGGTCCGCCCGGGGTAAAGCCGCCGGGGCCGGTGCGCGTAGGATGCTTGGGGCGCGGGCCGCCGGGGAACTGTCCGGGTGCGCCTGCCGGGCGCTGGCCAAAGCCTCCGGGGCCTCCGGGCGCACCTGCCGGGCGGCGATCGAAGATCGGCTTGCCGCGCTGAATGCCGCCGGGTTGCGTGGTCGAGGACGGCACAGGGGCCGCCGGAGCTCCCACGAAGGGCGCTTTGTAGACGGGACGCGGCCCTGTCTGCGGCATCACGACGCGGCGGATGGGCGGCGGCGCAGCTTCTGCGGGTTTCGGGGTCACCGCGGCGGGCGCGGCAGCGGCCGTTGCAACCGGCGCTTCGGGCTCGCCGACAGCCGGGGCGGTGGGTTTTTCAACGACGGCAGCGGAGTGAATCTTGGGTATGGCCGACTCAATGACCGGCGCGCTGGAGGCAGCGGCCGATTCGGGCACGGCGGTGGTGTGCGTAGCGGGGGCGACGGGCGCCTTCAAAGCCGGCGCCTCGACGGGATGGGTCGGAGTCTCCCGCACAACGGGTGGGGCAGGCGGCTTGACCACCACGGCGACAGCCGGCGGAACGACGGCAACGACAGGGCGCGCGGGGGGAAGGCCTGCGGGCGCTTTGGCGACCACCGGGCCGACGGGAGGCTTGCTGGCAATGGCGCGCGGTGCAGGCGGCGCGGCGACGATGGGCGGGGCAGGCCGTGGCGCGGGAACAATCTTTCGCGGTTCCACGCGTGCCGGGGGCGCAGCCGGAGCCGCGATTACGGAAGGCGCCGGCTTGGCCGGAGGCTGGGGCGGTGCGACTGCCGCGGGCCGTGCCGGCAGATGCGGCTTGTGAGCCTCGGCTTCCTCTTCCTGCTTCTTGGCCAGAATGGCCTTCATCACGTCGCCGGGCTTGGACACGTGCGAGAGATCGATTTTGGGCGCGATAGCCTGAGCGCCGCGAGACAACCCAGCGGCGTGACCAGCCGAGCGCGATCCATGATTGAAATGCGCGCGCACCTTTTCGGCTTCGTCTTCATCCAGCGAACTGGAATGGGTCTTGCCGGCACCCAGGCCGAGCTCCACCAGCGTATCCAGAACCTGGCGGCTCTTCACTTCCAGTTCACGCGCGAGATCGTTGATTCGAACCTTACTCATCCGCCTCTTTTCGATGTCTCTTCCCAAAGCCCTTAGTTGCTCATAGCTACCTCAGTGCATGGGGATGTGGAACTTCTATTATCGCCTGAATCGCCTTGAAAATCGCCGCGGATCTTTACCCGCAGGCTCATTCTGCAGGCTCATCCGCTTCTTCCTTACTGGTTTCGACCGCTTCGGCTTGGTCGGCCGGCGCAACGTTCTCCACCGCAAGTTCCGCGGCGGTCATGCTCGCGGATTCGGCTTCAGATTCCGCGTTCGCTTCCAATTCCGCAGAGGAAGCTTCAAGATCGTCTCCCTCAGCCGCCGCCGCGGCGCGGACACTTTCAGCTTCTTCCAGAGTCTCCTGGGCGTTTTCTAGCTCCGCTTCTGCGGTTGCGGCCGCAGCCTCCGGGGTTGCGACTTCTACTTCACCCTCGGGCTTTGCCGGCGCCCCTTCCTCGCCCTCTTCAAAGTGGCCGAAGTAGTGGCGTACGGCGACGCTGATGCGCTCGAGAGTCTTCTCGCCGATGCCCGGAATCTCTTCGAGTTGTTCGGGCGTCATGTCGGCCAGAGACTCCACGGTGGTGATGCCGGCAGCAACCAGCTTCTGGATGATTGAATCGCCCAGTTCGGTGACTTGCTCGATCGGAGTCGTGGGTCCGCCGGTGAGCGCCTGCATCTGCTGCTCCACTTCCTGGCGCTTCTCTTCTTCGCTCTTGATGTCGATCTTCCAGCCCAGCAGCTTGGCCGCCAGGCGCACATTCTGGCCTTTCTTGCCGATGGCCAGCGAAAGCTGTGTATCGTCGACGATGACTTCAAGCTGCTTGTCGGTCAGGTCAGCGATGGAGACACGGCTGACCTTGGCCGGCTGCAGAGCCTTCTCGGCAAAGGTCGTAATCTCCTCGCTGAATTCGATGATGTCGATCTTTTCACCGCGCAACTCGCGAATGATCGACTGCACGCGCATGCCCTTCATGCCCACACAGGCGCCGACAGGGTCTACGTCTTTGTCGCGGCTTTGCACGGCGATCTTGGTGCGCTCGCCGGCTTCGCGCGCGATGGCGCGAATGGTCACGGTGTTGTCGTAGATTTCGGGTACCTCGGACTGGAAGAGGTTCTGTACCAGCTCCGGCGCGGCCCGGGAGACGATCACCTGCGGTCCTTTGGCGGCGCGGTCCACTTTGAGCAGCACCACGCGCACCCGCTCGCCCACAGTGAACTGTTCAAGGCGCGACTGCTCGCGCTTGGGGCAGCGGGCTTCGGCCTTGCCAAGGTCGAAGATGACGTCCTGGCCTTCAAGGCGTTTCACGGTGGCGTTCAGCACTTCCTTCTCGCGATGCGCGTACTCCTGGAAGACAGTGTCGCGTTCGGCTTCACGGACTTTCTGGAAGATGACCTGCTTGGCAAGCTGGGCGGCGATGCGGCCCAGGGGACTGGTGTCGCGATAGAGCCGGATCTCGCTGCCGACTTCGACCCCGGGGGCAAGCTCGTTGGCCTCAGCCAGCGTGATCTGGTTGACCGGATCCTCAACCTGTTCATCGTCGGGAACGACGGTCTTGTAGATGTACGCCGTGATCTCGCCGGTGTCCTTGTTCAACTCCCCGCGCATGTTTTCCTGCGTCTTGTAGAACTTGCGCGTGGCGAGGGCAATGGCCTCTTCCACGGCGCCGACTACGATCGCGGGCTCGATGCCCTTTTCGCGGCTGAGGAGTTCGATGCTCTGGTATAAAGCGCTTGCCATACGGTGCTGACTCTCTGGGTGCTGCGTGCACGGCGAAGGTGATCCGGCTGCGCATGCTCAAGTTGCGAGTTCGGGGGCTTGCGCCCGCTCCTGTTGTTCTGTTGCGTCGGCCGGAGGCGCTTAAATCTCCGGGATTAGCTGCGCTTTCTCAATGTTGGCCAACGCAATTTCTACCGTTTCGACTCCGGCTTTCCGGCTCTTGCTGTTCTGCCGGACCGCGGAGAGATCAAGTGTGATGCTGCTCTCTGGTCCCACGGCCAGCCTTCCCTGCCAGTGCCGGTTGTTGCGGATGGGCGTGAAGGTTTGTACCTTGACCAGGCTTCCTCGAAATCGTTGAAACTCCTCCGGCTGCGTGAGCTTGCGATCCAGGCCGGGTGAACTGGCTTCCAGTGTGTACTCGTCGCCCTGCACCAGGTCTTCGATATCTAAAAGGACGCCAAAGTCGCGGCTGAACGCAGCGCAATCCTCATGGGTGATCCCGGAAAGCTGCTCCGCACTGATTTTGCCTTCGGACAACCGCTCCGGAAGGCCTTCCTCGCCTGCCGCCAGCGCCGCTTTCCACTGCGCCCGGCCCTCGGCGTTCTTCTCCAGAGATACGCGCAGAATTCTTTCTTTGCCACGTCCACTCAACTCGACGTCGACTACATCCAGTCCGTGCGATGCAGCTACGCGCTGTGCCGACAGCCGGATTGCGTCGAGGTTCACCGTCATTTCCGCACCCCGGCAACAAGCATTCAAACCTGCAGGGAGGGCGAACCCCTTCCCGGAGCCTGGCTGCTGGGACCTCATCTCACTGGCCGAGAATTTCGGCTCGTTGGTCTGGAGTTTGCCCCAAATAAAAAGTGGGCTGTAAGCCCACTCATCTCTCCGCCAGCCGGTCTACCCACGGCGAATACAGCGGACAAACTCGTTCGCATCTCTAGAATACTGCGAAACGTCGGGAAACTCAATGGCTTCGCCGGAAACGTGGAGTGTTGTGTGCTGTTGGGCCGCGAATTGGTCGGGGGGCGCCGCAGGGAGAGCCGATTCGCGGTGCTGGAAGCTGGGTTCTGGCCAGAGTTGTCGGCGAGGCCAAGAAGAGTCGTCGAACGGCTGGAGTCAAGAAAGCCGTCCGGAGCGTGCCTTGAGGGTAAGTCGAAGGATTTGTTGAGCCTAGCCCTGGGCGGTTTTGCGGAAGCGAGTTTGCGAACTATGTTCGATGCCCCAAATTGGGGATTGCCGTAAGTGCTTCTTTCGAGAAAACATAAGGAAGCGAATCATGCCCTCTTTCCGCCAGCGCACTTGGATTGCTTTTTTGGCGATCATCCTCGGCACACTCGGGGGAGCTTTGTCCGGCTACCTGGTGGGGCGTCTCCTCACGTTGAAGCAGGGGCAGGCGCGGCTCGAGCAGTTTGCCCAGAGGGTGATCGACGAAGGGCAGCGCTCGACGGTTGAGTCGCGCAAGATTCTTGCAGCCATGAACGCTTCGCCCTATCCGATGTGCTCAGATGCGGAGATTGCATACTTCCGCAGGCTCATCTACCAGGCGCAATATCTGAAAGCCGGCGGTCGGATGCGGGGTGGAAGCATGGTGTGCTCCACGGACCTCGGGCGTGCCGTGCACTCCGATGTTCGCTATACGCCAGACATCCACCAGCGCGACGGCACATCGATGTATCGCAATCTGGCCCCGTTTCGGGTGGGTAAGGAGACGGTGATCGCGATCCAGGCGGAAGACTCCTTCATCGTCTACAGCCCGTTCAACATTCAAGCGTTGGTCTCCAGTGCAATTCCGTTTACGGTGACCGATCTGGACGCTCCAACGCGGCAGGCCAGCCGTCTGGTGGGCGACGCATCGAGTGCAGGCGGCGCTTTCCTGACCAGGAGTGGTCAGTTCAGCGAAGGCGGAACGCTGTATGGAACGCGCTGCTCTTCCGACGGAATGGTTTGCGCGGCAGCCCATCTTCCGGTGTCGCAGGTGATGGAGAGCAATCGCGTCGAGGTCGGAGGCTTTGTAGCGTTGGGATCGCTGACCGGCATCCTGCTCGCCTTTATCGGATCAATTCTCTATCGCCGGCGGCTTGGGTTCGAGAATCAGTTGTTGCGGGCCATTCGCCGCGATTCGCTGCGCCTTGTGTATCAGCCCATTGTGGATTTGAAGAGCGGAAAGCTGGTGGAAGCCGAAGCCCTGGTGCGCTGGACCAACGATGACAATGTCGCCGTGAGCCCGGATGATTTTGTGAAAGTAGCCGAAGCGCGCGGGTTTGTCGGACGGATTACAAAACTTGTGGTCCGCCATGTTCTGCATGAGTTTGGAGAGACTCTGCGCGAGCGGTCGGACTTCCGCGTCAACGTGAATATTGCCGCGGCCGACCTGGCCGATCCGGAGTTTCTGCCCATGCTCGACAAGGCGCTCGCGGAAGCCTGCGTGAAGCCGTCAAGCATCGGGATCGAGATCACCGAGAGCTCCACTGCCCGGCAGGAGATTGCCAGGGAGACGATTCTTCGTCTCCGCCAGCGCGGCCACTTCGTGCACATCGATGATTTCGGCACGGGATATTCGAGCCTTGCCTATCTGCACGATCTTTCGGTGGACGCGGTGAAGATCGACAAGGCTTTCACCAGGGCGATCGGCACCGATGCCGTGACGGTGACGATCCTTCCGCAGATTCTCACCATGGCCGAAACGCTGGGGCTGCGCGTAATCGTTGAGGGAATTGAAACAACGCAGCAGGCGCGCTACTTTGCAACATCGCGCCAGGACATCTATGCGCAAGGCTGGCTTTTCGGTCGCCCCGTGCCGGCGGAGGTGTTTCTCCGCACAATGACGAAGAAGGATACGATGCCTGCAACGGACGAGGCGATGGAAACGATGAGCGCGTTTGCCTCGACCGTGCCCGCAGCCTGATCTCTCTCGCTTCGCCCTCCCTATCCGCCGAAAGATTCTTTGCAGGTTCTGAATCTCCGGGCCCGTGCATACGAGTGCTTTGCGCACAGCCGCGGGACCGACGACAATAGCGGAATGTCTTCGCTGCGGTCGTTTGTCTGCGCTGTTCTTGCATTTGTTGTGTTGGGCTCTGTTGCAGAAGCTCTAGAAAAACAGCCAAACAGCGTGTATCACACGCGGCGCGAAGCGCTGGGGGCGCGGCTGCGCGGCGGTGTCGCGGTCTTGTTTGCTGCGCCGGAGCCGGTGCTCGACTTCATGCCCTATCGGCAGGATAGCGATTTCTATTACCTGACCGGCTGGAACGAGCCGGGCGCGGCGTTGATGGTGGTGGGCGCGGGCGGACCATCGCAAAGTTATAAAGAGATTCTGTTTCTCCCCACCCGCAACCGCCGCATCGAGCTCTACACCGGGGTGAAGATGGATGCCGCGACACCCAAGGTGAGGGAGGCCACGGGCGTGGATGCCGTGGAGCCAATGATTGCGCTTCCGGCGGAATTGAACAAGGTGATCGCCGAGGATCGCGGTTTGATTGCAGACGTGTGGACGCAGCCCGACGCGGAACCGGCGAAAGCGCTAGTGAGTTTCAATGCAACCACGCTGGGGTTGGGAGCAGCTGCCGCCGCGAATGACGTCACTCGACTCATTGCGCCTTTGCGCGCAGTGAAGGACGCGGGTGAGATTGAGTTGCTGAAGAAAACGACCACAGCATCGGTCGCCGCACAGCGTGCCATGATGCGCGCGGTAAAACCGGGCGTGAATGAGCGGGCCATCGCGGGCAAAATGACCGAGGTCTGGATGGAGCAGGGATGTGAGCGGCCGTCGTATTCGCCCATTGTGGGTTCGGGCGTGAACTCGACGACGCTCCACTACAGTGAGAACTCGCGCACCATGGAAGATGGTGACATTGTGGTTGTGGATGCGGCCTGCGAATACTCGATGTATGCGTCGGACATCACGCGCACTGTACCGGCCAACGGACACTTCACCGCGCGGCAGAGGGAGATTTACGATATCGTTTTGGGCGCGCAGCAGGCGGCGATCGATGCGTTCGTGGCGGGCAAGTCGACCATCAACGATCGCGACCGCAGAGATGCGAATTCGCTCGATACGGCGGCCTACAACTACATCAACACGCATGGCAAGGATCTGCAGGGGCAGCCGCTGGGCAAATACTGGCTGCATGGCCTGGGCCACATGGTGGGCATCGATGTACACGATCCGGCGGATTATCCCGCGGTGCTGAAGCCGGGCATGGTGTTCACGATCGAGCCAGGCGTGTATATCCCGGAGGAGAAGATTGGCGTGCGTATCGAGTGCGATTTTCTGGTGAACGAGGATGGCAAGCTCGTTGATTTGGACGCTGCTCTTCCCCACACTGCCGATGAAGTGGAAGCAGCGATGCGGAATACAGGGAACAGGGAATAGTGATCAGGGGGCGGCGGGCGAACGATGGATCCACGAGATGAACTAGAATCCGCGCAGCTTGAATCGCTGGCCAAAGTCTTCGCAGACCAGTTGATGGCCTGCCTGGAAGAGTGCGCGCGCGGACGGCGGGGCCTGTTCTCGGATCTTGAGCTGATGGGCGACGAAGAAGAGAGCCACGGATGGCCCGAGGCGGCCAAGCTGCGCGAGCTGGCGTTTGCGCTGCAGGCCATTCTGAACCAGGATGGCGAACGTAACGCGCTGTGCGACGAATTTCTCGATCTCTGCACTATGCATGGAGAGAGCCATCCCGGCGAGCCTCGACTGGCGCGTACATTTCTTGCCCGCATTGAGCGCGGTGAAGTGGGGAATTCGACGGAGCCCGAGAAGAAGCCGTGGTAGCGGTGCACAGCTTTCTTGCCCTGCTTGCTGGCTTTGCCACGACGATCCTGCTGGTCGGAGCCGTGCGTCTCTTGCTAAGGCGCATCGCTCCGGAGTGGGCTGAACCGGCCGTCCACCTGGGAGCGGCCGCCGCGTTCGTCCATCTCGGCTCGGCTTTTCTTGCCGGCGCGGCGGGCGGATACATGACGGCGTGGACAGAAGCGGCGAATCCGCTGCGCGATGTGCTCGTGTTGGGGATCGTTGTTCTTGTTTTAGGAGGCCTCAGCACGCTGCAATCGCGCGACAGACAGCCGGTCGGCTACTCGGTCGCCCTGATCGCAATCGTGCCGCTCGGAGTGGTTGCAGGAGGGCTGGTGCGGTTGCGGGTGCTGGGTGTTTTTTAGGAATTTTTAGGAAGACGAGAGAGGCCTCGCATCCTCGCGACTGAGCAGTCGCAAGGATGGAGACTGTGAGGCGCCAACTACCAGCGCACGCCAAAGGTGACGGGGATGATCTTGGTGTCGGAACCGACCGAGGTTGTGCCCAGACCATTGGCATTGGTTGTGATTGCGGGGCTCATCACGTCAAGGAAGCGGGCTTCCGCAAAGATCTTCGCCTGGCCCTCTCCGTAGATGCCGCCGAGGCGGTGCTCGAATCCGCCGCCCACGTTAAATCCGCCCTGATTGCTGGAGAAGTGGCCGACAACCTGATTTTGGTATCCCACGCCGCAATAAAAATACGTACAGAATTGCGTCGGTTCGGGGTCGGTGAAACTGGTGACCTTTCGATAGAAACCGCCACCGCCAGTCACATACACATCGTTCGCGCTCTTGGGGAAGAGATCGACAACGGGGTCAACAGTGAGCGACCAGATGTGGTCGTTGCCGCCTGTGGCTCCAGCTTCCGCAATCAGGGTGCCCGGGACCTTGGAGTCAATGAACTGGTATTCCAGCAGGGCACTCACCCTCTGACTGAATTTATAGCCTCCGCCGACGGTGATATTGCCGCCCCAGGTAATGTCGTTGGAGGAGCTGCCGGTGGGGCCATTGAATCCGCCGCCCGCTTCGAAGGCGAGATGACTGCGCAGGCTGTGGCTGTGATAGCCGTGCCCATAGCCGCCGTTTTCTTGCCCGGCGGCTGAGCTGGAAGGCGACGGCGCAGCGGGGAGAGCCTCGGCGCTGGCCTCATCGAAGGGCTGCGCCGTAGAGCTCGACTCGGTGGATGAAGGCGAAGGATCATGCGAGGCGGCAACCTGGGCACCCGCGGAGCCGATTGCAAAGGCAGCCGCAGCCGAAAGAAGGGAAACATGTCGCAAGAGCGACAGCGAACGGAGGATTGACATTCCATACCTCAGAAATCAATATTTTTGCAACCAAGCGGGAGGCGTGCCTTACTCCCGTATGGACTTAGACACGTTTCTGCAGGGGAAGTTGCATCGCCGGGGGTAGAAACGGCAGAGCCGGAATGTGGGTTCCGGCTCTAGGATCTGGGAGTTGGCGACCGATTATCCCTGAATGTCGAACTGCTCGGGGTGGAGGGTTGCATCGCTCTTGACCAGGATGTTTTTGCCGGTCAGCTCCTCCAAATCGGTAAGCCAGCGGGCATTGTTTGCCTTGAGCGCCTTCACGGTTTCTGGATTCACGCGGACCAGCACGTCGCCATTTTCGAAGTGTTTCCGCATTTTGCGCAGCTCGATGAAGATCTCATTGCAGACAGTGGCCGGGCTCTTGACCATGCCAGTGGCCTGGCAGATGGGACAGGGCACACTCAGAGTGCGCTCCAAGGACTGCTTGACGCGTTTGCGGGTGATGGCGACCAAGCCAAAATCGTTAAACTGCAGAACCTTGGTTGGGGCGCGATCGTTCTTGAGTGCCTCTTCGAGCGCGGCCATGACCCTGAAGCGATTCTTGCGTTCATCCATATCGATGAAGTCGATAATGATGATGCCGCCGAGGTCGCGCAGACGAATCTGACGCACGATCTCAGGAATCGCGTCGAGGTTGGTCTTTACGATGGTGTCTTCGAGGCGCGCGGTTTTGCCCACATATTTTCCTGTGTTGATGTCGATGGCCACCAGCGCTTCAGTCTGATTGATGACAATCGACCCGCCCGACTTGAGCCACACTTTGGAGCGCAGGGCCTTGGAGATTTCGTCCTGGATGCCGAAGTGCTCGAAGAGCGGTGTCTCCTTGGTGTAGAGCTTGACGCGGCGCACCAGGGTGGGCGAGAAGCGATTGAGAAAGCGCACAATGCGCTCGTAGTCAGCTTCGGAGTCGACCCAGATCGACGAGAAGTTGGCGCTGACCTGGTCGCGCAGGATCCGCTCGATCAGCGAGAGGTCGTGATAGATCAGCGCGGGCGACTTGGAGCCTTCGGAGCGCTGCTTGATCTCGTCCCACAAATGGATCAGGAAGCGCAGATCGGCGCGGAGTTCTTCTTCCGATGCGCCTTCTGCCGCGGTGCGCACGATGAATCCGCCGGAGGCTTCGCCGCGCTCGTGGGTCAGGACCCGTTTCAGGCGCTGGCGCTCCTCGTCGGACGCGATTTTGCGGCTGACGCCGACGTGCGAGACCGTGGGCATGAAGACCAGGAAGCGCCCCGGCAGCGCGATGTGACTGGTGATGCGCGCGCCTTTTTTGGCGATGGGTTCCTTGGCAATCTGCACCAGTATTTCCTGGCCAGGCTTGAGCAGGTCGCTGATGATCGGCAGGTCAGAGGTCTGCGCCGATCGGCGCGATGGACCGCGACGCTCGCCGGGGCGATGACCGCTGCGGTCTCCGCGTCCACGACGACCGCGATTACGATCCCGGTCGCGTCGCGGCTGGACCTGACCTTCGGCTGGGGCTTGGCCATTCCCGGCAACTGCCTCTTCCTCGTCCGCTGTTTCTTCGTCTTCCTCTTCGGCAAGGGTCTTGTCGTCGAAGTCCATTTGGATGCGATGATCGAGGTGCGCCTCCTGCAGCATTTCGCCCAACTCGCCAGAGCGAATCTGCGTCTGCAAGGTTTCCTCTTCATACTCATCGAGGTCGTGCTCTTCGTGCTTGTGATGATGGCGATGGAGCGGCGTTTCTAACTCCTCACCTTCGATCACTTCTTCTTCGACCACACCGTTGCCGGGGAAGAAAGCTGAAGCTGGAGACGACGCGGCGGAGGTGGCTTCCTCTGCGAAATGCTCATGAGGAGTCGGGTCCGCTCCTGCCGGATTGTGCCCTTCTTCGTCTTTCTTGCCTTTGCCGCCGAAGCCGAAGAGACGGAAACCGCTGGGTGGGAAAGGATCGACGTGATGCGATGCGCTGGCATCGGATTCCGGTTCGTCGGTCTGTTCCTCGAACTCGAACTCCTGCACCTTGCCGGGCTCGGTCGCGTCGCGCAGGGAGGCAGGCTCCGCATGGAGCACACCCGATGCGGCGAGCGTGGCTTCCGGAATGGAGGCATCTGCAGAATCCTCTTCGCCGATCAATCCCTCATGCACCAGGGCCTCTTCGATGAAATCGTCGTCGGCGGGCAGGCCTTCTCCCGCTTGCGGGCTGAAGGAGTGGGGACGATCTTCGCTGGCCTCGCTCGTTGTCTGCCCAGACTCGATCGAGGACTCTTCCACTGTTTCTTCTGACCGACGCCCCCGGTGCCGTGCGAGCGATTCGCCGGGCAGAAGCCCGCTGCCATCCCATTCAATGGGCCTTTCGATCAGCGTCGAGGGGCGCGAGGTCACTGCGGGTCGTGCGGGAGCAGCCCATTCCGTGCTTTTCTTTTCTGATTCAACGGGTGTGCCGCCGTATTTCGAGAGCGCTTCGCCGGGCAGGACGAAGGATGCCGGAGCGCGCTCCGCGCGGGGAGCGGTTTCCCGGGCTGGGTGGGCTTCGCGCGGATGCTCTTCGTCAGCCTCCGGCGAGGCTTCTGTCCTTCGGGTCTCGGCGCCTTCTGCGGAGTCCGATGCAACGGGGCCGCGGCCTCCACGACGACGCCGGCGTCCGCGCCAGCGCTTGGCTCCCTGATCGTCCGAGGCTTCCTCGGTCTGGTCCTTCTGGTCGAGCTGCGAGCCGGCTTCCGCGGGCAACGCGACTCCCGCGGTTGGCGTTTCGCCTTCGGGCGCTGGACGAGCGATTTCGCGATCCGGCTGCGCTTGCCGCTGGCCGTTGCGCCCGCGATCGTGCCGCACCTCGCGCGGGGGCTGGTTGGGGCTGCTGATTGCAGCCTTTTCCAGCTCGTCGCTTTCTTCCGGATCCTCGAGTTCGAGGAAGTCGGTTACATAGAGGAACGCGTCGCGCTCCAGGCCAATGTCGACAAATGCCGACTGCATGCCGGGGAGGACGCGTGTGACTCGACCGTTGTAGATGGAGCCGGCGAGCGTGTATTCGTTTTCGCGTTCGTAGTAAATTTCCGCGAGCTGATCGTCTTCAAGAATCGCAAGCCGTGTTTCATGCGGCGTGCTTGAAATGCAAATTTCCTTTGCCATCGTACCTTTCCGCCCGGCGGCACTTGGCGGCCGGGGCCTGCGGCAAGGTCAGATGGGGAGGCGCGGAACCGGAGAGGAGCGAGATGGGCGAAAGGGAAGACCTGGCGGAGCCGATCGGTCCAGCCAGCTTGCACAGGGAGGCGCCGAAGGTGCCGAAGCCTCTCCAAGAGCGGCCGACATCTTTCGAGACGAGCCGCGCTTTGCGGAGATCCTTTTGCAGAGGGTTTGTGACCAACGAGGCCGAGTTTTTCGGCCGGGCCGTTTCGCTGCCGGCGCCTGCCTGGCTGTGTCGCGCGATCGGGGCAGGGCTGACTTGCCCATCCGCTCCCTCGCGAGCCATGCAATCCTTGCGCTGCCAACGGCTTTCCCGTCTCTGCGAGCTCATGAACTCAATCCTGCCGGGCCTGCGATCCATGTGTGACCTGGCCGACATAGTGATTTCCAATCTATTTCCCGGAATGCGGCACCCAGTGCCGACTCCCAAGAGGTGAACTTGTTGCTGCGCGTCCGCCCCTTCGGGCCAGAGTGCACGCGGCGATTGCAGAAACTTTCGGGTTTCTGTATCCGCTTTTAGTTTACAAACCGGCGCATACGAACGTTCATTGCCACGCCTAGCGCGAGGAAGGTAAACAACACCGAGGATCCACCATAACTCATTAAAGGTAAGGGGATTCCGGTGACGGGCATGAACCCGATGACCATGCCTACGTTGACCGCGATCTGGAAGGTCAACACAGCCACGACGCCCATGATAATCAGGGAGCCGGGCAGGTCGGCGGCTGTTTGAGCGTTTTGAATCAAACGCATCAATATGAGGAAGTATAGCAGCAGCACAAAAATCGCACCCACGAAGCCGTGTTCTTCGCTGAAGGCGGCGAAAATAAAATCGGTGTAGGGAATGGGGAGAAAGTAGCCCTGAGTCTGCGTGCCCTTGGTTGCGCCCTTGCCCCAGATGCCTCCCGAACCGACGGCGATGAGCGATTGGCGAATCTGGTAGCCGGAGCCTTTCGGGTCAGTATCGGGGTTGATAAAGCTGGTAAGGCGAGCTTTTTGGTAGGGCTTGAGACCTTTGCCGCTGGACCATGCGCCGATGGCTACGACGCCCGCAACCGTCATGAGAATCACAGCCTGTTTCCAGTTGATGCCGCCCAGGAAGAGTCCGGCGATGAGAATTGGCGCGTAGATGAGGGTTGTGCCGAGGTCAGGCTGGATGAGCACGAGGGCCATGGGCAGGCCGACCAGTGCGAGACCTTTGAAGATGTCGGACCAGGTGAGATTGCGGCCGCCGAGATTGGCGAAATAGCGTGCGACCGCGAGGATCAGCACGAGCTTGGCCCACTCCGACGGCTGGAACTGCATCGGCCCGACCTGAATCCAGCGCCGCGCACCGAGGGCTTTGTGCCCTACGAGTTTGACGGCGACGAGCGCGAAGATGCACACGCCATACGCCCAGGGCGTCCAGTCGAGCAGGCGATGATAGTCAATTTTGGCGAGGATGAACATCAGCACCAGGCCGGCAAGGATGAAGAACACCTGCTTGGTGTGAAATCCGGCGAACCGGGTGTGCAGGGTTGCCGAGTAAATCTCGAGCACGGACACGGTGCAGAGAAGCAGCACCATACCGAGCAGACCCCAGTCGAAGTCGCGGAAGCTCAAAAAGCGGCGGACAGGGCTCATGGATTCGGGGTCCGACGCACGGGCAAGGCCATGCCAAGCTGCGCAGCTGAAGCGACTGTTGGATGAGCGCGTGAGGACACATGCCCATTCGAATCGACGAAGAAATGACCAGCTTGGATGTGTGCCGACTGCGCGGCGGGGTCATCGCTCGGAGTGGACCAGACTGCGCCCACTTCCACGGGCGCCGGTTGGGTTGCGGTGGGCTTTGCAGGAGCCAGGTTGTGCGCGAGGCGGCGCTGCTTTTCGACGTAGGCGGCGATGAAGCGAGCGCCGATGCGGGCTGAAAACCAGCTCTTGTCGCCATTCTGGAAAAGCACTGCCACTGCCACTTCGGGATTGCGGCGAGGAGTGATGCCTACGAACCACACGTTCGGACGGGTTATCTTGCCCTTCGCGGTTTTGTCGAGGGCCACGTGGCTCATCACTTGAGCGGTTCCAGTTTTTCCGGCGAAGTCGATGCCTTCGAGGTGCTCTCCTCCGGCCGTGTGGTAAAGGCCGGGCTGAGTGACTGCGGCCATGCCGTCGGTCACCGTCTCCCAGGTATCGGGATCGATGGGAATATCGACTTTGCCGGAACCGGGATAGGTGTCATCGAGCGCGCGACGGAAGTCCTCGGGCAGCTCATCGGGAAAGACGGTGTGGGGACGGACCATGTGGCCATCGGAAGCAATGCCGCCGATAATGCGCGCCAGCTGAATGGGTGTGGCCTCGACGGCGCCCTGCCCGATGGCGACGTCAAGGGTTTCGTCGGGATACCAGCGATGATGATAGGTCTTCAACAGCCAATCAACTGAGGGCATCAGCCCCGCCTGCTCGCCGGGCAAGTCAATCCCGGTTTTCTGCCCGTAGCCGAATTCCTTGGCATACTTCGCGATCCGGTCAATCCCGAGCTTGTCGCCCAGCTGGTAGTAGTAGGTGTCGCAGGAGTAAGGAATCGCGTTGTGGATATCGACCGGACCGTGATGCTCGTCGCAGTGGTGGAAGAAGCCGTAAGGACCCCAGCCGCCCGCACAGTTCACCTTGAGATTTTGCGCAATGCCTTCTTGCAGCCCGGCAACCGACATGAGAATTTTGAAGGTCGAACCGGGAGCCAGCTGCGCCTGAATCGCCTTGTTCATCAAAGGATGTTCAGGATCGGTGACCAGCTTGTTCCATTCGGTGCGGTCTATTTTGACGGCGAAGGCGTTGGGATCGAAGCTCGGCCGCGAAACCATGGCCAGGATTTCGCCGTTGCGCGGGTCCATGGCCACGATGGCGCCATTGCGGCCGCCCAGCGCCAGTTCAGCGGCACGCTGCAGGTCGTTGTCGATGGTGAGGCGCAGGTCTTTGCCGGGAATCGAGTGCTCGGTGTGCAGATAGCCGACTTCGCGTCCGTGGCTGTCGACGATGACGTCGCGTGAGCCGTCTTCGCCGCGTAAAAGCTGATCGTAGGTCTGCTCCACGCCCGCCCTGCCGACAACATCGCCGGGCTCGTACGCGGCATAGCGCGGATCGTTGAGCATGTCTTCGCTGACTTCGCCGACGTAGCCAATCAGGTGGGAAGCGAATCCATCGCGCGGATACAAGCGCCGCTCGACGTCGATGGTCTCGAGCTCCGGCAGCTCGTTGCGGTGCGCTTCGATGAACGCTTCTTCATCCGGTGTCACTTCCTGCTTGATGGGGATGGGCTGATATCCGGGAGACGCGCGATAGTGGCGCAGCGTGGCCTTCAGCTGTTCCAGGTCCAAGTGAAGTCCACTGGCGATCATGGGCAGATCGGCATCGACGTTGTGGTTCTGCTCGCGAACGAGGAAGCAGGAAACGGAAGGATAGTTGTCGACGATGAGGCGATTCTCGCGGTCAAACAGCTTGCCGCGCGGGGCCAGGATGGGCACCTTGCGAATGCGGTTCTGTTCGGCGAGCAGGCGAAAGTTGTTTGCCCCGAGCACCTGCAACCGCCAGAGACCGGCGGCCAGGGCCAGCATCATGAACAGCACGCCGTACTGCACGACTGTCAGCTTGATGCCGGAGATCTTCTCGCCACGTCCTGCGTTGTCAGAGTACATCGGTCTGCTTCTTCTCCAGAATAGCGCGTTGCTGAAAATCCGCCCCAATTCTGCGGGGATTCCGAAATCCAAAAGGTACGTAGGCACTTTGCCGATGCGGAAACATGCTCAATCCCTACTCTGAAAACGATCGAGGAACGGAAACGCAACCAGCGCGATCACCGAGTTGCCAATGGCGATGAAAAGCTCAGTCAGCCAACGAACCTCGAGGGCGAGCCCGAGCAGAAAGCGGTTCACAAAGACACAGAGCGCGCTGGAGAGCAGGGAGAGCAGAAAGATCAAGCCCACGCGAATGATGCGATTCTCGACGTCGATGCGGATGCCGACCGAGGCCGCCAGAAAGCCGGCGACCGTCTTGGCGATGCCGTTGATGCCGATCGCGTGGTGGCTGAGGGCATCCTCGAAGAGGCCGACGGCGCACCCCATGATGGTTCCCTGGATGGGGCTGCGGCGGCCGAGAGCGAAGTAGACGGTGACCACGAGGGGCAGGTCAAACCAGGCATATTGGCCGAGAAGACGCGGCAGCCATGCCTGCAGTACCAGCGCGACAAGAGGAATGAACGCATAGATCAGGACTGGATAGCGATGAATTTCGAGGTCGCGGCGTGCGTCCGCCATCAGCACTGACATGGCTAAGGATTCCTCTGCGGTTTGGAGGCGGGCTTGGCCGGGGACTTTGCAGGCGCAGCGGGCTTCGGTGCGGCAGTGTCGGGTGAATTCGCCGCAGGCGCCGTTGCAGGCCCGCCCGTTTCATCTGTGTTGGGATTGGCGCCCGGCGTGAAGCGATCGGGGTGGATCGGCATCGGCGGTCGTGAGACCGGGTTTGGATTGGTGTCGTCATTCAGCGGTTGCTGGTCAGCCGGTAGATTGGGCTCGATGAGGCCAGGGAGTCGTTCCGCCAGCACCTCCGAAGCCTTCTGCTGTGCGTTTTCCTGCTCGGCTTCCGGACCCTTTTCCGCTTCGCTGGTGGCTATGTCCTGCTGCTGATCGGGCGGGAACCGCGGCTGGATGGAGGTGATCACCAGAACCTCGTCGAGCCGATCGAGATGCGCCGCCGGTTGCACGATGACTTTGATGAATCCGTCCTGATCCGGGTCTGGAACCACTTCTTTCACTGTGCCCACCGGCAGCCCGCGGGGAAAGATCTCGTCGCCGCCGGCGGTCAGCACGCGCTCGCCCGGCTTGATGCGGCTATCGGCCATGAGCCCGACAATCTGCGGTTGCCCCACCGCATTGCCGCGCAGGATGCCGCGGATTCGCGTAGTCTCGAGAATCACGCCGGCGCCGCTGCTCTGATCGTTGACCGCCAGAACCTGGGCGGTGCGGGGAAACACGTCGCGCACCTTGCCTACAATGCCGTCGGCGGTGATCACGGCCATATCGCGTTCCACGCCGGAGTCTGAACCCTTGTCGATGAAAAAGGCGCGAGATTGCTCGCTTCCGCTGGTGCCAATCACCTGCACGGGGAGGGTTTTGTAGATGTACTTTTCCTGAAATTTGAGGATAGCCTGCAGGCGCTGACCTTGCTGGGCGTCTTCAAGCAGCGCGGCCTGTTCCAGACGGAGCCGGTCTACGGTCGCCTGCAACTGCTGATTTTGCTCGCGGACGTGGCGGAGATCAAAGTAGTTTCCCCAATAATTGGAGGTGCCCTCGGCGATGCCATGGAAGAGCCGCTCGGGCGGAGAAACCACCATGTCGGCCCAGAGCCGCAGGAGGCGCACGCCTTTGCTATCGCGCGGATCGACGCTCATATGGCCCGACTCGCCGCGATGGACCTGCATGGCCAGACCGACGATCTGCGCGAGCAGCAATGTCAGCAGCACCACGAGGTTCCGATAGCGTTCGAAAAGCGATTCCATGTCGTCCAGTGGTCAGGGTTCAGTGATCAGAGATCAGTGAGGAAGGCAAGGAGCCGGTCGATCGCAATGCATTCTGATCACTGACGAGTGATCACTGTCCACTACTCAGTCAATCTTGATTTTGCGCAACAGGCGGAAGTCGGACAGCATTTTGCCTGTGCCGAGAACCACGGAAGCCAATGGATCATCGGCGACGGAGACGGGAAGGCCGGTTTCTTCGCGGATGCGTTTGTCGAGATTCTTGATGAGCGCGCCCCCGCCTGTGAGGACGATGCCGCGATCGGAGATATCGGCGGACAATTCAGGCGGCGTGCGCTCGAGGGCCACGCGAATGGCATTCATGATGACGGCGATACACTCGCCCAGCGATTCACGAATTTCGCTGTCGTCGATGGAGATGGTCTTGGGCACGCCTTCAATCAGGTTGCGGCCTTTGATCTCCATGGTGAGCGGCTTGTCGAGGGGATACGCGGAGCCGATGTCGATTTTGATCTGCTCGGCCGTGCGCTCACCGATCAGCAGGTTGTATTTGCGCTTGAGGTAGTTGGTGATGGCTTCGTCCATCTGATTGCCCGCCATGCGGACGGAGCGCGAATAGACGATGCCGGAGAGCGAGATGACGGCGATGTCGGTAGTGCCGCCGCCGATGTCGACCACCATGTTGCCCGAGGGCTCGGTGATTGGCAAGCCGGCGCCGATGGCCGCCACCATGGCCTGTTCGACGAGATACACTTCGCTGGCCTTGGCGCGATAGGCCGAGTCTTCGACCGCGCGCTTTTCAACCTGCGTAATCTCAGAGGGCACACCGATGACGATGCGGGGATGGACGAGCATCTTGCGGTTGTGCGCTTTCTGGATAAAGTAATTGAGCATCTTCTCGGTGACTTTGAAATCGGCGATCACGCCATCTTTCATGGGCTTGATGGCGACGATATTGCCGGGGGTGCGGCCGAGCATGTCTTTGGCTTCTTTGCCGACGGCCTCCACTTCACCGGTGTTCTTGTTGATGGCCACAATCGAGGGCTCGTTGACCACGATGCCCTTGCCGGCGGCGAAGACAAGCGTATTGGCTGTGCCGAGGTCAATGGCCAGATCGCTCGAGAACATGCTGAAGAGAGAGCGCAGGCTATGTGTCCGCGAATTGCGGGATTGAAAACCGTTCAATGGCATTGAGAGTGGGTCTACCTCACCAGTATTGTAAGGCCATCCGGGAACAATAGAGGTAAATGCCCACCGATGGTAACGGGTACCTGCGCGCAATAGAAGGGTGCGGTACACTCAGGTGTTTGCCGGGGCTGCACGCGTGGTGTTGAAAGCGGCGCACAGGAATTCAAGACGATGCACGAGCACGCGGAGCAGCACGGACGGATGGAAGACGAAGGAACGGGAAGTGAGCCATGACGTTTCCGACCTACCATAATCTGATCGGCGGCGAGTGGGTTCCAGCCGCGAGCGGCAAGACAGTCTTCAATCTGAATCCGGCGGACCATGCGGACGTGGTTGGCGCGTTTCCGGCGTCGGATGCCGCGGATGTGGATGCCGCGGTGGCTGCGGCGAAGAAGGCCTATGCCGGCTGGCGTCTGGTTCCCGCGCCCAAGCGCGCCGAGATTCTGACGCGGACCGGCATCCTGCTGCAGGAGCGAAAAGAGAAGTTTGCCCGCGACATGACGCGCGAGATGGGCAAGGTGCTGGCCGAGACACGGGGCGATGTGCAGGAGGCGATTGACGAAGCCTTCTACGTGGCCGGCGAGGGGCGGCGCCTCTTTGGCGTGACAACCCCGTCGGAGCTGGTGAACAAGTTCGCCATGAGCGTGCGCATGCCGGTTGGAGTGGTCGGGCTGATTACGCCCTGGAACTTCCCCATGGCGATTCCCAGCTGGAAGCTGTTTCCGGCCTTGGTTGCCGGCAATACCTGCGTCATCAAGCCAGCGACGGATACGCCACTCTCGGTCTACAACCTGGTGCAGACGCTGGTAGATGCAGGACTTCCGCCGGGCGTAGTCAATATTGTGTGTGGATCGGGATCGGCTGCGGGCAACGCGCTGCTCGAGCACAAAGATGTGCGGGCCATCAGCTTCACCGGTTCGAGCGGCGTGGGATCGCATGTTGGGCAGCGCGCCGCGGCCACGTTCAAGCAGGTGTCGCTCGAGATGGGCGGGAAGAATGCGCAGATCGTGCTCGACGACGCCAATCTGGAGCTGGCGCTGGATGGCGCATTGTGGGGAGCCTTCGGGACGACGGGGCAGCGCTGCACGGCGACCAGCCGCATCCTGCTGCAGAAGGGCATTGCCGGCAAATTCACCGCGGAGTTTGTGGCGCGCGCCAAGGCCCTCAAGATCGGGAATGGTCTTGATGAGTCGGTACAAGTGGGGCCGCAGGTGAATGCGGGGCAGATCGAGACGTCGACGCAATATGTTGGGATTGCAGTGAAGGAAGGCGCGAAGCTCCTCGCCGGCGGGCGAACTCTCACTCGCGATGCCTTCGCGAGCGGCACATTTTTTGAGCCGACGGTGCTGGGCGGCGTACGCCCCACGATGCGCATCGCACGGGAAGAAGTGTTTGGCCCCGTGGTCAGCCTGATCGAGTTCGATACCTTCGAGGAGGCCATCGAGATTGCCAACTCCATCGATTATGGTTTATCGACGGCGCTCTATACCAAGGACGTGAACCGTGCGTTCACGGCGATGCGCGACCTGGAAGCAGGCATTACCTATATCAATGCGCCTACGATCGGCGCCGAAGTGCATTTACCGTTTGGCGGCGTGAAGCAGACCGGGAACGGCCATCGCGAGGGATTGGGCGCCATCGATTTCTTCACCACGTGGAAAGCCGTCTACGTGGACTACTCCGACAAGCTGCAAAGGGCGCAAATCGACAACGCGGAGTAGCCGGTGAATCGATTCGAGCGTGTCAGGTTGGCGTCAGTCCATCTTGGCGAGAATCACAGACGGCGATCCCGCGCGCTTCAGCGCGCAGGTGGCGTGCTGATCGCAGGTGTAGTGGACCAGCGAGGAGTCGTCGGCCCAGGATTCGGCAGTGGCCACATCCACGGTGCGCACTACGGTAAACGCCTTCCCTGGTCCGACGGTTAAGACATTGCGGCCCGGTTCAAAGGCGGTCGCCCGGTCATCGCCCTCCATATAGAACGCCGATTGCGGTTTGGGAGGTGCTTTGTGTCGCACGCTGTTTGCGGAGGCACGTTCGGAGCGTGCATCGTCGTCCGCAGGCCCGTCGTGGTGACGGCCCAGCAACTGGTCCTGTTCTGCCAAGGTGGGAAAGTTTGTCGAGAGGTCCCAGTAGTCGAAGCGTTTGTATTGATCGGGCGAACAGGGAAGATCGCCCTGGGCCCAGAGCGCTTCCACCTTGCCGTTTGAATCCAGAACGTTCTGGAAAAGGTCCTGGCCGTTTTCGCGGGCCTTTTCCTGCGCTGCAACCCGTTCGAGGTCGGCCCGGCGGAGGATCGCCTGGTTCTCTGCTTCGGCTTTGTTCTTCGGAGCCGGGAAGTTCGCGTGCGTGATGTGTGCCGGGTTGTAGGACATCACAATCTGCTTGCCGCACAGGGCGAATCCCGCAGAATCAAGCAATCGGATGTTGATGTAGATCGGCCCCGGAGGGTTGCCGGTTACCGTCGCGAACCCATCACTGTCGCGCGGGTCGAGCGGCTCAATCTTGAGCATGTATTGCGCTTTGCCCTGCCAGCGCGTCACCAGGTGCCCGCGCAAGGCCGAGGCATTGTCAATGCCGGCCCCCAGATCATCGGAATCGATCGGCGTCTTGGGCTTGTCGGGACCCTTCTGCGTGAGCATGACAAACCCGCCCATGGCTACGACGAAGAGCGCGAAGAGCCCGGCGAGCAACGGTCCCGAGGACTTCTTTTTGGGACGGACCGCAAGCCCGGTGTCTGGAGACAGCACTTCGATTGCCGTCGGTGCGTGGAAGAATTCCTGGTTTCCAACCTTGGTCGGGTCGGCTTCCGGGTTATGGGGCTCACTCATCGCGGTGCCTTTTCTAAATAGCTCTTTAGCCGCAGCACCGAGTCGCGCAGCCACGCGGTCCATGGTGACCACAGCATTGCCCGCCGTCATGCTCTTTTCCTGCGGTCGACTCGAAGGTGCTCACCGGACGACCCGGTATTGCATCCGAACGAGACTTCTTGGCTAGGATCCCCGGTCCACGACGTGCGAGTGTAGTTGTTAGGCTACCCTTCACCGGAGGTGGCGACAAGTTATTGAGGTAATGTGTCTTCCCGTTTCGGAGCCCTGCCGGAAGTTGACGCGGACGCGGGAGTTTCGGCTTTGGACGGCGTGGCCGCCGGCTCCGTGGGAAGCGCTGCATGCTCAAAGGCATAGAGCTCATTGAAGAGGTACTTATAGGTGGCGTGCGACTGGCCACGGAACTGCGGTTTGAAGCCGAAAAGCAGGACGCGTCCTTTGCCGTATACAACTTCCAGGGCAGCCGCCTTACCCTCGATGGCTTCGGGATGCAACAGGAGGCCGCTCTCGAGCGGGCTGATTTCTTTGGCGTACCGGGCGAGTACAGCGCCGTGGAAGCCAGGAAGCACCTGGAACGCTGGGCCATTCTGAAAGAGAATCACCGGCGCATCGGGTTCGCCGAAGTTGGCCGGCAGCTCGGCGTGCTCTGTTTCAACGCGGAGCAGGGCGCCCGAACAGAAGAACTTGTCGCTCTTTGCGCCTTCGATTACGTTTTGAACCGGCAGAGACAGCAGCGGAATGAGGCTTGCGGCGGTGCGATTCAAGGCGATCAGCGTTCCACCCTGGCGCACGAACTCGCGGAGATTGTCGACCCCATCGTCTCCGATGCCGCCTGCATATTCACCAGGGACGATGCCGACGCCAAAGCCGTCTGTGAGCTGTTTCGACGTCATGTCAGGCAGGACGATCACGTCGTAGCGGCTGGCTAAGTCGGCCGCACGCATGTCGGCGTTGTAAATGCTTTTGGGCTCGAATCCGTAGTTCTCAAGGATCCAGCGGGTCCAGCCTTCATCGATCGACGGCATCCAGGGGCGATAAATGCCTACGCGCGCCTTTTTGACGCCGAGCGTATGGTCAGGCGCGGAGATGGCCGCTGCCGGAACGGAGTATTTCTTGGCGAGATCGGCGAGGGAAGTCCGGCTGATGCCGGTAATGAGGAATGCGCCGGTTTCGCTTCCGTTTGGGGTCTTCACGGGCTCCTGCCCCAGCGAAACACGCCCGCCCGCCTGGAGCGCGGCATTTACAAGCTGGAACGATGCATTGGTTTGGTGGCTCACGGCGAACGTCGCGCCAGTACCGTCGATGGCGGCTTCGGGAAGGCTGACCTTGTCAATCTTCGCAAGCAGGGCGCGTTGGTCTGCATTGAGCGGGTCGGTGACCGCATCGACGTGCACTCCCATTTGCAAAGGCAATGTCCAGCCGGTCACATCATAGGGCAGATCGATGGACTTCGCCGTTCCATTCTCAAGCGCATCGGGGTAGCGCTGGCGCTCGAAGAGCTCTTTGGCCAATGCGGAGAACGGCTGGTCCATGGGAATAACCCACGACCCGGCAGGATAGGCAACGTCGTTCGCTTTGAATCCGTTTTTGGTTGTGTATACGTCCAGGCCGTTGTCGATCATCTTCTGGGTCAGAAGGCCCGCTTCGGGCGTATCTGTTTGCCGGGAAGGGATTACATAGGCAAACGGCGGTTCTTTCGAGAAGTGCTGCATGTTGTCGCGCGCCGCCTGATAGCGGTTGTAGAGCAGCGTCTCGCGATTCTTCGCGGCAATGTCGAGCACCGACATCGAGCCGCCGACCATATAGTCGACCGCATCTTTCAGACGCCACCATCCGCCCTCCCACGGAGTGGAGTACATGCTGAGCGCGCGCAGGTCCTGATATTGCTTGGGGAAATCGTGCACGGTGTAGAAGTGCGGGGTGGCGTAGTGGTAGAGCGCCGTCTCAGTGAAAAACGAGATCTCGTTGCGGAAGACGTGGGCCCAGTCAGTAAAACCGGCATACCAATTGTCGAAGCGCGATTCGGAGATGGCGCCCGGCATGTTGTGCGCATTGAGGTAGGCCGTCATATTCGCGCCGATGAGATTGAGCCAGCTCCGCACCAGCGGGCTGATATTGCTCGAGATGGGGTCGGAGAATGGTGGAATCCAGATGCGTGCCGGAAACGGCGCCGTCTGGTGCTGGCAGTAGAAAATCTCCGGGCTGTACTCGAGCTGCGCTTTGACGACGACCTGCTCCTCTTTCATGTTGAGCATGTAGCCGTCGCGGTTGTTGTCGTGGCCCACGTAGTCCTGGTAGAGCCAGGGCATGGGGCTGATCTCGTATTTTGTGCCGACGTTCTGGCGATACCAGTGCACCACCATGTCTTGCCCGTCGGGGTTCAGCGTCGGCCACAGCACGAGGATGACCTGGTCGAGGATGGCGTCGACCTGCGGATCGTCATGCGCGGAAAGCAGCTTGTAGGCCAGCACCATGGTGTGCTGCGGCCCGGCCACTTCGTCGGCGTGCAGGCCTCCGTCGATGTGCACGATCACCTTCGAGGTGCGTGCCAGGTCGAGCGCCTGATCGTCATTAAGGTTGGCTGCGTGGGCGAGGCGGCCGGCGATCTGTTTGTAGTCGTCGAGCTTGGCGATGTTCTGCGGCGACGAGATGACAGCGATCTCAATGTCTTTGCCTTCCGTTGTCTTTCCGACGGTGAACATCTTCATCCGATCGGGCGCGGCAGCGGCCAGCGCATGGAAGTAACGAATCGTGTCTTCATAGTCGGCGAGGTAGAAGTCATCGCCGGGATTGTGGCCCAGCACCGAGATCGGCGTCGGTACTTCAGCGCGGGTGCGGGGAGAAGCAGCGGCGAGAAGACAACTGAGAAGCACGAAAACATGAAATCGCGGGCTCAAATGGTCCAAGGACATCGACGCTCCTATGAGTCGAATCGAAGGATCAAAACAAAAAGGGGGAAACGCGGGCTTACTCGGTTTCTTGTGCGGAGAACACGGGCTTGCTGGTCGTGCGTGTTTCCAAGAGTAGCGCAGCGTGTCGGCGCTGCAAAGATGATTCGACGCGCCGGCAGCAGGATTCTGTTCTTTCCGGCGATTGAAGCGGCTGGAGCGCACCCATGGGCGCCCGCATAAAGCGCTAAGCCCGCTCGAGCACATCGCGCAGCGCAAAGCTGGTTTCAAGCCGGGTGACACCGGGGAGACGAGAGAGCTCGTTCTGGTGTAAGCGGCCGTAGTCGTCAATGTCGGCGACGCGGGCCACCAGCATATAGTCGTACTGGCCGGCCATCAGGTGGCAGTCCACGATTTCGCGGCAGCGGCGCACCGCGGTTTCAAAGGTTGAGAGCACAGAGGCCGATTGACGCTCGAGCGTGACGCGGATGTAGACCGTCATGCGCCGGCCGAAGAAGCGATCGTCAAGCAAAGCCCGGTAGCCGCGAATGGCTCCGGCGCTCTCAAGGGCGAGGATGCGGCGCGACGCGGCCGATGCGGAAAGTCCTACGGCTTCGCCGACTTCATAGTTCGTCGCCCGGCCATTACGCTCAAGATGGCGCAGGATGGCGGCGTCAAGTTCGTCGAGTCCGCCACTCGCCGCGGTTAATTCTTGCGCCACGCGCGATACTTTCTCACGTTTTGTTCCCATTTGGCTCCCCCTGCACGATTTTTGCACACATTGGCGGTGGATTGCGCCGTAGGATTCTTGCTGTTGGGAGCCAGTTGACAAGCGCGCCGGATCAGCCCTCCCCAATGAATCTTCATCCGGCGCGCAAGCTTCCAGCGGCAGCTCTCCTCAAAGCTGCGTCAATAGATTAGGAGTTCTGCGATGATCATCGGGGTTCCCAAAGAAATCAAGGACAACGAAGCGCGGGTGGGCGTGACGCCGGCTGGCGTGAAAGCCCTCACTGAAGCCGGCCACAAGGTGCTGGTCGAAACGTCGGCCGGTGTGCTTTCGGGATTCGATGACGCCGAGTACCAGGACGCGGGCGCCGAGATCGTGGGCGACGCTGGATATGCCTGGGGAAAGGCCGAGATGGTCGTCAAGGTCAAGGAGCCCATCGAGAAGGAGTACGCGTACTTTCGCGAAGGGTTGGTGCTTTTCACCTATCTCCACCTGGCGCCTATGCCGGCGCTCACCGACAAATTGCTGGAGGCGAAGGTCATTGGCATTGCATACGAAACAGTCCGCGACCGGCAGGGCACGCTGCCGCTGCTGACGCCGATGAGCGAAGTTGCGGGACGCATGAGCGTGCAGGTGGGCGCAACGTATCTCGAGAAGGAGCGCGGAGGCCGCGGCATTCTGCTGGGCGGCGTTCCCGGCGTTCCCCCGGCACACGTAACCATCATCGGGGGCGGCATCGTGGGCACCAACGCTGCGAAGATCGCGTTGGGATTCGGCGCCAAGGTCACTCTCGTGGACGTGAACCTGAACCGTCTGCGCGATCTTGACGATCTTTTCGGCGGGCGTCTCTATACGCTGGCTTCGAACAGCTACAACATCGGCCATGCCACCCGCGAAGCCGATCTCGTGATCGGCGGCGTCCTGATTCCCGGTTCGACCGCTCCCAAGCTGGTTACGCGTGCCATGGTTTCCCAGATGAAGAAGGGGGCGGTGATTGTGGACGTGGCCATCGACCAGGGCGGCTGCGTGGAAACTGCGAAGCCGACGTCGCACTCGAATCCCAGCTTTGTGGTGGATGGCGTGGTGCACTACTGCGTGACCAACATGCCGGGCGCGGTGCCGCACACATCGACGCTTGCCCTGACCAACTCGACGTTTCCTTATGTGCTGCGCATCGCGAACCTCGGAGTGCGCGAGGCATTGAAGCAGGATGCAGGTTTCGCCGAAGGGCTGAACACATGGCTGGGTACGCTCACCTATCGGGGCGTTGCCGAGAGCCAGCACAAGCCGTGGACAGCGGCTGCCGGCGTGATCGCCGGGTAGACGCCGAGCCCGTTTCAAATAGCCAGTCATTCGACCTGCGCCTATAATCGCGGCATGTCTTTTCTGGGCGATGCACGACGCCGGTCCGTGGTCCTTTTGGGCGCGGGCGTGCTCGTGTTTTTTGTTCTGCTCGGAGGACTGCAGGCGTTCAACTTTCCGAATGTGCGCTTCCTGAATCCCGAGACCGCCGGGGAAACGCTGGCATTTACGGGGCTCACGGTCGTTGTCTTTCTGCTCCTGATCGTGCTTCTGCTGTTGTTGCTCAGGAACATTCTCAAGCTCTATGCGGACCAGAGCAGCAGCGCACTGGGCGCGCGGCTGCGGACGCGGATGGTTCTGGGCGCCGTGCTGATCGCGCTCGCTCCCGCGGTGTTCATGTTTCTGTTCAGCTTCCAGCTCATGAACCGATCGATCGACCGCTGGTTCTCGCCGAACACGTGGGAACTACGCGAAGACTCGACCCGGGTGGTGCTCGAGCTGGCGCAATACGTGACCAGCAACGCCCGTGGCGAAGCGGAGTCGATTGCTTCGACAGGCGCGCCCGATGGTGACTTAGCCACTCTGGGGAATGTGCTGGGATCGCATCGGATTACGCTGCAGGGGGGCTTTGCACTGGTGTTCGCGAAGAACCACCAGGTGATTGCCGGCTACCAGGCTCCGCCGGAGAACAGCGCGGCGAGTCTGGTTCCCTGGCTTCCGGAGCGGAGCGAGGCGGGACGTGCCGAAACGGCGACGCCGCTGCATGGGCCTCTCTCGGCAAACTTGCTTACGTCGGCGCAACGTACCGATGAGCCCGTGCTCCGCATCGCCGGCCAAGACTATGCGCTGGGCATGTCGGTGACGGCATCGGGGAAGATGGTGGTTGCCGCGCTGCCCATGCCACAGGGATTGAGCGAGACCACGACCCGCATCCGGGAAGGCGCGGCGGCGTACTGGAACCTCTACCAATCTCGCAAAAGCCTTCGCGCCACATTTTTCCTGATGCTTCTGCTGATCACGGTGGTGGTCTTCTTCTCGAGCGTGTGGCTTGCTCTCTTTCTGTCGAAGCAGATCACGCGGCCGGTCGAAGCGCTTGCGGATGCGATGCACCAGATTGCGACGGGCAAATACGACCATCGCGTTGCACTTGCGACCACCGGTGAGATGGCCGAGCTGGTGGAGTCGTTCAACCACATGGCCGCCGACCTGGATGCGAGCCGGCAGCTGGCGGAGAGTTCATCCGCGCAAGTGACGGCCGCGAACGTCGCCATCGAAGAGCGCAAGCGCGAGCTTGAGACGATCATTGAGACGATTCCCAGCGGCGTCGTGACGCTCGACGGATCCGGGCATGTTCTCCAGGCCAATCGGGCTTTTGCGGTGTTGATGGGGCATCTGGACGACGCGGAGCTCCGTGGGCAGAGGCTCGAAGCGCTGGTTCCGCAGGAGTGCATGGACGACCTGACCGGCGTCATCCGTCGCGGGCAGCGTATGGGCGCGGCATCCATCGAGGTTGAGATCCATGCACGCGGTCGCGCCATGCACCTGGCGGTGACAAGTGCGCGCCTGGATCTTGGAGGCAGCAAGACCGGTACGGTGCTGGTGATTGAAGACACGACCGAGCTGTTGCGGGCGCAGCGGCAGCTGGCTTGGAAGGAAGTGGCGCAGCGCGTAGCCCACGAGATCAAGAATCCGTTGACGCCGATTGCGCTTTCGGCCGAGCGGATTGGACGGCATCTCGACCGCAGCCAGCCCGACTCGCCGAGCATCATCCGCAAATGCGCCGAAGTGATTCTGAGCTGTGTGGGAACTATGCGCACCCTGGTGGATCAATTCTCAGCGCTGGCCCAGTTTCCGACTCCGCAGCCGCGCGCCTGCGATATGAATCGCGTAGCCGAGGAGGCGTTGGCTCTTTTCACTGGGCGCCTCGAGGGCATCACGGTGCGCCGCGATCTGGCGCCTCGATTGCCCTTGGTCTTAGCCGATCACGAAGCGATTCGACGTGCGCTGGCCAACTTGATTGATAACGCCGCCGAAGCCATGCAGGGCAGCCTTCTGCGCGTGCTCGATGTCGCGAGCGGGCTGAGCGAAGACGGGGCGGCGGTGGAGATCGTTGTGGCCGATACAGGCCACGGTCTCACCGACGAGATTCGCGAGCGACTCTTCCTGCCCTTTTACTCCACCAAGCATCGCGGCACCGGGCTGGGACTTTCGATTGCGGCCAAGATTGTGCAGGAGCATGGCGGTTCGATCCGCGCCGAGAGCAACAGCCCCAAAGGCGCGCGCTTCCTGGTCCGGCTTCCCTTGATGGAAGTGGCGTCTTCTATGGAAGCGACAGCTCCTGAATCTCTCATGAAAGCGCACTCATGAGTCATGTTCTGGTCGTCGACGACGAAACGGAGATTCGTTCGTCGCTTGAAGAGATTCTGCGCGAAGAAGACTACGCGGTGGCCACGGCGGGATCGGCGGCTGAAGCGCTGGTGCTGGTGCAGGATGCGCCCTACGACGTGGTGCTGCTCGATATCTGGCTCCCCGATCGCGACGGACTTGAAGTGCTGGCCGCGATTCATGCCCTCGATCCGCAGACTCGGCCTGAAGTCGTCATCATTTCTGGGCATGGAACCATCGAAACCGCGGTGAAGGCCACAAAACTTGGAGCCTTCGATTTTCTCGAGAAGCCGCTTTCGCTCGATCGCACGCTTATCGTGATCAAGAACGCCGTCGAAGCGAGGCGCCTGCGCAACGAGAACCTGGAGTTTCGCCGCCAATTCGGCGTGGGTTCGGTACTCACCGGCGAGAGTGTTCCGCTGAAGGCGTTGCGCCAGCAAATTCGGCTGATGGCTCCCAGCAACGGGCGGGTGCTGATTTATGGAGAGTCGGGAACCGGCAAGGAGCTCATTGCGCGCGCCATCCATGCCGAAAGTCTGCGTCGCGATCGCGTCTTCGTCGAACTGAACTGCGCGGCCATCCCCGAGGATCACATTGAGGCGGAGCTTTTCGGCTATCGCCATGGCGCGCAGCCCGGAGGGCCGCCGGAACAACGAGGCACGCTGGAACGCGCCGACGGCGGATCACTTTATCTCGACGAAGTGGGCGACATGAGCTTGAAGACCCAGGCCAAGGTGCTGAGCGCGCTCGACGACCAGCTTTTTACGCCTGTGGGGGGAACGCAGCCGCTGCGCGTGGACGTGCGCCTGATCGCGTCGACGAACAAAGACCTCGAAGAAGAGATTGGCAAGGGGAACTTTCGCGAAGATCTCTTTTATCGTCTCAACGTGGTGCCGTTTTTTGTGCCGCCCCTGCGCGATCGCAAGCAGGATATTCCACTGTTGGTGCGCGAGTTCTTGTCGGAATTTGGCCGGCAATATGGGCGCCCGCGTGTCGAGATCAGCGAAGAGGCGCTCGAGGCGCTCAGCAAATATCATTGGCCGGGCAACGTGCGCGAATTGAAAAACGTGATCGAGCGCGTGCTCATCCTCAACCCGCGCGCACTGCGCATCGAGCGCAAACATCTCCCGCCCCTGACCCATAAGAGCGGGTCGCAGTCGACCGAGGAGTTCTCAACTCTGCAGCAGGCGCGCGATGCCTACGAACGGGAGTACATTCTCAAGAAAATCGAAGAAGCCCGTAACAACATGAGCCGGGCCGCCGAGATACTCGGGCTCGAGCGCAGCCATCTTTACCGCAAGATGAAGACGCTGGGCATCGGCGTGCGCGAATAGAGAGCGAAAAGATTCGCGCCATCGGCAAAAGCCGCAGCAGATGGGCCTGCGACCAAAGAATGACAATTCCGTTGCACATTCCGCACGCGTGCAGACAACCGGAATGCCGCCTCATTCGTCGAAAAATGCATCTGTAAGCCGAAGGTCGTCTGCTCCTCGCGTTGGATCGGCGAGGACGCGCGCGCTTTGCAGGATCTTTGCGCAGGTTGGGAGACTCCCCCTGAAATGCATTTCTATCGCGGCGTTGCTTTCGCTCCTGGTCCTGACATGGAGTGGCAGCTTTGCGGTTCAGGCACAGTCTGCGCCGCCGGCAGGGTCCAGCGCGGAGGGCGGCGCCGGAAACGTTTCGTTTTCTTCCAGCCTAAGCGGACTCGATAAGTTGACACCCCAGGCACATGCCGCAGCTCTTCCCGAAGCACCCGAGCCCGTTTCCGGCGGCGGAGGCGGCGACGAACCGGAGAACGTGCCCTGGGCAGAGAAGGTGCAATACGGCCTCTTTGCGCGCGTCGGGATTGGCGCCGACATATCGCCGCTCGGCATCGGCATCAAATCGGCCACGATCTTGACGCAGCACCTGGACGGGCGGATGATGGGCAACTTCTTGAGCTTCACCACAGGTAAGTTCAAAGTGGAAGGGTTCGACGCGCACGCGAATCTTCATCTGGCTTCGATCGCGGCTGCGCTCGATGTATATCCGTGGAACAGCGTCTTGCGGCTCAGTGCAGGCGGGCTGCTTTACAACGGGAACCAGATCAAGATGAGCAGCGAGATTGTTCCGGGCAGCAGCTTCACGTTGAATGGAACCACCTTCTTCGGCGCGGAGGCGAATCCGGCAACAGGCGTTACGCCACTGAATGGCACGGGCATTCTGGGATTCCACCAGCATCAGCCGGCGCTCACACTTTCTGGAGGCTTCGGACGATACGTGCCGCGGTCGAACCGGCATTGGTCGTTCCCGGCGGAGTTTGGGGTGGCCTTTACCGGCGCGCCGACCATCGACGTGCATCCGCAGGGATGGGTGTGTACCGACAAAGCCTTGACGCAGTGCGGCAATATCGCAGATCCGTCGAACCCCATCGCCGTCCAGTTCAACAGTGATCTGCAGCAGACGCTCGCCAAATGGAGACGCGGCCTCAGCGCGATTCAGGTGTATCCGCTGTTCTCGTATAGCGTGATGTACAGTTTCAACACGCGGTAGCGACAGCCGGGCAAGAGTCTGTGAGGATGCCCTGTGATCGTGTCCGGGATTGAACACTCCGTTGCAGAAATGGCCAGGCACGGCCAGCCAAGGGGTTTGCATAGTTGAGTAAATGTGTTGCATCTAAATAAGTTACCCGACTCTGCCAATGCCTTTGGCTCTGGTCGGAAGATTGCTTGCACAAACACATCGGAGTCAGTGGGGGAGGCGGTCATGGCGTATTTCGAACGGATGCGCGAGGCGATTTCCGGACCCTTTAGCCCGGAGGTCATCCGGCAGAGGACGGCGGCAGGCTGGCAGATGGTCTCGATCGAATGGCGGCGCGAGCTGCCGGATTCTGAAGCGCCTCCTGAGCGGGGCTTCAACGAGGACATCCCGTACGGTCTCCGCATTTCGGATGACTGCTACCGGCTGGAAGTAAGTCCGCACGAGAACCAGGTACTTCTTCTCATGATGGACCTGCTGGCGCAGGACTTTTCTTATTCGAGCATCGTGAGCGACCTGAACGAGAAGGGCTTCAGGACGCGCGAAGGCAAACCCTGGAGCCGTGTTGCGGTCTTCAACATGATGCCGCGGCTGATTGAGGTCGGGCCGCGCATTTTCTCGAGCACAGAGTGGGAGAAGCGGCGCTCGAAGATCTCCCGTCGGGAAGCGCCTTAAACAGGCCCATAGGCTGCGACCACCACTATTCCTGCGATTTCTGGATGGGTCCGAGGGAGCCTGGGTTGTCGCCCAGGCGCGGATCGACGCGGAAGGCCCAGACTGTCTGGTTGATGTCGGACGGCGACAGAATCTCCACCAGCGCATACTCTCCGATCGTCAAAGTCTCTGCGGGCGTGAGCTTGAGCCAGTGCTTGCCGGGCATCACTTCTGTTTTCGCGGGAATTACGTCTTCAGATTGCGTGACCGTGCCGGTCGGACTGACGTGCACGGCGCCCACAATGCGTTCTGCCTGGCGTTCATCCACCCGTACAATCGCAAATCCTGAAGCGGGCGAATGAGCGCCGTGCTTGCCGGCTGAGCCGCTCGCGCCGTTAGTTTGAACGGTAAAGGCGTGGGTGGTCAGTGGCGTGGTTCCCGAGTCGAGCGATAGATAAATCGCCGGATCGTTCACGTGCAGGTGGACCTTCGCATGGGCGCCATCCAGCTCAATTGTCGCGCGTTGGCCGGCCAGAGGATTCAGCGTATTCAGGCCATGCCGGCTCTTCTGGTTCATGCTCAGGTCTGACGGCAGCAGCTCCACCAACTCGGGGGTACCGCGAAATGTGTCGAGCACAAACACTCCATCCTCGTCAGGCAATTCCAATCCGCTGGCCACCTCGGGCATCCGAGCCTTCTGGTCGGCGCGCTGGTCCGCCTCTTCCTTGTCGAGATCCTCGGCTTCTTTCATCGAGGGCGACACATCGTCTGGAGAAGGGGTGGCGTGGTCGCGCTCCCACTTGCGGGTAGCGTCCCAATTCACCAGGGCAGAGGGCATCTCTTCCCAGTCGCCGCGCTCCTGCGAAAGAAAACGAACCCGGTCGCCCACAACTTCGTATTGGCGCACCACCTGGTAAGAGCCGTCTTTGAGGATAAGGCGATGATTTGCTCCCATCCCGGGAATGGCCTGGGGCGGAGGGAGGGTCTTCCGGTCGTCGGGCGGCTGCTGTTGCGCCTTCGCACCCGTTATGCAGGGCAGACCTGCAGCCAGGACCAACCCGAGCAGGCAACTTGAATAGGCAGTTTTCCCCATGGCCTCACAGTTTAGACGAAGCTCGAAGAGCGGGGTTTGGCCGAAAAGGACTTATGAGCGGGCAAAGAAAAGCTATCCATTTGTACCCCTGCCCTAGCGACATCTTTGCGACTCCTCCATCTAACAGGACGTACCCTGAAGTTCGAGGAAGATTGTTCACCGCAATCCAGACGCGCCCCGATCAAGATAGCGCAAGGCCCAGGACCCTTGCCGCGATTGCGCTTCTGTGCGTGCTATTGCTTGCCTTTTTAGCAATGGCACAGGTGATGCACGCTCACCAGGACGTCAGCGACGCGGACCATTGTCCCCTGTGTATTGTGATGCATACGGCTGCGCCGGTTGCAGCGGCCACGGCAGTTCTCACACTGATCCAGGTTGCGAGCGCCACCCCGGTCCTTGAAGTTCGCCCAGTTTCCCGGAACTGGCATGCCAAGCTCTTCACACGCCCTCCGCCTGCATTCTGACAGGCATCTCTCCGTTCTCCATTCTCCTGTTTCTTCCCTTGTCCCTCTCTCTCCTTGAGTGAGAGCCGGCATATTCTCCAGGGTTCGCTGAACGGATCGATGCCTCGATCGCGCCCTTTGCCGCGAGAGTTTGCGCGCGGCGGTGCATTTTTTTGCGGGCAGCCACACCTTGGAGGCGCATTATGCCGTTCAAATACGGCGCAGTTCTTCGTATTCTTTCTTTGCTTGCAGCGCTCGCCGCTGCGCAGATCGCCTGCGCGCAGGGCAATGCAGGTACGATTCAGGGCACCATCACCGACCCCAGCGGCGCCGTGATTCCCGGCGCGACGGTACACATTTTCAACACCGTCAGCGGGTTCGATCGCACAACGACCACCGACCCCGCGGGACAGTTCACGCTTCCGAATGTGCCGTTTAATTCGTATCAAGTGCAAGTCGCGGCAAGCGGGTTTTCTTCAATCAAGCAAAGCGTGGAAGTGCGTTCTGCGTTGATCACCAACCTGAAGCTGGTGCTTCAAGTGGCGGCGGCTTCGTCCACCGTCATGGTCGAAGCCAGCTCCGGCGACCTGGTTGAAGACGACCCGACCTTTCACACCGATGTGGATCGCGACATGTTCATCAAGGTGCCGCTCGAGAGCCAGTCGTCCTCGCTGAGTTCGCTGGTTACCGCAACCACGCCGGGTGTTTCAGCCGACTCGAACGGTCTTTTCCACGGGCTCGGCGACCATGCATCGAACTCGTTCTCGGTCGATGGCCAGTCGATCACCGACCAGCAGAGCAAGGTGTTCTCGAACCAGCTGCCGTCGAACTCAATCCAGTCGATTGAAGTCATCTCGGGCGCACCGCCCGCGGAATATGGGGACAAAACGAGCTTGGTGATCGTCGCTACCACGCGCTCGGGCCAGGGCGTGACCAAGCCGACGGGGAGCATCTACGCCTCCTACGGGGCGTTCGGTTCGGCGACAGGCGGCTTCGATGTGTCGTATGGAGGAAAGAGCTGGGGCAATTTTCTCGAAAGCGACGGCCTCAACACCGGACGATTTCTCGATCCGCCGGAGTTCGCTGTGATGCACGACAAGGGGAACGAAGGAAACTTTTTCGATCGCGTCGACTACGCTTTCAACCCAGCGAACTCGGTGCACCTGGACTTGAACTACAGCCGTTCGTGGTTTCAGACGCCGAACGCTTTCGAGAATCTTGCTGTGCAGAATGTTGTGAGCGGGGGTGCAAGCGTTACGCCCGTGTTCGGCGCCGTGGGCGACACGGATCAGCGTTCGAAGATCGGCACCTTCAACATTTCACCCACGTACACGCGGGTCCTCAGCACGAACTCGGTGCTCAACGTCGGTGCGTTTGCGCGCAAGGACCTTTACAACTACTTCCCCAGCGGCGACCCACTCGCCGACCTCGGTCCGGAGAACCTGCAGACCTCTTCGATCGCGCAAATCCGAACGCTGTTGAACACCGGGATTCACGCGGACCTGACCTATTCGCGCGGCATCCACAACATCAAGATCGGGGGACAGTATGGCCAGACTTTCGTACGCGAGAGCGACGACCTTGGCATTGTGGATCCGCTCTATAGTTTCAGCGAGCCGTGCGTCGATGGCAGTGGGTCGCCCGTCGCCGGCTATGCCGATCCTGCGTCGTGCGCCGGTGCGGGATTGAGTCCCAATCCCAACTACCTCGCTGTGCTGGCGCCCTATGACTTTACGCGCGGCGGCGGGTACTACAACTACCAGGGCCGCGCCGACGTGAAGGAACTCTCGATGTACATCGAGGACCAGATCAAAGCCGGAAACTGGAACTTCAACCTTGGCGTGCGCGGAGACGTGTACAACGGGCTGGCGAGCGCACAGCAGGCTGAACCGCGCCTCGGTGTCGCCTACAACGTGAAGCCGACGCACAGCGTGCTCGGCATCTCATACGCGCGTACGCTGGAGACGCCCTTCAACGAGAACCTGGCGCTCTCGAGCGAGGGATGCCGCAACTCCGTGCTCTCGCCGCTGCTGAACTGCGCAACCGGCGTTTCGAATGTCGAGGCCCCCGGCTTTCGCAACGAGTTTCACGCCAGCCTGCAGCAGGCGCTGGGCAAGAAAGTGGTGGTGAGCGGCGAATATATCTGGAAGTACACGCACAACGCCTTTGACTTCTCCGTTCTCGGCAATACACCCATCACGTTCCCCATCGACTGGCACAACTCGAAGATTCCCGGTTACGCGCTGCACGTGGATGTGCCGGAACTTCACGGCTTCAGCGCGTATTCCGTGATGTCGTCAGTCGCGGCACGCTTCTTCCCGCCGCAGGTGGCGGGCGCGGGTTCGACGGTGGGGCAAACCGGACTTCCGTTCCGCATCGATCACGACGAACGATTCAACCAGACCACGCATGTGCAGTACACGGTTGCGAGAAGCAAGCTCTTCGGCGGCCTTTGGGGAGGGTTCAACTGGCGCTACGATTCGGGCCAGGTGGCGGGAGCGGTCCCCTGCTACAACCCGCTTTCGAACGACGCCAACTCCGCGTGCGCTGCGACGAGCACGCTGCTGAATGGCCAGCCGGCCGTGAGCCTTGCCGGATTCACGAGTGACGAGGAGTTCCAGGCGGGATTTACCTGCGACGGTGTGAAAGCAACGCCGGGTAATCCGCTGCCGGGAGTATGCCCAGCCTCGGAGTTTACATCGGGTCTGGTGCGCATCCCCGCGCCGGGCACGGGCGACAACGACCACAGCCCGCCGCGGATCGCGCCGCGCAACCTCTTCGACGCGACGCTGGGCAAGAACAACATTTTTCATGCCGATCGGTACAAGGTGGATCTTGATCTGACGGCGATCAACGTCATGAATGAATACGCCCTGTATAACTTTTTATCGACCTTCAGCGGCACGCACTATGTGACGCCTAGGGCGGTGACGGCGAAGATTACCTTCAATTTCTAGGCAGTCTGGCGGCGATTGAGAAAGCGCGGCGCTCGGTTGGTTCGATCGGGACCCGGCGCCGCGCCACCCGCAATTTTGACTTGATCACAAATCCGATCCTTATGAGCCTTTAGAGAGTTATGCGCCAGGGAGTATACTTTCCGCGTCTGGCGCGGGGCATGAGCTGCTCGTCACTTTTCCCCGCCTGCAAGGCACAGAAAATCGGAGGGAAGTATGAGAAAGGTTTTGATCGCCTGTGGGGTTGTTGTTTGCCTCGGTTTGATTTGTCGCATCGCGGTGGCGCAGTCAGTCGTGCACGCCTTGACAGGGACAGTGAGCGACATCGACCCTGCCGGGAAGACAATCACGGTGTTTCTTGACGGCGGTTCGAACGATGTCTTTAACGATCAGACGAATTCGAAGGCACGCCTCTCGGTCGATAGGAAGCTGATTGCGGATGCGACCGCCGTGGATGCCTTCAAGAAGAAGGGCGCCTACGTGATCGTGTTCTATTTTGGCGGTCGGGACACGCGCACGGCGGTGGCGTTGCGCAGCCTTGGAACGGGTCCGTTTGTGGCGGCGAAGGGCAAGGTGGAGAAATACGAGCGCGATCACTCGATCACGGTGGCGGATTCATCGGGCGCGGAGCATACGTTCCAGATCACCCCGGATACCGTGGCCGAGGGCGGTTCTGGCGCCGTGGATGGCCTCAAATTCGAAGCCCAAAAGGGCGATCAGGTGCGCGTGGTGGGCACGTCGGCGAATGGCAGCCCGATCGCGCTTTTTTTGAGCCAGAACTAGGCCCCTGACCGCTTGGTTTCGCACTTCAGGGTTCGCGGTTTCCCACCCTTTCGCCAGAACAAAGTCGAAAGGATGGGCACGGCCTGGTACAAAACTGAGCGGTCAGCGGCCTGGGAACGATCCTTCAGGCAAGGCGCTTCGCAATCCGCGATGGCAATGGCCGTCGCAATTGTTCCATGGGAATAAGTTGAGGAGCTTCAAGGGAGGGCCTGCCGGTGGCTCGTTCGGACTTCCATGGCCCAAGACGAGTATGAAGGCGAGCCTCACTTTTCACTGTCGAGGACGTGCATCTGATGGGTGTCGTAACGGGTTCCGGCTACGGAGTCCGGTGGGATTGCGGCTTCGAGGGCTTCGACGTCGGCAGCGGTCAGATGAACGTTGAGGGCGGCGAGATTGTCGTCCATCTGCGTGCGAGTGCGGGCGCCCATCACCGGAACAATGGATTTGTTTTTTTCAAGGACCCAGGCGATCGCGAGTTGGGCACGCGAGATGCCTTTGCTTTCGGCCATCTGCTTGAGGCGGGCGGCGAGGTTGCGGTTGCGCACGTAATTGTCGCCGGCAAAGCGCGGAAAGCGGGAGCGGATGTCGCCGGAACCCGCGATGGAGGAGCCGGCGAGGAGCCCGCGCGAGAGCACGCCGTAGGCGGTGACGGCGATCCCCAGCTCTTTGAGAACAGGGAAGATTTTGGCTTCGGGACCGCGGCTGATCAGCGAATACTCGATCTGCAAGTCGACGATGGGGTGGACCTTGGCAGCGCGGCGAATGGTTTCGGGGCCGACCTCGCTGAGCCCGATGGCTCGCACGTAGCCGGCTTGGATCATTTCTGCGATGGCGCCGATGGTTTCTTCGATGGGAACGTTGGGATCGAGGCGCGCGGGTCGGTAGATGTCGATGTAGTCGGTGCCGAGGCGCTTGAGCGAGTAGGCAAGCGCGGTTTTGACGGCAGCGGGGCGTGCGTCATAGCCAAGCCATGAGCCGTCGGGGCCGCGCTGGGCGCCGAACTTGACCGAGACGAGCACCTGCGGCCGAATGAAGCGAAGGGCCTGGCCAATGAGCATTTCGTTATGGCCCATACCGTAGAAGTCGCCGGTGTCGATGAGGTTGACCCCGGCTTCGACGGCGGCGTGCAGGGTGGCGAGGGACTCGGGCTCGTCGGCGGGGCCATACATGCCGCTCATGCCCATGCAGCCAAGAGCGATGGGGAAGACTTCAGGACCGGTGGCACCCAGGCGGCGCGCAGCGACAGCAGTGGACATGAATAGCCTCACTGCGAGCATCCTAGGTCGCGGGCGGGCCCGAGGACAAGGGGTGGGTCGAGAGAGCGGAAGTTGAGGACACTCTTTTCCACACAGAAACGGCCCACCAAGCAAGGAGAGAACCGTGCAGCCACGCGCGCAAGCTGTGTTCTTTTTTGCCTTTAGCTGCGGATGCGGAGACGGGAGGGATTCGGGGCGCTTTTTCCGCTTCGTGGTCAGCGTGAATTCTGTCATACTTGATCGTGCCCTCCTGGTACGGCCAATCAGCACAATTCAATTCTGAGGTTGCCTCGATGTCAGCAAAGTATGTCTTTGTGACGGGCGGAGTTGTGTCCAGTTTAGGCAAGGGGCTTGCCGCAGCATCGATCGGATGCCTGCTGGAGAGCCGCGGCCTGCGCGTGAACATGATGAAGTTTGATCCGTATCTGAACGTCGATCCGGGAACGATGTCGCCGTTTCAGCATGGCGAAGTGTTTGTGACCGACGATGGGGCGGAGACCGATCTCGATCTCGGACACTATGAGCGCTTCACGCATGCTCCACTGTCGCGCGACAACAACCTGACGACGGGGCGTATCTATGAACAGATCATCTTGAAGGAGCGGCGCGGGGATTATCTGGGCAAGACGGTGCAGGTGATTCCGCACGTGACCAACGAGATTAAGAACGCGATGCGCAAGGTGTCGGCGAACGGCGCGGACGTGACGATTGTGGAGATTGGCGGCACGGTGGGCGATATCGAGTCGCTGCCGTTTTTGGAGGCGATTCGCCAGATGCGGCAGGAACTGGGCCGCGAGAACACGATCTTTGTGCACCTCACGCTGGTGCCGTGGATCGCGGCGGCGCAGGAATTGAAGACCAAGCCGACGCAGCACTCGGTGAAGGAACTGCTGTCGATCGGGATCCAGGCGGACATCCTGCTGTGCCGGAGCGACCGGCCGCTGGGCCGCGAGATGAAGCAGAAGATCGCGGCGTTCTGCAACGTGGAAGAGCGCGCTGTGATCGGAGCCAAGACGGTGCCGACGATTTACGAGGTGCCGCTGGGCTTTGCGCAGGAGGGCGTGGACTCGCTGATCCTGCGGTATCTGCACAAAGAAGCGCCGGAAGCAGACCTGAGCAAATGGAGAGAGCTTGTCGATCGCTGCCACAACCCGAAGGATGAAGTTTCGATTGCGATCGTGGGCAAATATGTGGAGTACGAGGACAGCTATAAGTCCCTGAAGGAAGCACTGACGCATGGCGCCGTGGCCAAGAGCCTGAAACTGAACGTGACATGGATAGAAGCGGAAGGGCTGGAATCGAAGACGCCGGACGATACGAGCTACGAGACGCAGTTGGAGGGGTTCGACGGGATTCTCGTGCCGGGAGGATTCGGCAAGCGCGGCATCGAGGGAATGCTGAATGCGATCAGGTATGCGCGCGAGAAGAAGGTGCCCTATTTCGGGATTTGCCTGGGGATGCAGACGGCCTGCATCGAGTTTGCGCGGAACGTGTGTGGGCTGAAGGATGCGAATTCCAGTGAATTCGACCCGGCGAGCCAGCATCGGATCATCTATAAGCTGCGTGAATTGCTGGGCGTTGAAGAGATGGGCGGCACGATGCGGCTGGGCGCGTGGACCTGCGTGCTGCAGGAGGATTCGCGGGCGCATCGGGCCTATGGGGCAACGGAGATCAGCGAACGCCACCGGCACCGCTATGAGTTCAATCGCGAATATGAAGCGCTGCTGACCGGCGGCGGATTGCAGATCACGGGGACGACGCCGGATTCGACTTATGTGGAGATTGTCGAAATTCCGGATCATCCTTATTTCCTGGGGTGCCAGTTCCATCCGGAGTTCAAATCGAAGCCGCTCGAGCCGCATCCGCTGTTTCGGGAGTTTATTGCGGCCAGCTACAGGAACCGGGTGGCGCGGAAAGACGCGCCAATCCCCGAGCACCAATCGGTATAAGCGCCCAGGAATGATGGTCCAGGAACTGTGAATCGAGAACTCGGGTTCGCGATGCTCTTACCCAAGCAGCAACGCGCCTTTTTCTTTTGAGGCCAAAGCCTTATCGAACGTCACGAGGGTTAATTTCGCGGCGGCGGCTAAGGCTGCGAGATAGGCATCCATCCAGGCTTTCGGTGAAGAGTTCGTTTGGTTCGTGAGCGATCGCAACCGGGTTTCCAGCCCGTGGGGCTCGTCGGCCCAATCAACTTGACCGGTTGCGACCCAGCGGTCATACACCCGCCAGCAGCCACCTTGAGTCAGCACTTCCGCCTCCATCAAGACCGAGGTCGTGAGGATGCGAAACAGTCCCATCTGGGTTTGGCGGCAGAAGACGAAGCGCGCTGTTTCCGGTTGCGCCTCGTACCAGCGCTTCGCCGTCGGGTGATGCGCATGCCGTGAGTGGCTGAGCGCCACCCAAACATTCACGTCAGGAAAAAGCCGTGAGCTCATCGATTTGTTCGTTGGTCAGCTTCAGAGTGCCAGGTCGCGAGGAACGGATTACGGGCAGCTTCATTTTTCGCACCGGTTTCTGTGCGGGCGCTTCCAGCTCCCGGCAAATCCCGCGGAGCACGATCTGTCGGACAGCTTTGCCTTCGCGAGCGGCCTTGATTTTGAGCTTGCGGTAGGTATCGTCGGGGATGTCGACGGTGGTCCGCATCGATCCATATTAGCATATTTATGGATCGATTTGCGCCGATCTATACGCGATGGTCAGCCGGCATGGTATTCGGGGTAAGGTTCAGCCTCGCATGGAATGCATTGCGCTCACCCGTCCCATGCGGCTTGTCGGTCTTGTGCGGCAGATCGATTCTCTGAAGTCCACAGGCAGCAAGGTGGCCCTGTCGGCAATCCTGCACGAGCTGTTTCGCATCGCAGTCAACGTTCCAAGACGGGACAAAAAGCCCAGGCTCATGGTGGCCTCGGCGGAAGGCGCGCGCCGCCATCCCCTCTTCGTACCCAATTCCGGAGGTGACTAGTCGTGCACGAGTCGGCTATTGACAATGGAATTTTGGGGGGCCTATTGTGACTGGGTTTTCATAGAGCGAAGGAGTTTCTCAGAAATGGCTCATTTTGAATTACAACCTACGGAATCCGAGCTACAGCAGTGTGCGGAGCAGTGTTGGCAGAAGGCCGGGGAACGCGAGCACGAACTCGAGGCGGCTGCTTACGAGGCGGGCGCGTCGATTCGCAACGGCGAGTATTCGCTGGCGAATCTGGAAGCGATTGTTCGCTGGAAATCGGAGCGGGTGGTGCACTACCTGATCGGCAATAGCGAAGCAAAGATCAGGAAAGTGCTGGCAGTGGCCGCGGCTCCCGACAGTTCCACGCGTAAAGCGGTGGAAGCGCTGATGGAATTGCGCGGCGTGGATTTGCCGATTGCGTCGGCGATTCTGGCCTGCATTGCCCCGGAGCGCTACAACGTGCTGGATTTTCGTACGCTCGAGGCGCTGGGACACGCGCGCCACGATGTGGACTTTTATGCCGAGTATGTCGCGTTTTGCCGCAGGCTGGCTGAGCGCGGGCTGGTGAAGCCGCAGGACGACCTGCCGGGATCGACCCCGTTGCATGCGCTGGAACGAGCTCTGTGGGAGTGGTCGCGCAGCCGGGCCGAGCATCGCGTACTGGCCTAGGGACTACGCATCCACAGGTCTGCGCGGGACTTCGCGTCCAGCGAACGTTGGCCGCCGCATCCACAGGTCGGCGCCAACGCGGGGGACTACGCATCCTACGAATGTCTGCGCGTTCCGCGCATGCCGAGCGCCATGCCATTGGAAACCTCGAGCCCGCAGGCACGGTAGAATCGGCGCGTGAGCTCTTCGTTTGAAATAGGCCCCGTCCATGTTGGCGCGGGGCAGTTGTTTTTGATCGCCGGTCCATGCGTGATCGAGTCGGAAGCGCACGTGCGAAGGATGGCTGACGCGATTCAGCGCATTGCAAGCGACTTGGGAATTGCCTACATTTTCAAAGCCAGCTACGACAAGGCGAATCGCACCAGTGTGAGAAGTTTTCGCGGGCCGGGGCTCACTGAAGGTGTCCGCATTCTTGGCCGCCTGGCAAAGGATACGGGGTTGCCGGTGTTGACCGACGTACACGAGCCGGCGCACTGCGAAGTGGCAGCGGAAGCCGTCGACGTGCTGCAGATTCCCGCGTTTCTTTGCCGGCAGACTGACCTGCTGGTGGCGGCGGGAAAGACCGGCCGCGCCGTCAATATTAAGAAGGGTCAGTTTGTGGCGCCGGGCGATATGGCGCACCCGGTCGAAAAGGTACGCTCGACGGGCAACGAGCGGGTGTTTCTGACGGAGCGCGGAGCGAGCTTCGGCTACAACAACCTCGTGGTCGATTTCCGCTCGTTGGCGATCATGCGGGAGATGGCGCCGGTGGTGTTCGACGGGACCCACTCGGTGCAGCAGCCTTCGGCGGCGATCGGCGTGAGCGGCGGGCAACCGGAGTTCATTCCGCTGCTGGCACGGGCGGCGGTGGCAGTGGGTGTGGATGGGCTATTTCTCGAGGTGCATGACGATCCGGCCAACGCGAAGTCGGATGGCGCGAATGCGTTGCGACTGGACGTGTTGAAGCCGCTGCTGGAGAAGCTGCTGGCGATACAAAAAACTGCGAGTTCGTAGCGGCTCCCTGTACCTTCAGGGGTTACCGGCGGTACAGCGGACTGCGGCTTTCGACGCGCGCTGCCAACCCTTGGCAGTAAGCTAACGGCATATGGCGAGTCTGGCGCAGGGAGCATTTCGGCTGGGGCGGATTGCAGGCATCGACCTGTACCTGCACTGGTCGTGGTTTTTGATCGCGCTGATCGAGATCCAGAGCCGGAGCGGTCGCTACTCCTCAATCGCATGGAATGTCCTGGAATACGTGGCGCTGTTTCTGATTGTGCTGCTCCACGAGTTTGGGCATGCGCTGGCGTGCCGCCAAGTGGGCGGAACGGCGAATCGAATCATGCTTTGGCCGCTGGGTGGCGTGGCATATGTGAATCCACCGCAGCGCCCCGGAGCCACGCTGTGGAGCATCGCCGCGGGCCCGCTGGTGAATGTGGCGCTTTTTCCAATCCTGTGGGGTGCGTTCTTCTTTGCGAGGGGGAATGGCTGGGCCGATACGATGCCCGATGCCTATGTCTTCGTTCGCGCGGTTCTGTCCATCGATATCGGACTGCTGGTCTTCAATCTGCTGCCGGTCTATCCGCTGGACGGCGGCCAGATTGTGCGCTCTCTTCTTTGGTTTGTGCTGGGGCGTGGGCGCAGCCTGATGGTGACCACCGCTCTAAGTTTCGTCGGCATCGCCGGGCTGATTGCGCTGGCGGTGTGGACGCGCTCGGTGTGGACGGTGGCCATCGCTGTTTTCATGCTGATGAGCTGTTGGGGAGGCTTGCAGCGTGCGCGCGCGCTGGTGCGCATCGCGAAGCTGCCGCGGCGCCCGGGATATGCATGTCCCAGTTGCCGGACGGCGCCGCCCATCGGCGTCTTTTGGAAGTGCGGCAAGTGCAGCCAGCCCTTCGACACGTTCGCGACGCAGGGGGTGTGCCCGCATTGCGCGGCCAGCTATGCTACGACGACGTGTCTCGATTGCCAGGTGCAATCGCCGATGACGGCATGGGCCGGGGGAACGATCGAAGGCGCGGCCACAGCGTTTCGTGAGTCGGCTCCAGCACAGTCGGCACACTAGAACTGCGTGTATCGATCGGGCTTCCCAAAGAAGCGAAACTCCAGATCAATTCTGAGTGGTCGCCGGGAGGGTTCGTCGATGGAATGGGCGAGTCTCCCAGGTGTCTGCTGGCATTTTTTGCAGCGGGGAACCGGCACTGGTTGAGGAGTTGGCCGTGCTGCGCGCGAGAGAATAGATCCAACGGTTGCGGAGGAGAGTGGATGAACAGACGGAAGTTTCTTGCAGGCGGCGCGGCAGTTGCGGGCGCGATAGCGGCGAGCCGAGCAGGCATGGCACAGGAGCTGAGTGCGGCGGCAGAGTCCACGGCGCCGAAGGCTGATTTGAACCGACATCGTTTCGGGTTGAATTACACACCTTCGCACAACTGGTGGTTCTGCTGGAACGACTGGGACACGGATCCGATCAAGCGTGATCTGGATGCGATTGCTGCGATAGGCGCCGACCACCTGCGGCTGATGCTGGTGTGGCCGTTCTTCCAGCCCAACCCGAAGTGGGTGAGCCCGGCGCATCTCGACCGCCTCAATCAACTTGTTACGCTGATGGGCGAGCGGCAGCTCGATGCCCTGGTTACGGTGTTCACAGGCCAGCTGAGCGGCTGGTTTTTTCTGCCGCCGTTCAATAGGCTCAGCGATGGGTTTTATACCGATCCGCTGATGCAGAATGCTCAGAATCTGTTTGTGCGCGAGCTGGCGCGGACGCTTGAGCCGCACGCCAACGTGCTGGGTTTCGATTTCGGCAACGAGCTGACGACATGCTGGGAGGCGCCGGTGCCCGCAGGCGATGCATGGATGAGCAGAATGTTTGCGCTGATGAACACGGCGCTGCCGAATCACCTGCATGTGAACGGCGTGGATCATCGGCCGTGGTTCACGCGCGATACGTTTTCGCAGGAAGCGCTGGCGGCCGCGCGTTTTCCGGTGACCCATTGCTATCCGTATTGGAGCGATGCGGTGAAGTATGGTGGGCCAATGGATCCGCCGAGCGTAAGGATCATGGCGGGAATGGCCACGCTGATTCGTTCGTATGCGGGTTCGCAGGAGAAGCCAGTGTGGGTCGGCGAGTTCAACACCTGCATCAAGGAACTGCCGGAGAAGGGGCAGGCGGAGTGGCTGGAGAAGGCGGTGCTGGCGGGGATCGACGAGGGTGTGAACTGGTTTACCTACTGGGACAGCCATGATGTGGATCGCAAATTCGACTTCAATCCGCTGGAGTATACGCTGGGCGTGCTGACCAATGATGGACGCGTGAAGGAGCAGGGCCGGGTCTTCAAGCAACTGGCGGAGACGTATCGGGGCAAGCCGGTTGCGTATTCGAAGAAGAGTCTCCCGGCTCCACCCACCGAGCGCACGCAGGATGCGACATGGCAGTGGGTGCTGGATTGGATGGGGTGGAAGGCGTCGCGGCCGGCCTGACGGGGGTTTTATCGCTGGAGGTTCGGACCGGATAAGCCGGAAGAGCGCCTGCTACCATTTCCGCATGTTGTGCAGTGTTCTTCGCGGAAGCGTTTGGTTGCCTGCCTGTCTGTGTGTGGTGATCGGAAGCGCGCTGGTTTCTTCGAACTCGAGCGCGCAGAGTGCGCGTGGGGGTCTAGTCCCTGATCGTGCAGCGATTGAGGACATGCTCCAGGGGCTGAACCGCGGCGTGGGCATCAGGGAAGTGGCAGTCTCACCCGATGGCAAGCAATTGGCTTGGACTGAAGGACCGCGCGGAGCCGAAGAGATTCGGCTGGCTCCGCTGGATGACCCGAAGAAAGCCGAGCATGTGACCGCGGCGACGAAGCGCGGGGAACATTGCCGTGACAGCGAGATCGCCTGGGCACCGGATTCGAAGGCGCTGGCATTCTTCTCGGATTGTGCGCAGCCAGGCGAGCAGGAGGATTTGTATCTCTGGAGTCTGGACGGCGGCGGGGCGCGGCGATTGACCGAGTTGAACGGCTACGAAGAGGCGCCGGCCTTTTCTCCCGATGGGGCGAAGATTGCGTTTCTCTATGTGCGCGGAGCGACACGTCCGGCAGGCGCGCTGGCGGCGATGAAGCCGTGGGCCGGAGTCATCGGCGAAGACAACGTAGAGATTCAGCGGGTCGCGATGGTCCCGGTGCATGGTGCTGCGCCCGCAGAGCCGACCGAGGAGACGCCGGCTCGTCTGCATGTCTATGAGTTCGACTGGTCGCCGGATTCGAAGAGCCTGGCCTACATTGCGGCCGATCCGCCGGGCGAAAATAACTGGTGGGTGGCAAAGCTTTACACGCAACCCCTTGCCGGAGAGCCTAAGCCCATTTTGGATCCCGATAAGGTGAACGGCCCTCTGCATGGACTGCAGATCGCGGTGCCGCGCTGGTCGCCCGACGGGAAGGCGATTGCGTTCATCGGCGGATTGATGAGCGACCAGGGCTCGACCGGCGGCGATGTGTGGGTGATTGGCGCAGAAGGCGGAGCCCCCAGCGATGTGACAGAGTGCAGACCGACATCGCCCGCGTGGCTTGCATGGGACGGCAACGAGCACCTGTTTGTGAGCGAGCGAGCCGGGGGCAACGCGCAGTTGATGCGCTTTCACCTGCAAGGGGAGATCGGTGGCGGCAATGTGACGGCCAGCTTTGGCGCACCGATTTTCAGCCTGCCGGGCACGGTCGGGGATGGAGAGATGGAACTGGGGCTTTCGTCGACGGCAGACCACGCGCTGTTTGTATTTGCCGCCAGCTCATTCAACAATCCTCCGGAGATTTATGGCGCGAAGCCGGGCAGGATCATGACATCCGGGTTGGAAGGACTGATTCAGCTGTCGCATCTGAACGATGACGTGAAACCCGCATGGGGTAAATCGGTGTCGCTTTCTTGGAAGAGCGACGCATTCCATGTGCAGGGCTGGCTGATGCTGCCGAAGGACTTCGATCCTGCGAGGAAGTACCCGCTGATCGTCGAAGTGCACGGAGGGCCTGCCGCGGCGGTGGAAGGCCAGTGGGGGCTGCGGGGAGGAATCACTGCGCAAGCTTTATCGGCGATGGGGTATTTCGTGCTCGAGCCGAATCCGCGGGGAAGCTTTGGCCAGGGGGAGGAGTTCACCGAGGCCAACCGCAAAGACTTTGGTTACGGCGACCTGCGCGACATCCTGGCCGGGGTGGATACAGTGCTAGCCAAGTATCCGGTGGATCCAAATCGTGTGGGGCTGACGGGATGGAGTTATGGAGGGTTTATAACCATGCTCGCCGTGACCCAAACGCAGCGCTTCAAGGCGGCAGTGGCCGGGGCTGGAATCTCGGACTGGCTCAGCTACTACGGGGAGAACTCCATCGACCAGTGGATGATTCCGTACTTCGGCGCCTCGGTGTACGACGATCCGGCGATCTACGCCAAGAGCTCGGCGATCAACTTTATCAAGCAGGCGCACACGCCCACGCTGCTGGTGGTGGGCGACCGGGACGGCGAATGTCCGGCGCCGCAATCGTTTGAGTTCTGGCATGCGTTGCGGGATGAGCATGTGCCTACGGAGCTGGTGGTCTATCCAAACGAGGGCCACGGATTTGTGGACCCGGCGCACCGCCGGGACGTGATGGTGCGGACGCTGGAGTGGTTTGCCCGGTACATGCCGGCGTCGTAGGTCGGGTGTTGGCTGCTCGCCAAGCGAAGCGGCGGGAGTCTATTGATTTATCGGGAAAGTTGAGTGCGGCTTGGCCCCCTCTGGAAAGCCGCTTTGCCCTGATACACTTTTCTTTGGAGAGAAACAGGGTGTGTTGCGTCGACCGGCCGGACGGGTGTTTCTGTTTCCGGGGCCGATATCCTGAGCGGCTTTGGCCGAATACAGTGGGCCAAGCCCCATCGACCGGCAACCACAACCCCATATTTTTTGACGCAGTCGGATAGACCGTTCCGCGGCTCGGAGAGTGGGACGGGGAGGATTCATGCGGCGGTATTTAGCGCTCGTTTTCTTGTTGTGCCTGGCCATTCCGGCAGGGTTTTCGATCTCCGGCTGCACCCGTAATCCGGCCGGGAATTATTGCAATGGGTTGGGCTATGGCCTGAAGGTCACGGATGTGGACACGATTGACCTGGAGCCGCGGACGACCGGCGTCTCCATGGCGTTTGGGCAGACACGTCAGGTGACGGCGCCGACTGCCAAAACCTGCAAAGGCAGTGCCGCCAGCGTTGCAACGTATACCTACGGCACCACGAACAACCAGCTCATCGATATTTCGCCCACGGGCAATCTCTGCGCGGGCCGTTGGAACCGCAACTCCGGCGGCGGCATTGCCGACTATACGATTTGCAATCCGCCCAGTCCACAGCCCAGCACCGGGGGGCTCCCGTATGCGACTGCGTTTATTACCGCGTCGGCCCAATCGATTACGTCGAATCCCGTGGAGGTATTCGTCCACGCGCAGGTGAGCTCGATCAACTTATCGCTTCCCAGTCCTCAAGCCTGCTATTCGCAAGGCCAGATCGCCCAACTGGATTCTGAAGCGTGCTACGCGAGCGGCGGCGTTCAATACGAACTTTGCGCGCCTGCCGGAACAACGAACTATGCCTGCACGGTTCCCACGGTCAATGGGCAGCCGGCCACCCTGCCGGATTGCACGACTGCGATTGGCGTGGCGACTTACTCGGTGGGAACGAGCTCGGTGGCGTCGATCAACCCCGAGACGAACCAAATTACCGCCGAATTGCCAGGCACAACGCCGATTACGGCGTCGATCGCGCAGTCCGGATCGTCGGCCGGTTACTTCTCGACCTGCGCCCCGCAGTCGATCTCAGTGGCGCTGGCCAATGGGAGCACAAGCGGCACCGTAACCCAGGGTGTGCAGCAGAACCTGACCACCACGGTGATCGATACGGCGGGGAACCCAATCACGGGACTGACGCTCGACTATCAATCGACGAACCCGCTCGACATTACCGCAGGCGCGGGCGGGGCCATTGCGGCCACGTTCCCCGGTGCCGCGTCGGTCTACGCGATCTGTCAGCCGTCTACTTGCAACCCATCCCCGATTAACCAGGTGGGTGCGGGCAATGGCACAGGGCTTTCGATCAGCAGCAATCCAGTGAACATCACAACGCCGGGAACGGCCAGCGACTTCATGTGGTTCTCCGCGCCAGGGAAATCGCAGTATTTTGTCCCCATCGAGCTGCTGAGCTCGACTGTAGGTTCGACGGTACGCCTGCCGTATGTGCCGAATTCGATGGTGATGGACCAGACCGGCACGAGCCTCTATTTTGGTTCATCGCATGAGTTGATGATTTACGGCACCACTTCGAATGCGCTTACCAAGCAGGATCCAACGGTGCCGGGAGTGGTGCTGGCGGTTTCGCCGAACAACCAGACCCTCCTGATCAACGACCCGGTGCGGCAGGTCTTCTATCTCTATGCAGTGACGGGTACGGTCTCTGCGACGTTCAACGGGCTAGGCACTTCGGCACAATGGACGCCGGACTCGAAAACCCTCTACATCACCGACAGCGCCACAGCGGGAGCGGGGCATACCAACACCGTGTATGTCTACAACGCGAATACCGGCTGGACGAGTTGCACGGCGGGCCAGCCATGCGCGGCTACGTTCGCCGGCGCGGAACATCTCGCGATCACGGTGCCGGGCGTGGGCGCGTACTTCAGCGGCAATCCCACCGAAGCACGCACATGGTGCCCATCGGGATCGGAAGGGAATTATGCGAACACGATCTTCTATCCCGAGGGTGATTCGGTGGCGGAGCAGAACGATGTTCTGGCAGCCACGCCGGATGGGCAGCATATCCTTGGTGCGGCTCTTACGGGCGGAGGCGTGACGCTGAACGACCTCTCGGTCGCGATTCCCACAACAACCACGGCGAGCGGCGCGGTCACACCAGCTCCCTGTCCTGTTTCGACTGCGGGCGCGCTTTCGCCCTTGCCCATCAAGCACACGGTCAACCCTCCGCAGACGCTGACGATTAACGCGTCGAGCGTGAACCAAATTGTGACTTCGCCTTCGGCGGTTACCCAGGGCACCTCGACCGCGGGATCGAATCTGAGCTTCGTGACCTATAACGGAACCACGACCGGAGCGACGCTGCCGTTCTATACCCAGCCCTTTGGCAGCGCAGCGCCAGGAACCGTCGCCTACGTGACACTGACGGGAGCAGCGGCGATCACAGCGCCGGTGGCTGGTGCGTTCAGTTCGGATGGCTCGTTGTTCTTCGTCTCCACGTCGGGCGACGATCTCATCCATTACATCGACACCCAGAAGATGACGGACACGCAGCAGATCAACCTGAATCTGCCGGTGTGCGCGCCCGGTTCCGACCCGGACTGCACCAATACGACGCAGCAAACCGGCACGGTGCCGGCAACGGCGATTGCCGTGAAGCCGCGTTCGACCACATAATAATTGGCGTGAATGCCAGCGGGCTCGAGAGCGGGCCCGCGGCATACAAGATCCCGGATGCGCGCGCGATAAAATCAAGAGCATGATCAAGGGGATTTCATTCCTGCGCTCCGCGGGCAGCTCGGCAGTCTACGAACGCCTGTCGAGCTTTTGCGCGGCGCTGGGCTTCGCGGGCGGCAAAGGTTGGAAAGACGAGGCCAGCCGCGGTGCATCGTTTCTCGCTCCCCTGGGCAATCTCGAATTTGTTGACGGCAAGTTTCCTTCGGTCGCCGATGTGATGATCGAAGTCACGTCGCTTGATGCCGCTCATCAGGCGGCTGCTGCATGGCTCCGCGCACAGGGCGGCGACGCGGCGGCGCAGCGTCTTTCTGAGATCACTGAGACACATTGGAAGTCGCGCCTGTTTACCGTGGAACCGGAGCCTGGTTTCGTGTTCGGCTTCTGGGCGTGGAGCGATCCGGTCAAGGGCAAGCCGATTGCGTCGGAAGGTGATCTTTCGGCCTCGGGGATGAAGTTCGGAATTGTTGTCGCGCGATGGAACGCAGTCATCACCGATCGATTGCTCGAAGGTGCGCTGGATGCATTGCTGCGCAGCGGCGCACAGCGAGGCGATATCGAGGTAGCCCGCGTGCCGGGGGCTTGGGAGATTCCAGCGGCGGCGCGCACGATTGCTGAACAGAAAAAAGTGGACGCAATCATTACGCTGGGCTGCCTGCTGCGCGGCGAGACCGCGCACTACGAAGCGATCTACAACGAAGTTGCGCGGGGCATTGGGCAATCGCAGCAGGAGACCGGCATTCCCCACAGCTTTGGTGTGCTGACCTGCGAAACGCTGGAGCAGGCCCTGAATCGCGCGGGCATCAAAGCGGGAAACAAGGGCTTCGAAGCGGCGGCTGCGGCGATCGAAATGGTGAGCCTGAAGCGGAAGCTGGCCGCGCGAGGCACAGCTTGACTGCCGGTACGCGGCGTAAGTCGCGCGAACTCGCCATGCAGATGCTGTTTCAAGCTGACCTCGGCAAGCAGACGCCGGACGAGGTGCAGGCCACCTTCTGGAAGGCGGGCGACGCGGTGTCAACGGAAGTGCGCGGCTTTGCCGATGACCTGTTTCGCGTGGCCACGGAGAACCAGCAGAAGATCGACGAACTGATCGCGGCCAATTCGCAGCACTGGCGGCTCGAGCGGATGCCGGCTGTCGATCGCAACCTGCTGCGCATGGCGGTGGGTGAGATGCTGGGATTCAAGGCGACACCGTTTCCGATTGTGATCAACGAAGCGCTGGAGATCGGTCGCCGCTACTCTGCGCCGGAATCGATCAATTTTCTGAACGGCCTGCTCGATGCTGTGGCGCGAAGCCTGCTGCCGAAGTAGTCGGGCGGCGATATTTTATCTGCCCGATGGATTGAGGAGAGCGATCACGCGCTTCTCTCCATCCAAAGTCTGATTTTGCACTCCACAAAATGCCGGATGCATATTTGGGCCATGCTCGCTAGGGTTAGGAGCGAAGTACGCAAGAGGCCTGCGTCCGGTGCAGACGGCGAGCGAAATGCTTGCCGATACTGCCTTCCCCGTCATCGCCAGTCCAGCGTGCCATCGACGCATCGATTCCATTTTCTCTGAGGTCAAAACGTATGCAAGGATTTTTCGCCCCACGGATTCGTGTCTCTTCTGTCGTCTCCAGTCTCCGCATCCCCGTTCTACGCGGGTTGTTTTTCGCAGCGTTGCTGGCGACCGCATCGTTCTGTGGCAACCAGGCGCAGGCGCAGGGCTGCATTCTCGCGCGTTCTCCTGAACAGGGACTGCCTACTGGTCAAGGCGGCTTTCTTGCGCCTCATCATTTTCAGCTCACCGTCGGCGAGCGGCACCAGTTTTCGTATCAGCATTACGTGGGAGACGTGTACCAGGAATATCGCGCGCAACAGCAGACTCAGGTCGAGAACCGCATCAACCTGCTCACCACAAACCTGACCTATCAGTGGACGTCGCGTATCAGTTTCGAAGTGGATGCGCCGTGGCTCTTCGCGTCGCGCAAATCGCAGAACTCGCCGATCAAGTATGCATCGTCTGGGCTGGGCGACACGATTCTGGCGACGAATGTGTGGATTCGCAATCCGGAACATGCCGCGAAGGGGAATGTTTCGGTGGGCCTGGGAGTGCTGATGCCCACCGGGAACGATGACGTGACCAATACCGTCAACACCAACACGACGGGCACAGGAGCTCCCGTGGAGGTGACGGCTCCAGTAGATTATTCCATTCAGCTGGGCAATGGAGGTTGGGGCATGGTGACGCAGTGGGCGGCCTATGGCCAGCTTGGACACTCGCTGGTTTTCTATACCGACGGGGACTACATTGCGACCCAGGGCGGCACGAATGGTGTTGCGCGCGGGGCGACACTCAGCACGACGCAGCCATTGAACAACTACGTTGCGATCTCTGACCAGTACCTGCTGGAAGCGGGTGTGCTGGTGCCAGTGTTCCCGGAGAAGGGCTTCTCGGCTACCTTTGGCCCGCGCGACGAAGGCGTGCCTGCCTACAACCTGTTCCCCAACAGCAATGCCGGATTTCGTCGCCCCGGCTTCGCAGTCACGCTGGGGCCGGGCGTCGAGTACACGCACGGCTCGAACCTGCTGACCGCTGGCGTCTACAAGGCGGTCCATCGCGATCGCACTTCAAGCTATCCCGATTCTGTGTATGTCACGCACGGCGACGCCGCGTTTGCGCAGTATGTATGGCTGGCGAGTTGGACGCATCGCTTTTAGTGGTGTTGCTTCTTGAGGAGTGTCCCGCCGGATCTGCGCCGGCGGGACGTCCTTTCTTTGCACCATTCATTCTCTGAAGGAATTGCTATGCGATCGACGGCTTTGTTTTGTGCCTTGTTTCTCTCGTGTTTTCTTGCGCCCGTTGCTCTTGCCAAGCGCGCTCCCGATTTGGAGTTGAAAGACCTGGCGGGCAAGAAGGAAAAGGTCTCCGACCTTCGCGGGACAATCACGGTGATCAACTTCTGGGCCACGTGGTGCGGGCCCTGCCGCGAAGAACTGCCTCTGCTCACGAAGCTGAACGCGGAATACGCCCCGAAGAAGGTGCGGTTTATCGCAGCATCGGCCGATGAGCGGAAGAATCGCGCGGCGGTCGACAGATTTGTCGAGACGAATCAAGTCGGCATGGACATCTGGGTGGGCGCGGATCTCGATATGATCGAGCGGGCGGGGCTGGGCAACGTGCTGCCCGCCACCCTGATTCTGGATGAACAGGGCGACGTGGTGGCGCGCGTGTTGGGCGAGGCGCGGGAAGACGACATCCGCCGCCCTCTGGATTGGTTGCTTGGCGGAAAGAACGGGCCGTCTCCCGAGCCGGTTGTGAAGCACTACTGAGCTGAGTTGCTTCGTCAATTCTGAGTGCGCGGCATGGAAATGGGACGGGCCGATCCCTGGCCATTCTGCGAATGTTCCGGTTGACAACTGAATCGAGCCAGTTCGCGTCCAATGCCAAGAGGCTTGAGGAGACGAGCCGAAGCCGCAGATTCTGCCGCGTGGCGTGCGATTTGCCCGGCCGGCGGAGTTGGAAGCGTACCATGGAATCTGGTAGGCTCAGTCTTTCTTCAAGTGAAAGGAGAGATTCGTCATGGCTGAAGACAGCAGAGTGCAGGGACTTGCCTGGTTTCTGGCGGGGCTTGGTGTGGGAGCGCTGGTGGGGATTTTGTACGCGCCCAAGAGTGGACGCGAGACGCGTGAAGACATTGTGCAGGGGGCACGCGAAGGCACGGAGTACCTGCGAGCGAAGAGCAAGCAGGCGGCTCAGCAAGTGGGCACGATGGTAGACAAGAGCAAGGAGCAGCTGGGCGATTATGTTGACCGCGGGCGCGAGGTTGTCGATCGCGGGCGGGCGCAGTGGGAGGAGTTTGTGGAGCGCGGTAAGAGCCTGGTCGGCGACCAGACAACGCGCGTCGCGGCGGCGGTAGAGGCGGGTCGCGAAGCCTATCGGACCACCGCGACCGAGACAACAACCGAATAGCGCAGCCCGGCTGTTGCGCTGCAAAGAAAGAGAGCCGCGGCAAAGAATCTGGAGGAAGCGCCCGGCTCTCAGGTGAGCGTCGGATCTGTGGCTGCGGTAGCGCTCGACAACCAATGGCAAGTTCGCGGTGCGGCGGCGCGCGAGACCATCCCGGTGGCAAACTTGAACAACGAAACACTTTTGCTGATCTTTGTGGCCTGTACTGGCGCTGCGGTGCTGATGCAGGCGTGCGTTCTGCTGGCGATGTACTTTGCCTTTCGTAAGGCGATGCAGATGGCCCAGCAGCAGATCGATGAGCTGCGCACCAACCTGCTGCCCATGGTGAAGGACACCAAGGAGCTGCTGACGCATGTAGCCCCGCAGATTGAATCTGTCGCCAGCGATTTTGCAGTCTTGACGCGTGGATTGCGTACCCAGGGCACACTGATCAAATCGTCTGCAGTTGAGATTGTCGAGAAGGTGAACCGGCAGGCCACGCGCGTGGACATGATGCTGACCGACGTGCTGGACATGGCGGATCGGGCAGCCGCCATTGTCGCTGACGTTGTAAGCGTGCCGATTCGCCAACTCTCCGCCGTCGCCGCGTTTGCCAAGGCAGCTTTCGGAAGCTTCCGCATCGGCCCGCCGCGGCCGCAAGGCCAGCCGCAACCGACCCATTCCCCAGCGGACAAGGATCTGTTCGTTTAGGATCTATTCGTTGAGTCTGCGGCTTGTGGGCCGCACCGTCGGCCGAGGCATTTCCCCATGCGAAAGTTCTCCGCTGTTCTTCTCCTGTGTTTTGTTCTGACCGCGCTGCTTAAGGCGCAGCCGACGCCGTCGCCGGCGCTGCTGGTGCTTTCGAAGCAGGCGCACACCCTGGCGATTGTCGACCCCGCGACATTGCAGGTGATGGCGCGCGTGCCGGTCGGCGACGATCCGCACGAGGTGATTGCCTCGACGGATGGGCGCTCGGCGTATGTGTCGAATTACGGATTCGGGCAGTTTCACACGCTGACTGCGATCGACCTGATCGGACAAAAGCCGCTCAAGACGATTGACCTGGGGCCGCTGCGCGGGCCGCATGGCCTGGTGTTTGTGGATGGCAAGGTCTGGTTCACGGCGGAGGCCGCGAAGGCCATCGGGCGCTACGATCCTGCAACCGACAAAGTGGACTGGATCATGGGGACGGGACAAAACCGAACGCACATGCTGTATGTGTTTCCGGGTGCGCAGCGCATCGTGACAACGAACGTGAACTCGGCGACTGTGACGATTCTTGAAAAGACAGAAGGCCCGGCGGGGATGCCGCCCGGTCCGCCACTCGGAATGGCGCCACCTCCAGGTGCGCCGCCGCGCATGGCAGGACCGCCGGGTGGGGATTGGAACGAGTCCGTCATTCCGGTAGGACGCGGGTCCGAGGGATTCGACGTTTCCCCAGATGGAAAAGAGGCCTGGGTGGCCAATGCGCACGATGGGACGGTTTCGGTGATCGACATCGGGGCCAAGAAGGTGACGGACACGCTGCAGGTGAATGTGCCGGGTGCGAACCGGTTGAAGTTCACGCCGGACGGCAAGCTGGTGCTGGTTTCGGCGGGGACGGACTTGGTGTTTCTGGATGCGGCGACCCACCGCGAGGTGAAGCGGCTCGCTGTTGGGCACGGGTCCGGAGGCATTTTGATTCAGCCGGACGGTGCGCGAGCGTATGTAGCCTTCAGTCCCGATGGATTTGTGGCGGTGATTGATTTGAAGACGCTGGCGGTGGTGGGAAAGATTGATGCCGGCGGGAACCCCGATGGGCTGGCGTGGGCGGTGCGGCCCTAAAAGAGTGTTCTTCATGGGACCCCATGCGGGCCGAGCCTCAGGATAGGAAGTAGGCGAAGCCGGCAGACCGAGTGGAGCCGGGCCGGGACGCGATGTCCTGGCCCGTGCTGCTTTGTGCGGCGACTCTAGTGCTCGTCGAACTCGATCACTTCAATCGAGAGCCCCGGCACGGTGTGCTCGAAGTGGCTGCCCACATCGCGCAGCGTCGAATCCACGGGCACAATGCGGTCAGGATCGTCGATGGAGTTGGTTTCCTGGGTGTTGTTGGCGTGCAGGCTAACGATCTTTGCCGTCGAAGCGAGTTTGGCGCCGTCGATGTGGATCGTGACTGGCTGCGCATCGGTCGAGCCGTTGACCAGTTTCAAATAGAGCTTCTTTTTCGCGGCGTCGCCGGTGATGGAGTAGAAGAGCTTCGGTCCGGCGCCTTCGAGCTTTGAGCCCAGCGTGTGGTCGCCGAGATACGACCCGAATAGAACCTGCGCGTAGTAGGCCGGCGAGCCGTAACTCTTCATCCCGTTGTAGCCGATCAGGTCAGTCTCCCACTGCATTCCGCCCGGATCGACGCGGACGAGCAGAGGCGCATAACTGGCCATAATCACAATGTCGCTGTTGCGCTCAAGGCCGGTCATCCACGCCGCGTCGCCCAGGGCAGCGCCGAAGTTCGGCGTCGGGAGGCCTTCGCGCGTGGCCCACTCGCCGACAAAGATCTTCGGCCCATTGCGATCGGCCTTGTCATAGCGGCCTCCGTCCCAACGCGGTGCAGGCGAGTTGGGAGTCGGTGGATCGTAGTGCGTGGCATCGTGGAAGTTATCGGTCGCGCGCACATAAAAGTGCTCGTCGAGCACGTCGATCTTCTCGCCCTTCACCGGCGCGGTGGCGATGAGCTGCAGGTCAGGGTATTTGGCCTTGATCGCCTTGTAAAACGGCGGGTAGCGTTCCTGGTAGCTACCCGAACGATCGAGCCAGTCTTCGTTGCCGATCTCGACATAGGTGAGTTTGAAGGGCGCGGGATGGCCGTCTTTCGCGCGCTCGGCGCCCCACTTGGTGTCAGGACCGCCGGTGACGTATTCGATCTCATCGAGTGCATCCTGGATGTAGGGCTGGAGCTGGTCGGCGGGAACGTGTTCGCCGCGCAGGGAATAGCCGGCGTAGACGGCGAGCACGGGATTCATTTTGAGGTCTTCGCACCATTCCAAAAACTCAAGCAAGCCCATGCCGTCTGAGGAGTGATAGCCCCAGGGGCTGGAGTGCGTGGGACGGTCGACATATGGACCGATGGTCTTCTTCCAGTCGAAACGGTCGGCGATGGTGTCGCCTTCGAGGTAATTGCCTCCGGGGAAGCGCAGAAACGTGGGATGCATCGCGGCCAGTTTCTCCATCAGGTCGATGCGATTGCCATCCGGGCGATTGTGGTAGGTCGGCGGGAAGAGAGAAACAAGCTGCAGCCAGAGGGTGCCCGAATGGCCGACGGTGAGAAGGAGATGGTTCTTCACCGAGGGCGCAATGTCGGTCGTCTTCAGAGTGAATGCGTATTGCTTCCAGTCCGCGCCGATGGAGGGAACCGTCGTGGCCGTGATGACCTTGCCGGTGTCGTCGCTGACGAGGCTGATGGTGATTGGCCCTAGATCGGAGGATTCGGCCTTGGCGTACAGAGAGCCCGTGTATGCGGTGTTGGGACGAAGGGCAAAACCCCAGTAGCCGGGGTTGAGAGCGCCGGCCTGATTTTTCGGATCGGCCTTTTCGACCGCCAGACGCAGGCTTGAGGCGAGGGCGGTGCTGGGGCCGGTGGATTTGTCGATGTTCAGCTTGGCGGCGGCGTTTCCGTTTTCGTAGAGAAACCAATAAGGGATGCCGCTCCAGTCGCTGTGGAAGCTCCGGTTGCGGACCATTTCCGCGTACAGGCCGCCATCGTAGGAGTAATTGATTTCCTCGGTCATGAGGCCGTAGAGAGTGGGGCTGACGGGAGAGACAGGCTGGTCGGCGTGGATGGTGAGGGTGGCGGGCGACTGGGCTTGCACGAAGGCGCAAGTCAAGATAAGAGCGGCGAATGCGGCCGTTCGGGCAAACGTTTTCTCTGGCATGCGTGACTTCTCCACAAGGGGATGCCGGGCCAGTATAACGCGTTGACGCGGCAGATGTTGACCCGCTGCCGAGAGGCCTTCGGGCCCGAGACGGGGGGATTGGGGATCATTCGGCCGGCGACGCCATCAGGGAGCGCACCGAATTGGGAAATCACACTCGATCGATGCCGCATCGAGAAGAGGACACGTGCAAAGTATCTCGCTGTGATCGTCTATGTGTTGGGCCAGCAGGACAATCGAGCTGGATGAAATGCGTGCTCGCATGCGCCGTCTCGTTCGCCCTGATGCTGAGTTTGTTTTGCGGCATGGCATGGCTGTGCGGATTCACGCCGGCGGGCGTGCTCTACGGGCACTGGCCCGAGAATGACGATCATCCGACGAACTATTACGCCCCGTTGCAGCCATGACGGGCCGACGCTTTGGACTTGTTTCGCGCTGCTGCGCTTCTGTAGCTAGAGGATCCAGCCGCCGCCAACGACTTCGTCGCCGTCATAGAACACGGCGGACTGGCCGGGGGTGACGGCGCGCTGCGGCTCGTCGAAAACTGCGAACACACAGGCGTCAACTTCATCGGAGATTCCTCGCGCTCCTACCGCATCGCTCCCGGCCGACGGGGTAGCGACCGATGCCGGTTCAAGGGTGGCCCAGGCAGGCTCGTGACGGTGGCGAATCTTGATCTTGACGCGCATCGGCGCGGTGAGCGCGGGGATGCTGATCCAGTTCACGCGGTTGGCGCGCAGGGTGCGCGTGGCGAGTTCGGCATCGGCGCCGACAGTGACGCAATGGCTGTGCGCATCGATGTTGAGCACATAGAGCGGCGAGGGCGAAGAAACCTTGAGGCCCTTGCGCTGTCCGACGGTGAAGGCGGAGATGCCCTCGTGGTGACCAATGACCTCACCGTTTGAGGCGACCAAATCTCCAGCAGTGTCGGGCATGGGCTCGCCCTGCTCTTCGAGATATGCGGTGAGGAATTGCTTGTAGTCGCCGCCGGGAATGAAGCAGATCTCCTGTGAGTCGGGCTTTTCGGCCAGAGCGAGGCCGTGCTCTCGGGCCGCTTCGCGGACCGCCGGCTTGGTGAGATGGCCAAGCGGGAAGAGGGTGTGGGCGAGCTGCTCCTGGGTAAGGCCGAAGAGAAAGTAGGTCTGGTCCTTGGCTCGATCGGCTGGGCGCTTCAAGATCCAACGTCCGCGGCCAGCGTCGTACTCGTTGACGGCGTAGTGGCCGGTGGCGATGCGGTCGGCGCCGATGGAGCGTGCGGTCTTCAAAAGCTGGTCGAACTTGAGATGGTTGTTGCAGAGCGAGCAGGGAATGGGCGTTCGGCCAGCGAGATACTCGTTGACGAAGGGACGGACCACATCGAGCTCGAAGCGCTCTTGCTGGTTCACGACATAGTAGGGGATGCCGAGGTGGGTGGCGACGCGGCGCGCGTCATACACATCATCCAGGGAACAGCAGCGGCCTGCCTTGGGGGCATCGGGGATGCCGTGCTTGCCGGCAAGTCGGGTCTGGTCCCAAAGCTGGAGGGTGAGGCCGACAACCGATTCGCCGGAGTGGGCGAGGATCGCCGCGACGGTCGAGGAGTCGACTCCTCCGGACATGGCGACGGCGATGGGGCTGTTGGCGGGCATGGGGAAACGACCAGCTTCTATTTTCGCATTTCTTGAGTTTTGTGTGGAGTTTGGGCGACCCGGGCAGCGGAATCAGCTTGATTGCGGGTTCCGGCCAGGGGCGAGGCAAAACTCCGGTCCCATGGCCCACACGCTCAAGGGCGCATTCTCCCGGAGAGAGGTAGAGATTCGAGGTCATGCCCCCCGGACTCGTGAGCCGTGCAGAGGCGTGAGTGGTCCGCTTTGAACCTTCTGAGTGCCGCACAGGCGCGTGCTCGCGGTAGAATCCTCCATCCGGGAGGCGGCATGAACCAAGAAGTCCTGGGAATGATGGCGGTGGGAAGCACCACGCTGGTTGCGGGCCTGGTTCTCGCTCGGGCGCGGTTCCGCGCTGCGAACGGCGCCGACAGGGTGCTGCTGCTGGGGCCGGTGTGCGAGGCTACGGCGCTCGCAACCTTTGCCACAGAGCACTTTCAGGCAGCGCGCGATTTGATGCCCCTTGTGCCGCATTGGCTCCCTGCTCCCCTGTTCTGGACTTACTTCGTGGGCGTGGCGCTGCTGGCCGCCGCGATCAGCTTCATCGCGTGGCGCTGCGTGCGCTGGTCGGGGACATTGCTCGCGTTGCTGTTCATAATCATCGTGGCCACGATGGACCTGCCCAACCTGTCGGCGGGTCTGCACGATCGGATCTTCTGGACGCTCACAGTGCGCGAACTCAGCTTCGCCGGCGGGGCGATGGTGCTGGCTGGCAGCGTGGGCTTGCGCGAGGGCTTATTCGGCACGGCTCTGCGCGCGATTGGCCGCAACATTGTGGCAGCGGTGATGGTCTTCTATGGAATCGAACACTTCTTCTTTCCACGGAATGTGCCGGGCGTTCCGCTGGAAAAGATCACACCCGCGTGGATACCGGCGCCGACGGTCATTGCGTATCTCGTGGGAATCGCCTTGGTGCTCGCGGGGATTGGGTTGTTTCTCCGCCCCACGATTCGCATCGCGGCTGCCGGTTGCGGAATTCTTCTCTTGGTGTTGACCCTGCTTTTCTACGTCCCGATCTTTGTGAGCGAGATGCACACGGATCTCGCCCTGGAAGGCATCAACTACGTGGGGGACACATTGCTCTTTGCGGCGACAGTTTTGCTGGCCGGTCTTGGCTCTAAGCGGAAGACAACCTGAGAATCGCGAAAGTCGCTACCAGCCCATTTGGCGCATACGCTCGAGGATGAGTGCGCTGTAGTGGTTCATGCGGTCGGGCCGTCGCTTGCGAGGAGCGGGCAGGATGGCGGCGAGGCGTGCTCCCTGTTCCCGATCGATGGTGCTTGCCGCGGTGTCGTAGTAGGCGTGACTCGCCGACTCCGCGCCATAGACACCGGGTCCCCATTCGACCACGTTGAGATAGAGTTCGAGAATGCGGCGCTTTCCGAGGACGAGTTCGGCGACCGGCACGAGCGTGAACTCCGCGCCTTTGCGGAGGATGGAGCGGCTGGTGCCGAAGAAGAGGTTTTTCACCAGTTGCTGCGTGAGCGTGGAGGCGCCGCGGACGCGACCGCCTTCCATATCGTCTGCCGCGGCGATCTGAATCTCATGCCAATCGAAGCCATGATGCTGGTAGAAACGCGCGTCCTCTGCGGCGATGACCGCGTGCTGGAGATCAAGCGAGATCTGGTTGAGCGGAACGAACGTGCAGCGTGCGCGATAGGGCGTGTGGTGCCCCCAGGCTTGCAGACGGCGCTCGATCCGCACCGCGGTCGTCGGTGGGTCGATCCAGCGCGCAAAGAGAAGGGTGAGCGCGGCGAGCGACCAGAGAGCAAAGCCACCGAGACAAAGCCAGAGAAGAAAAGATCGAAAGAGATCCCTTGGGCGTTGAGGTTTTGGGGGCGTGGCGGGACCCTTGGTCACATCTTAGGATAGCCGTGGGGCCACGGGTAGCATGGCAAGAAGGAGGAGAGTGGATGTCGAAGGTTCGTGTCGCAGGGTTTGGTGTTTCGCTGGATGGCTTTGGTGCGGGGCCTGAGCAAAGCCTGAACGATCCGCTAGGCAAGAACGGCCCGGAGATCTTTCAATGGTTTTTTCCCACCAGAACGTTTCAGGCGATGCATGGGAAGGAGGGCGGGACCACGGATGCGGACGATGCGTTCGCGCGACGGTCGATGGAGAACTTCGGCGCCTTCATTCTAGGCCGCAACATGTTTGGGCCGGTGCGCGGACCTTGGCCGGACGATGCGTGGAAGGGATGGTGGGGTATGAATCCGCCATACCATGCGCCGACTTTTGTGCTGACTCACTATGCGCGGGAACCGATCGAGATGGAAGGCGGAACCACGTTCTACTTTGTCACCGAAGGCATTGAGGAAGCGCTGAGGCGGGCCAAGCAAGCGGCTGGCGACAAGGATGTGAAGATCGGTGGTGGCGTATCGACGGTGCGGCAGTATCTGCAGGCGGGCCTGATTGATTCCCTGCATTTTGCCATCGCGCCGGTTTTTCTGGGCCGCGGCGAGCCGCTGTTTGCCGGCCTCAACATGCCCGCGCTCGGGCTTTCGGTCACAGAACGTGTGGTAACGGAACATGCTACGCATGTGGTGCTGGAGAAGCAATAGGAAGACACAAGTCTTTTCTTGCCGTTTTTTTCTCAGTTCCCCGTGGGAGTTTTCGATGCATCGTCGACGAGCACCACGGCGACGTCTGCTTTGCGGTTTTCGACGTTCAGGCCTAACTGGTCGTGGAGGGCGCGCTTCCATCCGGTAAACGCATCGGTGCCCAGTTCAGGCCGGATATCGACCGTGAAATCGTAGACGCCCTGCAACCGGGTGTTGTCGAGGACGGGGATCGGAGGGCCACCGGCTTTCACCGGCAGGTTCGGATTCTCCGCCTCCGGGATCGAGAACTGGACGGCCAGCAGATCGGCGAACTGGCGCATCTCACCGCGGAAATGAAATCCGCCAGGCTGCGCAGGTTTTGCGCTTCCCGGCTCAACCGGGTGGATTTTCAGTCCGCCTGGGGAGATCGCCAACTCGTAGACGCGCATGGAACGCGTCTCGCTGTGTTCCTTCAGATGGAAGCGATCGGCGAGGAGACTGCGGAGCATGAGTGGAATTTGCTCTTTGCCAGCGCCTTCGGGCAGGCGCGTCTCGATGTCGTATTCGTTGCGATCGAGCCACGGCGGACCCTCAACCTGATTGATTTGGCAGTGCCACGCCTCGGCGATGAGACGTTTCAGGGTGACGTTGCGGCCGATGAATCCGGCAAGCGAACTGGTGATCTGGTTGTTGTAGTCGGGGCCGACCTCGTGTTGGCTAGGCCTGACCGAGGCAACTTCGAAGAAGGGTTGCGCCGGCTGCGCATGGGCGCATGCACAGATACTGAGGATGGCCAGAAACGCAGTTGCAGGCAGCAGCCGCATACAGATCAGGGTAGTGCTCATACGTAGATGCAGCAAGCGTAAATGTTGAGCGGAGTTCGCTTCTTAGCCCAGGGTGCCGGTGGCGACGGGGGAGATGGCGCGCAGGTTTTCGACTGCCTCGGGAAGGACCTGGAGCACTCGATCCACGTCGGCGTCGGTGGCGGTTTTGAGCAGGCTGAAGCGCAGACTGGCGCGGGCGCGGGTCTTGTCGAGGCCCATGGCCATGAGCACATGGCTGGGCTCGGTCGCGCCGGAGTGACAGGCCGATCCGCCGGAGACGGCGATGCCCTTGAGATCGAGTGCGATAACGAGTGCTTCCCCTTCAAGCTGATCGAACCAGATGTTCGAAGTGTTGGCCGCGCGCGCGACAGGCTTGCCATCGGAGCCGGCGCCGTTGAGGCCGGTGCCGGGAATGCGCAGGATTTCGGACTCAAGACGGTCGCGTAGCTTCTTCAGGCTGGCGATCGTGCCGTCGGCAAGGGAGTGCATGGCGAGTTCGGCGGCTTTGGCCAAACCGACGATGCCGGCCACGTTTTCAGTGCCGGCCCGGCGACGGCGCTCATGACTGCCCCCGACCATCAGAGGCTCCAGCGGCGTTCCGCGACGGACGAACATGGCGCCGATGCCCTTGGGACCATGCATCTTATGCGCGCTGATCGAGAACAGATGGCATCCGATGGCGCGGACGTCAATATTGACCTTGCCTGCGCCTTGCACCCCATCGATGTGGAAGAAGATGCCGGTTTCGGCCGCGATCTTGCCGATGGCTTCGACGGGCTGCAGCACGCCCGTTTCATTGTTGGCCAGCATGACGCTGATCAGGCGCGTTTCTGGACGGATTGCCCGACGGATATCGGTTGGGTCGATGAGGCCGCTGGGTTGGGGCGCAATGAAGGTGGTTTCGACGCCGCGGTGCGCCAGGCGGCGAGCTCCTTCGAGAACCGCGGAGTGCTCGATGGAGGTGGTGATCAGGTGGTCGCCGGGGTGCAAAAGACCGAAGAGAGCGGTGTTGTCGCCCTCGGTGCCGCCGGAGTTGAAGACTACTTCGGCGTCGCGGCAGTGGAAGAACTCGGCGAGGGTTTCGCGGGCGTGGTCGACGGCGTTGCGGGCCTGCTGCCCATGCAAATGGATGGAAGAGGCATTGCCGAAGTGCTCGATCCAATAGGGACGCATGGCCTCGACCACCTCCGGCAGGAGGGGGGTGGTGGCGTTTGCGTCCATATAGACGCGTGCAGAAGGATGCGATCCAGACGACATCAAAGCGAGGCCCTGGGTTCAAGGGTACCACGGATGAATTTCGCTGTTGATCCAGCATAATCGGGGAATATCGGGGAATCCTAGTCTCCTTAACCTACTGAAGGCAGGTTGGTTACAGCGAGTGACTCGAAGGAGCCATGGCGGCCGCGACTGGGATGAAGGGCATCCTAGTTCCGGGCGCGGCGCATCCCAACGGAAGACAGGATGAAGACTGCCCAGACGATGTAGATGCACAAGCCCCTGCCCCTGAATCACATGCGCCCCATGGAGGGTAATGACCCGAAGGAAGCAAAGACTTTCTTCTCAGGCGAGGCGCATACTCGGGTTATCTTGAAAGAAGATTGTCTGCTGGACCGCAAGGTTTTTACGCTGATTGATCGATAGAAGAGAAGGCGGTTCTCAAACAAAGAGGCCCTGTTCCTTTGCCTTAAGGACGGCGCGTGGGGATCGTCCCTCGCGCAAAATCTCAATTTTTGTACTCATAAAACTAAAGGAGCGCGTGTGACGACCTCGAACGCTCAACCTATTACGATTGCTGTTGTTGGTTCAGGCTACGTGGGCCTTGTCGCCTCGGTATGCTTTGCCGAGATCGGTCACCGGGTGATTTGTGTCGACAACGATGAGGCCAAAGTGCGCACGCTGCAAGCGGGCGGAATCCCCATCCACGAAGATTACCTGCCCGAGCTCTTGAATCAGCATCGTGGATCGAGGCTCGAGTTTTCGACCGATCTGCGCAGCGCAGCGCAGGCGGCGCAAGCGATCTTTATTGCAGTGGGTACACCGCAAAGCAAGACGGGAAGCGCCGATCTCTCGTATGTGGACGCAGTGGCCAGCGAGATTGCGCGATCCATCGAGTCGTACACGGTGATTGTGGAGAAAAGCACGGTGCCGGTCTACACGAACGAGTGGATCCGGCGCGTGATCGAACGCAACGGGGTAGCAAAGGACCAGTTTGATGTGGCCTCGAATCCCGAATTCCTGCGCGAGGGAACGGCAGTAGTGGATTTCCTGCATCCCGATCGAATCGTGGTGGGCGCGGCAACAGAGCGGGCTTCGCAACTGCTCCAGGCAATCTATGCGCCGCTGACTTCGGGGGAGTACTACCGCGAAGGCAACAAGATTCCAGGGCCGCGCAATGAGAATGAATTGCCGCCGCTGCTGCTGACCTCGACGAAGGCGGCAGAGATTATCAAGCATGCTTCGAACGCGTTTCTGGCGACGAAAATTTCGTTCATCAATGTGGTGGCGAATATATGCGAAGCGGCCGGCGCTGATGTGGAAGAAGTGGCGCGCGGTATTGGTATGGATTCGCGCATCGGCAACAAGTTTTTGCGCGCCGGCGTGGGCTATGGCGGTTCGTGCTTCCCCAAGGATGTGGCGGCTTTCCGGAATGTAGCCGAACTGGTAGGCGTCGACTTCGGACTGCTGCACGAGGTGGAGAAGATCAACGAGGAGCAGAAGCAGCGCTTCTTCCAAAAGGTGCGTTCGGCGCTGTGGACCTTCCGCGGCAAGAAGATCGGCGTGCTGGGCCTGGCGTTCAAGGGGGGGACGGACGATATTCGCGAATCTCCCGCGCTGGACATCGTGAAGCGTCTGGTAAGCGAGGGCTGCATCGTGAGCGCATTCGATCCAGCAGCCGAGGCGCGGACCAAGGAATTGATCCCGCCGGGCCCCCAGATGCGCTATGTCGACAGCCCCTATGCGGCTGCGCAGGATGCCGACGCGCTGCTGATTTTGAACGATTGGAGCGAATTCGGCGAGCTGGATCTTGATCGCCTGCACTATACCCTGCGCTATCCGATCTTGATTGACGGTCGGAATCTCTACGATCCCGCGGAGATGACAGAACGCGGATTCACCTACCTGAGCGTGGGACGGCCCGGTATGTCGCAGCCCATCGATCCGATCACCATCTTCCATACGCCAAAGAAGCGAGAAACCACTCCTGAGGAATATCGATAGGGACGCAGGCGCAGGAGATTCTCGACGAAGGAATTTACCTCGAGTTTGCTTTGGTGTTTCGACCGCACTTCTGAGGCTCGTTGAAAGGGGCGTTTGACGAATGCGTGTGCTTGTCACCGGGGCAGCCGGGTTTCTGGGTTCTCACCTGACGGATGCGCTGCTCGCGGAAGGCCACTCAGTGATCGGCGCAGACAATCTTTGCACCGGCTCGCTGAAGAATATTGAGCACCTCAAACGGGAACCGCATTTCGAGTTTCTGCAGGTGGATATTTCGCAGGCATTCGATCCCCGGCCTGTCAACTATGTGTTCAACTTTGCTTCGCCCGCCAGCCCGGTGGACTATTACCGGCTGGGCATCGAGACGCTCATGGTGGGTTCGGCGGGGACGCGGAACGCGCTCGAAATCGCCAAAAAATACGGTGCGAAGTTCCTGCACGCATCAACGTCGGAGTGCTATGGCGATCCTTCGGTCCATCCCCAGACCGAAGATTATTGGGGCCACGTGAATCCCATCGGCATTCGCTCGGTGTATGACGAGGCGAAGCGCTTCTCTGAAGCCCTGGTGATGGCCTACCATCGTTACCACAGCGTCGACACGCGCCTGGTGCGGATTTTCAATACCTATGGGCCGCGCCTGCAGAAAGACGACGGCCGCGTCATCTCGAATTTCATGGTGCAGGCGCTGAAGGGCGAGAATCTTACGGTCTACGGCGAAGGCGCGCAGACGCGTAGTTTCTGCTACGTTTCCGATGAGATTGACGGGATAGTGGGCCTCTCGCGCACCAACGAGCACATGCCGGTGAACGTTGGGAATCCAAGCGAATGGACGATTTTGGACTGCGCCAAGGCAGTGCTGCGGGTGACCGGGTCAAAGAGCGAGATCGTGTATTGCCCGTTGCCGCAGGATGATCCCGTACAACGCCAGCCGGACATCGGCAAAGCGAAGAGGCTGTTCGGGTGGGTGCCGAAGATCGACCTCGAAACAGGATTGAAGCTTAGCCTCGACTACTTCCGGTCGTGCGTCGAGATTCCTGCCTGACGCTGCGTAGAATAGAGACGGCGGCGAGCCCAAAGGCGGAAGAACGATGAAGCGAGCGCTGGTGACCGGCGTGACGGGGCAGGATGGCGCGTACCTTGCTGAACTGCTGCTGACAAAGGGGTACGAAGTTCACGGGGTCAAGCGGCGCAGCTCGCTTTTCAATACCAACCGCATCGATCATATCTATGAAGATCCCCACCAGGCAGGGCGCCGTCTTATTCTCCACTACGGCGACCTGACCGATTCAAGCGGGCTGATTCGCATTGTGCAGGAAGTGAAGCCGGACGAGATCTACAATCTCGGTGCACAGAGCCATGTGAAAGTCTCGTTTGAAGAACCGGAGTACACGGCGAACGCGGATGGGCTGGGAACGCTGCGTCTTCTCGAGGCGATCCGCGTGGCGGGACTCGAGAAGACGGCACGCTTTTATCAGGCTTCGACGTCTGAGCTCTATGGCCTGGTGCGCGAAACTCCGCAGAAGGAGACAACGCCGTTCTATCCCCGGTCGCCCTATGCGGTGGCGAAGCTCTACGCGCATTGGATCACCGTGAACTATCGCGAAGCGTATGGAATCTATGCCTGCAATGGAATCCTGTTCAATCACGAGTCTCCGCAGCGCGGCGAGACGTTTGTGACACGGAAGATCACGCGTGCCTTGAGCCGCATCAAGGCCGGGCTGCAGGACACGCTTTATCTTGGAAATCTGGATGCAAAGCGCGATTGGGGTCATGCGCGCGACTATGTCGAGATGCAGTGGCTCATGCTGCAGCAGGATGAGCCAAGAGACTACGTGATCGCAACGGGCGAGCAGCACAGCGTGCGCGACTTTGTGGACCTCGCCGCCGGTTTTCTGGATATTCGGATCGAGTGGGAAGGCAAAGGTGTCGAAGAGAAGGGGCTCGACGCCCAGGGAGAGGTCGTTGTGGCAGTCGATCCGCTCTACTACCGGCCCACCGAAGTCAGCAGCTTGCTGGGGGACGCCGGCAAAGCAAAACGCGAGCTGGGGTGGAAACCGCGCGTAACCTTCCGTGAGCTGGTGAAGGAGATGGCAGAAGAAGATTTGAAGTCGGCGGAGCGCGATTCGCTGGTGCGGAAACACGGCTACTCGGTCTTCAACTACCATGAGCCCTGAGACCTGAAAGATTTGAGTCGCATGGACAAACAGAGCCGCATCTACGTTGCTGGGCACCGCGGATTGGTCGGGTCCGCGATTTTGCGCGGGCTGGAGCAGCGCGGCTATGCGAACCTGCTGCGGCGGACGCACGCAGAACTCGATCTGACCAATCGCGATGCGGTGCGGGAGTTTTTTGAGCGCGAGCACCCCGCCTTTGTATTTCTGGCGGCCGCCAAGGTTGGCGGCATCCTGGCCAACGAACGTCTCCCGGCAGACTTCATTCGAGAGAATCTCGAGATTCAGACCAATGTGATCGATGCAAGTTATCGCAGCGGCGTAGACCGACTGCTCTTCCTTGGATCGAGCTGTATCTACCCGAAGCTCGCAGCGCAGCCCATCAAGGAAGAATATTTACTCACCGGGCCGCTGGAAGAGACGAATCGGGCCTACGCGTTGGCAAAGATCGCCGGCATCGAGATGTGCTGGTCCTATAACCGGCAATATGGAACGCGGTATCTTGCGGCGATGCCGACCAATCTGTACGGTCCGGGAGACAATTTTGATCTGCAGAGCTCGCACGTGCTGCCGGCGTTGATCCGCAAGGTGGTGGAGGCGAAGGCGGCAGGCGAACGCTCGCTGGGGGTGTGGGGCTCTGGCACGCCGCGGCGCGAGTTTCTCTACAGCGATGACCTGGCAGAGGCGTGCATTCATCTTCTCAATGTGCCAGACGCGATTTACGACGGATTGATGCGCGCGGAAGAAGCTCCGCTGGTGAATATCGGGACGGGCGAGGACCTGACAATCCGCGAGCTTGCGGAGATGGTGGCGCGGGTCCTCGAGTTCGATTGCGAAATTGTCCTGGATCCTTCACGACCGGATGGGACGCCGCAAAAGCTGCTGGACGTGAGCCGGATCCATGCCCTCGGCTGGAAATCAACGACCAGCCTGGAAGAGGGAATCCGAAAGACCTATCAAGCGGCGTGTTCCCACCTTGAAGGCACCGTCCGGTAAGAAGCGCGAAGATCGCCTGCTCTCCATCTTCCGGAACGCGTGCAGCATCTTGCCATCACGAGTCGGGCGCGGTTTTGACGGAAACTGACGCGCTGCACGGTTTATTCCGTGCGCGATTCGAAGAATCGCACCAGCGCTGCGACAATCCGCTCCCTCGATGTAGCGAATCACAACAGTCCATGACGACGGGCACAGCCACCGCGCCGCCTGATATTCAAAACTCACGTTGAATCATTCATAAGCAGCGAGAGCAGACCGTTCCGCACGCAGGGAGCGGATGGTCTTGCTCGAAAAGACAACGCTTCATCGGCGAGAGCCGGTGTCGCACCACGCAAAGAAGAAATCAAGGTCGATCGATGGGCTAAGGGAAAAATGAAAGCAGTGTAAGTCGGGCCACAATAGAAATTGAATCTTTAAAATAGAAACACGATCGCTCTTCTTGCTTCACTTGATCCCCAGAGCTGGGCCTGGCTCTTCATCCTTCACTCCATCTGTGAAATGGGAATGCGGAACTTGATCCGACCCGCGATGGGGTGTTGTGTGCCCCGACGAGAAACGGGTTGTTTTGCGGGCGGAACCGCCAAAGCAGCGGCGCGGCTGAAATGCCCGACGAGGTGGGCTTTGTCGCTCCTGTTCGTTCACAGATAAGGCTCTGCCGGTGCGATGAAGAGACTCTAAGCGGCGCGAAGACATGGATCAATGACCGATTCGCCAGATGATGCTGCGTTCTGCGCGTTTTCCTTTGGCATTTCAGTGCACTGAAAGAAGGTGGCATGAGTACGTTCGGGATGGAAGGCTTGCGGATACTCTCTGAGCCCGCGCCATGCGTTGCCCGTCCGAACACCGAGCGTCGCAGCGCGATCCGCAATCGTCTCGCCTCGGCGCTCACGACGATCGAAATCGTGGCGGATTGGCTGACGGTAGTGCTGGCGGTCCATGGCGTGTACTGGGCATATCACGCTCTATCCCTTGGCCGCGGAGCTCTCTACCCGTCTTTCGCGCTGGCTTACATTTCGGTGGCCATGGCGACGCTCGTCGTGCTGCTGCTTGACCGCAACGGCGCCTACCACCCGTGCAACAGCATGCTCCGCATCAAGGAAACGGAGCGGTCGCTGCGCGTGTCTTTCGAGGCGTTTCTCTTTGTTCTGTTGGGCACCTTTTTTGTGCACGCGCCATTTTCGCGTTGGGTCTTCCTGCTGGTCATGTTGAGCGTACCCCTGTTGCAGGCAGTGGAGAAGCAGATCCTTTTTGTCGGTGTGCGGGGTTTACGCGCATGCGGAATCGGCACGCAGAATGTGGCCATCTATGGGGCGGGATCGAGCGGGCGCCGTGTCTATTCTGCGCTTGTTCGATCTCCAAAGCTCGGCCTGACGCCGGTCCTTCTGGTGGATGACGATCCGAATCTGGAAGGGCGCATCATCCATGAGGACGCTTACCGACGCGCGCATTCGCTCAAGGTCGTGGCCGGGCCGATCTCGCAGAAACTGCTTGAGAGGCATGCATGCGACTGGCTGATCATCGCAATTCCAGGGCTGAATCGCGAAAAGTTCACCGCCGCGCGTCAGACAGCAGATGCCGCGAGGATTCAGCTCGCATTTGCTCCGCGCGAGGCGACCTTTCCCTCAACGAATATGCAGCATGCGGACCTTGACGGCATTCTATTGAATGTTGTTGGACCCGCCGAATGCAGCTGGTGGTACGAGGGCCTGAAGCGCTTCTTTGATGTTGCCGGCGGCCTTCTTTTCTCCCTTTTGTGCTTCCCCCTGGCCCTCGTGATCGCGATTCTTGTGCGCGCCGATTCGCCTGGCCCAGTCCTTTTTCGGCAACAGCGGGTAGGGAAGCACGGCGAGTTGTTTGGCCTGCTGAAGTTTCGCTCGATGTGCTCAGAGGCGCCTGCTTACGCGTTGTCGCCCATTGCAGCCTCTGATCCGCGCATCACGCGCATCGGGCGCATCCTGCGCCGAACGAGTCTCGATGAATTGCCGCAACTGATCAATGTACTGAAAGGGGAAATGTCGCTGGTGGGGCCGCGCCCTGAGATGCCTTTCATCGCGCGCGATTACAACGACGCACAACGACGACGCCTGGAGGTTATGCCGGGAATCACAGGGCTCTGGCAGCTGAGCGCCGACAGGGCTTTCTTGATTCACCAAAACATTCAGTACGACATGTATTACATCGAGAACCGGAGCTTCTTTATGGACCTTGCCATCTTGCTGCACACCCCCATGTGCCAGTTGCGTGGGATTTGAGACTGGATGTTTCGGGATTCGTTCTGGAGAGAACAATGATGGGTCGCTTTGATTCCTTTTGTACCGTTCGTCATGCGGAAGCCGATGGGCCAGGATCCAGCAGTGGCAGCTGAGTCCGAACGGGAAAAAACTGCAGAAATCACCCGCGCCAACATTCTTGGAATTGGCGTGAGCGACCTGGATATGAACGACGCGCTTCGCATGAGCGAGGCGCTGATCCGGTTGAACGGACGGGGATATATTTGCGTGAGCGATGTGCATTCGGTGATCGAGGGGCATGCTGATCCCACCCTCGGGATCACCTTGAACCGCTCATTCCTGACGGTGCCCGATGGCATGCCGCTGGTGTGGGCAGCGAGGGCACAAGGTCACACACGCATGCGGCGTGTCTACGGTCCGGATTTCATGCTGGAGCTTTGCCGTTTTGGGGTCAGCCGCGGATACCGGCATTTTTTCTGCGGCGGAAAACCAGGAATCGCAGAAGAGTTGAAGGAAAAGCTCGCGATGCGCGTTCCCGGGATTCAGGTGGTGGGTACCTATACACCCCCTTTCCGGGAGTTGAGCGACACCGAAGAGGCGTCTCTTGCCGGGGAGATCGCGCTCGCCAGACCGAATGTGCTCTGGGTGGGGCTCGGGTCGCCCAAACAGGAGCGATTTCTGGCGCGCTACACGGGGCTCTTCGAGGCCAACTTGATGGTCGGGGTCGGGGCAGCTTTTGATTTTCACGCGGGCGCTGTGAAAGAAGCCCCACGCTGGCTGCACTCCACGGGCTTGCAATGGGTTTACCGATTGATGCGAGAGCCACGACGTCTCTGGATGCGCTATTTGGTCTGTGTCCCCTGTTTCTTGTGGCAGATCGCCTTGCAGCTGACTGGTCTGCGGAAGTTCGCCCTGCAAGATACAGGCGGAGACATGCGGGCCACTGAGCTGACAACCAGAATGCGCAAGGTGGAGATGACTTGAGAATGCCATCGTCATCGTCATCGTCGTCGCCGGTCTTCCCACATGGAGGGAGCCCGAGCGCAAGGCCGGTCCACGCCGCCGATCTCGACCTGCGAGACGTTGTGCTCATCTTCCGGCGCCGCAAAGGAATCGTGCTGGCGGCGGTTGCAGCGGGTGTGGCCATCGCGCTGCTTTCCCTGATCCTGGCGCCCCGGCGCTACAGCGCGACGGCTACGGTAGAGATCAACAAGTCGAGCGGCAACTCTCTCGGACTGCGCGATCTATCGGGAATTGCCGGCGCGCTCGGCGAGGGAGAAGCCTTGAACTCGGATCTGCTCACTGAACAGGCCGTGATTCTAAACGACAACACGGCCCTGCATGTGATTGCGGCGCTCAAGATCGACGCGCAACCGCCTTACGCGCTTCCTTCGTCGAAAGCCGCCAAGGACCGTGTGGGCAGGGCGGAGGCGGGACTGCCGCTCGAACGAGCGCCGCATCGGCGCGACCGCGCCCTTACCGCCTTTCGCTCGGGTCTGCGCGTCAATCTGATCAAGGGCACGCGCCTCTTCGACATCACGTTTACCGATACCGATCCGAGCCGGGCGGCCGCGGTCGCGAACGCGGTCGTGGATGCCTACATCGACGAGTCGGCACAGGCGCACTATCATGCTTCCTCCAAGATTTCTGGGTGGCTTGCCGGTCAATTGGCTGAATTGAAAGACAAGGTAGAAAGCAGCCAGGCAAAGGCCGATGCCTTCCAAAGGAATTCGGGCCTCACGGGAATGACCGTTCCTTCGTCCGACCCGGAAAGGCAAGACGGCCCGGCGCTGTTTTCTTCTTCAAGGGACAACGTCCCTTTTGCGCGCCTCATCGAGCTGAACCGCGACTTGACCAGCGCCGAGGTGGCGCGCATCGCCAAGCAAGCGATCTACACGATCGCCGAATCGCAGGATCCTGAGGTGGTATTGGGGATCGGGTCAAGCGCTCTGGCCGACGGGGTTGGCCAGGATTCGCCGGTAGCCCCGGGTAGCGCTGACCTCGCCCTGCTGCAGCAACTGCGCCAGCAAAGTGATCAGCTGCAGGTGCAGATTTCCGCTGCCGGTACCAGGTACGGCGCCAAGAACCCGGCGATGATTCAAATGCAGAACGAGGCGGCGACGCTGGATGCAGAGATCCGCACTGAGCTGGCGAGGATTCGCGCGCGAGCGGGAGCCGATCTTCGCCTGGCGGTTCTCGCAGAGAACGGCATTCGCGACCGCGTGGCGGCGCAGGAGAGGCTGGTGAACCAGGTCACCGCGAAGGCCGACCAGCTTGCTCTACTGCAGGAAGAAGCTCTCTCCAGCCGTTCGCTCTATCAGGACCTCTACACAAAGCTCGAAGAGGCGAGTGTGACGGCGGGGATGACGGCTTCCCACATCACGATCGTCAATCCCGCGCGCGAACCCGCCGAGTCGGCGTATCCGAACAACAAGCTCACCCTGGGCATGGGCGCACTGATTGGTTTGCTGTTGGGATTCGGAGCAGCTGTGACATGGGATTTCTTCGACGACTCGATCACCGTTCCGGAAGACGTGGAAGAACTCACTCCGGTTCCAGTCCTCTGGATGATTCCCGATTTTCGACAGCGGCAGAGCCGGCTCGCGCGGTATGGGATCGGCGCCCGCATTGACGAAACGCCGGACTCGGAGGAGAAGCCATGGCTTGTCCGCGCACCACGGTCGAACGTTGCCGAAGCATACCGTTCGTTGCGGACCGCCTTGTTGATGAGCCGCGCCGCAGAGCCGCCGCGGGTCATCCTGATCACGAGCGCGCTGCAGGGCGAGGGGAAGTCAACCACTTGCCTCAACACGGCGGCGGCGTTCGCCCTCCAGGGCGATCGCGTTCTGTATCTCGATGCAGACCTTCGCCGCTCACAAACGCCGAGATTCTTCGAGGAGAGCATCAACGATGTTGGGCTCAGTCACTGCCTCACCAGCGACATTGATTCTCGCGAGGCGGTGAGACGGCACCGGGAGATCGAGGGGCTTTCTCTGCTGTCGGCTGGGACGTCCCCACCGAATCCGGCCGAACTGCTGGGGTCGAAGCGTTTCGCTGACCTGATCGTTCAGCTGAGGAGCAGATTCGATTTTGTTTTCATTGACAGCCCCCCTGCCTTGCTGGTTACCGACGCGCAATTGATGTCCCCGCTGACCGATGGATTTGTGCTCGTTCTGCGAGCGGCAAATACATCGCGGCGCGCGTTGCAGAGGGTTCTCGCGCTCATGCAGGGCTCGAAGACTCCGCCGCTGGGAATTGTTTTGAACGCTTTCGATGCGCGGGCAGGGGCATACGCGGGATACGGGTACTACGAGAAAGGAAGTCGTTACTATGCCGATGCGACACGTTGAGCGCGGGGCGCGCAGGATGCGATGGGCGTTGGCTTTTGGGGCGCTGGCGGGAATTCTGGCGACCACACGTTGCCCGGCGCAGGCAGGAATGACGGTGAACGCCAACGTCGAAGAGAGCGGAGCGTTTTCGGCGCGGCGTCCGCAGCCGGCGCTGCAGGCGGGCCTGAAGGTTGTTCCGGAAGGCTTTGAGAGCCTGAAGCTGGCGCCCGGGTTCCTGTTGCAGATGGACGTCTATGGAGCTCCGGAGATGTCGACCGAACTCCGCATCGACGCGCAGGGTAATGCTTCGCTGCCGTTGATCGGGCTGGTGCAGGTCGCCGGGAACACCGTGTTGCAGGCGCAGGACGCAATTGCGAAGGCGTATGCGGACCAGGAGATCCTGAAGAACCCGCAGGTCGCATTGAACGTCGTCCAGTATGCAGCCAGCACGGTTGCGGTGATGGGCGAGGTGCAGAGTCCGGGCCGGATCGAGTTGCTTGCGCCGGAGTCGCTGAGCGATGTGCTTGCGCTTGCCGGGGGCGAGACAGCGATTGCCGGCAACGAGGTCGAGATTCAGCATCGTGCGGCAGGTGGGGAAACAACGCGCCATATCCGATTTTCGCAGGAAAGCAATCGCGCGGTGTGGGGCAGCTCGCTCGTTGAACCCGGCGATACGGTGCTCGTGCATCGGGCCGGAATCATCTATGTGCTGGGCGCCGTGAATCGCCCAGGCGGCTACCTGATGGTGAATGGCGGCGCGCTGAATGCGATTCAGGCCATTGCGCTGGCCGGCGGAGAGACCCTGCAAGCCTCGGCCCGCTGGGCGCTCCTGGTGCGCCGCCAGGAAGACGGGTTCGCGCAGATCAAAGTGCCGCTGAAAAAGATGGAAGAGGGAGAAGCGGCGCCGATGCCGCTCGAGCTCAACGACGCGCTCTATGTTCCTGCGAGCAACTGGAAATCGTTTGTGCTGAATGGGTCGAGTGTGCTGAGCGCCGCGGCAGCCGCGTCGATTTATGCGGCGAGTGCGCCGTAGGCCGTGCGGATGGATTTGCGAACAAGAAGGTTGGAACCTATGAAGATTCATCTTCGATTGACAACTGCGAAGAGCGGGACGAAGGATCTTGACCTGCCACGGTCCTTTCGCTTTGCCCTCGCCCGTTTGCAGGGCAGGATGAGGCTGCAAGCGGCGGGCGTTGTTTTCGGCAAGGGACTGAGCGCGATCGGCGCGCCGGTCGCGGAACGCCATCCGGAAAGCGAGATCCGACTCGGCGACGAGGTGATGCTCATTTCGCGCAGCTTTGCCACAGCCCTCGGCGTGAACCATCCGGTCGTCTTGCGTACGCTCGCGCCCGGAGCGGCGATTCGGATAGGAGACCGGGTGGGGATTTCGGGAGGATCGATCTGCGCTGCCGGCCTGGTTGAAATTGGTGACGATACGCTGCTGGGCGCAAACGTCACGATTGCGGACACCGATTTTCATCCCCTTCATGCCCGGCGGGGCAGGATTCAGAGCCGTCACTCAGGCAGTGATTGCGCGGTACGGATCGGGACAAACGTGTTCATCGGCACGAATGCGACAGTCTGGAAGGGCGTTTCTATCGGCGATCACGCGGTGATTGGGGCGGGTAGCGTGGTGACGCGGGACGTGCCGGCAGGATGCGTAGCGGCGGGAAACCCATGCCGGATTGTGCGCATGCTTTCTCCCGATGAATGCGAAGCAGAGGATGCGGGTTTTACGACCGCCCCAGCGTATGCAGCAAGTTGATCGCAGCCCGCGCCCGATGGTCAGATCGGTCGCAACGCGCAGGACGGGGTGAAAGACATGAATCTCGGGATTGCAACCCCGGTTTCGCTGCAGCGACTGAGATCGTTCGTTGCCGACGGAGAAAAAATGCCGCCCGGTTATCTGTTTGCCCCGGCGGCCGATTGGATTCGGGAATTGATGAAGCGGGAACATCGCATCGCGGTATATACGACGTCGTGCGATGTGGATAGGCCCACGACATTTCAGGGTGAGCGGCTGCGAATCCGGATCGCCCCCCAACGCACGCAGGGAACGGGGAGAGACTTTTTCGCGCGGGAGCGCTGCGCTCTGCAGCGCATGATGCGCGAGGATCGTTGCGACATGATTCACGCCCATTGGACCTATGAGTTTGCACTGGCCGCACTGGCTTCAGATATTCCAACGCTGGTGACGATCCACGATCATCCCTGGAAAGTCCTGGGACACTTTCGAGATGGACACCGGGCCGCTCGACTACTGATGGCGTACCGAACCGCAAGCCTGGGAAGTCATTTCACCGCGGTATCGCAGGGTGCGGCGCGGCATTTCCGAAGCACCATCAAGCCGGGCGCCAGTATTCGCGTGATTCCCAACGGCGTTCCGGCAGCGCTCTTTGCGTTGAGTTGCCGCACCACAAAGAGAACCAGCGACGGAGTGCGCTTCGCGACGATTCTGCAGGGCTGGTCGCGTTTGAAAAACGCATCGGCGGCATTGCGGGCGTTTGCCCTTGTGCGACGAGCCTGCCCGAAAGCGCGGCTCACGATGTTTGGTCTCGACTATGAGCAAGACGGGCCTGGGCAGCGATGGGCATGCGCGAGCCAATTGGACGACGGAGTGTCGTTCGCCGGTGCGCTACCGTATGAAACGTTGTTGCAGCGCGTGAGCCAAGAGGTGGATGTGATCGTGCATCCGTCCCTCAACGAAACATTCTCGATGACCATCCTGGAGAGCATGGCATTGCGGAAGGCGGTCATCGTCGGCGAAAAAACTTCCGGGATGCGCGAGATGCTCGGCAACGGGAATGGGGGCGTCTTCGTGGATGTGCGAAATCCTGAAGAGATCGCGAGCGCGATGGTTGAGGTTGCGCGCGACCCCGAGCTCCGTGGAGCGCTCGGCGATTCGGCGTACCAGCGCGCCTTGAAGCTCTATCGGCTGGAAGCCGTGATGGACCAGTACGAAGAGATGTACGAAGAGACTCTTCATGCGCAACGCCGGAGACCCTGCGATGCGTCTCTTTGAGAAGTGCTATGCCTTTCTCGTGATCAGCTCGGTTTCGGGCGTGATCGGCCGTATCTTTGGCGGGCATGGCGCCCTGAGCTCAGGAGGCGCTTCTTTCGTTTCGGGCGGGGATCGCGATCCAATCCTGCTCGCGTTCAATCTAGCGGTGGCGCTCGCCACGGTTGCCCTCGCGGTTCTCAAGCTTCCCGCGATGATTTTGCTGCTTAGGAACTTCGCCTGGCTGGTCGTGCTTTATACGTTCGGTGCATTGTCGATGGCGTGGAGTGTTGATCGCGCGACGACGTTTCGATCGATCGTGTACCTGCTTGTCTACGGGATTGCCGCGGCGAATCTCGCCCTTCGTTTCGAGCCGGAGGCGCTCGTCTGGCTGATCGGGAAGACGATGGCGGCTCTTGCGGCTTTAAGTGCCGCCGGGCAGCTTCTTTTGCCGCCCCTTTCCTACGGCGGCGGCGAGTGGGCTGGTGTCTTTCTGCACAAGGATGGCCTTGGCGTCGCAATGGCGGTGGGAGTCGTTTCCCTGCTCGCCGTGGATCGGCCATGGACCCTATTGCGCGGATTTGAGTTGCTGCTGTGCGCGGCCCTGCTGGTGCTTTCGGGGGCAGCGGGCGCGTATCTATGGGCTTTGGCGGGGTTGAGCACTCTCCTCTTTCTTCACGTTCGCCGACATCTTCGCTTGTTGATGAGCCTCGCGGTTGCCAGTGCGCTGCTGGTGCCTCCACTTGTTGTCCCGGACTTTGTCTCTTTCGCAACCGGGCTACTCGGGAAAGATGCTTCATTCACCGGAAGGACCGAGGTCTGGGCGATCGCGGTCCGCATGATCGCAGTTCGTCCATGGCTGGGATACGGAGAAGGAGCGTTCTGGTCCACTTCGAGCCAGACGGTGGGAAGCCTGCTGGGCAACTGGCAGCCCCAACATGCGCACAACGGCGGCCTGGAGATTTGCCTCAACCTTGGCCTCGTGGGATTGGTCCTGGTGCTTTCCACGCTGGCAGATGCGCTGCGCAAGATGCGGATCGTAGGGACGGAAGCGGGCGCTCACATGCGTCCATGGTGCGCGGCGGTGTTTGTCGTCTTGCTGGTCCATGCCGTCGATGAAGCAGCGTTTCTGCAAGTAAGTTGTCTGTGGTTCATGTTTTTGCTGAGTTCGTTCGCGCTTTGGGTTGCGGAGCGCACATCTGCGGCCCAGGCTGTTTGCGAAAACGCTTGGGACGGAAACGCCGCCGGCCCGGAAATGGCGCCCGACGGGGTCGCGCGCACCTGGAGCGGAGAAAAGACACGATGCGAAGAATCGCCATCCTGCTGACGTGCTTCAACCGGCGCGCTCTGACGCTGCAGTGCCTGGCGGCTCTATCTGCACAGCGAGGCGTCGGCGACATCGAGCGGTCGATTTTTCTGGTCGACGATGGGTCCGCGGACGGTACGGCCGAGGCCGTGCGGGCGCGATTCCCTTCGGTGCGCGTGCTCTATGGCGATGGAACCTTGTTTTGGAACGGCGGAATGCGTCGAGCGTTTGCTGCGGCTCTTCAAGAAGATTTTGACGACTATGTCCTGCTCAACGACGACACGATTCTCTGTCCGGACGCACTGCGCAGATTGATTATTTGTGCGCAGGAAGGGATGGACGCCGGAAAGCCCGCGATTGTGGCGGGAAGCATCGGTTCTCCGGCTTCACAACGCGTGATCTATGGAGGCTTTGCAAAATACAGCGCAAGGCTGGCGATGAGTTTCAAACTGGTTACTACGGTCCACGCCGCTGCCCTTGAATGCGACACCATGAACGGCAATTGGGTGTTGATTCCGTCTGCGATTGCCAAAACTGTGGGCAACCTCGAGCCGCGCTTTCGTCACCAGTTCGGCGATCTGGACTATGGGTTGCGCGCGCGACGTGCGGGCTTTGGCGTGGTGCTTGCGCCGGGACTCTTCGGTACATGCAGGGAGAACCCTGTGCAAGGCACCTGGCGCGATCGGGCAGCGACCTTCACGAAGCGATGGAAGCATCTGCTGTCGCCGAAGGGCGTGCCGCCGCGTGAATGGCTCCTCTTTACCTGGAGGCACTACGGGTGGCGCTGGCCGCTCTACGCGGCGTCTCCCTTTTTGAAGACGACCCTGATGTCGGGATGGTTTGCGCGAGCGGCTGCTTCGAACCCGGGCGTACGCGCAACGCAAAGGAACTGAGCGATCGATGAGGGCAACAGAACAAACGAGTCTGACACGATCGACAGGCGCAGCACTGCGCTGGAGCTATGCCGGGTCCTCGGTGCGGCTGGCTCTGACGTTCGGGGTCAACATTCTGTTGACACGGCTCCTGGGGCCGAAGCCCTTCGGCCAGATCGCGATTGCCTTGCTGTTCTTCGGATTGGGAAATCTGCTGGCGAATGTTGGAGTGGGGACGGCTCTCATTCAAAAGGAGCAGGTCGACGCGCGCGACGTGCGCTTCTGTTTCACGGTGCAGATGGTTTTCGGCGTTGCCGTCGCGCTGGCCTTGTGCTGGAGCGCTCCGGCGTGGGCCGCATTCTTCCATCAAGGCGAAATGACCGGGATTCTGCGCTGGCTTGCGCCCCTCTTCGTCTTCCAGAGTTTCGGCGGTCCCGCGCTCGCGCTGCTGAATCGCGGGCAGAAGACCCGAGAAATTCAGTTGGCTTCCATTCTTTCTTATGTCATCGCCTTCCTTGGGTTCGCAGTGCCAATGGCCTTGCGCGGATGTGGGGCATGGAGCCTGGTCGCCGCGTACCTGGTCCAGTCGCTGGTGAACAGTGTATTGGTCTACGCGCAGAGGAGGCATTCGCTGGTCCCGCTGGTTCGCAGGAGCGACCTCCGCCTGCTGCGCTTTGGAGCATCCACACTGGGCGCGAATGTGTGCAACTGGGGGATCGGCAATCTTGACAACACGTTTGTCGGCAGAGTGGCGGGTCCCGTCGCGCTGGGGTTCTATAGCCGGGCTTTCACTCTTGCGTCGCTGCCGGCTGAGAACATCATTGCCAATCTGCAGCAAGTTCTCCTTCCCGCGTTTTCGCGCGTGCAGAACCAGACAGAGCGAATCCGCCGTGCCTATCTCGGGACGTTCGGATTGGTTGCGCTTGTCCTGCTGCCTCCGTTTTGTGCCATGGCTGCGGTTCCCGGCATTGTGGTTGTGGGATTGTATGGCAGCCCATGGGCTCGAGCTGCGGTCCTGTTTCAGCCTCTTGCTCTCGCGATTCCTCTGAACGCGCTGATGGCGCTGTCTGGGCCCGTGTTATCGGCGCGCGGAAAGCCGCACGCGGAGATGAAGCTGCAATTTGGCGTTGTGCTGCTCGCCGGAGCGCTGTTCTGGATGAGTGTTCGCCAGTCTGTGTTGTGGTTGAGTTGGGCGGTGCTTCTCGTCTATCTGGTGCGATTCTTCGTCTTGACCCACGCGGCACTGCAAGAGACCGGGGCGCGCTGGCGCGACCTGGCGCGCGCTGCTCTGCCGGCAATCTTTCTCGCGAAGGTAGCCACGGGCATCGCGGTGATTCTGCACCTTGCGCTTGAGTCGATGCTGATGGGGACGCAACTCGCGGTCGTGGCGGGAGGAACCGCGCTTGGGATACTGAGCGTCCTCGTCGCCGGAAGACGGATGGTATTTCGGCCGATCGTGGAGCAGATGCCGCAACTGGAGAGTTTTCTCGACATGTCATTCCGGCGTGCGAATGCGCGTGAGCTCGTGGAGGGCGCGCTGTGAGTGGACATGGGGAAGCCAGGCCGTTGGGAGGCATACCCGTTCTGGTTGTCTCAATGATGCATCGGTGCGGGGAGACCGGTGTGCAGACGCATATCCGCGATGCTCTCGGGTATTTGGACGATCGGCATTGTCCACCTCAGTTTGTTGGGCCTGAAGCGACATTGAAACCCAGAAGAGCGCTCTACTCTTTGACACGGCTGCTCAGTGGCGGCCTTCCCACAGCCAATCCTTTGAGGAGATACCTGATCGACCGGGTGTTTGCCCTCACCCTACGGAGTGAGCTCGAACGACGGCTTCGTGGGCAGATAGCGTGGACTGTCTATGCGCAGGATCCTCTGTGTGCAAGTGTTGCTCTCGGGCTGCGAGACAGGCCCGCGCAGCGCGTTGTGCTGGCGGTACACTTCAACGTCTCGCAGGCCGATGAGATGGCGGTCCGCGGAATCGTCAAAATAGGCGACTGGCTGTATCGACGCACGCAGAGACAGGAGCGAGAGGCCCTCTGCAGAGCCGACGGCGTGGTTTTCTTTTCACGCTTCATGGAAGAACAGATCCGCCTTCGGGGAATCATGGTTCGGAGCTCGATCGTAATTCCGCATACGGCTGCCCCGGTGGAGACGGATCGGCAAGCGGAGCCGGGTGATTTGATTGCAGTGGGCACGCTGGAGCCACGGAAGAACCAGGCGTATTTGCTGTTGGTATTGCATGAGGCGGCCCTGCGCGGACATCGCTATCGCCTGACGATTGTGGGAAGCGGAGAAGACCGGCAGAGCCTGGAAAGGCTTGCGGTGCGCCTCGGCGTGCAGGGGCAGGTTGTCTTCCTGGGCATGCGTCCGGCTGCAGCTTCGCTGCTCGCCATGCACAAGGTCTTTGTTCATGCCGCGAGGATGGAAGCGTTCGGCATTGCCCTTGTTGAAGCTCTTGCAGCCGGATTGCCGGTCCTGGCGCCGCGGGTCGGAGGGATTCCCGAGATCGTTCGCGATGGCATCGAGGGATATTTCTGGCCGCTGGATGATCCGGCGGAGGGCGCGCGGCTTCTGATGCGCCTCATGGAGGATCCGCTTCTGCGGCAACGGATGGCGAGAGCGGCATCCCGGCGGCTCCACGACCGTTTCGATCGCAACACGATCGGCGGCAGGCTCGCGGCCTACGTGCGCACCGATTCAAGAGCCGGGCAATTGCAAGCGACGGAGCGAGGAGCCATGAGCGAAGACCTGGTTGCGGGTGGCAATCATGACAGACGCAGAATCGCCGCCGTAGTTCACTACTCGACATTGAAATTGGGCCCATGAGAACTTTTGCTGAAGATAGACAGATTCTAGATTTGCGCGTCGCTCTGCTGACGAATTACCTCAATCCGCATCGCCTGCCGCTCGTCGAGCAGTTTGCATCGGGAATCCGGCGGCTTCGTGTCTTCTTGTCGGGCAGCGAAGACAAAGTGCATGGGTTCCAATCCATGTGGAATGGACTCGACGTGAAAGTCGAACGATCCATTCGCTGGCATCGCCATTTCGGCAATGTGCACGGATACGAGGATGCGAGCGAAATTCATCTTCCCTATGATGTCTTGCTGCAGCTTGGCCGCTACCATCCCGACGTGATCTTGAGCGGAGAGTTGGGCGGGAGGACCGCACAGGCTGTTCTCTACAAGATGCTCTTTCCCCGAACCAAGCTGGTGGCCTGGACCGCACTTTCGGAATATACCGAGGCGACGCGGGGCCGGGTGCGCCGTGCCATGCGCAAGGAAATCGTTCAGCATCTGGACGGTGTTTTTGTGAACGGCCGCAGCGGCGAGCGCTACATGCGCAGTCTTGGGTACGATGGCCCGGTGTTCACTGTGCCTTATGCAATCGACCGGGAGCCGTTCTTCTCCGATGCGTATGAGCCGGCGCCTGAAATCCGGCGATTGCTCTATGCAGGGCAGCTGATTCCGAGAAAGGGCGTGCACACGTTTTGCGTCGCTCTCAGTCGATGGTGCCGGGATCACTCGGGAATCAAGGTCGAGTTCACCATCCTTGGCGATGGGCCGGTATCGCGCCAGATTCGGGCAATCGACGTTGCTCCGAATCTTGCCTTGAGAATCTTGCCCCGGGTGCCGCAGAGGGAATTGGCTGCTTACTACCATGCGGCCGATCTCTATGCATTCCCAACACTCGGTGACGAATGGGGCGTGGTGGTGAACGAAGCGATGTTGGCCGGCCTGCCCGTGTTGGGAAGCCTGCGCAGCGAAGCGGTGGTGGAACTGGTGAGGGATGGCGAGAATGGATGGACATTTTTCCCGGATGAAGAATGCAGCATTTTTGCCGCAGTGGATCGCGCCCTGACAACGAATGTGGGAACGCTTAAAGCGATGTCGGCACAGGCGAAGGCGACCATTGCTGGAATGGCTCCAGAGGCGATTGCAGAGCGGGTTCTGTACGCAATTCATTCAATTGTGGGAGTGGCCTCGAATTAAGGAAGGGCGGCATGCGAGAAAGAACAGATTTGTCCGGGGCAAGCGGCGACTTGGAAGAGTTTCTACCAAAAACCGATAGAGGAATGAATCTACCGATGAGAGTCCTCGTCGTACACAATCACTATCAACAGGCCGGCGGAGAAGACGTTGTTGTTCGCTCCGAGACCGAGCTGCTTCGAAACCATGGCGTCGATGTCGAATTGTGGGAAGAGAGTAACGAATCGATTGTGAGCCGTTGGGATGCTTGCGTAACAGCCCTGCAATGCGTCCATTCGTTCGCGGCGGCGCGCGAGATGCGTCGGCGCATCGAGAGGTTTCAACCCGACCTTGTCCACGTGCACAACTTCTTTCCCCGACTCTCCCCTGCGATTCATCGCGCGTGCTATCGCGCGCGCGTGCCCCTGGTGCAGACCCTGCATAATTTTCGCCTGGTTTGTTCAGGGGCGATGCTCCAGCGCGATGGGAAGCCCTGCGAGGAGTGCGTAGGCAAGGCGGTGGCCTGGCCCGCGCTACGGCATCGGTGTTATCGCGGAAGCACGGCAGGCAGTGCCGCGGTGGCGCTGTCGTTTCGCGGTGCAACACGGACCTGGCATCGGGACGTGTCGCGCTACATCGCGCTCAGCGAGTTTGCGCGCAACAAGTTCATCGGATGCGGATTTGCAGAAGACCGGATAGCGGTCAAGCCGAACTTTGTGGATCCCGATCCAGGTATGGGCGCAGGCGATGGAGACTATGCGCTCTTTGCCGGAAGACTGAGTTCCGAGAAGGGCATCGAGACTCTGCTGGAAGCATTTCGCGGGATGAGCAGGCGTCCCCACCTGAAAATTTTTGGGGATGGACCCTTGAGACACGATGTAGCACAGGCCGCTGCGACCATGCGTGAGATCGAGTGGTGCGGTGCGCGTCCTCACCAGGAAGTTACGCGCGCTATGCGCACCGCGACAGTTCTGATTGTTCCGTCGGCATGGTACGAAGGGTTCCCCATGGTCATCGCAGAGGCATTCGCAGCGGGTTTGCCGGTGATCGCGTCGCGCCTGGGCGCCATGGAAGAGGTCGTGGAAAACGGCGCGACGGGGCACTTGTTTGTGGCCGGGCAGCCGGAAGACCTGGCGCTCCGAGTGGAGTGGGCCTTTACTCAGAAAGTCAGAATGCAGGCAATGCGTCTGAAGGCGCGCTTCGAATATCTATCGAAATACACGGCGCGCATGAACTACGCACTTCTCGCTGACATCTACCGCGCGGCAATCGGGACGTGCGACAAGCGGCAAGCTGGCGCCTTGCTGCCGAGCTAGCGGCCAGTCCCGGTGCGACGCGGCAGCGTAGTCGAGGCGAAGCGTGTCGTATTGCGCGCTCAGAGACGCATGCGCACCCAGACCTGAGACGATAGGATGGGTGTCTGGAGACAAGGATGCCCAAAGTTCTGGAAGGCGCTGCGATTGCTGCGGCCATCAAACAGGAGGTCGCCGATGAAGTGCGCCATCTTGCCGCGCACGGGGTGCAGCCCGGGCTCGCTGCGGTGCTGGTCGGCCATGTGCCGGCATCGGAGATTTATGTGCGCAGCAAGGTGCAGACCTGCCGCGAGCTTGGTTTGTACAGCGATCTCATTACGCCGCCCGACACTGTCACTACAGAAGAGATGCTCGACCTGGTCGCTGCGCTGAATGCGCGTGACGACATTGACGGGATCCTAATCCAGCTGCCGCTTCCGAAACAAGTGGACGCGAAGGCGCTGCTGGACGCGGTGGCGCCGGACAAGGATGTCGACGGTTTTCACCCGGTGAATGCGGGTAAACTGCAGGCCGGTCGTCCCGCCCTTGCTCCCTGCACGCCGGCGGGCGTGATTGAGATTCTGAAGCGCAGCAACCTGCCGATGAGCGGACAACATGCAGTGGTGGTGGGGCGCAGCGACATTGTGGGCAAGCCGGTGGCGATGCTCCTGTTGCATCAGAACGCGACGGTGACCATCTGCCACTCGAAGACGCGGGACCTGGGCGCCGTGACACGCGCAGCCGACATCCTGGTGGCGGCCATCGGACGGCCCGGCTTCATTGAGCCGGAGATGGTGAAGCCGGGAGCGACGATCATCGACGTGGGGATCAACCGCCTGACCACGCGCGAGGAGTTCGACCGATTCTTTGAAGGAGACTCGAAGCGCGAGGCAGGCTTCGCCAAGCGCGGCTCGACCATCGTGGGCGACGTGCATCCGAAGGCATTCGCGCGGGCCGGTGCGTATACGCCGGTGCCGGGCGGCGTAGGGCCGCTGACCATTGCGATGCTGATGGCCAACACGGTGCGCGCGGCGAAGATGCGGCGGGGCCTCGAATCATGCTGAGAGTCGGCCTGACCGGCGGACTGGGCAGCGGGAAAAGCACCGTAGGAAGGGTGCTGAGCGAGCTTGGCGCCCGCGTGATGGAAGCTGACGAAATGGGCCGGGCGCTCATGGAGCCAGGCCAGCCGGTCTTCGCCGAGATCGTGCGCGTGTTTGGGCAGGGGATAGTCGGTCCGAACGGCCACTTGAATCGTGGGCGGCTCGCAGAACTTGCCTTTCGCGGCGGACGTTTGCATGAGCTCAACGCAATCGTGCATCCGGCGGTGATTGAGGCGCAGCGCCGGTGGATGCAGGGTGTGTTTGCACGCGATCCAAACGCCGTGGCCGTGATTGTGTCGGCTCTGATCTTTGAGGTCGAGCGCGATGCACGAGATAGGGGCGAGAAAGACAGCGTCCTTGCCGATTGGCGCCGCCGCATGGATCGAGTCGTTGTGGCGACGGCGCCCGACGATGTCAAGATTCGGCGTTTCGTGGATCGGCTCGGGGTAGCGAGCGCGGACCGTGCGACAGCGGAAGCCGATGCGCGGGCGCGTCTGGCCCATCAGATCCCCGATGACGTCAAAGTGGCACGTGCAGATTATGTTCTGGAAAATGATGGAGATATGAGCGGGCTCCGCCGCCAGGTGGAGAGCTTGTGGCAGCGCCTCCTCGAGGAAAGCAATAAGCTCGCCCAACGCGGTTCCTTAGAATAAAGAGAAGCGGCGGGCACACTTTCGGCCTGGACCCGGTCCTAGCTTAGCCGTATCTAATTTGAAGGGGCTCTTTTGGTTCGCGACTATGAAACTGCGTAATCTTTTCCTGGTTTTGCTTTTCGTGGGCGGGTTCTGGTATCTGACCTCGCATCTTCCATCGCACTTGCGCGATCTTGCCCTGGTGCGAAGCGTGGGTGGGACGGATTCGGCGCTGCATTTGACCGAGGCCGATGCGGCTCCGGCCTATGACGCCGAAGAGCAGAACAACATTGCGATCTACAAGCGCGTGCTGCCGTCGGTCGTAAATATCACATCGCGGCAGGTGGTCTTCAACTTCTTTTATGGCGCGATGCCGCAGGAAGGGCAGGGGTCGGGGTTCATCCTCGACAAAGCAGGCCATGTACTGACCAATAACCACGTCATCGAAGGAGCGAATCGCGGCATCGATGTGCAGCTGAGCAACAAGCATCACTATGCGGCGAAGGTGATCGGCGTCGACAAGGTGCACGACCTCGCCCTGCTGCAGATTGACGCGCCGAATCTTGAGCCAGTCACGCTCGCGGATTCAAGCCAGCTTGCCGTGGGGCAAAAAGTCTATGCGATCGGTAATCCCTTTGGGCTCGGCGGCACCATGACGCGCGGCATCATCAGCTCCATTCGCACGCTGAGCGGAGGAAACGGCGCCCATATCGACGATGCAATCCAGACCGATGCCGCGATCAATCCCGGCAACTCCGGCGGCCCGCTGCTGAACTCGCATGGTGAAGTAATTGGGATTAACACGATGATCGCTTCGAATGGCGCGGAGCAAAGCTCTGGCATCGGCTTTGCAACGCCGATCAATACCGCCAAGGCCGTGCTCTCTGACCTCACACGCTACGGACGGGTGAAGCGGCCGTCGCTGGGCATCGAATCGTATGCGATTGGGCCAGATCTTGCTCAACAGATGGGACTGGCAGCAAACTATGGCGTGCTCATTCAGCGCGTGGTTCCAGGAGGCGCCGCGGAGCGGGCGGGACTGCGCGGCGGCAACGAAGAAGCGTATGTCGGGAACACGCGGATTCTTCTGGGTGGGGATCTGATCGTGGCCATGGACGGCCGCGAGATTACCGATCCGCAGGACATCGGCTCTGTGCTTGAGAAGCACCAGGCCGGCGATACGATCAGTGTGACGATTCTGCGCGGACGGCGCCAGATGACGTTGAAGCTCATTCTAGGCGAAGCGCAGGCCACGAATATTTAGGCGCGATCGAGAGAAGAAATGCAGGAGCCGCTTCGCATGCGAGGCGGCCCCTGTCACTTTGGTTGCCGCGGCGCTTTAGAACTTCACGCCCAGCGTCTTGAGAAAGGCCTGAAGCTGTGGCCAGGCCGCCTTGAGATCCATTGCTGTTTGCACGTCGAGCGGAATGTTGAGCGGATTGGCAGCGGCGCCAGCCAGCTCCGACAACGGTTTCTCCATGGCGGCTACCAGGGTGGCAAGTGCCGCCACCACGGTAGGCGCTGCCTGCAGTGCTTTGTCTGCGCTGGTGAGCCACCGCAACGCGTCCTGAGCTCCGATTTCGACACCTTTTTCGATATTGACCAGGATATTGGCCATCGCGATTGATCCTCTTTCTTTATCTCCGTCGCCCGCACACACGTGTGGACGCGGATTGATTGCAGGTCTTCGAAGTCATGCACCGTGGTTGCGGATGCCCGACACGAAAGGCCCGTGATACCAAACAAACAGGCGCGCGGCGGGACATTCGAGCCCCAACCCACGCGCCCTCTGTGTTTCTTGGCTTCCCTTCAGGGTAAAGAATCGGCGCGTTATTTTCGGCAAATCGCGGGCGGCGCGCAAGCGGTGCACAATCTGAGGGCTGCGGGAATCTGCGAAGGGCGCGGCTCTTGACAGAGCGCGGCGTGCATCAGCTTCGAGCGTTTGCTATGGCAGTTTCGGAATTGGTGTAGACCGAAAGCGCGCACTTAGGCGGCAATTCGTTAAAGAAAAATGCCAGTCTCGATGGCCTTGAAAAGTCGAAGTGGATTCCGAAACTGCTCTAAGCGGTCGGCGCCGATTCGCGCAACACATAGCGCCGGCCGCGCACTTCCCACAGGCCGCTGGCCACGCGGGCGATCGCTTCGGTGTACGCAAGATGTTCTTCCCGCAAGATCCGCTCGGCGAGCGAGTGCCCGTTGTCGTTCTCGAGAACGGGGATGGCGCGCTGCAGGACGATTGCCCCGTGATCCAGGTGCTCGTCAACAAAATGCACGGTGCAGCCGGCCCATTTGACGCCGTAGTCGAAGGCCTGCTGCTGGGCATCGAGCCCGGGGAAGGCCGGCAAGAGCGATGGATGAATGTTGAGAATGCGGTTCGGAAAGGCGGCAACGAATTCCGCTGAGAGCAGGCGCATGTATCCGGCGAGACAGACCAGATCGACGTGGTGCGCGTGCAGGCAGGCCGCCACATCGCGGTCATGCTCGTCACGCAACCGGCCCTTGGAGACAAAGACGGCGTGCGGCAAGTTCATTGGTCGCGCAGCGGCAAGACCAGGCGCTTCGGCGACGTTGGAAACCACCACGGCGATTTCGACACCAGGAAGCTTCCCGGTCCGGATGGACTCGGCGATCGCGAGGAAGTTGGAGCCGCGACCCGAGAGCAGGAGTCCTAGCCGGAGAGGCGCGCGCGCGCTTTGCGCGCCTTCATCGCGCGAAGTTGAAATTTCGGGTTCCAGCGAATTCGCCCTCTGGGGTCGAAGCCCCGTTCTCCTATTCAGATCGTTTGGCACGGTGGAAGAGCCTGCTGAAGAATGCTTCGGGAAGGCACGAGTATCAGGGCACGACTTCAGTCGTGCCGTAAAAAGCCCGGAAAAGACGCGGGTTTTCAGCCCCTGCTCGATGCTTCGATAATCCGTCTCTCACTGAAGCGCCCTTTTCCCCCAGGGTGTGAGGCCGCGCCATTTCAAGGCAGATGCTCACGTGTATTGCACCCTGTGATCGCCCTTGGCAACCCGGCCGATCACATAGAACTTTTCTTCGGCGCGATCAAGCAGCGTTTTGGCGCGCGTGAACTTGGCCGCCGGAATTACGGCGATGAGGCCGATGCCCATGTTGAAAGTGCGCATCATTTCGTCCTGAGAGACCTGTCCGAGTTCGCGCAGGTGCTCGAAGATGGGCAGTACGGGCCACGAGCCCAGCTCCACCTGCCCCATGGTGCCCTTGGGCAGGATGCGCGGCAGATTCTCCGTGATGCCGCCTCCGGTGATGTGAGCCATGCCGGCGGTCAGTCCTGCCGCGACCAGCTTCTGAATCACGTGCAAGTAGCTGCGATGGGTCTTCATCAGGGAGGCGCCGGCTTTTTCTTTGATTGCCGTCACGTATTGCGTGGTCTTGTAACCGGCTACTTCAAAGAGAAGCTTGCGGGCCAGGGAATAGCCGTTGGTGTGCAGGCCGGTGGAGGGCAGGCCGATCAGCACATCGCCCACCTTGATGCCTGCGCCGGTAACCATCTTGTCGCGGTCAACCGCGCCGACGATGAAGCCGGCCAGATCGTATTCCCCGTCGGCGTAGAAGCCCGGCATCTGGGCGGTTTCGCCGCCAATGAGCGCGCAGCCGTTGGCTTTGCAAGCATCGGCCAGCCCGGTGACGACGCTTTCGGTGACATCGGGGTCGGTTTTGGCGCTGGCCAGGTAGTCGAGAAAGAAAAGAGGTGTGGCGCCCTGGACGGCGATGTCGTTCACGCAGTGGTTCACGAGGTCGACGCCGATGGTCTGGTGCAGTCCAAGCTCGAAGGCGACTTTGAGTTTGGTGCCCACGCCGTCGGCCGAGCTGACCAGAATGGGGTTCTTCCAGCGCTGCAGGTCGAGGCGGAAGAGCGCGCCGAAGCCCCCAATCGCTCCCAGCACATTGCGGTTAAATGTCTTTTGCGCCAGGAACTTAATGCGCTCCTTGGCGCGATCGCCGCTGGTCATATCAACGCCGGCATCGGCGTAGGTCACGGATTTGGACTTGGATTCGTCGGGCACAGGCTGGCGTTCTCCACCCTGCGGCGTCATCCGCCGCTGGGACTCCCGGAGGCTCTTTTTCCGGTTTGCTGTCAAAGTGTTTCCGAGATCATTCCCGTCAGAAAGGTCGATTCTAGCAGGATTTGAAGGGGCGAGACGGTGGTCCCCTAGACCTTTGGGTGTTCAAATCTTGAAGATTCTTCCCGAGCCGGCATGGAAAGCATACTTGACACAAAACAAATAATTGCATTAATCTGACATGGAAAGTTAACTTGACATGGAGCCGACTGTCGCCAATCGCGTGAAAGAGCATCGAGCCGCGCGCGGCTGGACGCAGGAGGAGCTTGCGCAGGCGACGGGAGTTTCGCGGCAGAGCATCAACTCGATCGAGCGAAACCGGTATGTGCCGAGCCTGGCGCTTGCGCTGACTTTCGCGCGCGTCTTCGGCTGCGCAACTGAAGAGATCTTTCGACTGGAGGACAAGCCATGACGCACCCGCTCAGCAAGATTCCAATTCTCGGGCCGTTTGTGGATGAGCGATTTCTGGAGCATCGCCGCCGTTCGAGCAGTTTTGCAGGGATTGCGGCCGCGTGCCTGGCCTTGGCGCTGTTCGAGTATCGCTACTTCTGGGGCCATGTGTGGAGTTGGGACCTTCTTTCGATCGCGCTGGTGTTTGTAGTGATCAAGCTGTCGATGATGTTGTGGTTTCGGGCAAACGACTAAGGGGAGCTTGCAATGTGCATTCCGATTGAGCAACGCAGCAGAAGGCAAAGAATGTGGATGGTTGTCGCGAACCTGTCTCTGGTGGCGGGAATCGTCCTGCCCTACGCGTTCCACCCGGCGAGCGGGCTGGGGAAGGATTGGCTCGAAGCGCTGCGGGGCTTGTTCATCGGCGTTTCGATTGGGGTAAATCTGTTGGTTCTGCGCTTCGCACGCCGCGGCACGTCGCCGATTGCAGCAAAGCCTTAACAGACACGTTGCGGGCTTTGCCGCGACGCGCTGCATTGATTCGCGAGGCGGCCTCTATACTGAACCAACCATGAGTACCCCTGCTGCCAAGCCGGAGCGCACGCGCTCGCACATGTTGCAGGAACGCGCGGAGAGGTTTTTCCCGGGCGGTGTGAATTCGCCGGTGCGAGCCTTTCGTGCCGTAGGCGGCGCGCCGCCGTTTGTGGAGCGTGCTGAGGGCGCGTGGCTCGTGGACGCCGATGGCAACCGGTACATCGACTACTTCGGCTCGTGGGGGCCGATGATTCTGGGCCACGCGTTTCCGCCGGTGGTTGAGGCCATCGAGCGCGCGGTGCGCAACTCGGCGAGCTTTGGCGCCTCGACGGCGGCGGAAGCCGACTTGGCCGAGCGCGTTGTGGCGTGCTATCCAGCAATCGAGAAGCTGCGGTTTGTCAGCTCGGGAACCGAAGCGACGATGTCCGCCATCCGCGTAGCCCGTGCGGCGACGGGACGCAACATCGTGATCAAGTTTGAAGGCTGCTACCACGGCCATTCCGATGGCTTGCTGGTGAAGGCAGGCTCTGGCGTCGCGACGTTCGGCATTCCGGGTTCAGCGGGCGTGCCTGAAGAAGTTGCGGCGCTGACGCACGCCTTGCCTTACAACGATCTGGCCGCCGTGGAAGCCGCGCTGGACGCGCATCCCGACAAGATTGCTGCGGTGATCCTGGAACCCGTGGTCGGCAACGCAGGATGCATTCCGCCGGCGCCGGGCTATTTGAAGGGGCTGCGCGAACTGACCGAACGCGACGGCGTGCTGCTCATTGTGGATGAGGTGATGACGGGCTTTCGCGTGGCGCTGGGCGGAGCATGCGAGCTTTACAGCATCGATCCGGACCTGATCACGCTGGGAAAAATCGTCGGCGGAGGGCTGCCGGTGGGCATCTTCGGCGGCAAACGCCGTTTCATGGATCTGCTCGCGCCTCTCGGGCCCGTGTACCAGGCCGGAACCCTGAGCGGAAATCCGCTGGCCATGGCCGCGGGGAACGCGACGCTCGCGTATTTGCAGGAGCACGCGCCGCAGGTCTATCCGCGGTTGGAGGCGACCTCGAAAGCTGTCTTTGAGGGTGTTTCCGGCGAAGCAGCGATGGCAGGTGTTCCGCTCACCATGAACCGCGTGGGGTCGATGGGTACGTGGTTCTTCACGGAGCGGCCGGTGCGGAACTTCGGCGATGCGGCGAGGTCCGACACTGCGGCATTCGGGCGCTTTCATCGCGCCATGCTGAAGCAGGGCGTGTGGCTGCCGCCTTCGCAATTCGAAGCAGCGTTCTTGGGCATGGCGCATGGCGATGCCGAGGTGCGCCAAACAATCGAGGCGGCTCGCGCGGCGTTTGCAGCGGCAAAAGCAGGTTGATCCCGCAGGAAACAAGAGGCGATCGGACCGATCACCGATCTAAGTTGGCCACCTCAGGGGTCGCCCACTCATCCAGAGAGACAAAGCGGTGCGTTGCGCAGTAGCGTGTGAGGAGCTGAGCGACGGCGCCGACGGATGGTCCGCGATTCGCCCCGAGGCCGCGATGGCTGCCATCATGCAGAACAATGTTGCTGGCACAGCCTGCCTGTTGATTCCTGCCGATCTTTTTGATCAGTTCAGAGGCGATGTGGTCGGCTGAAGGATCAGCCCAATCGCTCGTCATCGCATTCCAGGTCACAGGCGTCATGCCTAACGCGCGCGCGGTGCGCAGCGCAAAAGGACGGCGTGCGCCGTAAGGCGGGCGGAAAAACCGAATCGGGCGGCCAAGAATCTGCGCGAGCGTGTCGCGGGTGCGGGTGAGCTCGTCGCGAATGATGTGCGAAGAGCTGCGCGCCAGATTCGGATGGTTCCATGTGTGGTTGCCGATGAGATGACCGGCGGCTGCGACCCGCCGCACCAGGGCTGGCTCTGCCTGCGCAAAGCGCCCGACCATGAAGAAAGTCGCCTTGACGTTGTGCGCGGCGAGGGTCTCGAGCAGGCGCGGTGTCCAAGCAGGGTTTGGGCCGTCGTCGAATGTGAGGGCAAGCTCACTGGGCCGGCGCGGTGCGATCAACATAGGCCCGAAAATCTGCGAGGCAGGCCACATCGACGCGTAGGCATAGCCGCCGACCGCGAGGCCCGCGCCGCCAGCCACGCCCAGTCCGGTGTAAATCCCGGCAGCAAAAGAAGAAAGCATGCTTCCATCTAGTGTGCGACTGCAGGGCAGGGAATCGCAAGAAGTGGTTTGCGGCGCATGTTTGTGCGGCCGTCGTCATACGATACGGAGCCGTGTGGCGCAGGCCGATCCGGCGTATACTCACAACTGTTCGGGCTGCATCCTGAGTCGACGGAGCGGCACTGGAGAAGAATATGAGCTTCACCAACCTTCCTGGCGGAAGAGAGACTTCTTCCGTTTCCCCGCGCACAAAAGTGACCATGCCCGCGCTTGGCGAGATGAAGCGCCAGGGCAAGCTCATCTCTGCACTCACGGCCTACGACTACGCAACCGCGCGCCTGGTGGATGAGGCCGGCATCGACCTGGTGCTGGTGGGCGACTCCCTGGCCATGGTTGTGCTGGGCCATGAGAACACGTTGTCGGTGACCGTGGACGAGATGCTGCACCACACCAAGGCTGTGCGACGCGCCGTGCACCGCGCGCTGGTGGTGGCCGACATGCCTTTCGGCAGTTATCACGGCAAGGTGGCGGCAGGCGTGGCCAATGCCGTTCGGTTTGTCAAAGAGGGCGGGGCCGAAGCGGTCAAGATCGAAGGGGCTCGCGGAGAGTTGGTGCGGGCACTGACCGAGAATGAGATTCCCGTGGTCGGCCATCTGGGGCTGACGCCGCAGAGCATTCATCGCATGGGCGGATATCGCGTGCAGGCGCGCGAGTCCGAAGAGGTGCTGCATTTGCGTGCGGATGCGCAATCGCTTGCCGAGGCGGGAGCCGGGGCGTTGGTGCTGGAAGGCGTTCCGCGCGAAGTGGCGGCGCAGATCACGGCGGAGTTGCCGATTCCGACCGTCGGCATTGGCGCCGGACCGGATTGCGACGGGCAGATTCTCGTTTTCCACGATCTCGTGAACCTGACCTTTGCCCCCGCGGCCAAGTTTGTGCGCCGCTACGCCGATGCGGGCTCGCTCTTCCGCGATGCAATCGAGCATTATCGGGAAGACGTGGAACACCATGCGTTCCCATCGGACGCGGAGAGCTACCACCTGCCCGCGCCGGCGCGGAAGGAAACGCGCGCAGAATTCGACGAAGAGAACGCGATCGTGAACCGCGACGCACTGCAGGACTGGGAGGGCTGAGCCAACCCGGATGGAGATTCTTCGCACGGTGGAAGAGTTGCGGCAGTGGTCGCGCATCAATCGCAAGTTCAGCGCCAGCATCGGGCTGGTTCCCACCATGGGCGCCTTGCATGCGGGGCACGCTTCGCTCATCCGCACGGCCACCGAATCATGCGCGCGCGTGGCAGTCAGCATTTTTGTGAACCCCACTCAATTTGGACCGCACGAAGACTTCGCTCGCTATCCGCGGACGTTTGAGGCGGATTGCGCGATGGCCCAGCGTGAGGGCGCCGATGTAGTCTTTGCGCCGGTGGTCGAGGAAATGTATCCCGAAGGTGCGACCACCTTTGTCGAAGTGGAGGGCTTGAGTGACCGTCTCGACGGCAAGTCACGGCCAGAGCATTTTCGCGGCGTGGCCACGGTGGTGAGCAAGCTCTTCATCGCCGCGGAAGCCGACCGGGCGTTCTTCGGGCAGAAAGATGCTGCCCAGGTCTCTGTGCTGCGCCGCATGGCCGCCGACCTGCGGCTTGGGATCGAGATTGTCGTGTGTCCGATTGTGCGTGAGCCGGATGGGCTGGCGTTGAGCTCGCGCAACGTGTATCTGAACCCGGAGCAGCGCGCGCAGGCATTGACATTGAGCCGGGCCGTGCGGCGCGTGGAAGAGATGGCCGCGCATGGGGATCGGCGGGCGAGCGCCCTCATCGAGGTGGCACGCGCAACGTTTACCGCAGAACCGGCAGTCCGCGTCGACTATGTGGAACTGGTGGACTGGGCATCGCTGCAGCCGGTTGAGGTTGCCGCGCCGGGAAGCCTGTTTGCGGTGGCGGCCTGGATCGGCGAGACAAGGCTGATCGATAATGCGATCCTTCGGTAGACAAGCGGCATCTGCGGCAAAGCCGCATCCAGAACGCTCTTGCCACTCGTCATTCCTGTCCTGCACTCTGAGAATCTATGCCGGAATTGCCCGACATTGCGGCATACATCGCCGCTCTCGAAATGCGCATAGTAGGCCAAACCCTGGAGCGAGTGCGCCTGGCCAGCGTGTTTGTGCTGCGCACGGCCGATCCGCCAGCCAGTTCGGTTGAAGGAAAAACCGTCCTGGAGCTGCGGTGCATCGGAAAGCGCATTGCGATTGGAGTTGAAGAAGAAATCTGGCTGGTCCTCCACCTGATGATTGCCGGCCGGCTCCATTGGAAACCGGCAGGAGCCAAGCTATCGGGAAGAAACGCGCTCCTGGCGTTTGACTTTCCGAGCGGATCGCTTCTGCTCACAGAGGCGGGGTCGAAGCGACGCGCATCCCTTCATGTCGTGCGCGGTGAAGAGGGATTGCGCGCTCTCGACCCCGGCGGCGTTGAGATTTTCGAGACAAGCCTGGAGGGCTTTCAAGCCGCATTGATGGCGGAGAATCGCACCTTGAAGCGCGCGCTCACCGATCCGCGCCTGATCAGTGGAGTGGGCAACGCGTATTCCGACGAGATACTGCACGCCGCTCAAATGTCGCCGATTGCGTTGACGCACAAGCTGAATCCGGAGGAATGGGAACGGCTCTTCCACGCGACCCGCGAAACGATGACGCTGTGGATGGACCGGCTGGTGGGCGAATCGAAGAAGAGCTTCCCAGAAAAAGTAACGGCGTTTCGCCCGGAGATGGCAGTCCATGGACGCTTCAACCAACCCTGTCCGCGGTGCGGAGAGAAAGTGCAACGGATTCGCTATGCCGACAACGAGACGAACTACTGTGCGCGATGCCAGACAGGCGGCAAGGTGCTCGCGGACCGCAGTCTTTCCCGGTTGCTCGGCTCCGATTGGCCGCGCACGCTCGACGAACTGGAAGCATTGAAGAGGAAGTGACGCGCAGCGACTTCTTCTGGGAAATGGTGTCATTCGAAAACCTGAGCGGCCACCGTCGTTTGCATCCATTTGACACCCTGAGCGCCTTTTGCGAGACTCGAAGTTGCTGCCTGTCGGGTCATCCGGCCCAGACACATGTCCCGTGCCGAAGTGGCGGAATTGGCAGACGCGCGTGGTTCAGGTCCACGTACTCGCAAGGGTGTGGGGGTTCGAGTCCCTTCTTCGGCACCAAATGCAGTCCTGATTCACCCGTAGCCATTCGCGACCGCTGAAGGCTCCTGTTTCGACCCGGCCGGTTTCTTCACCCCAAGTTGCGCCCCATTGCCGTATCCTACGCTCCTGGAGGGCTCTCGCATGGCCACTCTTACGCAGCGTCCGCAGGTTAAAAGCGCGGCGATTCCGTGGTATTTGTGGTGCTCGGCGCTGGCGGTGACATCGGTGACCGTCGGCGCGCATTGGGATGTGTCGTGGCATCGCTCGATCGGCCGCGACAATTTCTGGACACCGGCGCACATGGCGATCTATCTCTGCGGCGTGCTGGCCGGAATTGCCTGCGGCTACCTGATCTTTTACACCACCTTCAGCAGAAATCCCGAGGCCAAGGCGAGCGCCGTGCATGTGCTTGGGTTTACGGGTCCACTCGGGGCATTTCTCGCGGCGTGGGGCGGGGTCACGATGATCACGTCGGCCCCCTTCGACAACTGGTGGCATAACGCCTACGGCCTCGACACGAAGATTGTGAGTCCGCCGCACACGCTTCTGGTTCTCGGCATCTTCGCCGTGGAGATTGGCGCGCTTTTTTTGATCATGGCGGCGATGAACCGCGCAGAAGGACAGGCCAAGCTGTTTCGACGTTTGCAAGCGCTCATGCTTTACATTGCCGGCCTCATGCTCGTGCTCACCATGTTCTTCCGCATGGAGTACACGTGGGACATCCGCCTGCATCGTGCGAGCGCCTACATTGCGGTTTCGCTCGGCGTGCCGCTTTATTATGCGGCCTTATGGAAGGCTTCGCGCAACCGCTGGGCCTCGACGTGGATGACTGCGATCTATTCTGCGGTGTTGATCGCATTCATTCTGATTCTGCCGCTCTTTCCGGCAGAGCCGAAGCTCGGGCCCGTCTATCAGCCGGTCACGCACTTCGTTCCGCCGGGGTTTCCGCTGCTGTTGATCGTGCCTGCGGTGCTCATGGATTTGCTGTGGCGCCGATTCGGCGAACGAAATAAATTACTGGTTGCCTTGATGAGCGGACCCGTCTTTGTGCTGTCGCTCGTGGCGGTGCAGTGGCCGTTCGCGGATTTCCTGATGTCAAAGGCATCGCAGAACCGGTTTTTCGCTACGGGCTATCTCGACTACGGAACACCTTCCTGGTCGGCCAATGCGATGCGGCATTTTGTGGACCCTCAGCACGGCGCGGTTTTGTGGACTGGGCTTGGTTGGGCAATGTTGTACTCGGCCATCAGCGTCTGCCTGGGTCTGATGCTGGGCGAATGGATGCGGAAGATCCAACGATGAAGAGATACGCGTGGATTCTGTGCGCATGGATGCTGCTGGGCGCCGCATCAGCGTATGCTCACGTCGGCAGCCCCGACGTGTATGCCGAGGGCGAAGCCGGACCTTACAAGCTTTATGTGGTTGTGCGACCTCCCCAGGCGATTCCAGGGATTGCGGACATCGAGGTGCGGGCGGAGTCCGCCGGGATTCACGGCATTCAAATCACACCGCTTCCATTGACCGGCGAGGCCGCAGCGCATCCGCCTGTGCCCGAGGCAATGAAGCAGCCTTCGAACGACGCCCAGTTTTTTACCGGCCATCTTTGGATCATGGCTACGGGCTCGTGGCAGATTCGCTTCACCGCGAGCGGCGATCAGGGCAGCGGCGTACTCTCGATTCCCGTGCCTGCCACGGCGATGGCGACGCGCACCATGACGAGTGGCCTGGGCGCTCTGCTGGCAGCTTTGGGCGTGCTGCTGGTTGTGGGCATGGTGGGGATTGTCGGCGCGGCGGCACGCGAAGCGAAGCTGGCGCCAGGGTCTGACGTTCCGCAAAGAAACCGGAGGAGCTCTTTTATCGCAATGACCGTGACTTTCGCGACCCTTGTCGCGGGCCTCGTTCTTGGCAATGCATGGTGGAAGTCTGAGGCAGCGGATTACTCCGGGTATATTTACAAACCGTTGACTATGTCGGCCGCGGTCGAAAATGGAAACGTGCTCGATCTGAAACTGCACGATCCAGGATGGCTGCTGCAGAGAAAGCTCGACGATTTTATTCCCGACCACGATCACATTATGCACCTCTACATGATTCGATGGCCGCAGATGGATGTGGTGTTTCACTTGCATCCGCAACCGGCGATGACGGCCGAGTTTCAACTTTCGCTACCCTCAGTTCCTGCAGGCACCTATCGTCTGTACGCCGACGTGGTGCATAAGAGCGGGTTTCCCGAAACGATCGTCGGGGCGATCAATCTGCCTGTGGTCGCAGGCCGGCCGCTCGCGGGCGACGATGCGGAAGGGACCGGAACGCCCGTCGTTGCACAAGAGAATAATGGGGCTGCCGGCAAGCAGGGCGCGGCTGTGGGCCATCGATTCAAGCTGCCCGATGGCTACACGATGGTGTGGGCACAACCCGCAGCGCTGGTCGCCAAGGCTCCTGCCGATTTTCGATTTGAGCTACTCGATCCGCAAGGCAAGCCGCCGCAGGATATGGCCCTCTACATGGGGATGCTGGGACACGCGGCGTTTGTGAAGACCGATGGCACTACCTTTGCGCACATTCACCCCACCGGCACGGTTTCGATGGCGGCCTTTATGATGGCCAACCCGAGAAGCGGGATGTCTGAATCCGGTGCAACGGGAGGAATGGACATGCATGACATGGCGATGGGGCCCGGCAAGCTGCCCAACGTTGTCGGTTTTCCCTACGGGTTCCCCTCCGCGGGGACCTACCGAATCTTTGTGCAGATGAAGCATGGCGCCACGATCGAGACAGGGATCTTCGATGCCTCGGTGGAGAATCCCGGCGCCTGACGCAAGGGTGTTGTCCATTGATCGACAGGTGTTGTCCATGGGCCGACAGATTCTGTGACCGAGTGAATCTCCCGTGTGACGAACGAAGGAACTTTCTCTGATTCCTCCCCGTATTCCTGAAACCGGGGGCGTGCGTCCGCCGCCGGATGCCAACCCAGGAGGCAGCGCGGTGAATTCTCTGACAAGCCAGTTCAACCAGGTTGTGCGCCGGTTGTGGAGGGCGCCGGTATTTAGCATCGTCACACTCATCACACTTGCGGCGGGCGTGGGCGCAAACATTGCGGTCTTCAGCGTGGTGGAAGGCGTGCTGTTGAAGCCGCTCCCGTATCCGCACCCCGAGTCGCTGGTGGGCGTTTGGCACACGGCGCCGGGGCTAAACCTGGACCTGGTGAACATGGCGCCGGCGAACTACTTTATTTATCGCGAACAAAGCCGCGTCTTCGAAGACGTGGGGCTCTATCAGGACGATTCCGTTGCGGTGACGGGGAGAGGCAATCCGGAACAGGAGCATGCGTTGGACGTGACGGACGGTGTGCTACCGGTGCTTGGCGTGCCGCCCGTTCTCGGGCGCTGGTTTAACCGTACGGATGAGGCTCCCAATACCGCAGAAACGGTGATGCTGAGCTATGGCTATTGGGAGCGCCATTTCGGCGGCGATCAGGCCATAGTGGGCCAGGCGCTGACCATCGATGGCAAAGCGCACCAGATCATCGGCGTGATGCCGCAGCATTTCCGGTTTTTGGACGGCGAACAGCCGTCCCTGTTGTTGCCTTTCCATCTCGACCGGAACAAGACCACGCTGGGGCAGTTTTCCTATCAGGGCCTGGCGCGGCTCAAGCCCGGCGTGTCGATAGAAGCGGCGAATGCCGATGTTGCGAGAATGATTCCAATCGTGTGGAAGAGCTTTCCGGCGCCCCCCGGATTCAGCCTGGGGCTCTACGAGCAAGCGCGGTTGGGTCCGAAGATCGAACCGCTGCGCGAAGTAGTGGTCGGCGATGTGAGCAAGCTTCTGTGGGTTCTCATGGGCTCCATCGGCGTGGTTCTGCTGATTGCCTGCGCCAACGTGGCCAATCTGCTCCTGGTACGTGCGGAGGGGCGCCATCAGGAACTTGCGGTGCGGGCGGCGCTGGGCGCGAGCCGGTGGAGAATCGTCCGCGATTTTCTGGTCGAGAGTCTTGTGTTGGGTGCAATGGGCAGCGCCCTGGGATTGGGGCTTGCCTGGGGTGCCCTGCACCTGTTGATCGCGATTGCGCCGCAGGGACTGCCGCGGGTGCAGGATATCGGGATCGATTGGACGGTGCTGGCGTTCACGGTGGGCGTGGCGCTGCTGTGCAGCCTGTTGTTTGGTTCGATCCCGGCACTGCGGTATGCCAGCGCACGAATGGGAACCGGTTTGCGCGAGGGAGGTCGTACGCTGAGCGAGGGACGCGAGCGGCACCGCACGCGCAACGTGCTGGTCGTGGTTCAGGTGAGCCTGGCATTCGTGCTGCTGATTTGTTCGGGGTTAATGATCCGCACGTTTCGTGCCCTGCTTCATGTCGATGCAGGCTTTGACATAAATGCCCCGATTCAGACTCTGAGCCTGGGGATTCCCGATGCCGAGGCGCCGATGGCAGAAGACGTGGTGCGGAGGCAAGAAGCGATTCTGCACAAAATCGAAGCGGTACCGGGCGTAACGGCGGTGGCGTTTGCGAACTCTGTGCCGATGGATGAGTCGGGGTGGACCGATCCCGTGTTTGCGCAGGATAAGAGCTACCCCGCCGGGACGATGCCGCCTTTGCGGCGTTTCAAGTTCGTCTCCCCCGGGTTTTTCAAGAGCATGGGAATTCCGCTTGTAGCCGGACGGGACTACGTGTGGACCGATTTGTACCAGAGACGGCCAGTCGCGATTGTGTCAGAGAATCTTGCGCGGGAGTATTGGGGAAGCCCTGTCAACGCACTGGGAAAACATGTTCGAGTCAGCACCAAAGACGATTGGCGCGAAGTTGTCGGCGTCGTCGGCGACGTGCATTGCGACGGGATGAGCAAGGATGCGCCGACGACAACTTACTGGCCGACCTTGGAGAACCACTTTGAAGGGCAGGATGAGTTTCTGCGGCGGGATGTGATTTTTGCGATCCGCAGCACGCGAGCGGGCTCAGAGAGCCTGCTGCGGGACGTGGCACAGGCTATTTGGTCGGTGGATGCGAACCTGCCACTGTCGGATGTACACACGGAAAAGTACTTTACCTCGCGTTCGATGGCGCGCACGTCGTTCACGCTGGTGATGCTGGGGGTTGCCGCGTCGATCGCGCTGTTGCTGGGCATCGTTGGCCTCTACGGTGTCATTGCCTACTCGGCTTCGCAGCGGCGCCGGGAAATCGGAATCCGGATTGCCCTGGGCGCACAGCGGGACACGATTACCCGGATGTTTGTGCGCCAGGGATTGCTGCTTGCAGGCAGCGGCGTGGTCTGCGGATTGGTTGTGGCTGTGGCGGCGACGCGCCTCTTGCGTTCGCTGCTGTTTCACGTAAGCCCGACGGATCCGCTCACCTATGGCGGAGCGGTTGTTGCGTTATGCGCGGCTGCGGCTCTGGCCAGCTATATTCCGTCGCGGCGTACAGCGAGCGTGAACCCGGTGGACGCCTTGCGCGGCGAGTAGATCGCACCAAACTTAGGAAGCTGCGTGCTGATCGAGGGTGCAGCACGCCTTGTCAGGCACTCTGCCCCTCGAAGTACGCCTCGATCTCCTCGAGTGTTTTGCCTTTGGTCTCGGGCAGCAGGAAGGCGGCCGCGAGGAGGTAAATCACCGTGAAACTCGCAAACAGGAAAAACATCGACGAGTAGCCGTGCTTGCTGACAAAAGGCAGAAAGATGCCTGCCAGCAGCGTGGAGACCAGCTGGTTGAGAACCAGTGCAATGCTCATGCCGTTCGACCGGATGCGCGTGGGCATCAGCTCTGAGAGCGCGACCCAGACGCAGACGCCCGGCCCCATGGCGTAGCAAGCGACGAAGAGATAGATGGCGAGGGCGACAAGCCAGCCGTGCCCCGCATTGGGCACCTGGCCGATCAGCGCTTTGCGAATGACCAGCGGCGCAGTGCGCGCGGCATCGAGGTTCGCGAAGGGATTCTGGAAGAAGCTCTGCACCTTGTTTGCCGGAACGCAGCTCGCGCGCGTGATCTGGATCGGCGCGGCAGACGGATCGTCGGAGCGAACGAAGTTTGTGGTGGCCGTGTAGTCGCCGTAGGAGTAGATCACCGTAAGCGAGGCGCGCTGGGAATCAATTGCGCTTTTGAGGCCCGCCAGCAGTCGCGCCGCCTCCGGTTGGTCGAAGTGCAACGACAGAGTCTGATCGGGCGCCACAGCGGCTTGCAAGACTGGATGACAATCGACACTTTGCCGCTCGGTTTTCAGAAAGAGCACACCCACGGTGGCCATCGAAAGGATGATCCCGGTCGTGCCGGTGACGAAGAGGAACTTACGTCCCTTGCGGTCCACCAACGTGAGGCCGACGATGGTCATCAGGAAGTTGGTTGTCGTGAAAATGACGTAGCCCCAGTGCGCCTGCAGATCGGACAGCCCGCCTTGCAGCAGGATTCCCGTGTTGTAGCCGATAAGGGAGTTGATGCCGGTGGCCGTGTTGCAGCAGAGGATGAGGCAGGTCAGCAAGAACGGAATGACGTACTTGCGCCGCAAGAGCGAATCGCGAATTGCCTGTCCGCGCTTCGCGGCGTGGGCCGTTGTTTCCATTTCCTGCAACTCACGCGCGGTTTGTTCTGCGCTGCGCGAGCGCAAAAGGGCTGATTCTGCGCGCTCGCGAAGTCCGCGGCGAAACAGCCAGCGCGGCGATTCGCTGACAAAGAAGCACCCGATGACGAAGACAAGCCCGGGAGGCAGGGAAACCCAGAAGATGTGGCGCCATGCCTGGTCTTTAAACGCGAACAACGCGGCAGCATCGCCGGTCTGGGCTACCGCCGCGACGCGATAGCTGTAAAAGATGCCGACCAGCGCCGCTGCCACGATGCCCGCAGTGAGCAGCCATTGGAAGATGCCGGTGCCCTTGCCCCGACTCGATGCCGAAAGGCACTCAGCCAGGTAGAGCGGAACTACGACGCCGATGAATCCGGCGCTCATGCCTTGCAGCAGGCGGCCAAAAAAGAGCGGACCGTACCCTTGGGCCAGCGCAATGATGGGAATGCTGAGGGTGAAGGCGAAACCGCTCAGGATCATCAGCGGCTTGCGCCCCATCCAGTCGGCCAGCAGGCCGGCAAAGAGCGTGGAAAAGACACTGCCCAGCAAAACGGCTGCCACGATGGCCGACAACTGCGAAGGATTGAGGTGCGACGTGGCCTCGAGGTAAGGCAGCGCGCCGCCGATAATGCCGACGTCGATGCCGTAGAGCAATCCCCCCAGGCCTGCGACCAGAAGCAGGAATCGGTTATACCCGCGTTTCTCGAAGGAGCCGGGATTGGGCTGGGCAATTCCTGCAGCGTGGGCTATCACTGGGTTCTGAACCTCTGCGCAGATTACGCTGCAGGGTCGGACCCATGCAACTCACATGCGCGATGGACTAGGCGGGAAGAACCTCGAAAGGACGCATCATTTCGTTGGCGGCGTGCTCCAGCAGATGGCAGTGCCACACGTAGCGGCCCGGATAGCCTTTGAAGGGAACGATGATGCGCGTGACCGTTTCCGGATGCGCCTGGATTGTGTCTTTCCAGCCGGCCTCGCCCGGCTCGGGGGGTGCCGGGTCGCCGATGTAGTGAAATTTACCGTAGTCGAGAAGGTCATCTACATCGAATGGGCGGCGATCGAGCAGCTGAAAACGCACCAGATGCAGGTGAATCGGATGCAGGTCCTGGGTGGTGTTGATCAGGTTCCAGATCTCGATGGAATCGAGGCGCGGATTCTCGGTGATCGGGTCGTGCCAGTATTTGCCGTTGAGCAGCATCAGCATGACATGCGTTTTAGGGTGCATGTACTCGTTCAGCGTCAGCATGCGGGTGCGGATCGCGGCGCTTTCAGGGATCCGCTGGATGGTACGGAGGATTGTCGGCACCGAAAGTGTCGCACCGGGGCCATCCGGCGCGGCGGCCGCCCCGATCGCAACCGTCCTCGGCGCAACCCGAAACTCCATGAGTTCCTGACTCTGATTGACCAGCGTGCATCGTTGTCCGACCATCCCGGAAAAATCGAGGATCATATCCGCGCGTTCGGCACAGGCAAGAGCCAGTTCTTGGCGCTGAACCGCCTCGGGCAAGAGCCCCTGGTCACTGCCGATTTGCGTCCAGATCATGCGGTTCGACAGCGTGAACCGGAAAAAGCGCGTATTCGATGCATTCAAGACGCGGAATCGGTAAGCCCTCGGCTCTACGTCAAGATAGGGAAACAGCTTGCCATTGGCCATCACCACGTCGCCGTAGATCTCAGGTATCCATGGCGCGGAGGGATCGCCGGAATCGGGATAGTGCAATTGGCCATCGGCAAAGAAGAGCCGGTCACAGAGGACCAGTGGGATTTCGTGTTCATTGGCCGGCAAGCGAAGGCTCTCTTCGTGGGCATCGCGAATCAGCAAGAATCCGAAGAGGCCAGCATATTGGTTGAGGCGCTCGAGGCCCATCGCGTGATCGTGGTACCAGAGCGTCGCGGCTTCCTGTTGCATGGGATAGACGGCGCGGTAGGTCTGGCGGGGTGTTTTCCAATCTTCCGGAAAGCCGTCGCTTTCCGCTGGAACCGAAGCACCGTGGACGTGGACCGCGGTGCGCACCTGGGGCAGGTCGGCGCCTGCTCCACAAAGAGTGTGGTCGATGGGGAGAAAATGCTCCGCAGGAAGTTGGTTGACCCAATCAATCCACAGAGCTGCGCCAGTGCGCGCTTCAATCGTTGGTCCAGGGACGAGTCCGTTGTAGGCCCACATGGGTGTGGTCGGCAGATCGCGGTGCACATGCACATCGGCCGGCCGCATGGCGATATTCAGATAGCCAACCTGTTGCTTCGGGTTCGTCGGATGTTCGCGCCGCTCGGTAGCCCGCAGGGTTGCTGGAATCGGGAGCGGGTCGACAAAGCGCGCAAGTGCGTCGGGCTGGAGCCAGGGGTGGCCTGGTTTGGCAGGCGCAGGCGTCGGCTGGCCATGCGCCATGCCGGCCATTCCTCGATCGGGCCGCCGTTGGGCGCGGAGCAAACCAGTGCGGGAGAGATCGGCATTGCCCGCGGCAAGCGCAGCCATCAGCCGTGCGGCATTTTTCAAAAGTGTGCGTCGAGTTGTCTTCATCAAAGAAAAGTGCGGCCAGGCTGCGGCCGCTTTCCGATCAGAATCTCACAGTGAATCGATTGGTCTCCAACCGCCGCGCAGCCTTTGCGCCACGCGACAGCTGGACGGCGGAACGGAGCTTTAGTGTGAATCGACGACCGCGCCAGTGCTTGGATTGAGAATCAGTTTGCGGCGATCGTCGTCGCGTCCGAATCCATGATCGCCTTCGTGGGCGTGATCGCGGAAGAGGTGGCTCACGTCACCGGCGATGGAATCGAAGCTGCCGCCGGGTTGAATTCGCTGGCCATTGAGCCAGTTGTCTTCAATGAAGCGGATGACCGAGCTTTGATCCGTCAGCGTGTGATCGATGACGTTGGCATCGACGAGCGGCGAGATCAGCAGCATGGGAATGCGCGTGCCATATCCGCAACGGCCCCACACAGGCTTGCCATCCACGCCGTTGAGGGGCGTGGTTCTTGCGGGTCGACCCTGTTGAACGCCGGAGTCGCATACCGAGGGTGCATTGAGCACGTCAACAAGGCTGCTGAATGATGGATCGACGATCGGCGGCATCTGATGGTCGTACCAACCATCCGAGTCGTCATAGGTGATAAAGATGGCAGTCGAATCCCAGAAGGGACTGTGCATGACGGCGTTGATCGTATCAACGATGAAGGTTTGCTCATCGATAGGGTCGGAGTTGCCGGGATGCGCATCCTGAAACGATGGCGGTTTCAGGAAGCTGACCGCAGGAAGATTGCCGTCACTCAGCGCGGTGAAGAAATCGTCGGTGTCGTACTGGTGATTGGCCGGATCCTTGGTGACGCCATCCTGTTCATAGGTGTGCCCGATGGCCCACGTCGAGCTGGGGCGCGCGTGAGTCAGGTTGGCTGTGGAAAGGTAGTACTGGAATGGTTGGTGGTGCTCCACATAGTCGTTCATGGCCACGCCACCGTAGCCCGCAACTATGTTCGGGGTTGAACGCATGCAGCCTGTCGAGCCATTCGCATTCATAATTTGCAGATCGAAACCGCCTTGGAACCACCCCCAGGTGATGCCTTTCGTATTCAGCAGGTCGCCGATGTTCTTGCCGGTCATCTGCACGTTGTCTGAAGAGGTGCTGGAGCAGACATCGCCCAGTGGTTCTGCGTCCCCAATCAGCGTGAGGCCGCCCTGGTTGTCGAAGACTTCGTGGCTGGTATGGAGCAGCGTGCTGCCGGAGAGCACATTGGTGTTCGCACCGATGCCATTGGTCTGTCCCGAGATCAGGTTGATGGCGCCCGGCGTCGAGGGCCCGAATTGGCTCGTATACGTGTTGTCAAAGAGGACGAAGTGCTGGGCGTAATTCCAGAGGGCGGTCACCGTGTTGCCATCGAAGTAGCCCATTGTGAGGCCCTTCGATAGGGCCGCTTCCGAAGTTGACGTTGCCGACGGCGGGGGGCCTGCCGTGCCGGTCGAGCCAGGGAATTGATCCATCAGCCCGTTGTCATAGGCCGTCTGTTCCGGCTTGGGCGCATGATTCTGGTCGGCGGTGGCGGCCTGCGAGGGGGCAAGGCGAAAGGGATTGGTCGCGCTCAATCCATTGAAAGTGGCGCCGCTGCCAGTGGGACCGTTGGGATTTTTGGTCAGCAGATTCACCCCTTCGAGCGGACTGAAGAATCGATTCGGATTGAGCGGCGTGACAAGATTGTTCGCAATTGGTGTTCCCCGTGACGCTTGGAATCGCGTTTCGCCGGAGCCGTTTTGCGCGTAGGGATAACTCGCGAAATAGTGGTCGAAGGAGATGTTCTCGTTGAAGATCACGATGACGTGCTTCACAGGCGTGGCGTGATGAAAGTCTTCGGCTGGTGCTGCACTGGAAAGCGTCCCAATGACGACAAGCGCTGCAGACAAAGCAGCCAGGGGTTTGCGCATAGTGCCTCCGTGCCATCCGTGGGGAAGTGGCTCTCCCTTGTTACGGGCGCGATGTTGACGCTGGTTGAATGCGGTGTGACAGCGGTGCAAATTCCGCGCAGAAGTTCCTCGCGATTCACAGCGATCCGGCGAATGCGTCGTGTGCGGTGCAGCGTCAAAGATACTTGGCGAAACTTTCTACTTGCCGCGCGTGATAATCGCGCCGCTCTACCGGCGAAGAAAGCACCGTGGAGGTTGAAGTTGCTCCCAGTGCGGAGAGCCGGTCGATAAATGCTTCGAGATGGCGGATCGAGACGACGTGGCCTTCGATGACGAACGACTCGTCTCCGGTGATGCGATGGCAGCGGCTGATTTCGGCCATTTCCTTGATGGCCGCAACGGTACGGCTGATCTGCAAATCGCCGCCCGGGATGGTGAGACGCACCAGGACGCGGACCGGGACGCCAAGCTTGGTCATGTTCAGCGAAGCATGGTAGCCGGTAATCACTCCGGCATCTTCGAGGCGATGAATGCGCTCGGCGACAGCGGGCGTGGAGAGACCGACTTTCCGGCCCAGCTCGGCAAACGATTGCCGTGCATTCTGCTGCAGGCCCTCAATGAGCTTCCACGAAATGGCATCTAATTCGATGAGATTGGGCACGGTCTTATGAGGCATTGGCAGATGGTCCTTAGGCAAATTCTATAACATGCCTAATGATCAAAGGATACATCGGGTGTTTTATTTCGAATTCCCATGTTCACCGTCATTTGCACCGGCCTATTCTTTTCCCTAGTCGGGAGCATTTCCCCGTTGGCTCCGCTGTGCTTCCGGCTCTGAGGTGCCTTCATGAACGCAGCCCCGCGTTCGACGCCAATGTCATCCACGTCGCATGCCGTCCTCGATCCTGCAGCCGACGTGCACGATTTTTTGCCGCTGCTCGGCACCGATCACGTGGAGTTCTATGTGGGCAACGCCCGCCAGGCCGCCCATTTTTATCGCACCGCTTTCGGCATGTCGCTCGTTGCCTATGCAGGCCCTGAGACCGGCCAGCGCGATCGCGCCTCTTATGTTGTGCAGCAGGGCAAGATCCGCTTTGTTCTCACGACGCCTTTGTGCAGCAGCGGCCCGATCGCCGAGCATGTACAACGCCACGGCGATGGAGTACGCGCCATTGCGCTATGGGTTCACGATGCCGAGCGTGCCTGGCGCGAGACAACCAAACGCGGCGCCGTCAGCGCGATGGAGCCGCGCAGAGTCTCGGACGAGCATGGTCATGTGATGCTCTCCAGCATTCGCACCTACGGCGACACGATTCACATCTTCGTGGAACGCGACGACTACCAGGGGCCGTTTCTTCCGGGTTTTCGCGCCGTCGCGCACGATGCGATCGCGCGCCCCACCGGCCTGCAGCATGTCGACCACATGGTGGGCAACGTCGGCTGGCACGAGATGGACAAGTGGGTTGGGTTCTATGAGCGGGTCATGGGATTCCGGCTCTACCAGCACTTCGACGACAAAGACATCTCGACCGAATTCTCGTCGTTGATGTCGAAGGTGATGGCCAATGGCAACGGCTACGTGAAGTTTCCCATTAACGAGCCGGCTGAGGGCAAGCGCAAGTCGCAAATTGAAGAATATCTTGATTTCTATGGCGGGCCGGGCGTACAGCATATTGCGCTGGCCACCAACGACATTCTGCATACGGTGAAAACTCTGCACGCCCAGGGGATTGAGTTTTTGCGCGTGCCGCACACGTATTACTCCGAGCTGCAGGGACGTGTGGGAAACATCGACGAGCCCGTGAAAGAACTGGAAGAGCTCGGCATCCTCGTGGACCGCGACGATGAGGGCTACATGCTGCAGATCTTTACGCGCCCGGTTGAAGATCGTCCCACGCTGTTCTTCGAGATCATCCAGCGCAAGGGGAGCCGCAGCTTCGGCAAGGGCAACTTCAAAGCGCTGTTTGAAGCCATCGAGCGTGAGCAGGGCCAACGCGGCAACCTGTAGCGCGGGAGGCGGACGATGCACACCGCAACGTTATCGGCGGCTGCACCCTACATCATCCAGCAGGACTACGCGGCTTACACGGATGAGCAGCACGGGGTGTGGGCCGAGCTCGTGGGCCGCATGCTTCCCGAACTCGAAAAGCACGCTGCCCGAGCTTATCTGGACGGATTTGAGATCATCGGCTTGCAGCGCGACCGGCTCCCAAATCTTGCTGCCATCAGCGCGCGCCTTGCGCCCCGCACAGGATGGAACTCGACACCGGTGAGCGGATTCCTGCCGGCCCCAGCCTTTTTCGAGATGTTGGCGAACCGGCTCTTCCCTACGACTACATGGCTGCGTGGCCGCGAGTCGTTGGGGTATACACCGGAGCCGGACATCTTTCACGACGTCTTTGGGCACGTGCCCATGCATGCCCACGCCGTCTTTGCGGATTTCCTTGAACGCTATGGCCGCGTGTGCGCTGGGATTCAGGATGCCGGCGTGCTCGAGAAACTTGGCCGGCTCTTCTGGTACACCGTGGAATTCGGCTTGATTCGCGAAGGGGATGAGATCAAGGTATATGGAAGCGGCCTCATCAGTTCGCACGGCGAGTGCCGGAATGTGATGGAGGGTCGTTGCGCCGTCCGTGATTTTTCGCTCGACGCCGTGCTCGACACGCCGGTCAAAGTGGACGAGCTGCACAAGCTGTTGTTTGCGGTGAGCAGCTTCGACCAGATCTATGAGGCCATGCACGAAGCAGAGCAGAGAGCCTTGAGCGGAAGGCTGTGAAAGAGGGTAGGATGTCGGTCGAAATCGAATACCAGTCCGGCTTCGGCAACGAGTTTGCGACCGAGGCTGTCGCCGGTGCGTTGCCCGTGGGGCAAAACGCGCCGCAGAAGCATCCCCTCGGCCTCTACACCGAGCAATTCAGCGGCGCGCCGTTCACTGCACCGCGCGCTGTGAATCGCCGCACGTGGACCTATCGCATCCGCCCGTCGGTCACACACCGGCCCTATGAAGCAGTCGATGCAAAGCTGATCCGCAGCGGGCCTTTTCTGGAAACACCGACGACGCCGAATCAGCTGCGCTGGGACCCTCTGCCGCTGCCCAAAGAGAAGACGGATTTCGTCGATGGCCTGATAACGCTCGGCGGCAATGGCGATCCGGCCATGCAGGTCGGCTTGGCGATCCACCTCTACGCCTTCAATGCGCCGATGACCGATCGGTTCTTTTACAGCGCCGACGGCGAGTTTTTGATTGTGCCGCAGATGGGGAAGCTCCACTTCCTTACGGAGCTTGGCGTTCTCGACGTCGCGCCGGGAGAGATCTGCGTGATTCCCCGTGGCATAAAGTTTCGCGTCGAACCGATCGAAGGCGATGCTGCGCGCGGTTACATTTGCGAGAACTATGGGTTGCCGTTCCGATTGCCGGAACTGGGCCCCATCGGCGCCAACGGCCTGGCGAACCCGCGCGACTTTCTGGCGCCAGTGGCGGCCTTCGACGACCGCGACGGCGAGTTCCACATCACCGCGAAGTTCATGGGACGTCTCTGGTCGGCGTTCATTGATCACTCGCCTCTCGATGTGGTCGCATGGCATGGAAACTATTTCCCCTACAAGTACGACCTCGCGCGCTTCAACTGCATCAACACGGTCTCGTTCGACCATCCTGATCCATCGATCTACACCGTGCTGAGCGCGCCCTCGCAGGCGCCTGGTACTGCGAATTGCGACTTTGCGATTTTCCCTCCGCGCTGGATGGTTGCGGAACACACGTTCCGTCCCCCGTGGTTTCACCGCAACCTGATGAACGAGTTCATGGGCCTGATCTTCGGGGCCTATGATGCGAAGGCCGAGGGGTTCGTTCCGGGCGGCGCCAGCCTGCACAATTGCATGGCCGGTCATGGGCCAGACGCTGAAACCTTTGAACGGGCGAGCGATACCGACTTGACGCCTCAGTATCTCGACAATACCCTCGCCTTCATGTTCGAGACACAGCTTGTGGTGCGTCCAACGGAATTCGCGATGAACACGCGCATCCTGCAGCACGAGTACTTCGAATGTTGGCAAGGACTGAAAAGGCGCTTCGATCCAGGCCAGGGCGGGCCTGCGACGCGGAACGGCGGCACGAAGATACACATCGCGAAACGATGACTGCGCTGGACAACCTGCTCGATGGGCTCTTCGATTATGCCGGGCTTTATCCGCCCGCCAGTCTCGATGTCGCGAACGCGATCGAAAACTATCTGGCTCATGCTCAAAACGACGCGCACGCCTTGGGGCGGTTTGTCGTCGACCTGTCTCGCGTCGGTGCCGTGCGCGACGCTGCGGGAGACCGTTTCCACCGCATGAGACTGAGCGTAGTCGCACCCGCGACTGCCGATTGGGATGGTTTGGCTGCTTGGCTTGATGGGGGTGCTCCGATCGAGGCGGTTGAGATCAAAGTGGCCGCGCTCTCTGACGTCGAATCTTGCACAAGACGCCTTCCATCGGGTTTGATCGCGTATTTTGAAGTGCCGGTCGATGCGCGAAGCTCCCATCTACTCGACGCTGTGTGTGCGTCCGGCGCAAACGTGAAGCTGCGCATGGGCGGTGTGGTCGCGGAGGCCTTTCCTACGGGGCAGGCAGTTGCCGAGGCTCTGCAGGCCATCGCAGACCGGCATCTGGTCTTCAAAGCGACGGCGGGATTGCATCATCCTTTGCGTTCGCGACACCCCTTCACCTACGCATACGACAGCGCGGAAGGCATGATGCACGGCTTCGTGAATCTGTGCTGTGCAGCGGCTCTTGTGCATGCAGGCAGTCCGGTCGGAGATGCAGCCGCAATTCTTGAGGGGAACGATCCGCGCGCGTGGCGAATCCATCCCGACGCCATCACCTGGCGCGACCACCCGTGGAGCGCGGAGCAGATTCGAGCGGTGCGCCGGGGGTTTTTTGCTAGTATCGGTTCCTGCTCGTTGACCGAGCCGTTGGCAGACCTGGAGGCATTGGGATGGCGTTAAGTCAAAGCTGGGTTTTGTCGACAAACGAGCCGGGCTGTGACTTTCCGCTGCAGAATCTGCCCTACGGTGTGGTTCGCTTTTCGAGCCAGACGTTCGTGGGTGTGGCAATCGGCGATCGCATCCTGAATTTGAAGGCTTGCGCCGGCGCAGGCCTGCTGGGCATGTTGCCAGAAGCCATCTTCGACGCTTGCGGCGCCGAAGTTCTGAACCCCTTAATGGGGCTTGGTCCCGCGGCATGGGCCACATTGCGTCAGCGGATCACAGCACTTCTAGATGCGAAACAAACCGGCAAGGAAACCCAGCAGCGAGTCGCGCAGCTACTGGTTCCGAGCGCGGACGCGGAAATGATCCTGCCGGTGCGGATTGGCGATTACACCGACTTTTATGCGTCCATTGAACACGCCACGCGCGTGGGCAAGCTATTTCGCCCTGACCATCCGCTCCTGCCCAACTACAAATATGTTCCCATCGGGTATCATGGCCGCGCTTCGTCAATCGTGGTGAGCGGGAGCGAAATTCGCAGACCCTGCGGGCAGATCAAGAGTGGAGACGCGCTGCCATGCTTCGTTCCGTCCCGCTCGCTGGACTACGAACTCGAAGTTGGCGCGCTGATCGGCACCGGCAACGCGCTTGGCAAGCCGATCCCGATTCAAGAAGCCGAGGAGCATATTTTCGGCGTTTGTCTCGTCAACGACTGGTCGGCCCGCGACCTGCAGTCGTGGGAGTACCAGCCTCTCGGTCCTTTCCTGGCCAAGAGTTTTGCCACAACGATATCGCCCTGGATCGTGCCGATGGAAGCGCTCGCGCCCTATCGCGTGCCGGTGCGCGCACGCGCGAACGGAGAACCGGCGCCCCTTTCGTATCTTTCTTCACTTACTGAAGAGCGGGACGGCATCGATCTGGAACTCGAAGTCTGGCTGCAGTCGACGAAGATGCGCGCGCTGGGCATGGCGCCGCATCGCGTGAGTCGAGGCAATCTGCGGGACCTGTACTGGTCGCTGCGGCAACTGCTAACCCACCATGCAAGCAACGGCTGCAACCTGCGCCCGGGCGATCTGCTTGCCACAGGAACCGTCTCGGGACGCGACGAAGGGTCGGAGGGCTGTCTGCTCGAAATGAAGCATCGAGCGGCGCCGCTGACTCTGCCCAGCGGCGAGACCCGCACCTTCCTCGAAGATGGCGATCAGGTCCTGTTGCGCGCCTATGCGTCGGCCGACGGTCTTCCCCGCATTGGATTTGGCGATTGCAGAGGGATCATCGCAGGGATCGGCGGCGAAGGCCGGACCTGAACCGGAACGCTGCAAATCGACGAGAAGCAAACGCACGTTCCCGACCTACCCATTTGAATTTGGACACCCCGAAGCGGCAGCTGTTCTACTTGCAATTGCAATCAATGAATTGAAGAGAGCAATGGCGCGACTGGGAGCATTTTGTTTTCCGGGAACCGGGCACATCAATCCGATGACTGCGCTTGCTCGCTCTCTGCAGCTGAGAGGCCATGAGGTCGTGATCTTCGGGATTGCGGACACCGAGGCGCGCGTGCGTGCCGCGGGGATTGAGTTTCGCAGAATTGGCATGGAAGACTACCCCCCGGGCACTCTGCAAAAGCTGGACGAGCGAATCGCCCGGTTGAGGGGATTCGCCGCCCTCCAATTCACGTTCGAGCGGGTGAGGAATTCGGCGCGGATGGAATTGCGCGACGGGCCGAAGGCGGTGCAGACGGCCAACATAGAAATGCTGCTGGTCGACGAGGCTGACTTTGCTGGGAACGTGGCGGACTATTTGGGGCTGCCCTGGATCTCTATCGCCTTGATCCCCCCTATGGTGCTGGATGACCGGTTTCCGCCCTTTTGGATTGGTTGGGCGGCGAGGCAGAGCCGACTCTACCGTTTGCGGAACCGCCTCGCGATTCATTTGCTCTTGCGGACGGCCTCTCCCATCTTCAGGCAGGTGAACCAGCAGCGGCGCGCTTGGGGACTCAAGCCCTTTATGCATCCCGAAGAAATGCTGTCGCCGCTGGCCCAAATCACCCAGTTGCCTGAAGCACTGGAGTTCGAAGTCGTCGGTGAGAAGCCGGCGGGCCTCCACTATACCGGGCCGTTCGTACATTCGGGGCAGCGTCCGGACATCGAGTTCCCCTGGGAACGCCTCGATGGACGCCCCCTCATTTATGCATCCATGGGCACTCTCCAGAACGGTTCGGAAGCCATTTTCAAAACGATCGCCGAGGCCTGCGCCGGAATCGACGCACAATTACTGATTTCACTGGGTGGCGGAATCGATCCGGCGAGGTTGGGGAAACTGGCCGGCGAGCCGCTGGTGGTGAGCTTCGCTCCTCAACTGGAAATTCTGAAGCGGGCGGCGCTGGTGATCACGCATGCCGGTCTTAACACCGTCCTTGAGTCGCTTTGCCAGGGTGTTCCTATGGTGGCAGTGCCCCTCGGCAATGACCAGCCCGGTGTAGCGGCGCGGGTCAAAGCCCGCGGAGCGTGCGTCGTGGTTCCGCGCTTCAGGCTCAACGCGGCGAGGCTTCGCAATGCAGTCGTGCGGGTGCTTCACGACGATCGATACCGTCAAGCGGCGCAGGCCATGCAGAAAACCATCCAGCGGATCGACGGACTCGGCCGTGCGGCCGATCTGATTGAACAGCTGCTAAAACTCCGTTCGATTGAGCCCCCGATTGCTTCCGCTTCGTCAGCCCCCAAAGCCAGACAATGAGTCGCTGCGGGCGATGGCGATCTCAGCGACGGCTGGCTTCGCGGTCGACCTGATCTCGCGAAGCTTTCCCCCACTGAGGGGATGGCCCGGAGCTCTGCCTCAGCCGAACCCTCAGCCTACGGTGACCGCTGCCTCAGAAGGGACAGCCTCTGTGCCCCTTGTTGCCATCACCATCTCCCGGATGGATTGGATCACCAGTTCCGGCTCGTCCAGATGAATCCAATGTGCGCTGGCTGGGGCGATCACTTGTTCTACCGTGTCCCCAATCTTCTCAACGCAATCATCGGAAAGCGGCGATGATTTGCCCGGCGTCAGCAGCAAAACGGGAATTCCGCGAATGGGCTCTGCTTCCTGCATCTCCGCCAACGTTTCTGGCACCGCCTCAAGATGGCTGCGCATTCCGGCATAGTAGCTGGGCCGGGACCAGTGAGCGGCCACACTTGGCCAGACCTCTCGCGGCATCTTGCCCACCTCACCTTTCACCCGACCGAGCACATGCTTGCCCCCGTCGCCGGCAAGTCCGGCGAGTCCGTCGGCGATTCGACCCGAACGACACAGAAGTGAGGTCACAGCTAGACGTGCCAATCCCAGTCGTGCAATCGGAATCGCAAAACTGGCGAGCCTTATGCCTCGATCGAGCTTCGCCTGCTTTGCCGAGTCCAGCGGCAGCCACTCCTCGCAGCGCAGTGGGTCCACCAGCACGATCCCTGTCACCTCTTCCGGGTACAAAAGGGCAAATTTTCGCACCACCAGCCCGCCGAAGGAGTGACCCACCAGGATGAAAGGCGGCTCGAGGCCCGCTTCTCGCAGCAGTTTGTGCAATTCCTCGGCAAGGTTGCTGGGTGTGCGTGCGGCTTGGGGAGAACTGCTCCATCCCAACCCGCCGCGATCATACGATGCCGTGGCCGCAAACCGCGAAACAGTCTCCTGAATATGGAACCAGTTCAGATTGGTGGCGGCAATCCCCGCTTCAAACAAGACCGTGGCTTCGCCCGATCCCTTTTCCAGCAGGTAAAGGCTTTGCCCCCCTCCGATGTTGATCCATCTTCCCCCGGCTGAGTACCGCCACCGGTCATAGTGTGCGCCCAGCCACTGGTACAGAAAGCCCGCCGCAACCACGGCTGCCACCAAACAGGGACCCGCTAAAAGGTAGTTCATTCAGTGTCCTGGAAATCAGTAATCGATATGGGGATAATAAATCCTTCAGTTCGATGCGCCGCGGCCCGATGGGGAACCCAATGGAACCGTCATGTGTATAAACCGGGCGGCATTGGTGTTTTCAATACTTTACTTCTCCCAGGCCTCACTGTCTCTCCGAATGTGCGGCGACACCCGGAAATCGTCGAAGCTGAACCTCTTACCGAATTGGCCGCCCGGGCGACGTGGAGCAAGTTGAGTCACCGCATCCGCTCCGCAGCGCCTCTCGACTTCGGCGCTATTCATAGTGCAGCGCCTCCACCGGAGAGAGTTGCGCGGCACGCCATCCGGGCAGGGCTCCCGCGATCAGCCCCGCCAGAACGGCGACACCGAGAGCCTCGGCCAAAAGAAACGCTGGGGGCGACGTTGAGACGATGCTGGCAGTTTGAGGGAGGGCCGCCAGCATGTACAGGGCGCCCCATCCGAAGGCGATCCCCAAAAAACCGCCCCCCAGCCCGAGAATCGCCGCTTCAAGTTCGATGAGAATCAACACTTGGCCCCGCTTCCAGCCGAGCGCCCGCAAAATGCCGATTTCCCGCGTACGTTCGTGGACCGACATGGCCATGGTGTTGGCAATGCCAAGAATGCCGATCAGAAGTGCGATCGAAGAAGTGCCCCAGGCCGAAGCGTGCGCCAGTTCGACAAATTGATTGTTATGCGCACGCTCCGCTGCGGGAACCGCACGCAATCCCGGCAGTGCAGCTTCGATCTGCGCCTGCGCGCGCTTCAGATAATGCTCTGGCGATTCGCCGGCAGGCGCCGGGCGCAATCGAACATCGAAAGTCGAGACCTTGCCCTCCAGGCTGCTCAGTTCCTGCAGCTGATCGAGCGGCATGATGACGGCATCCGCCTGCAACCCGGAGCCGCCGTGGTAGATTGCGCATACCGTGAACGGCGAGCTTTGAATCTCCAGCGTATCGCCCACCTTTTTCTTCAGCTCATCGGCCAGCAGATCGCCCAGCATCACTTCGGGATGGCCATCGCGAAAGTGCCGGCCTGAGAGGATCTGCAACGACTCAAATTCATACGAGTCGGCTTTCCAGCCGTAGGCCAGCGCATTCACATCCGTCGTCAGGTCCATCATGTTATAGATGACAGGCGTCGCCTGCCCCACCAGCGGCAACGACCTCAGGGTTTTCCCCGCAGACTCAGGCAATGAGGTATTCAAAAAGGTCTGTTGAATGACAGCGATGTCGGTGCCGCTGCTCGAGTAGATTCGAAGCCACTCGTCTTCAAATGCCGTCGAAAAACCGACTAGCCCCACGAAGGCGCCAATGGCCATCCCAATTCCGCAAAGGGTCAGCACCGTCCTCAGTCGTCGGCGCCATAGATTCTTCCAGACAAAACCTATAAACGAAAGTTGAGACGCCTTGACCCGAGAATTCGCCATGCTTCGAGAGTAAGCCCTGGATCCCCGTTCAGGCTCTGGAACTCAGGAATTCGGCTGTTTTGGGCGAAATCAGCGAGATGGAACTCTGTCGGCGTCTGATCCGCATCGTCCGTCCGCCAATTCTATATTGGATGATTACTTGGGTCGCCGAGTGCCTGTACTCTTGCCCGCACTGCGCATGGCGGCGATTGCGTCGTACTTGCTTGGCACCACGCCCTTGCCTTCTTCGATAGCATAATAGCGATCTACCCCCGCCAATGCCACTGTCTCCACCTTCCCATCCGGCCAGCGAAGCTCCAATTTGGTCACTTTAGTGTTCGAGCCCAAACCAAAGTGAAGCCGAAAGTCATTCGATGATTCGTAGCTCCCACCGCTCATAACATCGCCGCGCTGGCGCAGACCGCCCGCCGTCAGATAGGCGGTGGTCCCGATCGCGTCGTGGGGGCTCGTTGGACCGCCGATGAGAACAAGTCCAACCCAGTGGTTTCGATCGTTGTTCACGTTCCTCAACAGCACTGGCGTGTGGTCCATGCAGTTGATCACAACGTCGATCTTCCCGTCGTTGAACAAATCGCCGAACGCTGCGCCCCGTGCCGGAATCACATCCGCAAGGCCCGTCCCTTCGACCGGAGGCATCACTTCAAATTTCTTGCCGTGATTTACGTTGTGAAACAGCAGCGGTCGCTCCGACCACGAGGTCCCCCAGTTGTGTTTATCCACCTGCGGAAACACATGGCCGCTGACAAACATCAGATCCTTCCAGCCATCGTTATCAAAGTCGAAGAATGCAGTGCCCCAGCTCAAGAATGGATAAGTCGGCTCGGCGATACCCATCTGCGGTGTGATATCTACAAAAAAGCCGGTGCCATCGTTGCGATAGAGCGTTTTGTAGTCGTCAGAAAAGGTGGTCGTGTAGAGATCGAGGCTGCCGCTGTTCGTGAAGTCACCCACTGCCAATCCCATGGATGCCGTCTCCCGCGCATCCTGGCTCAGCGCGAATCCTGAATAGAAACTTGCATCTCTGAATGTCCCGTTGCCATTGTTGAGATATAGATAATTGGGAGAGGAATCGTCGGATACGATCAGGTCCACTTTGCCGTCATTGTCGATGTCCACAAAGGTTGACGAAAAACCGTAGTAATGGTGCTTATCGCTTACCCCCGCCTTCTCACTCACGTCAGTGAAAGTTCCGTCTCCGTTGTTGTGGAACAGGTGATCCGGCTCGCCTGGAAGTCCTCGTGGGCCGCACATTGTCGGCGAACCACGAAATGAACAATTCGCAAAGCTGACGGCTTTCGATCCGGAGGTGGGCAGGTTATCCATGTCCCAGTGGATGTAGCCGGGCACGAAGAGATCAAGCCGTCCGTCGCCGTCGTAGTCGCCAAAACTTGGCCCCGTCGACCAGTTCCCAACGGTGACTCCAGCGGCCTCGGCGACGTCGGTAAAGGTGCCGTCGTGGTTGTTGCGATAAAGCCGGTTCTTACCGTAGTTACTCACATACAGGTCCGGCCAGCCGTCATTGTCAAAGTCCCCTACCGCCACGCCGAAACCCCACCGATCATTGGTCACCCCAGCTTTTTCCGCCACGTTGGTAAAGGTGCCGTCGTGATTGTTGTGAAAAAGCGCGGCATGCGGAGGCTCGGCTTTCCCCGCCAAGGCATCGAAGGTTGAGCCATTCACAAGGAATATGTCGAGCCAGCCGTCGTTGTCATAGTCCAGAAGCGCAACACCCGAGCCGTTGGTCTCAAGGATGAACGGCTTCTCCGGCGTACCCATCGTATGTTTCCAAACCGTCAGGCCGGCCTTTTCTGAGATATCCTCAAAAACCACGGGACCGTCCTTCACGAAGCCGCCGGCCGTGATCGGCCGCTTCTCTGAATCGAGAACTGGTTCAAAGACTCCTGCGGTGGCCGACCCTCCCTGTTCTTGCGGCGCAGCGTCTCCGACGCCCGGTAAAGGCGGCTCTGGCGGTGTCTGTCCGTGCAAACTCGCCGGCGCGCGCAACAATGCGACGCAAAGAAACACGGCTCCGAGACATCGGCGCATTTTCACTGGGGAAACAAAGTAATCGATCAAAGATCGACCCCATAGGGAAAAGATGGATCGGATTATAGAGGCAGAAACCGTGACTGTCATTATCCGTTCGGGGAGTCTATGCTCGCCCGAATCGTGGACTCGGATTCCTGGTCACGCGCAGCGAAGTCCACTCAGAAACAGAAAAGCGGCCGTAGGGCCGCGTTTGCTTCATGATGAATTGGTCGGGGAGAGAGGATTTGAACCTCCGACCCCCTGGTCCCGAACCAGGTGCTCTACCAGGCTGAGCCACTCCCCGACGTATGTGCGGAAACCGATTCACAGGTGCTGCCTGGTGCCTTCGTCCCACGAATCCGCTCCGGTTAGTCTAGCAGAAACAGCAGTGGCGCCGAAGGGTCTGACCGACACGCGCTTCCCTCTATCCGCGCTTTGCGCACTTGACGCGCAACGTCGGCAGTCAAGCCTTCGTAACCGGCAGATTCGCACCTCCCACGGCACTTCATCCTCAGCGCTTTGAACTTCTCCAATCTCTCGGCTTCGCGTCTCTCGGCTTCGCGCTTCAACATCGGGCCCACACCGGTGCCGCCGTCGCCTCTCGCTTTGCCATCCGAAGATTCTTGCTTTCGACGCCTCATCCATCGATCATGTCCCCGCTCGGTCGAGAGAAGCGCGCCTCTTGATCCCTGACCCACGAAACCTGATTTCTGGTTTGCAAATTCATTCCACCATTCCGCTCCCCTGAATCCATCATCGAGAACTGAGCAAACGGTCGTTCGGCTCCAAGCCACATGCGGCGAACCGCTGCCGGAAGAACCATCCCCACTAAGTCCAAGAGTAGAGGTATAAGTTCTTCATTTTAAATAGTTTACTAACCATTTACCCTCGCCTAAACCCTCTCGAATGAGATATTTGCTCGAAAACAGGGGGATGGGAGTAGAGGCGAGTCCGGTTTGGCTGACCCGCTACCTGCCCTACGGTTTCTACGGTTTCGGTGTCTCAGAGATCGCGCCGGGGAAGATGTCCTCGAGCGGCGCGCGATCCTTCTCCTCGCCCACCGGATCGGGAAGCGGCTTGCGCGGCAGCATCTGATCCCGCTGGGCGGCATTGTAGACAAAAATCGCCTCCACGGTGGCAATCTGCTTCAGATCCTCGGGCTGCAAACGTTCGTAGACATCCTGGTTCGAGTGATGCGAGCGGCTCTCGTAGTCCAACTCGTCCTGGATGAACTGGAAACCGGGAATCCCCACTGCGTCGAAGCTCAGGTGATCGGTCCCGCCGGTGTTGCGCATGGTGAGCGCGGTGACGCCAAGATCCTTCAGCGGCGCGATCCATTGCGCAAAGATCGGAGCGATCGCCGCATTGCCCTGCAGATAGACGCCGCGGATGCGCCCCGATCCATTGTCGACGTTGAAGTAGCCGGAGATGAGCTTCTGGTCGGGTTTGATTGCGAGAGGCCCAGTCGCGCGCCGCAGGAATTCGGGAAGCTCCAGCTGATCGGGTGCGGTCGAAAGCGGCGCAAAACCGAAGTGCTCTTTCACGTAGCCCTTGGAACCGAAGAGCCCCTGCTCTTCGCCTGTCCAAAGCGCAATCCGAATCGTGCGCCGGGGTTTCACTTTCAGCGCTTTGAGAATCCGCACAGCCTCCATGGCCACAATCGTTCCCGCGCCATTGTCGGTTGCGCCTGTGCCGGCGATCCAGCTATCGAGGTGCCCGCCCAGCATCACCACCTGGTCTTTCAATTTGGGATCGGTGCCGGGAATCTCGGCGATAGTGTTGTAGCCATGCTCGTGATCGCCTGTGAACTTGGTCTCCACATCGATCTCAACGCGTGCCGGCGCATGGGCCTGCGTGAGCCGGTAAAGACGGCCATAGCTCTCGATGGCTGCGACAACGACCGGAATCTTGACTCGATGCTCGACAACATAGGGCGTCCGGCCGAGCGTGGCTCCGTTGTCGTCGAACAACGTTCCACCCGAGCCGCCGCCGTTGGCGCCATCGCGGCTGGGTTCAATCACCGCGGCTACCTTTTCATTCGCGAAGAACTGGGCAACCTTGTCGAGCAGGCGATACCGTTCGCTGCGCGCGCGCATGCGAGCCTGCAGTGCGGCAGACATCGGCCCGGCATTGGCACTCACCGGGAATCCTGCGAGATCGTCTAGGTCCTTGTCGCTGTAACGCTCAAACAGGGCTTTGTCTACAGGCGGCACGTCTCGCATGGGACCGAAGAGAACAACCTTGCCGGTCAGCTTGCCTTTGAATTTATCGATGTCGCCTTCATTTTGGATGTTGACGAAGACGACGTCTCCGGTGACGGGTCCCGATGTCGAAGGCGACCAGGGCGTCGCCTGCACGATGAGGACCGCCGTATCCGGCACCACGAGACGCGCCCAGGTATTGAGCTGCTGCCACCCGAGACCAAACTCGCCCCAATCTTCAAGGTGAGCATTTTCAAGACCGATTTTGGTCAGCGTGTCGCGCACCCATTCGTTCGCCTTCATCGCGTTGGGCGAAGCGGTCAGTCGCGGACCGATTCCATCGGCGAGCGCGGTGGCGAACTCCATCACATGCGAGCGATTCAGGCCCTCGTCGCGGATGCCCTGGTACATGTTCAGGTCCAGCGATTCGGTCGCCGGCTGCACTTCGGCGTAGGGATCGATGGCGACAGAGCTTTTTGGCTTGTCGGCGGGATATGCGGCAGCCGCGGCGCACAGCAGCGATGCGGCTAAAAACCGGGAAACAATCCTCAGCATTCCAGGGGCTCCGTAGAGAGGGTCCGTCTCGTCTGCTGGCAATTGTAGGGCATCGTTCCGGCGACACCCGACGAACAGCAGCATGGAATCGTTTGCAACGAGAGAGTGAACGAAGAGCGTGTGCGCGCGAAAGCTGACTCGGGTTGTGCCGGGCGCTGGCGTTTCAAGCCATCGAGGTGAGCGAAGTCTCCGCCCACACGATGGCTTCTTCAAAGAGCAGCCTCAACTCCAGTGAACGCAGGTCATGCGCCGCTGCCACCGCATCGCACCCCGTCCAATCCCCGCGCTCCATGGCAATGATCCAGGCAAGCAACGCGCGCTCGGGAAGATCTTTCCCGAGCAGTGCATTGCCGGCCGCCGTCCGCAGCGGGAGCATCGGCGCCAAATCCTCCATGGGCAGGTTCAACATCGCCGGAAACAGGCTGACCATGCCGATCAGGTATTGCTCGGCCGGCGCCAGTCCATGGACGCTCGCTGCCAGCTCACAGAAGCGGCTGCGCGCCAAAGCCATGCGAAGAATCTCTGCAGGCTGATCTCCGTTCAAGTCGCGGGCAATCGCCACCAGCGCGATCCGGCGAAACACACTCTGGCCCACCAGGAGCAGGGCAGCCTGGATGCTTGTGACCTCCTGGCGCACCGCGCACATGGGCGAGTTGACGAGGCGAAGCAAACGAAACGTGAGGGCGGGATCGCAACGGACTAGCTGGCTCAGGCGCTGCAGGTCGTAGGGGTCATTCTGGATCAGTTCCAGTATTTCGAGGTGCACCAGCTTGTTGCCGGGAATCTTCTGGCCATTGGTCGCCGTGCAGTGAGCAAAGAAGTAGCCCTCAAAGAAATCGAAACCCTCTTCTCGTGCTTCGCGCAACGTTTCCTGGGTTTCCATGTGCGTGGCCACTCGTTTTGCCGCGATGCCTTTTCGACTACCGAATCTTTCGTTCCGGGCAGCGGCATCGTGCACCGCAAAATCCACCAGGATGAAGTCGGCAAGGCTGACCAGGGCTTCCGCATTTGCAGCGGAATACTCCAGCGCGAGACCATGGCCCAAGGCTTTCCATGCGCAACAACCACTCACAAGCGCGGCAGACGGTTCGCTCTCCGCCGGCAGCTTCAGCACGGTGCGCGGAGGCAGCTTGTCCATCCCGCGGCCCCCGGCAATCCAATCCGGCCGATAGGAAAGAAACGCTGGGAGACCCCGTGTGAACTGCTCGAGAGAGGGAATGATCGCCTGACCAGCCGCGTCGCTTCCCGCAGGGTCGGGACCATCCTGCTCTCCTCGGATCAGGACATCGTAGCCGCGCACGGCATTGTGTACGTCCATGATCGGAATGCGCGTCCTGCAACGCACATTGCTCCACGATTTCTCTTCCGACACCTGCGATGAACCGCTCTCCAGGGTGGGCGTTGCCATAAAAACTATTCCCCAGAGGCTTATCGTCCGTATTCGGAAGAACTTGAAAAAACCGCAAGCTGGAAGAGGCTACAACACCTGCGGAGTTGCTCTAGTCGCTCTTATCGTCCGAGGTTTCGACGCCTGCCGGCAGATCGATCGAGACCAGCGCAAAGCGCGTCTTGCCGTTCTTGGGTTCTTCCAACCCAACCACATGCTGATGGCGTTTCGAGCCGGCTTTCAACTGCAACTTACCCGAGAAGTCGATGCCGTTTCCATTCCCGTTGATGTTGATGTGCGTGTGCTTGCCATCGTCGGCGCAGGTGAGTCCCTCCCCGGTTACAGTGGGCATTCCCACCGGGGCATTGCCTTGGCAGGTGAGCACATCGCCATAGCGGGCGAGAGCCTTCTTATAGAAAGCCGAGACCTTGTCGGGCGAATCGGAGGATTCGTAGGAGACTGCCCGCACCCGCAGCTGCCACTCGCCAAATCCCATGTGCACATCGGCTGACTGGTGCTTGTCATCGTCCTTGACGATATCCGCCCCGGGATAGGCGGGCAGGCCGAGATCGGCGGCCGACGTTTGGTTGGTGTTGACGTGTACGCCACCGAACGGGGTATCGATTTGAACGGATTTGTCTTCGCCGTCCGAGCCTTTTTCCGTGCGCACTCGACATCCCGCAAGCCACGCGATAAGCGTGAGGCTTACGATCCACAGCCCAACTTTCCGCATCATGGCATTCGCCCTCTGTTCTAGGTACGGCAAACCGGGCTTTCCGGTTCCGGAGGCATTCTCTCATCGCGGCGGCTTTTCTTACCAGTTTTCGCGGCCCAGAATCCTGGGGCCGTTACGCAGCTTGCAACCGCCCTTCGCGCCTGGGGGTTCCCTGGAGTCTGTTATGAACGTTCGCGCGGTCGGCGTTGCGAGCGAAAATCGCGCCAGACTGGGCGGAGCCCGAAGGGCGGTGGCGGAACCACCGTCGAGGACGACAACCAAGTATGGCGCGATTTACGCCGCAACCCTTCGGGCTGGGGCCAATTTTCCTCATTTCTCTGTCGCTCGTCGCTCACAGACACCCGGTATGTGTCACTCCTCGCTTCGCGAACTGAGAAAAATTGGCGCCCAGCGCCGACTGCGGGAAAGTTCATAACAGGCTCTTGGGTGATCCGCTATCGTTGTCCGCATGAAGAATGCAGCCGTTCCGGCATGTGTGTGTCTAACGCTGGCAGGCCTCCTGGGTGTGCAAGAAGCGCGCACTCAAAGCACCGGCCCGGATTCAGTCGTTCAGGTTCGAGTCCATGCCCAAAAGCCCATGGGCCGCTACATCCCCATCTGGAATAACTTTGGCGCCGATGAGCCGAACTTTCTCTCCGCTCCCAATGGCAAGAAGCTGCTGGGCGAGCTTGCGGCACTGAGCCCGGTTCCCGTCTACTTCAGGACCCATAATCTTCTCACCACGGGCGATGGCAGCGGATCGCTGAAGTGGGGCTCAACCAATGTGTATACGGAGCGTCCAGACGGCACGCCGGTCTACGACTTTGCGATCACCGACCGCATCTTCGACGCGCTGACCGAAGCGCACGTGCGGCCGCTGGTCGAAGTCGGCTTCATGCCCGAAGCTCTCTCGGCGCATCCGGAACCTTATCGCCACAACTTTCCGAATGGGGATGTTTTCACCGGATGGAGCTATCCGCCGAAGGACGAAGCCGCATGGACGAAATGGTCGGGCCTGGTCGCCGCGTATGCCGCGCACATGAAGCAACGCTACGGCGCCCAGACCAACACCTGGCTGTGGGAGGTGTGGAATGAACCGGACATCGCCTACTGGCATGGCACTGCCGCCGAGTATGACCGCCTCTACGACGTGACGGCTGCGGCGATCCGGCAGGTGCTGCCCAAGGCCAAGATCGGCGGACCCGAAGCGACCGGCGTGAGCGACCACTCGGAGCCTTTCCTGCGGCAGTTTCTGGAACATTGTGCGCACGGCGCGAATGCGGCGACTGCCGGCACCGGAGCGCCGCTCGACTTCATCAGCTACCACCCGAAAGGACATCCGACGTTTGTCGATGGGCATGTCGTCATGAGCATGGCCACACAGTTACGTGCCGTGGAGCGTGGGATGAAGGTGATCGCCAGTTATCGGGAATGGAAGAACACACCCATCATCCTGGGTGAAAGCGACCCGGAAGGGTGTGGCGCGTGCCTGCGCCCGCAAAACGCCTACCGCAACGGTCCGCTCTATGGCGCGAGCGTGACCGAGGCGACGATGCGAACGTACGAATTGGCACGGCAATATGGCCTCAACGTCGAAGGCTCCGTGACGTGGGCTTTTGAGTTCGAGAATCAGCCCTTGTTTGCACCGCTGCGCGCCCTCGCTACCGATGGCATCGACAAACCCGTGCTGAATGCGTTCCGGCTGATGGGCCTGCTCGGCGGCGGGCCGGAAGCGCAGGGTTCACTCGGGCAATGGGTGCAGACAGAAAGCAGTGGCGCATTGCCGTTCGCCCAGGTAGTGGCGGAGAGCGTGAACCAAGCGCCCGACGTCAATGCCGTGGCCACGCGCAATGGGTCAGAAGTCGATGTGCTGCTCTGGAATTACCAGGACGCGGATGTGGAAGCGCCCGCGGCGCAGGTGAAGCTCGCGGTCGACGGGCTTAAAGGAAACGACGCGACAATCTCGGAGTTTCGCATGGATGCAACGCACAGCAATGCCTATCGCGTCTGGCAGCAGATGGGCAGTCCGGCTGAACCGACAGCAGAACAGAAAGCGAAGCTGGAAGAGGCGGGAAGGCTAGAGAAGACCCTGCACGATCGCCCCGTTCGGTTGAACGAAGGCGCGGCGCGTATCGAGCTGGACGTGCCGCGGCAGGGAGTTCTTCTGGTACGAATTCGAAATTAGGGACGTGGTAGTTTCGGAATTGCTGCAGACCACAATTGCTTTTAATGCGTGGAGTGGCCGTCCTCTTTACTGCTTGTGGCAAACAGGATCCCCACAAGGAAAACGACGATGAAGACTGGAACGACGATATACGGCGAGGTGATATCCATGGGGGTTGAACTCCGCTTAGTCGTAGACTACCAAACCAACGCGGGCCCTGGGTGAAAAATCACACAAAAGGAATCACCTGAAGGTAACCAGGTGATTGTCTTCATTTGGTTGGCTTTAAGAGAAAAGCTGCAGGCGGTTGCCATTGTGAGCCGCCTGCAGATAGGTTTTACTCCTTCGGGCCGTTCGACGGATAATCCACGCGGATTGTCAGGATCTCGAAGGGGTGAATGGGCGCCTTGACGACGTCTCCGGTGAGGGCAAGCGGGCTGCCTTCGGGCGTCTCCATCATGTTGGTCACGGTGGCCCCGGTGGCTCCGGCTGGAATATGGAACTCGGCCATCGAGTCTTTACCAGCCCACTCGTAGCAGCGGAAGATCAGGCCCTTCGCATCTTCCGCCTTCTTCACCGCGGTCAGGACGACGTTGCTGGGTGAGACCGAGACGAAGGAGTGCTCGGAGGGCAGTGAGCCGGCATGTGCCGTGGTGACGACTGCGGTGAGCGGGTAGTTGTATTCGAACCCGCGCTGCACCGTCATCGCATCCTTCCAGGTTCCGGCATGCGGATAAAGCGCGTAGTGGAAGTGGTGATGGCCCATGTCGGCGTCGGGATCAGGCCATTTGGGCGAGCGCAGCAGGGTGAGGCGCAGCAGGTTGCCCACAGCGTCGTAGCCGAACTTCGACTCGTTAATCAGGCTGAATCCGTGCCGGCCATCCCCGAGATCGGCCCAGTATTGGGCAGGCACTTCAAACTGCGCCTTCTCCCACGAATTGTTGCGGGTGGTGGTGCGGTCGATGGTGCCGAAAGGAATGTCGTAGGTGGCGAATGGCCCCGAGGCAGCGAGCGGGAAGGCCGCCTTCAACAGGATGTGCGCTTCGTGCCAGTCGATGTTATTGTCGACCACCACCGAACCGCCATCGGCCGCGAGGCTGAAGGTCTGCACAAACTTCGAATTTTGCCAGTGACGCGTCACCCGGATGCCGGGCTCGGCAGTCTTCAGAAGTTCCACGGAGTCGGCGCGATCGATGGTGATCGGCGGCACGTCGAGTGTGCCGGGATCAATGTTCCACGCGTCGTAATCCTTCGGATTGTCCTTGAAGAATTGCAGCTGATTACCGCAGGCCCCCGGGGCGAGCGACTCGAAGTTGTCCTTCTTATCGAAGAGGCTGGTGATGCAGCCTGAGTCCTTGTCGACCACGACGCGCAGGATGCTGTTCTCGAGCGTAATGGAACTGCCGCCGTCCTTGGCTGCGACGTCCGTCTCGTCGGGCTTCGCATTGCTCTTGCCGGAGCCGACCCAGACGACCTTGTAACCCAGCGCGGGTACGTGAAGAACATGCAGCCGCACCTCGGAGACGCCGGTCGCTGGATCGGTGCTGGTTTCGATGACCTGTGCACCCACCGCCGAGGTGATCGGCTTGGCGGCCTGGACGTGCACGCTCACTTCGCCCGAGCGTTCCCAGCCAAGCGGGTTGTACACGACGACCGGCGTCCCGGTGCCCTGCGTGTTAATCCGCTCGTCAACGGTCTGGAGAGCGCCCGAAGAGATTTCGTTGGTCGACCAGCGGACGACATCGTAATCCTTCTGCGCGTCCTTGTAGATGATGCCGATGCCTGAGCCTGCGGCCAGATCGTGGAACTGGTTAAACAGAACCTTCTTCCAATCCTCAGTCAGTTCGCCGGCCGGATACTTGTCGCCATCGAGCCACGCCAGTGAGGCCCACTTCTCGGCGTCGAGCGTCCAGATGGAGCTCTCGCGCATGTTGCGCTTGTGGTTCGCCTGCGTGGTCATCACGCCGCGGTGATATTCAAAGTAGAGCTCGCTCTTCCATGTGGGGATGGAGACTTTGCCGGGCACCGCAGGAGGCGGCGTGTAGCCTTTTGCGATCGACTGGTAGTCCCACGTCTGGCTGTCGGGCGCCACCTCTTTCTCTACGTCTGAAAAGAAGGTTTGCGCGATGCCGAATTGCATCTTGGGTTGAACTTTCGGCGGCGTCGAAGGAGTTGCCCAGTGGAAGCCCTCGTCGAGAATGGCGCGCGTAGGTCCGCCGCCGTGATCGCCGATGCCATAGAGGTCCATCATCTCGGTCATCCCGGTCGCGCGCGTGCGAGCCGTGGCGAGATCGTCGGCGAGTCGGACGGGATTCAAGTTGTTATTCGCGTAGTCGTGCGGGAAATAGGTGAGGACCTTCGAGCCATCCGGCGACTCCCACCAGAACAGCTTGAAGGGAAGCTGGTTGGTGTCGTTCCAGGTCATCTTCTGGGTCACGAAGTAGTCGACTCCGGACTTCTTATAGATCTGCGGCAATTGCCATGTGTAGCCGAAAGAATCGGGGTTCCATCCGATGCGCACGTCGACACCATAGGCCTGCTTGTACCAGCGCTTGCCCACCAGGAGCTGCCGCACCAGAGATTCGCCGTCCGGCATGTTTAGATCGGGCTCGACCCACATGCCGCCGACGATTTCCCAGCGTCCTTCCTTAATGCGTTGCGCAATCTCCGCATTCAGATCGGGATACTTTTGCGCCATCCACTCGTTGTAGGCGGCCGCCGATTGGGTGTACGTGTACTGCGGGTACTCATACATGAGCTGGAGCGCCGTGCCGAAGGTGCGCTTCACCACATCGACTGTTTCGGTCCACGGCCAGAGCCACGCAGCATCGATGTGTGAGTTGCCCGTGAGGTGATAGGTCGCGGTCTGCATCAGCGGGAGCAGCCCTTCGAGCTTGGAGTGCGCGGCGTGCAGGCTCTCGTCGAACGCATTCTGGTCGTGCGTGTCCAGGGCCTTGAGGTCGACAGCCGCAATGGCGCCGTTGAGCGTATCCATGCTTCCGGCATCGTTGTGCCCGGCCAGGGAGGGAACCAGCAGCGCGGCGGAGAGGAATTCGAGGCGGAGATCCTCGGGATTGGGACGATTTTCAGGGAAGTCAATCTTCAGCGTTGCGCCGCGGAAACTCTTTTTGTCGACCGTATGCAGCAATTTGACGGCAACCGTGACCTTGTCGCCGGGCTTTGCGCTGTCGAAGAGCACCACCGGCTCGAGATCGTCGCCCAAGGCAACGCGGCGGCCGTTGAAGTAGAGAATCTCGGGCATCGGCCCGTTGGCTTCGGCATGGAACTGGAACCAGATGCGCGAGCCGGTCAGGTCATAGCCGCTCAGCGTGTCGGGTACGGTGTAGGTCTGGCGAAACCAGACCGCTTCGTTGGGCGCATCGTTGCGCGGTGCGATGGTCTCCCAGGAGGTGTCGTCGAGGCCAACCGCTTCGCCGTGGGCTAGGTCGCCGGAGTGCATCTTCCACGTGCCGTCCGGCAATTCCTGCAGGGTGGAAAGGCGCGCAATCACGGTCTGCGATTGAGACGGAAGGTTGGCATCGATCTTGGCGGCATCTTCAGCGGACTGCGCGCGCGCACCGGCGGCAAACCCGGCGAAGAGAGCAAGGGTGACAAAGCAAGCAGCGGCAAGGCCTACTGACACGCGGCGAAGGCCGGATTTCGCGAAAACGATCATGGTGATTTGGCTCCCCGAGAATCTTACGGCATGTGAGGACGAAAATGGTATCGATTCCACGTGTTTTTTGCAGGAAAGGCGAGTGTCCGCCGATTCCGGGAATGGATTGAGGCTCCGGCCTCTGTCTCAGGGCTGCGGATGGTCCGATTCCAACGATTCCACATAGCCCAGCAGAGCACCCCAGTGATAAAAACGATCGCTGCTCTTTACGTCGTCTCCTTCGCCGGTGATGGCGTTGTAGTTCTCATGCACATGACGCTTCTCGTTCCACTCTTTGAGAAACAGGTTGTACGATTTGGCGGCGAACTGACGGCGCGTGTCGGCGTCCGCGTAATTCTCGAGACCCAGGTAGACGAGGTAGTTGGCAGGGCCCCAGATGCGGCCGCGCCAATAGGCCTGGTCTTTGAATGCCGGATCGTTGCGCGCAATCATCGGAATCACCCACTGTCCCCAGAACTCGTCGGGATTGAGAAGATGCTTTTCGATCATCCTCCTGGCCTGCTCGGGCGTCGCTGCCTTTGCGAGCATCGGGTAGAAATTCGTCGGCGAGAGACGGTAATTGAACTGCCCGGTGTGCAGATCCCGGTTGAGGAAGATGCCGGTCTTCTCGTCCCAAAGAGTTGCGAGCTTCGCGCGGTAACGCCTGGCGCGGTCACGGAGTTCTTTCGCCTCCGCCGGCTTCTGGAGAGTGTCGGCGATTTGGGCAAGGCCATCGCAGTCCGCGATGTAGAGGCTGGTCATACCCACGTCGGCGTATTCGAGCAGGTGCGTCTGCGGATTGTAAAAGGTGCCGTCGTACATCGGGCTGTTATCGAGGCCCGATTCATAGACGGCGCCTTGCCATGTTCCGCGCGAGCGATCGTCGAGGTTGGCGGGCTGGTTGTCGGGATCGCTGCCCAGCACGATGAAGCCCTCCATCTGCCGGTGCTCATTCCACCAGCGGTTCCAACTGAGCAGCGGGGTAAACGCATCTTCGAGGAACCAGCGGTCATGAAACCTCTGGTAGAGATCGAGCACGGTGATCGACCCCACCGGCGGCTCCGAACGATCCGTGCTTTTCCAGTTCCCCGCGCGCGCATAGTTGGGCACAAAGCCTTGCGGCGTTTCTTCACGCAGAATCTCCAAGGCGTTTGCATAGGCCAGATCTTTGTCGCCGATGCTCGCCAGTGTTGCCGCGAAGAATGTGTCCCAGTCGAAGAGCACGTAGCCGCCCCAGCCAACCGACCAGACGCGCGAGACCGGCGAGAGGACTCGCTGTTTTTCCGGGTCGTAGATCGTGTCCCAGCCGATCGTGGTCTGGACGGCGCTCAAGATGGGGCCATTGCGGCCGGCAGCCTTCACCGACGCCTTGAACGCGTCTCTCTGCTTCTCGATCGCGCCGATGATCTCATCGAGCGAGCGGCGCTTGCCGGTGCTGATGCCGACGGGACCGGTGAGGTCGGCGGCAAAGTAGGGCCCCGCAATCGGGACGGTGATGAAACGGGCGCCACCATGGTCCTCGCAGGTGCAGTGGATCTCAGTCGTTGCATTTCCACTACGCGCGCGCATCGACTCGCCTTCGAAATCAACAGTACCTGGACGGTTCCAGAGATAGTTCACCGAGACCACAACTGTGGGAGGAATTGAGGTAGTGACCTTCGATGGCAACGGCGCAATCACCAGCACCAGATCGTCGCCGTCATGGGCAGTTTCCAGCAGCCACATGTGCCCGTTCCACTCGAAGTCAGCCCTCGTGTAGCTGCCGTTCCATGTGTGCGGGCCGGGCGTCACGATCTCCGCGCCCGTATCGAGGCGGCCAATGAACGAGTCAGCGAGAAAGGCATCGCCGTTCAGGGTGGTGTTGTGTTTGAGGCCGACGTGAATGGCCAGACCCTCGGGGAGCAGAACCTGCGTGGCGACGCTATGCACATCCCATGTGTTCCACCCGCGTGCCAGGCGCTCTTGCACCTTTGAGTATTCCGTCGAACGAGGCTCTCGAAGGCCGTTTTCGGCCGTCATCCGAGTGGCCACTGAGAGGGCTTGAGGGTTTTGCGCCAGAACGGAACTCACAGCCAGAAGCAGCGTGGCTACAGAGAGAAGAAGATTGCCTTTTCGATTCTTCGGAATTTGCATCCCTTCTGACCCTTGATCCCTTCGTTACGCCCAGCCCCCATCGATGATGTAACTCTGGTTGGTGATTGCACTGGAATCGTCGGCGGCAAGGAAGAGGACAAGGCGGGCGACATCGTCCGGAACGATCTCGCACTGGAGAGCCTGGCCGGCAAGGATCGCCTTTTTGTATTGCGGCGTGTAAACCAGGCGCTTCTGTTTCTCGGTCGCAATTGCTCCAGGCAGGACTGCGTTGACGCGGATGCCTGCCGCCCCGAGTTCGTGCGCGAGCGTCCGCGTGAGCCCCACGATCGCCGCCTTGGCCGTGACATAGACCGGGAGACCCGTCGATGGGATCAGATACGAGATCGACGACATATTGATAATCGCCCCGCGCCCCTGCGCGCGCATGGCCGGCACGACGGCCTGTGCGCAGAAGAAATGATGTCTCAGGTTCTGTTCCATGCCGCGGTTCCAGAACTCCGGCGTGACTTCTTCGATCGAGTGGCGCTTGTCGTTGGCCGCGTTGTTGACGAGGACATCGAGACCGCCGAATTCGGCCAGTATTCGCTTGACGGCCGATTGCAGGGCGGGAATGTCGGTGAGGTCGCAATGGAGATAGAGCGGCTTCGGGCAGCCTTCCACGGCCAGTTGTTTCAAGAGTTTCTCTGCCGCCTCATCCTGAATATCGAGAAAGGCGACCCGGGAACCCTGCCGCGCGAAATGCCGTACGATGGATTCACCGATCCCGGTTGCCCCTCCTGTGACGAGCACCGCTCGATTGCGCAAGCTCGGGTAGCTCGCAAATTGCCGGTTGGACACGGGTTGAACAGGGAGGGACGTCTTGGCGGAGGATTTTTTGGGCATGGGCTCGGAGAAACCGGACCAAGTATAGAGCGGGGCGCAGGAGACGTGAAGTCCGATCCGGTCATACCTTGCCCGGATTCGTGCCATGATGCGAGACGGCGTCTCCATCTACCTCTCGAAAAGCGCAATACTGATAGAGTCGGTGTTCTTCCCAGCAGTCACGACCGGCGTGTAGAGCATGTAGAGATTGATACGGATGATTGGTTGAGGAGTCGAACGCTGGTGCCGAGCCAGCGCCTTGATTGACCTGCGTAGAAGTGCCTGCGGCGGCTGAATGCAGGAAAAAAGTGCAATTTTTAAGGCCGTTTGCGTGTACCTGGCGAGTCGACAAGCCATGCGGCAGGCAAAAGCAACAGGTGTGTAGGTCACGACGCAAACAGAAAACTCCGCGCACGGGCTTCAAGCCCGCGGCAAGCCAAAGAAGACAAAGAAGAAAGCATAGGGGGAATCATGGCGGAAACAGCTCGTTATCCAGGGATACGGATCACCGCGAACGGCAATCAGCTCGTCAGCTATCACACCGAGACGCGAATCGCCGATGCCGGTGTTTTTTATCCGATCACGCCCTCCACCGAGGGCGGCGAGCTCTTCCAGCAAGCCTATGCCGAGGGGCACCTGAATGTCTTCGGTAGTAATACGATCGCCATCGAGACTGAGGGAGAACATGCAGCGCAGGGCGGCGCCATCGCTCACTCCGTATGTGGCAAGCGGGTAGTGAATTTCACCTCGGGTCAGGGCGTGGTCTACGGAGCCGAACAGTACTATCACGCGCCGGGCAAGGGATCGACCATGGTGCTCGAGGTCGGCGCCCGCGCGTTGACTAAGCACGCCCTGAATGTGCACTGCGGTCACGATGACATTTACGGCGCTCTCGACACGGGCTGGATCATGCTCTTCGGTAAAGACGCACAGCAGGCCGCGGATCAATCACTGATCCTTCGCCGGGTGACGGAGCTGAGCTTGACCCCGGGCATGAACATCATGGACGGCTTTCTGACCAGCCACCTGGAGCGAACTTTCTACAAGCATGAGTCGGAGTTGATTCGCGAGTATCTCGGCGCGCCCGACGACATCATCGAGTGCCCGACCGAAGCGCAACGGGTTTTGTTTGGGCCCACGCGCCGTCGTGTGCCGAAGATGATGGACCTGACCAATCCGGTTCTTCTCGGTCCCGTGCAGAACCAGGAACACTATATGAATGGCGTGGTCGCGCGGCGCAACAACTTCGCCGAGCCCATTCTGCAGTTTCTGGAAGAAGCATACGAAAAGTTCGCCGAGCTGACAGGGCGCCGCTACGGGCTGATCAGCAAATACAAGACCGACGACACAGACACGGTGTTCGTCTCGCTCGGATCGGCAGCCGAGAACATCGAAGCCGCGGTCGACTACCTGCGCTCGACGCGCGGCGTCAAGGTCGGCTCGATCCACGTCAACGTGATTCGCCCCTTCCCCGAGGCGGCAATTGTGGAAGCGCTCAAGGGCAAAAAGAACGTCATCATTCTTGAGCGGACTGACGAAGCTCTTGCCGGCGACAACCCACTGGGCCGCGACATTCGCACCGCACTCTCGAAGGCGGTGCAGTATGAGGGACATCCCTCGGCCGCGGGGCTTCCGGCGATCTCGCCGAGCCAACTGCCGACGATCGTCAACGGCAGCTACGGCCTCGGCTCGCGCGACTTCCGCCCGGAGCACGTTATCGGCGCGTTTGAATATGCGACGGCGGGCCGCGCGCGCAAGGACGGCAAAACGCTGAAGGAAGGCGCGAACTTCATCGTGCTCGGAATCGATCACCCCTACAGCGTCGTTGGCGACGAAGCGCCTTCGCTGCTGCCCGAAGGCGCCGTTGCCGTGCGCTTCCACTCCATCGGCGGATGGGGCGCGATCACCACGGGAAAGAACCTGGGTGCGATTCTGGGCGACCTGAACGATCTGCTCTACGAGCGGGATCATCTTGTCGACGAGAAGGGCAATCCCAAAGAAGTGATTCACGTTTCCGCGAACCCGAAGTACGGCTCGGAGAAGAAAGGTGCGCCGACCAGCTATTTCATGGTCGCCGCCAAGGATCGCATTCGCGTGAACTGCGATCTGCGCCATGTCACGACCGTGCTTTGCTGCGATCCGAAGGCCTTCACGCATACCAATCCGCTGGATGGCATTCAGGAGGGTGGGAGCCTCTTATGGGAGTCCGATGCGGAAGGGGTGCGCGCTTGGGAGAACCTGCCGCTATGGGCCCGCAAGCAAATCATCGAGAAAAAGATTCGCGTCTACACCTTGCCGGGATTCGATATTGCCAAGAAAGCCACGGACCGCGCCGATCTGCAGTTGCGCATGCAAGGCAACGCGTTCCTTGGCGGATTCTTCGCCGTCAGCACTCTGCTGCAGGAGTTCGGCATCACGCAGGACCAGTTCCGCGAAGTGGTGCATAAGCAATACGTGAAGAAGTTCGGCAAGATGGGCGACGCAGTCGTTCAGTCGAACATGGAAGTGATGCTCCAGGGCTTCGAGCGCGTGCAGGAAATCAAAATCGGCGAGATGAGCGCGCCCGATCACTCGAGCCTCCGCGGACAGGCTCTGCTGCCGGTGCTCGAAATGGCGACCGTGGGGGGCGAAAGCTGCACGGTCGGCGGATGCCGGTCCACGCCGGTGCCTGCGGGACAGGGACCGCGTACGCCGATCAGCACGATCACCGCATTTGATGCGGAGTTCCGCTCGCACTTCGGCTACAACCAGCCGGCGACGCCGCTCGCAGCCATGGGCGTGATTGCTGCGGCCACCGGCGACACTGCGTCGAAATACGTGGCGCGCCGCGAGACGCCGCTTTACATTCCCGAAAACTGCACGCAGTGCATGGAGTGCATCTCGGTCTGCCCGGATACGGCGCTCCCCAACACGTCGCAGGATCTGAGCACGATTCTCACCATGGCCGTCTCTCGCTATGTGGGCGATGAGAGCGAGCGTTCGAAGATGCTCGCCAAGGTGCCGGAGATCGAGAAGCGGACGCGAGCGCGCATGCTGGCCGAGATGAAGACCGGCACGCTGCTTCCCACGATCATTCGCGAAGTCACCGAATCGGTCGACGGCTTCTCTGCGTCGGCGAAGGCGCAGTTCTACGCCATCATCGACAAAGTGCCGATGGCCTATCAGAAGACCAACGCCATCTTTTCGTCGCCGGAGCGCAAGGCGCCGGGTACGGGCGGCATCTTCTCCATTTTCGTCTCGGACCTTTGCAAGGGATGCGCGGCCTGCGTCACCGCCTGCGGCGATCACGAGGCGCTGAAGATGGTGCAGGAGACCGAGGATGTGAATGCCGAGCACGAGAGCGGCACGGCCTTCATGAACCTGCTGCCCGACACTTCGCAGAAGTACCTGGGCCTCTACAACAACGCGAATCCCGCCGACTCGAAGACGGCCACGCTGCGCAACATGCTGATGGTGCGCAGCAACTACGATGCGCTGGTCGCGGGCGACGGCGCCTGCGCAGGCTGCGGCGAAAAGAGCGTACTGCGCTCGATTGCGGCAGTGACGGAAGCGTATATGCGCCCGGTGTTCCATGCCAAGAGCGACCGGTTTGTCGCCAAGGCAGGCCAACTTGAAAAAGAAGGCGTGGCGCGCCTCGGAGCGCTGAAGGCGAGCAACGAAGCGGAATACAAACTCCTGCGGCTGGCCGTCACGCACCTGATCCTCGGGCTTGGCGGCGAAGACGAAAAGGACACGCTGGAGCGCATCAAGGCCCACGAAGAAAAGAACGGGACCATTACCGACGAGCAGCTGATGGAAGCCCTCGCGGCGGTGCTCCTGACCGAAGCGTTCAACCACAAGAGCCTGCAGCCCATCGATGGGCGCTTGGCGAACGGCATGAGCGTGATGGCGATGGCCGCCCACACAGGTTGCAACACCGTGTACGGCTCGACCGCGCCGAACAACCCGCACCCGTATCCGTGGATGAACTCGCTCTTCCAGGACGGCATTACCGTGGGCTGGCTGATGGGCGAGAGCTTCATCGTCGATCACGCGCGCCGTTCCGTCATTCCCGAGCGGCTGACCGACATGATTCTCAACCGCGACAGCAAAGTGATCGGCGATCGCGAGTACTACGAGCTGACGCACTTCACCGATGCCTTGATGACCGATCAGGAAATCGTCGAGCTGCCCAAGGTCTGGGTGGTGGGCGGCGATGGCGGCATGGGCGACATCGGCTACCAGAACATGTCGAAGGTGATCCTGCAGAACCGGCCGAATGTAAAGTCGGTCATGCTCGATACGCAGGTATATTCGAACACCGGCGGGCAGAACTCCGACTCGACGCCGATGCTGGGCGGCAACGACATGAACGTCTTCGGCTCGGCCACCCAAGGCAAGAACACCGAGAAGAAGACAGTGGCCGAAACCTTCCTCGCCGGCCACGGCTCCCCGTTTGTCGCGCAGGTTTCAATGGCCAATGCGCCGAAGCTGTACCGGGCGATTCTCGATGGTCTTGAATATCGCGGCACAATGTTCCTGCAGGCGTTCACGACCTGCCAGCCGGAGCACGGCGTGCCCGACGATATGGCCCTGCACCAGGCGCAGCGCGTGCGCGACTCGCGCGGCGTGCCGGAGTTCGTCTTCGATCCGCGCAAGGGTGAGAGCTACCAGGAAGCGCTCGACGTCAAGGGCAATCCGTCCATCGATCTAGATTGGTACGAAACCAAGATCAAGTCGACGGGCGAACCGCTGCGTTACACCGTTGCCCACTGGTGTACGACCGAGGCGCGCTTCCGCAACCACCTGAAGAAGGTCAAGGAGGATGCGGCAGCCAAGCTGATCCCGCTCGACAACATGCTGGTGCGCATCACGCAGCAGGATGTGGTCTATCGCCGCTACCTGAACCCGGCGCACCGGTCCTTCATTCCGGACTTCGGCGTCTACATCAAGTTCGAGGAAAACGGCAAGATCGAGTATCGTGCCCTCTCGCGGCAGCTCGTGATGTTCTGCGTGGAGCGGCGCAAGGCATGGCGCATGCTGCAGTCCAAAGCCGGCATCGTGAACAAAGAGTACCTCGCCCAGAAGGCAATTCTCGCCGACGTGGAGGCAGGCAAGCTGTCACTGGAAGATTTGTTCGCGCGCGGCCATGATCTGGTCCGCGAGCGGGTCACGAGTGCGCCGGCAGCGGCGAAACCCGTTCCGGTGGGTGCAGACGCATAACCAGAGCATCAGGCAACAACAGCAAAGGCGGGCCGCCCGGCCCGCCTTTGCTTTGACTCGGCGCGAACGACGCTATCGGCTGAAGCTGACGTACTTCCGTCCCTCATACAGTCGAAACCCGCCAGCCGGGTCCGTCGTGACCTGCAGAGGTACGGGTCGCTTCATCTGCTGGTCGTTGCCGGAGCTGACGGTCAGCAGGTCGTGCGCGCCAACGTCGGTCACGACAAACTTGTCGCCCGCAATGAAGCCCACCCCATAAACGCCCGCAGCGAGGCTCTGGCCGCCAATCTTGATCGGCACTTCGGTGATGAAATAGGCCTGGTACTTGGCCTGTACGTCGCTGGAGTAGCCGCTGGTATCGACCAGCGTGGCGAGCAGATAGAATCCATCACTGAATTTCACACCGCCAGAGTTACGCAGCTGGGTAGGCGCCGATTGCGCCTTGTAGTACACCGCAGCCGGCAGCAGCTTTTGCGTGTCTGCCGGCTTCAGGATTGTGTCTCCCTGGGCCAACATCCGCAGCGGAGAGATAGCCACCGCCATCGCGATCACTGCGCCCGCCCACATTTTCATGCCTTGCCGTGTCATTCCAATGTCCCTCGATTTCTTCCTTACCGCGTCCGGAGTATACCGTATCGAGATTCCTTCTGATGCGCGCGGGTCGTCCCGCGGCCCCATGCCACACGGCATGGATGCGCCTCCCGCGGCGTATAATCGGGCCCATGGCAGCCATCGCGGAAGCCGGCGCGCAGGACCAGACGCAGGGAAAGCTGCGCGCGCTTGAAGGTCGCCTGCGTGCGCTTGGGAGCGTGATGGTGGCGTATTCGGGAGGCGTGGACTCGGCTTTTCTGGCCGCCATCGCCTATCGCGTTCTGGGCGACAAAATGCTGGCGGTGCTGGCCGATTCGCCCAGCCTTGCACGCCGCGACCTGGAGCAGGCGCAGGCCTTTGCGCAATCCATCGCCATGCCGTTGCGTGTGATCGAGACCAGCGAGCTCGATAAACCCGAGTACCAGCGCAACGACGCCAACCGCTGTTTCCATTGCAAAACCGAGCTGTTCGAGGGGATGAAGACGCTCGGAGCTCAACTGGGATTTACGGCGATCGCCTACGGCATGAATATCGACGACACACGCGATTTTCGCCCGGGACAGCGTGCCGCGCAGCAGCACGAAGTGCTCGCGCCGCTTGCCGATGCCGGCCTGACCAAGCAGGAGATTCGCACCCTGGCCAAGTCCGCCGGCTACACGCTGTGGGATCGGCCTGCCGCCCCCTGTTTGAGCTCCCGCGTGGAGTACGGCCGCACGGTGACACGGGAAGTGCTCGAGCAGGTGGAGCGCGGCGAAGAAAGCCTGCGGCAATTGGGCTTTCGGGAGTTCCGCGTTCGCCATCATGGCGAACTGGCACGCGTTGAAATCGCGCGTGCCGAGCTGCAGAGGGCGCTAAACCTCGAAATGCTCGATGCCATCACCGCAGAGCTGCGCAAGGCTGGGTTTCACTACGTCACGCTCGACGCGGCCGGTTTTCGCTCTGGATCCATGAACGTGGTTCTGCCCGCCGAGATCCTCGCGCGGCGTGGCGCCTAGCAGACCATTTAGAATCCAGAAGCGATGCGCATCGGCTATCTTGATTGTTTTTCCGGCATCAGCGGCGACATGCTGCTTGGCGCGCTTGTCGACGCGGGCGTGCCCTTCGAAACCCTCACGGCGACAGCCGCCGCGTTGAATATCGGCGCGCATCTTGAGACGCGCAAGGTAAGTCGGGGCGGCATTGCCGGGACCAAAGTCGATGTGATCCTGCCCGGATCTTCTAACGAAGAGCACGCGCACGACGGCGAAACAGATCAGGCACACGAATCCGCTGAGCACAGGCACCCTGCCGGCGACGCACACGAACATACGCACACCCATACACACACACACGATGACGAGCATGGCCACACGCACGAGCATCCTGTCACCGGCGAACATGAGCACGAGCATACGCACTCCCATTCGCATGAGCACGCGCAGCACCGTTCGCTCTCCACGATTCTCGGCATCATCCGCTCGGCACCGCTCGATGATCGCGTGAAAGACCGCGCCAGCCGGGCGTTTCAGTTGCTCGGCGAGGCGGAGGCGGCGATTCACCAGATCCCGGTAGAGTCTGTGCGTTTTCACGAGGTCGGCGCGGTCGATACGATCGTCGACATTGTCTGTGCGGCCGCCGGCTGCGCCGCTCTTGGTATTGAACGCTGGATGGCTTCGCCGCTCAACGTTGGCAGCGGCACGGTGCAATGCGCGCACGGAACGCTTCCGGTCCCGGCTCCGGCAACGTTGGCTTTGCTCGGCAATGCGCCCGTCTATGCCGCGGGACCGGCGATGGAACGCGTCACGCCTACGGGCGCGGCGATCCTGCGCATGCTCGAGGTGCAGTACGGAACTTTGCCTGCCATGCGGGTGTTGGTATCGGGCTATGGCGCCGGCGACCGTGACACGCCGGGCCAGCCCAACCTGCTCCGCATCGTCGTCGGCGAAGAGACGACCGTGCAGGACATTGCAACCGAGCCCATCGCGATCATCGAGACCGTCATCGACGACTCGAGTCCGCAGTTGCTTGCCTACGTCAGCGAACTGCTGCTCGAATCGGGCGCGTGGGATGTCTTTCGTGCCTCCGTGCAAATGAAGAAAGGCCGAACAGGCGTCCAGCTCACCGTGCTGTGCCGGCCCGATCTTGTCTCCACCTTGCGTGAACTCATCTTTCGCGAAACGACGACGATCGGCCTTCATTGGCGGCTCGAAAACAAGGCCTCGCTGGCGCGCGAGTTTGTCGAAGTCCAAACTGCATGGGGCCCGGTGCGCATCAAGATCGCCCGCTGGCCATCGGGCGAAGTGGCCAATGCCGCGGCCGAGTATGAGGATTGCCGTGCACTGGCCCGTAAGCATTCCGTTCCGCTCAAACAGGTGATGCAAGCTGCGATGCGCGCCTACACCATGGGTCACTCGAAAAAGGAGACGCGCGCATGAATCGCCTGCAGATTGAAGCCCTGCTCAAAGAAGTCAGCGAGGGCCGCACCGGCGTGAGTGATGCCGTGGATCGGCTCAAGGACCTTCCCTTCGAAGACCTCGGCTTTGCCAAGGTCGATCACCATCGTGCGCTGCGCACCGGCATGCCTGAAGTCATCTTCGCGGCAGGCAAGACCACTGAACAGGTGGCCGCGATTTTTGACCGCATGGCCAAGGCGGGCGGCAATGTGCTGGCGACACGGGCCTCACGAGAAGTCTTCGAGGCCGTGGCGGCCATCGAGCCCGGCGCCGTCTATCACGCTGCCGCTCGCGCCATCACCCTTGCGCAGGCGCCGGTGAAACCCGGAGTTGGGACCGTGGCCGTTGTCTGTGCCGGAACGAGCGATCTGCCCGTCGCCGAAGAGGCAGCGGTCACTGCACGTCTGCTGGGCAATACGGTCGAATTGATCGCGGACGTCGGCGTCGCAGGCATTCATCGCCTGCTCGCGCAGAAGCAGTCTCTGCAAACCGCGCGGGTTCTCATCGTCTGCGCCGGCATGGAGGGCGCTTTGCCCACAGTTGTTGCCGGTCTCGTGAATGCACCGGTGCTGGCGGTTCCGACGAGCGTTGGCTACGGCGCATCCTTTGGCGGCGTCGCCGCGCTGCTCGGCATGCTCAATACCTGTGCCCCCAATGTCTCCGTCGTCAATATTGATAACGGCTTCGGCGCCGCTTGCCTCGCCTCATTGATCAATCACCTGGAATAGACGATTGGTCGATCGTTCGTTCACTATGCAAGCGGTACAATCCCTGCGAGGGATAGATGAGCCATTCGCGAAGGACATTTCTCAAGACAGGGGTTGCCGTTGCAGTCGCATCGATGAGCGCGACTCGTCGTGCGAGGTCCCTCGCCACGAATCAGCCCGCCATTGTCCCGCGCCTTCGCCAATTCGGTTACGGCGACGTCGCGCTTCTTGATGGTCCGCTGCGTCAGCAGTTCGATGCGAACCACACAGCCTATCTCGCTCTCGATGAAGACGCGCTCCTGAAACCCTTTCGCGAACGCGCCGGCTTGCCTGCTCCCGGCGAAGACATGGGCGGCTGGTACAGCTGGGCGCCGCTGCGCGACATCGACGCGCGGCCGAACAATGGGTTTGCGCCAGGACACAGCTTCGGCCAATATCTCTCCGGGCTTGCGCGCGACTATGCCGCGACTGGCGACAAGGCGACCCAAGCGAAGGTGCACAGGCTCGTGCAGAACTTCGCTCCGGCCATCTCGTCGCATTTCTGGGACGATCACCGGTTTCCTGCCTACGTCTACGACAAGATTTCGATCGGCATGATCGATGCGCACGAGTTCGCCGGCGATCCGCAGGCATTCAAGGCTCTCGATGCCACACTCGATTCGGTGATGGCGCATCTACCGCCCCGCGGCCTTTCGCGCGCCGAACAATACGCGCGCCCTCATCGCGACGAATCCTTCTGCTGGGATGAACCCTACACTTTGCCTGAGAACGCCTTTCTTGCCTGGCAGCGCGGTGCAGGCAGCCGCTATCGCGAACTCGGCATCCGCTTTCTGGCCGACGACTGGTATTGGGATCCGCTCGCAGCAGGACAGAACGTATTGCCCCACAAGCATGCGTATAGTCATGTGAACGCGATGAGCAGCGCCATGCAGGCTTACTTCGTCCTGGGCAGCGAGAAACATCTGCGCGCGGCGCGCAATGGATTTGATTTTCTGCGGACCACGCAGAGTTTTGCGACCGGCGGCTGGGGCCCCAATGAGGATTTTCGCGAACCCGGAAGCGGCGAAATCGGCGAAAGTCTCACCAAAACGCACTCGAGTTTCGAAACGCCGTGCGGGTCCTACGCGCACTTCAAGATCACGCGCTACCTGCTGCGCGCCACCCAGGACAGCCGCTACGGCGACAGCATGGAAAAAGTGCTCTATAACTGCATCCTCGGGGCGAAGCCGCTCAAAGCCGATGGGCACGGCTTCTACTACTCCGACTACAACAACGATGGCGTGAAGGTCTATCACCCGTATAAGTGGCACTGTTGTACAGGGACGTTTTCGCAGGTCACGGCCGATTACGGGATCAGCTCCTATTTCCACGATGGGGAAGGCGTCTATGTAAATCTCTACGTGCCCTCGCGTGTGAAGTGGACAGGTGCGAGTGCGCCGATCACGCTCACGCAACGGACTGAGTATCCCCACCACCCGACAACGCAAGTGGAGATTGCCCTCGCTGCGCCTACCGCGTTTCCTGTCTATCTTCGGATTCCCGCTTGGGCTGGCACCAAGACAACGATCGCAGTGAACGGGAAGCGCGTCGTCGCCGGCCCGGAGCCTGGCAAGTTTGCGAAGCTCGAGCGCACGTGGAAGAACGGCGATCGCATTGAAGTGGAGTTTGACATGCCGACGGTTCTAGAACCTGTCGACCCGCAGCATCCGAACCTGGTCGCTCCCGTGCACGGACCATTAGCGCTCTTCAGCGTGGGCGAGGTCCCGGCGAGCATCGAAAGAAACGAACTACTCGCTGTCCACCAGGTTTCCAGCGGAGCAATGGATTGGCAAACGAATATGGCGCGGGGCGTGCTGACCCTGCGCCCCTTCGCTGCGATACACGACGAGCACTATCGGCTTTACCTGAACTTGGCGAGCTGAAGTGCGCCCCGCGTGACAACCAACGCTGGAGCCTTGCGCATCCACAAACATCAAGCGCACAAGCACGATTTGCGCTATCGCAGCTGGTTAGGGCCGGTCGTAGAACCTGAAGAACAGCGATGGCTTGGCACAAGGTTCGGCTCGTGCCACCAGTTCGGTCTGCTGCTTCTCGGTCAATGGTGTGAATTCACGTGCCAACTGCACGTTCTCTTCGAGTTGCGCAATCGTGTCGCAGCCAATGATCACCGTGCTTACCGGGCGCGACAGCGTGTAGTACATCGCTTCGCGCATCTTCAATGTGCCGGGCGACGATGTTTGGATCGTCATGCCTTCCCACGAGTGCTTCTGCTCCTCGATTGGAGGGGGTGTCCACGTCGAGAGGATGCGCCCGCGTCCCGGGATCTTCATGCCGATGATGCCCATCTGTTTTTCGACCGCCAGGGGCAGTAGCTCCTCGTTAAAGCTGTAGTGGTGCGGATCGGCTGCATTCATCGCCATCAGAACAGTGTCGAAGGGATGGCGATTGATGGCTTCGATGAGCGCATCGGGGCGATAGTGGCCTGTGACACCGATGAATCGCACGACCTTCTGCTCCTGCATGTCGAGCAGCGCTTCAAGTGCGCCGCCCTTGGCGAAAATCTGGTTTACGTCGGTCATCGTGCCAATATCATGCAGCTGCCATAGGTCGACGTGGTCCGTGTCGAGCAATTGCAGCGACTTCTCGATCATGCGCATCGAGCCTTCTCGCGTCCGCTCCTTTGTTTTCGTGGCAAGAAACGCTTCGTTGCGGCGATGGGCCATCACCTTGCCCACGTATTGCTCGCTCCAGCGATCGGGCCCGCCGTAGATCGACGACGTGTCGAGGTAGTTCACGCCGAGGTCGAGAGCACGCTCAATGATGGGCACGGAGACGTCGAAGTTGTTCGCCTTCTCGAGCGAAGCCTGCCCGCCGAGCGAGAAGATGCCGACCTTGTAGCCGGTCTTGCCCAGGTTGCGCGTAGGCATGGCTCCCGGCGTGCGGGGATTTGACGGCATTCCGGGCAGGTCTTTCTTGAGTGAGCTGGCCAATGCGGCCGAGGGTGCGAGCAGGGCGGCGGTGACTGCGCCGCCGGCTTTCAGAAACTCGCGACGGCCCGGATTGCGGGCAGAGGTGGAATCATTCGTGCTCATGGAAGCCTCCGGAGTCCGATGAAGATTACGCCAGCAATGATAACGCAGAGCCGGCTGAACGATCTGTGAGCGGCGTTCCTATCGGAGTCGGCTGGCGCGGGGCGGTTGGCGGCGGTCGCTGGGCTTCATCGACCAACACGGACTCTGCTCTCCGAGCAAATAGTCGGAGAGCGACATGCCCTTCATTACAGCTCTGGCCTTCAGGCTCCGATGAAGAGAGTCTGGGACATTCCAACTTGGATCATTCGTTGCAGGCTTGCATGTATCGGACATGCCAACGCTCTCGACGCAGAATCTCTACTTTGTCGCTGCACCCTTTCACACCCTCTGCTGCCGCCGCCAGAAGTAGTACGAGAAGGCCCAGAACACGCTGGTCAGCGATGACGGGACGAAGGCAAGAGGCTGATCGTGGATCGACGCGTGGGCGATGAGCGCCGAGATAAGGTTGATCGCGAAGCCGGCGTAAGCCCACTCTTTGATCCGTGCTGGAATCATGGGCATCAGCAATACGGCGACGCCTGCCAGCTTCGCAAGCGAGAGTTCCACCCTGAAGAAGCCAGAGGGGAAACCGAGGCGCGCGAAGGCCTGCGCCCCCTGCGGCAAGAATTCGTAGTAGGCAGTGAAGCTCATCTCCAGACAGAAGATCGCGGTGGCTGCCCAATAGGCGACGGACGTGGCTCTACGGCCGATCCTGGCGTGGCCGAGAGCCGGATTCTGCAGAGTGGATTCCATGATTTTTCCTCCCTTTCTTCCGTGGGTCGGGCCCTTTCGCCGGGTGAGGAATTGCGGGGGGCGAGCCCGATTCCTGACACCCGGCCGAGACCAAGAACTCTGTTAGTGCACGTGTGTCGCCTGGTACCACACCGGCACAAAACCGGCGATGATGAGTGTCCCGAAAACCGCAAGCCCCGTCAGCATGCGGCGGGGGCTGATCGACGCGGGCGCGATGGGCATGGCCCAACGGCCGAATCCGATGAACGCGGCCACCCCGCCCAGCACCAGATTGAGGGGAACAAAAAAGCTCACCTCGCCGCGTGCGATATGAAAACCGGCTGCGAGCACCATGATGAGGGCCAATCCCGCAGCGGCGATCGGCGTCAGTTTGGGCGCAATACGCGTCATGGCCGGCACAATCAGCGCGACGCCTCCCAGCCCTTCGCACACGCCAATGAAGACGAAGAGGCTTTGCGGAACGGCGGAAAACCAGGCCACTTGATGGAGCATTCGATGCCAAACGGCCGGGTCGTAAGCGAGCACTTTACCGAATCCAGTGAAGCTGAAGAAGACTCCCCATAGGACTTGGGTAGCCCACAGCAGAGCGTTCAAGGTTTTCGTCGCAAACGATGGATATTGATTCATCGGATTTCACCTCCTCATGGGGCTAGGAAATTCGAGTGGTGCAGATGCTTCCGCATGCATCTACGCCGGTTTGTTTTGAGGCGGACCTTTCGGCGTTTCAATGCCGAACTGCTTCGCGTACTCGGCAACCAATCGCTGCCAGCCAGCGGACCGCATGGCATCGGGGCCGACGATGCGGGCAATTGGCTGGCCTGCAAGCTGCTGATCGAGAACGTCGAAGCAGATGTGCCAGCCGGCAGCGCCCCAGGCGACGAAGCGGCGATCGATGCTGTGCCACAGCGTCAGGCGCGTGCCACCCGCCGAGGGATCGAGCTCCCACCGGATATCGTAGAACTCGAGCACCCTGGGAGCGTCGGCACGCGTCACTGTTGCTTCGGAAACGTGCCCCGTTCCCATCCACGTGATCTTCACCGCGGCTCCTACCGTGGCAAGACTCCCATCGGCCTCAAAGGGGGCCCACTCGCGCAGATGCACTGGATCAGTCAGCGCCTGCCAGACTCTTTCCGGCGGGTGGCGCATTTCTCTTACGAGGATGAGCGTCCACTTCTCTCCCTCTTTTCTGACCTGCACACCACGAGCGGGGCCCGGCGCATATTGTGCGAGATTGGTCATCATATTCTGGTTCCTTTTTTGCCTCTTCGGATGGCCGTTTGCCATCCTGGTGAACGGGCCGACTCTACCAGCGTTTCAGCTCGGTAAGCTGAATGAGATTGCCGCAGGTGTCGTTGACCATGGCGATTTTGGACGCGGTTACATCCGTCGGCGGCATGGTGAACTCGGCGCCATGCGCTTTCATCCGCTCGTAATCCGCCTGCAGGTTATCGGTGAAGAACATGACCGCGGGCTGGCTCTGCTGGAACAGGGCCTGCTGGTAGGTCTTGGCAGTGGGATTGCTGTTGAGCGCCAACTGCAGCTCCGTGCCCTCCGGCTCTTCGGGCGAGGCCACCGTGAGCCAACGAAACGGTCCCTGGCTGAAGTCGGCCTTCTTCACGAATCCCAGCACCTCGGTGTAGAAGCGCAGGGCATTGTCTTGGTCGTCCACATAGACACTGGTCACTTTGATTTTCATTTCGTCTCTCCTTGGTCAGTTTTTCGGTGGCTGTTTTCGGGCATCGTTCTTTTCCTTCTTCTTCAGCTCATCTAGGTAGGCGTCGAGGCGATCGAGACTCTGCTCCCAGAACCGCCGGTATTCTTCGATCCACGACGCGATTTCTTTCAGCGGCCCAGCATCGAGGCGGCACGGCCGCCACTGCGCTTCGCGACCGCGTGCAATCAGTCCGGCGCGTTCCAGCACTTTCAGATGTTTTGAGACCGCGGGCATGCTCATGTCGAAAGGCTTGGCAAGCTCGGTCACAGAGGTCTCACCGAGCGCGAGCCGGGCAAGAATGGCCCGACGGGTAGGATCGGCGAGGGCGGCAAAGGTCGAGGTGAGAGGGTCGCTCATCTTTGATAAACCAATCGGTTAAATAACCGATGAGTTAAATATGATACGAACCGTCCGGCTTGTCAAGCGGAAATTTGATGTGCCGGTCCATGCAGCTCTCCGCATGGCTTTTGGCGTCTCTCCAAAGGCTGGGCGGCGCTCTCATCTGCCCGCGACCACAATCCCCGAGGTGACCAGGTGAAACAGATTTGTAATGTGTTGGCTGCTTCTTTGCTTGCCGCCACTCTTTGCGGCGGCGCCGCTTTTGCCGACGACCATCACGACGACCATCACGACAACCATCACGACAACCACCAATATGTGCGCCATCAAGAATGGAAGAAGGGCTATCACATGCGCCAGGAGGATTGGAGCCGTGGCGAACGCGTCGACTACCGCACATACCACCTGCATCGTCCGCCGAGCGGCTATGAGTGGCGCCTGGTCGACGGCAACTATGTGATGGCTGCAGTGGCCACAGGCATCGTCGCCTCGGTCGTGATCGCAGCTTCTACCCGCTAAAACTATTTGCCCGCTGACCGGCAGGGCGCGACGCCTGGGCGCCGCGCCCTTTCTGTGCTCAAAAAAGGGCAGGCTGCTTTTATGCCCTCTCGGAATGGGCCTGCCACCATTCATCACGATACTCCGTGACAGCTTAAGAGAATGGAACTGCTCTCCTAATTAACTTAGGAGGACATGGTCGCGAGCGGCTATCGCGGAGATGCCGCATTCGAGCCCTTCCCGTCGATCCGTTGATTCTGCTGCGGGAGGAATAACGACCGGCCTTGGCTCCAAAAACGACCGCGTACCCCGGATTATGAATCTCACAGTTTGACAGCAACCGCGAGGGCGACGAACCTTCCGTGAGATTCTTACGGCCGTTTCTGCATCTGGTCTTTCAGCTCGGCTATGGCGGGCCTCTCCTGATGGGGGTTCTCGATTCTTCATTTCTCATTCTTCCCTTCGGCAACGACTTTGTGGTGGTCGGGTTTGTGGCGCAGCACCCGCACCGTGTAGCAGGCTATGTGCTGGCCGCGGCCTGCGGGTCCACCTTGGGCGCCCTGCTGCTGATACTCGTGGCGCGCAAGCTGGGCGCGGAAGGCGTTGCGAAGTTGACCGGCAAGCGAAGGTTTGAACGCCTAAAGCGGCAGATCGGGAATCATGCGGGGGTTGCGATTGCCGTCAGCGGATTGGCGCCTCCGCCTTTCCCTTTCACCACGGTGATTGCGGGTGCCGCAGTGCTTGGATATCCGCCGCGCCGCGTGCTGGTCATCAATTTTTTCGCGCGACTCATCCGTTTCACGCTGCTGGCGCTGCTGGCGCTGAAGTTTGGGCATGCGGTGCTTCAGGTGGCGCAGTCAGCGCCTTTCGAGTGGACGATGGTCGGGTTTATTGCGCTGTGCGCGATCGCAAGCGGGTTCTCGATTGCGCATTGGGTCAGGAAACCGCACTGAGTTGCGCACCCACGGACCCTGCGGACACGGCCGGTTCGGTATCTAGCCGGGGCCGACGAAGACTTCCGGCCGGGTATCGACATGCTCGCGAGCCAGCGCCGAGGCCATGAGCAGCCCGGCGGCGACAATGAGCACGCTGCCGGCCATCATCCACGCGGTCGGTGCCTCGCGCCAGATGAGCCAAGTCAAAAGCGCGCCGGTGACCAGCTGCGTATAGTGGCACTGCGATACGTGGACCGGCGAGGTGCTTTGCAGGGCGACAAAGAAGCACATGCTGCCGAAGGCGCAGAAGAGGCCCATCGCGCCGAGCGTGGCTGCCAGTTTCACGCTGCCCACGGGTTCCGTGTGAAAGGCCATCAAGAGCGCGCATGCCGTAAACTGCGTGAAACCCGAAAACAAGGTCAGGCTTTCGGGCGTCTCGGTGCGCATGAGCACGCGCGACCACACCATGTTGACGCTGAAGCAGGCTACGCAGATGAGGCAGGCGAGATAGCCGACCCAATCGCCCTGGCGCGCGCCGAAGGGGTTGACCGCGATCAAGACTCCGGCGAATCCACCCCCGACGGCAAGCATCTTGCGCCAGCCCAGCCGCTCGCGGAGAAACACGGCGGTGAGGAGGGCCGTGGCGAGCGGAGCGAGAAACACGAGGATGTAGAAAAGCGTCAGAGGCAGGTGCCGCAGGGCGACCACGACGCAGAGGTTGTTGGTGAGATCGAGGCCCGACCGGACAACCTGGCGGGCGGGGCTGCGCGGCTGGAGCCCGCGCAGATTGCCCTGCAGCGCAGCACGAACCAGCATGGCCGCGGCGATCACCAGCGCCTGGCAGGCGACGATTTCGTAGGCGGGCAATGGCGAGTTGCCGGCCAGCTTCATGCTGGTGTCGGCGAGGACCCAGAACGTGAATCCGGCCAGCGCCAGCCCGATGGCGCCCCGTTGCGAATGCCGAGACTCTATCAAAGGCTGCCGCGGCTCCGCGCGCATTCCATGTCTACAGACTACGGCACAGTCGGAGGTGGCTGCGACTTCGAGTCCGAGACCCTTCAGCCTTGCTCAGGGCAGGCGCCAGGGGCACCCGGAATCTGTGCTGATCGATCGATTCCCAAACTGCAGGTCTTTCGAGTCCCTGTACTGCGTCGGTCGGGATGCAGACGCCGAAAAGCCGCTCCGTTGGGAGCGGCTTTTTGGTTGATGCAGTTCGCGAGTCGAGGACTGAAGGCGCCGAAGGCGCGATTTGCCGAGCGGCAAGTTAGTCTCCGGCGACGAGGTCGGATTCCCGGTTGCGGTTGACGGGGCTGGCGGCGTTGTTGCTTGCCGGGCGAATCATGTCGACCGAGACTATGCCGTCCGCAGGAGGCTTTTCGCCGAGGACGTGTTCGCGGTAGAGCTTGGCCATCTTGGCGTCCTCGGCTTCTTTCTTGAGATCGCGCGCGCGGATTTTTTCTTCGCGGGCGTTCTTGGCGATGCCGAGGTTGTCGAGGGTGTGGTTGGCTTCAGAGTTCACATGCTCCATGTTGAGCTTGAGCTCGTGGCCCACGAAGCCCATGCCAACTTTTTTACCGCCGGCGAAGATTTCGTGACGGCCGTGTTCCTCGTACCACTTGGTGAGGGTGGCGGTCATGTGCATCTTCTCGATGATGTTTCTCCAGCCCACGCCAGTGTTGTAGGCGCAGAAGCTGATTTCGCCTTCCTGGGTGGCGTAGGGAATGATGCACTGCTCGGTGCGCCGGAAATCGTAGTTGAAGAGATCCTGGAACCACATGCCCGCAATGAAGAGGAAGTTCCAGCGATCGCCCCTGCGCTTTTCGATATCTTGGATTGTACGGTCTCCGGTGACTTTGCCATAACCACCCGTTTGAGCCCTCTTCGACATGCCAAAGCACTTGTCGAACTTGGCGATCAGATCGGTGAGTCGGAAATGCGTGGGCGATTTGAATGGATTGTAGTTTCTGAGCAGCGCCAGCGTGACGCCGGCGACTGAGAGCAAGCGTCCGCGGGCCGCGTCGTTGATGCGGGCAATATCTTTCGCCAATTGATCGGCATGCAGAAAAGCCGTGACAGGAACGTATTCTTTGGTGTC
>DATDIQ010000025.1:0-212700 GCA_036520995.1 Occallatibacter sp.
CCGGTCTGGTCTGTGACTGTACCGACAATCTCGGAGTTCTGTTGCGCTAGCGCCGTCATGCTGGTGACGACGAATAGCAAGGGCAACAGGAATAACCTGTACCACCTGCGTTTCATGTTCATTTGGCCATCCTTTTCAAAACGATCATTTGGTTAGGGGCTTTGTGGAGTTGAACACTATGGGTCTCGTTCAGCTCTCTTTCTGCCTGAACTCGGGCGTCAGGAATTTGCTTTATCCTGGCCAAGTCAGCGAAGCCCGTGTTGAGTGCTGGTCTCTGTCCCTAAATGCCATCCTGCGTCAGTGAGCCGACGGAACAGGCTGGTAGAAAGGTGATCAGATTCAGGGCGAATGCGGCTCCTCATGCCTGTCAATTCACCCTCATCGACCTTGAATGTGGTCGTTCGTGTCCGGTACGACGGCTCCTGACTGATCTCACAGGATTTCCACCTGTGCAGGTCGCACTTAGGACAACATTGGGCCTGCGCGTTCGTTCAAATTCACTACCGCGTTCCCTAACTCGGTCCAGCGATTTACGTCGAGCTTCGAACTGTCGTCAGAGCTTAGCCCAATGAAGGTTACTAAGCGGCACCGAATCCGCTGGTCGAATGAACAATGCGATGAGCCGGGGGTTTAGTGCGCCAGGCTGTGGAATGTCAGATCGCCACCAAATCGAATTTGGAGTTCATCGCGCGACAGGATCGGCGTAAAGCGGACCTAAGCCGCTGTTGATTGAAAAATGCGATGAGACGAGGGATTGGTGCGGCAGGCCGTGGACCAGCCATTCGTAACTTGAGCTAGAATGCTGATCATGAAACGAGAGAATGTTCTGAATTTGCAGTCCTTCTGGCAAATTCAGATCCTTGGATGGGGCTGCTTTTATCTTTACGAGCTTGTGGAATCGATTCACGCATTTCTGACGAAGCGTGTCTTTATCAAAGAGGAGACGGTTCCTATCGCCTTGATGTTTTTGGGAAGTTGCGCCTTGCGCCCGTTTTGCCGTTCGCTCATGCGACAATCGCAATCCTGGATATCTTTTGAGCTGAAAGCAGCCGTTGCGGCTACGGTCACATCCATTCCCGTCGCCTGCGGAGCCGGGCTTATATTACAGAATTTCTATGTTGTGCAGTGGCACGCCTTGGTTACAGTCTGGGCTTGGTCTGCTTTCGTTCTCTTCATGTGGTGTAGTTTGTACTTCAGCATTAAGCAATGGCAGCGATCGAGCGACGAAAGGGAACGGTTACTTCGCGCCGAGTCTGAGGTCAGAGAGGCACGCCTGCTTGCACTTCGCTATCAATTGAATCCACATTTTCTATTCAATTCGCTCAATGCGGTCTCCACCCTCATTCTTGATGGAAATGCGCCTGCGGCCACGCGGATGCTAGCCCAGATCGGAGATCTTTTGCGCAGCAGCCTGGACTCCGAAGTCACGGCAGAGGTGACGCTTTCTCAGGAACTGGCCTTTACCGAAGGATACCTGGCGATCGAGCAGACAAGGCTGGGGGAGCGGCTAAAAATCGATATGCGCGTTCCATGGGAAACGCGAGACGCACTGGTACCCAATATGTTGCTGCAGCCGCTAGTTGAGAATGCAGTGCGCTATGGGGTGGCGCCTTTGATCGAGGGTGGGTGGATTGCGATCAAGAGCGCGTTGCATGCCGAGAGGCTACGAATTGTCATCCGGAACTCTGGACGACGGGGTGAGGGCAAGGAGAAAAGGAATGGGAATGGAATCGGTCTCGGAAACACGGCGGATCGCTTGAAAACACTTTATGGGACAGATTGTGAATTCTCGCTTGCGTGGCCGGAAGCGGGCGGTTGTGAAGTGGTGCTGGAGTTTCCGTTACGCCGCGTCCGGAGTCTGCAGGAGGCGGCGCCGTGCGCGTTCTGATCGTTGACGACGAGCCTTTGGCGCGTCGTGGCGTCGTTCACAGGCTGCGTCAATTCAAGGATGTGGAGATTGTTGGCGAATGCGGCGATGGGGTCTCCGCGATAGAGAGGATTCTGGAACGGTCTCCGGATGTGATATTCCTTGACATCCAGATGCCGGGCATGGACGGCTTTGAGGTACTGCAAGCATTGCCGAGAGACAATCTGCCTGCAGTCATTTTTCTGACAGCGCATGAGCAACATGTTCTCCGGGCTTTCGATGTTCATGCGCTGCATTACCTTGTGAAGCCGGTGGATGACACGCGATTCGCTGAAGCAGTTGGTCGAGCTCGCGATCTGGTCGATTCCGAACTAAAAGCCGAGATGGCACAGCGCCTGATGAAGATGCTGGACTGCCCCCCGGATAGATATGCCTCTCGACTTACGGTGCAAACTGGGTCCCGCATTCAAATCGTCTCTGCTGAGAATGTTGAATGGATTGGCGCGGCGGGTGATTATGTTGAACTCCACGTCAACGGTTGTTCTTTCCTGTTACGCGAGACAATGGTTTCTCTCGAACAGAGGCTCGACCCGGCAAAGTTTATCCGCATTCACCGCTCCCGAATTGTGCGCTCGAAAGGCATCGTGGAACTCCGATCCATCGAGAACCGCGAATTCACTGTGAAGCTCTCGGACGGCTCGGAGCACCGCTCAAGTCGCACCTACGCAGATCGACTCGACCGCTGGTTGTCATCCGACCGAACTTGAGAAACGACGGCCTGTATTCGGCGTTCGGATGCGGGTACATTGTTGAATCGAGAGTACCGACTTTAACCTTCGGATAGATAGGTCCTGAGTTCGTGGGAACGGGATTACGCCAATGATCGCCACGCGGAAGTAAATCGGCTAGGTTAGTTGCATTCAACTCCGACCCCAAAACAATCCAGCGACGTGGCCGATAGCAGGTAGGTCGGGGCAGGGAAAAGTAGGAATCAGCTAGATAGAAATAATCCTGGCTCTAACGCAACACAGTCATCGTGAAGCGGCCATTATGCTAAGCCGCGCGCAGACCAGAACACTCAAATTGCTTGATTGGGCCGCCATTGAAAGGCGGCCCAAACCCGCTGAGAACTAGGGCAGATAGTAGCGGAACGACGTCCAGAACATGTTGTCGATGCCATTGGCGCCGCCCGTCGGGTTCGTGGTGCCACCCGCTCCGGACCACAGAATGCGGTCGAAGCGCGCGTACTGAAGGCCGAAGCGAAGAGCGCCCTTGGGGCCGCGGTAGAAGTAGTACCAGTCGCCCGCGGTGAACTCCTGCACGTCCTTGTTCTGGTTGCCGCAGTTTGCCGGTGTGGACGGGTTGAAGCCGGTACCGCCGCCGCCGTAGGGATTCGCAGCGCCGGTCCCTGGCAGAGGCTCAACCAGGCAGCCGGACATGTTCGTCGCAGGCGAGCCGTAACCGACCTTGCCCGAATAGTCGCGGTAAACATAGTCGCCGCCGTAGTTGAAGTAGAGCGTCAGGCGGGGGTTGGGAGTGATTTCCAAGGTGCTCAGTGCCGAGAAGGCCTTGAGCGGATCAAGCTCGCCGTCGGGGCGAATGGTTACGTCGGCAATGGTTGATGAGCCATAGCGGCCCATGCCCTTGCCCCACAGTCCCTTCAAACCGACCGAGAGCTTCTTGTTGGCAAAGGGAACGCGGAGCCCGCCTCCGATGCCCGCGCCGGGAATCGTGTCGTTGTATGCGCCGTTGGCGTTCGTCGGTGCGTTGGGATAGATGCGGGCGCGGAAGTTGCGCTCGATGCCGAAGATCTCCCAGTGTCCCCAGCCAGGCTGGAAGGCGATCTTGCCGATGAAGTCGGGCGTTTCGTTGAAGGAGTAGTTTGCCGAGGCGTTATACAAGCCGCCGCCAGTGCCCGCAGAACCAATCAGCAAGTTAGCGGGGAGGCCCGAGCCCGCCGGGTTCAGGGTCTCGGCATTTTCAGCCGACACGCCGAGGAAGAAGCTCTTCCCGAAATCCTTGCTGACGCGGAAGCTGTACTGACGGGTCCATACGAAGCCGGCGGTATATTGTGAGTCGATCGTCGCCGGCAGAATTTCGCTTCCACGGGTCAGACCCTGTGTGGTTTCCGTGGCCAGTGACCAGCCTTGGCCCCCCGAAACATCCCAGCCATTCCTGAACTTGGCGTCTGCCCACAACTGGCGTTGGCGCAGAACGTAGCTGTTCGATTGATTGCTGTTTGAAGTGATGCCGGCGCCCAGCCAATCCATTTCGTAGTAGCCGGTCAGGGTTGTGTCTTTCAGCTTGCCGGTTGCCTTGAAGGCGAGACGCGACTGGCGGCCCGTGCCGAAGAACTCGCTGATCTGCGCGTCGTCGGAGTTCTGCAGGGGGACACCCGTAAAAGCGGTGTTGATGTCGCCGCCGGTCGCTCCCTGGCGCCACACAGTTTCGGCCGCGATGAAGCTGCCGGTAAAGGAGAGATCTGTGCCCTTGAAGTGAATCGTATCCGGGTTTGCGATGCTCTTCTTGATCGCGGACGTCTCATCAGAAACAGTCGTCGCCAGCGAAACAGCGTTGGCCTTGAGATCGCCGACCGTGCCCTGCAGCGTACTCACCGCAGTGGTATTGTCGGTCAACGTCTGCTGCTGCGCGTCGGCGGCTGCCTGCGCTTTGGCTGCGGCTGCCTGGGCATCGGCAGCGGCCTGTTGTGCCTGCCTCAGCTGCGTATCCTTATTGGCCAGGTCGGTCTTGAGGCCGTCAATCTGGCCCTGGAACTCCTGCCTCAAGGCCTGGATCTGATCTTCCACCGTGGGTTTGGGTTCCTTTTTCACGACATGTTTTTTTGCGGGCGCGGGGGGGTCGCCGGCGTAGGCATACGAGCCGACAAGACTGACTGCCAGCATCACGGCAGCAGGGTGAAGTCTGAAGTTCATTGAGCCTCTCTTTTCCCTCTCGATCAGGTTGATTCGTGCACACGCTCGTAGAGTTCGCGAGCGCTCTCGCTTCCGCATTAGCTATGCTTCCGTGACTGAGTGCGTCGATCCGGCAGACTTGCGAAAGGAATTCGAACGGCCGCAGGCAGCGGCTCAACCGAGTCAGCATTCTCCAGCCGTATCTGTTTGAAGGCTCGCAGACTTTGATGAATATTTGACTAATTCACGTATTTTTAACAAGATCGCTTCTGTAACATAGCGCAGCAAATGGAAGGCCAATTCATCACTTATTCACAAAGACTGGCCATGACGCAGGACCCCTATGTTCACGCCCTGGGAGCGCTCTAAACCGGTCGGGAAAGCGATAGGTCGAGAACCTACTTGGTGCTGCCCGCACTCAACAGGTTGGCTAAGATGGGTAGACCCCGCGAATTAACTCGGGGCTGGCGGTAGAGCACCGTGGCGAAATAGAAAGAGGCGCTCTTCCCTTGCCGGGTCACGAGCAAGCCTACAGCATGCTCGACGATCTCCGTGGCACGTGCGCGATAGATATCCGGATCGCGTGGCGCCCAAGTCGCGAGCCCATCTACGCAGCGATTGCACATGCAAAACACGGCCGCGCTCACCACGGTGTCATGAATCTCGCGGTCCGTGGCTCCTTGCTGCGGGCTTTGTGCGCGTCGTCCTTTGAGACCGCGAGGCATTCGACACGATCTCCTGTCCTTGGACAAGCTCGAAGAGTCTCAGCTGGTGATACCCCCCCCACTCCGCTCCTTCTGCTGAGTCAAGCAGATGAGATTTACTGAGAGTGGAGTTTTGCAAGATCGTCGACCAGGCGGCAACAATCCCGGCGCGAAGAAGATTTTTGGATTTCGGGCTCTCAACCGGCCAAAGGAGAATGAGATGAAGCAATTTGCGATCGCTGGACTGTTTCTTGTCCTATCGGCGACGAGCTCATCCGCACAGATCAACGCAGGAGAACAAAAGCCTGAGCCTGTCCTGCCATTCAAGATGGTGCAGATAACAACCTTGAATCTGCCTTGGAAGATTGCTTTCCTGCCAGACGGGCGAATGCTCATTACAGAGAAAGTCGGGGGGTTGTGGCTGGTGACCCAGGAAGGAGCAAAAACGCCCGTCGCCAACGCGCCAGCTGTCCTCTGGAGAGGTCAAGGTGGAATGCTGGGCGTCTATCTCTCGCCCCACTATTCCAAGGACCACAACGTCTATCTAACCTATTCGGAGCCAGGTGATGGAGGTTCCAGCCTGGCCCTTGCGCGGGCCAGGTTGAAGATCGGCCAGAATAGGGCGAGCTTGGAGCGGCTCCAGGTGATCTGGCGCGACGGCGAGAGGGGTGATGGCGGACAGTTCGGCGCAGAGGTTGCCTTCTCTCCGGATGGCAAGTATCTGTTCCTCTCCTCTGGCGATCGGCAGCGCATGACGCCAGCCCAGGACCCTAACCAGCCACTCGGTAAGATCCTGCGTCTAACTCTGGACGGCAAACCCGCGCCCGGAAATCCGATGGCGGGCAGCACAGGATCGGCCACTGTACCCGTCATTGATCCGCCTGAAAATACTGAAACTGCAAAGAAGGCGCCTGTCGTAAGAACGTATACCTTTCCCGGCCCTAACCTGACGCCGTCGGAGACCTGGTGTACCGGACTCCGGACTCCCTATGGTCTTGCCTTTGCGCCGGATGGACGCTTGTGGGAGCTTGAGCATGGTCCACGGGGCGGCGATGAATTGAACCTGATCGAACCCGGAAAAAATTACGGCTGGCCCCTTGTCTCCTACGGACATAACTATGACGGAGTGCCCATTCCCAATCCGGACACGCGTCCTGACCTGACAAAGCCCGTGATCTATTGGGTCCCGGTTATCGCACCGGGCAATCTTATGTTCTACAAGGGGACTATGTTCCCGCAGTGGAATGGCTCGGCTTTCGCCAGCGGGCTGGCATCGAAATCGCTTACCCGCATCACGTTCGATGGAAAGGGAGGAGCGACCCCCGTGGAGCGATGGGATGTTGGTCATAGGGCCCGCGACGTGGAGGTCGCTCCGGACGGTGCGTTGTGGATGATCGAGGATGCGAAGCCAGGGGGTCTTTTCCGTCTAACGCCGAAATAAGGCCCAGTCCTCAAAGAGCCAGATCGTCCCCCGCGCTTGGACGAGGACTTTAGGTCTGTAGGCGAGATCAATGTTCCGGACAACTTAAGTAGACGCGGGGCCGGAACGTTCACACCCAAGAAGGGTCGACCAAGGCTCCGAAATCTAACTTTTCTCCGGTGACCTCGAAGAGCGACGACAAAATGGACCAGAAGTTTAGGATGCTACTTGCGGCAATGTGCGCGGCATTGTGCTGCCTTTGCGGCTCCAATCAAGCACGCGGAGAAACTCTGCCGGACGGCAAAGGAAAGGCAGAATTTGTGCACAACTGCACTGCCTGTCACCGCGCAGACATGGTGACTCGCGTGAAAAAATCTCCCGATGAATGGAGAAAAAGCGTCGACGAAATGGCGGCCCGCGGTACAGACGGCACAAAAGAAGATTTGGATAATGTTGTCTTATACCTGGACACATATTTTGCAACAGGCAACGCTACTCCCGGAGCTGCAACGCAATCTACAACATCCTCTTCGACGTCGAGTGGATCGGCCGCCTTGAATTCCTCTGAGATCGAGCAAGCGAAGCAATTAATCGTTGAGAACGGCTGTTTAGCCTGCCATCGGATCGGACAAGAGGGGGCGTATACGGGACCAACATTGAACGGTCTGGGAACGAAGCGCACAATGGTCGAGATACGCACGGCGATTATTCATGCACATCCAGTGAACGTGCAAGTCACGGATGCGTCAGGGGAAGTCGCTACCTATTCCAAGCCTGCGCTTCGCCAATTGAAGATCGGCGATAAAGACCCTATGCCTTCATTTGAAGGAAAGATTATCGGAGGGGATCTGGATCGCTTGGCACGCTACCTTGATTCCCTTCCACCCATAGATGGGAGCGTTCAGAAGTGACATGCCTGGATGGATCATCAATTTGGATCTTCCGATGATTTCAGGCAATCGGGACACCTTTCAACAGCGTCCCTGACCACAACTCACATCAATAGCTTCCCTCAAAAATTAAACGTCATCTGCAGATCGATGCTGCGGTTCGCGGCAGGCGAGGAGAAAAATCCTCCCGCCAATGCCGTGGATTTGCCGAAAAGCGGTGACTCAAGCACGCCGACCGGTTGCGCGAGATTCACGTTATTGAAGACGTTCCGCGTCATCGCGGCAAAGGTGAGCGAGTAACGCCGCGACGCGGCCTGGTCAAACCGCGGTGGACCGCCGTTGCGGCTCAGGCCGCCAGGGCCAAGGCCGCCTCCTGGAGCACCGCCTCCACCCGGGCCTCCACCCGGAGGCGGACCGCCGCCTGGGCCGCCGAAGCCGCCGGCCGCACGTCCGCCCTCCACCTTGGGACCAATGCCGATCGATTTGCTGACACGCATGTTCATGCTGAACTGGCCTGGCCCTGTGCCGAAGTTATAGGGAATGCTCTTCTCATCGGCCGACGGGTTGAGATCGAAGGTTCCATAACTGGTCTTCACGATGTCGGTACTGGCAGATGTCGCGTAGGCCGGCCTGTCATTGAACTGGTTGTCCCCATTCAGATCCTGCCCGATGGTGAGGTTGAACGGCGTTCCCGAATTGGTCACAAGCATCGGGCTGAATGAAACGCCGTATGGCCCCTGCAGGTTCCCGCCCAGCAGGAAGCGGCTCCGCACGTCGAAGTTCGCACGGCCGTAATCCGCTCCGGGATCAAAAGGATTCGATGGAAAGTAAGTGGCGCCGGAAGTGTCGGCCTTGGCGAAGTTCAGCATGTAGAAGCCAAACAACGAGACTCGTTTTGCCTTCACGTTGTAATTCACCATCAGCTGATTCTGGTTGTACACCCCGCCCGATTGAAACTGATAAAGGTTTTCGTTGATTCCGTTGGGGCGAGAGCCGGTCCCCGCGGTTGCATCGTAGGTCCCGGGCAAATACGCGTTCACGTTGTCGCTGAGGTATTGGTGAACTCCGCGCGAGTTGACATAAGTGACGGACGTGGTGACGATTTTGCCAAACTGGTGTTCGATGCCAACCGCGGCCTGCATATTGAGCGAGGCCTTCATGTTCGGCGCCACCTCGTAAACCGAAGGCGCAACCGAGCTGAGGGCTGAAAGCGCGCTTGCCGACGGCGCATTCTCAAAGAACGAGGGGTTCTTCACCACCAACTGCTGCTGACTGATTCCATTCTGCCGGATAGCGTCGAGAACATATGTGGAAGAGAAACGATCATAAAACCACCCGTAGCCCGCGCGAATCACGGTTTTCGCGGGAGCGCCCCGGCCGCCAGCCGGAGCCCAGGCCAGCGAGATGCGAGGCGCCCAGTCGTCGTGATCTTTGATCCTATTCTGTGCCTCCAGGCGCAGGCCGTAGCTCAACGTCAGATTGGGTCGAGCCTTGAAATCGTCCTGGAAGAACACCCCGGCATCGAAGAGCGCGACGCTCGAACTCGCTTTGCCCGCAGTCACGTCGTACTCCGACGGCGTCTTGGCTGCATAGGCGGAGAGCGACGAGTAAATGTAGTTGCCATTGAATCCGGAGGTGGAGAAGTTGGCGTCGCGCGTCAGCCGAAATCGTGCGCCGAATTCGATCGAATGCGCGCCTCTCGCTTCCGTGGTGTCGTTTTCCAACTCGAGCCTGTCCTGGTTATCGCGCACCACACCGGCGTTGCTTCCGCCGCCGGTGAATGCCCCCTGCACCGTGACGGTGGGATCGAGGTTCTGCGCAGTCTGGTTGTCGCGCGCCCGGACATACTGAAACCGCGTCTCATTCACCGCGTTCGCGCTCAGCACCTGCGTGTCGCTGAGCTGCACGCTGTTCTCGTAGTTCGACACGTTATATGCCTGTGTTTCGAGCGCGAACTGCGATACGCCGCTGTTGGACTGCAGTTGGCGATCGAGCATATAGCGCACCGTCAAGGTGTTCGTTTCGCCTAGCTGGAAATCGAATCGCGGGCTCACATCCAGCCGGGTTTGAGGATTGGCGACCGCGGCCGAGTAGTTGTACACATTCAAATTCGCGTCGAGAAGATCCGCGTTGATGATGGAATTGGACGCATTGTCCCGGAAGAACACGCTGCCGAACCATGAAGCCTTCTTCCCCAGCGAGCCGCCGATGCTGCCATTCGCAAAAGTGGTGTAATAGGCGGGCTCCGAACTCACGAATGGATTGAGCGAATTGAAAGCCGAGTCGTTGCCCATCACCATCGCGTTCCCGTGCACCTTGTCCGTTCCCGGCTTGGTGAGAATCTCGATGCGGCCATAGCCAAGCTTGTCATAGTGCGCGGAGAAGGGATTCTGATTGATGCGGATCTCACGGATGGACGACTTGGGAGGGAGCTGGCCACCCGTGAATCCATCGATAAAAATCTGCGCTCCGTTGGGGCCGGCGGCCGGGCCGGCAAGCGCCGTGAGTTCGCTTTGCAACTCGTCCGGGTCGTCGGAAAGAGCATCCAGGTCCTTGCCCTTGATCACGATCGAACTTGCATTATTGTCCGCGCCGGTGCTCACGCCAAGACTGTCTTCCGATACCTCCACCTGCTGCTGCTCCACGGGCAATTGCAGGGTGACATTCTCCTGCACATCCTTTCCGGGCAATACTTCAATCTCGCCGACTGTTTCCTGCGCGAATCCGTCCTCCGTGATCACTAAGGAGTACTTCCCAGGATGAACGGAGGAAAAGTGAAAACTGCCGTCGCGGCCGCTCACGGTGGTCGCGGAGACACCATCTCCGCCGCTGAGCACAATGTTGGCAGTCGGAATGACCGCGCCCGTCGGGTCTGCCACGGTGCCGTGGATCTCGCCTGGGGTCGCCTGCGCCACGGCTGCATCGTGCGCAGCAAAACCAAAGAGAAGTGCTAAAGTACCAGCGAGAACCCAAACAGAACGCTTGGTCATGAAAATCCACCTCCGAATCAACTGATCTAAAGAGAACTCAATACCGATTTGCGCGCCGTCACGATGGGTAACGGAAAGTAAAGATTTGTCACGGCCCCGTGACCATTTGTTACATTTCTCGTGTGTTTCTTCAGACGCCAGGGCTTAGCCTGTTCATGGCCGGAGAGTCGCGTGGAAGATGTTCTGCTAATCGACGACGATGTCGAACTGTGCGCGATGCTGACGGATTACCTTTCCCGGAATGGGTTCCGCGTCAAGGCCACGCATCGGGGCGACACCGGCTTAGTCATGGCGCAGCAGCGACAGTGGGCAGTGGTCCTGCTCGACGTGATGCTGCCAGGCATGGACGGCTTCGAAGTGCTCAAGCGGATACGCTCGGAGTCGAACGTGAACGTTCTTCTGCTCACGGCCCGTGGAGAAGATGTCGATCGCATCGTTGGCCTGGAGATCGGTGCGGACGACTATCTTCCCAAGCCTTTTAATCCGCGCGAACTGCTGGCGCGCATGCGGGCCGTGCTTCGCCGGCAGGATCGCGGGTCGGCTCCGCCGCCGGGTCAGCTTCGTGTGCAGGATCTTGCGTTAGATGTAGCTTCGCGCAAAGCTTCGAGGGCCGGCCAAAAGCTCGAACTAACTGACGTCGAGTTCGGCCTTCTCGAAGCCTTAATGCGCGTTCCCGGCAAGGTGCTCAGTCGGGATGAACTGTCGCAGGCGGTGCTGGGGCGCGCCTTCGATCCCTTTGATCGCAGCCTTGACATGCACGTGAGCCGGTTGCGTAGAAAACTGGGCAGAGATGGGGAAGACGAAGATCGGGTCAAGACCATTCGCGGCGTGGGCTATCAGCTGGTTCTCGACCGGGACTTCAACGGCCGGGGGGACTGACACAAATGCGCGGCCTTTTCTTCAAAATCTTCATCATCTTCTGGATCGCGCAAAGCCTGATCTTTGTCATCTCAACAGCTTTCATTCTTGCCCACCGCTATCCTCGCCCCAATTTTTTCCTGGACCCGGCCTTCAACAATCTCAGCGCGAATGCGGTTGAGGGTTCCAACCGCTTTGAAGCCGGCGGCTGCACGGCGTTCAACGCCTATGCGCAGCAACGCAATGAAAATCTGGCAATTGCAGATACCGGCGGAAACATTCTCTGCGGCCAAACTCCGCCCATGGCGACAGGGAAGGCTGAACCAACCGGCGCAGTCCAGGCCAGACAGGCCGGGAACGTCACGGTCTGGAACGCACCTGCCACGTCCGCATCCGGAAAGAGCTACCTCTTCATCGCCATCGTTCCCATCCATCGGGAGCAGCACACGTGGTACGAAGATTTGTTCCACTTCGCATCGCCTCAATTGCCGGTGGCCATCGCGGTGGGCGGACTGACGACATTCGTTCTTGTGCTGATTTTTACTCGACCTGTCGCTCGCCTGCGCGAGGCTGCGCGGCAACTGGCGCAGGGCAACCTGAGCGCCCGCGTACCCGAGCCCCGAAAGACGAACCGGATCTTCAAAGAGGATGAGTTCGACGCGCTCGTCCACGGATTTAATCACATGGCCGAAAGGCTCGAGTCGCTGGTCAACGCGCAAAAGCTCCTGCTCCGCGACGTTTCGCATGAGCTACGTTCCCCGCTCGCCAGGCTCAGCGTGGCCCTCGAGCTCTCCCGGGAAGATGCGGATTCCACCATGAGCACGCATCTCGACAGGATCGAGCGCGAGACGGAACGACTCAATCAATTGATCGGGCAGCTCCTGACGCTCTCCTCGATGGAAGCGGCAGAGAGCGTGGGAAAGTTTGAGCGTGTGTCGTTGAAACAGCTCCTCGAAGAAATGACCCCAGACGCCACCTACGAGGCGCAACAGAGGGACGCCCAAGTCGACCTTCAGGCAGAATGCGACTGCGTTGTGGAGGGCCGGCGCGAGTTGCTTTATCGTGCGATCGAGAATGTGGTCCGCAATGCCGTCCGCTTCACGGAAGCCGGGACGCAGGTCGAGATCCGATTGCGCCGCGACGATCGGCGCCATGTAGCCGTGCTTGAAGTGAGCGATCGAGGTCCAGGCATTCCCGAGACCGAGCTCGCGTCCATTTTTCGCCCCTTCTATCGGGTCGACGCGGCGCGCAGTCCGCAGACAGGCGGGTTCGGTGTAGGCCTTGCCATCGCAGAGAGAGCGGTGAAGCTCCACAACGGCCAAATTCGCGCGTCGAATCGCGGCGGCGGCGGCACCACAATCCAAATTTCGTTTCCCATCACGGCCTGATGCCGATGCCTGAATCAGAGTCAGGCCCGCCAGCGTCTGCATCATGGCACAGGTGGAATTGGCCCCGGCTTGGCGGCATGCGCTTGCTTCGGCTCGGCGCCGACTATGGTGATCTCTCTCGAGAATGTTTCGAGCAGCGGGCGAGCACGGTTGACCGCTTTGTCGGCGCCGCCCGCCACGATCCGGAGCCATCCTTTCTCGGCGTCGCTCGGCGAGCCAACCACCGGCGCTGCCACAAAATCGACATCCCGATTCGCGTGCTCCACGGTGAGCCTCTCGCAGAGCGCCGGGCTGATAGTGCCGCACGCGATGTGAAGCGCGCCCGCTGAGAACGCGTCGATCAGCCTGTGGACGCCGAAAAACACCTCTTCGTACGCCACATCGTCCGCCAGCATGGTCACCACAGCGTCGGAGCCTAGTTCGGCCTCCGCCGGAGTGCCAGCGGCGATCGCGCCTTCGTGGATCAGCGGTTTCGCGCGCGCCTCGCTCCGGTTCCACACTGACAATTCGTGCCCCGCGGCAAGCAACCGCAGCGCCATCGGTGTTCCCATGTTACCGAGCCCCAAAAAACCAACCTTCAAAGCTATCCCTTTCCTGGAGCCTGCAACCTCTACAGACATGGTAGAACTTTTTCACAAAGGTGGCCGCATCGAAGAACAGCCGCACAAATACGGCGGCGCTCAACAACTGTGCCGAAGCGTTGGGGAGCTGGGGCATCTACCGCTCCGTCGATGCCGGAGTTTCCTGGCTGCGGGTCAACAACGATCAGCGCCAAGGTGCACTCACCAACGCCGCCATCACCGGCGTTCCGAGGAACCGGAGCCATCGTCGATCTTTCCGCGGGGTCCGCAGAGAAACCGATCAACCACGTCGTTGGCTGTTTCAGGCTTACTGATGTAGTAGCCCTGCATCTCATCGCATTGGTGAGCGCGCAGGAAAGCGAGCTGCGACTCATTCTCAACGCCTTCCGCGATTACAGTGAGGTTCAGGCTCTTCGCCATGTGGATGATCGCGGTTGTAATGGCTGCGTCATTGGCGTTTGTCGTCACTTCGTGAATAAAAGAACGGTCGATCTTCAGCTTGTTCACGCAAAACCGCTTCAAGTAACTGAGGCTCGAGTATCCGGTTCCAAAATCGTCGATCGCAAGCCTCACTCCCATCTCCTTCAGTTCCCGCAAGACGGAGAGCACCACATCCTGATTGCTCAAAAGCAGGCTCTCGGTCAATTCAAGCTCAAGATATTGTGGGGACAGACCGGTTTCACGGAGCACTCTTTCTATCAATTTTGAAAATTCGGCCTGGCGAAACTGGACCGCGGAGACATTCACGGCGACCGGAACTTTGAGAAGACCCTGGGTGACCCATTTTTGAGCCTGGGAACAGGCCGCTCTCAATACCCACTCACCGATCGGCAAAATCAACCCGGTGTCTTCCGCAAGCCCGATAAATCTGTCTGGCGGTACAAGGCCCAATTGCGGATGCCGCCAACGGATCAACCCTTCGAGGCCGGCTAATTCACCATTGGCGATCACGATCTGCGGTTGATAAACCAGGAAGAATTCCTCTCTCTCGAGCGCACGGCGCAAGTCGCTTTCCTGGGTCGCACGTTCCCTGATCCGCACGTTCATCTCGGCATTAAAGAGGCGAAAGCCGTTCCGGCCGCTCTCTTTCGCGCAATACATGGCTTGGTCGGCAAATTTCACCAGCGTTTCTCCATCATCGCTGTGCTCTGGAAACATGCTGATGCCGATGCTGCAACTGGTATTGAGTGAGTGCCCCTTCACCTCGAATGTGGCCGTAAGGGCATGCACGATTCGCGATGCGACGACAGATGCATCATCCACGCCGCTCAATACAATAACGAAGTTGTCGCCGCCGATCCTCGAAACCGTATCCTCTTCCCGCGTACACCCTTTGATGCGCTCGGCAACCGCTTTGAGCACGAGATCGCCCATTGCGTGCCCCAGAGAATCATTGATCTGTTTGAAACGATCCAGGTCGAGACACAGAACTGCGATTGTCTCGTTCCGGCGCCGGGCGGCCGTCAAGGCCGTCGCGAGCCGGTCACTCATCAAAAGTCGGTTCGGCAACCCTGTGAGAGCATCGAAATAGGCGAGGAACTGAACCCGCTCCTCAGCTCGTTTGCGCGCGGTAATGTCTTCGCTTGTGCCATTAATAAATATGATCTTGCCGGAGTCATCCGACTCTGCTTGCAGGTTCACCAAGATCCATTTCCTGGAACGATCTTTGCAGTAGATTTCCACCTCGGCGTTGCGCACCGAACCGCCATTGGCCGCAGCCCTGTGCAGTTCAGGCATCCGGGCGGGGTCCACAAAGACCTGCTGCCCTGCGTTCGAAATCACTTCCAGGAGTTCCTCAGGAGAACCGTAGCCGTGCATCCGAGCCATGGCACGATTGACGCTGACGGGACGCCCCTCAACCGTTGCGCGAAAAATCCCGACCACGGCGTTTTCAAAGATCGCCCGGTACTTCTGTTCGGCCTGCCGCAGCGCGGCCTCAATCTCTTTGCGCTCGGTGACGTCGTGAAAATACCAGACTCTGCCGCGATGGCGGCCATTCGCATCCAGGAGCGGCGCGGAGTAGCGCTCAAAGGTCTTTCCGCTTTTGAGTCTCACCTCATCCGTGCTCTTCTCTTCCGGATGATCGTAGAGATAAGTCACCCTCTCAACGAAAGCTTTCGCATCCTCGACCCTTTCGGTGACATAGCGACGCACCATGCGATCGTCGCCCGATGTCAGCATCTCTTCCGGAATGTCGAAGTGCTTTCCGAATTGCTTGTTGGCCAGAATGATTCGAGCCGACTCGTCCACCGCAAGAATGCCGTCAATCGCGCTTTCCGACTCTGCCTTCAAAAGCGCGGCATTGAACGACAGAGATTCCTCGGCCCACTTGCGCTCGGTAATGTCGCGTACTGTGGCCATCAACATTCGCCTGCCCGTAAGCGTCAAAGTCGCTAAGCTCACTTCGGCGTGGAAAACCTCTCCATTCTTGCGTTGGTGAAGCCATTCAAAGTTTTCCTTGCCTCCCAGCAGAGCTGCAGAAATCCGCTTCGCAGCTGCAATCGCCGATGGCGTTCCGTCGGCTTGATTGGGAGGAGATATCTCGGCTGGAGATTTGAATTCCGCCTTATCGCGAAAGCCGAACATCTTGAGTGCTGCTGAGTTGCAGTCGACGAAGCCTTTTTCGTCCATTAACCAGAACGCATCGGCTGATTCTTCAAAGAGAACCCGATACTTGCTCTCGCTGTCCTGCAGCGTTTCCCGGGACCGGTTGCGTTCGGTAATATCGTGCGCGGCAATCAGCACCGCCTCCGCTCCGTGATAGGCAATGCTATGCCCAACGATTTCCACATCGATCAAGGAGCCGTTTTTTCTGCGATGTCTCCAGGGTCCCGGCTCCTGCAGTCCATAACCTTGTTTCCCAACGTCCGCAAACAGAGCTGGAATGTCGTCCGCGGGGCGAATATCGGCGATCGTCATCGCCATAAACTCCCGCTCGGTGTATCCATATTGACGAATCGCCGCATCGTTGACCGCCAGAAACCGAAGCGTGCCGCGGTCGAAGACCCACATGGGGATCGGATTGCTTTCAAACAGGAGCCGATACTGCTCTTCTGATCTCTTCAGGGCCTCTTCAGCCAGTTTGCACTGTGCAATGAAGGCGGGCTGCGCTTCAGGCGCGCAAGGCAACGTGTCCGCGGAGTGAGCGAACTGCGGCTCGGCATGCGGTCTACGCTTAGGAATCAGCGGCCGTGGCCTCATGGACACCTCAAACTTCAGAAGCAGACAACGAGATCGATCACGATAGAAGTTCGTCGCTGCCTTCAATCATCGGCTGCGTTCAAAGACGCTTCCAGAAAAGTAGAAATTAGTCGGAAAAGAAAGAGAATTCCACAATTGTTGGAGTAGGACCGGTGATGCAGATCACCGCCGTTCTTTCCTTTGGGTACCCCTTCCCTGCCGACGCGTTCCACGGCGAGCGGGAAGCCCACCGTTTTCGGGGTCTCTGCGAAAGGGGCGCGCCCGCATCCAGGCAATCCAGCATCCAGCTTTTTGCGAGCGCTCGAAGTGTTTAAGGCTCAGACCGAATGCGGGCCAAGTTCGACCGTCCAACCCAATCCCCTGCTCAGGCGATCACGGCTTCACGCTCAGGTTGTCGAATTGCAAGTGGTTCCATTCCGTGCCCAGCCCAATCATCCCGTGCGCATGCGCCGTGGCGTCCACAGAAGCCAGCGTCTTTCCATCGAGAGATGCGGTCACCGTGGTTCCCACGAAGGTCAGCGCCAGCCTATGCCATTCCTGACCGGTCAGACTCACTGCGCCTGTTGCGTAGGTTGCCAAAGGCTGCTTGTAGGTGGAGGAGAGAAGCTCCCAAGCTCCATCCGGTTTTATCCGCAGAATGTATCCACTCGGCAATCGGGCTTTCTCTTCCTGAAATACATCCGACGAATCGATGCGCCCCATGATCACCGCGGGGGAACTGGAAAGAAATCGGACGTCGGCAGATACCGTGTAGTCTGTCCAGGTTTCGTCGCCGGCCAGGGTGAACGGATCGGGGAGCGGACTCCAAGGGATCGGCTTTTCGGTGATTACCTGTTCGAGACAGCGCCCCGGTCGACCGTCACATGCGCGCACTTCAAAAGCACCATCCTGATCGGACAAGTACTTCGGCGTACCCTCCAGTTCCGTCTCGTCGAAGTCCTCGGTATACGGAAATGGAAATGCGCGCGCCGGCGGTGGTTCGGCTGTTCCCTTCCCTTGCCCGGTTGTCGTGGTGATTGAGTAAAGCGAGTCGGGATCAAAGGTGTACTCGAACTCGTCATTCACGATCTTGACATCCGCAACGTGCTCAAACGTCCGAGTGTTGTTTGTCTCCCACACGTGGGCAACCGTCGCGTTGAGTCCGCCCGTCAAGCGAAAGAGAGCTTTTTGCGGAGACTTGGCGTCGATCGTCTCGAGCACCACGCTCCAGTTTTTTTTGTCGGGGGACATCAACGATACGTAGCTGCCTTTCTCCGTCAGATTGCCGGACGCCGAGTCAAGGTACTGCCAGCCGGGTTGAGCAAACTGCGTGGTGTGCGCCGTGGACCAGATCGTTCCCTGCACGCTGTAGTGCCCGGACCAGGGTGTATTGGCATACATCAAACCTGAATTGGGAGCGGCCAGATTGTCGTAGTACGACGTCACCGGACTCCAGATCGCGGTGGATGTAAACGATCCTTCGAGATAGTTCCGGTTGTAGAGATGTGCGAGAATCCTGCCGCCCAAAGGCCAGTCACGCGTAACAAAAGGTCCACCCCCGCCGTTGGGCTGATCTTCACTCGACCACAATGGTTTCCCTGTTTGCCGAGCCGCCTCGGTCGTCGTGAGTTTTCCCTTCACCAGCGGATAATGCACGCCGATCACCGCAATATCGGTCGCCAGCTCCGGATCCTTGAGAATCTCGTCGGCGATGGCCCACTGCCCCTCTCCCTCTCCGGGATACTCGTCGCAGCAAACGATCTTGGTCTTCAAATGCTCTTCTTGTATTCTTCGGTACAGCTCTTTGATGTACGCCGTGTCGTAGACCCGTTCATTCCATACCCCTGTATACGCGATGTCCAGGCCATACTCCTGCTTCGCGGTGCGGATAAAGTCCGCAACATAGGCCGCCATTTTTGACGTATAGAGCGTGTCATGCTCTCCCGGATTCGGATTGACCCATCGCGGAGCGCCCCACGGTAGAATTTCGAGCACGATCTGCGGATTGCGCTTGTGCGCCTCCGCCATCAGCCACCATTCATAGCCGCGTTTTGCGTTGTGGTCCGTCTCGCTGCGCATGGGACTAGGCTCCGCGCCATCGGTCGAGTTCACGTCGGCTCCAATCTCCACCTTCAGATGTTGCAGAGCGGCCCCGCATCCGGGCTTGAACAAATAGTCGAGGATTGCGCTCCTCTCCGGCTCGGGATAATCGATCAGCAGACGGGAAGATGCGCCGGCGCTTGCCGCTCCAAGCCCATCGAAGACGCGTCCCTTCCCTGCCCCATCCAAGACCACCGTGGTTTCTTGCCCATCGACGCGCGCTCCCGCGCAACAGATGGCAACGAGAAGAACAGCGATCCAAACTCTCGTTTGCGAACTTTCTTTCCGCGAATCCCGCATCGTGTTCTCCTACGCATTGCGAATGTCGGTTTCAATCTCTTCGAGAGTCTTCCCCTTGGTCTCTGAGAGCCGTAAGGAGAGAAAAATGGCGCCTGCCAGGCAGACAGCTGCGTATGTCCAAAACGTCCCGGACGGTCCCAGCGCCGCGTTGAGCAAAGGAAACGTGTAAGTCAGAAGGAAACAGGCCGACCACAGCGATGCAACGGCAATGGCCATGGCCGCGCCGCGAATCCGATTCGGAAAGATCTCGGCGATCACCACCCAGGTTGCCGGCGCAAGAGACATCGCATAACAGGCAATCGCCGCCAGGACAAGCAACAGCATCGGCTTTCCCTGGAGATGCAGCCGGTAGAAAATCCCGAGAAGCGTATAGATGAGGATCAGCCCTGTCAGTCCTGTTAACAGAAGAAAGCGCCGGCCAAAGCGATCGATCCCGAAAAACGCGACGAACGTGAAGACCACATTGACGGCGCCGGTGACCACAATGTTGAACAGGATGTCGGATATCTGGTACCCGGCTGCCGAGAAGATCTCCTGTGCGTAGTTGAAAATCACGTTGATCCCGCACCACTGCTGCAGAACGGCGAGCCCGATCCCCACCGAGAGAACCTTCCCGATCCCTGGCGCCCGTAACTCTTTCCAAAGACTCTTTGCCGGCCGGACATCGCTTACGGCCGCAAACTCCTTCATCACTTTTTCTGCATAGACATGTCCGCCAAGTCGCTCGAGAACGCGAAGAGCCTCGTCGCCGCGCCCCTTCGCGGCAAGCCAACGGGGGCTCTCCGGAATCAACAGGGAGGCAAGGAGAAAGAATGCCGACGGAATTGCCGTCACGCCGAACATCCACCGCCAACCCATCTGCCCGTTCCACGAAAGCAGAATCGCCTGCGCCGAAGCGCCCGGCGGCACGGGTCGTGCGATCAGCCAATTCACCACCTGCGCCAGCAGGATGCCGAACACAATGGCGACCTGGTTGAGCGAGACCAGGCGTCCCCTTGATTGCGCCGGGGAAATCTCGGCGATGTACATCGGCGACACGCCCGAGGCGAGACCGATGGCGAAACCTCCCATCATTCTCCAAAGCACAAAAACATCAAACCGACCGGCCATTCCAGTGCCGAGCGAGGAAATTGCAAACGTGAACGCTCCGACAGTGAGGAGGCGCTTGCGGCCAAAGCGATCGCTCAGTGCCCCCGAAGAAACGGCGCCGAGCAGGCATCCGATCAGCGCGCAGCTCATCGCCCAGCCTTGGAGCGCTGGTGAATCGAGTTGAAAATAACGTTCGTAAAACGCCTTGGCGCCGCCAATCACGACCCAGTCGTACCCGAAGAGAAGTCCGCCCAACGCACCGGAGCCCGCGGCCAGCCAGAGCGCAGACGAGCGAACCGGGCTTTGCTCCTCCTGGGAACCACCAAATACGACGGCGGGCACAATCATGGCGTGGGCCGTACCTCAGGCCTTAGCACCGACTCCATCACCTCTCCGCGGATCCAACGGGTCATTTCCAGGGCTAAAAGATGATTTGGATCCTCCTGCGTCACTCTGTGCAGCATCTCCAAAGCCTTTTCCCGCTCGCCCAACCCATCCATCGCCAGAGCAAGCAGCACGGTCGTCTCGATTCGATGCCGTGTTTCAATGTCATCGTTGAAGAGCAGGAAATTCGGCAGCGAAGTTGCGAAATAGTCGATCTTCGCAGGCTTCGACATTTCATGTCTGGCAAGCTTCAATAGCCCTTCGAGCACGTCCCGCGCCTGCGCCTCTTCACTAAGTGCCATCAGGCAGCATGCCCGAAAATACGAATGAATGCCGGCCGAGCTGAGAGGTGCCGCCCCAGCGCGCCAATATTTTCCAGCCAGGCTCAAGTCGCCCGCACCCTTTGCGGCAAGTCCGGAGAAGTAATCGAGGTCGCGTTCCAGCGTGAGCAGATGTTTTCCCTCACCCAGGTCCTCGGGATAGTGACGTGCAGCGTCGAAGTGGTTCAGTGCGCGCGGGAACCTTCCTTCCGACAGGTCGTCGAATCCGAGGCCGCGATGAGCGTGCACATACTGAGCGGAGACGAGCCCCTCCCCGCCCTCCCACGGACTGAAGCGCCGTCTCCCGATGCGCAGGAGAGCCTCTTGATAACTGGCGCGTTGATTGAGAAGCGTTACAAGCTCAACAGACAAATCGTCGCGCTGCTCCACAAGATCGACGTGGGCATTCAGAAATTCCATTCGTTCTTCGGGCGTTGCGAGGCCGGCGCGTTTCCTCAACTGATCCCATTCGTAGAGCAACCGCGCGTCGGTTGGATTCGCCTTGAAGGCCCGCTCGTACATGCGGTCCGCGGCCATGGCGTCGCGATTCACGTTGAATTCCGCGATCCCCAGGTTCCGCAGCGGGATAGAGAACGAATCGTCGAGGTCAATAGATCGTTGCCACGAGCGGATCGCTTCCTCGTAGCGGCGCTTGTCATAGTAGAGATTGCCCAGGTAGTAGTGCGCCCTCGCGGCTGTCGGATTCCGCCGCAGCGCATCTTCGAGCACAATCATCTCTTCGATCCGCGCCGGGAAGCAGTAGTCCGGCAGGCAAGCTTCCGCCTTTGTCAGGAATTCTGCGGCTTGCCCCTTCTGGCGCAAAATGGCAGCCAGCCACGAAAGGACATACCAGACCATCGGATACGTCCATTCGCTGTGCGGCGTACACGCCTGCAACAGAGTAAACGCGTCTTCATGCAACCCCGCCCATGCCAGGTCGAAGCTGACATCGAGAAGCGTCTGCACATCGCCCTCGAGAGCGCTCACAAACAATTTGAATTCCTGCTGCTGGCCCGTGAGCAGGAACCACTCTGCCATCGTCCTGAAGTCGAGTGGGTCGATCGCCAGGGACTCATCGATGATCCCTTGTGCCTCGCTAGGCCGGCCAAGCTTGCGGAGAAGGGACGCTTTCAGCGCGCGCGCCTTCAAGTTCTCTATATTCGTCAGCAAGCTCTGCTCAACAAACTTCAGGGCTCCTTGCCAATCTCCGCGCGCGGCAATAATCGAGGCAAGCGCGTAGTTCCCCGCGCTCTGCCACGCATAATTCCAAGTCGACTTGTAGAAAGCGTCGTATGCCTCGGAAGTTTTCCCCTGATAGAGGCGTGCCAGTCCAAGGTGATAGAAAGGTTCTCCGTCGCAGGGATTGGGATTCCGCGCGGTCAGCCGCCGCACTGCCCTCACAAGGTGATCTTCTGCCCGCGCGAATTCGCCTTTGCGCAGATGGAACAGACCCATTGCATGGTTCAATCGGGCGTTTTCTGGTTCCCGCTCCAGGCCCTCGCACCAATAGGCTTCTGGAAGCCGCGTCGCATGTCGATACTGCTCGAGGTGGAGGCCGGTTAGATAAAGTTCTTCCGTCGTCGCAATCTCTGCAGCCTCCTTCGGTTCCGTAGCCGGTTCGGGGAGTTCGCGGTCGACCGGCCGCTCCGGCCGATAATCGATGATTTGCTGACCGTCTGCGTCTTCGACAATCAGGTGATACTTCTCCGGCCGGGCCCTGTCGGCGGTTACGTCTCTTTGATAGGGCTCGCTGGGAGATACTTCTGTCTGCTCGTCGAGGACCAGTTTCCCCTCACGCGTGAGGACCACCCGCACCGTTCTTCTCGACGTGACTGCGACTCCCACGTGGGCTGCATTTTCGTCGAGTTCCAGGTTGAGGGCAGCTTCAGTGTTTGCATTCTTTGCCGGACCAATCTTCTGAATTGGATACCAGTACTGGCTGAAGGATTTTGTCTCGTACGGCTGCAGCCAGGAGAAATCCGGCTGATTGTCCGTGTAGGCGCCTGCCATCAGCTCCACGTAGTGCCCATCTTCATCGGTGAGGTTGCGGTCCCACGCGTGGCCAAACTCTCCGTTGCCCCAGGTCCACAACTTTTTCCCCGGCGCGATGCGATGATCCGACGTGTGCACCAGGCCCGCCTGCCGCGCATGGTCATATCCGCCAAAGAAGTCATACTTCGACTCGGTGACCATGTATGACGTCGGCACCGGAATGTTCTTGTACCAGGAGATGTCTGTGCCGGGCCTGTAGTCCACCCCGTAGTAGCTGTTGCGCGCAACCGGAAACGAAGAGATCGCGCGCTTGGCGTGGTCGGCCACGAACGTCACGTCAGGCGGAAAGAATGCCTGATATTCATCGTGAACGCGCACCGCAACATTGGCCCACCACAAAAATGTCTGCGGAAGCGGAGTTCGATTGTAGAGCCGCACTTTCGCTTCCACGAGGGATTTTCCCGGCGCGAGACAGATGCCCACCATGCCCTTCATCCGCAGCATGGGATCGTGTTCGCTGAGCCAAACGGTCCAGCTCCCGTCCGCACCCTTTTCCGTCGTCATGTGCACGGGCATATAGGTGGAGGGACGATGGTGCTGCGGCCAGTTGAATTCAACTCCACCCGAGATCCAGGGACCGAGCAGTCCCACAAGCGCAGGCTTGATGACCTGCTGGCGATAGAAGAAGTCGTATTCGTTGGTCTTGTCGCGCCCTGCATGGATGCGGCCCCCGATCTCAGGCAAGATCATCAGCTGAATGAATTCGTTCTCCAGCAAGACCACGCGATATTTTTGATCCCGCTTCTCGAGGCTGACTTTATCGGTGAAGGGGTTGGGATAGACTTTCCCGCTGCTGCCCTGGTAAACGCGCTTCTCGAGAAACATGGGATTCAGGTCGGCCTCCTGAACCGGATAGGTTGGAATGACGACTTCCTCCTCCCAGCACCGAACCGTCTCCGCTTTTCGTGCGTCGTCCATCAATCCCAGCCCTCGTTTCCCGCGGTCTCGCGATTTAGTCGAGCACTGCGAGTCCAGCAGGCAAGCAAAGTACAAATATCTATATCGTTAACGTACACGTCCATCGTCCAACGTGTCAATACGCCTCCCGTTTTGCGTCACTGCCAGCTGCGATGCGATTATTTCGTGACATCGTGCGCATCCTCGGCCTGGTCCTCTCGCCCTTTCAGTTCCTTCACGAGTTCGCCTTCCCTGACTGCGGCAGTTCTCTCGCCCGCCCGTTTGTACAACACCGCCAGACGGTAGTGCGCGGGGAAAAAATCGGGATCAATCTTCACCGCCCTTTCCATCTCATCAATCGCCGAAGGATATTTCTGCTCGGCTTCATACAACACTCCCAGCTGATAATGCGGTTCGTACCAGAGCGGAGAGAGCGTCTCCGCCTTCTTCAGCAATCGCTCGATGGTGTCCCGATTCTGCCCTTGTTCGCCTCCGCCTCGCTCCCAAAGGCCCAGCGCATAGAAATAGTTCGTCGCCGCGCTTTCTGGATAACGCTCCGCGAAATCCTTCAAGCGTCGATCAACTTCCGCAGCCATTGTGGGTGAAACTCTGCTCGCCCGTCCCAGGAACTGAACGGGGCGTTGATCCTTGGGGTCCATATCGATGGCCGTGCAGAAGGTCCGGACCGCTTCGTCGTACTGGTTGTCGGCATACAAAGCCACGCCCAGCCCGACCATCATCCGCGCAGAGCGAGGAAATTGCGCGACACCATAGCGGAAGATTTTGATCGAATCTTCGAGCGCCCCGACATACTTCTTATGCTGCAGTAGAAAGGTCGCGAGGTCGAAGATATTCGGCTCGGAAGGTTCCAACTCAGCGGCACCGTGATATGCGCGCGCCGCGTCCACAAAATCTCCCTGCCGGTCCTCCACCTCTGCGAGAAGACTGTGCAGCTTGGCGCTGTCGCTCCGCGTCTCGAGTTTCTCAATCAGGCTTTTTGCCTCCACGAGATCACCGCCCTCCGTCAGCACATAAGCCAGGTCGTAGCCAATGGTGCTGTCGTTGTCCGCAAGCGCGTACGCCTTGCGAAGCCACAGCGCGCTCTGCTTCCACTCCTGCCTGCGCAGATAAAATTCGCCCAGTCCACCAACCGCCTGCAGATCCTGAGGATCTTTATGAACCGCCGCGAGTAGCTGGCTCTCTTCCTGTCTCTGATCGCGGACGGCGCCTTTCTGGCAAAAGGCAAACGAAGCTCCGATCTGCCCAACCAAGAACAGGGCCGCTGCCAAAGCTTTCAATTTGAGCCAATGCCGCACGAAGTCTCGTTAGCCCCTGGGCGCTGGAGCGGGTTCTGCCTGTGCTGCCCTCAAGAGAGTGGATCGCAACAAGACTCGCACGAAGAGGACACCCTCGTCTAGAAAACAACGGCCCAGGCAACGGACATCGCCCGCCCGGGCCGCCAGGTTTTAATTACCAGTAATACTTCAGCGCGAATTGCAACTCTCGTGCGTTGCTGCGCGTCGAAGTAATCTCTCCAAAGTGAACGGAATCTTTATAGTCGGTGTTGGCGGGTAGATTGAAGCTCGGAGTATTGGTCAGGTTGAAAGCCTCGGCGCGGAACTCCGCATGACTTCTCTCAGTCACCGTGAAGCTCTTGAAGATAGAGAAATCGAAGTCCTTGTATCCGGGGCCGTTCACCTGCGTATTTGGTCCGCCGAGAGGCGCAAGGCTCGTTTGTCCGATGCTGGCCACGGCCGGAGGGTCGACAAAAGCGGCCGGGTTGTACCAACTGGCGACTCCTTTCCTGTAGCGATTCGCCCCTGCCACGACGTCGGCATAAGCACTAATGCCGGAACCCGTGCTGACTTGGCTCCCGATGGTTTGTGGCTGGCCGCTGTCGAAGGTGAGAATCAAATTGGTGCTCCATCCGCCAAGCACCGCGTTGCCCACCCGATTCATCCTGTCCAAATAGGACTTCCCGCTGCCGACCGGTAAGGCATAGGTTCCGCTGGCCACAAATCCGTGAGTGATATTGAACGAAGCGAGACCCGTGTCGAACGAGATCGGAACGATGCCTGGGGCGCGATAGCCGCTGACACCTCCGCCGCTGAGCGAATCGCCGGCGTCTGTCAACGCCTTCGACAGCGTGTAGCCCGCGAGCAGATCCAAGCCCAGCGATGTTTGGTGCACCCACTTGGTCTGCAGCGCGTTGTAACTGCTGTTGCCGACGGTGCCATAGTAGGGCATACCCGATCCGAAGTCAGGAAATGGAATGTAGTTGGTTGCGCCGGTGAGCGGAGTTCCTGAAGGCAAAAGCTCCGTCACGTTGTTTTGCCCTTCACTGGCCTCGAGATGCCGCGCCTGAGAACCCACATAGGCGCCTTCGATCGAGTCATGCTGCGTGAGTTGATATTGCACCGACGCGTTATACCCCTCGGTATAAGGAGTCTGATAGTGCAACTGGATGCCGCGAAGCGCGAGACCGCTGTAACTCACATCCAGCGTGTTCAGCGGAATTCCCGACATGCCATTCTCAAGGGTGCCCGTGGAACCGTTGGTATAGGTCACAGGCGTAACATTCGAGATGCCACCATTCGACGCATCAGTCAAGCCAACTTCGAATTGGAACGGGTAGTTATACCCCAGGCTTGGATAACCTCCGCGATTTTCAAAGGCCCCGTAGAAGATTCCATAACCGCCGCGCACAACCCATTTTGGCGTGAGTGAATAGGCGAATCCAACGCGTGGGGAAAAGTTCAATTTCTGAATGACACCGAGACCCGTGCCATATTGGCTAGTGTAGACGAGCGCAATGCCATCCCGTTGCAACGCATCGGTAAAGCTCGAGGAAAGAGCCGGCGCGTTCTTATGACCGGCAGTAAGATAGAACGTCGCTCCCGCATTGGTCTTCAGCGAGGGCTGGATGAAGTTAGCCTGCGCGCCTCCAGACTCGCCTGTCAGGCCGAAGTGCTCCCATCGCACGCCGAGGTTGAGTGTAAGTTTCCGAGTAACTGCCCAATCATCCTGAAAGTAGGCTCCGAAATAATTGCGGTTGGCATGGACCGTTCCAAAGTTCGAGGCATCGATCTGGTCCATGCCTCCCGCCATGTTCACGCCGTTGGGAACGGTCGCGGCCTCGGGCGAAATCAGAAATTGCGCGCGCCCCGTTGTTCCATCTACCCCGTTGGCGGGACCGCCGGCCGTTTGCATCAAAGGCATCGACGTATAGTTGCCGTCAAAATAGAAGGTGCCCTTCGACGCAGGTGGAGCGAGCCACGGGAAGTAGATGTACTGGAATTCAGCGCCGCCCTTGAAAGTGTGATTGCTATAAACCTTGGTTAAATTCTCGGTCATTTGCTCGGTATCACTGAATCGATTTCCAGGCAGCCAACCCGCGCCGCCCAGGCCGCTCATCGTTGCAATTCCCAGATAAGGCAAACCGCCATTGAGCGGAACCTGGGGAACGCCCTGGATTCCGAATTGCGCGGGAATGCCGAGAGTGCTCGCGCCGGATGGCTCGCGCGTGTCGTGGCCGCGGGTATAACCTGCTCGCGCTTCGTTGATCAAGGTTGGCGAAAACGTGTGCGTGTAACCCAAGGCGAACCCACGCACGTTATAAATCTCAGTTCCATTTCCGTATCCGCCCCCGTCGGCGACCCCCTCAAAAGGCGGCGGCAACACGCGCACGCTGCTGATGTAGTCGTAGTGGAAAAATGCTCGGTCCTGGTCGCGGAAGCGTTGATCGATGCGCACATCTGCGGTATTTGTATTAAAGCTGTCAACCTTGATGGTGTTGTAGTTGTAGAGCACCCCAGGCGCGTTCGGGGTTGGATAGAGCTGCATCAGCTTCACCGCGTTTGGATCGATACGGTTCGTCGGAAGCTGGTTGTTGTTGAAAGCGTCGCGCACATAACCGGTCGCAGTCGCCGTCAATCCCGTGACCGGGTCCACCTCCCCAGCGGTCACCGAACGCGTCGTTGCCGGATCGAAGATCTGTCCATTTTGGTAGGTGCGCCCTAGCAAATCGGTCCGCGTGAATGCGCCCGTGGAATTGAAGAGATCCGAAAAATCGGTGTACCCGCTGTTGATTTCCGCCTGGGTAGGGACAGTTGGCGCAAGGCCTGCACCCAGATTCGCGCTGGCCTGGCTCGTGGCCAGCACCCCATCCAGAATCTTGGTTCCCTCATAATCTCCAAACCAGAATGTGTGGTCCTTCCAGATGCGGCCGCCCGCCGTCGCGCCGAACTGGTTCTGCCGCAGCTCGGGCTTCTTGCTGGCTGTCGCGTCGGGCACAAAGTAGTCGTTGTATGCGTCAAATACATCGTTGCGAAAGAACTCCCAGACCGATCCATGGAATTGATTCGAACCCGATTTCAATGTCGCATTGACAATGGCTCCGCCGGCCCGCCCGAACTCTGCGGGAAAGTCGCTGGTCATGATTTTGAATTCTGCGATCGCGTCCACCGGAGGCTTGATCACATCGGCCTTGCCATCCAGGTAGTCGACGCTGTTGCTGTTGTTGTCGATGCCGTCGAGCAGGTAATCGTTCTGAGCAACCCGCGCTCCGTTGGCCACAAACTGATTGGTTGCGCGGGCACCCTGCTGCGGCAGTGTCACGCCGGGAGTCACCAGCACCAGCATGGTGTAGTCTCGCCCGTTCAGCGGGAGATCCACGATGGTTTTCTCGTCAATCACTTGGCCTACGGAGCTACTCTCGGTCTGCATAAGCTCCGGCGCCTCGGTCACCTCGACGTTCTCTGTCACCTCGCCCGGATGCAGCACCACATTGACCAGGGCCTGCTGCTGGATGTCGAGATGCACACCCTGGGTGATGACCTTCTTGAAACTGGCGGCTTCAACGACCACGGTGTAATTCCCGATCGGCAGCGGCGTGAGAACAAACCGGCCATCCGTCCCGGTCCTGGCTGCCACAGGAGCTGCCGTCGCCTGATTGATCGCGGTCACCGTCGCTCCAGGGACCACTGCTCCGGAGCTGTCGGTCACCGTTCCAACAATTGTGCCGGTGTCGACCTGGGCAGATGCGCCCATGGCAAGAGACAAGACGGCAAGCCAAATCAACAGGCTCAGATTCCTCATTCTCAATCTGGTTTCACTCATAAAAACCTCCGGTCTTGCGGCCTCAAAAGCTCTCCAGTCGATTCGTAGCCGGACCAACGCACAATTACCGTGTACGTTCCCGTTAATGCGTGGACAAATATAGAGAGCACCACAATCACTGTCAACAATTATTTCGTGTACGTAACCGGAACGCTGGAAAATGGAGCGGGAATGCGCCTGTGCAGGCCGTCGGGCCGGGTCCCGGCAACAAAGGATAAGTTTGCGGCACGTTGCCATTGTCGGCCGGTGGCGAAGCAGTAGTTATGGAGAGGCCGACCAACCCTCCAGTACAATAACTGCCGTGAGAGAAAAGCCAGCCAAGTCCATTGGCATAAAACAGATTGCCGCCGCAGCCAGAATCTCCATCGGGACTGTGGATCGCGCTCTCCATAACCGTCCAGGCGTCAATCCGACGACGCGCAACCGGGTTCTCAAGATCGCCGAGAGCCTTGGCTATAAACCCAATCTGGCCGCCCGGAATCTCAAGCTGAATCGCCATCTCCGCATCGCGGTCCACTTGCCGCGCCACATCGCGTCGTTCTTCGATCCGTTGCGCAGCGGAATACGCGAGGCGGCACAGGCCACGCACAGCGTCACCGTGGATCTCGATTTCCGCACTTACCCTCACCTCGGTGAAGGTGACCTTAAGCTCCTGGAAGACGACGTTGGTCGCGGCTACGACGGGATTCTGATGACGCCGGGCAATCCTCTCCTCGTCGAATCTACGATCCGCAAGTTTACCGATCATGGTACGGCGGTGGTCTGTGTGGCCAGTGATGCGCCTCGTACCAACCGACTCGCTACCGTTTCAGTAGATGCGGCGACCAGCGGAAGTATCGCCGCGGAACTTCTCGGCCGAGTCCTCCACGAAGAGGGAACCGTAGCCACGATCACCGGCGATTTGAAGACCCTCGATCACGGAGAGAAGCTGCGCGGCTTCGCGGCTGCGCTCGCCACCATGGCGCCGCACCTCACGCTTATCCCCGCCATTGAGTCGCACGAGCGTCCCAAAGAGGCCTACCAGGCCACATTGACGCTCCTCAAACGCAAGCCGCGCCCGCTGGGAATCTACGTCAATACTGCGATCAGTATTCCGGTGCTGCAGGCGCTCGAAGAGAGCGGCCTCTGCGGCCGCGTGCAACTCATCACCACCGACCTTTTTCCTGAGCTTGTTCCCTTGATCGAATCGGGAAAAATCCTGGCAACTCTCTATCAGCGCCCGTTTACGCAGGGAAAGCTGGCCTTTGAGACGCTTTATCGGTACCTGCTCGATGGTGTTCAACCGCAGCCGGTCACGCGTCTTGCCCCTCACATCATTCTGCGCAGCAATCTGCCGCTTTTTCTCGATCGTCTCTCAGACGCAGTCGAGTTCAACGACCGGTCGGGATTCGCACCCAACAAATGACGGCGAAGAATGGCGGCAGAGTCGAAGGCCGTTTCATCCTCAGGCGAGGGTGCGGACTTCGGCAGCAGCTTCCGCGTGGACCGGCGCTCGTTCAACGGCCCCGCAAATCGAGTCTGAAATGACCCATGGCGCACCGGCGAGCGCGATGCAGATCGCATTGCCGGCCCAGTTGAAATGGTCGTGGGGGCCGGCGATGAGTTTGGGAATCCAGACCAGAATTTCGAAGGCCACGATTTCTGCAGTGACCAGGCGCGACGCCAGCGGAGCCATGATGCCGGAGAGGATGGCGACGGCGGCGAGAAAGAAGCCAATCGTTGTGGCGTAAGCCCAGAACATCTGCGAAGGCGGGATCCACCGGGGGATCCAGCTGAGCATGCCGGGCATGTAGTAAATGTGCCCGATGCCGAAGGAGATTGCGCAGAGGGCGTAGAGGCGGGCGATGGGAGACTCGCGGCGCGCGAACAGGGAGCCCACGGGCGAGAGCGAGGCAAACAGGACGGCTCCGGCGACGACCAGCGAGAACTCCTCAAAGACGTTGCCAAGTGGGTCGAAGTTGCGCAGGTTTTCGAGGTATTTGGGAATCCACACCAGCGTGAAAGCGGAGTAGACAACCGTCAGCGTCAGCGCGCCGGCGCGCGCCGTGCGGCCCCAGAAGAGCGCGAGTCCGGCAGCGAGTTCAATGAGGGCGGTGAGATACGCGAGGGGCACGCGGAAGGGAACGTTGGGGCCGACGTGCTGCCACGTCGTGGCAAAGTCGCCCGAAACCAGGCCGAGAAGGCCGAGGCAGATTGCGCCGGCGGCGTAGGCGTAAATGCCGAGATTGGATGCGAGGCTTCGGTTCTGCATGGTTGACGAGCTCCAGTTCCGGCGGGAGGGATCGCGGGCACTGCCAGGGTAGTCCGATTCCGGCCGAGCCCGCAGGTCGAGTTGCAGGGAGGATGATGAAGGCTGCAGGCAGGACGAAATCTAGAGTCAGGCGGTGCGTTACCTGAACCGCAATGAGCCCGCTCTCTAGGACGCTTCGGGATTCCGGGGAATGGAGAAGGCAAATGTAGCTCCCGGACCGTCATTGGGTGTTGCCCATAAGCGTCCACGATGAGCCTCAATGATTGAGCGGCTCACCGAGAGCCCGATTCCCATCCCATCGGACTTGGTTGTGTGGAACGGCTGAAAAAGCGCGTCTGTATGCTGCGGATCGAAGCCAATCCCGGTATCCTCGACCGTGAGGCAGATATCGTCGCTTGCGTCGCGCGACGTCCTGATCCGCACATGCCTCGGCCGATCCTCGATGGTGTTCATTGCATCCGAAGCATTGCGCAGAAGATTGAGAATCACCTCCTGCAGTTGAATGCGGTCTCCTTGGATCAACGGAAGGTCCTCAGAGAGCTCAGACTGCAGAACCACGCGAGCCTGCTGCAATTCACTCAACATCAGCGCAAAGACCTCGCGTGCCGCCTCATTGAGATCGACAGGCTCGACCGCCGCTTCCTTCTTGCTGAAAAGTCCCCGCAAGCGCATCACCACGTCGGACGCGCGATGCCCATCGCGAATGGTGCGCCGTGCCGTCTCGCGCGCGCCATCGAGATTCGGCGGGTCGGTATCCAGCATGCGCAGACAGGTACTCGCATTGGTAATAATCCCCGAGAGTGGCTGATTGACCTCATGGGCAATCGAAGCCGTCAATACGCCGAAACTGGTGACGCGCGCAACATCGGCGAGCTCCGCCCGCGCCCTGGTTAAGCCTTCTTCCGCAAGCCGGCGCCCTGTCACATCCTGAGCCGCCCCGAAATATTCCAGGCGGCCCTCCGCATCGCGGACCGCGTGAGCAATCAGGTGAATGTGCTTGATCGACCCATCGGCCATCACGATGCGGGGTTCATACTCAAACTGGCTGTCGGCGCGTTGCGCGCTGGCAAGCATATCGCCGATCATGGGCAGGTCTTCCGGATGAACGCGGCGGCCGATCAATTCGAGCGTCGCCGGTGTAGCGGGGTCAAGCTCGAAGATGCGATATAGCTCGTCTGACCAGGTGATCTCGCCCGTTTCCACCCGCCATGAGAAAGTCCCGGTCCGGCTGAGCCGCTGGCCCTCCACGAGGAAGGCCTCGCTGCGGCGCACATGTTCTTCCGCGCGCTTGCGGTCATCGATGTCGGCATTTGTCCCATACCATTTGACAATGGCTCCCGCGTCATCGCGCAGAGCGCTGGCGCGGAACAGAAACCAGCGATACGCGCCATCGGAACGGCGAAGGCGGGCTTCAATCTCCACCGAATCACTGGTCGCAACGGCTGCTTGCCAGTAACTCGTCACGCGGTCCAGGTCATCGGGATGAAGCGCAACCGTCCAGCCCCATTCTGAAGCCTGTTCCGCAGTAAGGCCTGTGTAGTCGAGCCAGCGCTGATTGAAGAACTCCGCGGTGCCTTCGGGACGAGCGGACCATGCCAACGCTGGGATGGTGTTGATGATCAGCTTGAGGTTGCGCTCGCTTGCCATCACAGCTTCTTCTGCACGCTTCCTGTCTTCAATGTCGATGAGAAGCAGATACCAGCGGACGACCTGGCCATCCGCGCCGCGCAGAGGAAGTGCGCGCACCTGAAACCACCGAAACACGCCATCGTGGCGCCGGCAGCGATGTTCGATGCTGTATGGTTCCGCGGTGGCCGCCGAGTGGCGGCTTTGCGCAATCACCCGTTCAAGATCGTCCGGATGAACCACGCCGATAAACTCCCAGTCTTTCAGCTGCTCCAACGCCAGCCCAAAGTAGTCGCGCAGCGGTTTATTGACCAGTTCCACTTCGAAGTTCGGCTTCAGGGTGCACACCTGGCCGGGGATCGTATCGACGATCAAGCGAAAATTGCTCTCACTCGCCCGCAGGGCTTCTTCGGCATACTTGCGCTCGGCAATATCTTCAGAAAGTTCCATCAGAAACTGCGGCAGCCGCTCCGTCCCCGGCACCAGGGAGACGTTGTTGCGCACCCACACCAGGCTGCCGTCTTTCCGCCGATATTGCTCCTCCATCTGAAACTGGCGGCGTGAGCTTCCCATCAGTTCTCCAATGAGGGCAGCGTTCGCCGCCTGGTTGTCCGCGTGAGTCACGTCGTCAAAGCCAAGTTTTTGCAACTCCTCCTCGGTATAACCCAGCATCTTCTGGTACACCGGGTTCGTGGCAATGAAATGCCCTTCCAGGTCGGTGAGCGCGACGCCGATGGCCGAGTTCTCAAACACAGAACGCCAAAGCTCCTCGCCGCGTGCGACCAGCGCATGCGCATCGCGCAAAGCCTCCTCATTGCGCCGCAGCTTATGTTCCGTCTGCTGATGTTCGGCAATTTCTTTGCGCAGTTCTTCGTTGGCTGCGGCCAACTCCGCGGTACGCCGCGCAACCCAGTTGTCCAGTTCCCCGGCAACTCTCTTCTGCTCGCCCAGGAGGCGCGCCTGCTGCAGACTCACCACTGCCTGGTTTGCCGCGATGTTCAGAACAAGTCTTTCGGTTTCGAGTGGAAAATCGTCCCGCCCTGAACCGGCCAGGAGGAGACCAATTTCTCCGTGCGGCCCAAGCCAAACTGGAAAAACTGAAATGTCTTCATTGTCCAGGCGGATGCGCGCCGGCGCGGTCTGACCCTGAGCATCATCTTGCAACCAGGGTTCGAGCGCCGCGCTGATCGTCTGCGGGCTCCGCCCCAGCGGGCCCGAGGTCGCAATGTGCAGCGTGTCCACGGGAACCGCGCCATTCGGGTCCTTCACGCGCGCGTACACAAAATCTAACGCGAGCACGCGCAGCAACGCTTTGAGCAGCGTGTGAACAATCTGCTGCGACTCTCCGCCGCTCCACGCCGCAGGCAGCGCGAGAACACTGACCAGATCATTCATGCAGCGCTGAAGCCGCCGGATCTCCTGCGCGGAATTAGTTGTTTCCCCTTCCATGTCAGATCGCCATGGTCGAAGAGTTCGCGCGGGCGGAATGTCTTCCACCCTCGCGGACGAACTGCTCCGGAGGGACGAAAAATGGGTTCTGGTGCAGCGTGCCGCCGATGATCACCAGGGGATGCGTCCGCATGATGTCAATGACCGCATCGCCTCCAAACTTGGCGAGATGGTAAGTGCAGATCACCGCATCGTCGTGGTGCTCCCATACTTTGTTGACGCGCGATTCAAACTCAATCACATCGTCGACCCGCGACTGATCTCCGGCCGCCCAGTCCATCCGGCAAACAATGCGACTCAGGGGAAATCCGCCCTGGGCATTGCCGCTCGCCATCTGCTCAAACGCCGCGAGCATCCGGTCCTGATCAAAACGGCCCTCCCGCAGATACGCCTCGTCGTTGGTCTTTATCTCCAACTGGCCATTCTCCTGGGCCCTCTTCGAGTCAATCCCAGCCGTTTGCAGACGCTGCAAATGCTCTTCGCGCTGGTGCGGATTTACCACGTGCACCGCCTTGTCGCCGCAGGCAAATCCGTCCTGAATGAAAGGCAGCAGGACGCGGTACTCTTCTTCGTCGCTCGAGAAAAACGCGCAAACATGTCGGACGTCGCTTAGTTGCGAGCCCGCAAGAGAGATTGGGGAAGTGTTCCTTTTCATGTGCAACTCCTCAATACAATCCACGAACAAGAATCTGCTGTTGTCCAGATTTTCGTACTTCGCCCGGGAAAAGATCTTGCTTGAGGCCTGTCCTACCCGCCAAGAGAGATTGAACGGGAATCGATCGTGTGGGGTAGCCTTGCTCGAATGCGGTTCTTGTGCAGTCCGTAGATTTTACGGGGAAAAGCGCAGACGTTTGGCGCGTGTCGTCCATGATACTCTGAGGCACTCCGGACGGCACGCGCGCGGATTCAATCTACAAGCGACCCCGGCGACAGATCACACGACCGGCACCCCCTCCCGGGGCTCAGAATGCCTCTCGACCGACAGACCGTTTGCCTCGTCGAGACGGCGCGTGTACGTAGCCAGCGCAAGCAACGGGAAGTAGTTCCGGTAGAGGTCGTAGCGGATATAGAAGACCTGCGGAAACCCCGTGCCCGTGGTGATCGATTCATCCCAGCTTCCGTCGGCGCGCTGTTTCTCACCAAGCCAGCGCACGCCGTCCGCGACCGCATTGCTGCGCATCGCGCCCGCCGCGATCAACCCGAGAACCGCCCATGCCGTTTGCGACGGAGTGCTCGCCGCTCGCTCGAACCGCTCCGTGCTGTAGCCCAGGCAGCTCTCGCCCCAGCCTCCGTCAGGATTCTGTACCTCGCGTAGCCAGTGCGCTCCACGCGCAACGGCATCTGCAGCATCCGCCGATCCGGATGCGCTCAATCCGCGCAGCGCTAAAAACGTTCCATAGACATAGTTCACGCCCCAGCGGCCATACCAGCTTCCGTTCTCTTCCTGCTGCGCGAGCAGGTAGCGGATCGCGCGTTCGACAGCCGGGTGCGTCGCGTCGAAGCCGCGACAGCAAAGCGACTCCAGCACGCGCCCGGTAATATCGGCACAAGTTGGGTCCAGCATCGCATTGTGGTCCGCAAAAGGCACCCGGTTCAAGAGCTGCCAGTTGTTGTCGACATCGAATGCCGCCCAGCCGCCATCGGAGCTCTGCATGCCCAGCAGCCAATCGATAGCGCGGCGTTCGGCGCGCGTCTGCTTTTCCCGATCGCTCGCCTTGGCGTGCAATAGCGTCAGCAGCACCATCGCCGTATCGTCAATGTCCGGATAAAACTCGTTGGCAAACTCGAAAACCCATCCCGAGGGGGTGAGATCGGGGCGCTTGGCAGACCAGTCTCCCTTGCGCCGGATTTCCTTGCTCAGCAGCCAGTCGGCCGCCATCGTAAGCTCCGCGCCGTTCGCCGCGCTCAGTTCTCCCAGGGCAAACGCAGCAATCGCCGTGTCCCACACCGGCGACTTCGACGGCTGAAAGATGAGGCTGTCTTCCCCTTCGAGCATCAGGCTCTCGAAATCGCGCACCGCCTTCTCGAGATCCGGATGATCGCGCTCGTAGCCCAGCACCTCCATCGCCATGATCGAATACAGGATCGATGGATAGATGGCTCCCAGCCCTTCGCTGTGCTGCATGCGGCTCATCATCCAGGTTTCCGCTTCCCGAATCGCATGGCCGCGAATCTTTCGGACATTCTGCCGCTCCCAGCGCTTGAAAAGCTTGTCGGCGTGGACAAATACATTCGCGATGCGATCCTTGCGATGCAGCGCCAGCCGGCGGCTGGGATGAAATAGCTCTCCCACCCGAAGCCCTCCTGGAGTCGGCTTGGGCGTGGCAAGCGCCTGCACAATCGACAGCGGCACAATAATGGTCCGCGTCCACGACGACACCTCGTAAAGTACGTTGCCGGGGATGATCATGATCTCCGGGGGAATGGTGGGGCAGTATTTGCGCGGGAAAAGATCGAAGAGGCTGAGGTTGATGCGCGTATAGCTGTTGCACTCCTGGATCCCGCCGAGTTTGAGAATGAGCGCGCGAGCCTTCAGCATGCGCGGATCCTCCGGACTCATGCCCGTCATCTTGAGCATCGAGTAGGCGCGCACGGTCGCGTTGATCTCCGACGGACCAGGCTCGTAGATATTCCATCCTCCATCGGGCCGCTGCGCAGTCAGGATCGCCTGCACCGCCTTGCGAATCCGCGGCATCGTTGGCGGATTCCAGGCGCCATCCTGCTCCGGGGGATAGAGCCACATCTGCAGAAGGATGTAGTCGGACTGCAGGGTCGAGTCGGCCGTGAGGTCCCCGACCCAATACCCCTCCCTATGCTGCAGGGAAAGAAGATGACCGGCTGCCTTCCGTGCAGTCGTTCGCGCTTCTTCAACGGAAGAGTGCAGCCCGTGCGCCGTGGGCGCCCAAACTCCTGGCACCGGCTCCCCTCCCCGGACGGAGTCGCTGTTCTCGCTGGCACTTTCTTTTGTCAAAAACGTTCTCCCGCGACAGGTTTTGTGAGGATGCTATCAGAGATTCCCCCTAGAATCAATAAACCCGTCTCTCAACGACAGGTTTTCGCAAGCGTGTTACGTCGCGGACCGGCGTCTAAATCCCATTTCAGGAAGCTCTGCGCCCGTATGGTTACTCTGGGCACCTTTGGGCGGCTCACGCCCTAAACTTCGCGTCACTAACTTCCGATGAATGAAGCACCTTTCAGTGTGTTCGGAGTTTCGATCAAAGGCAGCGATCCACGACCCGTGATCACGACCCTTCATAAAGGATCGGCGCATTCTGCCCCCGACGGCCCGTTGGCTGAAATTCATTCTTTCGGCGAGAAAGGACGACACCGAGAATGATCTCCCTTAAGAAATACCTCGATATGCAGTCAGCGGGGACCCTGGAGGCAGAGCCCGTCGACACGGAACTCTTCCCCACGACCTTCGAGTGTTATCGCGCATTGCTCGGTGTCATCGGAAAAACCGCAACACACATCTCCCCCGCGCATGGCTTCGACCTTGAAGCCAATTTGCAAAGCCTCGAGCAGCGGGTCTCGACAAACATCGCCTCCGAATCCATTCGCCAGGTGGAGCAGCAGGTCGAGGTGCACGTGCAGGAGTGGGGAGCGCGCATCTCCGATCACCTCAAGGCCAAGGCCGACGAAGTTCGCGAAGTGCTCGTGGCTTTGGCCAAGACGGCCGAATCTGTCGGCAATCGCGACCAGGGCTATGCCAACCAATTCAAAGAAGTGACCGGGCGCATCGAGCAGATCGCCAATCTCGAAGACCTCACCCAAATCCGCGCCTCGCTGGTGCATCGCGTTTCGGAGCTGAAAAACAGCGTCGATCAGATGAACCGCGATAGCCGCGAGCTCGTCGCCCAACTGCGCGCCGAAGTCTCCATCTACGAAACCAAGCTCAAGTCAGCCGAGCAGCTCAGCCTCCGCGACCAGCTCACCCTCGTCGCTAACCGGCGCAGCGTGGAAGAGCGCATCCGCTGGAGCATTGAGAGCAAGCAGCCTTTCTGCGTCGTCATGCTCGATCTCAACGGCTTCAAGGAAGTCAACGACACGCATGGGCACCTGGCCGGCGACGACTTGCTTAAACAGTTTGCCGTTGAATTACAGACCAACACCCGGTCCGGAGACCTCATTGGGCGCTGGGGCGGAGATGAGTTTGTCATCGTGCTCGCTTGCGATACTACGGGAGCCGCATCGCACATCGACCGCATTCGCGAATGGGTCTTCGGCAAATACACGCTCACCGAACGCCCCGGCGGCATGGGGCTGGTGGTGCGCGTCGAAGCAGCCATCGGTCTCGTCGAATGGAAGGCCGGCATGTCGCTCGAAGAACTGATCGCCCAAGCGGACGCGGCAATGTACAAGGATAAGAACCGTTCGCGCCACAAACGGTAACCATCGTACGATCCCTTCCTTCTCCATCAATGTGCGTCGGGCCCGGCTGAATGGCCGGGTTCGGCGATCATCCGTCTTATCAATGATTCGTGCATTCTCTTTTGATCGCATAGCTTATCTCGGACCCGTTTCTTCTTCTCTCTCTGATTTCATGCACCTCTCACAAAAGTTGTAGGGCCCCGACCATCAGTTTCCTGAAGCGAAACTAGAATCCCGAAAACGAGTGACCGATAGAGTGCCCGTAAGCAAATTAACCACCTGCTCCAAATAGCGATTCTGGACCTCAAAAAGGAACTGGGTCGGTGCAGGCGGAAATCGATATAAGGAGCGATACAAAAAATGCTGAGCATCCTGAATAGCATCTCTTCTCTGACGGCGGAAAATGCGCTTTCTTCTACGCAGACCAGCCTTCAGAAGACCCTTACCGAACTGTCCACCGGCCTGAAAATCAACTCCGGCGCCGATGACGCCGCCGGCCTTTCGATCGCGAACGGCTTGCAGGCGAACATCTCGGCCCTCACCCAGTCCAGCCAGAACGCTTCCGATGGCGTCGGTCTTCTGCAGACCGCCGACGGCGCGCTCTCGCAGGTCACAACCCTTCTTGACCGCGCAGTGACTCTGGCGACCGAAGCCTCCACGGGCGGCCTCTCCACCAGCCAGGCAACGGCGCTTGATACGGAATATCAGTCGATCCTGACAGAAATCGGCAGCATCGGCTCGACAACCAACTACAACGGCACCGCGATCTTCGGCACGACCGCTTCCGTCTATACCAGCGACGGCACATCGGCCGGCAGCGCCACCATCAGCACGGCGATCTCTTCGCTGACCACGACAGGCCTGGCCCTGAATGGCACAGCTTTGACCTCTGTGGGGTCTGCGCAAACCGCGCTGGCCGACATCAGCGCCGCGATCAGCACCATCGCCGCCAACCGCGGTGCCGTCGGCGCCGCTGTCAACCGCCTGAACGCTGACACCAACGTTGAAAATACCGAAGTTACCAACCTGACGGCTGCCCAGAACAACGTGCAGAACGCTGACATCGGTCAGACCGTCTCGCAGATGACGCAATTCAACGTGCTGGAACAGACCGGTATGGCTGCCCTTTCGCAATCCAACTCGGTGCAATCGGCTGTCCTCAAGCTGCTCCAGTAAGACCTTTCACCACTAGCCCAACGCAGCAGCGCCCTCGCGGCGCTGCTGCTCTTTTTTGTGTGGATCCGGTTGGATTTTCAAGGCCAAAGTGCCGATATTGAGTTGCGGTCTAAAAGGCACATTCTCCGCCCAAGGGGCATAGAAGGGTTCCGGTTATGAGCTCAATTTCCTCGGCACTGAGTTCGCTGTTAGGGTCTTCCAATTCCTCCTCCTCGATCGACCTGAGCTCGATCCTTGAGGCGGCATTCGGCGCGTCCTCGTCCGGCATCGACGTCCAGGCCGCCGTCAGCTCCGCAGTGACCGCCGCCGAAGCCCCTCAAAACCAGTGGCAAACGCAGCTCAACACATTGCAAAGCCAGACCTCCGACATCAATCAGATTCAGAGCGATGTCAGCAATCTCGACAACGACATGCAGGCCCTCAACAGCATTACCGGCCCGCTTTCGGCGGCCTCGGTCACCTCCTCGAATTCCACCGTGGTCACGGCAAGCGCAGCCCCCGGCAGCATCCAGGCCAATCACGTCGTGGTCGTCAACAGTCTGGCTAAGACCGACTCCTGGACTTCGAACGTTTACGCATCCAGCACCACCGCGCTTCCTGCCGGCAGCTTCACCGTCACCGGCGGCGGCGGCGCATCCGCCACCATCACCACCGACGGAACCGAAACCCTCAGCGATGTGGCCAACCAGATTAACGGCGACAGCCTCGGCGTCACTGCCAGCGTCATCACCGATGCCAGCGGCGCACGCCTCGCGCTCGTCGCCAACTCTTCGGGCTCGGCCAACGATCTTACCGTCACCGGCGACACGGGATTCGGCTTTGCCGAGAATCAGCCCGGCGCCAACGCATCGCTCACCGTCGACGGCATCAACATTGCCAGCGCTTCGAACACCGTCACCGGCGTCATTCCCGGCGTAACTCTCAACTTGCTGGGGACCTCACAGTCCGAGGTGAGCCTCTCGGTTCAGCCCGATACTTCCCAGGCTTCTTCAGCCATCAACCAGTTCGTCACCGACTACAACAAGGTGATCTCGGACCTGAACACGGAGTTCACGTTTACCACCGGTTCCGGCCAAGGGGTTCTGGCCAGCGATTCGACCATCCGCAGCCTACAGACTTCCGTTCTCAGCATGTTGGACTACAGCGCTCCCGGCAACACCAGCGTGCCGAACCTGTCCTCCCTGGGCATTACGGTCAACAACGACGGCACCCTCAGCGTGGACTCCGCAACACTGACCAGCACCTTGCAAAACAACTTCAGCGGCGTTCAAAACTTCTTCCAGGGCACCTCGCTCAATGGCTTCGCCAACTCCCTCGATCAACAGCTGACCAGCTTTACCGATCCCAGCAACGGCGCATTCACACTCGACCTGCAGAGCATCAGCAGCCAGGAAACCGATCTGCAGACCGACATTTCGAATTTTCAGACCAACTATATTCAACCTCTCCAGACGCAGCTGCAAAGCGAATACTCGCAGGCCGAAATCCTGCTGCAGGAGCTGCCGAACGAGATGAAACAGATCAGCGCAGAGCTGGGACAAAACAACTCCAACGGTTAACGCCGGGACAGGCATCGGCTGGGGCAGACCATGACACGCACAGATTTGGCTTATCGAAAAACGGCGGCGGCGGGGGCAAGCGGATTCGGCGTGCTGATCGCCCTCTACGACACACTCGCGGGCGACCTGCGCCGGGCCGCCGAAGCGGAGCGGGCCAACGATATCTCAAAGCGTGGCCGTGAAGTCAACCACGCCCTGCTTGTGATCGCGCACCTCGAAGACTGGCTCAGCGGCGGCGCCGAAGGCGAGCTGACAAACAAGCTCAGAACCTTCTATGCGCGCCTGCGCCAGAACATTCTGCAGGCTCAGCTGAAGCGATCCGCTACGGGACTCGAGCTGGAGATGAGCAGCGTCTTGAAGATTCGCGCCTATTGGCAGGACGCCGATTCGCGCAGCATCCCATCAGGACCCTCAATCCTGCAGCCGCAGCCCACCCAAAATCCCTTCGACTACGCGTCGATGCAGTCCGAGAGCCGTCACAGCAACTGGTCCGCATAAAGCGGACATCGGTGGTGGCCCAGTTGATGCAAAGCCACCTTGCGAACGCGCACTCCCCCTCAGCTTCCTTTTCCATGCAACAGGCACGGCGTGCCTGCGTAAGCGCGCCCTGCATAATCGCGAGAAACGCGCGGCCCCGCACGCGGTGATCGCCGCGAGACCCAGACTCTGAAACTTTGACGAGAAGCGGACGCGCGCCACGGCGTGTTGCGTCGCCCGCGTCGCCTGCGTCTGCCGCTTCAATCGACTGGCTGGTGTTGTTTAGCTCGGAACCGACAGATAGTTGAGCAGCGTGTTGGGCAGCACCTTGGCTGCGGCCGCCAGGGCCGCGCTATTGTCGGTCTCTGCCTGGCTCAACTGCGTCGCGGCCTGGGCCATGTCTACGCCCACCAGCGACGTCTGCTGCGTGGAGAGATTCACCGTCTCCTGCTGCAGGTAGGTGTCCTGCGAGTTCAACTGGCCCTCTGCGTTCGCATAGAAGACGCGCTGCTGATCGACATAATTTAACGCCGTGGTCACCGCATTGGTCGCGGTCGAGATGGATGCCGAATTGCCGCTCTGCAAAGCAGTCACAAGCGAGCTCAGCGACTGCAGCACATTGGTTGTCGAATTCGAGAAGATCTGGCTGCCGGGAAGATTCACCTGGATGCTGGTGTTGTCTCCCACCATGACCGAGTTGGTATTGTTGTTGCCGTTGTAGGTGTAGCCTGAGGGCGACGACGGATCGGCCGTGTACGGCGTCGTGGTGCTTGCCGTACCGGCGAAGAGGTAGTTGCCCTGGTAGGAAAGATTGGCCTGCGTCACCACGCCTGCCAGGATGCCCTGCACCTGCTGCGCGATCGCCTGCTGGTTCGCGGCGGAATTGGTCCCGGTGGCGCCTTCGGTGCCCAGCGAGATGGCCTGGGTCAGCGAAGATACCACGGTGCTCAGCGCCGAATCGGCCGACTGCACCATCGAGAGCTCGCCGGTCACGTTCTTCGTGTACTGATCGACGTTGCTCGTCTCAACCGTGTTCTGCACCATGTCGGCCGCGGCTGCGGGGTTGTCGGAGGGCACATTGACGCTTTTGCCCGTCGCTACCTGCTGCAGAGCCATGTTCAGCGTCGACTGACTCTGTTGCAAGTCAGCCAGGATGTCGGGAACCATGTTCGAATTAATGCGCATAAGTTTTAGTAGGACTGGCTCGAGCCCATGTCGAGGGTTACGGTGCCCAGCGCCTGAACGGTGCTGATGATCCGCGCCGCGGCCTCGTAAGCCGTTTGGTAGCGGATCAGGTTGGTAGTTTCTTCGTCGATGTTCACACCGGACTCCGAGCTCTGCTGGTTGGTTAACGACAGCAGGTTGGCGCCGATGGCCGACGACTGCGAAGTTGCACTCGATGTAGCGTTGCCCACCTGGTACACCAGGCTTGCGTATGCCGCCGCCGGCGTCTCTCCCGAAGGCAGCGCATTGTTGACCGCTGCTGCCAGGTTCACAACGTTGCCGTTGCTTCCCGGCGCACCGTCGGAGCTGATGGCAATCTGCGCCGGGTTGGTGATGGCCACGCTGATGCCCGCCGCGGCTTGGCTCGCGCTCGCCGGCAGGTTGAAAAACTTGCCGCCGGCATTGCCGTTCGAGTCAAACCCCGCAGCCTGCGCGCTGTTGAAGGCTGTGGCAAACTGCGTCGCCAGTGTGTTCAGCTGGTTGAGATAGCTCGGAATCGTCTGGTCGCGAATCGTAAGCGCGCCGCCCAGTTGCCCGCCCTGGATCGAGGCCGTAATGTTGTTCCCCGACGAATCGATCACCTGCTGCAACCCGTTTGTGCCGGTCGTAGTCTGCAGCGAGAATGCCTGGTTGCCGACCACCAGCGGACTTCCATTCGCCGTCGTGATGGTCTCGCCATTATCGCTCTGCGCAACCGAGATCCCAGTTAGCTTTGAAAGTTGATTCACCAGCTGGTCGCGCTGGTCTTCGACGGTGCCGCCGCTCTGCCCGGCCGCCGTCAACTGAAAAACCTGCCCGTTGAGAGTCGCGATCTGCTGCGACAGCGAGTTGATCTGCGCCACCGTCTGCGTCACCTGGCTGTCGGCCGCCGATTGCGCGCTGGTGAGGCCGCTTGCCGTTTGATTGAACGATTGCGCCAGGTTCTCTCCGGTCGAGATCACACTCTGCTGCGCCGCGGTGCTCGACGAGTTCGCCGAAAGCTGTGCGATGCTGCTTGAAAATGCCGACAGCGCGCTGGCGATGTCTCCACCCGTGGTGGTGAAGTAGTTTTGAATCTGCTGCAAACTCGACGACTGCGTATCGACGCTGCTTTGCTCCGAGGTCTGCTGGTTGATCTGCAGATTGAGCAGCTCATCGCGCACGCTCTGCAAGCCGGTCAGCGTCACGCCGCCGCCCTGCACCTGGCCGCCGGTAAAGTTCAGCGTGCCCTCTGAAAACTGCGGCACCTCGCGCGTATATCCCGGCGTGTTGGCGTTGGCGATATTGTTGCTGGTCGCGTTAAGCGCGCCTTGCGTCGATTCCAGCGCCTGCACGCCAATGTACAGCGAAGTTGTCAATCCACCCATGGCAGCTACACCTGGCAGGACCAGGTCTGCTGCTTCAACCTGGGGCCTGCGCCCTCCTGAATTTGGCCCCGATACGAACTGAATAGCGAGACCATCAACGCAATTGAGTGACTGGAAAGCTTCAGCAGCGCGGAATAGCGCTGGTTCAACGCCTGCAGCGTTTCGCCGGCGCGATGAATTTGATGGATGAGCCCCTGGTCGCCTTCAAGAGAAGCCGCGGCGGAACGCCCCTGGATGGGCCGGCCCAGATCGTCCGCGAGTTCGCGAAGACGCGCAGATAAAGCCTGTTGGCTGGTGACGCTGTCTTCTAGCGAAGGGAGAGAATTCTGGGAGATCGCACCCATGGCCCGATCCAGCTCATGCGCCATGGCATGCAAAAGATCGAGGTACTCCCCGAGCTTGCTGTTCCGGTCCTGGACTTGAGTCGCGATCATGTTGTGGATGTTTCCTCAGGCCTCGAGCCTGATTGCTTGCTTCAACTCAGGCGTGCTCGTCCAGCATCGACGAAGCAATTTTGCCCGGATCAAGCGGATAGGTCCCGTTGTTGATGGCCTGCTGCAGGCTGGCCACCTTGTCCTCGCGAATCTCCGGCGACTTCATGGCCGTGCTCACCAGCGAAGCCAGCGACTGGGTGTCCGACGTGAAAGTGGTTCGATCCTCGCCACCGGCAACGCCCGACGCGGCAGGGTTGTTGCCGCTCACCTGCTGTGAGTTGGTTTCGGGTGCGATCTGGCTCGCAGCCGTCTGGTTAAGATCGATTCTCATTGCGACTCCTTCACTGGACCTGCGCTTCTATCGGCACCCTGCTCCAAAAAGTTTAATCCGTTTCTCAGGTTTATTTCTTCGCCTGGGCGGTGCCATTCTGATGTCCTTCAGCTTCAGCAGCCTTACTCTTATCTGCTTCATGATGAAGGGCTTGTGCGATCATCTTGCCGATCCCGATGCCCCCGGTCGCCGCCAAACCGCCGGCCAGCGACTGAACCCCCAGGCTCATCATTTGGTCCCGCCCGGCCGCATCTTCGTCGTCTTCCGCCCCCGGCACGGTGGCCATCGACTGCTCCGCCTGCTGCAGCCAGTTGCTCAGCAGCATCGACTCAAACTCCGTGGCGCTCTTCTCAATCTTCCCGTCGTTGCCCGACGCCTGCTGCCCTTGCAGCTGCCGGAGCATCCGGCTCTCCTGCGATTGCAGAAGATTCGACTGCGCCTGCGCCATCATCGATCCCGAAACTATGCCCGATCCCACTACTGCACCTCCACTTCGGCCTGGATGCCGCCTTCCGCCTTGATGGCCTCGAGAATCGCCACCACATCGTGCGCCGTCGTCCCGATCGCATGCAGCCCGTTCACCAGCTCTTCCACGTTGGCGCCGTCATCCAGCCGCATGGTCTGCGTCGGCGAGTCATTGACCGTCACGCTCTGCTCGGGAACCAGCGCTGCCGTCGGATTCGCGACGAAGCTGCGATCCTCGCGGCGAGCTCCGCCATCCTCGGCCTGAGCCCGTTCCCCACCAGTCCCGCCCGTCTCCCGCGCTCCGCCGCCGCTCCCTGCATTCCCTCGCCCGCCGCGGCCCTCTGAAGTGCTCGATCCCTGCATACCGCCCAGCGGCAGCACGTTGTACGACGTCACCACCTGGATGGAAAGATTGCCGTGAATCACTGAGACCGGGGTCAGCTTCACATCGCCGCCCAGCACGATCGTTCCCGTCCGCTCGTTGATCACGATCTTGGCCGGCGTATTCACCGTGAGCGCCAGGTTCTGCAACCGGGAAATCAGCACCGGCACCGAATCCGCGCCCGCATCCGCCACGTTGACATCGACGCGCGTGCTGTCCACGAGCAACGCCACAGTCTTATGAAACTCCTGGTTCACGGCGTCCGCAATCTCCCGCGCCGTCGTGAAATCCGGATTGCGCAGCAGCAGCGATACGGTCTTGAAATCGTGTAAGTCCACCGACACATCGCGTTCCACCATGCCGCCGTTGGGAATATTCCCGACCGTGGTCGAGTTCACTTCCTTGCCGTTTTGGCCATTGCCCGCGACATAGCCGCCCATCACCAGGGGCCCCTGCGCTTCGGCGTAGATCTTCCCATCGGGCCCGTGTAGTGCGCTCATCAGAAGCACGCCGCCCACCAGGCTCTTGGCGTCGCCTACCGACGACACCGTCACATCCAGCTTCGATCCAGGACGCGCAAACGGAGGCAGTGAAGCCGTAATGAACACTGCAGCCACGTTCTTCACCGTTACCTGCGAAGGAGAGGGCATCAGCACACCCATCTTCTGCATCGCATTCGCGAGCGTCTGCACCGTGAAGAATGTCTGCTGGCTATCGCCGGTCCGATTCAACCCCACCACCAGCCCATAGCCCACCAGCATGTTGCTGCGCACGCCTTCGACGCTGGTGATGTCCCGGATCAGCACGTGCCGGTTCGGATTATCCGCACCGGCATAGGGTGCCAGCGGCGCCAGCGCCAGCGTGCAGGCCAGCAAACGCGCCGTCTGCGCGCTGGGCCGAAGCTTCTTCAAGTCGAATACAAAACTCATCATCAGAATCCAAGAAGCCAAAGAATGGCCTTCGTAATCCGGTTCGGGGGGCGCGTGCTGTCCGCGATAATCCCCTTCCCCTTCATCTCCACTTCAAGATTGCTCAAGGCCGTCGAGGGAACCGTGTTGCTCGGGCCAATATCGTTGGGGCGCACGACGCCGCGAATGGTCACGTCCTCGTGCTGGTTGTTCATGAAAATCTTGCGCTGCGCCTCAACCACCAGGTTGCCGCTCGGCAGCACCGCGATCACCTGCGCCGTCATGCTGGTCTGGAAGGTCGTATTCGAATCTGTGGCGCCCGATCCTTTCAGCGTTGTGCTTGAGTTTCCAGCAAACAGCGGATTCACGCCGCTCGCCTTCAGATTCCCGGCGAGTCCCGTGATCGCCGAGGAAGTTTGAAATGCACGCGAGCTGTTCACATCGCCGCTCTGCGTAGCCGTTGTCTGCACCGCAACCAGGATCACCACCGTATCATTCAGCTTGCGCGCTTTGTAGTCGCCCGAAAGATCGCTTACGTCGCCCGGTGTCCATAGGCTTCCCAGCGTGTGCTCCGGAACAGCCACCTGCTGCTCCTGCACACGATTGACATACTCCGTCCGCAGTTCTGCCGGACTCGTCGCCTTTTTGGCTGCCGCCGCCGGAACGACGCCTGCGAGGAGGGCCGCGCAGAGAACCTGAATTTCGATGAAGCGGCCGCCGATCCTGTTCATAGACTTCCTTTCAACAGGCTTCCGTCCACCACCTCGGCCATGTACGTAATCCGGTGATCCTTGCTCGTGACGCGAATCTTCTGGCCAAGGCTTCCGTTCTGAAGACAAATCACCTGGATGCGGATGTGTACGTGATCGTTATCCAGCTGCAGCGTGGCGGGCGTTCCGCTCCGCACCAGGTAATCATGCGGCGAATTGAGCTGCGCCAACGTCGATCCGGTTGCGCCTGTCGAGGTCCCCGCGGCCGTCTGCGAGGAATCATTGGCCTTCATCTGCACTCCCACAAAAAACGGCATGCACTGTGCTGGGTTCTCGCATTCCAGCCGCGCCATCACGCGCTGATTGCCCCACGGCCGGATCGAACGCACCACCAGCCGCGGAGAGTCGGTCGTCGCAACCACGTCGGCCAGCAGCTTCACCTGGGCGGGCTCTACCGCGATGCCAAAGCGCGTCACAGTCGCTGCGATTTGCGCCGTGCTGATCGCGTAGTGCCCCGGCGCCGCCTGCGCCGCGGAGGCCGCGACCGCCAGCACCATCCACGACAAGATTCCTCTAGTTCGCATCATTCGCTTCCCGGTTTACTGCGCAAGCTGGTTCAACTGCTGAAGCATCTCGTCCGCCGCCTTGATCACGCGCGAATTCGACTCATACGAGCGCTGCGCGAGAATCATGTTCACAAACTCGTCCACCACATTCACGTTCGACTGCTCGAGCATCCCCTGCTGGATCGTGCCCAACCCTTCAGAACCGCCCGCCGCGCCCACAATCGGTTCCCCCGATGCCGTCGTCGGCAGATAGATGTTGTTGCCGACGCTATCCAGGCCGCCTGGATTGACAAACGAAGCCAGCTGAAGCACGCCCACCTGCTGCGCCGAAGTTTGCCCCGGCAGAGTCACGCTCACCGTGCCATCGCTGCCTACCGTGATATTGGTGGCCGATGCAGGAATATTGATCGTCGGCTGTAGCTGATTGCCGTTCGCAGTCACCAGGTTTCCCTGCGCATCCGTCTGGAACGATCCGTTGCGCGTATAGCCGAGTTGCCCGTTGGGCATAAGGATCTGGAAGAACCCCCCGCCCTGAATGGCAAAGTCCAGCGGATTGCCGGTGCTGGTCAGGTCGCCCTGCGTTTGCACAATCTCTGTATTGCCGGGCCGTGTGCCGAGGCCGATCTGCAAGCCTGAAGCCACCGTTGTTTGCTGCGTGGCCGCGGCGCCCGGCATGATGTCGCTTTGATAGAGGAGATCTGAAAACTGGACGCGGCGCGATTGGAACCCCGACGTGCTCGAGTTGGCCAGGTTGTTCGCGATGTTGTCCAGGTTGATCTGCTGGGCAGTCATTCCGCTGGCAGCGGTATAGAGGGCGTGAAACATTTGATCTCCTTTTAACTGACCTTCGGCAGGTCCTGCGTTGCCGTTTTATCTATTTCTGAATTGAACATCGAGAGCGCGCGCTGGGCCATTTCAGCCTGGCGCTGCGCCGTCACCAGTTCCACCATGCTGGCAATCGGATTCACGTTCGAGCTTTCCAGCATTCCCTGCCGCACGTTCGAATTGGTTGCAGCCTTGGCGGTGTTGGCCGGCGCGGAATAGTAGGTGCTTCCCGCGCTGCTCAATTCCGTTCCTGCGGGGAACTCGACAACCTTGATCTTGCCGGCAACTGCGCCGTCCGATGAGATGCTTCCGTCCGGGCTAATCGTCACCTTACCCGGCGGCATCTGAATAACTCCCCGGTCGCCCATCACCGCGTCGCCGCTCGACGTGATCAGCTGGCCCTTGCTCGAAACTTGAAACGAGCCGTTGCGCGTATACATCGGTCCGTTCGCCGTCTGCACCACAAAAAAGCCGCCGCCCTCGATACCCAGATCGAGCGGGTTCCCCGTCTTTTGCAGAGCGCCCTGGCTTTGATCGAGCGTGGTCCCCGACAGGATCCCGACACTGTTCATTGCCTGGTTCAGTGGGGTCTGCACCAGCCCGCCCGCGTCGGCAAGCACTGAGCTGAACACGTTGTGCTCGGCGCGATAGCCGGTCGTGCTGGCGTTGGCCAGGTTGTTGGCGATCGTATCCAACGCCTGTGTACGCGTCACCAGACCCGTGCACGCGGCATAGTAGCCACTGTCCATGGTTCTCCCTTCAACAAGAGATAAGCACGGGGCATGCCATCCCAGCAGGCAAAGTTTGCCTACAAAAAGGGCTTTAAGGGGCTAAAAGTGGAGGAAAAATGAGGGTTGGATGAGAGCGGCATCGATGGAGCAGAACGCGCCCGCCGCACGAAGCGCCTTCCTCATCCGAACGCAATCTGCGGGAATCTGCGGCCGCACCGTCCAATGCGTGCCCGGAGCGATCGCCGCAGCCAGCCTCCGAGATTAGGCCAGCTGCAGCGAAACGGCCGAGCGCGTCTGCATGGGTCGATGATCGCCCGGCGCAGCAGTCGAAGGAGCATATTGGGCGTCTGGATGTGCCTGCTCGACAACCGCGGACCAGCGATGCCCCGCGGCATGCGAACGAAGCTCGGAGAAATACTCGGCCACGCATGCGGGCAGCGACCAGGCCTGCGCCATCCGCAATCCCGCAACCGCCGGATCGGCCGGCACCGCGAAGCTGCGATTCCAGCCTAGAATCGCGGGCAGCGTGCCCAGTTCATGAAACAAACCCACAAGGTAGGCCTCGTCGGGATTTACCAGAAAGGACGAGGTCTCTTCGGCAAGAAATTTGCAGTTTTCCGCGATAATCCGCGCGTGCGCCCAAGTGTCGATCACTGCCGGCGGACGCGTGCTCGGCTTCAGCGGCCGGCGCGCGATTGCCTCCAGGCACGCCTGCACACCCAGCCCCGAAATGCAATCCTCAATGCGGGGGACCCGACCGTCCTCAAAAGCATCCTCGCGACCTGCCAGACGCATGATCTGCAATGTCGCGCCCAGATCGCTGAGAACCACCGTAGAGATTTCGCGCAGATCGACAGATCGCTCGCGAACCATCAACTCCACACGCAGCAGCGTCTCCGACAGCACCGGTACATCCTGAAGTTCCCGCAACGTCTCCAGCGTGCCTGCCTGCGGCCCCGCCACTCCGCTTCGCGCCGCGACGACCTCAAACACTCTCTCATTCAGCGCCATGCCACCCACCCAGGTACCCTATCGGCAGGTGGCGTCAAATTTTCAAGGCAAAACTGTGGAAGTCTCCTCGAAAATTTCTGGCTCCTTAAACCTTCCTTCTGCAGCACTTGCGTGCACCCGGAAGAGAACGTCCACCTTCCCCCGTTTTCCCATCATCCGCGCCCACACATGGCTCTTGCAGGGGGCAATCTGCGCCTCCCGCGCTCCGATCTCCACCGCCATCCGACCCAAAGTCCGGGCCATCCTTTCAGGCGTCTCAGGCTCCTCGACCACCACTTCCTCGTACTCCGAAGGCACCGTGATCCGGGAGATCTGCTCCTCGCGGTCGGTAGGAGTGATGAAGCACGGCTCCACGCGGAAGCCGGTCATCTGCTCGATCGCTTCCAGAAGGCTGTGCTCCACCCGCGAAACAAAGCCAAGCAAAATTCGCCTCGCTGTCGCCGAGTAGTGCAGGGGCGCCGCCGAGCTGCTCCGTAACAGCGCCCGCGGAATATCCGAAAACACTAGCTGGCTGGTGAAATCCTGCGCAAACACCGGATAGCCCCACTGCGCCGAACGCGCCGCCGCAATCTGCTTCTCGGTTGCCATGTTCATCTCCACCAGCGTCTCCGCCAGCTCATCCTCATCCATCTCGGAACGAACCGCGCCGCGGCGCATGTCCTCGGCCGAGAGATATCCCTTCACATGCAGCGCCAGGCGCAGCGAAAGCCGCGGAAGCCGCGGGATCTCCGGCGCTCGACGGCTCGTCATCACCGCCAGCGGTGTGCGCATGGCCAACGCGAAGCAGTCGAAGCTGCAATACCACTGCGGTCCCACCTGCATGCCTGGCCGGCTGCCCGGAATGCTGCGCATCAGCTGCGTGTTATGGCACCCGTTGAAGTCGCATACGGCGCGCATGTTCTTCCATCCACGATCGACGGCGGGCAAAAACGACAGAAGCGACAAACTCATAGAATGACCTCAGTTCTTTCCGTTCAATCAGTTCAGGAGGTGCGATGCCACCGGCTGCGGAATATCCGTCACCCGCAGGCCGTAGTTTCCGTCCACCACCACCGCTTCGCCGCGCGCGATCAGCTTGCCGTCGAGGTACAGCTCCACCGGCTCATCGACCATGCGATCCAGCTCGATCACCGAGCCGCTGCCCAGTTCCAGCACTTCGCGCAGCGGCATCTGCCGTTGTCCAAAGCGCAGCGAGACATTCAGCTCGACGTCCATCACCAGCTTCAGGTTGTTCGCTGAAACCATGTTCTCCTGCGTCTTGTGCTTCGGTTCGCCGTTGCCTTCGTCTGGGAGCGCATCGAATAGCTCGCCGCCAAAGTAAAGCAGAGCCTGCACGTTCGCCTCGTCGCCAGGACCTGCGAGCGGCACCACAAACATGCCGCCAAAGGCCAGCCCGGCCACGCGATCGACCTTGAACTCCAGCTTGCCGTACTTTTCTTCAAGAGCCGCAGCCAAGTCGGTTGTGGCCGTCGCGACAACTTTAGCCAGCGCGTCAATGTGCTCATCGGCGAGCTCCGTCACCGGCTGCTTTACGATCCTTGCCACCAGATCCGTCACCTGCGGCTCATAGAACTCCACGTAGCATTCGCCGGCAATGGATCCTGTAACCGTCAAGCGAAAATGAATCGGCGTGCCTTTATTCGACGCGGGATCGGGGCCGTCCATTGCCTCCAGAGGCCAGGGAGATCCAGTGGCTGTAGCCATCGCTTGAGCCAGCGCAGCCGCAAATGCTGCTGCGAAATGATGGGGTCCATTCTTCTTCTCTGGGGTATTCATGATCTCCTATCTCCTCTTCCAATCTGTCGACGAGACGCGGCGGCCGAGTTGCGCCGCACGCTGGGTTCCGTTGCGCACCGGGACGGCTTCGAACATCGAGCGTCCTCCTGCGGAAAGCATGCCGGGGTTGCGAATCGGCGCGCGCAGCTTGAGCACCGAACCGGGCCGCAGCGCAATCAAGTCCCGCACCGCAACGCGCAGGCCGGGCAGCTCCGACGACACCATGAAGTCGCAATCCAGAATGCGTTCGCGCAGCGGAGCCATGGGGAAGCTCCATACGCGCGTCTTCTTCTGCGGCTGATCGCTCTTGATCTGCGTCATCAGTCCATTCAAAAACTCCGCCGAAAACACCAGCTTGAATGCGCCCGAAATGCCGGCTACTTCGATCACGAACTTCAGCACCGTCACCTTTTCGTTGGGCGTGAAACACTGGTGCATAAGGGCGGGCTTCAACCGCGACCCGGGAATCAGCGATAGCCCCGGTACGCGCCATACCGACTCTGCCTGGCGCACCAGCACCGTCATCACGCTCTGCATCACTTCTTCTTCGATCTCCGAAAGCTCGCGCGCTTCGCCAGTCTCCACACTCGTGCTGCCCATCAGCAGCTCGATGATCGGAAACACTAGATCCAGATCGAACTCCACTACCAGCGTGTTCGACGAAAAAGGCAGGATGTAGCTCATCGTCGGAATGCTGGCGATGTGCTCGCGAATGGGCAGCTGGTCGAGACTGTCGAGCTTTACTTCGAGCCCCGTCCCAACGTAAGTGTCGAGAGCGCCGGCCAGTTGCAGGGCAAACGTCTCGTGGATCGCCGTCAGCGCGCGCGCATCTTCATTCGACATGCGCCCCGCCGACCGGAAGTTGCAGGAGTGCACGGTGCGCTGCTTGACGACGGCCTTCGCCGCCGTATTGCTCTTCGCTGCCGCGGCGTCTGGATGATTCGTGCTAGGCGTGTTGCTCAAGTTGTCCTCCCGCGGCCCGCATCGTGGAGGCCGAGTTCCGCTGCAGATGTTCGAGCGAGGCCTTCAGCTTGACCATGATTTCCTGGCGGATCTGTGAAACCCGCGACAGCGCCACGCCCACTACCTTGGCGATTTCCTTCATGGTGAGCTCCTCGCGATAGTAGAGCGACAGAATCAGCTGCTCGCGCTGCGACAGCTTGGCGACGGCCTCGGCAAGGTGCGCCTTCATTTCGCCTTCCAGGCACAGTTCGAAGGGATTCAGCTCGTCGAGATCGGGAGCCGATTCGATCACATCCAGCGAATCTCCTTGATCGTTCGCGACTGCGACCTTCTGCCCCGTGATTTGCAACGAATCGAGTTGGGCAATCAGTTTCCGCAGATGCTCCGGCTCGATCTGCATCTCCTGCGCAATCTCTGCTTCTGACGGATGGCGTCCCAGCTTGCCTTCGAGGCGCGCCGTCACTTCTGCGATCTCGCGGCCTCGGCGCCGCATGTAGCGCGAGCCCCAGTCAGTCTCCCGCAGGCTGTCGAGAATCGCCCCGCGAATGCGGAACTTCGCGAAGGTCTTGAACTGCACGTTCTTCGACCCGTCAAAGCTGCGCGTCGCTTCCAACAGACCCACAACGCCCGCGCTCACCAGGTCCTCCATCTCCACGTGCTGCGGCAAACGCTCGCGGATGCGCGCGGCAATGTAGTAGACCTGCGGCAGCTCCTGCATCACCAGGTCGTCCCCGTCAGCCGCGTTCGTTGCGCTCGTCTTGTAGGCCAGTTCCGCTGCGGTCATGGCGTCACCTCCTTTGCTGCCTTCACATCCTGCATCTTCATCGCACCGATCCGAGCGACATCACCTGCGTCATCGGAGGAATCTCCGAGGGCGAAATCACTACAATCTTGGGAATAAACGGCTCCAGAACGCGCCGCAGATAGAACCTGCCCGGCGACGCGCACAACAGCACCGGCGGCGCAATCGCGATCTGGTCGCCCAGCATCCCGCGCAATCCTTCCAGCACGCGGCGCGCCACCGAAATCTGCATCGCTCCGCCAACCACCATCTGCGCATTCTGCTGCGTCGAGCGCGCGCACTCTTCTTCGATGGAGCTGTCGAGCGTGACCACTTTCAACCGCCCGTTTTCATCCAGGAGTGGCCGGATCAGCGCGCGGCCCAGCGCGTGCCGCGCGGCTTCCACCAGCATCACCGGGTTCTTGTTCGTGGCGGCGGTCTCCACCATGGTTTCGAGAATCGTGCCCAGGTCGCGAATCGAAACCTGCTCGCGCAACAGCTGCTGCAGTACCTTCTGCACTTCGCCCAATGTCATCAGCTTCGGAATCAGCTCATCCACAAGCTTCGGGTGCGAATCGGACAGCCGGTCCACAAGGCGCTTGGTCTCATGCCGCGTCAACAGATCATGCGCATTCTGCTTAATCAATTCGGTCAGGTGCGCCGCCAGTACCGCCGTGTGATCGACCACGGCATAACCCGCGGCAATCGCCTGCGCCTGCAGATCCGGCGTGATCCACTTGGCCGGCGAATCGAAGGCCGGCTCGCGCGTTTCCTGCCCCTGCAAATCGCCGGGCTTGGGATTCGAGTTCACAGCGAGCAGTCGATCGCGCCGCATCTCCCAGCGCGCAATCTCCACGCCGCGCAGATATACGACATACTCGCGCTCCTTGAGAGATAGGTTGTCGGTGATGTGAATCGACGGAACCAGGAAGCCCAGCGTCTGCGCCAGATTCTTGCGCAGCGATTTGACCCGCGCCAGCAGCTGGCCGCCCTGTTTCACATCCACCAGCGGCACCAGTCCGACACCGACTTCGAGCATCAGGTCGTCCAGCTTCAGCGCGGCATCCAGCGGATCGAGCGCCGGCGCGCCTGGCTTGTCGCCCTTGCCCGCTACGCCTTTGGCGCCCTGTGCTGCGTCGGCTGCGGCCGGCTTCATCTTCCACGCCACGAACATCGCGGCTCCGCCCAGCGCGACGAACGAGACCTTCGGCATTCCCGGAATCAGCGCCAGCGAGAGCAGGCATCCGCTCACAATCCACAGCGGGCGCGAAGTCTTGAACATCTGCCTGCCGATGTCGGAACCCAGCGAGTGATCCGATGCCGCGCGCGTCACCACGATGCCGCCGGCTACCGAAACCAGCAGCGAGGGAATGATCGCTACCAGGCCGTCGCCGACCGTGAGTATTGTGTAGGTCTTCAGCGCGGTTTGAAACGGAACGCCCTGCTGGAAGACGCCAATCAGGAACCCCGCAATAATATTGATCGCCGTAATCAGAATCGTGGCCAGCGAATCGCGCTGGCTGAAGCGTGCCGCACCGTCCATCGATCCGCAGAACTCGGCCTCGCGCGCCACGGCCTCGCGGCGCTGCCGTGCCTGGTCGGCGTTGATCAGACCGGTGTTCAGGTCCGAGTCGATGGCCATCTGCTTGCCCGGCATCGCATCGAGGGTGAAGCGCGCCGTCACTTCCGCGGTGCGCACCGCACCGTGACTCACCACGAGGTATTGAATCGCGATCAACGCCAGAAAGATCACGAAGCCCACAATGTAGTTGCCGCCGACCACAAACTGGCCGAACGCTTCAATCACTTTGCCGGCCGCCGACGATCCTTCGCTGCCATGCAGCAGGATGCGCCGCGTCGCTGCCAGGTCAAGCGAGAGCCGCATCAGCGTCAGCAGCAGGATCATGCTGGGGAAGACCGAGAACTCGACCGGCCGCAGCACCTGGATCGCGGTCAGCAACACCAGCACCGAAGCCGTGATGTTCAGCGTGAGCAGCAGATCGAGCGCGATGCTCGGCATGGGAACCAGCATCACGAACACCAGGGCAACTGCAGCGGTGGGAATCACCCACTCGGAGTATTTGCGAAGGGTTGTCATCAATCCGGACTTCTCGTTCACTGCGGCCTCACTGTCGGTCTCTGCGGTACGGGTGCGTTCCTGTGCATGCGGTTTCTCACTTCGGCCTGCGCCTTGTAGATCATCACCAGGATCTCGGCCACCGCGTGATACAGCGCCGACGGAATGGGGTCGCCCACTTCTACGCTCTTATAGAGCGCCTGCGCCAGCGGCCTGTTTTCCATCACCGGAATATCCAGCTTCCAGGCAATCTCTTTGATTTTTGCGGCCAGGTTGTCGAGGCCCTTGGCCACCACAATCGGCGCCGCCATGTTCGGCTCGTAGCGCAGCGCCACGGCATAGTGCGTCGGGTTGGTAATCACCACGGTCGCCGTCTCCGCCGCCTTCAGCATCTGCCGGCGCCGTGACTGGCGCTGGATTCTGCGAATGCGCGCCTTGTTCTGCGGGTTGCCGTCGGTCTGCTTCATCTCGTCCTTCAGCTCCTGCCGGCTCATCTTCAGGTCGCCTTCGCTCTTCCACCACAGCAGCAGGTAATCGACTCCGGCCCAGATCATCAGCACCAGACCCGACTTCCAGAAGAGCTGCAGCAGGATGCCGGTGATGAGGCTTGCGAATTGCCGCGCATCCGCATACGCACTGCCCAGAATCTCGTTCCAGTGCGCGTGAATGGTCGCGGCGCCGATCCATGCAATGGCTCCGAACGGCAAAAGTGATTTGAGAATCGTGCTCAGCGCCGCGGGCGAAAACATCTGCTTCACCCGATCCGCGGGATTCAGGCGGCTGAACTGGAACGCCAGCGCTTCGGGCGCGAAAACAAACCCCCCCTGCGCCAGCCCGGCAAGGATCGAGACCGCTCCTCCGGCCAGCACAACCGGAAAGACCCAGCGCATCGTTTCGACGCTGGTCCAGAACAAAAGCGGCCCGCCCGGCTCGATCGTTTCGGAGCCGGCGAGATCCAGCACGGTGCGGAAGTAGTGTGTCCAATGAGGAACGGCATCGCGGCCCATCAGGTAGACAACACCCGCCACGGCGGACATCGAAAGCGCACCGCTCAGCTCGCGCGAGCGGGTGACCATGCCCCGATTGCGCGCGTTCTGCCTTTGTCGCGGTGTTGCTTTTTCTGTTTTGCTAGAATCCGCCATCGTCCCTCAACTCGCCAAATGAAGAAGCCGTTCCCCGTTCATCACCGCATCCGTAAACAAGCGGCGAAACAAGTCCGGCCAGTATCTCAACGTTGCAATCAGTACCGTGAGGCCCAGAAGACTCTTCACCGCAGGCCCCAGCAGCATCAGCGGCATCTGCGGCGAAGACTTGCCCAGCAGCCCCAGAATCACATCCGCCGCCAGCGTCGCTGCCAGCACCGGCGCGGCAATCTGCACGCCCAACCCGAAAACCTCGCCGGCCGTCTTCAGAATCGACAACGTGAAGAGACTGTTCAACCGAACCGTGCCCGGCGGCAGATATTGATAGCTCTTGGTCACGGCCCTCAGCAGCCAGAGCTGCACGTCCATCTGCAGGAACAGCAGCATCACGATGCTCTGGTAAAACGTCGCCATCACCGTCGTATCCACCTGCGTCTGCGGATCGAGGATGTTAATGAGCGAGTAGCCCATCTGGATGCCGAGCACCTGGCCGGAAAGCTGAATGGCCTCGAAAACGATGTTGGTCGCGATGCCCATCCCCGCGCCGATCAGGAATTCGTTGAAGATCATGAACGGCCAGTGAGTCATGATCCGCGGATTGATCTGCTGCCCCACAGTCGGAAACAGCAGCAGGGTCATGGCGAACACAAAAATTGCCTTGATCCGGATGGGAATTACCACCGACCCGAAGAACGGCGCAAACAGCATGAGCCCCGACAGCCGGACCCCGATGGTCAGCATCGCCGTGATCATCGTGAGCAGAGGGATCTCGATCATCTCAGGTACTCGTGAAAGTCCGAGAAAGTTGTCAGCGTAAAAGAGGCCAGATGCCGCCACATCCACGGCATCGAAAAGAACAGCGCGCCGCCCGTCGCCACCAGGCGCGCCACCGTCGAAACGGTTGTGTCCTGCAGCGACATCAGCACCTGGGCCACGTTCACCACAAGGCTCACCACGATGGCCACCACAAGAATCGGCCCCGAGAGGATGATCACCTCTTGCAGCATCAACCGGCCCAGCACCACTACCTGATCGACATCCATCAGCTAAAACTCCTCATGAGAGAACCGATCAAGAGATGCCAGCCATCCACCATCAGGAAGAGGAGCAATTTGAGCGGTGTAGATATCACCACGGGCGGCAATTGCAGCATGCCGACCGAGGTTGTAATTGAAGCCACAACCATATCGACAATCAGAAACGGCAGGAACAGCACGGTGCCGATCTGAAAGCCGGCCTTGAGTTCCGACAAAATATAAGCCGGCAGTAGAACGCGCATCGACACATCGTCCGGCGAATTCGGCCGCGGTTCCTTGGCCAGATCCACGAACATTGCAACGTCCTTCTCGCGGACATAGTGCGACATGAACTTCCGCATCGGCACTTCGCCGCGGGTCAGCGCTTCCATCGACGTGATCTGCCCTGCCTGCAAGGGCAAAATCGAGGCCTGGTAGATCTGCTCGCCCACCGGCTGCATCAGGAAGAACGTCAGGATCAGCGACAACCCGATCAGCGTCTGGTTCGAAGGCGTGGTTTGCAGCCCCAGCGCCTGCCGCAAAAAATGGAAGACGATCAGCAGCCGCGCAAACGGCGTCACGCACAGCAGGATCGTAGGGATCAACGTCAATCCCGTGAGCAAAATGATGATCGACCACGGCACTGCCTCGCTGCCCAGCCCCTGAATCTGCAATCCCGTGGGGCTGATCGGCTGCGAAACCGGCGCCGGAGGTGGAGGAGGAGGAGCGTACTCGACATAGCTCGTGGGCATATCCGTCGACACAAACGGGATCGGCGGAATGCTCGCACTGCTTGCCGGATCGGCAACCGAACTGTCTGCCGCCGAAGAAATGATGCTGCCCGCGGGCACCACGGACGGCGCCTGCGATCGCGCAGGTATCGCGATCGAGAACGCCAGCAATGCGGTCATCGCGCATAGTCCGAGCCCCCGGGACAACTTCATTCAGCCGACTCCGCCATCTCCGCAAGAGTTTCGACATCGTCTACGGACTCCGTTTCGTCGTCGAGTGTCGTCAGCAACGACACGCCTTGCGTTCCACCGCCGATCAGGTATTTGCGTCCTTCGGCCTGCAGAATCGCGACAAAACGTTTCTCGCCCAGCTGCACTGTCTCGATCACCTGTAGCTGTTTCGGCGTCGCGTTGCCCACGCCCAGGAAGCCAAACATGCGGCCAAAGAGCGAAGGCTGCGGTGCTTCCGGCTCCGGCAGCCTGGGCCGTGGAACCCGGCGCGTCACCTGCTGGTGGCGTAGCGATTCGATCTTCCGCGGCTGGCCGTAGTTCGCCAGCGCAGAGGGCGCCACCGTCGGTCCAAAGGCAGTGGGCACCACCGTCGGCAGGGTCGCCGCGGAGGCATATGCCCGCGCTTCGCGGGTGATCGGTTTCCGGGGAGCCCGGTGCTGAGAAGTTGGTCTGTCGACTGAGATTTTCAGATTCATATTTGCTCCGTGATGCGAACGGCGAGGTGGTCTTCAATCACTTCGAATTCGGTCCAGCCGATCAGCAGTTGGTTAACGCGCAAGGGCACGTCGCTGGTGTGATGGCATGCGGTTTCCACGATCGACCCTTCCTTCAGCGCCAGAAGGTCGGCAATCGTAAAGTGAACCACTGGCACTTCGAGCGTGAGGGTGCAGGGTAGCCACGGCATGCTGTCGAGCGGATCTTTCTGGCTCGGCACGGCGTGGGGAACGGCCGTCTTTCCGGCGTTGGGATCAAGGTTGGGCGCTGCAGAATTCATGGAGCCTCTCGCACGCTCCCTCTCGTACTGCGGGTCCTGGGCAGGGGTATACCGGCCCGGGATTCAAATGAGATGGAGCGATGCGTAGAGGTAAAAGCAATTCCTGTGCCGGAATCGCGGCCGACTGACGCGCCGTAAAAAAAGCGCCTGGTTCCGGCGTCATATACAAGATTCAAAAAACTTTAAATAGAAACAAAAGTGCGCCCTCCCGCTCCCATGCCCGGTGAGATGGCCATGAGAGCCGGAGAGCTTCCACAGGCTTCTGCGCGCCGCCGCTTACGGCGCACAAAAGTCTCTAATCGTATTTTAAGAACTGCGACTGCTTTCTCTGCCGCTAGCTGATCACCGCCAGCGTTGCCTGCGACACCTGGTCGAGCGTGGTCAGCACCTTCGCGTTGGCCTCGTAGCCCTGCTGGGCCACGATCATGTTGGCAAATTCCGTGGAGAGGTTCACGTTCGATCCCTCCACCGCTCCGCCCGTGATCGTTCCCCTGCCGCCCGTGCCGGCTAGCCCAACCACCGCCGCGCCCGAAGCAAACGATGCCTGGTAGTCGCTGTTCCCGCTTTGCGTCAGCCCCTGGTTGTTGGCAAAGCTGGCGATCGCCACCTGGCCCAGTGCCAGTGTCTGGTTGTTGGTGAACTGCCCCTGCACCGTTCCATCCGGAAGGATCGAGTAGCCCGTGAGCGATCCGGTTGCGAACCCATTTTGCGTAGTTGCACTGGTCGCGCTGGTTCCGGCCTGCTGGGTCACCGCCGACGATCCGTTGCTTCCCGCCAGGTTCCAGCTCAGAGTCATGTTCGAAGCGCCATCGGCCAGGCCGGCGACAGCGATTCCCGGGACCGCGCCCGTGGGCGCGGTCAGATCGCCCGACGAGTTGAACTGCATGGTGCCGGTCTTCACAACCACAGGTGCGCCCGTGCCACCCACGTCGGCGGCGGGAATGCTGATGCTGTAGTTCCAGGTGTTGGCAGCCGTGTTCACGTAATTCACGTTCAATACATGCGACTCGCCCAGAGAATCGAATACCGTGATCGGCGCGCTGTAGCTGGCGCCCACCGCCGCGGTGGCGTCCAGGTTGGTGTTCATGGTGAAGTTGGTCGTGGCTGAAGCGGGAATGTTGTTCGCCGCATTGACCACGATCGGCACCAATGCCGAACTGGTTGAGACCACGCCGGCGGTCGCCGGATAGCCCATCACCAGCTGCCCCTGCGGGGTGGTCAGCTGTCCCTGCGCGTTCACCGTGAAGTCGCCGGCACGCGTAAAACTGTTCACGCCGCTGCCGCCCTGCACCACGAAGAACCCGTTGCCCTGCAGAGCCATGTTCGACGGAATGCCGGTGGAATTGATATTGCCGTTGGAGAAGTTGGAGACCGTGCCATCGGTCTGCACACCGTTGCCCATCTGGATGGGGTCGCCATTCCCCGAGGTTGCCGAAATGCCATTGAAGACACTGGCAAAACTCAGATTCTGATCCTTGAAGCCATCGGTGTTCAGATTGGCAAGGTTATTGGCAATCACGTTCAACGACGACGACGTGGCTGCAAGCCCTGAAAGCGGTATCGAAAAGGCTGACATTTAACGTACTCCTGTATAGGTGGGATAGGTGGTTGGTTTGGCTGTCCCAAGACTGCCGTAGAGATTCATGAGACCCGCGTTGGCCGCTGCCGCTGCAGGTGCGGCGGGAAGCTCCGACGCCGCGTTGATAAACGACGCAGCCAGCGGAGACGCCGGCCGCATTGTATTGGCGATCGGGGACGTGCTCGACTGGCTGCCCGTGGTCGGTGTCGACCCGCCCGTTGTGCCGCTGCTCCCCGTAGTTCCTGTCGTGCCCGGCGTGCCGGTCATGCCCGAGAGCGTCTGGTTGATCGAGATGAGCTGATCGAGCTGGTTGAGCGACACCATCTGGCTCACCATCTCGGTTGGATCGACAGGCTGCGTCGGATCCTGGTTCTGCAGCTCCGTCACCAGCAGGTTCAAAAAGGTGCTTTGCAGATCGGATGACGACGTCCCATTCGAGCTCGAGGCGCCGCTCGTGCTGTTGCTCGAGCTGCTGGTCATGGGCCGGACTGCGTTCGCGCTCGACCCCAGGACGGGCGCGGGCGTTGCCGGAGTGAAACCTTGAATATTCATGCTCTACCTCTCACCTGCTCTGTCTTTATGCCCTGATATCCAGCCGCGATCCGTCGATGGATGACGGCGTAATGCGCATCGCCGCCCTGCCCATCTCGATCGGAGCCGGCGTGTTGTCGACCGGCACCGTGGTCGCAAAACTTCTTTGATCGCGCGGCGACGACTGCCCGCGCTCTCCCGAGAAATTCATGCCGCTCTGGTTCACTTCGATCGTGGCGTGCAATCCCAGGTCGCTGCCAAACTTTGCCTGCATCGTGGGAATGTGCGCCGAGATCGCATTGCTCAATTCGCTGTGATCCACGGAAATCTGTGCCTGCACCTGCTGCTGCGAAACCATCGTCCGGATTGAAATGTCGCCAAACTCACTGGAGTGCATCCCCACCCGCATCTCTGTCTCGCTCATCGACTGGATCACGCGCGCCGAGTTGATCGCCGCCCATGCGAGGGGGCCGGCGGCATTGGCCGCAGCGTCCGCGGGAAGATGTGCGGACTCGGCCGAAGCATGTGTTGCTGCATCTGCCGTCCCGCTCGAAGCCGCATGGTCTGGCGTAGCATTATGCGCGGCCACCATGGCCCCGAACGCGGTGGCCATCTGCACACCGCTGTCTGTTCCCTTGGCGCCGGCTACCTGCGATGCGTCTACCTGCGTGTGCGCGGTGGAATCGCTGCCGGCCTGGCTGTTGTTCTTTGCCGTGGAACTCGAAGCATCCTGTGAGTTGTTCTTCGCGGTTCCCGTCACGCCTGTGGTCGTCGCCGCATTCGCAGACCCGATCTGCGTGCCGGCTTTCGCCGCAAAGGTCACTTCCGCGGTCTTGTATTGGCTCAGCTTGCTCGTGAACTGGCTTGCCGTCATGGCGCTGGGCGATATTGCTGCGGTCAGGAAAGTGCTGGCCGCATTCGCCGTCGCCGGTACCGCGAATCCCTGGTTGGAGATTTGCGCGGTCGCCGGCGCCGAACCCTGTTGCGTATCGTTATTCCCGGCCGCGGAGTCCTGCGTCCTGGTTTGCAGAGTGTTCTGTGCAGCATCAAGAAAAGGATTGGGCAACACGGGCGCGGCATGCAAAACATCCTGCGCCGTCGCGGCCGTAGCTGTTTGCGAAGAGGTTTGCCCGGGCTGCTGCGCATTGGCGCGATTGACCGCCTGCGCAGACTGCGTATCGGTTGCGTCCGCTGCCGCCAGTTTGTTACCGAGTTCCCGCAGTGAGCTTGTTGCCGCGATCAAAGTCGGAAGTGGTTCCACCGGAGCGGGGATCGGAACCGTCACGATCGGTGCCGCCTGGGTGCCGTTTGCCGGTGGGTTCGAAGAGGTCGCGGACGATTTGCCGTGAGCGCTCTGCGTGGTGTCTGAAGTTTTGCCCAAAGGCGTTGCGGGTTGCGTGGATGCCGTCGCGCCGGAAACAAGAGCCGTCAACGCATCCTCATCCTTGGTCAACCAACTTTCGGTTGATGTGCTGGCGCCCATCGCGGCTTCGGAGGAACCCGTCGCCGAAGTCTCCTCCTCAGTGGTAGAGGGGTCTGAAGGGTTCGCCTGCGAGGACGACTGCTTCTGTGCGCCCGATGCATCGGCGGCCTGCACGCCGACTCCCACGCCATTCATCAGAATGTCGAGGAACGATACCGGCCCGCTCTTCGAACTCGCGACCGGGTTCGCGGTCGTCTCGGTGTTGCTGGCTGCGGCTTTGGGCGTAATGCGCACGCCGTTCTAATTGCACGCACCGGTCCAGCATTGGCCTTTTGTTCCATCGCCGGCTTCCGCTCATTCAAAGGAGGTTAGAGTTTCACTGGAGCGCCCCGCGACTAGGCACGAACTGTACAGCAGGCAACGCTTGCCGGGAACACTAGGCAAACCCTGCCTACTTTGCACCATCCATACGCAGCTTCATCGCGCATGGGTGGGAAAGTACGAACCCAAACCAACCTTCGTTCTCCGAATCCTGAATCAGCACAATCCTGGGTGCCCCCGGTCTCGCTTCTGAGACCGCGGGGATCGGAAGAAGCGGGGGCCTTCAGGTCCCGGAATCACGAATCAGATAAGCCAGCGAAACACCGATCATCCGCATTCGTCATCCCAAAAGGGGTACCCCCCCCATGGCTGCGCCCCACAATGTGTGCATACGCCCCAACGCGACAAAGCGCGCCCGCAGCGCGCATCGTAGCAGGATCTATCGATATTCTCAGCAAAATCGCCGCAACAAGCGTAGTGACCATCACAATTGTTCCACGTGGAACAATTTGCCAGGCCCAGAAAATGTTCCACGTGGAACAATTTTGCGCGAAGCCGTCGCCTGGACGGCTAGTCCTGTTCCACGTGGAACAATTTTGCGCGAAGCCGTCGCCTGGACGGCCAGTCCTGTTCCACGTGGAACAATTTTCGGACGCTCACGCTGCGCGAAGCCATTGCCTGAACGGCTTAGTCCTAGTTCCCGCGCTGGTGCCGGGAAGTAAAGATATCGTCGAGCTGCTTTTGTTGCGCGCGGACTTCTTCCTGCTCGTAGAGATCTTTCTGTTGGACCCGCATCTCGGTCAGCATTTTGCGGCCTTTGTGCGCATCCTGGTAGCGCTTGCGCTGCGCATCGCGCTGCTTTTGTGCCACCTGCAACGCCGCAAGCATCGCTTGCTTCTCTTCCAAGGCCGCGTTCAATTGTTCTTGAATTTCGCGCACTCGATAGGCTGGTATCGGCTGCTGCAGCTCTTTCTCGCGCGCTGCGGTCGCCTTCTCCATTTCCTCGGAGAGTTGCTCGATGCGCCGCTGCACGCGCGCGATCTCGAGCTCGACTCTTTGCAGCGCAAGTTCTTCGCGCCGCTCGATGCTTTCGCGGACACGAAGAACAGAAGCCAGAGTAAATCGGAATCCCACGGTGATGACCTCGCAGCCGCGCAGCGCGCGTTTCTTTTATCCCGGCAGAGCGACGAGCTGCTCTTCGGTTTGCGCGTAGCCTGAGAATTCGTCCGGCTTCTGGCGCAGAAACGTGTTGACCGCGGGCAGATGTTCGATGGCGCTGTCCAACACAGGGTCGGTAGTTTTCTGATAGGCGCCGATGCGAATCAAATCTTCGGAGCGATGGTAAGCCGCCATCATCATGCGAATGGCATTGGCCTTGGCCAAGTGCGACTCCGAAACCATGCTGTTCATCAAACGGCTGATGCTATCGAGGATGGAGATGGGCGGATAGTGATTGCGAAAGGCGAGATTTCGATCGAGCACGATGTGCCCATCGAGCAGTGAGCGCACGGTATCGACGACCGGATCCTGTTGATCGTCGCCTTCCATCAGCACGGTATAGAACGCAGTAATGCTGCCTTGCGAAAAGTTTCCCGCGCGTTCCACGAGGCGCGCCAGCAGATTCAGCACCGACGGCGTGTAGCCCTTCGCGGTGGGAGGCTCGCCGGCTGCCAATCCAATTTCGCGCTGTGCCATGGCAAAACGTGTAAGCGAGTCGACGATGAGGAGAACATTTTTTCCCTGGCTCGCGAAATGTTCCGCGACCGCGGTTGCCGCGAGCGCAGCACGAATGCGCAGAAGAGGCGACTGATCGGATGTCGATACAAGAACCACTGCACGCCGCAATCCTTCTTCGCCGAGAATTTCGAGAAACTCGCCGACTTCGCGGCCGCGCTCGCCAACCAGCGCCAGCACGGTCATGTCGGCCGCGGTGCCGCGCGCCATCATGCCAATCAGCGTGCTCTTGCCTACGCCGCTGCCGCCGAAGATGCCGAGACGCTGGCCGCGGCCGCAAGTGACGAACCCATCGATGGCGCGAATGCCGCAACTAAGCGGCTCGCGAATCGGCACACGATCGAGAGGCAGCGGCGCGGACCCATCCAGGGTCACCGAATGAACCGCACGATATTCACCTTTGCCGTCGAGAGCATTGCCCGCGGTGTCGATGACGCGTCCCAACATGCCGGGGCCGACGCGAATTGATGGACGCGCTCCCCAGGTGACAATCTGGTCGCCAAAGCGAACGCCTTGCGGCGGATCGGCGGCCATGGAAAGCATTGTCGATCCGCGGAAACCGATGATCTCGCCGGAGTAGCTTTTGCCGCCATGCCCGACCAGCTGGCAGGATTCGCCGACGGAACAAAATGGCCCGTCGGACTCAATGAGATTGCCGATGACCTGGTTGATCCGCCCACTCCAGCGCAGCGTGGAACCGACCTGCAGGTAATGGGAATACGGGGCGAGAAGAGGACGGCTCATTTATTGCCGGGCCTCATCGCAAGCAGGTCGAAGAAGCCTTGCTGCACTTCTTTCAACTGCGCATCGAGCCCGAAGTTCGCGGCGCCGAGCTCGGTTTCAAGCACGCAATCCTGATCGGTGAGTTGCGAGTCTTCGGCCACTTCTACACGCGTGTTGCCGGGGGTTGCGGCGAAATGTTTTCTCCAGGCCTCGGCTCGTCCGGGGCTCACACGCAGGGTAACACTGGAACCGTCGCGCATCTTCTCGACAGCAAGGCGCACCAGCGCGGCTACCAGCATGGGATCGACCTGCGCCTCGCGATGCAGAATCTTGGCGGCTATGGCGAGAGCGAGTTGCACGATCTCTCCTTCGACGCGCGCGTAGTAGTGGCTGCGTTCCGCTTCGAAACCCGCGATCAGCGAGGAGACGGGAGCGCGGAGAGCGAGAAGTTTCTGTTCGTATTCCTTGCGCAACCTCTGCTCCACTTCAAACGCGGCGTCGGCTCTCTCCTGCTCGATGCGCGCGGCAAGCTGCGCTTCAGAGGAGGTTGGCTCCTGCGAGTGATCCATCGACAGGTCGCCGGAGATAAAGGCGGGGTCGGCCTGCGCGGCGCCATCGCGCCCGCCGCGACTGGACATATCGCGATACTGAAGACTGGCGATGGGGACCGGCAGGGCACCGCCGAAGTCTGTGCTAGAGGACATATTCGTCTTCTCCCTCGCTCTTCAGAACGATCTTTCCTTCCGCCTCGAGCTTGCGCGCAATCTGCACGATCTCGCTTTGCGCTTTGGCCACATCTTTGCCGCGCACGGGACCCATCATCTCGGAATCTTCTTTCATCATTTCGACGGCGCGGGAGGACATGGTGCGGAAGATGTGGGTCCTGAGATCCTCGCTGGCGCCTTTCAGGGCCACCATCAAAGTCTTCTTGTCGACCATGTTCATGAGCTCGCGGAGGTCAGGCTCGGGAACTTCGAGGAAGTTTTCGAAGGTGAACATCATGTCGCGAATGGTGATGGCGAGGTTCGGTTCTTCGGATTCAATTTTTTCGAGGATCTCGCGTGCCGCCGACGCCTCCAGGCGGTTCATAAGATCGGCAAGATTCTTGATGCCGGAATCGGCGCGCTTGTTCTGATCCGTGGCCGCGCCAAAGCGGCGATTCAACACGCGCGAAGCTTTCGCAGCCGCATCGGGAGAGAAGTGCTTCATGGTCGCCATGCGCTTGATGCAATCGGCGCGCACTTCAGGCTCCAGCTTCATCAACAACGACGATGCCTGTTTGGCATCGAGGTGGCCGAGGATGAGCGCCTTGGTTTGTGCGTGCTCCCCGGCAAGGAAACGGGCCAGCTGCTGCGGCTCCGTCTTTTTGAGCGTATCGACGCGGAAGGTTGTACTGTCTTCAGGATGCGTCAACCGCTGCACCATGGCCTTGGCGCCGTTTTCGCCAAAGGCTTTGACGAGGAGACGAATGGCCACGTCCCGGCCGCCCGAGGCGACATACTCGCGCTTGGCCATCATCTGGTGATACTCCTCAAGAACCTGCAATGTAGTTTCAACTGGAACATTCGCGAGGTTCGCCACTTCGCTGGAGATGCGCTCGACCTCGTCGCTAGTGAGGCTGCGCAGGATGGGCGCGGCCTCGTCTTCGCCGAGGAATGAAAGCAGAATGGCTGCCTTGCGTGCGCCGTTGGTTTGAGCCTGATCGACCGCACTCATGAGTGCCCCTCCCGCATCCATGCCTGCATGGCCCGCGCGGTATCCGCCGGTTTTTGACGCACAAGGTCAAACGTCTGTTCCTTGAGCTGAGCGGCGCGGAGAGCGGGGTTGACTGCTTCCGCTGCTCCGGCGGGAAGCGACGGCGCGGCACCGCCGGCCAGAGCGGCCTGCGTTCCCGGACCCAACTGACCCGGGCTGAGGGCGTGCTTCTGGATGGGCCGGATCACGAATAGATACGCCATCATGAAGAGAGCGAGCAGAGAGAGCGGGCGCAGGAGCGATGAGTAGTCGGTGACCGTCTTCTGCACTTTCGTCGTCCAGGTCGGCGCAGGCAGATCGACATCCTGCGACGCGTCTTCAAACGACATGTTCTGCACGCTGATGGTGTCTCCCCGCTTGGGATCGAAACCGATGGCGGCTTCGGCAAGCGTCTGTATCTTGTTCAGCTCATCCGGCGTTCTCTTTTGCCGAGTATAGGTGGTCTTTCCGTTCTTGACAGTCTTGACGAGGGCGTCATCGATGAGCAGGGCGGCGGTGACGCGATCGATGCGGCCTCCGGGCATGATGGTATGCACGATGGTCCGGTTCACGCCGTACTGCGCGTTCTCAGACTTCGAGGATTGCGACGTGCCCTGCGACAGGGTGGGTGCGGCGGCCGTGGTGGAAGACGGTGCGGTGGCAGTCCCGGTTGTTGCGGCGCCCGCCGCGGGCTTTGTGTTCTTGGCAACGGGAATGTTGCTGGCCGTGCCCGGAACGCCAGAGGGAACAGCGCCGCCGGTGGCCTGGTCTTCAGTCTTCTGCTCGCTGAGCACAGCGCTCACCGAGGGGTCATATTTCTCCTGGCTCTCTTCGACGGAGCCCTGATCGTAATCGACGTGGACGCTGGCGCGGATGGCATTGGCGCCGACGACGGGCTCGAGGGTGCTGACCAATTGCTGCGTCAGGCGCGCTTCTTCACCCGCATCGTTGCCAGGCCCATCGTGACCCACGCCCAACGACAGATCGGTATCCGCATCGATGATCGATACATCTTCAGGCTTCAACTCGTCGACTGCGCCGGCGACGAGGCGGGCAATGGCCATCGCCGAGTCTCTAGAGAGGCCGTCTCGGCGCAGCTTGAGAATGACGGAGGCCTTGGCGCCGCGCTGGCGATCGAGGAAGACGGAATCGCTAGGCATGACGAGATGGACGCGAGCGCTCTCGACGTTGGAGAGGGTCTGGATGCTCCGCTCCAGTTCGCCTTCGAGGGCGCGCTGGTATGCCACCTTCTCATCGAATTCCGTTTGACCCCAGGTCATCTTGTCGAAGAGCTCGAAGCCCATGCGGCCGCTGTGCGGCTGGCCCTGCGATGCGGTCTGCATGCGCGCGGCATCGATCTTGTCGGCGGGAACGCTTACCGTTTTGCCGTCGGGGCTGATCTGGTTGGGAATGTTCTGCGCAGAAAGCTGGGTGGCGAGCGCCTGGGCATCCGACGGCTCCAGATCCTTGAAGAGAGGCTTGTAATCGGGCGTGTTGAGGAGCCGTGCGAAGAGGGTGAGCAGAAGAGCCGTGGCTGCTGCTCCGACGAGAAGAAACGCCTTCTGCCGGCCTGTCCGGGTTGCCCAAAAATGTTTCGCCTGATCGGCGACGTTGCTTGTGCCTGGCATCGGGGTCTAATCCTAGAACTGCATTTTCTCGATATCTTGATAGGCGCTGACGATCTTGTTACGCACCTGCATCATCAACTGGAACGAGACGTCGGCTTTTTCGACGGCGATCATCACGTTGTTCAGGTCGCCACCGCCTCCCGAAACCAGGTTGCTGACCTGCGAGGCTGCATCGGTATGCAAGGAATTCACCTTGTTCACGGCGTTGGAGAGGATGGAGCCAAAACTATCGCCTGCTGCGCCGGTTTCGCCGCCCAGCGAGGGAAGTGAGGGGGCCTGAAAATTGGGAATCGCGCCAAAGGTTACGTTGCTCATCTGCTTCTCCCTGGGTTACGAGGACTTCAAAATATCGAGCGACTGCTGGATCATCGCCTTAGCCGCGGTGACGGCCGAAGCATTCAACTGGTAGGCACGCACGGAACCCATGAGGTCGACCATCTCGGTGACGGGATTGATGGCTGGATAGGCGACGTAGCCGTCCTTGTTGGCATCAGGATTGCCGGGTTCGTAGCGCATGACGGGCGGCGTGGTGTCGTTGACGACCTGGGTCAACTCGACGGAGCCAGCCGGTGCCTGACCGGAGCGGCCCATGTGACTGAGCACGGTGCGAAACGGCGATGCGTTGGTAGCGCTGAAGACGACTTCTTTGCGCTGGTAGGGGCCGCCCGAATCGGTACGCGTGGTATCGGCGTTGGCCAGATTGGCGGATGTGACTTCAGCACGCTGGCGCTCGGCCGTGAGTGCGGAAGCGCTGACGCTCATCATGTCGAAAAGTCCCATGGCGGCTCTTAATCCTTAATGGCGGTGAGCAGCCGGTGGAACTCGGCTTTAACCAGCTGCACGCCCATTTGATATTGCAATTGCGTTTCGGAAAGCAGCATGCTTTCGCGATCGATGTTGACGTCGTTGCCATCGGGGCGCTCGGGCAGGCCTTCGACTTCGACGGAGGCCGGCTGAAGCTGCTGGCCGGTGGTCTCGTCGTTCATGGCCTGCTGCATGGCGGACTGAAAGTTGATGTCGCGCGCGTGGAAGCCAGGCGTATCGACGTTGGCGATGTTCGATGCCACCACCTGCTGGCGATCGGACGTGACCTGCAGGTAGCCCTGCAGCAGTTGCATGATGGGAGTGGTTGCCATCAGGCGTACCTCCTTGGGGGCAGACCGTATTCGCGAATCTTGTTGCGCAGAGTGCGCAGGCTGATGCCGAGCATCTCGGCGGCCACGGTCCGGTTGCCGTCGGTGAGTGCGAGCGTTTTTTCTAAGTGCAGTCTTTCCACCTGCCGAATTGGCGTTCCGGGGGGCGCAACAGATGGACTGGACGCCGGAACGGAGACCTGCACCGGACGCGCGAGGCTGGTGTTGCCCTGGAATTCCGTCTCGAAGGATCGCGCATCGAGGTCGGAGGTGTTGCTGAGGGCGAGCACGCGGCGCATGAAGTTGGCGAGTTCGCGTACGTTGCCGGGCCAGGAGTGCGACTGCAGACGTTCGAGGAAATCGGAATGCAGACGGGGCGGAAACGTGCGATGCTGCGCGGCGAATTTCTCGGCGAAGAAGTGGGCGAGGACCGGAATGTCTTCGCGGCGTTCGCGGAGGGGCGGCAGGGTGAGCGGAATGACGTTGAGGCGATAGTAGAGATCGGCGCGGAACTGGCCGCGCTCGACCATGGCGCCAAGGGCTACGTTGGTGGTGGCGACGACGCGAATGTCGACGTGTACCGTCGTGCCTTCGCCGAGGCGCTCGAATTCACGCTCCTGCAGCACGCGCAGAAGCTTGGGCTGCAGGTTGAGGGGCATTTCTCCGATTTCGTCGAGCAGGATGGTTCCACCGTCGGCTAGTTCGAATTTGCCGGGACGATTTGCGACGGCTCCGGTGAAAGCGCCTTTGCCGTGCCCGAAGAGTTCGCTCTCGAGCAGGGTTTCGGGAACCGCGGCGCAGTTGACGGCGATGAAGGGCTTGCCGCTGCGATCGCTGGCGTCGTGGACGAAACGTGCGAGAAGTTCTTTGCCGGTGCCGCTCTCGGCTTCGATGAGGACGTCGGCGCCGGTGCTGGCCGCGGCTCGCGCGCGCTGCAGGGTGCGCAACAGGGCCGGCGCGTGGCCGACGATGTCGCCGTTGGCGTTGGTGTCTTCAGCGGGCTGCTGCCTGGCGCGGTGGATGACCTGGGCCGCGGTAGCCTGCAGGCGATCGAAGGGAATGGGCTTGGTGAGGTAGTCGAGCGCACCGTCGCGCATGGCGTTGACTGCGTCGGGGACGGAGCCGTAGGCGGTGAGAAGAATGACGGCGGTTTCAGGCGATGCTTTGCGCGCAGCGCGCATCACTTCCATGCCGGAGCCGTCGGGCATGCGCATGTCGGTGACGACCAGATCGAAGTCGCGGCCTTCCACGTTGCGGATGGCTTCGCGCACGCAGGAGGCGGTTTCGACGCGCCAGCCGTGGCGCAGAAAATTGGCGCGCAGCGCGGTGCGAATGCCCGGTTCGTCGTCGACCACCATTACGGAAAGCACTTCACCACTGGTCATAGGGCAGGAAACTCCAACTGAAACGTACTTCCTTCGTGGACGCGGCTGGTGACGCGAATGGCGCCGTTGTGCTGGGTCATGAGACGTTTGCAGACGGCGAGGCCGAGGCCCGGAGTTTCGCCGGTGGCACTGAAGCCAGCGTCGAAGACGTGCTCGAGGACGTTCTCGGGAATGCCGCAGCCGGAGTCGCGAATCTCGATCTGGGCCATCTCTTTGCCGTCGCGGGGGACGCGCGCGGTGGATACGTGGACACGGCCGCCGGCTTCAGTGTGGCGGATGGCGTTGCACACGATGTTGAGGACGATCTGGCGAAGGGCGTCTTCGTTGCCCAGGATGGAGGGCGTGTTGTCTGCGGCGGAAAAGGCAAGTTCGAGACCCGCCTGCTCGGCGATGGGCTGCACGAACTCGACACCGCTCTGCACGCACGCGGCGAGATGGACGGGGACGAGCCGGGGCTTGGATTCGCCGTTGAGGCTCAGAACATTGTTGACCGTTCCGGAAAGGGTGCGAATGCCGGCGCGCAGATGAGAAATCCATTGCGAACCCTGGCCGAGATCCTGTTCGATGAGCCCGGCAAATAATTCCAGGCTGGCTAATGGATTTCTAATTTCGTGGGCAAGGATGGTGGAGATTTCTGCGAGCGCGGTGGCGCGGCGTGCGGCTTCGCGTTCCTGCTCTGCCTGTTTGTTGGCCGTGATATCGCGGAGGATCCAGATGCTTTCAAGGTTCGCGGCAGCGTCAGACGGGCCCTGGATGGATGTACTGGAAAAGAGCTTGCGATTGCCGATGGCGAGCCAGCGTTTTTCTTTGCCGGATTGCACGCAGACTTCGCTCTCGAGCTGATCGTGCGATCCGCGGGCCAGGGCCTCAAAGTCGACGCGACTGCTGCGCGAAAGCTCGCGCAGGCTTTGGATCCTGGCATCGCCGAGATCGAGGAGCCGGCGTCCTTCAGGGTTGATCATAACGATGCGCTCGGCCTGGTTGAGGACGAGCACGCCGCAGGGCATGGAATCGAGGATCTGCTGCAGGGCCGCGCGCATGCGGTCGTTTTCAGCAAGGCTGCGGGTGAGAGCGGCATTGCGCTTGGAGAGTTCGGAACCGAGACGCCCAACTTCCTGCTGCAGATCGCGGTAGGACTGCTCGAGCACCGCCGAGGCCGAGATGAATTCGGAAAATGCATCCGCGAGAAGCTGAGGGCTCGGGAGAGAGTCGGCGCCCAACTTCTTTATTGGAATGGCATGAGAACTCGGCAGCATTTGCCTATCTACCAAGCACGACGTATGCCAAACCGGGACAGGGCACCCAAATTGGGATTACGGCTTACAGAATGATGTGTTCGGGCCTGATCTCGGTCTCGGTGCCCACGAGGATCGTGGCGCGTTCGATGGCGTTGCGCAGCTCGCGGACGTTGCCGGGCCACGAATGCTGTGCCAGTACATGGAGGGCATCACGAGAGAGCGAGACGCCGTTATGGAATCTAGCCACGAAGGCGATGGCGAGTTCCTCGATATCGCTCATGCGATCGCGCAGGGGCGGAAGCTTGATGGGGAAAACATTAAGCCTGTAGAAGAGGTCTTCGCGAAACTGGCCCTGGTCGATGCGCTTCTTGAGATCCGCGTTGGTGGCCGCGATGACGCGCACATCGACTTTGAGATTTTCATTACCGCCGATGCGCTGGACCTCGCCCTGTTCGAGGAAGCGCAGGATTTTGCTTTGCAGGGAGAGAGGCATGTCGCCGATTTCATCGAGGAAGAGGGTGCCGCCGTGGGCGGCGTGAATGCGGCCGATGCGGGACTGGACAGCGCCGGTGAAGGAGCCCTTGGTATAGCCGAAGAGCTCGGCCTCGAGGAGGGTTTCGGGGATGGCGGAGCAGTTGACGACGATGAAGGGCTGATTGCGGCGGGGGCTGATGAGATGAATTTCCTGTGCGATGAGGTCTTTGCCGGTTCCGCTTTCGCCGGTGACGAGCACGGTGGTATCGCGGGAGGCGACCATGCGGGTGAGCGCATAGGTGCGCACCATCGGGGCGGAGTCACCGATCATGCTGCGCAGGCGCACTTTGTTATCGGCCGGAACGCGCGGGTTTTCGGGGCCGGTAAAGGGAATGGGCGCGGTGCGAAGGGCGCCGGTTTGATTGACGACGTCGGCAAGCTTGCGGGAAACGGGTGTGGGCGAGGCGCTGCCGACCAGAAGCTGGCCGGTATGCGCATTGAGCATCATGATCTGCGTATGGGGGAAGCGGTCGCGGACGATGGCATGAAATTCGCCTGGCTCGAGGTCCGGCAAGGATGGGTCGAGAAGGAGGACAGTATCCTCGGTGGCGTGCGCGTGGAGAAGCTTCAACGCTTCGGCGCCGCCGCTGGCCTGGAGCAAGTTCCAGCGGGGAAGGGTCAACTTGCTTTGAAGCTCTTCACGGAGCCTCGCATTGGGACTGACCACGAAGACATCGATGGGAATTCGATCTTCGAATCGTCCGATTTGTGCAGCCGGTGCGGCCATTTGAGAAAGCGCCTCCACGAAAAATAAAACAGCAAGAAAAACCCTGATACAGCGAGTGGTCAGCTCGCTTCTTGCAACGGGGAACCAGAGTGTTCGGACGGCGGAAACGGAAGACCGAACTCGGCCCTGCGCTGGTCCTGGGACCGAACAGGCAACCTGAGTACGATCCGCAAAGGATCTTCGGAGAGCTCCATCGTGCCTTGCTGGCTCCGAAGGGAGGCTTCCATGAGGGAAAGGCCGAGGCGCTGCTGAGAACCAAACCGCTTCCCGGGAGCGCTTTCGGCAAGAAGAACCAAATCGACGACAGGGGGGTGGACGTCGACAGTGAACTTAAGAACGCTTCCCGGCTCAGCAAGGGAGGCCAGGGTTTTGACTGCGGAGCGCAAGGCGCGTTCAGTCCGGTCGGCATCGCAGAGCAGATCGAGGGCCGCGGCGGGCAAGGCAGCTTCGATGCGCAGGCCGAGCGCGGAGAAAGTCTTCTCCAATTCGAGTACGGGCTCGATCACTTCGGCGAGTGACACCGGCTTGCAATCGGCGGGGTGCGAAGCGGCATCGAGAAGGCCCTGGAGACAGAACATCATGTCGCAGAGGCGTTCGATCTCGCGCGTGGACATCTCAAGATAGCGTTCGTGCTCGGGCGCGACGGCGTTGACCATGGCCAAGGCGCCGAGCGCGCCGCGCAGAATGGTGAGAGGCTGTGCCATGGCGTGGAGACCGTTGGCCAGGTCTGCATAAAGCGCAGCCGGCCGAAGAGCGGTCGCGGGTGTCTCGTTGGGTTTGTCGTCAGGCAACGCGCAACTCATAACCAAAACCACGCACTGTGTGGGTCAACCGGGGTTCGCCGGGCAGGTCAATCTTGTCCCGGACATACTTCATATAGACGTCCACAATGTTGGTGGCCGACTCGGTCGACGAGGTGTTCCAGACTTCTTCGAGCAAGGTCGCCCGGGAGACGGGTTGGCCGGCATTGCGCATGAGGATGTCGAGAATGGCAAATTCGCGGGGCGTGAGTTCGATGCGCCGCCCGCTGCGCTCCACGCGATGTTGATCGCGGTACATGATGAGGTCGCCGACGGCGGAGCAGTTGGGGACGAGGCCGGAGTTTCGGCGCAGGAGAGCCTGGACGCGGGCCATGAGTTCGATGAGCGAAAAGGGTTTGGTGAGGCAGTCGTCGGCGCCGCTTTCGAGGGCTTTCACCTTGTCTTCGACTCGGCTTCGCGCGGTGAGCACGAGCAGGGGCAGGCGGGGCTGAGTCGGACGAACACGCTGCATCAGGCTGATTCCATCCAACTTAGGCAGGTTGAGATCAAGGATCAGCAAGTCATAGGAACGCTTTGCTTCGAGAGCCTCGAGGGCTTCGTGGCCATCGTGCGCCTGATCGACGAGGAATCCGCGGGACTCGAGTTCTCCAGTGAGGAAGCCGGCAAGCGAGAGATCGTCTTCGACGATCAGGACCCGGCGGCGCGCGGGGCGCTGGAGCTCGGTGACATTGGTGTGGGATGCCGGCTTCTGGAGGGACCGGCTCCGTTGCGCTTCAGTTGCGGGGGCGCTCATTAAAGAAGAATCGACAGCTTCAGTCATAGGGATCCCATTCATCGGGTGGGTGTTTTTTACGAACGACCACCACTGTCCCTGCACTCATCGCACTGGGATGAAACGGTTTACAGCTGCAACGTTTGAATGAGTAGTATAGGGTGGATTGCAACAATCTTGGTGAGATTTCAATGAGATTAGAGTTACCTTGGAGATTCAGGAATAACGGGGTAGCGGGATTGCGGGAAGGGCGGGATTGGGGTAGAGTAGTGCCCTCCCGATTTGGAACAGATGAGAGAGCGGTTCTCCCGTTTGCGTCCCAAGGGGCTGAACGGGCAAGAAATAGGGGTTGGATTCCCGGAGTTTTCGTCGAAAATGCCGATAAGTAAATCATCGAAGGGCGCCGCAAAGGGCGAGAGCGGCACTCCGGCAAGGACGGACGGAAGCATGCGGAAATTCAACTATCGTGTTCCACGTTTCGCGGTCGATATTCCGATCCGTTTGACGTTTGACGAGACGTCGCAGGTAGGGCGCTGCAAGGAGATCAGCACGGAGGGAATGCGTCTGGAAGTGCGCGATCCTCTGGCTCCGGACACGGCGGGCACGGTGCACATCAGCTACCAGGGAGTGGCATTAGAGTTGACGGTGCGGGTGGCGCATTCCAGTTCGTCGCACGAAGGCGTGCGGTTTGTGTACGAGACGGATGAGCAGAGGGATGAAGTGATCCGTCTTGTGGCTTTGCTTTCCGGCCGCGTGCATCAAGGGCCGGTGCTGCTGCAGTAGATTTTTCCGAAAAATCCTAGTTTGGTACGCAGGGACGCAGGTCTTCGCGCGTCTGCCCTGCGGGACAGCGGTGTTCTCGTTGTTGCGAACCTCGGGTTTCACTGCCCGGGGCTATTTTCGTGCGGCCCTTTGGGCTTCGGCGAGGCCTTCGTTGTGGGAGAGTCCCGCGGGCGAGCTGATGCCTGCCTGAGGTGCGCGTCGATCAAGACTGGGCGCGCTAGTTGGCGGCCTTGGTAGTGGCGACGCTGTTGACCGAGAGGCCGGGATTGACCTCGGATCCAGCCTTGACCTGGTATTGCACGATGAGGGAGATGCGTCGGTTGGAGGGATCCTGGGGATTGCCCGGCACGCGGAGGCGCTGATCGGCAAAGCCGCGCACTTGCGAGACCTGGCCGGGATGCAGGCCTTCGTTTTGCATCAGGCGCCGGGCTTCGTTGGCGCGATCGGTCGAGAGGTCCCAGTTGTCATAGGCACGTTTGCCGGAATAGGGTTTCGAGTCGGTGTGTCCCTCGATGGAGACATCGTTGGGCAGCTTGCCGATATTCTGCGCGAGCACTTTGAGGAGCTCGATGAGGGCGGGTGTCGGCTTGTCGCTTCCGAGCTCAAAGAACGTGCCTTTGGCGGACTCCATCAGCTCGATGCGCAGGCCTTCCGGGGTGACAGTGATTTCAATCTGGTTCTTCAGCTTGTCGAAGGGATCGAGGTGGTGAATCGACTGAAGAATCTCGTCTTTGAGCTTCTTCATGTCTTCTTTCTTGAGGGCGATGAATTCGCCGGCGCCGTTCTTATTGGTGCCGACCACTTTGGCGGTGCCGCGCGGATCTTTGAAGTAGCCGCCGACGGCCTCCTGCACCTGCTTGCTGGCATTCATCATCCAGAGCACGATGAAGAGAGCCATCATCGCGGTAACGAAATCGGCATAGGCCACTTTCCACGCGCCGCCGTGATGGCCGCCATGGGCTGCCTTCTTTTTTATGATGATGATGTCGCCGGTCTCTGCCACGTCGGATGTCCTTCTGGAACCTGGTTAAGCTGCCACTGCCGGAGCCGCGGCGGCATCGTCCTTCTGCCGGCAGGCTTTTTCAACTTCCTGGAAACTGGGGCGCACATGCTCGGGAATGGCGCGACGCGCCATCTCGATGGCCAGCGAGGGTGACATTCCCTTGATGAAGGCGAGCATGATGACGCGGAGGACGTGATAGTAGGAGTGCTCGTCGCCGATGATCTTGGAGAGATTGGACCCCAGGGGGCCGACCACGCCATAGCAGAGGAGAATGCCGAGGAAAGTTCCGACGAGGGCGGCTGCGACCTTGTGGCCGATTTCTTCGGGGGGTCCGCCGAGAGCGCTCATGGTGACGACCACGCCGAGCACGGCGGCCACGATGCCGAGGCCTGGCAAAGAGTCGGCCATGGTGCTCAAAGCCGAAACTGTTTGCGATTCGCCGGAGTGATGGACTTCCATGTCCTGGTCCATCATCTGGTCGAGGTCGAAGGGTGTGGCGCCGCCGGTGATGGCCATGCGCAGGGTGTCGCAGACAAAGTCGCGCGCGTGATGATTGCCGATGAAGTCAGGGAACTTGGTGAAGACGGTGCTTTTCTCCGGCTCTTCGATGTCGGACTCGATACCGGCCAGGCCTTCTTTGCGGGCCTTGTTGAAGAGGGTGAACATCATCTTCAACGTGTCGATGTAGCGCTGGCGCGAATACTTCGATCCTTTGAGAATCGAAGCGAGGCTGCCGACGGTCTTTTTCAAGACGTGGACGGGGTTGCCCGACAACAGAGTGCCGATCGCGGCGCCGCCGATAATCAAGAACTCGGACGGCTGCATGAGGACCATGATGGGCCCCTTTTCCATGAGAAAGCCGCCCAGGACTGCTCCGAACACCACTACGATCCCAATAATTGCAAACATGCGCCGAATCCTCTACTGATCGCGATCTAAGCCTGGAGCTTGGCCGTACTGCCCGGCGTGAATTTGTTTCTCGCGGAATTGCTCTGTCTCTATCGGCACCGTGCCCGCGGATTTCCAGCAAACGAAAGCGTTACGCGGGGAGTGAAATGGCACCAAGGAAACCGGGGGGACAGGGCCGGAGCATGTCCGGACGCCAACTCTGGCTTAATGAATGAGCGGGGACGCGAGGTGGCTGAAGCCGCTGCGCAGGTGCTCATCAATCTGGTCGACGGCGACCGGCTTGCTGAAATAGAAGCCCTGGATGGTATAGCACTGCTGGGCCTCGAGGAACGAAAGCTGGGCTCGGTTTTCGACGCCTTCTGCCAGGACGGCGAGGTTCAATGCTTTTGCCATGTTGATGATGGCAGTGGTGATGGCGGCGTCGTCGGTGTCGATGGAGACGTCTTGAATAAAGGTGCGCGCGATCTTGAGGCGGTTGACCTTGAACTGGCGCAGGTAGGCAAGGCTGGAATAGCCGGTGCCGAAGTCGTCGATGGCCAGCATGACGCCCATGTCTTTCAATTCCTGCAAAATCCCGAACATGACGTCGGCGTTGGAGAGCAGCAGGCTCTCAGTCAATTCGAGCTCGAGGTACTTGGGATCGAGGCCGGTTTCACTGAGGACATCGCGAATGAGATCGCCAAAGCCCTGCTGGCGGAACTGGACGGCGGAAACATTGACGGCGATGGGGACGGGGGGCAGCCCCTCATCCTGCCACTTGCGCGCCTGGGCGCAGGCGGTGCGCAGTACCCATTCGCCGATGGGGACGATGAGCCCGCTGCATTCGGCCACATCAATAAACTTGCCTGGCGGAATAATGCCGGATTGGGGATGGTTCCAGCGCAGAAGCGCTTCGAGTCCGGTCACTTCGCCGGAACGGGCGTCGACCTGCGGCTGATAGACGAGGAAAAGCTCATTGCGCGCCAGCGCCATCTGGAGCCCGTGCTCGATGCGCAGGCTCTCCTGGACCTTGTCGTTCATGGCATCGGTGAAGATGCGGAAGCGGTTGAGACCATCTTCGCGGGCGCAGTTCATGGCGATGTCGGCGGCCTTGATCAGCGATTCGGAATCGCGCCCGTCTTTGGGGTAGAGGCTGATGCCCAGGGTGCAGAAGACATTGAGGGAGTGGCCGAAGAACGAGTACTCGGCAGCGAGCTGGTTCACGATCTTTTCGGCAACGGAGATGACGCCGTTGAGATCTTTGGCGTCCTGCAGGACGATGGCGAATTCGGCGCCGCCGATGCGGGCGACGAGGCGGTTGCCGCCGGCTGCCTGGACGATACGCTCGGAAATTTCCTGCAGAAGGCGGTCGCCGAAACGCTCCCCGAGTGAATCATTGATGACCTTGAAGCGGTCGAGCTGGAGCAGCAAGAGCGCCGCCTCGCTGTTCTTGCGTTCAGCGGTAACCAGGGCCTTGGCGAGCTGATCGTGGAAGAGCGTGCGGTTGGGGAGGCCGGTGAGCCGGTCGTAATAGGCGAGCCGTTCGGTGCGCACCTCGACCTGCTTGCGCTCGGTGATGTCTTCGCCGGTTCCGTCGTAGCGGACAATGCGGCCTTGTTCACGGACTTCGCGCACGTTGAAGCGCACCCATTTTGCAGCGCCGTCGCGATTCGCGACCTGGAGATCGAGACGCCGAACCTTCCCTTCGCGCGTGGATGAAGTGATTTTGGACCATTGGCGCGGAGGGAAGAAGCGTGCCGCGCCGGCGGATTTGTCGGCCAGGAATTCATCGGGCGAGGCGTAGCCCAGGATGCGCGCCATTTCGCTGTTGAGGCTGAGAGGCGTGCCTTCGGGGGCTATCTGAAAGATGCCAACGGGCGAGTCTTCAAAGATGCTTCGATACTTGGTCTCGTCCGCGACCAACTGCTTGTTTGCGTTTTCATAGCCTTGAAGGAGACGTTGAAGCGATTCGAGGGCTTCGGGCCACGACCGCGCGATGGGATGATTCCGTCTGCGCTCCACAAAAGGGCGAGCCACGGCTTCCGCAGCGGGAGCCCCGTTCTCTTCGAGGAGAGCAGGGATCTCGGGAGGGGCCTCGATACCTTGGGCACGAGAAGGCGTACCTGGGCGGCGACGGGGTTGCATGTCGCCTTATCGGCACCTGCTTGAAAAAATTCAACGCCAAGGAGGCCGAGAGCCTGGTACTTTTCGGAGGCACTAAAACGCGCATAAGCTATTTATTTGCAGCGGATACGTGGCTATCTTCGGGGAGAATGTTCGTGTCGCCATCTACCCCTTTTGGGGGATGAGCGCGGTCTTGAACATCCCAGGCGAGTTGCCGATAGAAGGGCATCCGCATGACCGGATATGAGTGCAGCAGACTTTGGGGATTGATTTAAGCCCGCCGGCAGACCTTTAAAGATGGACAGGTCGACTGGCTTTCACTCCGTCGCGATGGGCGATGGCGACGTTGAGGAACAGCGTGGACAAGAGCACATTTGGCGGCATCTTCATTGCACTGGCCGGCATCGGGGCGGGTTTAGTCCTGGATGGTGGAAAGATCTCCCAGGTGCTCCAGCCGACGGCCGCATTGATCGTGATCGGCGGCACGGTCGGCGCCGTGATGGTGCAGTTTCCGATGTCGACGGTGTTTCAGGCGATTGCGCATCTGAAGGACGTCTTCCTGAATAAAGAGCCCGAGTCCGATCAGATCATCGAGAACTTGCTGCGCTATGCGCTGAAGGCCCGGAAGGAAGGAATTCTTTCGTTGGACGGCGAACTGAACAAGATTCACGATCCATTCCTGAAAGAGAGCCTGATGCTGGCGATCGACGGCGTGAACGCCACCGATTTGCGCAAGATGATGGAACTACAGCTGGACTACCGCGGAGAAAAAGACGAGCGGATTCCGAAAGTGTTCGAATCGGCTGCAGGTTTTGCGCCGACGATCGGCATCATCGGCGCGGTTCTGGGACTGATCCAGGTAATGCAGCGGCTGCAGGACATTAATGAGGTGGGCAAAGGGATCGCGGTTGCCTTTGTGGCGACGATTTACGGCGTGGCGTCGGCGAACCTCTTCTTTCTGCCCTGTGCCGGCAAGCTGCGCATCCGGATTCGGGAGCGGGAAGTGATCCAGGAGATGACGCTCGAGGCGGTGCTAGCGATCATTAACGGAGTGAACCCGCGGGCGCTCGAAATGCAGCTGCGCCGCTTCGTCGTACACGGGAATTCCAAGCAAGGTCCGCAGAAGGTAGCCGCCTCCCGATGAGAAGCAGGCGGCGCGGGCACGCACAGGAGCAAGCCAGCCACGAGCGCTGGCTGCTGTCGTATTCCGATTTCATCACGCTGCTGTTTGCGTTCTTCGTGGTGCTCTATGCCACCACATACAAAGACAACCAGGCGATCAAGAAGCTTTCGCGCGCGATTCACTACGGCTTCCAGAGCATGGGCGCCTTTGCCGGCGACGAGCCTGGCACCAAGGCAACGTATTCGGGGACAACGTCGGAAGGCGACGACATTCCCTCGAACCTTGCGAACGACAAAGCGAAGGTGCAGGAAGCGACAGAAGGCGCTGCCGCCGACATGCAGCAGCTGCGCAAGGAGCTGGAGGCAGCGATCGGCGCGGAGCTGGCGAATCACGAAGTGGTGTTGCAGGTGACGCCGGAAGGTTTTGTGATCAGCTTGAAGGAGCTAGGCTTTTTTGACAGCGGCCAAGCGGCGCTACTGCCTGGTGCGGCCGAGAAGTTGAAGAAGATTGCGAAGGTGCTGTCACGTCCGGGACTGGAGATCCGCGTGGAAGGAAACTCGGACGATCAGCCGATTCACACGGATCAGTTCCGCTCGAACTGGGAGCTCTCGATGGCGCGCGCCATGAACGTGCTGTTGCTGATGGTGGACGATGCGGGGTTCGACCCGCGGAAGATTTCGGCCTCGGGCTTTGGGCAATATCGCCCTATCGCCGATAACGCCACAGCGGAAGGCCGCAAGATGAACCGGCGCGTGGACCTGGTGGTGGTGCAGGAACGGAAGCCGCTGGCGCCAATCAAGAAGTAGCGGGCGGGCAGCAATTCGGGCGGCCTGGGCGATTGCGATCCCAACAAATGTACGGGGCTTCCTACGGGTGGCCTTTCCTTTTCGTCGAATTCCCATTCAAACCGAAACCTGGCCGAGTATGCTCGGACATGGATCTTCTCTGCGCGACGAAAGGATGCTATGAATCGCCGAGAGTTTTCTGCATTGCTTCCCTTGCTGGCTGCTGCTCCAGCCCTTGCAACCACTCAGGCACCGACTGGGGTTGCCTTGTCGTCGGCGAATCTCGAATCGGGCGAGTTTGTTGAGGGACCCACACGTGGGCCTTCGGCGACAGGGCGCACGCAGAACCGTTTTCTATCGGGCATGCTGCCAGATAACATTCGCCTGGAGGCTCATGGAACGGCGCTCGCACCGGGAGCGCAGCCCGAGCCGATTGAGCATCACAAGCATACGGAAATGTGGCTGGTGCGCGAAGGGGCGATCACGCTCATGACGGCGGGAACCCAGCGCACCATTAAAGCCGGGGACATGGGCTTGTGCATTGCGGGCGATGAGCACTCCGTGGCGAACGCGAGCAAGACGGAGCGCGCCTCGTATTTCGTCGTGGCAGTGGGGCCGCCGGAGTAGCAGACGGCGCCGGCTCCGAATCGGGCGCCTCACAGACCATCAGAAGAGATTGCCGGCGACTTGCTCGGAGGCGGTATAGATGCGCGTCTTGAGCGTGTCGCGGGTGAGGATTGGATCGTCCTTCATGGTGCTGTTGAGAGTGATCGTGAAGACCTGATCGCGGACCCGGCCCACGGCGCGCTCGCCCAGTTCTCCACGGCGCAAGTCAGCCGCACAGTAGACGGCTTCATTGCCGATGGCGTTGAGGGTTTCTGCGCCGGCGCCGCATGCCTGTGCCACCTCGGTCATGCGCGCGTGCGGGTCCTTGGCAATTTCGACCGTGATGGTCAGAGTGCGCGCCATGCCCTGGTCTTTTTGCGTGAAGGTGCAGACGGCGGGCTGCGTACCCGCCGCGGCCGTGTAGTCGCCAGTGGCATCGGCGCCGATGAGGCCAGACGCTGTGGCCTCATTGAGCCATGGGCAGTTGTTGGCGGCATGCGCTGCGCAAGGCAGCGCGAAGAAACCAAGCAGCGCGAAAACCGCCGCCGCAGAGTGTCGGGACGCGTTATTTGCCATTCTGAGGCGCTCCTCCCTCAGTAAGCAGGTCAGAGTGCACATGCCACGGGATGCTTTCGGTAGAGATTTCGGGATGCTCGCGCAGGTAATTGAGTGCGTAGGTCGGCGCGCCTGGATCGACTTTCTTGTCGACGAACATGGCCTGCTGTTCGGCCGCTTTCTCGGGTTGGCCCATGCGGCGATAGAGAATCGACAGGTTGTAGTGCGCGGAGACGTCGTCAGGATCGATCTGCTGCAGCTCCTCGAATTGCTCGAGCGCGGCATGTTCGTCCTTTTGCTGGTAGTAGGTGATGCCAAGCTCGCGACGCGCATCGCGCGATTGCGGATACATTTCGACGACCTTGCGGAAATCGGAGATTTCGCGCTGGGTGTTACCGGCGCGGCGCTGGAGGAGACCGTCGTAGTAAAGGGCGCGAGCGTTGTTGCCATCGAGACTGAGTGCCTTGCGAATGGCCGTGCGTGCCGATCCATACTTCTCCCAACTGATCTCGGTGAGGCCAACGTTGGTGTAGCCGTCGACGTAGTCGTGACGCAGCTTGACGACTTCAGTGAATGCGGCGACGGACTCGGCGTATTGCGACTCATCGAGCAAGGCGATGCCAAGGTTGTTCCAGCGCATCCAGTCAGGGTTGTCGGCGGGATCGGGCGCCTCGGGCTTGTTCTCGCCCACATTGAGGACGCGCGTGCGCGACGTAAGCTCGACCACCGGATAGGCTGGATGATCGGGCCCGAAGATGTTGTTGAGATAGCTTTGGCGCAGGTGGCGGTAATTGACTTTGGCGGTGACCGAGACTGCGCCCGAGACGTCGGCAGGCAGCCGGAACTGATAACGCACCAGCACGGAGCGGCCGGCGGGCACGGTGTTGTCGTAAGCCGTGGAGTGAATCGTCCACACCTTGTGGTTGTCGACGAATTCGCCTTCGTCGGTGACGGGGCGATTGGTGAAACTGTGAGCGCGCGGATCGAGCATGCCGTTGGGCTTCAAAAAGCCGCTGTGGTAGATCTCTTTGCCGGCGGAATCCTTCACCGTGAACTCGACCCAGGCTTCGTAGAGGTCGCGCACTTCGGGGATGAGCGAGTGGCCGATTCCCTTGTTCTGGATGACGACGTAGGCTTCGACGACGTCGTTGGGGGCGAGACGGTAAGCCTCGCGGCCGAGCGGCGCGATGAGCTTTTCATCGTTGTTTTTCTTCAAGCCGAAGATATCGACGTTCAGATAGTTGCCGGAGCGCAGGAATTCGATGGTTTTCTTCAGCTGCTCATCGAATCCATAGTAGAAGGGAACGGCGGTGTTGCCGGCGAGCCAGCGATGCGAAGCGAAGGTGCCGTTTTTAGCTCCGTACTCCGGCATCGAGACGGGGTTGCGCTTCATGTGGCAGCCCTGGCAGGTGGTGAAGTCGGCGGTATAGAAGTTGAGCGGATTACGCTGCGAGAACTTGGACTGCTGCCACTCGTCGTAGGCGGTGAAGGCGCGCAGGAATTTGTAGTCGTTGAGGGGGGCCGGCAAGCTGGCCTTATGACAGGCAGCACAGAACTCGGGCTTGTGAAGAAAGTCGTGCATCACGGCTTTGGAATGGCGCTCGGGGTGGCTGAGAATCTCGGCGAACGAAACCTGGCCCGGAATGCGCTTGCCGTTTTCATCGACCGTGACCGCGGGGACGCCCATGATGACGCTGGCGTTTCCGTTGGTGGAGTCGATGCCGACGACGGAATGGCAGGTCATGCAGGTCAAGCCGTCGGAATCGAACTTGGCGCGATCGACCTTCGAGTCCTCAGTGAGAGCGGCGCCGAGCACGCCGATGGGATTGTGACAGCTGTCGCAATGGCGCGCGAAGGCTATGCCCCGTGTCTTGTCGCGGATGAGAATGTTGACGCTGGTGCGGTAGAAAGGCGTGCGGAAGGCGTTGGAATGGAGGGCCTGCCGCCACTGGTTGTACGCCTCTTGATGGCAGGTGCCGCAATACTCGGCGGAGGGAAACGCGCCGGGCTGCAGGAATCCCTGGCCCTCGACCTGAATGTTTCCGGGGACGAAGGGGTTCTTGGGACCGTAGTGGAAGTTGTAGGCGGGCGTGACGGTCGCGTTGTAGGCGCTGCGATCGGCTTCGGTTCGCTCGATGGCGCGCGCCTCGAACTTATCGAGCATTTCCTTTTGCGCCGGCGTGTCGACGGTGGGTGGGGCGCCTTTGGGGAGTGGCGTGTAGGCGGGAGGCGGGGTTAACTCTGCGCCATTCTGCTGCTGCTGTGACAAGACAGGCAATACCAAACAACCTGCCGCAACCAGGGCGATCCACAACTGCACTGCCATCCCTTTCATATAAACTCCCGCCGGCGGCCTCTTCGACCGGCTTCTTGCCTTACTTGGCCGCATGCGCGATGCTCTTTTGCTTCTCCGCGCGCTCAGCGGCGATTGCGTCATACACACTGGGCACGAGCCCTTTACCCTCTTCGATAGCATAGTAGCGATCGACACCTGGAAGCGGGTAGGTCTCCTTCACGCCATCCGGCCAGCGTATCTCCATCTTGTCGACGGTGGTTGCGGGGCCCAGCCCGAAATGGAGCCGAAAATCGTTGGAAGATTCGAAACTGCCTCCGCTCATCACGTCGCCGCGCTGCCGGATGCCGTTGGCCGTGAGGTAGACCGTCGAGCCGATAGCGTCGCGCGGGCTCTTGGGGCCGCCGATCAACAGCAGGCCCACCCAGTGATTATGATCGTCGCTCACGTTGCGCAGTAGAACCGGCGTGTGGTCGAGGCAGTTGATGACCACGTCGATTTTGCCGTCGTTGAACAAGTCGCCGAAGGCTGCGCCCCGCGCGGGGATTACATCGGCCAGGCCTGTTCCTTCAACCGGGGGAATGGTTTCGAACTTCTTGCCGTGGTCGACGTTGTGAAAGAGCACCGAGCGCTCGGCGAAAGAGGTGCCCCAGTTATGCTTGTCGACTTGCGGGTAGACGTGACCCGCGACAAACATCAGGTCTTTCCATCCGTCGTTGTCGTAGTCGAAGAACTCGGTTCCCCAACTCAAGAACGGATAGGTGGGCTCGGCCATGCCCATTTGCGGCGTGATATCGACAAAGTTGCCATCGCCATCGTTGCGGTAGAGCGTTTTGTAGTCGTCAGAGAAGGTGGTGGTGTAGAGATCGAGACGGCCGTTATTGGCGTAGTCGCCGACTGCGAGCCCCATCGACGCTGTTTCGCGCGCGTCCTGGTTGAGAGCGAAGCCGGAGTAGAAGCTTGCATCCTGAAACGTGCCGTCGCCCTTGTTCATGTAGAGATAGTTGGGCGAAGAGTCGTCGGCCACCAGCAAGTCGACTTTACCGTCGTTGTCGATGTCGACAAACGTGGAGGAGAAACCGTAGTACCGCCGCTTATCGCTCACACCTGCCTTAACGCTGACATCGGTGAATGTGCCGTCGCCATTGTTGTGGAAGAGATGGTCTGGTTCGCCAGGCAAGCCCCGCGGACCGCAGAGCGTTTGCGCTCCGCGATAGGAACAATTGGCATAGCCGACGGCCTTCGATCCCGGAACAGGGAGATTATTTGGATCCCAGTGCACATAGCCGGGAACGAATAAATCGAGGAGCCCATCGCCGTCGTAGTCGCCGAAGCTTGGGCCGGTGGACCAGTTGCCCAGAGTGACGCCCGCGGTTTCGGCAATGTCTGTGAAGGTTCCATCGTGATTGTTGTGATAGAGACGGTTTTTGCCGTAGTTGGCCACGTAGAGATCGGGCCAGCCGTCGTTGTCAAAGTCTCCAACCGCAGCCCCGAATCCCCAGCGATCGTTCTGGACGCCGGCCTTGGCGCTGACGTCGGTAAAGGTACCGTCATGATTGTTGTGGAAGAGCGCGGCATGGGGAGGCTCGGCTTTCCCATCGAGCGCCGCGTTGGTTGAGCCGTTCACGATGTAGATGTCGAGCCATCCATCGTGGTCATAATCGAGAAGGGCAACGCCGGAGCCGATGGTCTCGAGGATGTAAGACTTCTGCGGCGTTCCCATGGTGTGATGCCATACGTTGAGGCCGGCCTTTTCCGAGATGTCTTGAAAGACAACTGGGCCCGTTTTCACGAATCCGCCGGCGGTGATGGGGCGCTTCTCGGAGTCGAGGACTGGAGCGAAAACTCCCCCGGTTGCCGAGCCGCCCTGTTCCTGGACGGGCTGGGCTTCGCCGTTGCCGCCATAGATTGGAGGCTGGGCTGGAGACTGGGCCTGCCCAAACGCAAGAGCCGGCGATGCCGCAACGCACAATGCAAGAAAACCACTTGAGACGCGCTGGCGCGCCGAACTCCACGCAGAACAAATCAATTTCAGGACCTCACGGGGCAGGGGATTGCTTAGCTCACTATTGTCAAGACTTCATACAACAACTGTCCACGACTTTTTGGTGGGCTATGAGCTCGATCTTCAGTTGGAGGGGCGCGGACGGACCCATTGAAAAGACACGAGATCCCGATGCGTGAGCCGGGAACCGTTTACCACCCGGCGTTGGAACCACAGGAAATAACGCGAGAAACGGTGGGGGAGGGGCGACGTGGGTCAGAACTCCATGGGCAAGCCGACGTAGTTTTCGGCAAGTATGGTTGCGGCGGCCGTTGAGCTGGTGAGGTAGTCGAGCTCGGCGAGTTGGCGGCGGCGATCGAAGTCGTTGTGATCATTGATGCGATGCAGCAGCGAGGTCATCCACCAGGAAAAGCGCTGCGCTTTCCAGACCCGGCGCAGACAGATGGAGGAATACTGATCGAGTTCGCGGGCGGAGCGGTTGCGGTACCAGGCGTTGAAGGCTTCAGAGAGGACGAGGACGTCGGCGATGGCAAGGTTCATACCTTTTGCGCCAGTGGGGGGAACGATATGCGCGGCGTCGCCGGCGAGATAAAGCCTGTCGTAATGCATGGGTTCGCAGACGAAGCTGCGCATACCAGTGACACTTTTCTGCAGGATCGGTCCACGCGTGGGCAGCCAGCCGTCAGCGGATTGGAAGCGCAGGAAAAGCTCGTCCCAGATACGATCGTCGGACCACTGGGCAAGATCTTCATCCGGCCTGGACTGCAGGTAGAGGCGAGTGACTTGGGGTGAGCGCATGCTGAAAAGGGCGAAACCGCGCTCGTGGTGCATGTAGACGAGTTCGTCGGAACTGGGAGGGGCCTCGGCAAGGATCCCGAGCCACCCAAACGGCAGGACACTCTCGTAGAGCCGGAAGTGGCCGGGAGGCGCGGCGGTGCGGCAGATGCCGTGAAAGCCGTCGCATCCGGCGATGTAGTCGGCGAGGATTTCGAGGGTCTCGCCTTTGTGATCTACCTGAACAATGGGGTGGGGTCCATGGGGGTCGAGGACGGCCGTGTTTTCACAGTCGAAGAGGACAGTGCCACCGTCGCGAAGGCGTTGCGCGATGACGTCTTTGACAACTTCGTGCTGGCCATAGACGGTGACGCATTTTCCGTCGGTAAGGTCGGAAAGCGGGATGCGATGGCGGCGCTGCTCGAAGCCGATCGCGATGCCATGATGCACGAGCGCTTCGCGATCGAGGCGATCGCCGAGGCCAGTGCGACGAAGCAGATCGACGGTGCCCTGTTCGAGCACGCCGGCACGGATGCGGCTTTCGCAATGGTTGCGGGAACGGACCTCGACGACGATGGAATGGATGCCGTGGAGGTAGAGCAGGTGCGAGAGCATCAGTCCCGCGGGGCCTGCGCCGACGATGACGACTTGGGTTTGGAGCCGGGACATGGGCGTGGATCAGGAGTCGGACTCGGCGACTTCGCCGGCGAGGCGAAACGCATGGTTGGCTGCCGGGAGGCCGCAGTAGATGGCGCATTGCAGCAGCGTTTCTTGAATTTCGTCGGGCGTGACGCCGTTGTTGCTCGCGGCGCGAAGATGGATGCGCAGCTCGTCCCAGTGGTGAAGAGCGACCAACATGGCGATGGTGAGCAGGCTGCGCGTAGGGCGGGAAAGACCGGGCCGGGACCAGATTTCGCCCCACGCATAGCGCGTGATCAGATCCTGAAACTCGGCGTTGAACGGCGTTATCGAGGCGTTGGTCTTGTCGACGTGGGCGTCGCCGAGAACGGCGCGGCGGGTTTGCATGCCGGCATTGAATCGATCTTTTTCGTCCATATTCTTTCTCCCGTGAGCCGAGTACGCGGTGCGCTCAGCGAGCGCGTTTGTCGAGAACGCGCTGGATGAAGTGCGACGCGCTGCCGAGGCTGTTGCGCGGATCGAAGAGGCGATCCAAATCCTGATCGGTGAGGTGGGCGCGGATCTCGGGCATCGTCTGCAGGACGTCGCGCAAGTGTTTCTTTTCAAAGATGGCCTGCCGGGTGGCGCGCTCGAGGAGCTGATGCGCGGGCAGGCGGCCGATGGATGCAGAGAGCTCGGCGACAACTCCTTCTGACAGAGTGAGCCCTTGTGTCGCTTCGAGATTGGCGCACATGCGGGCAGCGTCGACTTCGAGACCTTCAGCGATTTCGACGGCAGATGCGAGAGATGCGGCGGTGAGACGAAAAATCTCCGGCACGGTTTCCCACTCCGCCTGCCATGTGCCGAGGCCGCGCTCGTGTTCCTGGAGCATGGCGTGAAGCAGCGTGGCAACAAGGGAAGGAACGCGCGTGGCGGCGGCAAGCAGGACGGCCGATGCGATGGGGTTGTGCTTGTGGGGCATGGTGGAAGAACCGCCGCGGCCTTCGGCGGTGGGCTCCGCGACTTCGGCGACTTCGGTCTGCATGAGAAGCGCGATGTCTTTGCCGAACTTGCCCAGCGTACCGGTGAGGAGAGCGAGCGTAGAAGCCAGCTCGACCAGGTTGTCGCGCTGCGTGTGCCAAGGTATAGCGGGTTCGGGCAACGCGAGCTTTGCGGCGAGCACTGCAGAGACAGCCGGGCCTTTTTCGGCGAGCGAGGCGAGCGTACCGACGGCGCCGCCAAACTGCAGCACGATTGCACGACTTGATGCTGCATCGAGCCGGTCTTGATGGCGACGGAGGGCAGCGAGCACGGAAGCTAATTTCAAACCGAGGGTAACGGGCGGACTGGCCTGCAGCCAGGAGCGGCCGGAGAGAATCGTGCCGGCGTGGGTGCGGACAAGCTTTTCGAGCGCCGCATCAAGTTTCATAAAGTCGGCGCGCAAGAGCGAGAGCGCATCGCGCATCTGCAGCACGAGGGCTGTGTCGAGCACGTCCTGACTGGTTGCGCCGAGATGTACGAAACGGGCTACAGGCTCGCTGCGTGTCTGAACGGCGTCGGTGAGGGCACGGACAAAGGGAATGGCGATGTTGCCAGCGCGATGCGACTCGGCGATGAGGGCTTCAGGATCGGCGAAGTGTGCATCGAGTAGCGGATTGACGGCTTGCGCAGAGCCGGCAGGCGCGATGCCGTTGGCTTCAAGAGCAGCAAGCAGCGCAGCCTCGAAGCGGGTCATGCAGGCGAGCTGATGCGGCAAGGAGAAGAGCGCGTCCATGGCAGGCGTGGAGAATTGCGACGATGGCTTTGGTGTGTTCATGCTGTGCGACACCCCTTCTACCATGCGAAGAAGACGGTCTCGTTCTCCCCCTGCAAGACGATATTCCATTCCAGCGTGTCGGCGCTTGCGGCTGTGCTCTGCGCGATGAGCGTGTCGCGGCGTTCGAAGTGGAGCGATTGCAGAACCGGGTCGGTTGGGTTGCCAGGCTCGCCGGGAAAGTACATGCGCGTGATCAGGTGGCGTAGCAGGCCACGGGCAAAAACGAGGACGACGAGATGCGGAGCCTGCTGCGTGTTCTCGTCGAAAGGGACGGGGCCCGGGCGGCAGGTAGTGAAGGTGAATTGGCCAAGCTCATCGGGCGCGATGCGCGCAAAGCCAGTGGCAATTCCAGAAGCATTGGCGGGATCGCTCGCGTAGTGACCTTGGGGATCGGCTTGCCAGATTTCGAGTGTCGCGTCGCCCACACCGTTTCCGTTTCCATCGACGACCTTGCCGCAGACGGTGATCGGCGTAGTTGCTACGGGCTGTGCGGCGCAGCGATGGCCGAGACCGATGGTGAAGAAGGGGCCGACGGTCTGTGACCCGCTGGGTACGAGCTTCATGGCTTCACCTTTTCGAAGGGTGTTTCGGCCGATCCGCGCAGCACGATGTCGAATTGGAACGCGAGGGCGTAGTTGGGCTGGGTGATCTCGATGTCGAAGCGGGAGATGAGGCGATTGCGCGCCTTCTCGTCGGTGATGCTGTTGAAGATGGGATCGAGGGGTTGCAGGGGGTCGCCGGGGAAGTACATCTGGGTGACGAGACGCGAGAGAATGCCGGCGCCGAAGAGCGAAAAATGAATATGCGCCGGGCGCCATGCGTTGGGATGATTGGCCCAGGGGTAGGCGCCGGGCTTGATGGTTTTGAAACGATAGAAGCCGTCGGCGTCGGTGAGCATGCGGCCACCGCCTGTGAAGTTGGGATCGAGGGGCGCCTGATGCTGATCGACGCGATGACGGTAACGGCCTGCGGCGTTGGCTTGCCAGACTTCGAGCAGCGCGCCGTGGACGGGCTTCCCGTCTTCATCGAGGACGCGGCCGTGCACCAGGATGCGCTCGCCGATGGGCTCCCCGCCATGCTGCGCGGTGAGGTCGTTGTCGGTCGGGGCAATGAGGCCGTGCCCGAAGACGGGGCCGGTGCGCTCAGAGATGGTCTTGGGCAAGAGGACCAGGGGTTGACGCGGGGAACGCACAACGGATGAGACGTAGGGCGGATAGTGGAAGTCAGGCTGCGTGCCGGTTGGTGGAAGTTCGACGTATGCGGGTTTGGACATTCCGGCAACTCCTAGACACGTTCCATGGCCAGCGCGATGCCCTGGCCGACGCCGATACACATGGTAGCTAATGCGCGCGAGCCGCCGAAGTTTTCTAGTTCGTGGGCCGCAGTGAGCGCGAGGCGCGCGCCGCTCATGCCCAGCGGATGACCGAGGGCAATGGCGCCGCCGGTGCTGTTGACGTGTTCGGCATCGTCGGGGAGGCCAAGGTTGCGTAAACAGGCGAGGGCCTGGCTGGCGAAGGCCTCATTGAGTTGGACGCGATCGAAGTCGCCGATGGTGAGGCGCAGTTTGGCGAGCAGCTTTTGCGTGGCGGGCACGGGGCCGATGCCCATGATGCGCGGCGGAACACCGGCGGTAGCCATTCCCAGAATGCGCGCACGTGGGTTCAGGTGGTGGCGTTGAATGGCTTCTTCGGAAGCGAGAATCATGGCCGCCGCGCCGTCGTTGATGCCGGAGGCGTTGCCGGCGGTGACGGAGCCGTTGCTTTGCAGGGGCTGCAGTTTTGCGAGCGCTTCAGGCGTGGTGTCGGGGCGGGGATGCTCGTCGCGCGCGATTGTCGTGATGGTTTTGCCGGAGGTGACTGCGACGGGGACGATTTCTTCGGCGAAGAAGCCGGCAGCGTCCGCCTTGGCGGCGCGCATCTGGCTGCGATGGGCGAAGGCGTCCTGGGCGGCACGCTCGACGCGAAAATCCCTTGCGACGTTGTCGCCGGTTTCGGGCATGCTGTCGGTGCCAAAGCGGGCTTTCATGGCGGGATGGACGAAGCGCCAGCCGATGGTGGAGTCGTAGATCTCGGGGCCGCGCTGGAAAGGCTTTTCGGATTTCGGCATCACGAAAGGAGCACGGGACATGGATTCGACGCCGCCGGCGATAGCGAAGTCGATTGCGCCCGCTGCGATAGCGCGTGCCGCCGTGCCGACGGCGTCGAGGCCCGAGCCACACAGTCGGTTCACCGTGACGCCGGGAACGGTTTCGGGCAGGCCCGCGAGGAGAAGGGCCATGCGGGCGATGTTGCGATTGTCTTCACCTGCCTGGTTGGCGCAACCGAACACGACATCGTCGAGCGCCGACCAATCGGCTTTGGGATTGCGCGCGAGGAGGGCTCGGATGGGGATGGCGGCGAGGTCGTCGGTGCGCACGCTGGAGAGCGCGCCGCCGTAGCGGCCGATGGGCGTGCGGATGGCGTCGCAAAGAAAGACGGCTGTCATGCGCTACTCTCGCAAAATCCATGCGCGAGCGCGGTGCGTTTCTGCAAGTCGCGCAGGACTTCGAGTTCTTGGGCCGTGGGAGGAGCGGTCACTGCACAATCGGCGGCAAAGCGGATCGACCAGCCTGTTTTTCTGTGGATGGTTTCGCGGGTGACGCCGGGATGGATGCTGCGGACGATGAATTCGTTCGATTCGGGCTCGGGCCGGAGAATGCAGAGGTCAGTGAGGATGGCAACTGGGCCGCGGCCGGGCATGCCGCTGCGCTGACGCGCATCGCCGCCGGTGAGGAAGCCGGCGGAGGTGATGAAGTCAAGTTTCTCGACGAAGGTGCGTTCGGATTGTTTGATGATGATCAGCACTTCTTTGGCGAGGGCGCTGATTTCGGGCGCGCCGCCGGCGCCGGGCAGCCGGACTTTGGGCTGATGGTAGTCCCCTACGACCGTGGTGTTGATGTTGGCGAAGCGATCGATCTGTGCGGCGCCAAGAAAGCCGACGTCGACTCGGCCGCCCTGCAGCCAGTAACGAAAAATCTCCGGAGTGGAGACGACCGTGTCAGCGGTTTCGGCCAGGTTGCCGTCGCCGATGGAAAGCGGCAACACAGACGGCTTGGCGCCGATGGGACCGGACTCGTAGACCAGGACGGCGTCGGGAGCATGGGTGAGGCGTGCGAGATTGGCAGCCGTCGACGGGAGCCCGATACCGACGAAACAGACTTGTCCGTTCCGCAGCATACGCGCCGCGGAAACGGTCATCATCTCATCGCTTGTGTAGGGAGCAGGAGTCATTGAGAGGCCGCCTGCCTGGGCGATTCGTTGAGGACGCTCAGGAACTCAGCGAAATCACGGGTGTCGAGCACATGCTGTTTGATCCATGCGCAGAATGTTTCGCGGTCGCGGGAGATTGTGTCCCAGCGACGATAGAAGGCATTGTCGCGTTCGTAGTAGCCCAGAGCGTAGGAGGGCGTGGCGCCGCGCGGCACGAGACAGACAGCGCTCACGACCCAATGGGGCAGCACGCAGGCATTCGGCGGGGCGTCAAGCGCATCGACGCGCTCTTCGACGGTGACGATGGAACGTTTGGCGGCGAGAACTGCTTCTTTCTGCACGCCTAGGATGCCCCAAAGCAGGATGTTGCCTTTGCAGTCGGCCTTTTGGGCGTGAATGACGGCGACATCGGGACGGATGGCCGGCGTAGCAGCAAGTTGTTCGCCGGTGAAGGGGCATTGGACGCTGCGAATGTGGTCGCTCACACGCGGCAAATCGGAACCAGCGTATCCGCGGAAGACAGCGAAGGGGAGATTGGCCGCGCCGGCGACGTAGGCATTGGCCAGATCGCTGTGGCTGCGCTCTTCGATGGCGAGCGGAGCAGGCCAGACATGCTCCACCGCATCGCGAAAGCGATGGAGCGAGCCGACGCCGGGATTACCGCCCCAGGAAAAGGTGAGCTTTGAAGCGCAGCCCGCGCCGATCATCTGATCGTAGAGAAGGTCGGGCGTCATGCGAACGAGGGCGAGATTGCGGCGGCGCTGGCGGATGATTTCATGGCCGGCGGCGAAGGGGATGAGGTGGGTAAATCCCTCGAGCGCCAGGCAATCGCCGTCGCGGACGAGGGAGGATACGGCTTCGGAGAGGGAGAGCCACTGCGCCATGAGAGAACATATCGGTACAACCGACTGGCCCATTATGGGGCCTTGTCCGATTTTAGGCAACTTGTGCGATATACGCACATTTGCGAGATCACTTGGAGCTGGACGCCGCGCGGGTTCTAGACCAGTACGGAACCCAGAGCGCGGGCGTTTTCCTGCAGGATCGGGAGATGGCGGTGGATCATTTCCGCGGCCGAGACACGCGCGGCGTGAACGCCAATGTTCATGGCGGCGAGAACGCGTCCACTTCGCGATTGGACCGGCACCGCGATGGAGCGGAGACCGAGTTCGAGTTCTTCATCGGTGAGAGCGAAGCCGTCGGCACGAATGCGAACGACGATTTCGCGGAGCAGTTTCTTGTCGGTGATGGTCTTGGGCGTCAGCGGCTGGACCTGGGCGTTATTGAGATAGGCATTGAGCTGATCTTCAGACATGGCGGCGAGAAGAATGCGGCCCATCGACGTGCAATAGGCGGGGAGCCGGCTGCCGACGGAGAGACCGACAGACATGATGCGCTTGGAGGCGGAACGGGCGACGTAAACGATCTCGTCACCTTCAAGCAGGGACAGCGAACTGGATTCATGCACCGTATCGGTGACGCGCTCGAGGACCGGCTGGGCGAGCGTGGGCAGCGAAGCCGAAGAGAGATAAGAGAAACCGAGGCGTAGCACGCGCGTAGTGAGTCGATAGATGGGGCCGACGGACTCGGTGTATCCGAGGACCTGCAAGGTTTTGAGAGAGCGCCGCACGGCAGCACGCGAGAGGCCGGTAACACGCGCGACTTCAGCGACGGAGCGACCGCCGGTGTGGCCTTCAAAGGCTTCGATGACGCGCAGGCCGCGCGCCAGGGATAGGACAAAGTCGGGGTCGCCTTCGAATTGTTTGAAGGAGGCGCTGCCTGTGATTTGGGCGATTTCCTGTTCGCCTGCGGAGGCTTGTGGGGAGCTTCCATTCGAGCTTGCAGATTCCGCTGATCGCATATTCGCTCGATTATCGCACGAGGGAGTGCAGAGCGCGCAAGTCAGCTGAGCGGGAGCTGGCCGATTTCCGGCGGCAGAAAAATGAAACGAAGGGGGGACTCATATCTCTGTTGCGCAGCTGGAAGTCATGCGTTGACACTTGTTGCCTTCCGAAGCATTTTTCAGAAGGCTCTGAAGCCGACCGTTTCCCAGGCGCGACGAGGTAACTGCACGCAGGGGCGAGTGCCTTTGCATTATCTTAAGAATTGTTAAGCGGCGGTGGAAACCCGCGGTTTGGTGCGAGACTGAAGGGCCGTGGGAACGTACGTACCGAGTGTGGAGATCGAGATCGCGGAGCGGCTGAAACATCTGTCGTTGCTGCTGGTGGACGATGATGCCGAGTTGTGCGGCATGATGCGTGAGTTTTTCGCCGAGGCCGGGCACAAACTCGACACAACTTTCAACGGGCGCGAAGGGTTGGCCCAGGCGCTGCGCGGGGGCTACGACCTGATGATTCTGGACGTGATGCTTCCGGGGATCGACGGCTTTGCGGTGCTCGACCAGGTACGAAGAAAAAAGGATCTGCCGGTCATCATGCTGACGGCGCGGGTACAGAAACAGGATCGTATTCTGGGCTTGAATCGTGGCGCGGACGATTATCTGCCGAAGCCCTTTGACCCGGACGAGTTACTGGCGCGGATCTTTGCCGTGCTGCGGCGCACAGAAGCGCCGATGCTGCCGCTTGAGTCCGCAGTTTCATTCGGCAGCATCGAGGTGAATGTGGCGACGCGCGAAGTACTGAGCGGCGGCGCGGCGGTTGAGTTGACGGCAATGGAGTTTGACTTGCTCGAGTTGCTGATACGATCGGCGGGCCACGTGGTATCGCGCGATGAAATCACGGCGGTGCTTTTCGAACGGGAGGCGACGGCCTATGATCGCTTCCTCGATGTGCACATCAGCCATCTGCGCAAGAAACTGGCCGGAGGGCGAAACCTGATTCGCACGGTGCGCGGGGTCGGATATGTCTTTACGGGAACGCATTAAGACTTCTTCGAGCCAGTCGCTCTGGCTGGGAGTGCTGGTGGCGATGGTATGCACGCTGTCGCTCTCGTTTCTGGCCTTTCAGCTGATTGCAGACCGCGTGCAACGGATCCAGATCGATCCGACCTTTAACAAGTTTGACGAATTGCAGCTGGAGAGCGCGCGCACGGCCTTTGAGCATCGCGGAGGCGCGGGGCTGCGCGACTACCTGACAAACCTGGATCGCATCTTTGGCGGCTCGCACTATCTGCTGGACGGGTCGGGAAAGGACGTGGTCGCAGGAACGAATCGGTCGAGTCTTCTGCCGCCTCCGCCGGCTGTACTGTGGCGGGTGCGCGCGCATGGGCGCTGGACGATCGCGCATCGCTCGGCCGATGGGCAGTATTGGTTTGCGGCCGAGGGCCAGCTCAACCGGTTGCACGTGTGGACGTTTCTTCCCTACTACTTTCTTGTGATCGGCGCGACGGGTCTGCTGTGCTGGCTCGCGTCGGTAGGAGTGGTGTTGCCAATTCGGCGCATCGCCGGAACGATTGCGCTGTTCGGGCAGGGCGACTTGACGGCGCGCGTAAGGACGAAGCGCAAAGACGAGATTGGGCAGCTGGGACGCTCATTTAATGAGATGGCGGAGCGGCTGGAACGTCTGATTGTGAGTGAGCGACGGCTGCTGGGAGACATTTCGCACGAGCTGCGCTCGCCGCTGGCGCGTTTGAAGTTTGCCGTAAAGCTCGCGCGCACGTCGCAGGACAATCGCGCGGCGCTCGACCGGATTGAGCGCGATGTAAACCGCATCACATCGCTGGTGGCCGATATTGTGGAAATCACCTTCATCGAGGGCGATGCCGCGGTGCAGGACACGGAGATAGTGCGCGCGGGCGAGATCCTCGACGAAGTGGTGCAGGATTGTTCGCTCGAAGCACAGTTTCGCGAATGCAGCATCGACGTAAGCGGTGCAATGCACGGCGAAGTGATGGGCAGCCGCGAATTGTTGCGCCGGGCAATTGAAAATGTGCTGCGCAATGGGATCCGGTATGCGCCGAAGCACTCGGCGATTCGCTTGACGATCACCGAGGACGAGCGCGAGGCGACGATTGCGGTCCGCGATTACGGTCCTGGTGTGCCGGAAGAGGCCTTGTCGCGCATCTTCGATCCATTCTTTCGCGTGGAAGAAGCGCGCGATGCAAACAGCGGTGGATCGGGAATGGGTTTGTCGATTGCGAAGCGGGCAGTGCAACTGCATCATGGGACGATTGAGGCAGAAAATGCACATCCGGGACTGCGTGTGCAGATCACGATTCCCATTTCGGAACAAGGCAGTGTTGCGTTTGCACAAGTTAGCGCGAAGAACTAATCGAAGACGAGGCCTTAAGAATTCTTAAGCTTCAAATACTCGACAAGCGAATCCAATGGAGGTGATGCCTCAGCCAGTCGTTGGAGCAAAGAGGCATCCCAGGAGATACACGTGAAGCGCTTCTTTGGATTCGCAATTCTACTTGCATCGCTTTCGGTTCCCGCGTTCGCAGCCAAGAATTCGCAAAGCATTTCGATTACCGGCCCGGTGACGGTTGGAGCAACGCAGCTTCCGGCCGGCAACTACAAGGTGAGCTGGACAGGCATCGGTTCGAATGCACAGGTTACGATCGCCGAGAAAGGCAAGGCCTCTGTCACGGTCCCTGCCAAGGTTGTGGAAGCGAAGAACGGGCACATTGCCGTGCTCACGAACAAGGTGAACGGCAGCGCCATTCTTGAAACCATCCAGTTAAACGATCTGACAATCGAGCTCACCGGCGCAACATCTGCCGGAGAGTGAGCGAGGAGCCGCAGGAAAATTCCTCTCACGACAGAGGATGAGAAGCGCGATTCGGCTGTTTGCGATCGTGCATCTTTGAGAAAGCTTGTGCTTTGAGTCCCTTCCTTTTCAACCCCCATCCCACTGTGGATGGGGGCTCTTTTTTCGGCTGAGAGACGGTCGGCGTGGGACGCGCGGCGAAGACACGCTTGGAGCGCAGAGCGGCGCCCGACGTTGACAACCCGTTTTTTGCGCTTCACCAGACGCGGCAACGATTTGCATGCACCATGGGTTGCCCCGCTTTGCACTGGAAGGCCTGCTGGAACTCGGGCATGTTGGCGAGCACGTTATTCACGCGCAGCACGGGCATGGAGTGCGGATCGGTTTTCACCAGGGTCTGTGCGAATTGCGGCCGCAGCGTATCGCACCACGCGGTTCCATAGGCGATGAAAAAGCGCTGCAGATTGGTGAAGCCATGCTCGTCTTTGTCCTGCAGTGATTTGCCGTGCTGCTTGAGGTCGGCAGCAAGCGCGGAGAGCGCGAGATAGATGCCGCCATTGTCGGCTGTGTCTTCTCCCTGAGTCAGCTTCCCATTCTGTTCCACGCCGGCCATGCCGGGTACGGGCACGGTGTATTCCTTGGAAACGCAGGCGCCGCGTTCGTCGTATTGCTTTGCGTCTTCGGGGGTCCACCAGTCGCGCAGGTTGCCTTTGAGGTCAAATTTGCGACCCTGATCGTCGAAGCCATGGGTGAGTTCGTGGCCGATGATCGCCCCTTCTGCTCCATAGTTCATCACGTCGTCGGTATGGGAATCGAAGAAGACCGGCTGCAGCATGCCTGCGGGGAAGTTGATGGTGTTTGTCTGCGGATCCTCGTAGGCATTCACCGTGGGCGGCGTCATCTGCCACTGGGTGCGGTCGAGGGGCTTGCCGATAAAGGCGATTTGCCGCGCAAGTTCGAAAGCCGTGGAGCGCTCGACGTTCATGGGGTAGCTCTCGCGGTTGATGGAAAGCGTGCTGTAGTCAATCCATTTGTCGGGATAGCCGATTTTGTTGATGACGGCGTCGAGTTTCAGATGGGCTTCTTTCTTGGTGGCGGGCTGCATCCAGGTGACAGAATCGATGTCGCGCCCCATCGCGGACTCGATGTCGCGCACCATCTTGAGGGCGCGCGCTTTGCTTTCCGGTGGAAAGACCTGTGCGACGTAAACCTGGCCGAGGGCTTCGCCGATGTTTGCATCGACGGCGCCCGTGCAGCGACGCCAATCGGGGGGCTGTTTGCCCTGCCCCGTCAGCGTGCTGGTAAAGGCGAAGGCGGCGTCACGCCAGGTGTCCCCGAGGGTCGGCGTGGCCGACAAGAGCAGGTGCCAGCGGAGATAGAGCTTCCAGGTGGCGAGGTCCTCCTGTCCCAGAAGCTTGTTGACCTCGCGGAAGAAGTCGGGCGAGGAAACTTCGTAGAGAGGAACGGCGGGCGCGCCCATGGCGGTGAGATAGCTGTCCCAATCAAAGGCCGGAGCAAGAGCCTTGAGCTGGGCGATCGTGAGACGATTGTTGATCTTTTCAGGATCGCGACGCGTCACGTTGTCCATTTGCGCCTGCGCCAGTGCGGTCTCGAAGCGCAGGATCGTGGTCGCATCCCGATCGGCGTCGGCATCGCTCGATCCATCGAGATCGAGAAGCGAGACGATGAGGGCGTGGTATTTCTCGCGAATGGCCTTGGTCTTGGCGTCGTCGCCCAGATAGAAGTCGCGATTGGGCATGCCAAGGCCGCCCTGATCTAAGCCGGCGACCACCTGACTCACGTCGTTGAAGTCGGGTGTGGGACCAAAGCCCAGCAGTGCGCCGGGAGTCTGGTTTTCATCGCCCACCCATGCCGCGCCGAACGAACTGTGGATCATGGCCAGCACGCCGGCGATTTCGCGCTTGTCGCGCATGCCCTCAATGCGGCCGAGGAGCGGCTTGATGGCATCGAGATCGTTGGCCTTCGATGAAGCCTGGGTCATGCAGCTCGCATAGAAGTCGCCAATCTTTTGCTCGTTGGGAGAGCGCGAAGCGTTGGAGCCTTCGTTCTTTTCCAGGATCTGCCGCAAGATTTCGCGATTCCACTCGACAAGCTGGCCGGCGACACCCCAATACACCTGGTCCGGGGGCATGGGGTCTTCTTTGTTGAGGCGCGTACAGGCGTACTCGTAGAAGTTGTCGCAGGGATTGAGGGCTGCATCGACATTTGTTGTGTCGGAGTGGTGGAGCTGAATGGGCGGCGGAGAAGTCTGCGCCGCGCTGTAGATTGCGGAAACAGCCGAGAGTAAGAGAGCGAATCGAATCTTCATCAGGATCTCCTGTCAAAGACAAACTCTGCCTGGCGCACAAGGACACGCCGGCGCGTCTCCGCGGGACTCGCAAGGCGGCGCCCGGCGGATGGCCGTAAACAAGAAAGCCTAATGCAAGGGGGTGGCGTTGTGTAAGTCAAGAGTGACGGAATTCTGCCCAGGGTTGACGTGTGCTGCCTGGCGCCAGACGAGCGGTTTGTTGACGAGGGCTGAAATCATCCGGCGCGAACGCGGAGGCTGCATTGGCTTTGACTGCGTCCTTCGATAGAACGCGAACGAAGCGCGGGAGCGAGGCGGTCACGCCCCCGTCTGCTTGGAGCGCGCTCCGCGCCAATAAAGGATAAGGCCAAGCAGGATGGAGGCGAGCGTGCCGCCGACAAGCTTGAGCTCAAAGCCGAGCTTGCTAGTGGAATCGCCGGGCGGAACGAGCGAGACGAAGATGCCGATGAGCACGACGATGAAGCCGAGGCCGCCGGCGATCCAGACACCGGGCAAGCCGCCGGGGACCAGGATGGCGTGCGCATTCTGACGGCGATCGCGGCGGTAGGCGAGCTTGATGACGGCAGCGAACATGTAGAGGAACGGAATGAAGTAGAGGATGATAGCCGCGTCGATCAGAAACTGATAGGCGCCGCGCGTCGAGTCGTTAATCTGCGAGACGAGCAGGATGCCGCCCGAGGCAATGGCCTGGACGAGGATGGAAACGTAAGGCGTCTTCCAGCGCGGATGAATCTTGCCGAAGGCCGCGGGCAGATAGCGGTCGATGCCCACGACAAAGGGAACGCGCGCGATGCCGGCCACGGTGCTGCCGACGCCGCCGGCGTTGCCCACCGTGACTAGGACGGCGGCGAGGACGCCGAGAAAGCCGATGCGCACGGCCACCGAGCCGACCGTGATGGCGTGGAAGACGCCGCTTTGCGGATCGAGGTCGGCGGCGGGCACGAGGGCGAGGATTGCGAAGGTGCCGGCGATGTACATGAAGGCGATGAGAGCCCCGGAGGCGAAGACCGCGCGCGGCAGCGTACGGCGCGGATCGCGCACTTCTTCGCTCATGGCAGAGACAAGCTCGAGGCCGGTGAAAGCGAAGGCGATCTGCGACCAGAAATTGACGGTGTCCCAGTTCCAAGTGGGCAGCATGTTGACGCGGGTGAAGTGGGTCGCGGAGCCATGCGAGAGAGCGATGACAAGGGCGACGCCGCCGAGAATGAGAAGCGGGAGATAGGTGCCGACGCCGCCTGCGTTCTGCAGCCACTTGCCGATGTTGAGGCCGATGATGTTGAGCAGCACGGCCACGAGCAGCATGACAAGCGAGACGGTGAGGAGGAATGTGCGGTCCTGGGCGAGTTCTGAGCCGCGGCCGCCGACGATGTAGGCGCTCATGGAGGCGCTGGCCAGCAGCAGGCCCGGGAAGTAGAAGACGGTGTAGATCCAGTAGGTCCAACCGGCGATGAAGCCATGGAAGTCGCCGAAGGCCTCGCGGGACCAGACGTAGAGGCCGCCCTCCACAGGGAACCGAGACGAAAGTTCGTTGATGACCAGCGCACCGGGAACGAAGAAGAAGACCGCAGCGAGGACCCAGAGGCTAACAGAGGAAGTGCCATTATGGCCGGCGGCGGCGATCCAGCGCGGGCCAAGGACGGTGGCGATATTGAAGAGCAGCACATCCCAGAAGCCCATCGTCTTGCGCAATTGCGCTTTGGAGTCGGGCGAAGGAGGGGTCGGAAAGGTCATGGAGCCGGCGGAAGTCTCGAGCGAATTCGGAAGGTCTCAAGCAGCATAACGGATTGCGAGCCAGCGGGTCAGCGGGTCAGCGGGTGGGCGAGTCAGCAAGTTGTCGGCTGGCAGCGGCAAGCGAGTTTGCGGGGGATCGGACGGATGTTTGCCTGAGGAGAAGCGTTGCCGAATGCTTCGCCTGGGATCGGGATCGGCACCGTGCTTCCACACAGGGCGCCGATCGATCTTTGGAGGTATTTCTACGATCTACAGCCTGCACTTCCCCAGCGCCGAAGCACCCACAATAGGTGGGGCTGGAAGGAGGGCAGCGAAGCCTTGTGTCCTACGCGTGAACCGGAACGCGGAGAGCGGCCTTGATCTGCTTCTGGAGCAAGTCGGTCGGTTCTTCCTCGACGGCAGGCGCGCTGGGCAGAAAATCGTTGGTTTTAATCTCGAAGACGGCCTTGGACGAAACGCTAGGGGAAGCGCTCTCGTACGAGGCGTCGTTGCCCACAAGAACCTTCAGAGCGTCGGCGGCTACCTGGATCTGCTCCTGGCGTGCCCGGAGCTGGCTGAGGCGCTCATAAATCTGACCCAGTTCGGTCTGCGCGGAATCATAGGCTGCGCGATAGGCGGGTTCACGTTTATCGGTTGTCATTGACTAACCTCCACGCATCGAAGAATAGCTGGGCGTTACCGTGGGGTGCATCACCCGAAGTATGTAAATCGAGGGACTTTAGGGGCATGAGAGAGGTACCTGGAAGAGTGGGGGAGCGCAAAGCGAAAGGGGAGGAAAACCACAGAAAACAGGCCGGTTTTGGCGCTGCGCGGCTTGGCGATGGGGGCCGAAATGGGTATACTGAGACTTCGGCCAGCCTGAGGCGGCGCCGTGCTTTGGTTGCCTCCGAGGTTTTTCGCTGCGAAGTGTACGGGGCTTGCAGAAGATGCCCCGGAACGGCAGAGGTGGCGCGAAACACCAAAAGAATCTGGAGTTTGCATCATGGCACAGATATGCGATATTTGCGGCAAAGGGCCGCAGTTTGGGAATAATATTTCGCACGCGCACAACGTGTCGCGACGCCGCTGGAACGTGAACCTGCAGGCGGTGAAGGCACTGGTCAACGGCGCGCCGAAGCGGATTCGCGTATGCACCAGCTGCATCAAGAGCGGAAAGATCGCCAAAGCATAGGCTTTCTTCACCTGCTGCTCCGATTCCGGTCCGCTGAGCAATTGCACGAGGCGGCCCCCCTACAGATGAGCTTGGACGATGAACCCCGTTCCCCAGTGGACGGGGTTTTGTTGTGCGCATTCCATCACGGATGGCGAACGTGCGGGGTCGCTGGCAGAGGGATTGGATGTTGGGGACGGCTGATCGCAGGGCTCATGGCTTCGCGGATTGGAGCGGAATGTCCCAATCAATGGCTTGCGCGTCGAGTCCCGCAGGTGACCACGCATGCACAATCGCCTGACCTAGCTTGGCCAGCGTGATCTGGCCTTCGTTGTCGCCGTTCCATCGCTGATCGGCGTTGTCGAAGGTGAAACCGGCGATGACAATGGGACCATTTTTGCTGGCGATCAACGCGACATCGTTGCGTACTTGATCGAGCGCGCCGGTTTTGTTAGCGATTGCAGATCCGTGCTCGCTGGTGTCGAGATTTTCGATGTAGCGCGGCAGACCATCGCGGTCCTGCTGATGACGCAGCATCTCAAGAATCGCGCCACACACCACCTTCGACCCCTGCGGTGGGGCCAACTGCGCCTTCGGCGCCACCTGCGACAAATCCGAATCCGCCTTCCCATCGAGGTCGAGGTTGCAGGTGGCGAAGCGCTCCATGATGGAAGCCATTTCGCGTGGGGTGGTTTTGCCCAGGCCGAATTGCGGCTGGTCGGCCGGCATGGGACCGGTGGCGGGTACATAGACCTTTTTGTAGAGCCAGGTGTTCTTGAGCCCGGCTGCGCGCAGGGTGTTGTCGATGTGCTCGAGGCCGAGGCGATCGATGGCCATGTTGGTCGCGGTGTTGTCGCTGACAACGACCATCAGCGTGAGCACATCGCCTAGGGTGAGTGCGATGGGTGGCGTGAGTTCGCCAAGAACGCCGGAGCCTTCAACCTGATTTTCCTTGGTGAGAACGAGACGCTCGGCTAGAGAGGCGTGGCCGGCTCGGGTCTGCTCGGCTGCATCGAGCAGGATGCCCATTTTGATGGTGGAAGCGGTCTTGACGGGCAGATCGGACGAGAGGGATGCGGTCTGCCCCGTTTTGAGGTTGTGGGCAAAGAGAGCGACGCGTCCGTGATGCGCCGCGGCGATGGATTGCAACTGCTGATCGAGCGCGGAATCCTCTTGCGGGGTGGGTGTCTGCGCGTGGAGAGCGGCGCCGAGAAAAACACAAACAGGGACTACAAGGGCCTTGGAACAAAAGCGCGAAAAATGCATGACAACAGCGTATCGCGGCGATGGGTGTTGCGTTGGCGCAGACGGTATTATTTCGCCTTCTCGAAGGTCAGCGAGGCGGAGTTGATGCAGTAGCGCAGGCCGGTGGGACGGGGGCCGTCGGGAAAGACGTGGCCGAGATGGCCTCCGCAGCGCGCGCAAGTGACTTCGACGCGACGCATGCCGAAGGTCGAGTCTTCGTGCTCTTGAACGGATTTGGAATCGGCGGGAATCATGAAGCTGGGCCATCCGCAGCCGGAGTCAAACTTGGCGCCGGAGTTGAAGAGCAGTGCGCCGCAGCCGGCACAGTGATAGTCGCCAGTCTCGTAGTTGTATTCGAGGGGACCGGTGAAGGCTCGCTCGGTGCCCTTCTCACGGAGAACGTGGTACTGCTCCGGCGTGAGCGTGGCACGCCATTCGTCGTCGGTGCGGGTGAACTTGTCGGATGCCGGCGTGGTTTCGGGTGCTTTGCTCATGACGACCCTCCTGGACAGCGGCTGGTTGGATGCACGGGGGCACGGGAAAGTTGCGACGCGCTAAACCTCGGCAATGAGCTCGATCTCGACGAGAGCATCTTTGGGGAGGCGTGCGGCTTCGATAGTGGTGCGCGCGGGCGCGGCGACGCCTTCGGGGGCTAGATATTTGCCGTAGACCGCGTTCATCGCGGCGAAGTCGTTCATGTCTTTGAGATAGACGGTGGCTTTGACCGTTTTGGTCAGGTCAGTGCCGGCGGCCTGCAGAACCGCCTTCAGGTTTTCAAGCGTGCGCGTTGTCTGCTCGGTGATGCCGCCGGGAACGAGCTGTCCGGTGGCAGGATCGAGAGCGGCCTGTCCGGCGGTGAACACGAGATTGCCGACGCGAATGCCTTGCGAGTAAGGGCCGATGGCTGCAGGCGCTGCAGCCGTAGCGATGACGGATTTGCTCATGGGTGGATTGTAGCCGCTCGCGGGTTGGTGTTCGCGTTCGGCTACGCTCCAGATCTACGCTCAGCGCCAGATGGCGATGACACCGCCAACGAGCGGCAATCCCACCAGCCAGTAGCCGTTGTTGATGGCGAACAGGTTGAAGGGACGATTCTCGTACATGCCCTGGGGAAGGTTGGGCGCGGCGAAGAAACCGATCCAGATGATGAGGCCGATGAGCGCGCCAAAGCCGAAGGTGTCGGCGCCGCTCCAGAGGATGAAGTGGGCGAGCATGAAGGCCAGGATGAAGTCGCACACGAACGAAGCCATCATGGCGGGCACAAGACTCTTCTTGTTGGGACCGCCCATTTGGATGCCGAGCAGCTTCATCCAGGGTTTGGCGAAGAGGGCCGGCGAATACCAGATTGCGCCCAGGATCCAAAGGATGATCGCTGAGACGAGTATGGAAAGATTGTTCAGCTGGTGTTGAATGTGGAGCACGAGTTACCTCCTCGGAGTGAGCAGACGTCTGCTGCGCCCTTGACTCGCTGCGGCTGAGATGTGGGAGACGCGCACCTGACTCTTGCGCGGAACGACAATTGCTGTCAAGCAAGGAATGAGCCCGCAGGAGCGGAAGGTCGCAAGAGAATCACGTACCGTTGGGCTATCCGGGAGTCTTGACTCCGGTGCGCAGCATGGTGATGGACTTGGCGAGCCGCGCCTGGCGGGTTTCTTCTTTCTTGGCTTCTGTGATCCAGCGACAGTATTCCTTGCGATGGGTGTAACTGAGTTTTTCAAAGACTGGCAGGAGCTTTTCCTTTTTGAGGAGCTTCTCAAACTCCGGTGGGATCTCGACGGTGCGGATGGACATGTCGCGCTCGACGACGACACTGACGATATCGCCGGGCTGCTTGCCGACTTTCTCGCGAATGTCTTTGAGCATGGGCAGCATGTGTTGCGGGTGCCCGTACTTCACCATGGTTCCGGTGTAGGGAGTGCCGTCGAACGTGACTTTGACGGGGACCTGGCCGCGCGTGCCGAACTCCTGCTTGACGTCGTAGGGAAAGAGCACATAGGCGCCGCCGCTCGATCCGGTAGATTCAATGGTCGCGTTGAATTTGTATTGCTTCACAGGGAGCCTCGCAGGGAGATGGAATGGAATCAAATTTCCCACACGCTCCAGCACAGTGCAAGACGATTTGGTGGAAACGCGCTGCAAGAAGAGCAATCCCATCCTGCCGCCTGAGGGGGCGACAAAGATGGGACGCGGTGTGCGAGTTCGAATTTGTGGTTAGACCAACTTGGCGTCGAGGGTGATCTCGGTGTTGTTGGCGAAGAGCTTCGAGATGGGGCATCCCGCCTTGGCGCCGGCGGCCGCCTTGTCGAAGACGTCCTTGGTTGCGCCGGGAACGCTGGCGGTGGTGGTGAGGGCGATCTTGGTGACGGAGAACCCATCGCCGACCTTGGCCAGCGTAACCGCGGCGTGCGTCTCGATCTTGGCGGGCGTGAGACCGGAGCCGCCGAGCTGCGCGCCGAGGGCCATGGAGAAGCAGCTGGCATGGGCTGCGGCGATCAGTTCCTCGGGGGTGGTGCCGCTGGCGGCGCCTTCAAAACGCGTGGCGAAGGAATAGTTGGCGTCTTTCAATACGCCGGTCGCCGTCGAGATGGTACCCTTGCCTTCTTTCAGTGAGCCAGTCCAAACCGCACTTGCCTTGCTTGCCATAGACCCTCCTTGGGGGTTCCGGAATCCGGTGGTTTGTGAGGATGATTTTGCGCTGCCTCAGGGAAATGCGCCGGCAGTCCGCACGGAAGTTGATGCTTCAGGCACCTGCGGGGTTCCTGGGGCAGGCGGCCATCTTTCCTATGGTAATCTCTGACCCATGCTCCCCAACAGACCCCACGCATTCGATGGCGAAGTTGCGTGCGAATTTTCACAAAGCGGAACCGTGTGCGACAGGGGAACCGAGCCGCCGATCGACCATCATTGCCAGGTTTGCCCCACCTGTTCGCACCGGCTCACGGGGCATCGCTGCAAGCTGGTGTGCACTCATTGCGGCTACTACCTGAGCTGCGCCGACTACTACTAGGACTGCGCGGGACTGCGGGACTACGCGTGCGGCGAAGGCGCGCTTCCCCGCAAAGAGCAAACCGCCTACCTTTCGCTGGCTTTGCGCGTGGCTTCGAACTCGTCGCCGGGGAGCCATTCAATCGGTTTGTGTCGTTCGGCGGCGAGCCAGCCGAGCACAAAACCGAAACGCGCCATCTTGGCGTTGCCGCGGAAATCCCAGTCGGCGTGATATTCGTCGGAAGGCTGGTGGTAGTGGTGGGCGACGAAGTCCTCGCTTTGCGCGTGGCCCCAGGCGAGATCGTGGCCTTCAAATAATTCCCCCTGATCGACGGAGAAGGCGGGGATGCCGACGCGCGCCAGCGAGAAGTGGTCGCTGCGATAGTAGTGGCCGGCCATGGGATTGGGATCAGGCAGCAGCTGGATGTCGAAGGTCTTGGCCACGGACTCGATCGTGGGCCAGAAATCGATGCGCTCGGCGCCGCCGAGATCGGCCGAACGAGGAATGCCGATGGGCAGCAGCATGTCGTAGTTCAAATTGAGCGCGAACTGCCCGGCAGGAACGGGCGGATGCATGCCGAGGAATTGCGAACCGAGGAGTCCCTGCTCCTCTGCGGTGACCGCGGCGAAGTAGATATCGTGCGGAGGCGGCGCGGCGGATTGCGCAAAGGCGCGCGCCATCTCGAGCAGAATGCCGCAACCTGTGCCGTTGTCCGCGGCTCCGTTGTAGATGTTGTCGCCCTTGGCGTCGGGATCGATGCCGAGATGATCGTAGTGGGCGGTGTAGAGAACACTGTTACCGCCGGGAGCGGCGCCGGGCACACGCGCAACGACGTTGGCGCTGGCATAGCGGCGCACGCGGCTTTCGACGTGCCCACGAAGCTTGACCGAAAGTTCAACCGCGCGGAAGCCCCGTTTCCCTGCCCTGTCGATGGCCTGATCGAGATCGCCGAGGCCTGCGAGAGTAAAGAGGTGCTGGGCTACGTCGTGCTGGATCCACGCGGCAGCACGCAGGGTCGCCGTCGGATCGCCTTGGAGGTAGCTCTTCTCGGTGGCCTGCGAATTGCGCACCACGTCCCAGGGATAGCTGGCGAGATCGGTGCGGTGAATGACGAGAACGCCGATGGCGCCGCGGCGCGCAGCTTCTTCATACTTGTAGGTCCAACGGCCGTAGTAGGTGAGCGCTTTGCCTTTGAAAAACTTCTCGTCGTCGGAGGGAGGCTCGTTGACGATGATGAGGGCGACTTTGCCCTTCAGGTCGATATCCGGTCCGTTTGGACCGGCGTAGTCGTCCCACTTGTACTCCGGCGCATGAATGCCGTAGCCCACAAAGACGATGGGGGCATCGATGTCGGCGCTGCTTTGGCCGGTTTGATCCTTGGCGACGATCTCTGTGCCGTAGGCGAGGTCGATGGGCGGGCCGCTCGCGGGCACAAAGGCGAACCTGGTTTTGTCTTCGTCGGTGTGGACGGCGTAGAGCGGGACTTGCTGGAAGTAGGTGCCGTTGTCGCCTGCGGGCTTGAGCCCGGCGAGGGCAAATTGCGTGGCGATGTACTCGGCAGCAAGTTCTCCGCCGCGCGTGCCGGGGCCGCGGCCTTCGAGCAGGTCGAGGGACAAGAAGCGTACGTGCGCGCGAATTTTCTCCGGGTCAATGGAGGACGCGGCGGCGCGTGCGGCCGGAGCCAGGCCGGGGAGTTCGGGGACGGAGCCGGACTGCTGGCCCTGCAGCGCGCCGGCTGCGCAGAGGAGGGCGGTCAAGGCAAAAGAATTCAGTAGACGCTGCATTCCTACTCCAATCGGGGAATTCGCGAGTCAACCTGCACGTGCAGATTCTTCTCTACAAAAACACTACGATTTTACGCTGCGAAGCCATGGCATTTGGCGCCAGAGACGACGGTCAGGGCATGCGGAACCTTGCCGCCCGCAGGGTCTGAGCGACCCACTCCGCATGGGGAAGCCCGCTTTGCGCGAGCCCGCGTGTCTCGGCAGCGAGATCGTAGGCAACTCGCCGAATTGTCGCAGCGCCGTCTTCGACGACCAGGTAGGAAGCGCGCGGGTCGCGGTCGTAGGAGAGGCTGACGCTGCCAGTATTGGCGATGATGCTGGGACCGATGCGCCGGGCGAAAGGATGATGAATATGGGCGTAGACGACGATGGGATGAGCGACCTTCTGGTAGGCCGCATCCATCTCCGCATCGGTTGCGGTGGGGCCGGGCGACTTCCAGACGCTCTCAGAAGTGGCATGGACGAGAGCTACGGATTCGACCCTTTGCATCATCGGCAGCGTTTGCAGCCATGCCATTCTTTCGGCGCCGACGACTTCTCGCGTGGACGCGGCTTGCGCGGCGATCACGTCAAAAAGCGGCTTGAGATGCGGCAGCCCTGTGGCGAACTCGGTCAGCGACTCAGGCCGGTAGAGCATTTCGTCGGTATTGCCGAGCACGCCGGGCCAGCCGAGGTCGCGGACTCGATCGATCACTTCTGCAGGACGCGAGCCGCCGGCAGCCAGGTCTCCTCCGTGAAGAACGAGGTCGGGCGAGGTAACGCGCAGGTCGGCGAGAACCGCCTCGAAGGCAGTGAGGTTGCCGTGGATGTCGGAAATGATTGCGAGACGCATGGCTCGACAACAGGAATATCAGAGCGGCTCGTTGGCAGGCTGTGCCGTGATGGCATCGAGCGGAGTGATCGGCAAGAGGTGGGCGCGGCTAAGCACTTTGCGCGCGAGCCCGGTGAGCGCCATGTCGGGGGCATTGAGGAGCGGCACCCAGCATCGGCGGCCCTCCGAAAGGGTGAGGGTGTCGACGTCACCTTCGAAGACGGTGCGGATGCGCACGTAGTAGTTGACTTGCATGATGGCGTGGCGCACGGTCATGCGCAGTTCCGACTCGGGCATCGCGACCTCTCGCAACACGGGCAGCTGCCAGAGACCGGGCATGACGGTCACGGTGTCTGGGCGCTGCTCGAGCAGAACTTCGCGGCTGGTCCACCCCGGCAGATTGCCCGAGCGCACAGAAAGTGCGTAGGAAACTTCTTTGCTCAGCATGCGGGGACGGGCGGCAGTTTTGTGTTCTCCGCGCGTGACGCAATCGGGCGAGAGCGGGCAAACAAGGCATTGCGGATTGCGCGGGGTGCAGAGTGTGGCTCCCAGTTCCATCAAAGCCTGATTGAAATCGCCGGGACGCCGCGGATCGAGGAGCTGCGCAGCGACCGAGTCAATCCGGTGGCGCATGGCCGCGGCGCCGGAGCGGCCCACGGCTTCCCACCCTTGCAGGCGGCAGAGAACCCGTTCGACATTGCCATCGACCACGGGTGCAGCTTCGCCATGCGCGATGCTGGCGATGGCAGCCGCGGTGTAGTTGCCGATGCCGGGGAGAACGCGCAGCTCCGCCGAGGTGATGGGCAGGTTGCCTTCGCGATGCTCGGCGACAAATTGCGCGGCCTTGTGCAGCATGCGGGCACGCCGGTAGTAGCCGAGGCCGCTCCACAGCGCGAGCACTTCCTGCTCGGGGGCCAGAGCGAGAGAAACCAGGGTGGGGAAGCGGGTCATGAAGGCCTGGTAGCGCTCGGTGACAACAGCGACGCGGGTCTGCTGAAGCATGATCTCAGAAACCCAGATGGCGTAGGGATCGCGGCTGCGGCGCCAGGGCAAGTCGCGGTGGCTCTTCTCATACCAAGAGAGGAGCTGCCGTCGAATGCGGGCACGTGCTTCGGGATCGAGGTCAGGACGAACCATGGCAGAAGGTGAAAAGCAAGCTGAACAACGGAAAGTGCAAAGCGATGAAGCCGGATAAGGGAAGACAAGATCCAGCGCGGGAATCTACATCTTCCGTAATGTGAGGGGTCTGGTTCCGGGTAACAAAGTCCCCCACAACATGGTAACGTCTCTCCAGAACTTTCGTCACTTAATTTTTGATTTGGCTGGTCCGATAAGGGTCAAGTGGGACGCCGCTCACGGCTCCCTCGAGAACAGGGCCCATTGAGAAGAGCCCCACGGTCTGTCTTTTGAACGAGGAGGCATATCTTGAAAGAAAAGAGAGTTAGCTTATCTGTCGTCCTGCTGCTCGCTGCTTCGTCGCTCGCGGCGCAGTCGTTTTCCACGCCGTCTAACCTGGCGGCTTACGATTTAGATTCCGAGGGTGGATCTTTCCGGCCCGCGCCTGCGATTCAGAATCGATCAGTGGCCACGACGCCGTTTTCGCGGGTAGCGATCGGCGGCGGCTTCACGACCATGGGCCCGGGCATCCAGATCACGACCAACCTGGCCGAGCACTTCAACCTGCGCGCCAGCGGCAACGGGTTCCACTACGCAACCAACTTCACCACCAGCGGCTTTAACGCCAATGCCAAACTGAACCTGGTTTCGGCCGGAGTTGCGGTGGATGTGTTTCCGTTTCACACCGGCTTTCGCGTAAGCCCTGGCGTGCTGGTGTTGAACAACAACCGCATCTCGGCGAATTCATTTGCGGCGGGCGGCACGAGCTTTACCTTTAACGACGTGACCTACTACTCCGCAAATGTCAATGCAGCCACCGGCGCAACGCCGCTGAACGCGAATGGCTCGCTGGGGCTGAACAGCACCAAGCCGGCCTTCACACTTACTGCTGGCTGGGGCAACACCATTCCGCGACGGGGCGGCCACTGGTCGTTCCCGGCAGAAGCGGGCGTCGCCTTTATTGGAGAGCCTGCGGTCAATGTGAACTTGTCTGGGTGGGCCTGCGCCGACGCGGCGCAGACCGAGTGCGCCAACGTGCAAGACACTTCGAATTCCGTGGCGCAGGACATTCAAACCAATCTTGCTGCGCAGGTCGCGAAGTGGAAGAACGATCTGAACCCGCTCAAGACCTATCCCATCGTATCGTTCGGCGTGGCCTATAGCTTTGGCGTCCGCCCCGGCACGATGTAACAATTATCCTCAGCGAGACAACCTCCTCCTGAGCAATGTCAAAGGGCCACCCGCGAACAAGGGTGGCCCTTTGACATTGGTGAAGAGAGGTGCGGCTGACGCGGGATCGAGGCGGCTGGAGCGATTGGCGCAGGGCGTCCCTCGTTAGCTCAGCAACGAGGCAACGACTTCCGGTGCGGCTTTGAGCGCTGCGTCGATCTGGGACTGATCTTTCCCGCCGGCCTCTGCAATCTCAGGCTTGCCGCCGCCGGAACCGCCGACAAATCTGGCGACAGCACCTACGAGCTTCCCTGCCTGGATGCGCTTGGTGAGCCCGGGGGTGACGCCGGCGATGATGGCGACTTTGCCTTCGGGTTGCGCGGAGGCGAGAATCACGACGCCTTCGCCGACCTTCTGTTTGAGGTTATCGACGAGGGTGCGGAGCTGGCCGCGCTCGAGGTTGTCGGCGCGGTGGCGGAGGAGCTTGATGCCTTTCACGTCGATGGCATCAGAAAGCGCGGCGTCGAGTCCGCCGGCTGCGGACTTCATGCGCATCTCTTCGAGTTCGCGGTGAAGACGCTTCATTTCGTCTTCCTGCGCGGTTAACCGCGCACGGAGCGATTCCGAGAGATTGCCGTCGGGCGTGCCGGCGATCTGAGCGGCGAACTGGGCGACGGCGAAGTCGCGGCGGAAGGTATCGAGCGAGCCCAAGCCGCTGATGGCCTCGATGCGGCGCACCCCGGAGGAGACAGACGTTTCGGTGGTCAGCTTGAGCAAGCCGATTTCGCCGGTGGCAGATGTATGCGTGCCGCCGCAAAGTTCGGTGGAGAAACCGTCGGAGAGTTTGACCACGCGGACCTTGTCGCCGTACTTCTCGCCGAAGAGCGCCATGGCGTGGTATTCATTCACCGCGACGTCGATGGGGACGTCGACGATGGTTTCGACGGTGGCGTTTTTGAGGACTTCGCGGTTGACGATGGACTCGATTTCTTCGAGCTCTTCGTCGGCGACCTGGGCGAAGTGAGAGAAATCAAAGCGCAAGCGGTCGGGCGCGACCAGCGAACCGGCCTGCTTGACGTGCGTGCCGAGGACTTGTCGCAGGGCCGCATGGAGCAGGTGCGTGCCGGTGTGATTGCGGCGGATGGCGTCGCTGCGCTCGCCGTTCACAACGGTTTGCAGGTGGTCACCGACAGTGAGGTCTTGCTTGAGCATGGCTTTGTGGGCGCGCACACCCTGTACGGGCGCGATGCACCCGGTGATCTCGGCAATGGTGGTGTTCCCGTCGGGAGAGAGGAAGAAGCCGGTGTCGCCGACCTGGCCGCCCGCGTCGGCGTAGAAGCTTGTATGGTCAAGCACGATTTCGACGGTGTCTCCGGCTTTGGCTGCGGGCACACCCGCGCCGTTCTTGACGATAGCGAGGACTTCGCAATTGGTCGAGGTGAGTTGTTTGTAGCCTTCGAAGATGGTTTTGGGCAGGTCGCGGAAGGCGGGACTGGCGGTTTTCTGTGCGCCGCCTCTCCAGGAAGCGCGGGCGCGGGATTGTTCTTCAGCGCGGGCGGCTTCGAAGCCGGCATCATCGAAGGCTATTCCTGAATCATGGCAGGCGTCTTGGATGAAGTCTTTTGGTAGACCATATGTCTCATACAGGTGAAACGCGTCTGACCCGCGCAGGACTGTTCTGCCGTCTTCTTCCGGCTCAGTCCGATTAATCAAGGCCTGAAGCATTGTTGAGCCACTTAAAAGAACCCTATTGAATTGTCTCTCTTCAGCTTCCACAACCTTCGCAACGCGATCAGCTGATTGCATAAGCTCCGGATAAGGTGCCGAAGATCCGTCCGGGTTCGGTTTGCCGAACATGTCGCTGACTTCGAATACCATTTGATAGAGGAATGGATCGAGCTTGTCGAGCTTGCGGCCATGAAAGATCGCGCGGCGGAGAATCTTGCGCAGCACATAGCCGCGGCCCTCATTGGAGGGCAGCACCCCATCGTTGATTAAGAAGGTGGCCGCACGTGAGTGGTCCGCGATAATACGGAGGCTGGCGTTGCCTATGTTTTTTTCCAGAAGGCCATATGCGGCCTTCGTCTTTTGTTCCTGGGTTGCTGGCTCTGGCAAGGGATCAGATGGCCCTCCAGAAGCCACGCGTGCTCTGGAGTGTGTCAGCACTCCGACAAGGTCCGCCGCCCTGGTGATCAGCGGCGTGAACAAGTCCGTCTCGAAGTTCGAGACTTTGCCCTGCAGAACGGCGGCGACCCGCTCCAGGCCCATGCCGGTGTCGATGGAGGGCTTGGGCAGAGGCGTCAGGCTAAAGGTCGTTGATTTTGTTTCAGGGTCGACAACCGCTGCGCGATCGAACTGCATGAAGACCAGGTTCCAGATCTCGACATAGCGGGCATCGTCTTTTCCAAAAGGCAAATCGACGCCGGGTGTCTCGGCGGCTTCGATGCCCATGTCGTAGAAGATTTCGGAACAGGGGCCGCAGGGACCGGTCTCGCCCATCTGCCAGAAATTGTCTTTGAGCCCGTATTCGAAAATCCGATCTTTCGGAACGCCGGTTTCGAGCCAGAACTGTTCGGCTTCTTTGTCGCGCGGCACGTCGCCGGTGCCTTCGAAGATGGTGACGTACAGGCGGTCCTTGCGTATGCCGAACCACTCTTCGCTGGTGACCAGCTCCCAGGCAAACTTGATTGCATCGCGCTTGAAGTAATCGCCGAAGGAGAAGTTGCCGAGCATCTCGAAGAAGGTGTGGTGGCGGCGCGTGAATCCGACGTTTTCGAGGTCGTTGTGCTTGCCTCCGGCGCGCACGCATTTCTGCGACGTAGTGGCGCGCGAGTAGTCGCGTTTTTCGGCGCCGAGGAAGAGATCCTTGAACTGGTTCATGCCCGCGTTGGCAAAGAGCAGGGTGGGATCGTTGTGCGGCACCAGCGAAGAGGAAGCCACGCGGCGATGCCCCTTCGACTCAAAAAAGCGCAAAAAAAGCTCGCGAATCTCGTTTCCTGTACGTACCTGCATGTCCTGTTCAGTGTAACGGGGCGCCGGGGCACGGCGCATCCCCGCCCAGACCATGCGCAAGAACTCACGAAAAGAACTGCACACCCAGGTGCAACGTTCGCATCTTAATGGCTGCGGTCGAATCCGCGGAGGTTGATGGTGGATAAGCTCGGTTTACTCGTGCTCTTGCAGGCCAGATCGGGGAAAGAGGCGGAGGCAGAAGCGTTTTTGAAGTCGGCGCAACCTCTTGCCGTGCGCGAGGCGGCCACGTCGTCGTGGTTTGCCGTGAGTATGGGCGGGGGCAAATTCGCCATCTTCGACACCTTCAAAGATGAGGCGGGGAGAGACGCGCACCTGACAGGTGAGATTGCCAAGGCCCTTTTCGCGCGGGCCGCGGAGCTGTTTGATCCCGCGCCCTCGGTAGAGAAGTTGACAATTCTTGCATCGAAATGACGCGGCCCTAGGCTAACCCGGTACGTCCAACGGAGCATGAGCTCTCGCGCGTACCGTCGTTTCTTTCGAACGCCTCTGCTGTTTGCGCTCTGTAGCGCTGGTCTGGGCGCGGACTGCGTGGGCGCGCTCGCCCAACCGGGACGCAACGTGGAAATTGCGGACACGCGGCAGATTCGAGCGGGCGGCGCGCAGATCCAGGTGGATTTTGCGAGCGGGGCGCTCGACCTGCCCGAGGACGCGGTGATGGCCCATGTGCAGGCGGCGGTGGATGCGCTCGTGGCCTACTATGGGCGCTTTCCTGTGCAGCGTGCGCGCATCCTGATCATTCCCGCGGAGGACCGGCAGGGAGTTCTGCAGGGCACCACGTGGGGCGGCATGGGCGGGTGGCCAGGATTTACGCGCATACGCATCGGACAGCACACCACGCGCGCTGATCTGGCCGACGACTGGACGATGACCCATGAGCTGGTACACATGGCGTTTCCATCGCTCGGCGACGATGAACACTGGATGGAAGAGGGCCAGGCCACCTACATTGAGCCTGTTGCGCGGGTGATGACCGGCGAGCTGACGGCTGCGAAGATCTGGGGCGACATGGCGCATGATATGTCGAAAGGCGAGCCGGGGTCGGACGATGAGGGACTGGATCATACGCACACGTGGGGACGGACCTATTGGGGCGGTGCGCTGTTTTGTCTGGTGGCGGATGTGACAATCCGGCGTGAGACCGGCAACCGCAAGGGTTTGCAGGATGCGCTGCGCGCTGTAGTGGCACAGGGCGGGAGCGTCGACCACGACTGGGAGCTGCCGCGGGCGCTGGCGCTCGGCGATGAGGCAACGGGAACGCATGTGCTGACGCGGATGTATGCGGAGTGGAAAGACAAGGCAGTGCCCGTGGATTTGCCAAAGTTGTGGGCAGACCTTGGCGTGCGGGCGGGGGCAGGAGGCGGCATCGAGTTTGTATCGACTGCGCCGCTGGCGGCAGTGCGCGAGGCCATCACGAGAGGCGGATCAGCGGGGGATCGCGCGAACGGTGGGCGTTGAAGGCGCCGATTGTGTGTGAGTCGGAGCGGGGCGCACCGTTCAGGCGAATTCCCAGCGGCGAGCGACGCGGCGCGCAATCGCGAAGAGGACAATGCCGATGGCGAGAAGCATCGACACCTGCGGCCAGAGGGCGGTCAGCGGCTGATCGCGCCAGAAGACTTTGGTGAATCCGTCGATGGCCCAGGCGTTGATGGTGAACAAGCCGGCCTTCTGCATGGCAGGTGGCATCAAAAAGCGGGGAAACATGCTGCCGCCCACCGATGACATGACGAGGATGAGAAGCGTGGAAACGGCGCCAAGCTGGGCGCGGGTATGGCAGAGACTCGCCAACAGCATGCCGAATGCAGCGACAGCAACGGCCGTGGTAAGGCCCATGACGACGAAGCCGGGAATGTGGCCGAAGAGGTCGACATGGAAGACGGCCCACGCCCAGAGAAACATGACGGTGAGCTGAATAAAGGCGAGCAGCGTGTTGTAGGCGAGTTTGCCGGCGAGGAGCGAGGTCATGGTGACATGAGAGCTGAGCACGCGGTCCAGTGTGCCCGAGTCGGCTTCGTCCAACAAAACGCCCGCCGAGCCGCTGGCCGTAAAGAGCAGAAACATGACGCCGATGGCGGCGGCGTAGAACGAAATCATGGGACTCTTCTTGTCCTGACCTACCACGGCGCGGGCATGAACTGGGATGATGCCGCCATTGAGTGCGCCATCCGACGATGAGCTTGCATCGAGGGTGCCGTTGCTCTGCCGGGCACGCAGATCGACGAGGTACGATTCCATGCGGCTGCGCTGATCGGGCGTGAGCCCGCCGAGATAACGCTCGCTGTATTTCATGCCTTCTTCGGCCATGGAGGCCGGCATGGAGGTCATTGCTGCCTTCTGCAAAAGGCCGGCCACGATCTGCGGAGCAATGGTGTCGCTGGCGTCATTGAGGAGTTGGAGAGAGGTTTGACTTTGCGCGGGCCCGAAGGCAATGGGGTTTTGGCCGAAGCCTTTGGGGATGATGAGCGCGACGGACACATCGCCGGCTTTGATTGCAGCTTCGGCAGTGGCAGCGGTGTAGTCGACGGTCGTGGCCTTGCCGTCGGATTCAGGGCGGGTGCGGATAGTCAGCGAAGTTTCGTGCTGCAGGCCGTGCACGAGCTGCTGCGAGGCGGCGCTGTGATCTTCGTCGACAAGAATCAGCGTGACTTTGGGCGTGGCATCGTGCTGGCCCCCGAAGATAACAGCAAAGATGCTGAAGAAGGCGATGGGCAGCAAAAAGCTGAGCGCGAGCGCGGCCCGATCGCGGCGCAGAGACACCATGGCGGTGCGGATAATGGGGAGAATCATTCGCGCAATTCCCTTCCCGTGAGGTGGAGAAAGACGGATTCAAGATTGGGCCGGCGGAGCGAGACGTCTTCGAGCTCGAGGCCATTTTTGGTGGCGGCATCGAGGAGCCCTGCAATTTCAGCGGAGCGCTCGATGGTGAATTCGGCGGTGGCATCGACCATGCGGCCGCCGCGGCTCGCGACCCATGCGGCGATTTGCCCGGCAGAGCCGGCGAAACGCGCGAGCACCTGGCTGCGTGAAGCAAAAGAGCTATGCACCAGCTCGTCTTTGGTGCCGAGCGCGATGATGCAGCCGTGATCGATGATAGCGATGCGATCGCACAGGCGCTCGGCCTCCTCCATGTAGTGTGTCGTGTAGACGATTGCGGTGCCGGATGCGCGCAGAGCTTCAATCATTTCGAAGATGCGGTTGCGCGACTGCGGATCGACGCCGACGGTGGGCTCGTCCATGAGGACGACGCGGGGGCGATGGATGATGCCGGCGGCCATGTTGAGACGGCGCTTCATGCCGCCGGAGAGTTTGCCCGCGAGTTCTCCGGCGCGATCCTGCAGGGCGGCCCACTCTAGACACCAGGCGACGGATTCGGCGAGCTTGCTGCCCGAGAGTCCGTGATATCGGCCGAAGGCTACGAGGTTTTCTTTCGAGGTGAGGCGCGGATAGACGGCGAGTTCCTGCGGCACCCAGCCGAGGGCCTCGCGGGCAGCGGCGGAGTCGGCCTGCGCGCCGAAGACGGTGATGCGGCCGGCGTCAGGAATGACGCGGCCCACGATCGCGCGGATGACGGTGCTTTTCCCTGCGCCATTGGGCCCGAGAAGACCGAGGCACTCGGCGGCGCGCACTTGGAGCGTGACGCCGGCGACGGCGGTCAGCGCGCCGAAACGCTTGACGAGCGCGTCGATTGCGAGCGGCAGGGCGGTCGAAGTAGCCGGAACAGCTGTAACAGATGCCATGGAATCTCGCGTGGAGTTCTACGAGGTGACTCTATACCACTCCTACGAGATCAAGGGATGAATCGTTCATTCTTCGTGCGGATTTTCGGCCAGGTTGTCTAAAGCCGCGAGCGCTTCGTCGGAGACATCCCACTGGCGCAGGATCTTGTAGATGACGCTCGTGGAGAATCCAGCGGCAACGAGGCGGCGCATGACGCGGGCGGTCTCTTTTTCGTTGGCCGGCTTGGCGATGCGCTTGCGCTCGAGATGCTGGCGAGCGAGGGCTTCTTCGTTGATGTTCGCGTAGCGCTCGTTCAGTGTCTTGTCGACCAGGCCAGGTGCGAGGCCTTTCTGCCGCATATCGTTGCGCACGCGGCGCTGCCCGAACTTTTCGTTCTCCTGACGCAGGCGCGCATAGGTCTCCGCGTAGGATTGATCGTTCAGATAGAGGTTCTGATTGAGGCGCGCGATCACCGTGCTGATGGCGGATTCGCCGGGTTCGCCGGGCTCGGCGCGCTGCTGCAGCAAGCGGTGAAGCTCAGCTTGGGTGCGCATGTGGCGGCCGAGGGCCTTGATGGCGTAGTCGTAGAGGCCAGCTTCGTTGAGGAACGATTTTGGCTTTGCGGATTTGCGGCCAAAGGGCATGGCGCTACTCCAGCGGGACGAGCATGCGAAAGGCACGGTTGCGCCGCCAGCGGTAGTGGGCGAAATCGCCGTCGAGGGTGAGGATGTCGCCTGTGTCGAGTTCGTCGGCCATGGCGATCAGGCAAGCGTCGGCAAGATCCGCCGGGGTGTCGCGATATTTACGAAGAATTCTCTGAACTTCGCCTGCGCTGGCGGAGAGCCGAAAAGGAATCTGAAATGTACCGCTGGCGACGTTTGCCAGGACATCCTCCGCAGCACCGTCGATTCCTTGCAGCAGATAACAACTTTCAGCTATGACGGCTTCGCAGGTCATCAATGGCGGCTTGAGGCTCGGCCGGATCGCCGCGCACTTGCGATGCCATCGATCGCGCTTGTCCAGCCAAGCCACGAGGACGCTTGTGTCAAGCAGAACCGACGTCACTTCAGCGCCCGATCCCTTTTTTCCGGGGTGGTTTGCCCTTGATGCGCGGATGACTTCCGAAGCCCTTCATATGTTTCTTGTTTGTGGACAGGTCAGTCAGGCCGGAATCATATTTTCCGAGACCGATAATCTCGATCGGCTCGATCTCCTCGGCTTGTTTGGCTACCAAGCGGATACCCTGCCGCACCACTTCGGACGGCTTCAACCCATGGCGGCGCACCAGGCGATCGAGGGCCGCCTGCGTCTCCTCATCCAACCGCGCCTGTATGGTGGCTTTCACGAAGCCAATTGTACTACAACTTTCCATATTTGTAGTACAAACGGAACCATCGCGGCTTTCGATTTCCTAATTCCCTGGTTTTCTTGTCCACTGGTCAACCCAGTCGTTGACGGTCTTGTACCAGAGCTGCGAGTTCTGCGGCTTCAGCACCCAATGGCCTTCGTCGGGAAAGTAGAGCATCTTGCTGGGGACATGGAGAAGCTGCAGCGTATCGAAGAGCTGGAAGCCTTCGGACACGTCGAGGCGGTAGTCGAGCTGGCCGTGGATGACGAGGGTGGGCGTATGGAAGTTCTTAGCTGAGAGAGAGGGCGACCACTTGCGGAAGGGATTTTCGGAGTCTGGTTTGCCGTAGTAATCCCAGGGATGGCCGCGGAACTCCCAGATATTGAACCAATCTTCTTCGGTTGAGCCGAAGGCTGATTCGGCGTTGAACATGCCGTCGTGGGAGACGATGCACTTGAAGCGGTTGGTGTGTCCCAAGACCCAGTTGGCCATGTAGCCGCCGTAGCTGGCGCCGAGGGCGCACTCACGGGTTTTGTCGATGAAAGGATAATGCTGCTCGGCGTAGTCGAGGCCTTGCATGAGGTCGGTGAAGGGCTTGCCGCCCCAGTCGCCGTTGACGCCGTCGACGAAGGCCTGACCGTAGCCGGTGCTGCCGCGGGGATTGATCATCACGACGACGTAGCCGTTGGCGGCAAAGAGCTCGGCGTTCCAGCGGTAGGACCACGAGTCGCCCCATGCGCCCTGCGGGCCACCGTGGATCAGGAACTTCGTTGGGTATTTGACTTGCGGATTATAGCCAGGGGGAGGAATCAGGAAGCCCTGGACCTTGGTGCCGTCCGAGGCGGTGAACCAGAAGGACTCCATCTTGGGGAGATCGAGCTGGGCGAGGAGTGCGTCGTTGAGATGAGTGATTGGCGATATTTCGCTCGAAACGATCGGCAATTGAGGATTACCGAGCAGGGTGCCGTGGATTGCGCCTGTCAGCGGCCGGTATTGCGGATGAGCGCCGAATCGAATGGCGACGACTTCACTTGGTTTGTCTACCGTCATCCGCGTTGCGAGGAACGCCCGACCATCGGGCAACGGCAGCAGCGCCCCGTATTCGCCTTCTGGCTGCTCGCTGCTGCTATGGACCCAGAATTGCCCGTTCGAGACATTGACGGAGAAGACGGGAGCTTCGCCCTCGGTACCGCCGGCAAAGAAGATCGAGGTCGAATCTGGTGCCCACGCAAATTCATCCACCCAGTTATCGAACCACGGCAGAAGGTCTTTTCCTGTCTTCGCTTCGCGGTCGTAGAGCCAGAGGCGGAACTTGTCGCTTTCGTAACCGGCGCGGGCTTCGGAGCGCCATGCGATGTATTTGCCATCGGGCGAGTAGGCTGGGTTGAAGTTGCCTCCCGCGGATGTGCTCACCTTCACTGGCTTAGCCGCAGGATTGGTCAGGTCTAGGGTGTAGATCTGGGCGCTGGTCGAGATGGCCGGGACGGGATCGGGATTCTCGGTGAAGGCCAGTTCCTTGGAGTCGGGCGAGAAGTTGCAGCCGCAGCTCGAGTCTTCGAGCGAGAAGGGTGGCACGTCGTGGGGGTCGTTCGGTGTCAGGTCGCGCATCGCGCCTGAGTCGACCGAAACAAGAAACAAGTGCGAACGCTTGTCGCCGGTGTAGTGGTTCCAATGGCGGTAGAGCAGCGCCGTGAAGATCTGCGCCTTCACTTTGGTGCTTGCCGCACGGGCGTCCTTTTCGGCATTGCACCTGTCCCCCGAGTCGTCCGCAGGACGAATGGCGGGGCAGTCGGGGTAGACGTTCGAAAGAAAGACGATGGAGCGGCCGTCGGGCGACCACTTGGCGCTATCGGCTCCGGTGACAATGCTGGTGAGCCGTTTGGGATCGCTGGTCGCGCCGGTCGCGGGATCGAAGTCGGCGAGCCAAATTTGCTGGCCGTCCTGCCGCGCGGAGATGAAGAGGACCTGCTTGCCATTGGGAGAGAACTGCAGGCCGGAATCGCCAGGTTGGGCAACCGCTGCCTTAAAGGGCTCTCCCCCCGCTATCTGTTGCAGCCACAGCTCTGGCGTTTTGGTATTGGCCTCGAGGTTGACCGTGGTGACGCTATGGGCGAGCCACTTGCCATCGGGCGAGACGGCGGTGTCGTCGAGGCGCTTCATGGCCATCATGTCTTCGAAGGTCATGGGACGTTTTGGTGGCTGGGCTGTGGCGGAGGCGGCAGCGGCGAGAAGCAGAAAAACAAAGGGCAGTTGTGTGCGCATGTGAAGGTCCCCGAGCGGAAACGACATAATCCCAGGTCTTAGAATCGGGACCCGAGGCACCCAGTCTTTCGGCGCGAAGAAGAAGTGTACAACTCGACGGGAGCTTTCACACGCTTGGGCTGCAGCGCAAGAAGCAAAACGCAGATCCATTCGACTCTGTTTCGTTGGCGCGCAAGTTCGCCAAGATGGCACGCGAGAGACCGGAACTGGGAGCGCTTATGCGGTTTGCAATTCGAGGACGATGCCGGCGCCGCGGGGCTCGAAGTTCACCGCGCTGATGCGGCCGTTGTTTTCGCGCAGGATGGTGGCGCAGAGGGAGAGGCCGAGGCCGGCGGTTTCTCCTGCGGCCTGTGCTGGGACGAAGGGGTCGAAGGCGCGGGTGGGGTGAAGGAAGCCTGGGCCGGAGTGGGCAATGAGGATCTTGACGTAGTCGCCCTCGGAGGTGGCTTCGATGCGCACCGATTTGTCAGTCGGCGAGTCGAGGTTCTCGACAGCCTCGATGGCAAATTGCAGGCAGTAGAGCACGGCCTGGCGGACCTGTTGCGCATTGCCGAGGGCCCGGGGCAGCGCAGGGGCCACCTGCAGGCGGAAGTCGATGGAGCGGTGAACGAATTCGGAGCGATGGAGTTGCTCCATGTCGTTGAGCATTTCGGTGACCGAGACAGCGGTGAACTGCTCGGTCTGCGAGCGCGACATGCGGGAGAGGCTTTCGAGCGTAGAGCGCATATTGCGCGCCTCGCTGAGGATGGCTTCGACGCCTTTGCGTTCCTGCGGAGACATGGACGGCGTGACTTCGAGGAGGGACGCGTAGCCCAGGATCACGGTGAGGGGATTGTTGAGCTGGCGGGTGACGTTGTTGGCCAACTGGCCGAGGCCGGCGAACTTCTCGGCGTCGACGAGTTTTTCAAGCATCATGGTCTGGCTGCGCGCGGCCTGGATGCGGGCGGCAAGCACTTCTACGGGAAACAGATCGTCGGGGCGGAGCGGCTGATCGGGATCGCGCAGGCCAGCGAGCAGCAAAGCGCCGTCAGGGGCCGAGCGGCCGTTGAGCGGCGTCGCCACCATTTCTGTCAGGCGCAGGCGTTCCAGATCGTCCCCCGGCAGAAGCCATGGTTCAAGATTGAGCAGCATAGACTGGCTCTTCTCGGCGGCGGGCGGCGCTGCACCGGGAGCCAGAAAGCCGGCGCCGGAGATGCGCGCGACAAGCGACTCGATCGCATTAAGCGCGGCATCGTCAAACCCGGCCGTGCCCACCAGCCGAAACTGGCCAGAAGGCTGCAGCAGCATGAGTCCAGCCTGAGCAAAGCGGCTGTGGGTCACCACGGTCTGGCAAATCAGGTTGGTCTGGCGATCGAAATCTTCGAGGCGGCGCCGCGACAGAACGACCTTGGTATAGGCTTCGAGCTCGTTGCGGGCGCGGCGCTCACGATCCTGTGCGGTCTGTTTAACCGAGAGCTGATCTTCAAGCGTGAGCACGATCATGCCCACGGCGGCAGCGACCTTGCCCATGGATGAGATGCGCAACACGCTCAACAGCAGCAAAGGGTGTTGCAGGGCGGCAGGGGCGATGATGCCGATGCTCAGCGACCACCCCAGAAAGCCCAGGCCGCTGAGGACCGTTCCCGAAGTGACGCGGCGGAAGACGAAGAAGACGAGCAGAGCGGTGGTGAGATGGAGGGCGCTCTCGACGAAAACAAGCGGCCAGCTGCCGCGCACCGAGACGCAGATCCACAGGCTCGCGCCGCCCATCAAGACGCAAAGGGAAAGGCCGATCCACCGCGGAACCAGGTCGTTGGCAAAGGCCCAGATGCATGCGACAAAAAGCGACAGTGCGCCGAGAGCGGGGAAGATGAGGAAGACGATGCTGGCGGGCGGTTGGCCATGATAGATGCCATCGAGGAGGATGGCATAGGCCGCGAGCGGAATGGTGAAAGGGATGGCATACAGAATCCGCTTTGTGCCCAAGCGAAAGGCCTGCGGCGCGAGGGATGCAAGAAAGAAGGCGGAGCCCACCAGAGCGGCGGTTAGACCAAGGGAGGAAATCCAGGGATGGACTGTAGCTTGCGAGAAATCCCAAAGGCCCAGCGGATAGACCTGCAGCATGCGCAAGACGGCACACAGAAAGCCGAGGAGCCAAAGGAGGGTGCGCGAATCACGGGAACGCAAATAGAGCCGCAGGAAGACCGGCAGCAGCAGCGCCGTCAGAACGATCGCGGGAAGCTGGTAGCCGTCGAACATGAGAGGCGGGAGTCTCCTTGAAACCCCATTGCGAGCCGTTGGACCAATTTCTTGATCTTGCTCGAAAGCTTGAGCCCTTTAACTTGAAATAATGAAGAAGCCGCTCTTTGCGTGCAGCGCGGTAAATCAAGCCCAGGTTGAGTTTGCGGCCCGTGCAAAACCCTCACAGAGGCGAAGCACCAAACGACACACTTCGCCGTCAGCGCGACCACGATTGATTGTGTAACCATACGCCGGCACCTGTACATGCGTCTAATGTGGTAGGTGCACGGATTACTTTTCGGGGTGCGGGGCGGCGTAAGCTGCATCCTGAACCGCCGAGGTCCATGGGGGAAGCTTTGACAATCTGGACGACACGCTTGCCGATCCTACTGGCGGCCGGTTGCTTTGCCTTGGCGGCAGCCGCCCAGGACAGCTTTACGCCGATGCCGCTTGACTCCGGTTTTGGACGCCTGGATATATCGCCGCCCACGACGCCGCCCGACGAGATCATCAAGAAGTTCGCGGCCAAGGAGACGGAGTTCCAGGACGCGCTAGACCACTATACCTATCGGCGGGTGGCGCGCGTGCAGACGATGGATGATGACAATAAAGTGGACGGCGAGTGGTACGAAGTGGATGACGTGATCTTCGACCCCTCGGGCCGGCGAACGGAGAAGGTCGTGTATGCGCCTGGGAATTCGCTCACCCGGGTGCAGATGTCACCTTCGGACTTGCAGGACATTCAGCACGGGTATCCCTTTGTGCTGACCACGGCGGATATCGGCGCATACAACGTGAAGTATGTGGGCCGCCAGAAGGTCGATGAGGTGGACTGCTACGTTTTTGAAGTGACTCCCAAGCAGATTGAGAAGAACAAGCGCTATTTGGACGGGCGCATCTGGGTGGACGCGACAGACCTGCAAATCGTGGTCACCGATGGACGGATGGTCCCCGATGACACCCGTAAAGGAAGAGAAGACCTGCACCCGCCCTTCATGACGTGGCGCGAACAGATTGACGGGCACTACTGGTTCCCGGTCTACACCAAGGGCGAGGGGATCCTGCACTTCGCAGGTGGAAACGGCTACCTGACGGAGGATGTACACATCCGCGACATTATCAAGTACACCGACTACAAGCGGTTCGGTTCGACCTCGAAGATTATTTACGACGGGCAGGACATCACGCCGAACGCGCCCCCGCAGGGTCAACAGCCGCCGCAAAAGCCGCAGAAGTAAGCTGATCGGAATTAGAGAGAGGATTTCGTGGGAACACTCGCGGCCGCATGGTCTTTCGACAACATCCGGTTCCATAGCGCCTGAAAGCGGGGATCCCCCTGAGACGCCGACCATTTCGGGTCAGTGGCGATGGAAACAAGGAAGGGCGATCGGATTGTGTAGGCCTTGTCGAGCCATGCATAGGTCGCGTCACGGTCTTTGAGACCGAGATAAATGACCGCGATAAAGTAGGGGTCGACGAAGCGCGTGCGGGCCATCGCCTTCAAATGATGCATCGTCGCGAGGGCATCGCTTCGGTCGCCGGAACGAGCCTGCATATAGCCAATTTCGGCGAGGAGCAGCGGATTTTTGAGACTGGAAGTTCCGTCGAATTTGCGCAGAAAAGCGAGCGCTTCGCTATAGCGGCCCAATTTGCCTAGTGAACGAGCGAAACCCCATGCCGCCAGGATCCCATGGGGCGCCAGCGCCAGCGATTGACGGTAATAGCGAAGGGAGTCTTCATACCTGCCGGCATAGTAGTTGATGCATCCAAGCTCGGTAACTAGAAACGGCGAGTTCGGATTGAACTCAAGCATGCGCCGGAGGCTCTCTTCCGCATGGCGTGTGTTCCCGTTGCTCTCTGTCAGGTGCGCGGAGCATCCCAATTGCCAGATCGCATCCTCCTGGCGGTCGGCTGAGGAGAGTTCCGCCTGCGCCGCGGAGAAATCCCGTTAATACGAACTCGGGCACTTGGAGCACGGTGGCGAATTTGAGCGAGTTCCTGCAGAACCATCCGGCCACATATCCCAACGCCGCAGATTTCGAGCCTGATGGAACTTTCTATAGCCTGATCGTCGAAGACGGAGAGCTCTATACCGTTGAGCCGAACCACGGACAGATCTTCTCCATTACGCCGTGGGGCGACGTGGAGGAGGTTGTAGACATCTCCAAGGCAGAAGGACACATTGTTCCCACTTCTCTCGCGTTTCGACATGGCGAATTCTTTGTGGGCAACCTTGGGCTGTTTCCGATCACGCCACACGCTTCGAAGATCATCACCTTCGCTCGGGGCTGCCGCGGCGAAGTTACCCCGGGCCTTGACGATTGCGATAACCTCACAAGCCTGGGTGTGGTTGGATCGCGGGCAGGATTTGCCACCGTCGTCGCCGTGGACTTTGGGCCGGACGGATTGCTCTATGTGCTGGAACTCTCGCCGGCTGCAGGCTTCCCCACACCGGGCGCGGGGGACGTGGTTCGGATCAATTCCGATGGAACTATCCAGCAGATCGCGACGGGCCTGGTCGTACCGACAGGGATGACATTTGGCCCGGGTGGCGAGCTCTATGTTTCGAATGCGGGTGCTGCACCTCGGGGAGCAGGCCAGATTGTGAAGATCGACGTCCCGAAGTAGGCAGGGAGCAAGGACACGAGGAAACGAGGGTGCGAGGGAACAGGGTAGACCTGTTCCCTTTTCCTTTTGTCGCTGTTCGCTTGTGGCGCTAATAGAACAAATACTTGCGCCAGCGGTCGTCGCCGCGGCCGAGCATGCGCATGATCTGGCGGCTGGTATGCAACGAGAAGGGGCGCGGTTCGCGCAACAGGATCATGTCGTCGATTTCGTTGAGCAGGCGATTGCCCTTGCGGCGATTGCAGGCGTGGCAGCAGGCAACAAGATTCTCCCAGGTGGAATTGCCGCCGCGCGAACGCGGTATCACGTGATCGAGCGTGAGCTCGGCCGAGGGCAGCAGGACTCCGCAGTACTGGCAGGAGTTGCGATCGCGCAGCAGAATGTTTTTGCGCGAGAGGGCACGCGTCTGGTGAGGGATGCGGCGGTATTCGAGAAGGCGGATGACAGAGGGCATGGCAATGCGGCTGCGCTGCGCATGGAGGGTGAGTCCATGTTCCTCTTCAGTGCGCGCAATGCCTTTGAGCACCAGGACCAGGGCGCGCCGCGCACCACAAATATTGATGGGTTCGTAGGAGGCATTCAGAACCAGCACGGGCATCTGGAGAATATGGTTCGCTTGCGCCGGCGCGTGTTCGGTCGCCAGCGCCGCGGCCCTCGCGGCGGATTTCTGTTTGCGTGCATGAATCATAGCTTTTCCCAGCGACATCCTTTGCCCCCCCGTCAAAAAGATGGTTGGTTCGGTCCGTTCATGGTTGCAAATGCAGTTGGAAAGTCGGAAACATTCCCGGCCATGCTTTCGGAAGTGGTCTGCCGATCCGGATCCACTGCAAATCCGTCAGAGGTGCCATACGCGCGATGTGCCCGGGCCAGCGTGGCGACCCAGACCGACTCGGCGCCGGCCGCGAGCAGAGCGTGCGCGCAGGCGCGCGCCGTCGCGCCTGTGGTGAGAATGTCGTCGACGATGAGCGTATGTTTGCCCTGCACCGTGCTGGGGTTGGAGACGCCGAAGGCTCCGCGAACATTCTGACGGCGTTGTCGCGGCGTGAGGCCAGCCTGGCTTTGGGTTGCGCGCAACCTTATCAGCGTGTCTGGAGCCAGAGTCAATCGCCATTGAGGATGCGTCGCATGCAGGGCCGCGATGGCCTCAGCTGCCAGCAGCCTCGCTTGATTGAAGCCGCGGTCTGAAAATTTGGACCGATGCAAAGGCACAGGGACGACGAGCAGTTCGAGAGCGCCTTCGGGAGCGAGCCGAGCAATCGTGTGAGCCAGACCTTGTCCCAGGCCTCGCGCGGCTGGACGGAGACCGTCATATTTCAGCGCGTGAAGGGCTTCCCGCAAACGCCCCTGATAGGGACCAACCGCAACGGCGCGCACAAAAGGCGGGGGAGCGAGGCGGCAAGCGCGGCAAAGATCTGCCTTGGATGGGGCCAACGACGAAGGGTGCGCCGCAAGCATGTCGCCACAGCGGACACAGCATTTGGCGGTATGGCCAGGGATTTCAGCCCAGCAGGCAGCACAGATTGGAACGGAGGAAAGGCGCGGGAGGGGAGATCCGCAAAGAGAGCAGAATGCAGGAAGAAGGGCACAACTCACGGCATCCACGGGACTTCGGAGAACACGCGCTATGGCGCGCCAGCGGGAAGTCTCCGAGGTGGGGAGGTCGGACGTCAGCGAACCGAGGTCACTGCGGAAGACACACCTCACTCGAGAGGCAGTGGCAAGCACCGCCACAAATTCAGTATAGCCTCCAAGTGGAATTGTTCCAAGTTCAAGGAATGGGCCGGGAATCCCCGGTGGGGGGGGGCGCGCGAGGGAAAACGAGGCACTGGCCAACGGCGCGGGTTCATCGCATCCCCGCCCTCGAGGCAATCAACCCGTTCGACTCGGAGCGAAAAAACAGGCGGCGCGGGATTCGGCCCGCGCCGCCATGGGTTGGAGGGTTGTGTTGGGGGTTGGGGTTCGCCGGCCCGCACCGTGGTTGCGCGGGCAGGAGTCCATTAGGAATGGCTGCGGGCGTGTTCCCGCTCATGTTCGCGATCCTTTTGCGCCTGCTCCTTCTTGGCCTGCTCCCGCTCCGCATCTGTTTTTGCGTCGTGGGCTGCATCTTTCACCGTTCCCCACGCCTTCTCGGCCTTGCCCTTGATTTGCTGAGCAGCGCCTTCGGCCTGCGTCTTGGTGTCGCCGGTCCATTCACCGGCTTGCCGCTTGGCACGTCCAACGGCATCGTCCATTGCGCCTTTTGCTTTATCGGTATTCATGGCTTACCTCCTGGCGGGTTCGTTCCGAACAGCAAGAACGGTATGGTTTCCGTCGCGTTCTATCGGTTCCGGTAAATCAGACAACCGGTCTTCGCCCGCTGATCAACTGAATCAGGAGAACGACCAGTGCAATCACGAGCAAGATGTGGATGAATCCACCCAGCGTATAGCTACTGACAACACCCAGCAGCCAAAGAACCAGGAGAATTACAAAGATTGTCCAGAGCATTCCACTTACCTCCGCATACACGCTGTCGGCGTACTGCAACGACCTAACCTTGGACGCCTGCGGGTTGTGGGGGGTTGTTCGCACATGCGAGATTCGCAGGGGAGACAATTCGCGCTGCATGGATTAAGAAGAAAACTGCGTGCCTGCCTCGTGAAAAGGCACCGTGCAGAAAGACAGCCTTTCCGCAGAGCCTTGCATCTCAGCTTTGGATTCACCGAAGCGCACGATGAGTCGATGCGCGAAGGATAGGTTGGCAAGGAGGCGCAGCGATGCTTTTGATTATTCTTCTCATCGTGCTGATTTTTGGATTCGGCTATGGGGGCTACCGCGTCGGTCCCGGTTGGGGCTACTACGGAGGCGGTGGACTAAGCCTGATTCTCACGATCGTTCTGATCTTGCTTTTGCTCCGCGTCTTTTGACGCAGTCTCTTTGCGCGATGCGCGTGCTTGCTGGATGGGCGCGCGTGGGAGCGGCACTGTGCCCCGTGCAGGCTCTGGTGCGATACACTTCACCCTTACGGCGAATTTCGGGTGCTCTCTCCTTTCTGACCGTGTGCTGCGGGGTTGCGATTTTGTCGCGATCAGAATCGGCACACAGCGACTAAGAAGGAACTCTCGAATCGCTGAAGAGGAGTGTGGTGCTTGCGCAGTCGCGGCCTTCTTCGTGGAATCGTGGTGTTGGTTCTCTTCGTTTCCGCAGAAGTTCGCACGCCGCAGGGGCAGCAGGCGCCGAATCCCTCGCAGCAGAATCCCCCGCAACAGGGCGGCATGGGGGGAATCTCCTCGGGTGTGGCTGCAGCGCCGGTGTATGACGCGGAAAAGCGGCCGATCACGGCGGGCGGATTCGTCGATAAAGGTCCCGTAGTCTTCGAAGACATCACAAAAAAAGCAGGACTCTCTGGATGGACCCACACGATGGGTGTGCCGGAAAAGAAATTCATTGTCGAGACGAATGGATCGGGCGTGTGCCTGATCGACTATGACAATGATGGCTGGCTCGATATTTATCTGGTCAATGGCGCGACCTTCAATTCGCTGGACGGCATGGAAGAGCCGCCACATGCAGCGCTGTTCCACAACAATCACGACGGCACGTTTACCGATGTGAGCGCCAAGGCCGGCGTGCAGAACGATCGCTGGGGCTACGGATGCTCGGTGGCCGACTATGACAACGATGGCTGGCCTGATCTTTATGTCGGCAACTACGGCAAGAACCGGCTCTATCACAACAACCACGACGGCACCTTCACGGATGAAGCAGAAAAGGCAGGCGTAGCGCTGGGGAACTGGTCGCCAGGGTCGGCGTGGGGCGATTTCGACGGCGACGGGCGGCTCGATCTCTACGTGAGCGGCTATGTGCATTTCGATCGCGATAATCTGCCAATCGCCGGAACCAAAGCGGTGGGCTTCGCGTCGTGCCTCTACCGGGGCGCCTCGGTGAATTGCGGACCACGCGGACTGCAAGGCGAGCCCGACCACCTGTATCACAACAACGGCGACGGGACATTTACCGAGGTGACAAAGCAGGCTGGGATCGAAGACAAGGACAAGTATTACGGTTTCACGGCCATCTTTGTGTCGCTCAAGGGCAATGGCAAGCCGGACCTGGTGGTGGGCAACGACTCGGAGCCGAATTTTCTTTACATGAACAAAGGCGATGGCACGTTCGACGATGAGAGCTATGTCTCAGGTTTTGCGCTGAACAAAGACGGGCGCGAGATCGCTTCGATGGGGATTGCGGCGGGCGACTACGAGAATAACGGGCTGATCGATTTCTTTGTGACCGATTTCGGCGACGACTACAAGGTGCTTTACCACAACGATGGCGACACCAGCTTTACCGACGTGAGCTACAAGGCGGGCATTGCGCAGACGACGATTCCCTTTGTCGGCTGGGGCGATGGGTTTCTGGACTACGACAATGACGGATGGCTCGACTTGTTTGAGGTGAACGGTCACGTGTATCCCGAGGTGGACCAGCACGACTGGGGCACGACGTTTGCCGAGCGTCCGCTGCTCTTCCATAACGTGCCGGATGGACCGAAGGATCGAAAATTCGAAGTCGTCCCACCGGTGAAAGGCACGGGGCTTGCCGCTGTGCTGCCTGGGCGCGGAGCGGCCTTTGGCGACCTCTTCAACGATGGCAAGATCGACGTGATCATCAATCCTGTGGATGGGCCGCCGTTACTGCTGCGCAACGTGAATCCCGATCATCACCATTGGGTGGAACTGAAGCTTGTAGGGGGGCCGAAGAGCCCGCGCGATGCGACCTGCGCGACAGTCTACCTGAGGGCCGATGGCATGCGACAGCGCCGCGACGTTCTTGCCAGCGGCAGTTATATCAGCGCCAACGACCGCAGGTTGCACTTTGGTTTGGGAAGCGCGACCGATGCCGGCACAGCGGAGATTCATTGGCCTTCTGGCGCGAAAGAGACGCTGAAGCTGCCGGCCGTGAACCGTATCTATACGATTACAGAAGGCAAGGGAATCACTGGCGCCCTATGCGGCGGCAAGGCCTGCGAAGGGCGATCGGCGGCTGTGAAGCTGCTGCCGGAAAAGTCCTCGGCAACGCGCTGAGCAACGACTGCGCAGTTCATCGCAAAAGAAGATCGGGTGAGCCCTTGAGGACCCACCCGATTCGCGATGACTCAATCGGTGTTAGAAGACGCCAGCGAGAAAGACCTCCGCGCGATGCTCACGGATCGACTTGACGCCGCAATCGGCCAACAGCGCGGGCGACAGCGTGAGAACCGGGCAATGCGCGTGCGCGAGGACCTTATAGACGACGCCCGACCGCGCGATGGCGGCAAAGGCCGATGCCCCCTGTGCGCCCATTACGATTAAGTCGGCCTGTTGCGCTCGCGCCTGGTAAAGGAGTTCTTCGGTCGGATCGCCAGGCACGGCAATGGCTTGCGGGGAAACCCGCCGCCGCAGGCTTTCCGGGATCAGCATCAGCACATCCTGCTCGAGATCTTCAATGGTGCGATCGGCCAGAACCTCTTCCCTGTCCTGCGGGCGAATCACATGTTGCAGCACCAGTCGGGCATCGTGCTCGAGGGCAAGATCGGCGGCAAACGCAGCCACGGTACTGCTGGTTTCATTCAGACTGACCGCGCAAAGGATTGTGCTGGTAGCGAAGTCTCTGTATTTTGCGTCGACCACATCGGGGCCCACGATGAAAACCGGGATGCGTGCCGTGCGCAACACTGCTTCGGCAACCGATCCGACAAGAAGTTTGCCCACAGGCCCGGGTGAATGCGTGCCCATCACAATCCTGTCGACGGAGCGCTCGCGAAGGAAGGCGAGAATCTGATCCGCAGGGAGACCGGGACGGACGACAATCTCGCAAGGAACGCCTTGCTGCCGGATTTGCTGAGCGATGGGTTCGAGGTGCGCGATCTCGGCGCGCGCCGCCGCGGCGTAATCGTAGTAGCGGATGCCCGAGGTTTCTGACGTGGCCACTACCATCGTGTCATATGCGTGAAACAGAATGAGATTCGAACCAAACTGGCCGGCCTGCGCGACCGCAAAGCCAAGGGCCTTTTCATTGGTAGGGATCTCGGAGGCGAAGAGAATGGTCGAAGGCTTGCTCCACCTCGGCGACATTGCAGCCATGGCAACCTCCATGATTTGTGCTTGTACTGTGGCAGACCCAGTACCGGTTAATCGGTGCCCGGCGGCACATGGTCAGGTGATCTAAATCACTCGCAAAGGGAGCTCTGACCCGATATTTCCACCGTCGGAGTTGGGGGGTTCTCGTTCCGGACTGCCGCGAGCTCTGGTCCTTCGGGGCTCGCTGATGGATGAGATTGTCGGCCAGTTTTCCTCATTTGTCCAGTAACCAGGAGTAAAGTTCGCCAACGCGGCCAGAACGTGTCCAATAAGTGATCTGAATCACAGATTTTGGCTCTCTCTGCTGCTTTCCTGAACGGGTAGGCTTCGGAACGTTTCCCGGGTGCGCTCATGCCGGGGCGGCCGGCCGGACCTTTTCTGGAGGTTTTATGCAGCCAATGCATGCGATCCCCGCGCGCGGCGGATTGAACTACGACGAAACTCCTTTTCTGGCGATCTGGGAAATTACACAATCCTGTGACCTTGCGTGCAAACATTGCCGCGCAGCTGCGCAGCCGCTGGCCCATCCCGACCAGTTGACGACAGACGAAGGCAAGGCGCTCATCGACCAGATCGCCGATTTGCATGTGCCGATTTTTGTTTTCACGGGCGGCGACCCGCTGAAGCGGCACGACGTTTTCGAGCTGATCCGCTATGCGTCGGATAAAGGGGTGAAGGTGGCAGTGACGCCGAGCGCGACGCCGCTCCTGACGCGGGAGTCGATCATCAAGATGAAGGAAGCCGGGCTGGTGCGGTTGGGGATCTCGCTAGATGGCTCGTCGCCGGAGATTCACGACGCGTTTCGCGGATTGCCGGGTGCCTGGGCGCGGACGATCCAGGCCATCGAATGGGCCAATGAAGCCGGCATCCCGATCCAGGTGCATACGACGATCAGCCGGCACAACGCCAACGACCTGGACAACTTGTGCGCGCTCTTCGAAAAGCTTGCGATTGTGATGTGGAATGTCTTCTTCCTAGTGCCGGTGGGGAGGGGGCAGCTGAATGATCTGCTGAGCGGTGAGGAGTTCGAGCAGGTGTTCGGCAAGATTTACGAGTTGTCGCACAGGGTGAATTTCCAGATCAAAACTACGGAAGCGATGCACTATCGTCGCTATCTGCTGCAGCACAACCTCGAAGAGAAGCGAATGGGACAAGGGCATCCGGGCGGACATCCCGGAACGGCGATGCAGGAATATGAGCCGGGAGCGCCGAAGGCCGATGCGCAGGCACGGACGCATGGCTGGGCCACGCGCCGCGTGAACGATGGCAAGGGCTTCTTGTTTGTTTCGCACATGGGCAATGTGTATCCGAGCGGATTTCTGCCCATTCATGCCGGCAACATCCGGCAGAGGCCGCTTGCGGAGATTTATCGTAACGCGCCCATCTTCAAGGCGCTGCGCGATACGGGGCGGCTCGAGGGAAAATGCGGCGCGTGCGAGTACAAGGAGATTTGCGGCGGGTCGCGGGCACGCGCGTATGCGGTCACCGGCGACCCACTGGCCCAGGAGCCCTGCTGCATTTATCAGCCGAAGAACTGGCATCCGTTGACCGACGAGCCCGCGGAGAGCAAAACCCAAGCGGCGTGGGAACCGCTGGTGACGCTCTAGGGCGGCGAGTTTGCTGTCGCGGTTTTCTGTCGGCCAGAACTGGTGCATCTATAGCCGACGCATTACGGCACGGCTGAAAGCGTGATTTATGCAACCAGTTCCAGGAACTCTTACCGCGTGTTTTCGTGCATCAGGATTTGTGGTTCCCATCCTATCGCCAGAAGGCGAAAGGATGGGGCACGGAGCAACAAGCGAAAGCTGACCTTCAGTTTTTTCGTACCATTTCAGTGGCCTTCTGCGTCGGCTTTTCCTTTGAAGCGCGAATAGACGAAGACGACATAGCCGATGGCCAGAACCATGCCGAAGCTCCACCAGACGAGGCCGATGGCGAGGGTGTGCGGGCCGGAGATGGCGCGCGCCAGGGTGATGTCGCGGTCGCCGCCGGTGGTGGCCGGCAGCAGTGTGGGATAGAGGCCCCAGCACGCCCCAGCGAGCATGAAGAAGAGATAGACGCAGGAGGCCAAGAAGGCTTTCACCGGCTGCGCCGCTTTGTTCCAGAAAAGGATTGCCAGGAGAGCAGCAACGACACCGACGGGGACAATATAGGTGGCGGGATACGCGGAGTAGTTGTTGAGGCTTGCGGGCCGGACGTGAATCGTGGCAAAGAGACTGACGATGGTGAGGACAAGAAGGGCGATCCAAAGGGGGTTGACGATGCGGCGTGCGCGTTCGGCGAGGTCGCCGGAGACTTTGATGGTGAGCCAGAGAGCTCCGTGCAGCGTAAGCGCGATGAGAGCGACGAGGCCGCCAATCACGGTATACCAGTCGAGAATGCCGGGCGCTTCACCGGGCTGCCAGTTGGTCCAGAGTGGCAGGAAGAAGTAGCCGTCCGCTTGGAGCGGCACGCCACGGAGCACGTTGGCAAGGGCAGCGCCAAAGAAGACGGCGAGAAGTGTGCTTGCCAGACCGAAGACGCCGTCGAGGAGCGAGCGCCAGACGCCCACGTCGATATGATTGCGCAATTCGAGGCTGATGCCGCGGAGGACGAGCAACCAGAGAACGATCATGAGCGGCAGATAGAAGCCGGAGAAGGCCGAAGCGTAGAGCAGCGGGAACGCGAAGTAGAGCGTGCCGCCGCCGGCGAGCAGCCAGACTTCGTTGCCGTCCCACACAGGGCCGATGGAGCGCAGAGAGGCCTGGCGTTCGGCTTCGGTGCGAACCAGGAAAAGATGCAGGACGCCGACGCCGAGATCGAAGCCGTCGAGAACGACGTAGCCGACGATCATGACAGCGACGAGCCAGAACCAAAGAAAACCCATCATGGTGAAGACTCCAGGGCAAAGCGAGTTAGCAGGTTAGCGAGACAGCGCGGGTTCAAGCGATCAATCGGCATGCACCGCCGCTGCCGTGGTGGACGCAGCTTCAGGACCGCGGCTGATTTCGCGATAAACCAGCACAGTGAAGAGCAACCCGAGCAGCGTGTAGAGGCCCATGAATCCGATCAGCGTAAATAGTCCATTGCCTGCTGAGACGGTGCTTGAATAGCCTTCGCTGGTGCGCATGAGGCCGTAAATGAGCCATGGCTGACGTCCAATTTCGGCGGTCATCCAGCCAGCGGTGTTGGCGATGTAGGGCAGTGGAAAACTGATGAGTAAGAGCCACAGCAGCCAGCGCGCCTTGTAGATTTGGCCGCGCCAGAGCAGGAACGCAGCGACGACCATGAGCAGAACGAAATATGTCCCGAGCCCGGCCATGATGTGGTAGGCGTAGTAGAGCAGCGGCAACGCCGAGGGCCACTGGTCATGTGGAATCTGATCAAGCCCTTTCACTTCGGCCTTGGTGGTGCCGTAGATGAGAAAGCTCAGAACGTTGTTAACCACGATGGGATTGTCGATCTGGCCGGTTTCTTCGTTGGGCTGTCCCATCAGCACAATGCCTGCGCCCGACTCGGTGTGAAAGAGACCCTCCATCGCGGCAATGGCGGCCGGCTGATGGCGCGCGACATATTTGCCGTGCAGATCGCCGGTGGGAAAGATGATCAGGACAGTGGAGAAGACCCCAGCGATGACGCCGACCTTGACGAAGATGCGGCCGAAATCGCTGAATCGCTGATCCAAGAGATAAAAAGCGCCCACGGCTGCCATCACGAAACTGGCGGTGACGACGGCGCCGGTCATGTTGTGCATGTATTGCAGCAGGCCCCATGGATTGAGGAGCAATTGCCAGAAGCTGTAGACCTGGAATCTCCCGTCAGGCAGGCGATCGAAGGCGACGGGGTGCTGCATCCAGGCATCGGTGACAATGATGAAGAAGCCGGAGATCCACGAGCCGAGGAAAACCATGAACGCCGAGAACCAGTGCATGGCCTTCGAAATGCGCTTTTCGCCGTAGAGAAAGAGGCCGAGAAACGCCGACTCGAGAAAGAAGCTGAAGACGCCCTCCATGGCGAGAGGCTGGCCGATCACGCCGCCGGAGAGCTGGGAAAAGCGCGCCCAGTTGGTGCCGAATTCGAATTCCATGGGAATGCCGGTGACGACGCCGAAGACAAAGTTGATGCCGAAGATGCGTCCCCAGAAACGCGCGGCACGGTCATATGTCTCGCTCCCGGTCTTCAAGGCGATGGACTTGAGCACCACGATGAGGAGGCCGAGGCCCATGGTGAGCTGCGGAAATAGATAGTGGAAGGTGATGGTGAAGGCGAAGTGGAGCCGGTGAATCAGCTCGGCAGTCAAGGGAAGCCTCCTGGACGTGCATAAGGTGCGTTGGACAAAGTATTGGGCCGCAGCGCAGACACTCGGCACATTGGTGCCGGAGGAATCGCCCGCCGCGGTTTATGCTATGAGCCAAGCCGGTGCGTTTTATGTGATCTAAGTCACATGCGAATGGGTCATGGGCATCGATCCTGATCTTTGGGAACTGGCGAGCTTTTTGAGATTCGGGCCTTTGCGATGGATAGAGGTCAGGATGTAAGACGATCCGGGGGGGCGAACCGATGCGCACAGCGATCATTGGCGGAGGCATCGCGGGGCTGGCGGCCGCCTATGAGCTCGAAAAGGCGCGGTCGGCCGGCGCCGAGATCGAGTACACACTGTTCGAAGCACGCGAGCGCCTCGGAGGGGCACTGGCTTCGGAGGTGGTGAATGGCGCAGTGATTGAATTGGGGCCCGATTCGTTTCTGACCGAAAAGCCTGCAGCCGCGGAGTTGTGCCGCGAGCTGGGATTAGCCGAGCAGCTGACGCCCTCGAACGATGCGGAGCGCAAGACTTTTGTCGTGGTCCGGAACCGGCTGGTGCCGCTGCCCGACGGATTGATGTTCCTGATTCCCACGAAGCTGATTCCGACCGCGACAACGCGCCTCTTCAGCCTGGGGACGAAAATTCGCATGGGGATGGAGCTACTGCATCCGCCGCGGGCTAGCGAGACCGATGAATCGGTGGCGGCACTGGTGAAGCGGCACTTTGGGATGGAGGCCGTCGACCGGCTGGCCGATCCGCTGCTCTCAGGAATCTACGGCGGCGACGCGACGCAGTTGAGCGCGCGCACCGTGCTGCCCAGGCTGGTGGAGATGGAAGCGATGTATGGCTCGCTCACTCGAGGCATGCTGGCGGCGCACCGGCAGATGCGGGCCAGGGCGGCGGCGGCGCAAACGCAGAGCGGGACGAACGCGCAAAGCGCACCGGGAGGCACGCGCGAGGCGCGGCGTTCTCCTCGCGGCATTTTTACGACGCTGCGCGGCGGCATGCAGCAACTGGTCGATACCGTGGAGGCACAGCTGGAACCGAGCTGGCTGCGACGGTCAACGCCGGTGGAGGCGATCGAGAAGACGCAGAGCGAGTGGGTCGTCACGGCAGGCGGCGGGCGGCGGGCGTATGACGCGGTGATCCTGGCTTCGCCGGCATGGGCAGCCGGCTCGCTGCTGCGCGGGGTCGATCCGGTGCTGAGCGAAGAGCTGAGCGGAATTCCCTATTCGTCGTCGATCACCGTAAACCTGATCTACGACGAGACGGAATTGGGCGACTTGCCGGAAGGCTTCGGATTTCTGGTTCCTGCAAGCGAGGGGCGCGCGATGCTGGCATGCACCTTTGTGCATCGCAAATTTCTGGGGCGAACACCGACGGGAAAGGTTGTGTTGCGCGCGTTTCTGGGCGGCATGAAGAACGAATCGCTGATGGCCGAAAGCGACGAAGCTCTGGTGGCGGCAGTGCGGCGCGAGTTGACGCAGATTCTGGGTGAACAGATTGTGCCGCGCGATGCAAGAACGGAGCACACGCAGGTGGCTCGCTGGAAGAGGGCGATGGCGCAATATGCCGTGGGGCACCAGGAGCGCATGCAGCGGATCAGGGCGCGGGTGGCCGAGCTGCCGGGCTTGCGGCTTGCCGGGAACGCTTATGACGGCATCGGCATTTCCGATTGCATCCGACTGGGGCGGCAGGCGGCGCGGGAGCTGACGGCCGAAGGCGAGGCCGTGAAGCTGAAGATCGGGTAGCGCCTCGGCGCGCGATTGGATGGGAATCGTCAAAGCCCTAGACTAAGAGCGTGACCTTTTTTCAAATCATTCTCCTTGCCATTGTGCAAGGACTCGCGGAACTGTTGCCTGTTTCTAGTTCGGCCCACGTAGTGGTCGCCGAGAAGCTGATGGGCCTCAATCCTTCTTCGCCGGAGATGACACTGCTGCTCGTCATGCTGCACACGGGCACGATGTTCGCAGTGATCGCCTACTTCTGGCGATCATGGGTTGCCACGTATTTCTCCAGCCGGCAGGCCTTTCTGAACTTTTTCGTTCGCCTGCTTTGGGCGACACTTTTGACCGGAATCGTGGGCGAGGTCCTGAAGAAAATCATCGAGCGCACGATCTTCCACGGCGCGCCGAAGGCGGAGATCGAGCTGCTGTTCAATCGCCTCGATCTGATCGCTCCAGCACTTGCAGCAGCCGGCCTGTTGATTCTGATTGCCGGCATCATTGAAAAGAGGCATTCTGCAAGCGATACGGGCCCTGCAATTCTCAGCTTTGGTCAAGCTGCCTGGATGGGCTTTGTGCAAGGGCTGGCTTTGCCCTTTCGCGGTTTCTCCCGATCGGGTTCGACTATTTCAGGCGGCATGCTGGTGGGCGCAGCGAAGGAGCAGGCGGAGCGGTTTAGCTTTGCGATGGCCGTGGTGTTGACGCCTGCGGTGGTGGCCCTTGAGGCCCTGCGACTGGAGAGGGCAGCGCATACAACGCAGATCGACATAAAGTCAGCCGTAGCGACCAGCATTCTCGGCATGGTGTTCTCGTTCCTCGCGGGGCTGGTGGCGCTCCGATGGCTGAGCCGCTGGCTCGAGAGCGGCCGTTGGTACGTCTTCGGAATTTATTGCCTCGTCGCCGCCGGCTTCGTCTGGTTTCTCCATCTTCGCGGATTGTGAAAAGCGCTCGCTTATTGCGGAATCACAGGCAGGATCAATGCGCTGGGGTGCTGGGCATCGTGAACGATCGTGTTCGTCGCCTTCACGAAGTCGGAGCTGTCGGCAGCGCGCTTGCCGTTGTTGAGGTTGCGATCGAAGCGCGGGAAGTTGCTCGATGACACCTCAAGCCGGATGCGGTGGCCTTTCAGAAACACATTGCTCGTGGACCAGAGATCGATCTTATACTCGTAGACTTGGCCGGGCGTGACGGGCTTGGGCTCGCCGCGCGTGGATTCGCGGAAGCTGGCGCGCAAGATTCCTTCGGTCAAGTTTTGCGCGAACCCGTTGGGCCATACGTCAACGAGCTTGGCGGTGAAGTCAGAATCGACGGCCGAGGATTTTGCGAAGAGGTTGAGTGAGACCGGGCCGGTGACTTCGAGATCCTGGTCGAGCGGCGGCGTGGAATAGACCAGAACATCGCTGCGAGCCTCGACGTCCTTCTGGTCGCGGGGGCCCGCGCCAAGATGCACGGCGTCGCAACAGAGCGGGCCGCCGACCGTGGGCACAGGATTGGCTGGATCGTAGACGAAGGTATCCGACTCGTCCTTTTTCGACATTGTCGTCGCGAGTGCGCCGTCGCCGGTGGCGCTGTTGGCCTTTCCACCCGATACCAGATAGTAGCTGGTCTCTTTGGCGCGGGCGAGCGGCCAGGCGGGCTCGTCGCGCCACTCGTTTTTGCCCATCACGAAGATGCGGACCGGATCGGCGCCGGCGAACTCGTTGTGCTTGCCGAGGAAGAGGTAGTCGTACCAGTCGAGGGTGATGGTGTTCTCGTCGTAGTCGGCTGCGGCCGAGCCGAAATCGACGTCGCCGATCTTGCGACCGCCGCCGGCGTGTCCGCCGATGGTGATGAGCAGATGCTGGCCACTCTGTGCGGTTTCACTGCCCGCGTGGTCGCGCATGCCCATGTAATTGCGCAGTGATCCGCCCTGAAAGATGTCGTACCAGGCAGCGATGGTGAGTGCCGGCACCTGGATCTGCGCGTAGTTTTCGTCAATGGCCCACTGCTTCCAATAGCTGTCGTAGGTGGGGTGGGCGAGCCAGTCGAGAAAGTAAGGGGCGAGTTCCTGCGTCAACTGTGATCCGCCGGAGACGGGCTTGATATTGAAGACGGGATAGCCGGTGAGAGGCAGAACGCGATCGCCGACGACCGCATTGTTGTCGTCATGGAGCAGGCGGTCGGCGGTGTTCTCGGCGAGACTCGAGGTCCACGACTCATCGAACCACTGCTCGAATGCGCCGCCCTGGTAGGTCCAGTTCTCGTGGTAGTTCGACGCTGTAACCACGGGGCAAATGCCGGCGAGGTGCGGCGGATAGCTGATGGCGGCGAGCATTTGCGTGGCACCGACATACGATCCGCCCCACATGCCGACCTTGCCGTTTGAGTGCGGCAGCGCGGCGACCCATTCTACGGTGTCGTAGCCATCGTCGATCTCGTGCTTGAAGGTGTACCACTCGCCGTCGGAGGTGTAGCGGCCGCGCACATCCTGCACCACGACCATGAAGCCGTGCGCGACGGCTTTGCGGGCAAATTCCGCGGCGCCGTCCTTGTTGTAGGGGGTGCGCTGCAGCAGGACGGGGAAGGGTCCGTCGCCGACGGGGCGGTAGATGTCGGCTTTGAGCGTCACGCCGTCGCGGGTCTTCATGGGGACGTTGTGCTCGAAAACAACCTGCGATGCGGCAGACTGCGCGATCCCCTGCGCTGCGGCGAATTCAAGAAAGATCGGAGCGCACAAGGTGATGGCGAGAAGGCAGAGAGATTTTCTGGACATGGATTCCCCTAGGTCGAAAGTCGAAGCCCATTCTAGAACGCTGGCCCGCGGCGGCTTTGATTCTCGCAACAAACCAGGTACGTTACGATCGTTGAGACTTGTAGCTTAAGACCTATGAATCTCGACAAGCTCAAGAAGGATTGGGAAGGTCTCGCCGAGCGCGATGCGCTGGGGGCCATTCTTACCGATGCCTCCAGGGCGGACGGGAAGTGGGATCTTGCCGAGTTCATGGCCACGGGGGCTGGCGAAATCGAGATCATCCTGGGTCATTTGGCCGGCATTGGCCACACTCCCAATTTCGGCGGCGCGGCGTTGGATTTCGGGTGCGGTGTGGGGCGACTGACGCAGCCTCTGGCGCAACGTTTTGCCTCGTGTGTCGGCGTGGATATCTCGCAACAGATGATTCAAAAAGCCGAATCTCTCAACCAATATCCCAATTGCCGTTATGTGGCTCACTCCGGTGCAAATTTGCCATTTGCGGATGCCAGTTTTTCGTTTATCTACAGCAATATCGTCCTCCAGCATGTGCCCCGGCGTTTTGCTGAGCAGTACCTGCTGGAATTCGTCAGGGTCCTGGCCGCGGGTGGGGTCCTTGTGTTCGGCGTCCAAGACTCGTTCGCGGCGCCGAACCTTTCCTCGCGCATGACGCGCATCCGCCACATTCTTCATCTCCGTTCGAGGATTGAAGACGCGTTGGGACGGGGTCATGGGAACATGCAAATGCACTGTCTTCCTGAACCCGCCGTGCGTCGCGCACTCGGCTTCGCGAGGATAGTGGACATTCAATTCACAAACACATCCGCAAAAGATTTCAACGGCAAACTTGTTTATTTACCGCAAGCGCCCAGGTCCGGTTATGTCGGAAAACAATATTGCGTGGTGAAGGAGCGGTAAATCTCTGGTGCGACTCCGATGTCGTCATCGACAGGGGCTCATCGTCTGGGGCAGCGAACGGCCACTTTAGAACGCGGGGCCGCGACGTAACGCGATGCGATTGGGATTCACGAAGAGGCGGGCGGTGACCACTCCGAAGAGGAACCCGCCTATGTGGGCGAGGTAGGCAACGCCACCGGTTCTCACGTCGGCCACCATGCCGACGTTGAAGATCTGGATGAGGAACCAGAAGCCAATGAGGATGGCCGCGGGGATAAAGGTAATCCGGATAAAGATGAAGAAGAAGAGAAGCGTCCGGATGCGATCGCGCGGAAATGTGATGATGAATGCCCCCATTACTGCGGCAATGGCGCCACTTGCCCCGAGGCTGGGGATGCGCGAAAGCGGATCGCCCAGGATTTGCGCCAACATGGCGACCACGCCGCCCGCAAGATAGAAGAAGAGGAAGCGGACGCTGCCCATTGCGTCTTCAATCTCCCGGCCAAAAGCCCACAGGTAGATCATGTTGCCGATGATGTGCATCCAGCCGCCATGCATGAACATGGAGGTGATCAAGGTGACCCAGCGATGCCCGTGCACAATGCGCACCGGGATGGCGGACCAGGCGTAGATGAAGCGGTTGCCGTGCTGGAGTTCCTGGAAGAAGACGTAAATATTGATGAGAATGACGAGTGTGGTGACCACGGCAAAGCCGCGCGGCCGTCGCGACGCGTCACCCAGCGGGATGAGACCACCCACTACATTCCGCCCTTGCCGAGAAGAATGCCGATGCCGTAGGTGACAGCGCCTTCGACTGCACCCACGATGGTCATTTCAAGCCCCGAGGACCACCAGGAGCGGATGGTGATGAGGCTCTTGGCCGCGCCCACCGCAAAATGTGCGGCGAGTGAGACGATGGCCGCGGCGATTACGGCGGGAACCCCGTGGAGAAAGAAGAAGGGAATGACAGGAATGATGGCGCCGATGGCTGTGGAGAGTGCACCGGATGTAGCGGAGACGATGGGGTTGGCGAGCGCCTCTTCCGAGGTACCCAGGCGCTCACTGGCGAGCGCCCGCAGCAGTTGCTCGGGATCGCTGGCGATGTGGTTGATCATGTGGACGGCATCAGGCTCCGGCAGACCCTTGACCTGGTAGTAGAGCGAGAGCAGTTCGCGGGCTTCAGGCTGGTTGAGTTTGATGGCTTCGCGTTCGCGGGCAATTTCAGCGTGGTAGATTTCGCGCTCGCTTTTGGCGGCGAGATAGGCGCCCGAGCCCATCGAGAGCGCAGAGGCGATCATGCCGGAGAGGCCGGCGAGCAAGACATATTTGCTGTCGCCCGCCGTGGCGCCGGAGACGCCGGAGACGATGCCGAAGATGGCGCCGAGGCCGTCGTTGACGCCGTAAATGGCGTCGCCGATCCAGGCACCGGGCTGCTTGCGGCCCTCGTTGCGCTTGGCCAGCATCTCTTCGAGGACAGCCTTGGGATCGACCTTGGGGGCACCCGCTGGCGCAAGATAGTGGCCGCGCAGCAGCGAACCGAGCTCATGGTGGTGCTCTTTCTCGTCTTCGATGACATGTTCGAGGATGGCGATGGAGCCCTCGTCGCCGAGTTCCTGCAACTGGGTGCCGTAGCGCGCGATGTCGCGGCTCTCTTCAATCTCGAGACGGCGCAAGGCCATCTTGGTGCCGCCGGCGCGATTGGCGAGCGAGTCGGCATTGCCCCCCGGACCGCCCGTGTAAGCCGGCGCCATTCCGCCGAGTTCCTCGATGCGCCCGGCCCAGAGAGCGGCGTGCTCCAACTCAGCCTGGGCCAGGTGGCGCAGAACCTGAGCGCGCACCGGGTCAGTGTCGCGGTCGGCCAGCGTCGTGTAGGTGTGATAGCCCTCCATCTCGGCCTGCCAATTGCCCTCAAGGGCAGCCAGGACTTTCTTGATCTTGGCGCTGTTCATTGGCGCAATGGCCACGTGCATCTCCTTGCTTTTGTTAGGAGGATACTCGAATCTGTCATGGCTCCGATAGCGGGCCGCCAGCGCGCGCCTCATGCACTTCCCAAGGATGTGGCTTCCCGTATAGTGTTGTGTGCAGTCTAAGAGGCTGTCGAACGAACAGCCCGACAGAAACCGGTTAAACGGAGCCGGCATTTTATTCATGAGCGCCCTGCCCCCAGGACGCACTGGAGCCCAACCGGGCCAGATTTCTTTGGGAGGAATGGGGACAACTTCATGTCAACGCGTTCGACACCTGCAACTGCACAGAGCACACCCAGCTATCTCGGGCCGTTTATTACGGTGGCGGTCCTGTTCTTCATCTTCGGATTCATCACCAACCTCAATATGGCGCTTGTCCCGCACCTGCGGTCGATCTTCGACCTGCCGTATGCGTGGGCCATGCTGGCCGAGTCGGCGTTCTTTCTGGCCTATTTTGTCTTCTCGTCGCCGACCTCCAAGCTGATTGAGATGATCGGCTACAAGCAGACAATGGTGGTTTCGCTCTTCATCCAGGTGCTGGGATGCCTGCTGTTTGTGCCGGCCGCGAAGATGGTGAGCTTTCCGCTGTTTCTGACGGCGGTGTTCATTGTGGGTGCGGGCGTCACCGCGCTGCAAACGGCAGCGAATCCCTATGTGGCGATTCTTGGACCGGAGCACAGCGCTCCAGTGCGCCTCACCCTGGCGCAAGCGCTGAATTCACTCGGCGGAACAATCGCCCCGCTGGTTGCGGGCGCTTATATCCTGACCGACCCGGCGAGTCTGGCTACGAAGGCCGCCGTTGCCAACACGGTGCGGGTTCCTTATATCGCAATTGCCGTGGGCCTTCTGATTCTCGGCGTGGCGGTGGCGTTCATGCACCTTCCGCACATTGCTCAGACGCAGGAGTTTCGTCCGGCGCAGGAGGGCGATCCAGTTTTGAGCCGCAGCATCTGGAGCTACAGACATACGGTTCTCGGCGCCATCGGCATCTTCCTGTATGTCGGCGTCGAAGTCGGGCTGGCGTCGATTGCGGTGAACTACTTCAAAACCCAGGGCGTGGACAGCGAAAAGACCGCGTCATTTCTGGTCTCGCTCTATTGGTTCGGCGCGCTGGTGGGACGGTTGCTCGGATCGTGGGTGCTGACCAGGATCAAATCGAACAAGCTGCTTGGGGCCTTCGGCATTATCGCGGCCTTGCTGCTGGTCGTCTCGATGGTCTCGACCGGCCAGGTGGCGATCTGGACCGTTGTGCTGTGCGGCTTCTTCAACTCCATCATGTTCCCCAACATCTTTGCGCTGGCGATCAAGGGCCTGGGGCCAATGACCAGCAAGGGCTCGGGACTGGTGATGACGGCGGTTGTGGGTGGAGCGATTGTTCCTTTCCTGCTGGGTGCGGCAGCCGACAAGATGGGCATCCAGCATGCCTTCGTCATTCCGATCTTCTGCTATCTCTTCATCGCCTACTACGGGCTTTGGGGCTCCAAACCTTCGCGGACTGTGACGGCGTAGGACCACCCCACGAACGAAGACCTGTCCAGGAGGGGCCGGCTCGCAATCGTTGTAAACCCTGAAGGCCCTTCGGCAGTCGCCGGAGGGCCTTCGCCGCCTGCAAAAGGCTGCCGATCGAGGAAGAACGCGAGCGAGAACAAATCTGCATCCAATTTTGGGGATGACTACAATCGCACGACGAATCTCGCTCGTTTCTCTCTGTTGCTTTGGGTGCATCTTCACGTCGGACAACCTGCGCGCGCAGGAATACGCCAAACTGCCCGATGACCCTGGCTACGCTCTGCTGGCTGCAGAGCCCCGGCAGGCACCCCCACCAGCGGTTCCGGGGCAAACTTCCGTTGACACCACCACGGGAGTGCCTCAGCGCGAGGCCACCTGGCGCAGTATGCCGGGCGACTTTCTGCACGACCAGAGAGCTCTGTGGACCTTCCCTATCAAGGTCGCCAAAGGGCACCACCTGCTGCCGGTCGCGATTGTGGTGGGCGGAACAGTGGGCCTGATCTACGCCGATCCGCATGTCATGCCTTACTTCCGCAATCACCAGAAAAACTGGGATGACGTGAACGATGTCTTCGACCCTCTGATCAGCACGGGCGAGGTGATTGCTTTGCCGGCAGGGCTGCTGGCTGCAGGTTACATCCGCCATGACGATCGCGAAGTGAATACGGCGCTGCTGGCAACGGAAGCCTATGGGGATAGCGTGGTGATCAATCTTGCGATGAAAGCGGTCACACGACGCGAGCGCCCGTCGGATATACCGCCGAATGGCAACTACGAAGACACGTTTTTCAACGGCAACAAGTCGCCGCTTAAAGGCAGCAGCTTCCCTTCAGGCCATGCGACGGCGGTGTGGTCCGTGGCAACGGTGGTGGCAGAGCGCTACCGGCATCGCGGCAAGCCCTGGGTCCCGGTGCTCGCCTACACGCTGGCGACGGCAATCAGTTTCTCCCGCATCACAGAGGCGGCGCACTTTCCGTCCGACGTGTGGCTGGGCGCATCGCTGGGGTACACGATTGCTAAATATCAGACGCTCAGCCCGCGCTGAAGCTTCTCCAACTCGAGCGAAGCATCTCCGCTTCAGACGAGAGTGCCGTAAACGATTGAAATTAAATTATTAAACGCTTCCACGTGATGGATGTCGGGTTTTTCTCTTGACATTATTACGGATTGCGATAGGCTTATTGCAGATTGCGATGGGTTTGTACCGATCCGAAAGGACTCCCCAACGCAACCCATGAAGCTCGGCGAAAAAATCCGCTACTTGCGCGAGGTGGAAGGCAGCCTCAGGGGCCTGAACCGCGCCATGAGCCAGCTGGAAATGGTGCGGGCCATTGAAGCTGAAACCGGCTCGCGGCTGAGCCAGAGCTACCTTTCCCAGATCGAAAACGGCGCGCGCCCTCACCTGACCAACACCACGCGACAGCTTCTGGCCGGATTTTTCAAGGTCCACCCCGGTTATCTGGTGGACGATCCCGAGGGCTACTCGCCCGAATTGCAGAGCGAACTGCGCAACGTGGAAGACAAGCTCGACCTGTGGCTGGTGGCGGGTGCGGAGCGGTTCCGGCACGATCCCGAACTGAAGCACGCGTTGTTGACGCTGGCGCGGAACGAGCACTCGCGGGAATGTCTTTTGCTGCTGGAATCGATTCTGGAGACGGCGGGACTGCTGCCGCGGCTGATGGAAGTGATGAGACCGAAGAGCAAGGGAACAGGGATCAGGGATCAGGGATCAGCGGCGGAGACAAAGAGTCGCAGCCCATTGGAAGGCGCCGCGAACGGCAAGGGTCGGAACGGCCAAACTTCGAATGGAACCGATCGGGAATCGGCAAAAAGGCGCGGTAAGAGATAAGGAGCGCACCGATGCACTGGGAAACGTTCTATCTGATTTGTTTTGTCATGGGGCTGGCGCTGAGCGCGTTTTCGCTGCTGGGAGGCATGGGACATTTTGCCGGGCATGTGCATCTGCCGCATGCGGGACATGCAGCGCATCTGCCTCACGGCGCGGTGAGCACTTCGCACCCAGCGAGTCTCGGCGGCAGGGGCAGCGCGAATGTTCCCTGGTGGAACGCGTTCTCGCTGATGGTTTTTCTGTGCTGGTTTGGCGCGGCGGGGTATCTGCTGACGCGTCATGGAAGCTTTGTAACTCTGGTTGTCTTGCTGCTGGCTGGGGTGTGCGGCCTTGCCGGCGGCGCGATGGTGTTTCTTTTCCTCACCAGGGTCCTGTTGCCGCACGAGCGCGAGCTGACTGCGGACGAGACGGACGTGATCGGCGCAGTGGGCCACGTGTCTTCGTCGATTCGCGCTGGCGGTACGGGAGAGATTGTGTACGAGCAACTGGGGGCGAGAAGATCGGCGCCGGCACGTTCCGATGACGGTGGTCCGATTCAAAAACAGGAAGAGGTCTTCGTCACGCGCTACGAAAAAGGAATTGCGTATGTGAAGCGCTGGGAAGAAGCGGAGGCAGGGACTAGGGACTAGGGGTGAATCTACTCGAAATTGCGGGATGAATCACAGATCTCGCGCACGCATGGAAATTCAAAAACGTGGACGGGCCCGGCGGAAGGACCGGGAAGAGGTTATGAGCAACACGAGTGTGCTGATCGCGGATATGGCTATCCTGGTGGGAATTTTTCTACTGGGACTCCTGGCCAAATTGTTTCCGAAGAACGGCCGCAACGCGGGCCACAAGCAGTAAAACCATCAACAATTCCAGCTCCCGGACGAAAGGGCCGGGGACGCGATGAACAACGAAATCATTCTCTACTCAGGACTCGCGGTACTGACGCTAATCATCGTCCTGGGCATTCTGGCCAGGATGTATCGTAAGGCAGGACCGAACGAAGCTCTCATCGTCTACGGATTTCGCGGACCGCGCGTGATCAAGGGCCACGGCACGGTGATCTTTCCCATGGTGGAGAACTGCCGCGAGCTCTCGCTCGAATTGATGAGCTTCGATGTGGCTCCGCAGCAGGATCTTTACACCAAGCAGGGTGTCGCGGTGACTGTCGAAGCGGTGGCGCAGATCAAGGTGCGCTCGGATCAGGCTTCAATCCTGACGGCAGCCGAGCAGTTCCTGACCAAGGCGCCGCAGCAACGCGAAGGGCTGATCCGCCTGGTGATGGAAGGCCATCTGCGGGGCATCATCGGCCAGTTGACCGTCGAGCAGATTGTGAAGGAACCGGAGATGGTGGGCGAGCGGATGCGATCGACCTGCGCCGAAGACATGAGCAAGATGGGTCTCGAGGTGATTTCGTTCACCATCAAGGAGGTCAAGGACAAGAACGAGTACATCACCAACATGGGCCGGCCGGACATTGCGCGCATCAAGCGCGACGCGGAGATGGCGACTGCCGATGCCGAGCGCGATACGGCGATCAAGCGTGCCACGGCGATGCGGGAATCGGCAGTGGCGAAAGCACAGGCCGATCAAGAGCGGGTGATTGCAGAGACGGCATCGCAGACGCGCCAGGCCGAGGCGCAGCGCGACCTCGACATCAAGAAGGCCGAATATGCCGAGCAGAGCCGCCGCCAGCAGGCCAGCGCCGACAAAGCCTACGAGTTGCAGACCAACGTTATGCTGCAGCAGGTGACGGCCGAGCAGGTGAAAGTGCAGCAGGTGGAGAAGGAGGGCCAGATCAAGGTGCAGGAGGCTGAAATCCTGCGCCACGAGAAGGAACTGATTGCGACGGTTTTGAAAGAAGCCGAGATCAATCGTCAGCGCATTGAGACGCTGGCTGCCGCGGAGAAGGCACGTTTGACGGCGGAGGCCGAAGGTCGTGCGTCGGCGATCCGCACCCAGGGTGAAGCCGAAGCCAGCATCATCTTCCAGAAGGGCGAGGCGGAAGCGAAGGCCATGAACGTGAAGGCCGAGGCCTACCAGGGATGGAACCAGGCTGCGGTGGTGGACAAGCTGCTGACCAACATGGCCGACGTAGTCCGGGCGATGGCAGAGCCGCTGAGCAAGGTGGACAAGATCACGATTGTATCTACCGGGAACGATGGCGCTGCCGGCGTAAACAAGATCACCGGCGAGATGACGAAGATCGCGGCGCAGGTGCCGGCGCTGTTCGAGGCGCTGAGCGGGATGGACATCAAGCAGTTGATGTCGAGCGTGCAGGCAATGAAGCAGAAACCGGAGAACGGCGCGGCAAAGGTCTGACGCGGTGGGTGAACAGACTTTCCGGCTCCGCGCAAGCCAGCGGGGCCGGGAGGATTTACAACGATCTCTATTGGCGGCGACAACAACTGCAGTCCGCTGGTGAAGACCGTGGACGAACAGCCAGTTCCGGAGACGAAGGGAAGAGGATCGGCGCGAAAACCACACCGAGCACGCACAGGAGAAACGAGGAGAGGATGAGGACAAGACGCAGATGGATCGCACTTCTGGGAACGGGATTGGCGTTCGCACCGCTGGCGGGTTTCGGCCAGGCCATTGCGGTGTCGCCTTCGGGCACCATGACACAAGAACAAACCACGCCGACGATCGCGCCGGAGGATCGCGCGTCAAAAGAACAGCTGGCGCAACTCTTTGAGGTGATGCGCATCCAGGGCCAGATGCAGTCGATGCGCAAGATCATCCCGACGCTGATCGAAACAGAAGTGCGCGCGCAGATGCACGCGATGACCGAGCAGGTGGCGCCAAACGCCAAACTGACGGCCGATCAGCGCGCGCAGGTGGATCAGCTGATGCACAAATACATCGACAAGGCGATGAATCTCTACCCGGTGGACGAGATGCTCAGTGACATGACGGGACTCTACCAGGAGTATTTGAGCCGCGAAGACGTGAGCGCCATGATTTCGTTCTACCAATCGCCCGCCGGGCAGCACCTGCTGGATGCACAACCGAAGATTGCGCACGAATATATGCCGATGGTGTTGCAACGAACGCGGGAGCGCACCCAGACACTGACGGCCGAAATGATGAAGGATCTGGCGGTGTTGAAGCAGTCCACGAATCAGACGCCGTCCGCAAACAAATAAGCACTCAGCGCTGCAAGGTGGGGAGCCGCAAGGACCCGACCGGCAGCGGAACGCAAGAGGAGGATGATATGGCTTTGTTGGATCGAGTCACGACCTTGCTCCGCGCAAATTTGAACGACCTGGTGGAGAAGGCAGAGGATCCCGAGCGGATGCTCAAGCAGATCGTGCTGGACATGGAAAATCAACTGCTGCAGGTGAAGACGCAGGTGGCAATCGCAATTGCCGATCAGCACCTGCTCGAAAAGAAGCGAGCGGAACACGAGGAGCAGGCCGCGGACTGGCGCAAGAAAGCGGAACTGGCGGTGACGAAAAAACAGGACGACATGGCGCGCGCTGCCCTGGAACGGGCATTGAGCCACGACCAGCTGGTCACCGGCTTTGCCGCGCAGGCCGAGGATCAGAAGCACGAGGCAGACAGTCTGCGCCAGGCGCTGCGGAAGCTGGAGCAGAAACTAAGCGAAACCCGCGCGCATTGCGAGATGCTCGTCGCCGAACATCGGCGGGCCAAGGTGGTGGGGCGCGCGACCCAGGCACGGCAAAAGGTGGGCACGGACCAGGAACAGACCTTCGGCCGGATGAAGAGCAAGGTGCACGTGAAGGCCGCCGAGAATGCCGCCGCGAGCGAAATCCTGTCGCCCGAGACGCTGGAAGACAGGTTCAAGGCACTGGAGAGCGAAGACAAAGTCGAGATCCTGCTCAACGAGATCAAGAGCCGGGTTGCGGCGAACGGATGAGGGTGGAACCGGCGTTCGAGCAACGAGGCGAACAACCGGCGTAGAGGCGGCGCGGATCAATGCTGCCGAACACATCGAGTTTTCGTCGGGCAAGCGCATGATCGAGAAGGGCTTAGATCTTTCGGCAGCGAGTCTGACCGAAGGCGAGCGCCGAGGGAATCCGGAGACCCCGTTCAGCGTCTAATCAGGTGTAGCTGTAGACGGAAGGTCGTGGTTCCCCTCCCCTCGTTCCGTCGCACCTTGCTGGAGGGTGATTCGCGTTGGGTTGGAGGCCGTCTGGCCGCTGATCCCGGACTGGTGCCCGGATGCCCTCAAGTCGTTCCCTTTGTCGAATGCTCTGCTGGAGCTTTCTCTTCTGCATGGCCACGGCTTGCGCGTTTGGCCAGGAGCCGATTGTCTCTGGGAAAAGTTCGATGAGTGCGGCGCTGCCGGATGAGCCCGGGGCGGCGGCGGCTGGTGCAGCGAATTCGAATCCCGATGCATCGTCAGGCAATGCGAACAGCGCTGCTCCGGGTGCGGCCCGCGTTGCCGGGACGGTAACCGATGCGAATGGGGACATTGTTCCGGGCGCGACGGTGGTGCTCGACGGCCCCAATGGGAGCGATCACAGAACTGCCACTGCAAACGCAAATGCGGGATTCGAATTCGACAACCTGAAGCCCGGGGTTCCTTATCGGCTGACGGTTAGTGCGCAGGGATTCGTCGCCTGGAAGTCCGACGAGATGCGCATGCACAGCGGAGACGTCCAGTTTGTGACCGGAATCCGGCTGCGGGTGCTGGGAGAGACGACCAGTGTAACGGTGACGGGTGGGACGCAAGAAGAGATCGCGACCCAGGAGGTTCACATTGAAGAGCAGCAGCGGGTGCTGGGGTTCATCCCCAACTTCTACGTGGTCTACGACGCAAAGAATGCCGTGCCGCTTACGGCGAAACTGAAGTTTCAGATGGCGTACCGTGTTTCGGTCGATCCCATCAACATTTTGGGGGCGGCTTTCCTTGGCGCCGTGAATCAGGCCGCCGACACGCCCGACTATCGGCAGGGCTGGGCGGGATACGGCGAGCGGGTCGGGGCGGTCTATACCGACGGTCTCACCGACACTTTCTTAGGCGGCGCGATTCTTCCCTCGCTGCTGCACCAGGATCCGCGCTACTTCTACCAGGGCACGGGCACCGTAAAGTCGCGCACCCTGCATGCGCTGGCCGGTCCGTTCGTCTGCAAAGGAGATAACGGGCAATGGCAGCCGAACTACTCCAGCATCGGCGGGGACCTGATTTCGGGCGCAATCTCAAACGCCTATTACCCCGCCAGCAACCGGGGAGCCGCGGTTACATTTGAGAATCTGGCCATCGATACGGCGGAACGGGAAGTGAGCACGGTGATTCAGGAATTTGTGGTGCGTAAACTAACGCCGAGCGCAAAACGTCAAAACTAAACGTAGATCGGACTGCGGTGCAGTAACCTGAAGAGGCTGGAGCCTGAACGGCAGGCTGCTTCGGGAGATCGGGTTTTCCCCCGCGGCCGCATGACTCTTACGCCTTTTTTCAGCTTCAATTTTCCGTGCAGGTGCTGACGGCCGTGGTGACTTGATGCGTTTTTCTCTGCGACTTGTTGTGCTCGGCCTGACGGCCGCCCTGCCCCTCCACGCCATCTGCCAGAAATCCGTCGCCAGCCAAGGTGAAAGAGCCGGCCTGAACCGGGCGGAGAGTGCGCAATTGCCTGACGCGCCGGATTTCAGCGACACGTTGATTGCGGGGGATCAGGCACCTCCGCAGCAGCCCGGGGGTGGGGCTGCATCGCCTGGGCAAGGCAACAACGGGCAGACGAGCTCGAGTTCCGGTTCCCAGGCTCCCGCAACGCCACCCAGCACCCACGACCAGGCCGAGGAACAACTGAAGCAGCAGGAACACCAGCGCGTAGCCGGCGTGATGGCCACATTCAACACCACCACCAACCGCAACGCTGCGCCCCTGTCGTCAGGGCAGAAATTCGAGCTGTTCTTCAAGAGTGAGTCAGACCCATGGCCGTTTCTGCTGTCGGGGATCGTGGCTGGCTTCGACCAAGCAAGCGGCAGCGAACCCCAATGGGGTCAGGGCATGGAGGGGTATGCGAAGCGGTTTGGCGCCGCCTACTCTGACTCGTTTACCGGGAATTTTTTTGGCAATGCGGTGTTGACCAGCCTGCTGCACGAAGATCCGCGCTATTTTCAGAAAGGCACTGGCAGCAAGTTGAAGCGGTTTCTGTGGGCAGCCACGAGTACCGTGTGGTGCAAGCGCGACAAGGGCGGATGGGGACCGAATTACGCCAATGTGGGAGGGAATCTGATCGGCGCAGCGATCGCGCGCGCCTACTATCCGGCGAATGAGCGAACGGTCGGCGACACCATTTCAGACGGGCTCACGGTTTCTGCCGAGGGCGTCGTGGGCTCGGAGATTGTCGAGTTCTGGCCCGATATCAGCCGCAAGCTCCGCAAGAAACACGCGCACGATGTGGACACGCAGGCCCAAGCGGTTGATGACGCTGCGAAGAAGGCGAAGCAGCCTGTCACGCCAGAAAAATAGACCCCAGATGATTTGGCCTTATCGAAGGTCGTTGCTCCCGGTGAGTTCCGCGCCTGGACACCCCGTCCAGGCACGCGGCAATTAGATGGTTTCGAGATGGGCGGTGAAGTGGCGCAGGAAGGGCGCCTCGTAGGTGAGGCGCATACCGCGGATCGCTGATCGCTTTTTCCAAACCTCGAGGATGATCTCGACCAGGTAGTCGATGTGGCTCTGGGTGTAGACGCGTCTTGGAATCGCGAGACGCACCAGGTCCATCTGTGCCGCTGCTCCAAACATCAGGGAGCCGATTTCGACGGAGCGTACACCGCCTTCGAGGTAGAGTTCCGCGGCCAGCGCGACACCCGGAAACTGGTCGGCAGGAATCTGCGGCAGGAAAGCACGCGCATCGAGGTAGATGGCGTGGCCGCCGGGTGGATGCACAATGGGAACTCCGGCGGCGGCGATGTGGTTGCCGAGATAGGCGGTCGAGGCGATGCGATAGCGCAGGTAATCCTCTTCAAGCGCCTCCTGAATACCGACGGCAATGGCCTCGAGATCGCGCCCGGCAAGTCCTCCATAGGTCGGGTAGCCTTCGGTGAGGATGAGGAGGTCCTTTTCCTGTTGCGCCAGCAGATCGTCGTTGGTGCAAAGGAAACCGCCAATGTTAGCCATGCCATCCTTCTTGGCCGACATGGTGCAGCCGTCGCCGAGGCGAAACATCTCCTGCGCGATCTCTTTCGGCGTCTTCGTTTCGTAGCCGTTCTCGCGCACCTTGATAAACCAGGCGTTCTCGGCAAAACGGCAGGCGTCAAAGTAAAGCGGAATGCGGCGGCGTTTGCAGACGGCGCTGACCTCGCGCGTATTGGCCATCGAGACAGGCTGGCCGCCGCCGGAGTTGTTGGTGACCGTCAGCATGACCAGCGGGACGTGTTCCCGCCCGACACGCGCGATCAGCGTTTCCAGCGCGGCTACATCCATGTTGCCTTTGAAGGGATGCGGAAGAGACGGCTTGCGACCCTCGGGAATGAGGAGATCCACTGCTTCGGCGCCCACAAACTCCACGTTGGCGCGCGTGGTATCGAAGTGGGTGTTGTTGGGGACGACGTCGCCTTTTTTACATGTCACCCCAAAGAGAATGCGTTCGGCGGCGCGTCCCTGGTGGGTGGGGATGACGTGTGTGTAGCCGCAGATATCCTGAACGGATTTTCGAAAGCGCTCGAAGCTGCGGCTGCCGGCATAGCTCTCGTCGCCCTCCATGATGGCCGCCCACTGGTGGGTCGACATCGCACCGGTGCCGGAGTCGGTCAGCAGGTCGATCAGGACATCGTCGGCAGGGAGCAGAAACAGGTTGCAGTGGGCGGCCTTGAGCAGGTGTTCGCGCTGCGCACGAGTTGTCCAACGGATCGGTTCGACGCTTTTGATACGAAACGGCTCGATGATGGTCTTCACGGGCATGACCGACTCCGGCAAACGAAGGGGTTTGGATTCCTCCCGAGTCTAACGCGACGGCGAGGCCGGGTAGCCCCGTGTGTAGAGCATTGACCAGGTTCGGCGCGGAACAGATATAAAGGATAGGACGCGCCGCACAGAATCGAAGGAGCCGCCGCATGGCTTTTGCAATGACTCCCCCCAAAACGGACCAGAGCGAAAGCCAGCCGCTTTTCCCATCGCAGGGTCTCACGGCGTTCATTCTGGTCACGGGGCTGTTTTTTCTCTGGGGGATTCCCAACAATCTCAACGACGTGCTGATTCGGCAGTTCATGAAGTCGTTTGAGATTACGCGTCTGCAGGCGGGCCTGGTGCAGTCGGCGTTTTACACCGGTTATTTTCTGTTTTCGATTCCGGCAGCGATGGTCATGCGCAGCTTTGGCTACAAGGCCGGTTTGCTGACCGGGCTGCTGCTCTATAGCACGGGGACTTTTCTATTCTTGCCTGCCGCAGAGGCGCGCAGCTATACCCTCTTCCTGCTCGCGCTCTTCGTGATCGCCAGCGGGCTCGGATTCCTCGAAACCGGTGCCAACCCTTTGATCGCGCAACTGGGTGCGCCCGAAAGTGCGGTGCGCCGGTTGAATTTCTCGCAGGCCTTCAATCCGCTGGGCGCCATCACGGGAGTGCTGATCGGTACTTTGTTCATCTTCTCAGGCGTGGAGCTGAAACCCGCGCAAGTGGCGCAGCTGAAACTGGCCGGAACTTACGATGCCTACCTTCAACACGAAACGATGCGCATCATCGCGCCGTATCTGGTGCTGGGGGCAGTGGTGCTGGTGTGGGCCTTCCTGATTTACCGCACGCCGTTTCCCGCTATCGCTCTGCGGCAGGCCAGAAACAGTTCCGAACCCAAGGGGAGCTACCGCGAGCTGCTGCACTATCCGCATTTTCTGTTGGCGGTGGTGGCGCAGTTCTGCTACGTGGGGGCGCAGGTCGGCACGTGGAGTTACTTCATTCAATATGTGCAGGACTACACCCACCTTCCGGAAAAGACCGCGGGCTATTTTTTGACCGGCACGCTGGCGGGGTTTGGCGTGGGGCGGTTCGGGTCGAGCCACTGGATGAAAGTGGTGCAGGCAAACCGGCTCATGGGGCTCTTTGCGGTCGCGAATATCGCTCTGGTTCTGGTCGGGATCCTGTTGCCGGGATGGATCGGCCTGTGGGCTATCTTTCTCACCAGTTTCTTTATGTCAATCATGTTCCCGACCATCTTTGCGCTGGGCATTCACGAGCTAGGGCCGAACACCAAGCCCGGCGCTTCGCTGCTGGTGATGGCGATCATCGGCGGAGCGGTTTTTACCCCATTGATGGGGCTCGTCTTCCAATCGACCCGGAGCATGGCGCTGGCCATGACGGTGCCGCTGGCTTGCTACGTGTGCGTCGGGTATTACGCGTTCTGGGGCTATAGGGTTGCGGCCCACATAGGGCCCCCCGCATCGATGTAAGCCACGTCACATCTTTACCGCTGACAATCTGGGGACAATCGTCTTGATCGACGGCCGCCTGCTGAGTACCAAAGCCGCCGGCGGCAATGTTCGCGATGTCGCGTGAATGCAGAGTTCACGCACAAAGGAGCAAAACCATGGAAGTGCATGTCCGCCAGACAGACGGCGTCCGCTTTGCAATCGAGGCCGGGAAACATACGGTGATCAGTGATCAACCGGAGGACAACGGCGGACGGGATACAGGCATGACACCGCCGGAGCTGCTGCTCGCTTCGTTGGGATCGTGCGCGGCCTTCTATGCGGCCCAGTATCTCAAGGCCCGCAACCTTGCGCACATCGGCGTTGAAGTCTCGGTCACCGCGGAGAAGGTGAAGCAGCCGGCACGGCTCGACAACTTCCAGGTGAGCGTAACGTCGCCGGTAGCCCTGACGGAAGACCAGGCCCAGGCAATGTATCGCAGCGTGCACCAGTGCCTGGTCCACAACACCATGGTTTCGACGCCGCAGATTGAGATTCGGATCAAGGCCGAGCGGGCGGAGAGGGCGGAGAGGGTGGCCGCTCATTAGGGACTGGCGGCTGGCGCGCAAAACCAGCGACAACGGGCTCGCATGAAGAGGAAACGAGGGTCCATTCTGATGGTCTCGACCTCGAGTTTTTTTCGTCCGAAGCGGGAGCGGTTTCCGGCGTCTGACGTTACTATGGTTCTCTTTGATACACAAGAACTTCCGTGCATCTTTTCGCCCGATTCGTCCTAAGTGGTATATCGAAAGAAGCCGGGATTCCGGATGATGGTTTAAAGGTCCGGACAGGTAATTTTTCGTTCATGCTTTTGGAACTGGCCCGCGGATACGACGAGTGGCCTCCCTGAGCGTGGAACCTGTCGCGCAGCCATCCAGAGGAGGAGATCTCGTCAGGAGTACCGCGAACGTGATGTAGGCCATCCCCGCGTGGTCTGAGCAGGCAACTAGACGTCGCTATAAGGGGAGGTCGGAGTTACTCGGAGTTTGCGAACGAGAGAATGGTTCCGTGGTCCTCGAGGGGTTGTGCCATGCGAAATGACGAGAAGACGGGCAAGGGTCCTTTCCAGGGACCTCTCTCGCTGCGCGCTCGAGTCTTGCGGCATGCGTGTGCGATGCAATGCGCGGGAGTGCTTGGGATTGTTGCCCTCGCGGCCTCGGTACCCCTTCAAGCTGAAGTGAGCTGGCCTGCCGGGATGGCCCAGTTTGTTCAGACCACAATTACCGACAGAAACGGGCTTCCCCAAAACTCCATCAACGCGATGACGCAGACGCCCGACGGCTATCTCTGGTTCGGGACGGAAGAGGGATTGGCGCGGTTTGACGGTTTGCATGTCACCGTTTACGACACGCAGCATTATCAGGCTCTGAAAGACAACTACATTTATGCAATCACGCCGGGCCGCGACGGAAGCCTTTGGATCGGCACGCGCACGGGCGTTGTGCGGATGAAACAGGGCGTCTTTCAGACGTTTCTTGCTGCGAAATCGCCCATCGATACGATTCTCGAAAGCAAAGACGGCGCCATCTGGGTGGGCGGCCTCGACGGTCTGTACCGGCTCAAAAACAACCAGGTTCGCCATTTCACGACCGCAGACGGACTACCCGGCGAGGCCGTGAGCAGCATTGTGGAGGGCCGGGAGGGCGCGCTGTGGATCGGCACCAGTAAAGGCCTGGCAAAAGCTAAGGATGGAAGTATTCAGGCCGTAGGCGACGAGGAAGGTCTCTCTGCCGATCGCATTCTCGACCTCGCCTCCTCACACGATGGCGGCTTGTGGGTTGCCACTCCGCGCGGACTGCTGAAGTGGACCGGCGTTGCCCTGGAACATTTTCCTCAACTCGAGTTCCCCAAGAACGTAATCATCTCTTCGCTGTTTGAAGCGCATGACGGCAAATTATGGATCGGATTCGATCATGCCGGCGTGGCCGCGATGAGTAATGGGGAACTCACCTGGTACACGACGCGGCAGGGACTCCCTGTCGACGATGTCAGCAAGGTCTTTGAAGATCGCGATCACGACGTCTGGGTGGGGCTTTTTGAAGGCGGCGCGGTGGAGTTGCGGACCGGCAGCTTCAGGACATTCGGAAAGCGGGAAGGGCTCTCCGAAGAGATGACCTGGGCGATTCTGCAGGCGCAGGACCGATCCCTATGGGTCGGCACCGACAGCAAGGGCCTCGATCATATCGATCGGGACGGAAAGATTCGCGTCTTTGGGACGCACGACGGCCTGCCGGGCGGATCGATCTTCTCTTTATACGAGAGTGCCGACAAGAGCGTGTGGATCGGTTCGGAGCACGGAGAGCTGAGCCACCTTGAGAACGGGCACATTGCGGTTTTCGACGATCCGGCCAACAAAGGGGCGAGGCTCAATGCAATTCTGCCCGCGCCGAATGGCGATTTGTACCTCGGATATCACGAGATCAACGGGCTGGTGCGCTTCCATCAAGGGCAGTTTGAGCACTATGTGTTTCCCGGCCTCCTGAATACGGCGACACTGGCGCCGGATGGCTCGATCTGGGTCGGCACAGACCACGGCGGGGTAAGCCACATTCAAGATGGAAAAGTAACGACCTACACGACGCGCGATGGCCTGCTGAGCGATTTTGCGCAGGCGCTCTATGTGGATCGTGATGGCGTTGTCTGGACCGGCACATCGCCGGGCGGATTGAATCGCATCGAGAACGGGCACATCACGACCTACTCGATCAGCCAGGGCCTCTACGACCTGACCGTCGGTTCCATCGTCGAAGACAACAACGGCTACCTGTGGATGACTTGCAACAAGGGCATCTACAAAGTCTCGAAAAAAGAGTTGAACGAATTCGCGCAGAAGAAGCGCTCTTCGATTCACAGCACGGTGTATACCACGGTTGACGGACTGCGCAGCGCGGAATGCAATTTCGCTGGCAATCCCGCAGCGTGGAAGGGCGCGGCCGGCGATCTCTGGTTTGTCACCACGGCCGGCATTGCGGGCATCGATCCCGACCACTCGCACACGATGACAGCGGTTCCCTTTCCCTTAGTGGAGCAAATCAACTTCAACCAGAAACTGCTTCCCGCGGGATCGGATGCAACTGCGGGACCGGGGAGCGGCAACCTCGACATACAATACACGGCGCCTGATTTCGCAACACCCGAACGGCTGCAGTTCCGTTATCGACTGAGCGGCTTCGAAAGCGAATGGGTTGACGCAGGAACGCGGCGCGAGGCCATCTACACCAAGCTGCCGCCAGGCCGCTACCAATTTGAATTGCAGGCCAGCGATGGGGTGTCAGGGTGGGGATCGAGCGTCGCGCAACAGGAGATCATTCTTCGGCCCTTCTTCTGGCAGACCGGCTGGTTCCGCACCGTGATCGGATTCGCCCTTCTGCTGATGTGCGCCCTTCTCTACCGGCTTCGCGTGCGCTACCTCATCGACCATGCGCGACAGCTGGAAGAGATGGTGAGCCGGAGAACATCTGAACTTGAAGCAGCAGTAAAGACGGTCACATCGGCGCAAAGCGCGTTGCGCGAACAGGCTCAAAAAGACGGCTTGACGGGAATGTGGAACCGACGGGCGCTGTTTGAAAAGATTGAGACAGAAATTTCACGTGCGCAGCGCGACAATCTGCAAGTGGTCGTCCTGATGGCCGACCTTGATCACTTCAAGGCGATCAACGACGCCAACGGGCATCTGGTGGGAGACGAAGTCCTCCGTGAAATCGCGCACCGCATCATGGCCCGAATCCGGTCGTATGATTTTGCGGGACGCTACGGAGGCGAAGAGTTTCTGATTGTCCTGCCCGGATGCTCTCTGGCAAACGGCCGGCGCAGGGCCGAGGATATCCGACGCGCCATCTCTGAAGAGCCGATCGCGACCGCTGCCGGCCCCCTGCAGGTCACGTGCAGCGTGGGAATCGCCACGGATAATGGCCGCATCGCTTCAGAGGACTTGATCCGCCTGGCAGATGACGCCTTGTACAGCGCGAAGCGTTCGGGCAGGAATTGCGTGCGCGCAAGCTCGTCGACTGCGAATACGCTTGATCCGTCGGCCTAGCCGGGGCCAGGAACTCGGAAGACTTCGAACCGAGTTTGCAAGCATCTTCGTAGGATCACGCCTGCGGTGCATCGAAAAGCGAAGGCTGCGTCTCATCGTCCAGCGGGTCACGGAAATTCGACAGACCCACGCCGACCAGGCGGAATCTTTGCTTTTCTCCGAGTCGAACCTTGTCGCGCAGTGACAGAGCGATGCTCGTTAGCTCTTCGCAGGACGCAGGCGGCGCGGCGCAGGTCTGGCTGCGCGTCAGAATGTTGAACTCGGCGGTCTTCAACTTGAGAACAACGGTGTGCGCAACTTTCGACTCTTTGCGTGACGCAGTCCATGCCTTCTCGGCGAGACGACGAATTGCCATTTCTGTTTCGGCAAGCAAAATGTCCTGAGCAAAGGTATCTTCTGCAGAAACGGATTTCACTGGACGATTGGGAACGACTGCTCCGTCGTCGATGCCGCGGGCAAGCTTGTAGAGGCGCCGGCCGAATTGCCCGAAGGCCCGTTCCAGCTCGATCGCATCGCAGCTTCTCAACTCGCCCACGATTCGGACCTGAAGCTTCTCAAGTTTTTGGCGGGTGACTTTGCCTACGCCGGGCAACTTTCCCACCTCCAAGGGTTCGAGGAATGTTTGGACCTCACCAGGCTGAATGACGAAGAGGCCATCCGGCTTGCGCCAGTCTGAAGCGATCTTGGCGAGGAACTTGTTGGGCGCCACTCCAGCCGAGGCAGTCAGATGCAGTTCCTGGCGAATCTGATCGCGAATGGTCTGGGCCACGCGCGTCGCTGTGGGCAAGTGGGTTTTGTTCTCGGTAACGTCGAGATAGGCTTCATCGAGCGAAAGAGGCTCAACCAGGTCAGTGTGCCGCTGAAAGATTTCGCGCGCCGCGCGCGAGACGGCTCGGTACCGCGAAAAGTCCGGGGGAATGAAGATCGCCTCGGGACAGAGCCGCTCTGCCGTTACGGCGGGCATTGCCGAACGCACGCCGAACCGTCTCGCTTCATACGAAGCCGCGCACACCACGGAGCGCTTGCCGAGCCACGCGACGACGACCGGTTTGCCGCGCAGTGCTGGATCATCGCGCTGTTCAACCGATGCGTAGAAAGCGTCCATGTCGACATGGATAATTTTGCGCATGCGTGTCCTGGAGCCTGCCGGCTGTATTGAAATTATTGTCTAACATGCGCGCGGAGGTACATCTATGGACGATCGACCTGGGGAGTCAGTGGGAATTGCAGAGGTCGTCAGTCGCCTCGCCGTTCAACTCAAGGCGTTCGTTTGACAGTGACCGCAGTCTCGAGTTCTGGCTCTTCTCCCGCGCCGGCAGCCGACCTCAGGTTGACTTGAAAGAGATAACCGCCCGCGGCTAGCTCTGCAGCGGGAAGAAGGAAATGCGCGACCACTTCTGCGCCCACATGCTCGAATCGATCGGCGCGCACATGAGTAACCGAATGCGGTCCATTCCAGACACGCAGTTCGAGAACACTCTTTGCTTCACTGGGGTCGGGCAGCACCCATTGCACGTCCACCGTGCCGATTTGCGGAGTAAGTTGAATGCTCAAGGCCGGCCCCGCCGATCTGGCCGTGGCCGGCAACAAGATGGCGAGCGTGGCCGGCACGACGGGTTGCGGACGAGTGGGAGTCGATTGCGGCGCAGAAGCGGCCGGCTGCGGAGCGGGAACGCGAGCCGTTCCTTCTAGGCGCGATCTGCGCCAGAGGACAGAAGCCGCGAAAACCGCGACGAGAAGAACTGCGGCTGCGAACGCAAGCACGGGAATGCGGAACACGAAAACTCTGTTGCGCGCAGACTGGAGCGCGGGAACTGGAGCCTCCGCGGCTCGCTGCAAGGCGTCAGACAACCGAGCCTTTTCGGCAAGCGCCGCGGTGCTCTCAAGCAGCTTCTTCACGCGCGCACGATCGACGTCGGAGAGATCCTCAGCGGAATATCCATCGAGAAGATCGTGCTCCGCTTCCTGGAAGGCGGCGAAGAAATCGGGGTCGGAGACGAGAGCGTCCTCAATACGTTCGCGCTCCTCCGCGGCCATTTCTTCGAGCGCATAGCGGAGAAACAGCTCGCGATTTTCGCCCGGGGGACTCATTGCCTTCGCACTCTCTTTCTCTGCATTCAAGTGTAGAAAACTCGGGAACTATCTCGATTCTTCGTTTCGATGCTTTCCTCTCATACAGTTTTCCAGATCGCTCCGAATACGGCCGGCCCTGTTTCTGAGCGCGTTCAGCGAGATCTTCAGTTCGTTGGCCAGGGTAACGCGCGCGCCGATAAGATTGCGCGCATCGCGGCTGTAATAGCGTTCGATCAAGACCCGGCGTTCCTCGGGCATGTGTCCCAGGCAGTCATTTAAGAGCGCCGAAAGCCGTTCTTTGTCTTCGACGCTGCGATCGGCGGAGCGCTGCTGAAACTCCTCTGCCGCTTCTTTTCTGCGCTGCTCATTGCGGCGGGTTTCGTACATGATCATGCGGGCAATGCCGGCGGCAAATTTCAACGGCTCGCGAACGGGCTCGTCTACACTGCTGCCAGTACTGACGCGGAGAGCGAGCCGGTCAAGCGTCTGATCGGCGAGAGCTTCCGGCTGCTCGAACCGGTTCCACTCGAACAAGCACCGCAGCCGCTCGAACAATTGCGCATAGAGTGCGGCGGCCATTTCCCGATCAGAGTTGAGCGCGCCGAGAAGCGCGTCGAGGCTCCGCTGATCGAGCCCCTGGCGCTTTTGAAGAGCTGCGGAGCCTTTCCCAATCGAGGTTTCCGGGGAGGGGGTCAACGAGTCTGCCAAGCCCCCTCCACCTGGAATCCAGCCCAGTAATAGGGGGCGCCGCGGCCCTCTTTGGCCAGCATCGTCCGCTGCGCCTTCCGCAAAGCAGCAGGAGCGGAAAGATGCTGGGCAAGGAAAGCCTGATAGAACGCCGTCATCAGCGCGCTGGACGCAGCGTCGTCGGCAGCCCAGAGCGTTGCGACCACCTGGCGCGCTCCCGAGGTGAGAAAGGCGCGCACCAGCCCGTTCATGCCTTCGCCCGGGACGAACGCGCCGGTAGCCGAGTCGCAGCCGCTGAGGACGATCAGATCCTCGGTGGTGTGCGATCGATAGATGTCTTTGAGCCAGAGAACACCGTCGCGGTTGTTCCCTTCCCGATCGACCATGGATAGCACGATGCCCGACAGTTCGGGGTAGTCGGGCCTCGAAACGATGTGCGCCGCGAAATGGGCAATACCGTAGTAGCCTCGATTCGCAGCCGTCACGGCCGCAGGTGTGGCATCGAATCCGAGATAGAGCGAAGTGTTCTTCTGCCCTGCGATGGCCGCGATGGACTCCGCTTCGCGAAAAGAACCTGGCAGACGGGGCAGACGCGAGAAATCGAAGCTGAGAAAGGCGCGCTGCAGATCTTCAGGGGCAGAGTTCTCCGCCAGCGCAGTTTGGAATCGCGTGTCGCTGCGTGTATAGACCGGATCGGCAAAGACAGCGATCCGCGCATCGCGACGGCTTGGCGACGAGGGGCGGTCCACAAGCGCGGTCATCGCCGCTGCCGACGGCTCGCTGATGATCTCGTAGCGCTCGATCAGATAACTCGCATGGGGGCCAGCGGGCAGCGCCGAGAACGGCACCGAGAGCAAGGGGCCATCTGCGACGACAACGAGAGCTTGCATACCGATCAGCGCGTTGCGAGCGCCGGCAGGAAAGATTACATCGGCCAGTTGGAGAAGCCGCGCACGGAGTTGCGAATCGGCGGAAGCGTACCGTGCCTTGCGTTGATCGAGCGTCTCAGTCGGCACCTCCTTCACGCGGCTAGAGAGGCTCAGATGAAATGCTGTCGTTTCTTTCGCGACAACTGCATGATCGAGCGCGAATCCCCGGCAATCGCCATGCCTGGTCAGAATCCAAAGATAGTCGTTGTTTGCGCCACTCCAGTATTCGAGGAGAGCGGTGCTGTCATTGAGCACCCGGCTCGCGAACTGCTGCGCGGTGATGGGCTGCTGGGCGCCTTGCGCCGCGACCTCCGACTGGTGACTGCGCGACTCGATTTCGTTTTCTTCGAGCAGGGCTGCGTGCACATCGCGGCTGAGAGCCTGCGCCCTTTGCGCATCGGCGGCGCTCGAACCGAGAGAGGTCAGCTTGTCGCGCAGGTCTCCGATGCGGCTGTCAAGTGCGGCGAGCCGCTTCTCGAGCGAGTCTGCTTGCGCGGGCGCATTTTCAAGCGAGGCGCTCTCGAGATCGTCGAGCAGGCTGCGCGCACGGGCTCGCTCTGAGACTTGCCAAGCGGCTGCAGCGAATCCTTTTCCCGGCGCTTCGCTGTCGAGCTTCATCAGGACGCGAATGGCCAGGTCATAGGTTTCGCGCTGGGCCGCGAAGAACCGGATGCGCAAGGCGCCGCGCGCGATGCTGCCACGCGAGGACTCAATCAAATCCATCGCCTGATCGGTGTGTGCGCGCGCAGCATTCAGATTGTCTTGGTCATACTCGATGGAGGCGAGCCGGGTGAGCGCAGCAACCTTGCGAGCGCGATCGGGTGCTTCCTCCCAGAGCGAAGCCGAGTGATTGTAATCGTCAGCTGCGTTCTTCCAGTCCTTCTGCGCCGCGGCCATTTCGCCCATCGCCTGGTAGGCGGCTGCCTGTTCCTCGACGAGATGCATGCGCGTTGCCGTCTCGAGGGCGCCGGCCAACAGCTCTTTCGCCGCCTCGTACTTCTCTTCGACGTTGTCAGCGCGAGCGAGGCCGATGGAAAGTCCGCATCCTGCGCGCGCCATGTCCAGTTCGCGCGCGATCTGCAGCCCGCTGGAGAAATTCGCAGCTGCCTCCTGGGGCCTGCTGCGATCCAGTTCGAGATCGCCGAGTTGCTCCAGCGCTCCCAGTTCGAGGGGACGATCTTTCGTGCTGCGGGCGATGGCGAGTGCTTTCTGGTAAGCGGCCGAGGCGCCGTCCGAATCATTCAGGATGAGATCGAGAGAGCCCAGATTCGCCCATGCCTCGCCCCGGACCGTAATGTAACCCGAAGGCAGCGTGATCTCGACTGCCTGCGAAAAGAAGTTCAGGGCCTGTTGATAGGCGCCGCGACTGGTCGAGATGCCGCCCAGCTCCGAGAGCATCTCAATCACGCCGTAGTCATCGTGCAATTCGCGGGCAAGCTGCAGCGCTCGCTGGTCGGTTGCCAGCGCTTCCGGCAAATCGCCATTCTCGCGGTAGGCGTCGCCTAAATTGTCGAGCAAGATGTTTTCCCAATAGAGATTGCCGCCTTTGTGCAGAATAGCCAAAGCCCGCTTCGACGCCTCGATGCTCTCGTCGTAGCGGTCAAGATCGAGATAGGCGCTGCCCAAAGTCTTCCATGTCATACCTTCGGTCATGGGATCGTCGCCCACAACCGGAATGGCTACGGCCTGCTTCGCAATTTCGAGGGCATCGACGTAGTGCTGGCCGTCCAGGAGCAGAAACCGCGCCTTCGACATGAGGATTTGCTGCATGAACGACGCGTCGTGCATCGCGGAAGCGATGACGAAGGCGTGATCGTAGGAAGGCAGGGCTTCGGCGGCGGGTTTATGCTCGCGGCGCAGCCGCTCGGCATGGCCAAACACAGAGAGGGCATCGGCCTGGCGCGTGTTCTCTAGAGTGACCGGCTCAGCGCTCAGGGCCATCGAGACAATCACCGGAGCGACATTACCCTTGGAGCTGTTGAGTACGGTGATCTTGAGCGCGGCGCTCGTGGCCTGCGGGCCCGGCAAGATCGGGATGCGGAGAAACGACTCGGCGTTGTCGGAGATGTATGGATCGGAATCCGGCTGCCCCGGGAGCTGAACGATGGCCTTGATGAAGATACCGCGGGTCGCTGCCTGGCCGACGTCGAGACGCAGCTCGTTGTACTGGTTCGCAACCAGCTTGAGGCCGACTTGCTGGTACTCGCGAGGATGAACGGAGAGAGAGCTCGGCTTGTCCGCGGCGATCTCGGTGACGGGGGTGGCCGGATCTTGCGCTGCGAGTGGGAAGAAGCCACCGGCGAAGATAGTCAGCAGGCAAAGCGCCGCGACTCCGCAAAGAGCATGCGGCAATCGCTTATCTGGCCGAGAGAAACCCATTAGAACATTGGAATCGGTAACAGTTCTAGGGTGCCTTCAAATCTTCAGTGGCGCAAGGCTTACTTTCGTCCCCGTTCTGCGCAGAGCGGGCGCGCACTGGAATTTTTCGCTATGCCACAAGGAGTATTCGCGGGACGAACCTCCTTCTGTGCATTGATCTCGGGTGGGGGAGCATGCATTGAAAGGACATTTCTGGGGAAGAAAAAATAGGCGATGTCTCATCCCCCTGAAACATCGCCCCCAGGTCTCCACCAAGACGGCCTATTGAACCGTGAGGGTGAAGGTTTGTGCTTTGGATTGCCACTGCGCGGCAAGGAAACCGAAGGATGTTTCACAGCAACACGAGAGAGAACCGAGAAGACCAGCAGCGGGCGACAGCCGGGCGCCCAGCGAGAGCAGCAAGGTTTGGAACGTTGCATCACGAGGCCCTCAATCATCTGGCAAAGCTGAATTCTCGAAAGGGGGGCTGCGCGTTCCGGGCTCAGGACGATAGCCTTTTCCGGCCCGACAACTGGAGTGAGGGGTCGCGCAAAAACATCACGCGCGCATGGAAGACTTCATGCCAGATCATGAAGGGCGATGGGGCACCCGGGTTCATCAATTCAATAGGGGAACTATTTATTATCCTTGACATCGATCAGAAGCCGCACCTATAGTTCCGCTGTTCAACGATCGCCCGACAAATCAGCTTCTACAAAAAATTGGCTTTCCAGATCGGCAACGGGTGTCTGCTACCCGGTTCTGGGGCCCGATTCCACGGAGATAGGACACGGATGACAAGTCAATGGAAGACGTGCGTTGCAACGGTTTTCGCCCTCGTGTGGATGACCGGATCGGCCTTTAGCCAGAGCAGCAGTGATGCTCTCCAGAGCGGCTTTGCAAATCCTCCCAGCGGCGCGCGACCGCGTGTGTGGTGGCACTGGATGAACGGCAACATCAGCAAGGACGGCATCAAGCTTGATCTCGAGTGGATGCACAGGGAAGGGCTGGCGGGCTTTCAGAACTTCGATGCCGCATTGCAAACACCGCAGGTTGTCGATCACCGGCTGGCCTACATGACGCCGGAGTGGAAAGACGCCTTCCGTTCTGCGATCGAGCTCGGCGACCAGCTTGGGTTCGAAATGGCGATCGCCGGCTCTCCGGGATGGAGCGAGTCTGGCGGCCCCTGGGTTCCGGCAGCCGAGGGCATGAAGAAGTATGTATGGAGCGAGACGCTCGTAGAAGGCGGAAAGCCCTTCAGCGGTGTGCTTGCGCATCCGCCCGAGTCGACCGGTGCATTTCAGAATATCGGGATCCGCGATGTGCTCGGGTCCGATGGCGACAAGAAGACGCCCCAGTTCTATGCCGATTCAGTGGTGGTGGCCTATCGCAAACCCGCGGACGATGTCTCGATTGAATCGCTGCACCCGAAAATGTCGGCCAGCGGCGGCTCGCCGGACTTTGCGCTGCTGACGGACGGAGATCTGGAAAATACGGCCAAGATTCCGATTCCAGCTGTGGGACAGACTTCCTGGTTCCAGTATGAATTCGAATCGCCGCAGACGATCCGCGCCATAACCTACGTGGCCAAGGACCCCAACCGCATTCAGGAAATGATCTCCGGAACGGGAGCGCCCGAGCGCACCTTGGAAGCAAGCGACGATGGCGTGAATTTCCGCGCGATCGTGAAGTTGCCCGGCGGCGATTCCCCAGAGCACACGGTTGCGTTCGCGCCGGTGACGGCCAAGTATTTTCGCGTTGCTTTCCAGCGCACGCCCCCTCCGCCCCCTCCGGCATGGGCTGCCGGGCTCGATCCATCGTCGTTCGGCATCAAGCTACCGCCGCCGGCGACAGACTACGAGATGGCAGAGCTCGTGTTGCATCCCGGCGCGCGGGTGAATCACTGGATAGAGAAAGCGGCGTTTGTTCCAGAGCCCGACCTTTACGAGTTTCCGACCCCAGCTTCTTCGAGCGACGAGGTCGTCGCCAAATCCGATGTGATCGACCTGACCTCGAAGATGCGGCCTGATGGCACGCTTGACTGGACGCCACCCGCCGGAGATTGGGTTGTGCTGCGGTTCGGCTACTCGCTGCTCGGAATTACCAACCATCCCGCGACCGCGGAGGCGACGGGCCTCGAAGTCGACAAGATGGATCACCGATTCGTGAAGAAGTACTTCGACACTTATCTCGACAGCTACAAGGAGACAGTGGGCCCCGCTGAGATGGGGAAAAAGGGCATCCGCTATGTGATCAACGATAGCTGGGAGGCAGGGTCACAGAACTGGACCGACAAGATGATCGATCAGTTCAAGCGCCTGCGCGGCTACGATCCCGTGCCCTGGATGCCGGTCTTGACGGGCGAAATTGTCGAGAGCGCCGAAGCGAGCGATCGCTTCCTTTGGGATTTCCGCAAGACCATCGCCGACCTGATTGCCGACGAACACTACAAGCAGTTGGAGGAAACTCTACACGAGCGCGGCATGGGCCACTACGGCGAGTCGCATGAGTCGGGGCGTGCGTTTGTTGCCGACGGCATGGAAGTGAAGAAGTTCAATGAAGTGCCCATGAGCGCAATGTGGACGCAGAGTCCGGGCGTGAACAAGGAACAGTTCGGTTACAACGCAGACGATCGCGAGTCCGCATCGGTCGCCCATATTTATGGACAGAACATCGCTGCCGCAGAATCCATGACGGCGGCGGCAGCGCCCTGGGCCTGGTCGCCTGCGACTCTGAAGCCGACAGCCGACCAGGAGTTTTTGAACGGCATCAACCGTTTCGTCATTCACGAGTCGGCGCATCAACCGCTGGTTGGCCCGCACACGGCGCCCGGCATGACGCTGGGGCCCTTCGGCCAGTGGTTCAACCGCAACGAGACATGGGCCGAAGAGGCGGGGCCGTGGGTCAACTACCTGGCGCGGACGAGCTTTCTTTTGCAGCAGGGGCACTTCGGCGCCGACCTCGTGTACTTCTACGGGGAGGATTCAAACCTGACGGCGATTTTCGATAAGAAATCGCCTAACATCCCAGCGGGCTTTGGCTTCGACTACATCAATGCCGATGCACTGATCCACGAGTTGAGTGTGAGCAACGGCCGCATTACCACGAAGAGCGGCATGAGCTATCGCGTGCTCGGCCTTGATCCGTATAGTGAGCACATGTCGCTGCCGGTGCTTCGCGCCATCCACAAGCTGGTGGAAGACGGCGCGGTGGTGGCCGGGCCTAAGCCCACAGACGACCCCAGCGAAGCGGATGATCAGGCGGAGTTCCAGAGGCTGGATTCGGAACTCTTCGGCGACGGAACCGGCGTACACACCGTGGGGCAGGGCAAGGTTTACGCGGGTCAAAGCCTCTCCGACGTGTTTGCCGCGTTGAACCTTGCGCCCGACTTCGACTACAACAAGCCGGATCCGGATGCGCGCCTCGAGTTCGTCCATCGCAAGCTTGAGGGCGGCGACCTGTACTTCGTCGACAATCGCGGCGATCACAGCGAAGATGTGAAGGCGGTTTTCCGCGTCACCGGCAAAGCCCCTGAGCTGTGGTATGCAGAGACCGGCACGAGTAAGCCGGTCACGTACTCGATTGCCGACGGGCGCACCACCGTGCCGCTGCACCTCGAGCCATGGGGCACCGTCTTTGTCGTCTTCCGCAAGCCGGCGCACGAGCTCTCGCGCACCCTGCCAGCGGTCGAGGAGGCAAAGTTGACCGATGTGAAAGGCCCATGGCCAGTCAGCTTCCAGGCCGATCGCGGGGCACCGCCTTCTATCACCCTCGACCAGCTTGCGTCTTGGAGTGAAAACACCGATTCTGGTGTGAAGTATTTCTCGGGCATTGGCACCTACACCAAAACCGTGCAGGCTCCGGCAGATTGGTTCAAGAAGGGCGCTCATTTGTGGATCGATCTGGGCGACGTGAAGAACCTTGCCGATGTGACGGTGAACGGAAAGGATCTTGGCCTCGTTTGGCACGCACCCTACCGCGTCGACATCTCTGCCGCGCTTAAGCCGGGCGCGAACGAGATCAAGATTGCGGTCACCAACGCCTGGGTTAACCGCCTCATCGGAGACCAGCAGCCCGGAGCCACAAAGATCACCTTCGCCGATGTGAAGCCCTATCGCGCCAACTCGCCGTTGTTGCCTTCGGGCCTTCTGGGGCCGGTGGCCGTGATGCTCACTGGAAGTGAATAGGCTGCATTTGCCGTAGAGAACGGAGGCGTCTCATGACCGTCTCGCAGAACCGAGCGCGTATCGAATCGAACGCGTTCGCATATCGTCGCACTTCGAGACTGCATGCCTTTCTGCAGTTGGCCGTATGCGGAATCCTCACGCTTCTCTGCGGCTTTCTGGCTGTGGCACAAGAGACAAAGCAGAAAGTCGACGTCGACTGGGGAAAGACGGTGATCGTCTCCCGATCGACACCGACGCTGCAAGTGGTGACCAATCCGATGCTGAATCGCGGGTCGCCGATTCACGACGGCTCCTTCTCGGCGCTGAAAGAGCTTGGAGCGGACTATGTGCGTTATGTGCCATGGCTTCCTTATCCGAAGATCGCGGTTGCGGAGCTGGAGCCGCCGGCGAAGGACAAGACGTCGTGGGACTTTACGTACATTGACCCCGTGACCACGGACTTTCTGAACGCGACCGAAGGCCACTCCACCATCGTCAACTTCAGCACTATTCCCGCGTGGATGTTCAAGACCGATCAGCCTGTGAAGTATCCCGACGATCCGAATCAGGTGTTTTGGGACTACACCAAGGGCACGGAACTGCGCGACCCAAGCGGCAAGGAACTCGGCGATTACTATGGCCGCCTCGTCAGTTGGTACACCAAGGGCGGATTCACTGACGAGAACGGGAAGCGCCATGAGTCCGGATACCACTACACCCTGCCTTATTGGGAGGTGCTGAACGAAGTCGATTTTGAGCACAACACTACGCCCGAGGACTACACCAAGCGCTATGACGCGATCGTCGAAGGCATTCACAGGGTCAGTCCAGAAACGAAGTTCATGGGGCTCGCACTGGCGGCACCGGGCCGCGATCCGCGATACTTCGAATATTTCCTGAATCCGAAGAATCACAAGCCCGGCATTCCGCTCGATTACATCTCCTTCCACTTTTATGCCTCGCCGGCGATGGATGAAACGCTGGATGGCTGGCAACACTCTTTCTTTGACCAGGCAGAAGGTTTCATGGCGACGACGCGTTATATCCTCGCGATTCGCGACCGACTATCGCCCAGCACCAAAATCGATACCGATGAACTCGGCGTGATCCTGCCCACCGATGGACTGGAGATTCGCGCGTCCAAACCTCTCCCCGACCACATTCCGCATCGCTATTGGAACGCTGCGGGAGCGCTGTACGCCTTCCTGTTTGTCGAACTGTCGAAGCTCGGCGTTGACGTGATCGGCGAGTCGCAGCTGGTTGGGTACCCGTCGCAGTTTCCCAGCGTCTCCATGATCGACTACAACAATGGCAAGCCCAATGCGCGTTACTGGGTGCTCAAGCTCATCAAGGACAACTTCCACGCGGGAGATACGCTGGTCGCCAACAAACCGGAGCCTGATGGGAGTTCGTCGGATGTGACAGTGCAGGGGTTCATCACGCCGCAGGGCAAAAAAGTGCTGCTGGCGAACCGCAGCAATCGCGCACAAACGGTCACGTTGAGCTCCGAGTTGCAGAACGCATCCTCGCTCACGGTGGACGAAGAGTCGGGCGACGATGCGCCGCGTACGGGCAAGGCAGAAGGCGGCGAGCTTACACTGGCTCCATTCGCGGTCACGGTTCTTTCGGTTCCCTAGACCGCAGCCGCGGGAGTCGATCGGGGAGCACAGCTCGTCATGCAAACTCCAGAACTACGCGTTGGACTGTGCGGCATCGGGCTGGCCGCCTATTGGCCGCAGTTCGAAGGGCTTCACGCGCGCTTAGAGGGCTACGTGCGGCAAGTCGGCCAACAGCTGCAGAGAGGCGGCGCAGCGGTTGAGAATCTCGGGCTCGTGGATACTGCCGAAAGCGGACGAGCAGCCGGCACGGCTTGCCGACGAGCCGACGTGGATCTGCTTGTCATTTACGTGACCACGTACGCGCAGTCAAGCACCGTGCTGCCGATGGTGCAGCGAGCGCGCGTGCCGGTGCTGGTGCTGAATCTGCAGCCCCAGTCGGCCATCGACTACGAAGCATTCAATCGCTTGGCCGACAGCACCGCGATGACAGGCGAGTGGCTGGCATTTTGCTCCGCCTGCCCGGTGCCGGAGATTGCCAACGTGCTGACACGGGCACGGATTCACTTTCATCAAATCACCGGAGTGCTCAACGATGAATCCGCGGGGGCAGAGCTGGACGCATGGATGGCGGCGGCGCGGGCGAAAAAGGCACTGGCCGAAAACCGGCTCGGGCTGATGGGCCACTACTACAGCGGCATGCTCGACATTCAGACGGATCTGACCCAGCTAGCCATCACCTTCGGCACCCACATCGAACACGTGGAGGTGGATGCGCTGAGCGCGCTGCGTTCCGACGTGACGGAGACCGAGGTCGCCGCGCGTATTCAGGATTTTCGGAGTCAGTTTGATGTGCAACCGGATTGTGCTCCGGAGGAACTGGCGCGGGCTGCGCGCACTTCGGTGGCGCTCGACGGTTTTATCGCCGCACACGATTTGACGTCGTTCGCTTATTACGCCATGGGTAGCGGCATTCCTGCGAACGAAGACACGATGAGCTCCATCATTCTTGGAACCTCGCTGCTCACTGCGCGCGGCATTCCTGTGGCCGGCGAATATGAAGTGAAGAATGCGCTCGCCATGAAGATCTTAGATTGCTTCGGCGTGGGCGGTTCGTTCACCGAATATTACGCGCTGGACTTGAACGCGGATCACGTCCTGATGGGACACGACGGGCCTGGCCACATTGCGATCGCAGAAAGCAAAACGAAGGTGCGGCCTTTGACCGTCTATCACGGCAAAGTAGGCCGCGGACTCTCTGTGGAGATGAGCGTAAAACATGGGCCCGTCACGCTGCTGTCGGTGGTGGAGGAGCGTGAGCGCGGCTTCAAACTGCTTGTCGCGCACGGCGAGAGCGTGCCCGGCGAAGTGTTGCGCATCGGAAACACGAATAGCCACTATCGGTTCCCCATTGGCGCGCGCGGTTTTGTCGAAGCCTGGAATGCGCAGGGTCCTGCCCATCATTGCGCGGTTGGGGTTGGACACATCGGCGGCAAGCTCAGCAAACTCGCGCGCCTACTCGAAATTCCGTTCGTCCAGGTGTGTTAGGAATTTCGCCACGCATTTCATCGCTACTTAAGGTAAAAGACTTCCTCCATCATGGGGAACCGCTCGCCGGTTCTGGCCTCCTGGGTCGGCAGGAAGTAGGCCGCCATGGCCTGTTGCCACCTGCGATTCACGGGGTCCTGGTCGATCCTATCCCACATGGCATCGAAGTCGCCGTCCACGTGCATGTAGAGGAAGAGCAACTCGTCGCGGCGAAAGATCGAATACTCTGAGATTCCCGCCCGCTTGAGCAAAGCGAGCATCTCGGGCCATACAGCGGCATGTGACTTGTCATAGTCGGGCCCGGTGCCGGGCTTCAGCCGCAGCAAAAACCCCACGCGTTGCGCCATCACTCCACTCCTTCAAGGTTGCTGCGCCTCTGGGCCGAGTTGCTGCGGCGTGAGCTCGTCGGTTGCGTCGGGCCTTCGCAGCGTTCCCGGCGTCGTCTGGTGAAGGCGCTTAAACGCTTCGAGCGCCTTCGCCTGAGCCTCTCGGTTGCCGGTTGCGCGATCGGCCTGGGCCAGCCGATACCACGCCACTTCGTCATTTGCTCGAAGCTTCGTCGCTCGATCCAGCAGGGGAATCGCTTCGGCCGGCTTCTGCGTTTCAAGATCGACACCGGCCAGTCCAACCAACGCTTCTTCAAAATCGGGATACCGCTGGAGGGCGGCGAGAAATCCGCTTCGGGCGTCGTCAAGATCCCCGTTGGTCGCCTCTATGTTTGCCAATTCATATCGGGCGTTTCCATTTCCTGGATCCGTCGACAATTCGGCGGAGAACTCGCGCACTGCGGCCGCCCGATCCTCTGCTTTTTGAGAATCGCGAAAGCGGCTCAGGTAAACGCGGCCGAGCCGATAGTGAATGCCGGGCCGTTTGGGATCGAGGACAAGGACGTGCTGGAAGGCAACAATGGCCGCATCATAATCCTTCTGGCTTTCGTTGGCTTCGCCCTGCGCCTGCAGCATCCAGACCGAGTTCGGCGCGTTGTCATGCAACTTCATCATCATAAGGTAGGCAAAGTTCCCGTAGATCCGGCCCGTGTGGTACAGGATTTCCGGGTCGTCGGGATAGAGTTTGTTTAGCGCCAGCGCGGTCTCCACGGCATCGGCGTCGCGGTCCAGGCCTGTGTACGCGCGCAGCAGTTGCAGGCCGCACAATCGCCGGGCATCAGGATCTGCAGACTGGTTGAATCCCTTTTCCAGGCGTGGGAGCGCCTCGGCGAAGCGGCCCAACTCCGCCAGCGACAGACCCAACAGGGCGTCTAGTTTTGGCAGACTTGGCTTGAGTTCCTGTGCTTTGCGAACTTCGCGGACAGCGAGTTCATATTCGTGCTGTTGGAAATAGATCGCGGACAACGTTGCATGCACCTCAGCGATATTGGGCTTGAGCTTTGCCAACTGCTCGAAGCTGCTCCGCGCCGCCGCATATTGGCCAGCCGCCATGGCCTGCTGCCCCGCCGCAGCGTATCTCGCCGCCTCATCGTCATTGCCCGCCTGCGCCATGGCAGCCAATGGAAAGCTGCACCAAAGGACAAGCGCGCAACATAGATTCGATCGTCTGCCCAACATGGATCGAGTGTATCTCCCGCGCAGAAAACTCCGCCACGCGAGAATCGCATAGCGGAGTTGAAGAAAGGCAGCAAGGGGATGGTCAGAATTGGATTTTTCCACCAAATTGCCAGATCCGGGATGACGAGGCGCCGGTGATCAGGCCTCCGTTGGCGGAGCCCACATTCGCCGTCACATTCTGGTTGCCGCTCGATCCTGCTACGAGCAGCCCGCCCACATCGCCGGCATATTGGTGATGGTTGAATATGTTAAACGCATCCGCCTTGAACACGAATTTCGCCCTTTCGCCTAACCCAAAGGCCTTGCCGAATCCCATGTCCCAATCGTTGATGCCGGGTTGGTTGAGGAAGCCGGGGTTGCGGCCCGTATCTCCGTAGGTGCCGAAAGCCGGCCCGGTGAAGCAGTTCATGTTGAGGCGGAAAAACTTCGCCAGATTGCCCGCGTATGTGTTGTCTCTCAATTTGCAACCGCTAGTGATGTTGGCGCGCATGCCGCCGCTCCCCGTGATGCCGTCAATGTCGGGCGCGGTGACCTCGTAAGGAAATCCCTGTTGGAATGTGGCAATGCCGGTCAGTTGCCAGCCCCCAATCGCCTCATCGACAGCGGAGTTGATGTTCGATGCAAATTTCCTGCCGCGCCCCACAGGCAGTTGATAGACATAGCTGGAAACAAACCGGAACGGCACGTTGAAGTCCGACCGGCCGTAGTCCAGATTGGGCCTGGAGTTGTCCATGAAGCCCTCGTAGCCGGTGGCGCTGGCACCCGCTCCGGCTGTCGCTGACTTGTCGTCCATGCTCTTGGCCCAGGTAAAGATCGAGGTAACGGCCAAGTCGCCGGCACGATGCTCGAATTTCACGTTGCCGGCGTTGTACTTTGAGTAGCCGTGGAAATCGCTGTCGATATAGGTGCCGTTGAAGTTCGGATACGGCAAGCGGCTCACAATGCTACACGGGGCAACCGCGGTTGCGCCCACGGCATTGAAGTAGTTGCCGGCCGAATCCTGCTCCTGGCAAAACGCCAGGCTCGTGGCCGGGATATCGAGTGGCTGGGCGATATCGTGCCGGTTCAGCAGATGGGTGCCCTTGGTTCCAACGTAGTTCACTTCCAGGGTTGTGTTTCTTGCCAACTCGCGCTCGACGGAAAGCGTCCACGATTGAACGTACGGATCGAGCGGATTTTCCGACTCGATGACGGCGATGAACGACAGCGAAGACTCGGGGAATGGCCCCAGCGCGGAGAAGGACGGCAAGAGATTGTTGCCGAGTTTGATCGTATCCAGGCTGTTTTGAGTGGTCGGGTTCAAGTTGAGGCGCACGCTGTAGGGATAGATATCCGCCGAATCGTCGATCTCGCGCCCCTCATAGGAGCTGAAGAAGATCCCGTACCCGCCGCGTACCACAGTCTTGTCGTTTAAGCGGTAGTTGACGCCGAATCGCGGTGCAAAAGGAGTCTTCAGCCCCGGACGCGGCACGGACCCGCAATAGCGCAGGATCGGCCCGCCATTGATGCCCACTCCGGGAGCCACACCGTCCTTGCCCAGCTGTGGGTCGGCATAGCAAAGACCACCTTGGGTGTTGGTGGTGTCGAGCCAGAAGAAGTGGTTATGCTCTTCATAGGTCGCGGCGCGGTAATCCCAGCGCAGACCGATATTCAAGCTCAGCTTGGGAGTGAGCTTCCAGTCATCTTCTGCGTATGGGGCGAAATAGTTGTAGATGTGACTCTGCGGATTGCCGGCTTGACTGGTGGGACTGAGCGCGCCGGGTACGAATCCGCCCCAGCCAGAGTAATACCCGAGCATCATGTCCGCAACGGCGTTGCCAGTGCCGCAAAGCGCAGTTGGGGCAGCACCACCAACCGAGACTGGCGCGTTGGGACAACTGGAAGCGGAATTCGTGGCCGAGAGCGGCTCATTGTTGGTCAGAATGGTGTTCGAACCGAAGCTCCAATCGCCATAGAAATCATCGTCCAGGTTTCGGGTGATGGTCCAGCGACGATAATCAACGCCAAATCCAAGAGTGTGTCGTCCATGAACCGACGTGAATGAATCGGCATACTCCCATTCAGGAATAAACGAGCCGCTGTAGGAGTTCACCGGTCCGCCTCCGCTGTTGTATACGGTAAGGCCGACGTTCGGGTACGTCTGCTGCAGTGGGCCGAAGGTGGTGAACGTGTTTGGTTCCCCAAGCGCCGAGACCAGCGAAGAGGGCGGAGCAGCCGAGCCTTCCGGCGCGTTGGCGGAGAGATAGCCAAAACGGAAGTTGTTCACGTTCTTCTGGCCAATGTTGATGGTGTGCGACACTTCCCAGGCTTTCTCCTGTTCGAAATACTGTTCAAGCCCCAGGACTGCAGAACCGGAATTGTAGTTCGCTGAGTTCACGTAGTTGGAATACGTGAATCGGCCGAAGACCGAACCAAACTTGCCCAGAACCTGGTCTCCGCGGTAGGTCTGCTGATTCATCGTCAGCGGGCCAGGGATGTTCTGAATGAAATTGGTAACGCCTTCCGGCTGGTTAGCGACCGTGGGCACGCCCCAATATTTGTTGGCCACGGCGACCAGTCCGATGCGGGAAGTGAAGTCGGCCGAGGGAACCATGTTGCCTGGGAATGCGGCGCCGGTAGTCGGGTCGACCGGCATGCAGTTGTAGCCCAAGCTGAGCAGGCCGGTGCACTCAGGTGTTCCGTAGGCCGGCAATGGACCGCCAGGAAGAACAATTGAGTTTCCATTCACGGTCACGCTGCCTAGATCACTGGGATACGTCTCGGCCGAGAAGTCCCCTGTCAACGTTGCTGTATTGGGGACAACTTCTTTCAACTGCGTGCCATTATTCATGCGCCAGCCTTCGTAGTTGGCCATCCAGAAGGTCCGGTTGCGTCCGTCATACAGCTTGGGGAGGATCACTGGCCCGTCGGCAACGAAGCCGAACTGATTCAGTTTTAGAGTCGGGTTGGTCGTGGGCGTAGATGTGATGTAGTTGCTGGACGTGGGGAAGGGCAATGCGTCGAACGCGTTGTTGCGATCGGATTCGAAGATCGATCCGTGGAGCCCGTTCGTACCGCCCTTGCTGACGACGTTGACTTGGCTAGCGGAAAATCCGTACTCGGCCGGATAGATGCCGCTTTCGACTTTGACTTCCTGGATCGCGTCCTGCGATAAGATCACGGCCGGTGTTTCCATTGCCTGGTCTGTATTGACTAGGCCGTCCAGCGTGAAGTTGTTGCCCTCAGGCCGGCCGCCATTGATGCTGATGGCGTTGCCCTCGCCTTGGCGCATGGTGCCTTGTTCGCCGCCGATTGTGACCGCGCCCGCGCCGAGAAACAATAGCTGTACGAAGTTCCTCCCATCCAGAGGAAGCTCTTCGACCTGCTGTTGACTCACCAGTTGCGACAACGCAGCTGTATCGGTGTCAAGCTCCACCGCCTGCGCGGTCACTTCCATCGTTTCTGAAACCGTTCCCGGCTTGAGCGAAAGATCGATGCGGACCTTCTGATCCACAGCCAGCGTGAAGACAGTCGTGACTGCCTTCTGAAACCCATTGGCCTCTGCGGAGACCTTATAGGTTCCAGGCTCGAGAGCTGGAGCCAGATAATCACCGGATGAACTCGTGACGGTGCGGAATGCAACGTTGGTTGAACTGTTGGTCACTGTGACTTTGACGTTGGGCATGATGGCGCCCGAGATGTCGGTCACCGTTCCCAGAATCGTGCCCGTGGCGCCTGCTTGCGCGAATAGCTTGGCGCCGAGCGTGAGCAGAATAGTTAGACAAACAGTGATCCGGGCGACTCGCATCTCCAACACCTCCTCAGAAGTCGTGCTCATTTTGGCTTGCATTGGCTCGGCTTGAATGCTCTGGATAGACCGCGACTGCGTTAAGTTGCGGAATGGTGGAAGAGCCTAATCCAAATGCACGGCGAGGCTAGCGACGAACAAAGACGATTGTCAAGGAAAATTTGTTTCTCATTTGAAAAGTGGCGAGCACTGGAGAAATGACTTCTAAGAAAATCGATTTTGCCGATTGGGATCGTCCATTTTGTCCAGATAATTTGGGTTTTTTGACGCAAGATGTCAAGAGGAAGTGGGCATCGTAGAGTTGGAGCAGGGAGCTGCTTCTGAGACCGGAACAAGCCTCAATGGCATTTTCGTCTCCACGCTCAAGAGAAAAAAGTTCAATAGACAAACTGCGTCTTGATACGCTAGGATGCGGTCTTTGCGAGCCCTTGGCCGGCACGTCCTGGCGCGCAGAGCCTGCGTGTACAAGGGGATGGATGGCGGGCGGTGTGTAAAACAGAGAATGATTGTGCTTGAGAATCATAGAATCGAGCAGGACACCTATGAAATCGGAATCGGATCTCCAGCAAGCGGCATTTGAAGCGCTCGACGTCTTTCAAGTCGAGATCCCGTCGTGGGGATTCGCCAACACCGGGACCCGCTTTGGCAAATTCGTGCAAGCCGCAGCCGCTTCGACGTTAGAAGAGAAGTTCAGCGACGCGGGGATGGTGCACAAGCTTACCGGCGTGACGCCGACGCTCGCTTTGCACGTCTTGTGGGATTTGCCGAAAGGAGTGTCGGATGCCGCCTCGGTGCAGAGCCTTGCCCGCAAACACGGCGTGGCGCCAGGTTCCATCAATCCGAACCTGTTTCAGAATCAGGAGTACAAATTCGGATCGTTGTGCAATCCATCGAAAGAGGTGCGCGAGCAGGCCATTGAACACATGCTCGATTCAGTTGCGATTGCGAGAAAGCTGGATTGCCGCGACGTCTCGCTTTGGCTCCCCGATGGATCGAACTATCCGGGCACGCAGAGCATCCGCAAGCGCATTGCATGGCTGGAAGAGGCGCTGATTCGAACCCACGCGAAGCTCGGTGCCAATCAAAGATTGCTCGTCGAGTACAAACCATTCGAACCGGCGTTCTATCACACCGACATTGCCGACTGGGGCATGGCATCGCATCTTGCAGACAAAGCAGGACCGCAGGCGCGCGTCCTGGTCGATACCGGACATCACTATGCAACGCAGAACATCGAGCAGATTGTTGTATGGCTGCTCCACTCGGAGCGGTTGGGCGGATTCCACTTCAACGATCGACGCTATGCCGACGACGACCTTACGCTCGGCTCCATTGATCCGTATCAGATTTTCCGCATCTTCCATGAGATCCAGCTTTCCGGGCCGAAGGTACTCTCGGAGATCGCCTTCATGATCGATCAGAGCCACAATCTGAAGGGAAAGATGGAAGCCATGGTTCAGACGGTCGTCACCGCGCAGGAGTTGTGGCTGAAAGCGGCGCTCGTGGATCGCGAGAAGCTCGCAAAACTGCAGGATCGCTGCGAGCTTGTAGCGGCGGAAGAGCTTTTCCGCGGAGCTTTCTGGTGCGATGTGCGTCCCATGCTGCGCGCGTGGCGGAGGCTGCGTGGGCTGCCCGAGGACCCGCTTGCGGCCCTCGCAGAGAGCGGCTACGTGGACCGCATCACCGCCGAGCGCGGGGGCAAGATGGCGCCAGTGACTTCGTACGCTTAAAATTCATAAACAAGCCCTCAGGATCCAGCGGCAGCCCCCTTGTACGGAGGTACGGCAGGTTGTCTAAACCAAAACTCAAGCGGCTTTACCTCATCCCGATCCTTTCCAAAGCTCTGGATGTATTGGAACTTCTAGAGCAAACGGGCGGGCCCATCAGTCTCGAAGACGTTTATCAGCAGACAAAGATCTCCAAGACCAGCGTGTATCGGATTCTGAAAACGCTGGTGCACCGGGGCTATGTTGCGCAGGGACAGAGCGGACAATATCGCCTGGTCTCCAGGCCCAAACGCCTGCGTTTCGGATTCGCCGCGCAGAGCGCCGAGATGCCGTTTTCGGTTGCAGTGGGCGCAAGCATTACGGCGGCTGCCGCGGCTGCCGGTGTGGAGTTGCTGCAACTCGACAATCGCTATGATCCCGATGTGGCCATCCGCAATGCCGAGGAATTTGTTCGGCAGCGCGTGGACCTGGTGCTTGAATTTCAGGTGGAGGAGCACGTCGCCCCGCACGTCGCGCACATCTTCAAGAAAGCCGAGATCCCCCTCGTGGCCATCGACGTGCCGCATCCGAATGCGACCTATTTCGGCGTCGACAATTTTGAAGTCGGTTACGAAGCCGGCGTTTTGCTGGCCAAGTATGCGATGAGCAAGTGGAAGGGCTCGGCAGACTGGGTCCTGGGGATCGGGTTTTCCGAAGCGGGCAGCTTCGTCCAGAGCCGTATTGCAGGGGCATTCGAAGGAATTCGCGAGCGGCTCGACAAGATTGCGTCGGATCACTTTTTACGTCTCGATGGCCGCGGGATGCGCCAACCCAGCTTGATGGCGGTAGCCGAATTTCTGCGGCATCGCAAGGGGCAACGCATCCTGGTGGCGGCTTCAACCGACTCAAGCGCATTGGGTGTTCTGGACGCCGCGCGCCAGATGGGACGCGAGCAGGATTTCGCGATCGTGGGGCAGGATTGTATTCCAGAGGTTCTGGACGAGATGCAAAGGGGGAATAGTGCCATCATTGGATCGATTTCGCACGGAGCCGAGAGCTATGGGCCAAGGCTCATCCAACTCGGCATTGCGTTGCTTCGGGGGCACATCGTTCCGCCGTATAACTACGTCCGCCATCACGTAGTCACTCCGGAATCGCTCGCTGCCGAAGCCACCGGCAGCGCCAAGGAGTAGACGCGGCGTCTCCGCAGTCCGCTAGGTTCGTCCTGCATAAGTGTGCATTCAAGAATGTTTGTGTGGACCACGCGCTTCCTACATTGAAGAAAGTGGATCGTCTCATTGGAGATCGGAATGGAGAGCCCCAGAAGCTCGCGACAACACCTGAAATGCATGACCGCCGTTCGCCCATTGACACGCGGCGGTCAGTTCAGAGCCCTGGTGCTCGCGTTAAGCCTGGCTGCTTCCACTCGATTGAACGCACAGGCAACGCCCGCGACACAACCGGTCGACATGTTTTCGGGAAAACCGCGCGTTGCGATCATCAGCGACATCGGCAATGAGCCCGACGACCAGATGTCGTTTGTGCGTCTGCTGGTTTACTCTGACGAGTTTGACCTTGAAGCGATGATTGCCGCGACCTCGACCTGGCAGAAAGCTGCAACGCATCCTGAGACAATGCACCAATTGATCCGCGCGTATGGGCAGGTGCGGACGAATCTAGAACTGCACGCTCAGGGATGGCCCACGGCGGAGGATCTCGATCAGCGCGTTTTCTCGGGGCAGCCGACATACGGGTTAGCGGGTACAGGAGAAGGTAGGAGTTCGCCGGGCTCGAAGGCGCTGATGGAAGCGATTGAGCGCGACGATCCGCGCCCGCTGTGGGTCTGCATCTGGGGCGGAGCGAATACTCTGGCCCAGGCATTGATTGATTTGCGTTCAACAAAGAACCCCGACGAGTTAAGCCGTCTGGTTGCGCGTCTGCGCGTCTATTCGATTTCAGACCAGGATGACGCGGGACCGTGGATTCGGCGCGAGTTCCCGAGTTTGTTCTACATCGTCAACCCCAGCAGGCCGAACAGCGAGAACTACTATCTTGCGACGTGGACCGGGATCAGCGGAGACGCCTACTACCGCAATGGCGAGGGCGCGGATTTCCGCACAGTCACGAACGAGTGGCTGAAACAAAACATCCGTGCCAAAGGACCGCTGGGAAAAGCATATCCCCGGTTTATGTTCATCATGGAAGGTGACACGCCGAGCTTTCTGGGCTTGATCGACAATGGTCTCAATGCGTATCGGCGTCCGGATTGGGGAGGCTGGGGTGGACGCTACGTCTATCTTCAGCCATACGGGGAGTTGCATCCTGTCTGGTCACAGGGCGGCGATGAGTTTGCGCGGGGAACATCGCAAGATACAGTCGTAGGCATCGACGGTCGCACTCACGTTTCCGACCAGGCGAGTATCTGGCGCTGGCGGGAAGCATTTCAGAATGACTTCGCAGCGCGTATGGACTGGACGGTCCGGGATTTTGCGCACGCGAATCATAATCCAACTGTGGTTGTGAATGGAAAGCCCGGGACAGCGCCCGTTGAAATTGAAACCAGCCCGGGACAAACGGTCACACTCGATGCGACTGGGACGTCCGATCCCGATAGGCAATCACTCACGTATCACTGGTTTCTTTACCCCGAAGCCGGGCTGACAGGCACACATGGCGCGGATGTTGCGCTCTCGGGAGACGACAGACCGATCGCCAAAGTGCAGATCAAATCAGCCTGCCGTCCTCTTTGGTTACCGGGCATCCCGTGCCGGGGAGCAGGCGTGATGCATATCATTCTCGCGGTGACGGACGACGGATCGCCGCGCCTGACCTCCTACCGGCGCATCATTCTCAGCGTGCAGGCCGCAGGAAAGACGGCGCCGTAGTCAATCAAGGACGACACGGTTCGACGAGGAGCAAGCGCCCAACCTATTCAATCGTCGCGTGCCCTTCTTCAAGTCCGGCGATTACACGAGGTCGAAGCGATCCAGGTTCATCACCTTGGTCCAGGCAGCAGCAAAATCCTGCACGAAAGTTTGCTGGGCGTCGCTACTCGCGTAGACCTCCGCGATACCGCGCAGCTGAGAATTGGAACCAAAGACGAGATCAACGACAGTCCCGGTCCATTTGATCTCGCCGGTCTTCCGGTCGCGTCCCTCCAGCACGTCCGTCGATGCTGCGGACCTCTGCCACTTCGTACCCATGTCGAGCAGGTTCACGAAGTAATCATTGGTCAGGGTCTCGGGCCGCTTGGTGAAGACCCCGTGTTTCGATTGTCCGAAGTTTGCGCCGAGTGCACGCATGCCGCCGATCAAAACCGTCATTTCCGGCGCGGTCAGAGTCAGCAAGTGGGCCTTGTCGAGCAGAGCGTGGGCGGCAGACCCCTCGAGCCCTTTGCGAGCGTAGTTGCGGAAACCATCTGTCGTCGGCTCCAACACAGCGAATGACGCTGCATCGGTCTGCTCCTCAGAGGCATCGGTGCGGCCCGGCGCAAAGGAAACCTTCACGTCGTGTCCCGCCTTCTTTGCACCAGCCTCGATGGCCGCGCAGCCCCCGAGAATGATCAGGTCGGCCAGGGAAATCCTCTTGCGGCCGGATTGCGAAGCATTGAACTTTTTCTGGATGCCTTCCAGCTTCGACAGCGTTTTTTGCAGTTCTGCCGGTTGATTGACCTCCCAGTCTTTCTGCGGAGCAAGCCGGATGCGCGCACCATTGGCGCCACCGCGTCGATCGCTTCCACGGAAGCTTGCCGCCGAGGCCCACGCCGTGGTGACGAGTTGGGAAATCGACAAGCCGGACGCAAGAATCTCGGCCTTGAGGGCCTTGATGTCCTGGTCATTGACCAGTTCGTAGTCGACCGCTGGAACCGGATCCTGCCAAATCAGCTGTTCCTTCGGCACGAGCGGGCCAAGATAGCGCGAAAGGGGGCCCATATCGCGGTGCGTCAGCTTGAACCAGGACCGGGCAAACGCATCCGCGAACTCGTCTGGATGCTGCATAAAGCGCCGCGAGATTTTTTCGTAGATCGGGTCCACGCGCAGAGCGATATCCGAGGTCAGCATGAAAGGCGCGTGACGCTTCGACGGATCGTGCGCATCGGGAACGGTGCCCGCGCCGGCGTTGCCTTTCGGCTTCCATTGGTGGGCGCCTGCCGGGCTCTTGGTCACCTCCCACTCATAGCCGAACAGAGTCTGGAAGTAGCCGTTGTCCCACTTGGTCGGCGTCGACGTCCATGCGCCTTCGAGGCCGCTTGTGATGGTATCCGTACCGAAGCCCGTTCCAAAGCTGTTCTTCCACCCCAGCCCCTGGTCTTCAATGAACGCTCCCTCTGGCTCCCTCGCCACGTAGTCCGCGGCAGCGGCAGCGCCATGCGTCTTGCCAAAAGTGTGGCCGCCTGCGATCAGCGCCACCGTCTCTTCGTCATTCATGGCCATGCGAGCGAAGGTCTCGCGGATATCACGGGCCGAAGCGAGCGGATCAGGGTTCCCATTGGGGCCCTCGGGATTCACATAGATCAGGCCCATCTGCACCGCCGCCAATGGATTCGCCAGTTGGCGGTCGCCGCTGTATCGCTTGTCTCCAAGCCATGTCGTCTCCGGACCCCAGTCGATGTCGAGTTCCGGTTCCCAGATATCTGCTCGGCCCCCGCCAAAGCCGAAAGTCTTGAAGCCCATCGACTCAAGCGCCACGTTGCCGGCCAGAATCATCAGATCGGCCCAGGAGATTTTGCGGCCGTACTTCTGTTTGATTGGCCAAAGCAGCCGGCGCGCCTTGTCGAGGCTGGCGTTGTCGGGCCAGCTGTTCAGCGGCGCGAATCGCTGCGCGCCCCTGCTGGCTCCGCCTCGTCCATCGTGGATACGATATGTGCCCGCGGAATGCCAGGCCATGCGGATAAAGAGCGGACCGTAGTGGCCGTAGTCGGCGGGCCACCAGTCCTGAGAATCCGTCATCAGGGCACGGAGATCCTTGATCACGGCATTTAAGTCAAGACTCTTGAATTCCTTGACGTAGTCGAACTCCTCGGCCATCGGGCAGGACAGGTGGGAATGCTGGTGCAGAATCCCCAGGTTTAACTGGTCGGGCCACCAGTCGCGATTGCCCTGCGCCCCTGCCATTGCATGCTTGAGAGAGCCCGAAAACGGGCACTGCGATTCGCTTGACATCCCTAATTCTCCTGGTGGTCGTGTGCAACTGACCCGCTTGTTCAGTATAAGAGTCCGTCCCCGGTCTAACGAGTGATCTCATCAATCATGTCGATAGGTTCCGGCAATCGAAGAGAACGCGATGAAGCTGAATTGCCGGCTCGATAAATGCCGTTCGCCCCGTCGCAGTGCTAGAGTAGGTGCACGTTTCATCCTGAGGTGACAACGCATGCGGATGTCTGCCGTTGTGTGCTGTGGTCTTGCCTGTGTTTCCTTCGCTGCATACGCCGATGGCCCGGCCGATCGCAAACCAACGGACCCGCTCTCGGTCACTTCGGCCACCGGGCCGGCATCGACGCCGCTGCCGGTAGACGCGCTGTTGACCACGACGCGCATCTCCGGTGTCGCGCGCTCCAACGACGGACGCAAACTCGTCTATGTCAGCACTGCCTCCGGTCGTCCCAATCTCTGGCTGATGAGCGCGGACGGCTCAGGCGCGCAGCAACTCGTGACGAACGACGACCGCCAAATTGGCGCTCGTTTTACGCAGGACGACGCGGCTGTGGTGTTTAGCCAGGACCACGGCGGGAATGAATACTACGACATCTACGTGGTTCCCGCCGGCGGTGGTACGCCTCGCAATCTAACCAACACCCCCGACATCAGCGAGACCGTGAACGAATTCTCACCGGATGGCAAACTGCTGGCCCTGGGTATCAAGCAAAAGAGCGCGCCGGCAACCAATCTCGCCGTGATGCAGTGGCCAGACGGCGCCATTCGCCAATTGACGCACGAGACTGATCCGAAGGCCTCGTGGGGCGAGAATGCATGGAGCCAGGATGGCCGGTTTCTTTACGCAACGCGGTCGATCGGGATCGATGATTCGCAGATCTTTCGGGTGGATGCGGCCACGGGCGCTAGCGAACAACTGCTGGAGCATGAAGGCAAGCAACTGATCAGCGTCGCCGATGTGTCACCCGACGGGCGCACGCTGCTCATCACCTCGAATGCCAAGGGCGGCTATGAGAACGTAGCCCTGCTCGACCTGGCGACTAAAAAGCTGCGCTGGCTCACCGATACGCAGTGGTCTGCCGATGGTGTAACCTTCACGCCGGATGGCGGAAGCGCGGTATACCTGCTGAACGCCGATGGACGAATCTCCACACGCTTTATCGACCTGAAAACGATGCGGGAATCGGAACGCGGGGTTCCTCCCGGATTGAACGTTCCCGCGGCCTCGCCCACACCGTTCCTGCCGGACGGCTCGATGCTGGTGTCGCACGAGGACTCGAGTCACCCGGAGGAGTTATATCGTCTGGCCTCTGACGACACGCTAACCCAGCTCACGCACAACGCAAATGAGACCCTGCAGCATCTTGCGTTGCCCAAATCGCAGCTCGTCACCTACCGCAGCTTCGACGGCAGGCTGATCTCGGCGTTCGTGTGGGTTCCCTTCAATCTCAAACGCGAGGCCAGGGCTGCAGCCGTGGTGATGCCGCATGGCGGTCCCACGGGGCAGACGGTGGACTCGTTCAGTGGACGTGCCGAGTTGCTTGCCTCGCGCGGCTTCGTGGTCATCGCGCCCAACGTGCGCGGTTCGACAGGCTACGGGATGGAGTTCCAGAACGCGAACGTCAAGGATCTTGGCGGCGGCGATCTGAAGGATGAGATTGCGGGCGTGGAATTTCTGAAAGCGACCGGGTTCATCGACGCCAAGCGCATAGGGATCTGGGGCGGCTCCTACGGTGGTTACATGACGCTCATGGCAATCGGCAAGACGCCGAACGTGTGGTCGGCTGCAGTCGACGAGTACGGCATCTTGAACTGGCTTAGCATGCTGGAACACGAAGACCCGCGGCTCCAAGAATATGAGAAAACTCTGCTTGGCGATCCGGTGAAAGACCGCGCCGTGTACGAGGCGAGTTCGCCGCTTAAGTACATTCGCAACGAGACAGCACCGCTGCTTGTCCTGCAGGGAGTGAACGATATCCGAGTACCCCGCGAAGAGGCTGAACAGGTGGTCAGCATCCTTAAGGCTGAAGGACGCACTGTGGATGCAGTCTACTATCCGGATGAAGGACACGGCTTCGTAAAGCGTGAGCACCAGCAGGACGAACTGACCCGTTCCGTCGCATGGCTGCAGAAATACCTGCAGCGCACCGAGTAAGAGGGCCTGGCTCGAGACAGCAGTGCTCTGCACCTCCTTCTGCGTCGACGCCAAACATGGAGCAGGACCCTGAACATCCATCTAGTGGACGGCACGTATGAACTGTTTCGTCACTTTCATGCGTTGCCCTCGGCGCGCGATGCCGAAGGCCGTGAGGTGGGCGCGGTGCGCGGCGTCCTGGCTTCGATGCTGCGCTTGCTGAAGGAAGGTGCGACTCACCTCGCGGTCGCGACGGATCACGTGATCGAGTCCTTCCGCAACGACCTGTGGCCGGATTACAAGACGGGAGAAGGCATCGAACCTGACCTTTGGGCGCAATTCCCTCTTCTTGAGAGCGTGCTCAGCGCAGCGGGAATCGTGGTGTGGCCAATGATCGAATTCGAAGCGGATGACGCTCTCGCATCCGGAGCGCTGCTAGCCGCAAAGGACCGGAGCGTGGAGCGTGTGTTGATCTGCACCCCGGACAAGGACCTCGCCCAGTGCGTCTCAGGCACCCGCGTGGTCCAGTTGGATCGTCGAAGCAACGCCATTCGCGACGAGAATGGCGTGGTGCAGAAGTTCGGGGTTCTACCGGAATCCATCCCGGACTACCTTGCCCTTGTCGGCGACTCTGCTGATGGCTTTCCCGGGCTTGCCGGCTGGGGGGCTAAATCGACAGCGGCTGTGCTTGCGAAATATCGGCATCTCGAGCAGATCCCTTCAAATTATCTCGATTGGCATGTGAATGCCGCGAATGTCAGTTCGCTTGCGGCTACGCTCGTGCGCGATTGGGAGCATGCACTACTCTTTCGGAATCTTGCGACTCTCCGCACCGACCTCCCACTCTTAAGCGACGTCGATGCATTGCGCTGGGCTGGCCCTAAGCCGAAATTCGATGCAATCGCGAAGCAACTCGATGCAGCGAAGAGCGACAAGAGCCGCCCGGATCGAGACAAGCCGGCGAAAAAGTCTCCTTCACGCGAGTAAGGTTCTGGGCGGCAGGCGCATGTGCAAAGATCGCGCTTATCGTTTAACTAAGTAAGCGGTGGAAAGAGATCAACTGATGCAGGGCAGGAGCCGGCGCAATTCTAACCCCGTTCCTTGCTCAGATCGGCCATCTCGTCACACCGATCTGGCAGTTTGCCACGAGTCCCGCTATCCTTGACTTCCAAGGATTCTGCTCGCGCCCTGCGGATTCCTGACTACCTTTCCAGAGGTGGATGCCGTGAGCAATTTTTGGCAGGACGTTCGCTACGCAGTTCGAACTCTCGGCAAATCTCCCGCATTTACGGCGCTTGTGGTGGGCACGCTCGCGCTTGGCATTGGGGCGACAACCGCGCTCTTCTCTGTCGTCAATGGTGTCCTGCTGAACCCACTCCCTTTTCATCAGGCATCACGTCTCGTCGCGCTCTATGAGCAGAACGCGGGCATGCCTGAGGCGCCGATCAGCTATCTCAACTTCCTGGATTGGGAGCGGGAAAGCAAGACCTTCTCGTCGATGGCACTCTACCGGCATGAGGATTTCAACCTCACGGCAGCGAGCCATCCCACGCGCGTCAACGGCCTGATGATTTCGGCAGGGTTCTTTACCACGCTGGGCGTACACCCGAAGCTGGGCCGGGACATTACGCGGGGAGACGATCGGCTTGGCGCGGCTCCCGTTGTGCTCTTGAGCGACGGATTCTGGCATCGTCATTTTGGCGGAGATGCCGGGACGCTTGGCCGGTCGATCCAGCTCGATGGAACCGACTACACCGTCGTGGGGATTCTTCCGCCGGGATTCGACTTCTACGGGATTGACCGCGATGTCTTTGTTCCCGTCGGCCAATGGAGCGATCCTTCGTTTCTCGATCGTCGCGTGGATGTGAGCTCGCATGCAGTGGGCAGACTCGCAAGCGGGGTCACTTTAGTCCAGGCACGCGCAGAGATGGATTCGATTGCGCGGCAACTTGCCAACGCTTACCCGGAAGCCGATAAGGGCGTCGGCATTCATGTGACGCCCCTGAAGGAAGACCTGGTTGGAAACGTCAAGCCAGTGCTGTGGGTACTTCTGGCGGCCGCTGGATTCCTGCTCTTGATTGCGTGCGCCAATATCGCAAGCCTCTTGCTGGCTCGATCTGCCCGTCGCATGGGTGAGTTTGCGTTACGCGCGGCGATTGGCGCCCGGCCGAGTCGAATCGTCGCACAACTCCTCACGGAGAGTCTGATGGTTGCTGTTCTTGGGGCGGCGGCGGGATTTTTCATGGCATTCTTTTGCACAAGAGAGATCGTGCGGGTTCTGCCGACGGCGCTCCCGCGATCAAGCGACATCTCGGTCGACTGGAAAGTACTGGCTGTCACGCTTTGCGTGTCGTTGCTGAGCGCGATCGGGTTCGGTCTTGCGCCCGCCCTGAAATCGGCGCGCGTCAACCTGCAGCTTGTTTTGCGGCAGAGCACGCGCGGAGCGGGAGGGCCGCATCTACGGCTTCAGGGCTTGTTTGTGACCGTCGAGATGGCCCTGGCCGTTGTGCTGCTCATTGGTGCTGTGCTGATGGTGCGGACGCTTGCCGCGCTCTGGCATGTCGATCCAGGGTATGTCGCCGAACACGCCCTTACATTTTCGATTTCCCTGCCCTCGAATACGCGAACCACCGAAGCAGAGACACGGGCGAGACTGCGACGCCTCGACGCGAAGATGCAAGCTATCGCCGGTGTCGAAGCAGTTTCGGTCACGCTGGGATCCCGGCCTTTGATTCATGATTCCGAGCTCCCCTTCTGGATCAAGGGCCAACCCCAACCGTCCAGCAACAATGACATGCCGCAAGCCATGTTTTATCTCGTAGAAACGGGCTTCAAGCGGGCTATGGGCATTACCCTCAAGCGCGGCCGTTTTGTCACCGCGGCGGACAACGAAAGCGCACCGATCGTCGTGGCCATCGATGATGTTTTTGCCCGCACATACTTTCCGCAGCAGAACCCGATTGGCCGGCACATTTACATTGCAGGATTCGATGTAGATGCAGAAATCGTCGGCGTGGTGGGGCACATTCGGCAATGGGGACCGGGCAACGACCCAAAGACTGCGATCGAGGCGCAGTTCTACTATCCGTTCATGCAGCTTCCCCCGAAACTAATGAAGCTGGTTGGAAATGGCGTCGCCGTCATCCTGCGAACTCAAGGCGATCCAGATTCCCTTGTGGGTTCTGTACGCAATGCGGTCGAAGAAGTCGATCCGGGCGCGGTCGTGTATTCCGAAGAAACGATGCACGACGTCATTGCCCGCTCGCTCGCAGCACGACGCGTCTCGATGGCGCTGCTCGGCGGGTTTGCCGGGCTCGCGCTTCTGTTGTCGTGCGTGGGGGTCTATGGAGTGATTGCGTATCAGGTGGAAGAGCGCACCCGTGAGATCGGGATTCGCATGGCTCTCGGAGCCCGGCGCGGCGACGTTCTTCGGCTGATTCTTGGTCGGGGTGCGGGGCTGGCGCTCCTCGGAACGGGGACTGGCTTGTGCCTGGCTTTGGGGCTTACGCGCCTGCTCAGCAACCAACTCTACGGTGTCACCGCCCGCGACCCTCTGACCTTTTTCTGCGTGGGATGTGCCTTGATAGCGGTCGCATTGGCTGCCTGCTATGTGCCGGCGCGCAGAACGACCCGCGTAGACCCGATGGTCGCTCTGCGCTACGAGTGATCCAAGCACGCGCAAATGGGGCGAACGAGCTCCCTCGCGTCCGTCGAATCGCCGCAAGACCAGCATCGGACCCAAAAGATCAGTCCCTACGCAGGCGAAGTACTGACCGTCTTCGAACTGTCGTGCCAAAACAGTTGTTGCTTGCGGAAATACGATTCGTTGGCCATGTGGCACGCAATGGCTGCATGGTTTCCGAAGACCGCGTTCTCCACGTTCGACTGACGCGACTTAACCGCTTCAAAGAAACTCCAGAGATGCGGACGGAGATCGTCCCAGTCGTCGCCCGCATAGACGGTCTGCTCGGCAATGGGTTCCTTGCCCGGGGCCGGATCATGCTGCAAATGCCACTCGCGCACATAGTCATCGCGCATCTTCTGCGGAAAGCTCGAATCATAATAGCTGGGATCCGTGTCTTTCCCGGTCTGCGGCGTATAGTGGATTCCGAATTCGCCGGTGTCTAGAATGCCTTTCGGGCCCATGTAGGTGGCGCGCTCCGTCGTCTCGGTACTGAGCCCGAGACGAATGTAGACGGGGATTCCGTGATAGTCGAAGAGCACCGTTTGAAGATCGGGCATGTCTCGCCCATCTTTCCACCGGTAGACTCCACCGAGCGAAAAGGCAGAACGAGGCGGCTCGTTCCAGCCCAGCGTAAAGAGCATCGCGCTGATGAGATGCACCATGAGATCGCCGGCGACGCCGGTTCCATAATCCCTCCAGCAGCGCCAGCGCGCGAAACGCTCGGGGTTGAACGGGATCTTCGGTGTGTCTTTGAGCCACACATCCCACGCAAAGTTGTTTGGGGATAGATCCGGAGGCGGCGGATATTCCCAGCATCCTGTTGGACTGTTTCGCCCTAACGTGAGTTCCACCATGTTCACTTCGCCGATGGCTCCGCTGCGGTACATCTCGCGGGCCTTGGCACACAAGGCCGAGCTCACGCGTTGCGCGCCGATCTGCACAATGCGCTTATTCTCCTCGGCAGCCCGAATCATCTCAAATCCTTCTGCGACCGTATGCGACATGGGCTTCTCGCAGTAGATGTCTTTCCCCGCCTTGCAGGCGTCCACCACAACCTGTTGATGCCAGAAGTCCGGGACGGCGGCGAGGATGCAATCGATCTCCTTGTTGTCGAGCAGTTCCTGATAATTGCGCGTGGTCGGCAGATTGGGATTATTGGTGATCTGTTTCGCAAGCGTGTGTCGCCCATCGTAGAGATCCGCCGCAGCCACGCATTCCACTCCCGGCAATGTCAACGCATTCGTCAGAACTCCGGAACCCTCCATCCCGATGCCGATGATGCCAAACCGGATTCGATCATTGGCCCCCACCGCGCGATTCGGCACTGCAAGCACGTGTGGTTCAAGAGCGACAGCCTTGGCAGCGGGCGTCAACAGGCTGCCGGCGGCCAGAGCACTGCCCTGGAGAAATCTGCGACGGGAAACATCGTTCATCATTGGAATCGCCTCGTTTTCTATTTTGCTGCGACAGCAGTTGAGTTCCCGCCACTGGGGATTGAGTAGACCCGCGGTGGAAGGAGGGCAGGTCTGGACGGATTCTCCTGCACTCGGGTTTTGTGCAGTCACCCCTTTGCGGGAGTGATCACGATGTTGCGGTACGCGACACGGCCTTTTTCAGACCCCTGCAAATAGATCGGCCCCGGAGACCCTTCGTCACTATCCAATGCTCCGCCCGTGATGCCGGGAATTACCTTGTTCTGGATGACGGTGATGCCGTTCTGTACAACCGTGATCGTTCGTCCAACAAAGGTGATGTCGAGCGTCTGCCAATGATCGGGAAGGCGCGGCTGCTCGGGGATGGGATCAAGAAAGCCATAGACGCCGCCGGTATGGTGGCTTGGCGGTTCGGCGACAGAATCGGTTTCGATCTGCACCTCATAGCGCCCCCGCAGAAAAACACCGCTGTTCGAAACAGGGGCGGCGTTGAATTCCAGATGCAGTTTAAAGTTGTCAAATTTCGCGAGCGTGATAATCTCTGCCCCGTGCCCTGTGTTGACGAGATCTCCGTTCTCGATCTTCCAATGGCTGTTCGCTGGGTCGCTAAACTTCCATCCGTCAAAATCCTTCCCATCAAAAAGCTTGGTCGGCTGCCCCCACTGCGCCACGGTTTCATTGGCGAAGCTTGGAGCGTGCTTCCCAACGATCGACCAACTCTGCGAGGAATTTTTTGCGGAGCCCTCAAGGCCGTCGCCGACGCGCCGCAAAGTGTAGGTCGTGTCGGCATCGAATCCCTCTTGCCCTTTGGGCGAGACAAAAGTTAACTCTCCGTGGACAATCTTCGCGTCCTTCATCCAGGTGGCGTGGTCTGTCACCCCAACGAAGGTCAGCTTCAACTTTCCGTTCACGTTCGAGACGTTAATCCATGACGGCAGATTTCTCGGTGTGCCGTGGAGCGTCAGATCCCAGCTGCCGCCAAACGAACTGCCAGTCTCTTGGGCCGACAAGCGATGGACAGATTCGCTGAGAAAGGCGCAAAGCGTCAGCGCGAGCAACACTCGTAAACTCAGACTGGTTCTATTCAAGCCTTGCATGGTTGGCACGGTTGGGGATTGGTCTCCCCGATCGAATAAGCTCCACATTTTTAACTCCTCGCAGGTTGGCGTCAACAATCTGCCACAAGATCGCAGCGCAGGAAAAACGGATGATAGAAAAGGGGGACTGGCAGCCTGAAGGCCCCCTACGAGAATAGTCTCTGCTGGCGGTTTCCGCTTATACAGATTTTGAATTTCAGTTGTCAAGGAGGCCGCCGATTTCACCGCGAAGTTGAACCCAGGGACTGACGGGCCATGGCGTGATAGGCTCACATCCGTTATGCAAGCCAAGCAAGAAGGTGCGATGAAAGCACAGAAGAAATGTGCGTGAATCGAAACGAAGGCGTTCCTGAACTGGGGCCTGCATAGCCTGACATGGCCAATCACTGTAGTCTCAACGGAACATCGCGCATGGGACGAGAGGACGCTGCGTTGAAGATCGTTGGAGCGGTGGACATTGGCGGCACAAAGATCGCGGTGAGCGGGGTGAGAGAAGATGGAACAATCCTCCATCGATTGGAGTGCCCCACCGATCCAGGCTGCGGATTTCAGGACGCAATGCAACGCACTACGCAGATGCTGCGGGCTGTGGAAGGAAAGTGCTCCGCGCAACTGGATGGGATCGGTATAGGCTGTCCTGGTCCGCTCGACCCGATGAGCGGCGTGATCGGCGAGGTTGGCACTCTGCCAGGCTGGCAAGGGGGCAACTTATGCCTCGCATTGCAGAACAATTTCGTAGCGACAATCGCTGTCGAGAATGATGCCGATGCAGCAGCGCTCGCAGAAGTTACATGGGGCAGCGCGAAAGGGGCGGATAGCTTTATCTATCTCACGTTCAGCACCGGCATCGGGGGCGGAATCATTCTGCAGGGAAAGCTGTATCGCGGAGTCGACGGATCTCATCCCGAGTTAGGCCACCAGGTCATCGATCCGTCGGGGCCGTTGTGTTATTGCGGAGCCCGTGGTTGCTGGGAAAGCCTGGCCAGCGGACCGGCCCTCAGCGCATGGATGCAAGAGCAGTCTCCCGAGGGGTCTCCGCTTTCGGCCACTGCAGTGTGCGAGCTGGCAAGGCAAGGGGATGAAGTTGCCGGGAGCTGCGTGAAGCGGCTCGGATTCTACCTTGGGATCGGCCTATCGAATATTGTCACGCTCTTCTCTCCGCAGGTGATTGCTCTCGGCGGAGGTCTGATGAAGAGCAGTGACCTTTTCCTGGACGACGCCCTGCAGACAATGCGCGAAATATGTACCCAGGTACCGGCCGAGAAAACAAAGATTACGCTCGCATCTCTGGCAGACGAGGTGGGGTTGCTGGGCGCCGCGCAATCCTGGCTGCACCGCTATGGTTGATGGCATTGCAACTGCCTCTTCACAAGAGGACCAAGAGCACAAGGACATCACACATCTCTACCTCCATTGAATTCCTTTCTGTCGTTGCATGTCGATGAAAATGTCAAAGCTTGTTCTTAACGTTCTTTCCCAAGCCGACTCATTCGATGCTGTGCTCGATTGGCAGCGCGGCGGTGGGAAGAAGTCGCTGCTCGAAGCTGCAACTTTGCTTCGCTCGGGCCGACGTGTACTCATCACCGGGATTGGCGCGTCAAAATACGCTTCACTTCCGCTTGAATACTACCTGTGCTCGCAGGGAATCGAGACCGTCGGCATTGAGGCTGGCGAGCTTTTACACTTCCGGCATCCCGCTTATCGCGACTCCATCGTTCTCATCGTTTCGAGATCGGGTGAATCGGTTGAAATCACGAAGCTGCTTGCGCTCCTCAAGGGTCGCCAAACCATCCTCGGAGTCACGAACGAATCGGAGAGTGCGTTGGCGAAGAACGCCGATTGCTCTCTCCTCATCGGTAGCCTCGCGGACGAAATGGTCGCAGTCCAGACGTACACAGGGACTTTGCTGGCTCTCTATCTTCTGGGCGCCGCAGTGACACAAGAGCTCGATGCCGCCATCGAAACAGTCGGATCTCTGCAACCGGAGTTTTCGCGCATTGTGACAGAGAATATGAATGCAGTGGAAGACTGGGATTCCTTCCTCCATCCGATCCATCCTATCTACCTTCTGGCGCGGGGACCGTCTTGCGCTTCGGCGCTGGAGGGGGCGCTGCTGTTGAACGAGATCGCGAAGGTTCCTGCCGTCGGGTTGCCGGTCGCCTCTTTTCGGCACGGCCCTGCCGAAGTGGTGGATGAAGCCTTCCGGGGAATTCTCTTCGCTCCGCAAGGGCCCACGCAGGAGTTGACACTTTCTCTGGGGCGCGATCTGATCCGCTTTGGAGGGCAAATCAGTGTGATCGGATCGGAAGCGGAGTTGGCGGGGGCTCATCCTGTGCGGAGGGTTCCGGCGGTTGCCGATGCTCTCGCTCCATTGTTCGAAGTCGTGCCCATTCAGGTGGCGGCGCTACGCATGGCGCAACTGCGTGGCATTGTTCCAGGCAGCTTCCGCTTTACGCAGCAGGTGACGCGCGATGAGGGGAGCTTTGGCGGAGGCTCTGCACTTCCCGACACATAGTAGCCCCAACCCAGCGTGAATGCGTGAAATAAGGTTATTACCGAGATTGCGACACTCAATGCGTACAGGTCAACTTCGTGCGTGCTTATCCATTCTGTGCAGTGCGTATTAAACATGCAGCAAGCAAAATGAGGATTGCGTATGGCATTGAAGGACACTCTGAAGGCGCGCTGGTTTTGGTATTCGATGGCGTGCGTCCTTTGCTGGGGCGGATGGGCTTTTCTGTCGAAGCTCGGTTCGCGGGAAATCCCGGCTGAACCGATGCAATTCGTTTTTACCATCGGCACACTTCCCGTTTGTATCCTCCTGCTGATCGCGCGGCGGTTCAAACTCGAGAAAAGTCCAAAAGGAATTACCTATGGAGTCCTCAATGGAGTGTTGTCGGGCGTTGGAGGGCTGGCGTTGTTCGCGGCCTACCATACAAACGGCAATACCTCGATGATTACGGTGGCCACGTCTCTCTATCCAGTCATCACGGTGGTCCTGGCGCTTGCTATTTTGCACGAACACCTCAAACTCGTACAGGCCCTGGGATTGGCTTTTGCGGCGATTGCGATGATCATCTTCTCCATTTGAGGAGCCCGCTATGCACTTCGCTCCATGGGTCGGTTTCGCCGCAGTCACACTTATCTCGTGGGGCATCGTGGGTCTGCTCCAGAAGCTCTCAACCAACCACATCTCCGCCGAGTCTTCGTTGATTTGGCTCGTGGCTGGATTCGTTCTCCTCGAGCCACTCATGTATCCCGGCAACGCGCTCTTTCACTATTCCGCGTGGAACCTGACCTGGGGCGTGCTCAGCGGCTTCTTGAATGCGCTGGGAGCATGGGCATTGTTTGCGGCGCTAAAGAGCGACGGGAAGGCGTCAATCGTTTCTCCGCTCACGGCCTTGTATCCGTTGGCCGTGATTCCCATGGCAGGATTTTTTCTGCACGAGTCCATGACAAGACTGCAGGGATGCGGGGTTGTTTGCGCGCTCGTGGCGGTGGTTCTTCTATCAGCATAAGATCCGACGCTGACATACGAGAAAGGTGATCAAAAACTGTCGCTACAAACGCATAGTTCTGCTCCTTCCAGCGTTTGGCTCGACTGAGTCTGCTCCAACAATCTGAATTCCTATCCTCGATTCTCCAACTTTCAATAGACTTCTCGTCTTCCTTCGCTCGCGCGCCTCAGCAACTAGGCGCGACTCACATTCGATTGCGTCCCGTTGGCCTGCAAAATACGGGGACTGGTCACAAAGGCTTGCGCAGTCCGCATTGCTGGCATAGTGCATGCATGTTGAATGCACCGGAGGGTCATCCCAATTCATGAGCCCATGGGTCGTCACTCATTCAAGGGTGCTGTCCCCCGATCCTGAGCTTGAAAGTTGCGCAGAGCGGGGTCGGTTCTCACTTTCCTTTCTGGTGAGCGTCGAAGCGGTGCGCGATCGGATTTTTCAAGCGCTCACCAACGCGGAGTATATGGAAACCTGGCTGATGATTCCACATCAGCGCGCAGGAACCGCCGCTTCGGTTTCGAGCAGTCTCGATGGTTTTTATATCCAGTATCAAGACGAGAAGCTCCGCCTTGCGTCAATTACCGGCTTCTACGAGACATGCCGGCGCGGAAAGATTCTGTTCACGTGGAATCGTGCAGACCGCGTGAACATAGCTCCCAGCAGAGTCGAGATTCGTCTCCATGGGAATTTCAGCGGTACCGAGCTGTCACTCGTGCATGCCGGACTCGGCTCTGAAGAAGAAGTCACGTGGCATCGCAGACTGTGGGAGGGATCGCTTCAAAATATGTGCCGCCTTCTCCATCGAACCGCGTGCGTCTCTTCGGATTCGGCCAACTGACTTGCGCTTTCATCTCACTCCAAGTCGCGATGCGCGTCGGCTTCTCGCTTGTAGTGAGATCGGGATTCCAGGAAATGACGTGGCGAAAGAGGGTATCCGTAGTATGGGATCTCGGAGATGTAAATTCACAAATCGATATCTTCTGTTGAACATTCCTAGCTGGTCACCTATCCCCGTGGATTCGTCACCGTTTAATGGCTGCTGGTCACAAGTCATTGTGGCCAATGAATTGCCTTCTCTCTAGCGGTGAAGCTGCGCAGCGGAGGTCTGGCTAATGCGCATGCTCGCACGCTCGGTGAGCACACTCAATTGTTCTCGCGGAGTGCCTCTGAACCAGGCAGGTCTCACCAGTGCTCCGCAAGCCAGTGACAGGGCTCAATCAACATTCTGAAAAGTGATCCCCCAAATCAACTGATCGCTGAGTGTCGGATCTCAAGAAAAGATCGATTTGACGAAAGTTAAGAGCGGAGGATGTAAATGCAAAATCACGCTTGTGCGATATTTCGCTCATGGATTCTGACGTGTACCCTGACCATTGCGGGCGCTTCCCTTTTCGCACAAACTGCGACAACGGGATCGATCAACGGACTGGTGAGTGACCCAACCGGAGCGGCTGTGCCGGGCGCAACGATCCTGGTGAGAGACACCCTGGATGGCGCAACGATCAATCTAGTGAGCAATGCAGAAGGACGTTTCACCGCACCGTTTCTCAAGCCCGACCCGTATGAACTGATCGCCTCCGCGCCCGGCTTGCAGTCAACCTCGACAAAAGTACAGGTTCTGACGGGACAGCAGTCTGCGGTCAACATGATCGTTTCCCCGACGGCGACCGCTCAGACAGTCGAGGTAACCGCAAATAATGCGCAGTTGATCGACACACAATCGTCCAATTTCACGACGACCTTTACGACGGAGCAATTTCGCGATCTCCCAACGCCGGGCGGCGATATCACCACCATCGCTTACACGGTTCCTGGCGTTGTGATGGGCGCTGGTACGCAGGGATTCGGCGCGATCGTTTCTGACGGACTTCCAGGCCTCTCGAACGTGGTCAATATTAATGGTGTGGCTTACAACCTTTCGCTTTACGGCGGGGTGAACTTCTCGGGCTCTTCGAACCTCACGATCGGTCAGCAGGAGATTGCGCAAGCGTCAGTGGTGCAGGACGGCTACAGCGTACAGTATGGCCGCCAAGCCGGGATCATCGAAACCTATGTAACAAAGGGCGGGTCTAACCGCGTGCATGGACTGGCGCAATGGCAGTACAACAGCGATGGCCTGAACGCGAACGACTTCTTCAACAATCAGTCCGGCATTCCTCGTCCGAAAGCCGTGTCGAACCAATACGCCGCGCAGATTGGCGGACCGATTCTGCGAGACCGGCTGTTCTTCTTTGCGGATACGGAAGGAATTCGCTACATCCAGCCGAGCACCGGATTTGTGAATCTCCCATCCCCGGCATTGCAATCCAGCGTTCTAGCCAATCCGAACATCACCGCGGACAGCAAGAGTCTCTACAGCGCGATGTTTGCCGGCGCCAATGCCTCTCCCGCTTACAAGAATGCGGTTCCGGTCGTGACCGGCGGCGGCGCGCAACAGGACGCGTCCGGTAATTACGGTTGTGGCTCGCTCGCCGGAACTCCGGATTACGCCACGGGCGGAACGCTGGGGAGCAGCGCGGCAGAAAGCTGCATCGATTCTGCATTTGTGAACGTTGGAGCTTTGAATCGGGAGTGGCTGGCCACTGGAAGAGTTGACTGGAACATCAATGACAAACAGAAGGTCTACTTTCGCGTCTCAGACGATCAAGGCCAGCAGCCGTCTTTCGTTAGCCTGATCAATCCGACCTGGAACCAGATCAGCACGCAGCCTAGCTGGACCGGCCAGGCGAACGACACCTACATGGTGTCGCCGAACATGGCGAATCAATTTATTCTTGGCGCGCTGTATTACAGCGGCATCTTCAAGCCGGCGAACTTGCAAGCAGCATTGGCTTCGTCGCCCACGGAATTCGATCAGGCTTCCGACGGCGGAACGAACTCTGCAGCAGGGGTTGGCCAACCCACATTCTTTACCGCCTCCACAACACTCGGTTCGCCCTGGGTCGATTTCCCCGGCGGAACGAATACGACGCAATATCAGGTTCTGGATGACCTGTCTTGGATGAAGGGAAATCACAGCTTCAAGTTTGGCTTCGACTTTTTGAGGTACGACCTGACCGATATCGGCCTGCAGACAAACGCCTATGGCGGCGACTTTATTTTCGGCGGGATCAGCGATGAAATGGGAGGCGCCCTGCCGGGCCCCGTGGGGTCCTTCTTCACGCAGACTTTTCCGCGCTTCGGCAACATTCACAGCGCGGTCTATAACGTCGGCCTTTACGCGCAGGATGAGTGGCGCGTGAAGCCGAACTTGGTTCTCGACTTCGGGCTCCGGATCGATCGCAATGGAGATCCGGCTTGCAGCGAAAACTGCTATACCCGATACATGGGCGGCTTCCCTGACACGGCGGCGACTCTCGATACGCCCTACAATGCGACGATCTCCGCGGGCCGCAACAGCTTCGTTCCCCAGATGGAGACGGCCATCGTGCAGCCACGCGGAGGTTTCAATCTTGACCTGCGTGGCGATGGAAAGACCGTGATTCGCGGGGGTGTCGGGCTCTTCTCAGATAACTTCCCCGGCCTGATCCTGGAGCAAGCCTACCTCTCGTTCCCCAATCGTTACTCTGCCGGTGTTCCCACGGGCACCATCGGGACAGGACCGGGAAGCGCCAAAGCAATTGCAGCATCGTCTGCCAACGCCGTGTTGAACGGGTTTTCGCAAGGCCAGACATACAACGAGATCACAGCGACCCTGGCGGCCGAGGGCGCTCCCTTCATTCCTCCCAACTATGTGACGACACCGAATGAGTTTCACGGCCCTCGCTATGTGGAGTACAGCTTGCAGCTGCAGCGCCAGATCACGCGTTCGGATGCGGTGATCCTCTCGTATGCGGGGAATCACGGTTTCAACCTCTACATCTCTAATGCCCATCTGAACCAGAACATCGGGACGACACCGTACGGTTCCTTTGGCAATGGAACCTTCGGGGGACTGCCGGCGGTTTCACCCGATCCCCGCTTTGCCGAGGTGACGACGTTTAGCAACAACGCGATCTCGAATTACAGCGGGTTCTCGGCTCAGTTCAAACACGTCGAACGCGGAGGCTTGACCGCGGATATCTCGTACACCTGGTCGCATGCGCTCGATGACATTTCGAATGGCGGCAATCCCCAGCTCCCGTACAACGCAAACACTGCCATTCCTTCTCAAATCGCTCCCGGGCTTCCGTCGACTCTTATGTACTCGAACTCCGATTACGATACTCGGAACAACTTCCTCTTAGACCTGGTCTACGCCGAACCCTACCGTTTTACCAATAAGGTGGTGAATGCGCTGGGTGCGGGTTGGACCGTGAGCGGCAAGTCCTACTGGCGCTCCGGCGAACCTTTCAGTGTCGTGAATACAGACGCGGAATCGGCGCTTGCATCCAACGCAACGGGATCAACCACGGTTCTCGCCGACGTGTTGAACAACCACTTCGACCATCACTGCACGTCCTACGCGAACCCCTGCTTGCAACAGGCGGGGATCTTGAATGGAGCAGGTCCGCAGGATGCAGGGCCTGGCGTGCAGGTGCAAACAGACTTTGGCAATGTACCCCGCAATGCGTTCTACGGGCCGCACTATGCCGATGTGGATACTGCCCTGTACAAGAATGTCTACAAGAGGGAGAGCATGGTGTTTCAGATCGGCGCTCAGGCCTACAACACGCTGAACCACGTCAATTTCGGCCAGCCCGCGAACAACGCGTCGAACTTGACCACTCTGGGACATATTTCGACAGACATCAATGCGCCCACCAGTCCTTATGGTTCGAGCCAGGAGTCCACGGTATCGGGTCGGGTGGTTGTGGTACAGGGGCGGTTCGTTTTCTGATCATGCAACCGCTGCGGCGATCGAATCCTAAGAATCGCGCGAGACGGCTCCCGTTTTACATTGGTGCGGGAGTGCGCGACGATGGAGGAAGAAGCCACCGCAGCGGAAGTACATAGAGCTGTGAAGGACGAATGCATCAATACATGCGGCTTCGGGAGAGTCCGAAATGCCGGTCGTGTCGATTACCCGGCTGCGAGTACGCTCAGGGCGCCACCTTGTCCCTTTCCTCTTTTTTGCAGTCCGCTCCTATTTCCAGGCAAAGTCTTGCGAGGGAAATCTGAGCGTTTCGTTGTTGCGCGATGCGCAGAGAGCGTTTTGGACTCGCACTTGGCTTTGGCCTCTCGTATACGACCTATGCCTATTCCAATCTCTCGGTGAAGCCTGGTGACTCAACCGTGGTCTCATTCACGGTGAAGAATACCGGCAAGCGCGCGGGCGCTGAAATCGCCCAGATTTATGCCGCTCTGCCTGACTCAGCCGGTGAGCCGCCCAAGCGGCTTGTCGGTTGGACGCGGGTAGAATTGGCGCCTGGCGCGTCTAAGCAAGTCTCCATTCCGATCAATCGCGACCGATTCACCGTCTGTGACGAGGCGTATGATTCGTGGAAGCTCGTTCCCGGAAGCTATATTGTTCGGGTTGGCGGCTCATCGCGGGATCTTGCACTGCAACAAACGATTTCCTTCTAAAGGGAAGGAACTAGTCCGCTCGCAGGATCGGCTGACCTGTCCCTCGACACCCCCGCAGGACGAGTCGAATTTCGAATTCGAAATGAAGGGACTACGTCGAAGGGCAGGCTACACGCGATTAAGGCAAGCTGCCTCATTCCACGGACGACCGCGACGGGTTGGGTGTATAACGTCAGTGACCAAATCCTGAACAGATTCGGGCTCTCGTAAAATTTGATCGTTTACCGGAGGCGCAATGAAAACCTTTTCACGCCGCGATATTCTGAAAACCAGTCTGCTGGCTCCCGCCGTCGCTGCCACGGCGCAGTCTCTTGGTCCCATCCATCCCGCCATGCACGCGACGAGCGAAGTCTCCGGGCCTCTCACCGCGACCGAGAATCTCGCCTCTCCCGCGCCAGGCGCCGGCCGCGAACGCCTCCTGCTCGATTTCGGATGGAGGTTCCACTTCGGAGATGCCAATGATCCAGCCAAGGATTTCGGCTACGGCAGCGCCGACGCGGGAAACTTCCAGAAGACCGGCGGCTTTATGCCGGCCGGCTCCACCTCATTTGTCGACACCGACTGGCGCTCCGTCGATCTGCCCCACGACTGGGCCGTCGAGCTTCCCTTCAAGAACGATCCCGATTTGCAGAGCAAGGGCTTCTACCCTCTTGGTCGCAAATATCCCGAAAACAGCGTCGGCTGGTACCGGCGCATCTTCGAATTGTCTCCCGAGGACGCAGGCAAGCGGATCACGCTCGAATTCGATGGTGCATACCGGGAGACCACCGTCGTGTTCAACGGTTTCTATATCGGCCAGCACAGTGGTGGTTACGATTCCTTCAGCTTCGACGTTTCCGATTTCGTCAATCCCAGCCAGCCCAATGTTCTTCTCGTACGCGTTGACGCAACGCAGAGCGATGGATGGTTCTATGAGGGCGCCGGCATCTATCGCCACGTGTGGCTGGTGAAGACGCACCCCGTACACATCAAGCAGTGGGGCACTCTGGTTCGCTCCGAGATCCGTGCCACCAGCGCAACTCTCTCCATCCGCAGCGAAGTTGAGAATCACGGAGACTCTCCAAGCGATGTGCGCGTTATCTCCACGATCGTTGATCTTTCCGGCTCGGCTGTAGCCAGGGACGTTTCCTCCTCGGCCACGATCGGAATCGCCGATCAGCACGACTTCATGCAGGACATTGTTGTCAGTCGCCCGAAGCTGTGGTCGCTCGGTGAGCGCAACCTTTACAAGTTGCTGACCGAAGTGCAGGTCAATGGCAAAGCGGTCGATCGCTACGAAACACCATTCGGCATTCGTTCCGTTCAATTCGATGCTACGCGCGGATTTCTGCTGAATGGCACCCCTCTGAAACTGAAAGGCACCTGCAACCACCAGGACCACGCTGGAATCGGCGTCGCCTTGCCGGATGCTGTGCAGTCCTATCGCGTTCGCAAGTTGCAGGAGATGGGTTGCAACTCACTGCGCACCTCACACAACCCGCCTACGCCCGAGCTTCTCGATGCCTGCGATCAGTTAGGCATGCTGGTCATGGACGAGACGCGCATGATGTCGTCCAATCCCGAAGGCCTGAGCCAGTTTGAAGATTTAGTCCGGCGCGACCGCAATCATCCCAGCGTCTTCCTGTGGTCGCTGGGCAACGAGGAGCCCACGGCCACGACTGCCAAGGGCGCCAATATTGTCACGGCGATGAAAGAGGTTGCCGCGCGCCACGACGGATCGCGCCTCACCACGATTGACGGCATGATCAACGGCGAAGCGGCTGGCAGCGGCACCGGCGGACTTGCAGTATGCGATGTGATCGGCTATCACTACGCCGATCCGCAGGCGGAGGCCTTCCACAAAGCGCATCCTGAGAAGCTGGTGCTGGGGACCGAAACCGTCAGCGCGGTTTGCACCCGCGGCATCTACATTACCGACAAATCGAAAGGCTTCGTCAGCTCTTACGATCCCTACACCACCTCAGGCCGCGCCTCTGCGGAAGGTTGGTGGACCTTCTGCAACGCACGCCCGTGGCTCGGGGGCGGCTACGTTTGGACAGGCTTCGATTATCGCGGCGAGCCGTCGCCGAACGGTTGGCCGAACATTAGCTCGCAATACGGCATCATCGACATCTGCGGGTTTCCGAAGGACTCCTTTTACTACTACCAGTCGTGGTGGACTGAGAAGCCCGTGCTGCATCTGTTTCCGCACTGGAACTGGTCCGGTTACGAGGGCAAGAAGATCGCCGTGTGGGTTTTCTCCAACCTCGATCGGGTTGAGCTGTTTCATAACGGACATAGTCTCGGCGCGAAGGATGTGAAGAAGGATTCACACGTCGCCTGGGACGTCGAGTATGCTCCCGGGTCTATCGAAGCGCGCGGATGGAAAGACGGCAAGCAGGTTTTGACGACGCGCCGTGATACCACGGGGCCAGCCTCGAAATTGGTCCTGCGGCCCGATCGCGATTCCTTGTCAGCCGACGGCGAAGACGTAGCCATGTTTGCCGTCGAGGTGCAGGATGCAGGCGGACGCACCGTCCCCATCACCGATGCTCTCGTTACGTTCAAGGTCACTGGGGCAGGCAAGCTGGTCGGCGTTGGCAACGGAGACCCCACCGATCAATCACCCGACAAGGGGACATCGCGCAAAGCATTTTCGGGATATTGCATGGCGCTCGTCCAAGCCGAAAAGACGTCAGGTACCATCACGGTCGAAGCGACATCGCCCGGGATCGCCAGTGCCATCGCAACTGTCTCGTGCAAGCAAATCGAACTGCGCCCGCAGGTCGCCGTCTGGCAGCGGCCCATTCCCAAGGGTGAAGGAATCACTGGTCTGTGGGTTGCTACGTCGGACGCCGGATCGGGGCCTGCGGCGTCGTTCCTTGGTTTCCCGCGCATCTTCACGCTCACGCAGCAAGGCGGCAAACTGACCGGAACCGTTGAAGGTCCGGGCGGTTGGTTCGGCGGCGACGATGCGCCTGCCCTGATCCGCGACGGCGTCGTCGAGGGAGATCATGTCTCCTTCAAATCCGGCATCAATGTCTTCGACGGCAAGATCAAAGGCGGAGAGATGGAGATCCAGCGCACCGTGAACATACCGTTCAGCATGCCCACACCGAAGAAACCGGATCCCAATGGGCCCGTCATCGGACCGGCGCCCGATGGCTCCGATCCTTCCATCGATTTCTCCGATTTCTCCGGTGCCAGCAGCATGTCCGTGGTGTTGAGGAGGTCTGAACGCTGAGCCGATCCATTGGGCAAGTCGGGTGATCGTCGGAACCGGTCTGGGTGCAGGAAAAACAGGCAGCCCGAAGCGGCGATGCGATTTCTTCAGTTAGTTGATGCCTGGCTCACAGTCGTGAGCAAAAGATGGATCTCTCAGTTGGCCGTGCTGATCACGGGCAAAAACTCTTCGACGTCGACGACCAGGCTAGCCGAATTCGAAACAGACCCTTACACCGCATTCCTTCCTCGCCTCACGAAATGCAGGATCGCCGAGATCACCGCAAGGATGAGCAGCAGATGAATCAGAAAGCCCGCAACGTGAAAAACTACAAATCCGGCGATCCACGCAATCAAGAGCACTACGCCAAGAAGAAGAAACATCGCGTCCTCTTTCCTTCCGGTACAGACCGGAAACCTCTCCACACTTAGAGGAAGAAACATGAATAAAGTTTGCCGAACGCGAGGAATCCGTTCCCCTGCCTGAAGAAAACCCGGCTCATCCTTGGCCGCGGGTGCCAGGCAAACCAACACCCCATCCTCTCTTCGCATCTCACCTCCTGAAAGGATCGGGATATGGCGAAAGAGCACCGCGATGCAGCGAAGAACGATGCAGTAAAGACCCTGATCAATGACCTCAACGAAGATTTGGCCCGCGAATATCAGGCCATCATCGCGTATACCGTCTATAGCAATGTGCTCAAGGGCGCTCAGTGGATGAATATCGCGGGCGAGCTCAAGCTGCACGCCGCCCAGGAGCTGCAACACGCGCTCATCATTGCCGACCAAATCGACTACCTCGGCGGCATGCCCACTGCGGTTCCCAAGCCCGTCAAGCTCTCCGATAAGCCGGAAGAGATGATTCGGTTTGACCTCGACAACGAGACGGACACGATTCGCAACTACCGGCAACGTGTGCGCCAGGCTGAAGGGCTGGGCCACTACGCCCTCGCCGAGCAGCTTCGCACCATCATCTCGAACGAGCAGGAGCATCAGCACGATCTCGCCACCGCGCTCGGCATCGAAGTCCCCAATGTCCTGCCCGAGGGAGCATAGACACCGACCGGATTCAGGAGAAATCAAAGGCTTGCGGACGTGCAGAGGATGCGCCGTGTGCGGCTGATTCTGTTGCTGAAAGCCGGCTGCGCTTGGAACGCGATACGGACAAGCTCTGGATGGTCTGTTCGCATATCTCCGAAGCTCGTAGACGGGAACGAGCTCCCGGTCGCCAATGCGCCGTGTGGGCAGACGCCGACTCGCGATCAGTCCAGTGCTCTCTCCTATGGGCTCGAATTTTAGAGAATCGGTGAAATTGAAACGAAGAAGACTGCATCGCAGACCTTCTCACGCAAAAGGCTGAGCCTCTGGGCACTGGGTAAATTTCTTCCCATTTTCAACGCGAGTCAACTCAGCCCGGATTTATCCACCCTGGCGGGTCTTTGTGTTGATCTTGAGGGGAGGCAGAAAATTGTGGCGGCCGAGGTCGGAGTCGAACCAACACAAGGTTCTGGAGTGGCGGACAATTGAGCAAACGAAGACAAAGAACGGCTCAACTCGAACCGTGCATCTCAATGCCGACGCACTAATGGCGATTGGGACGCTCAAAAGACCGCTAAAAAGGTATCTGATTCAGTCTTTCCGCGCGAGGGATCACAGGGCGCGAACTTGGTTCCAACCATGTCTGGATTGCGACCTACGTCTGGCATTCGAACCGGCACACATTTGCTCCCGGTTAGCCATGGCCGGAGCGTCGATCAAAGAGATCCAGGAACTCGCCGGCCCAAGACGATCACGATGTCCGCGCGCTACAGTCATCTCTCACCGGAACACAGGCTTTCCGTGATCGATCGCATCGCGACGGTGGATTGAATTCCTGTGGTGGTCGAGAAACCCAGCCGAAATTGATGCGGTTTCGATAAGTGCATTGGCGATAAATCACTCGTCGGCAGATGTCAAAGTTCGGCCACTGAGCGATTGCACAACACCTTCGAGTTCCGGATCGTTCGGTTAAGCACTGTCAGACCGGATGCGATCTCGTCTGAGTATCCGCTGTAGCTTGGTTTCGAATTTGAGCGTCACTACGAAGGCCAAGTAGACACTCTACTTCCATTAGGAGTAGAGTGTCTACATCTATGAACGAAAAAGACCAGTATAGGAACCGGATTGATCTATTGCAGGGAACACTCGACATGCTTATTCTTCAGACCCTGCAATGGGGACCGCAGCATGGATATGGCATTGTCCAGGCGTTACGTTTGCGATCCGGAGATGTGCTCCAGGTGGAGACCGGATCACTGTATCCGGCTCTCCATCGATTGGAGCGTCAAAGCTGGGTGCAGTCTGAGTGGAAGCAGTCAGAGAGCAAACAAAAAGCCCGATACTACCGAATCACGGCCAAGGGGAAAAAGCAGTTGGCCTCGGATCTGGGCCGATGGGAGCGGATTGTCGAAGCGATCGGGTCGGTGATGTACGTCAAGCCCGAGGAGAGTGAATCATGAAGAGGTTCCCCAGCTTCGGTTTTCAGCGGCGCAAGCGCGAAATGCAGGAAGAGATTGATGCGCACCTGCAAATGGCAATTGCAGATCGAGTGGCGCGGGGCGAGACGGCAGAGACGGCGCGACAAGCGGCGGCGCGGGACTTTGGAAATATTCCTCTTGTGCAGGATGTGACGCGCGACATGTGGGGCCAGGCGTGGCTTGACCAACTAGGCCGGGATGTCCGGTACGCGTTACGGCAACT
>DATDIQ010000026.1:0-233659 GCA_036520995.1 Occallatibacter sp.
TACGTCAAGCCGGAGGAGAGTGAGTCATGAAGTGGTTCCCGAGCTTCGGTTTTCAGCGGCGCAAGCGCGAATTTCAGGAAGAGATTGATGCGCACCTGCAGATGGCGATTGCAGATCGAGTGGCGCGAGGCGAGACGGCAGGGACGGCGCGACAAGCGGCGGCGCGGGAATTTGGAAATATTCCTCTAGTGCAAGACGTGACGCGCGAGATGTGGGGCCAAGCGTGGCTTGAACAACTAGGCCGGGATGTCCGTTACGCGTTACGGCAACTATGCAAGAGCCCCGGCTTTTCGATTACCGCGACGGCGATGCTGACTGTGGCTATCTGCGCCAACAGCACGGTATTGAGTTGGATCGACGGCACCATGTTGCGTCCGATTCCCGGCGCGCGAGACACGGGCGACCTTGTGAGCCTGCAGCGGGGGGAACGGCACTTCTCTCCGACTCCGCCCTTCTCGTACCTCGACTATCGCGATCTGCGCGAGCAGAACCACACCTTCTCCGGAATACTCGCCTATCATCACGATTGGATCACGCTGACCGGCGGCGCACAGTCGGAGCGTGCCTATATTGCGAACGTGTCGGCGAACTATTTCGATGTGCTCGGCATCAAGCCGGTGCTGGGGCGTTTCTTTGTGGCTGAAGAGGAGACGCGTCCCGATGCCGTTCCTAACGTGGTCCTGGGCTATTCGCTTTGGAAGACGCGTTATGCCGGAGACCCGGCAATTGTGGGCAAGTCGATCGAGATCGCCCGGCATCCTGTGACCGTGATTGGTGTGGCGCCGGAAGGGGTTGTCGGAGCAATGCCCGGGATCCGTGAAGATCTGTGGGTAACGCTCGATCCCCTCGGGACGGATGTGTGGCGGATGACGCATCGCAGCGGTGGTGCGGTCTGGCTGAACGTAATTGGAAGATTGCGGCCCGGCGTGAGCCTTGGCACGGCAGCCCAGGATCTCGATACCGTGATGCACAATATTGTCGCGGCGTTTCCGGACGATCATCTGGGCGAGAACCGGATCACGCTGGATCCCATGTGGCGCTCGCCATTCGGCGCCAACGGATACATGGCGGCGACGCTGCCGATTCTGCTGGCCTTCGCCGCTGTGGTGCTGTTGTTGACCTGCGCGAACCTGGCTACGCTCACACTGGTGCGGTTTGTATCCCGGCGGCGTGAGCTTGCGATCCGGCAGTCACTCGGGGCGAATCGCATGCAACTGGTGCGGCAGATGGTGCTGGAGGGCGTGGTGCTTTCCACCGTCGCAGGAGCCGTGGCCCTTGTGTTGACATCGTGGACTTCGAAGACATTCGCATGGTTCTTTCCGGCGAACTCGAACCCCACCATACTCAACGGGAGCATGGACCATAAGGTGGTAATCGGGATTGCGGTGTCGTCCCTGTTGGCCGGCTTGCTCTGCGGCGCGCTGCCCGCCTGGCGTTCGTCCCACGCGCCGGCCGTTGAGGTACTCAAGGCAGAGTCTGCAAGCATCTCCGGTGGCTCACGCAACCGGAGGTTGCTCAGCGGGCTGGTGGTTGCGCAAATCGCGCTTTCACTTCCGCTGCTGTTGTGCTCCGCGCTATTTCTGCGAACACTGCGGAATCTCGCCCACGCGAATCCCGGATTTGAGCAGGACCACATTCTCACTGCGTCCGTGGGGCTGAATATCGCCGGCTACAGCCACGACCAGGAACAGGTGATCCGTCACAAGATCCTTAATCGCGTGTCGGCCTTGCCGGGCGTGAAGGTTGCGTCTTTTACGGACTGGATTCCGATGACCCTGAGCCACAAGGGGGAAGATGCGTATCCGGAAGGGTATGTGCCGCACCCCCATGAATCTTTGCAGGTGTACCACGCCGAAGTGGCTCCGCGGTATTTCGAATCTCTCCATATACCCATTCTGGAAGGACGCGAGTTTACGCCGGATGACGATGAAAAGGCCCCGAGGGTACTTATCGTGGATCAGACTGCGGCGAGGCGCTACTGGCCGGGACAGGATCCGCTGGGAAAGAAACTCAGGATATGGGGCAGCCTTTTCACGGTTGTCGGCGTCGCGAGAAATTCGGTACATATGTTAATGAATGAGTCACCCGAGCCTATGGTGTATATGAGCTTTTTCCAGGTGGGGTACGAGACGATCGTGCAGGTGGAGACCGAGGGAAATCCGGTCGATCTGGCGCCAGCAGTGGAAACCGCCATCCACGAAATCGATACACGGCTGCCGGTTTTCGATGTGCGTCCCATGCGCGAGAGTACCCAGTTGGCGAGCAGCTTCGCCGTCATCCAGAGCACCCTGGCGGGAATGTTCGCGCTGATCGGGCTGGTTCTTGCAGTAACGGGGATCTACGGACTCGTGACCTATCGAACCCAAATGCGAACTCAAGAGATCGGAATCAGAATGGCTCTAGGTGCTTCACGTGTTGACGTGCTGCGGCTCGTGCTGTTGCAGGGATTGTGGCTCACAGGCATCGGGCTGGCGCTGGGATTGGCGTTTGCGTTGGGACTGACACATCTTATCGCCCGGCTGTTGTACGGAATCGGCGCCAACGATCCAGTCACCGTTGCTTCCGTGGTCATGCTCCTGGGAACAATGTCTTTGTTAGCCTGCTACTTTCCGGCACATCGAGCGATGTGCCGAAACCCCGTGACTGCGATTCGCGAATTGTAAGCTGCAGTTCAAACTCGACCCGAATTGCGCGAATCAGGCGTATGCGCGGTGCTCCGCTTGGCTATCGAGAAGGATAACTATGTTCCACCGTTAACAAACAAATCTCCGCCTGGTGGATCGTCGCTCTGCGTTGAGGTGAACAGTCAGTATGGAGTGACCGGCGCCGATGCGCTGATCGTGGGTTAGGCTGTGAGTTCAGAAGGACGCACAGTTCAGAGCCACAAGCGGAAGGGAGCCGGTCATGAAGGAAAAGCTACGATTTTTGGGTCTGGATGCCCATGCCGAGACAATCGCCGTAGCCGTTGCGGAGCCGGAGGGTGAAGTGAGAAGCCTGGGAACGATTCCGAACCGCGCCGAGTCGATCCGCAAGATGATCAAGAAGCTTGGTCCAGCAGAGAAGCTGAGAGCCTGTTATGAAGCAGGTCCGACGGGCTATGTCGTGTACTGGCAGCTGGCGGAGTTGGGCATTCAGTGCGAGGTTGTGGCACCCACTCTGGTCCCGGTTAAGGCAGGTGATCGGGTAAAGACAGATCGGCGGGACGCGGAGAAGTTGGCACGTTGCTATCGCTCCGGAGATCTGACGGCGGTATGGGTTCCGGATGAAGGTTCGGAGGCTCTGCGGGATCTGGTACGTGCTCGCGAAGCAGCGAAGCAGGATCAGATGCGAGCGCGGCATCGGTTGAGTAAGTTTCTGCTGCGCTCAGGCCAGCGTCCACCCACCGGGGTGAGACCATGGACGCGCCCTTATCTGATATGGGTTGCGCAGCTGCGCTTCACACAGATCGCTCAGGAGGCCACGCGGCAGGATTATCTGCACGAGGTCGAGCACATGCGGGAACGGGTGGCGCGTCTGGAGCAAGCCATCATGGAGGCCGTGAAGCTGGCCTCGCCCGCGTTACAGCAAGTCATCAACGATCTGCAGGCGCTGCGCGGTATCGCAGATATCTCGGCTGTGACCATTGCGGCCGAGCTGGGCCAAGTATCCCGCTTCGGCGGTGCTCGGCAGCTGATGGGGTATTGCGGCGCGGTGCCCAGCGAAGACTCCAGTGGCAAGCGAATCAGACGCGGAGGCATCACTAAAACCGGCAATGCACACTTGCGACGAATCGTTGGCGAAGCAGCATGGAGCTATCGCCGTCCACCAGGTATCTGGTATGGATTGCGCAGACGGCAGGAGAGCATTTCGGAAGAGGTCAAAAGGAGATTGCATGGAAGGCTCAACACCGCCTGCACAAGCGATACATGAAGCTGGGTGCGGCCGGCAAGCCCCAGGGAAAGATCATTACTGCAGTTGCTCGTGAATTGCTGGGATTCATCTGGGCTATTGGAACCAGAGCACAGACGACCGTCAGCCAGCGAGCTGCAGCCTGACAGGAACAAAAACTTTCCTAATAAGGAAAAAGCAAAGACAGTTCATCGATGAAACGCGCCACACAACTCGAGCACAGAGCCAGCAGCAGGCTGGGCAAGCACGAAGGAGAACCCTCGCTTGGCCTATGCGACAGGCTCGACCGGACTCGCGATAACAGTCAGAGGCAGCTCCCGACGGATCATGATTATGCCGTTCCGACCCGCGAATATCAGACTGATCAATCGTCGCTAAAACCTGCCCAGGCTGCTGCTCGCTTTGTGCTCGGAGAAAGGCAAAGACAACTACAAAAACAACCCCACCGACTCCGCAGGGTTGACAGGGTCACTCCATATCAGGGCAATACGCTCAGCGAGATTCGACAGGTCTTCCTTCCGAGCTTTGTTCTTCCCAATACTCACCACGGTCAGAACCAACAGCCTTTTGGCCTCTCGGATTTTGAGAGGCCAATTCAGTTTAAACTCTTTGTTTTGTTGGTGCCGGGAGGGGGGGTCGAACCCCCACGACCTTGCGATCGGCGGATTTTGAGTCCGCTGCGTCTGCCAGTTCCGCCATCCCGGCCAAGGGGTGGGCACCTGCGAGTATCGCACACGGCCACATCCGAAAGCCACCCCTGACGGTGTCCGATACTGGGCTCGGCCGCGCTCATGTCTGACCGTTGCTTACCGCAGAGGATCGACTTCTTTCTCCCAATGGTCCGCTGGTTTGCCGCAAAGGCGGCACTTAGAGCAACAGGTCCAATTGGTGTGGCATCGCAAGTGGGTCGATGCGGCATTCCGAATCGGCGCAGTCTGGATCGCCTGCGGATTCTTCGGCGACTCATGCGCCCTACCGTGTGCGCGGTGCGGTTGCCCGGTCGTCAACTTTGTGCGAACTCCGATCGCCGAGAAGTACGCTCGGCTTACCATCGCTCATTGGATCGATGTTCTCTGCATCGAGCGCGGCGCCCGCCAAGGCGGAAAGGTCCCGGCTTTCCACACGTCGCCAGCGAATCCAGACAACGCGCCCCATGCGACAATAGAGATTATCGTGATGACTCCTGCCTCCTCTGCAGTCGTTCCCGATCCGGTCGCAGTTACCCCGGAGCTCCTGGCGCAGCACAGCATCACCGCGGAAGAATACGAGCGCATTCTTTCGGCCCTGGGGCGCGTTCCTTCGCTCACAGAACTCGGCATATACAGCGTGATGTGGAGCGAACACTGCTCCTATAAATCAAGCCGCGTGCACCTGAAGCGCCTGCCAACCAAGAGCGAGCGCGTAGTGCAGGGGCCGGGTGAAAATGCCGGCATCATCGACGTGGGCGATGGATGGGCCTGTGCCTTCAAGATTGAGAGCCACAACCACCCCAGCTACATTGAGCCGCATCAGGGCGCGGCCACCGGCGTGGGCGGAATTCTGCGCGACATCTTTACGATGGGGGCTCGGCCTCTTGCGGTAATGGACTCCCTGCGCTTCGGTCCCGTGACACCGGAGTCGGGCGCGGAGCTCAATCTCATCCGCAAGAACCACTCCATTGTCGAGGGAGTGGTCGACGGCATCGCCGGCTATGGAAACTGCTTTGGCGTGCCGAACCTTGGCGGCGAAACGAAATTCGAGCCCTGCTATAGTGGCAATCCGCTGGTGAACGCCTTTGCCCTCGGCTTGGTTCGCAAGGACGAAATCTTTTACGCAAAGGCTTCGGGGACCGGCAACCCCGTCATCTATGTAGGCGCAAAGACGGGACGCGACGGCATTCACGGCGCCACGATGGCCAGCGAGGAGTTTCACGCGGGCACCGAGGCCAAACGGCCCAATGTGCAGGTGGGCGACCCTTTCATGGAGAAGCTGCTGCTTGAGGCGTGTCTCGAAGCCATGAAGACCGGCGCGATCGTCGGCATTCAGGACATGGGCGCAGCGGGCCTGACCTGCTCTACCTGCGAGATGGGCGCGCGCGGCGGCGTTGGTCTCGATGTGGAGCTTGATTGCGTGCCGCAACGTGAAACAGGCATGAGCGCCTACGAAATCATGCTCTCCGAAAGCCAGGAGCGCATGCTGCTCGTCTCAGAAAAAGGCCGGGAAGACGAAGTGCTGCGCGTCTTTGCCAAGTGGGGCCTCGATGCAGTGATTGTGGGCTCGGTTCGACCGGAGCCGCGTTTGCGCATTCGCCATCACGGCGCGTTGGTAGCCGATATTCCAAACCAGTCGCTTACCGACGACGCCCCGCTCTATCACCGGCCGGTCGGCGTCTGGAAATCACCTGCACCGCTCGAGCCCCCGGTCGATGCGCAAGCTGGACTCGAAAAGGACCGTGATTTTACTGCGGATCTGAAGACGCTGCTTGTAAGCGCCAATGTTTCGTCTAAGCGCTGGGTTCATGAGCAATACGACAGCATGGTGCAGACCAACACCGTGCAGGGGCCGGGCGGCGAAGCCGGCGTGTTGCGGCTCAAAGGAACAGGTGCAGCCGGTCACGAGCGCGGGCTTGCGATGGCGCTCGACGGCAATGGACGCTGGTGTTCTCTCAACCCCAAGCTCGGGGCAATGCACGCAGCTGCCGAAGCCGCGCGTAAAGTGGCCCTCACCGGCGCAATGCCCGTAGCCGCCACTAACTGCCTCAACTTCGGCAATCCTGAAAAGCCGGAGATCATGGCGCAGCTTTCGGCGGCCATTGACGGTATAGCCGAAGCCTGTACCGCTCTCGGTACACCGATCACGGGCGGCAACGTCTCGTTATATAACGAGACGCGCGGCGAAGGTATTTATCCCACGCCGGTCTTGGGCATCGTCGGCATTCTCGACGACGTGACCAAAGCCGTTCCGGCGGGTTTTCAGCAGTCCGGCGACACCATCGTTCTGTTGTGGCCGATTCCGCGCGGCCAGGATCCTGATCCGCAGCTCAAAGTTCCGCTTGAGCCTTTGCCGATCAGCCAATATCCGTTGCCCGCCTTTGAAGAGAAGCCGCAGGCATCCGCAGTGCCCGATGCGACCGAAGAAGAAGCGCAAGAGGAGTTGATCGCGTTTGGCTCGTCGGAGTTCGCCAAGGTGGTGCTGGGCGCACTGTGGGGTAAGCCGCCGGCGCTCGATCTGGACGCGGAGGCCGACCTGCACACACTGCTCGTAGAGCTTTCTCGGCGCAAGCTGATCCGCTCGGCGCGCGATGTGTCGGATGGTGGCATTGCCGTCGCGCTGGCGCAGGCTGCGTTCGCCAGGAACATCGGCGCCACCGTCGAGCAGGATGCCTCGCTTCTGGCGCATCCGCTGTTTGGGTTGTTCGCTGAGCCGGCAACGACAGTTTTCATCTCCTGTGCCGCCGGCAATGCAGCAGCCATCGAGAAGCTCGCCGGCGAACTCAACTTCATGGCTGCGCGCGTCGGGACCACGGGCGGCAATCGCCTGGAGATCAAGGTCGATCGCGAGCCTTTCATCTCCGCACCGCTCGCTGAGCTCCGGGCCCCCTGGGCAGGCGCACTCGAATCCGCTCTCCATGACGAGGCGACAGCATGAGGCGGCTGTTCCAGAGTGTCGCGGGTGAATTCGATGAGTCTGAACAGATGAAGACTGCGGCAAGCTGGGAGCGCCGCACAACAGTGGCCAGCCGTGCGCAAAGCGCCGACAAGCTACGCGAGGAGTGCGGCGTCGTCGCCATTCATGGGCATCCTGAGGCCGCGCGACAGGCATATCTCGGCCTCTACGCGCTGCAGCATCGCGGGCAGGAGTCGGCGGGCATCGCAACCGCTGACGGCCAGCACCTGGCGAACATCAAGGGCATGGGCCTGGTCTCTGAAATCTTCACCGAAGATGTGCTGCAAAAGCTGCCCGGCCCCATGGCCATCGGGCACACGCGCTACTCTACGACCGGCGATTCGGCGCTGCTCAATGCGCAGCCCATTCGTGTCGACTCGACCAAAGGCCTCATCGCCATCGCGCACAACGGAAACCTGGTGAACCTGGGCAATGTGCGCGCACGACTCGAGCGCGAAGGCGCCTACTTCCAGACAACTTCGGATTCCGAGATCATTGTGCAGCTCATCGCGCACTCTGAACGGCACACGCTGGTCGATTGCATCGCCGATTCGCTGGCGCAGATCGAGGGTGCGTTTTCCATCGTGATGATGACCCGCGATCGCATCTTTGCTGCACGCGACCCGCGCGGATTCCGTCCGCTTTCGATTGGCCGCATCCGCAACGCGACCGGGCCCGACACCATCGTCATTGCTTCTGAAACCTGCGCCTTCGACTTGTTGCGCGCAGAATATGAACGCGACGTGCTTCCCGGCGAGTTAGTCATGATCACCGAAGATGGCCTCACCAGCCGCCAGTATGCCAGCGGCGTGCCGCAATCGAGCTGCGTCTTCGAGCATGTCTATTTCGCGCGGCCTGACAGCCGCATCTTCGGCCGCTGGGTGCAGGAAAGCCGCGATCAGATGGGCCGCCAGCTGGCCCGTGAATCGGGCATTCCCGCCGATGTCGTCGTGCCCGTGCCGGATTCCGGCGTGACTGCCGCGTTGGGTTACGCAGAAGAGGCGCGACTCCCCTTCCGCCTGGGCCTCATTCGCAATCACTACGTGGGCCGCACATTCATTGAGCCCGAACAGCGCGTGCGCGACTTTGGCGTGCGCTTGAAACTGAACCCGGTGCGCAACCTGATCGAGGGCAAACGCATCGTGCTCATCGACGACTCCATCATTCGCGGAACTACCAGCCGCAAGATTGTCCGCATGGTGCGCGGAGCCGGCGCGAAAGAAGTCCATCTACGCATCAGCTGCCCCCCGACCATCTCACCGTGCTTCTATGGAGTGGACACCCCGAGCAAGCGCGACCTGATTGCCGCCAACAAGTCGGTTGAAGAGATTCGCAGCTTCATTGAAGCCGACTCTCTCGCCTATCTTTCGCTCGAAGGCCTGCTGAAAAGCTGCGGCAGCGGAGAAGGCAATCACTTCTGCACAGCCTGCTACACCGGCAAATATCCCACGCAGTGGATTGATGTAGACGAGATATTGCCCGCCACCGCCAGCGTCTAACCGGCAGCTGGCCTTTCCATCCGCTTCAGGCGGACTCGCTGGCGAGATGCGTAGCGCCGGGCACGACGGGTCGGCTGCGCGCCAGGCTGCGCGTGAGCACGAACATGGCAGCTGCGGCGCCGAGACTCGGAACGATCAGACCACGCAGGCCAAGCCAGTAGCTGCCGGTTGCATCCTTCATCACGCCCATCCAATAAGGGCCGACGAATCCGCTGAACATGGTGATGGTATTCATCGCCGCGATGCCCGCAGCGGCGGCGCGCCCGGCGAGGAACTGCGTGGGGAGAGCGAGTGCCGGCCCCTGCATCGCCATGAACGCCATGAAGCTGACTGCCAGCGATGTCACCACCAGCCATGTGGAATGCGAAGCACTCGCGAACGCATAGCCGGCCGCCATCAGAATGCATGGGATGATACAGTGAAGCGCCCGCTCGCCGGTGCGATCGGAGTGCGCTCCATTGAGCAGCATTGCAGCCGCGCCGGCCAGCCCAAAGCACGCAATCAGAAACCCAACGTTGGTGACGCTCCAACCGGTCGAGGCCTGCAGAATTGCAGGCGCGGAAAAGTAGTAGGCATAGTTTGCCGTGAGCGCGCACAAAAAGTAGCCACCGATCATCCACACCTTGGGAGAGAGCAAGGCCCGCATCACACCCGCGTCATGTCCGAGGTGCGCATACATTGAGTCTCCTTCGAGCCGGCGCTTGAGCCACACCCTCTCCTCATGTGTGAGCCATTTTGCTTGCATCGGCCCGTCGGGTAACAACCAGAGGAAGACAAAGCTGAACAGCGCCGCGGGGAGGCCTTCCAGCAGAAAGAGCCATTGCCAGCCGGCGAGCCCCAGCTTGCCTTGCAGTCCCAGCAGCCACCCCGCAACCGAACCCATTAAGACAGAACTCAGGGGAAGGGCAACATAAAAGCGGCTCACTGCCCGGGCGCGCATCGTGGCCGGAAACCAGAGTGTGAGGTAATAAAGCACTCCGGGAAAGAAGCCCGCCTCGGCCACGCCCAGCAATAGGCGAACCATGTAGAACTGCCATGGCGTACGCACCAACATCATGGCAGCCGCGAGCACGCCCCACGTGAACATGATGCGCGCCAGCCAGCGCTTCGGGCCGAAGCGCAAGAGCATCAGGTTCGACGGCACCTCACACAGCGCGTAGCCAATGAAGAACAAGCCTGCGCCCAGGCCATACACGGTCGCGCTGAAATGCAGATCGCTGTTCATGCGCAGCGAAGCAAAGCTGATGTTGATGCGGTCCATGTAGGCCAGGCCATAGCCGATGGAGATGATGGGTAGCAGTCGTAGAGACGCTTTGCGCTGGGCCGAAGCGCCGATGGCTCCCCCGTCTGCAGCCCCGAGCGCGACCTGCATCTCACCTGAAACGGATATGTCGCGTTCGGCAGAGGGCAATCCGCACCTCATTCAAGTTTCAATTGCATTCGAGCCCGGCAAGCGGAGATCTTTGATTGGGTAAACCGAATCTACCATAGCGGCGAAGAATCTCGCGATGAATCGCAAGTTGCTGCACGGGCGCTGTGATAGCATCCGCCTGTTGTCTCCGCGGCACTTTGCGGGCGCAACCACGCATTCCGGCTGGCTTTGCGGCACCTGAGGTTCGCATGACGTCTTCGCGTTGGCTCTTTGCGGGCGCGGTCTTTCTGGGCTCCTTCTTGCTTTTCCTCGTCGAGCCCATCGCCGCCAAGCAACTGCTGCCGCTGCTCGGAGGCTCCGCAGCCATTTGGATCACCTGCCTGGTCTTCTTTCAGACTGCCTTGCTTGCCGCCTATCTCTACGCGCATTGGCTCTCTCGAAGCTCGAACTGGAATCTGCACCTCCTTCTGCTCTTGCTCGCTGCGGCAGCGGCCATAGCCTGGGCAGCGCGCAGTTACGGCATCGGACTCGGAGCGGATCATCCCATCGCCGCGGTCTTCGTCGCGCTCACCGCCTGGATCGGGCTTCCGTTTTTCATGCTCGGCACCACCAGCCCTCTCATGCAAGTGTGGTGGGCCCGGGTCGAGTCGGGCGGCATTCCTTACCGCCTCTTTGCCCTCTCGAATCTCGCATCGCTGCTCGCGCTGGCTTTCTATCCAACCTTGATCGAACCCAGGTTTACGCTGCAGGCGCAGCGCATGGCCTGGGCCGCCGGCTTCGCGGTGTTTGCACTCTTCTCCGCGGCCCTTGCGCAAAAGACCCGCTCGAAAGCGATGGCACCTGCGTCGACGCCTGCCCATGAGGAGACCACGCAGCCCGCAACCCCGTTGCTCCACAAGGTGCTGTGGGTGCTGCTGGCGATGGGCGCGGCAATGCAATTGAGCGCCATCACCAGCTATCTGACTGCCAACATCGCGCCCATTCCACTGCTCTGGATCCTTCCGCTCGCTGTCTATCTGCTCACGCTCATTCTCGCGTTTCAGTTTCCCCGGTTGCCGCGCAGCATTGTCTCGCGCTTTTTGATCGTGATGCTGGCGTGTGTGGGCTACGCGCTCTCGAAGGAGGACACGGTCTGGCCTCTGCGCATCAGCATCGGCTTCTTCCTGGTGGAAGCTTTTGCCGCATGCCTCTTCTGCCATAGCGAAGCCTGCGCCTTGCGACCACGCCGCAACTCTGAATCGACTCTCTTCTACCTGCTGTTTGCAGCGGGAGGCGCACTCGGCGCATTTGCCATCGGAATCGCCTTCCCGCTCCTCTTCCGCTTCAACTTCGACCTCGTCATCACCTGCTGCGTTACAGCGATTCTCGCTTTTGCCGCAACGTGGCGCGATGGCTGGAGCCAGCGCCTGCTCTGGGGCGTCGCCAGCATCGCAATAGCGGTGCAGATTTTCTGGATTCACACTGTGCTCCAACGGAACACGATTGCTGCAACGCGCAATTTCTATGGCGCGCTCCGCGTAAAACAGGATTTCGGCATTCCCGGCGCAGTGCTGCGCACGCTCACCAATGGCAACATTGAGCATGGCACACAGATCTTCGGCTCCAACGACCAGCGCAAAACACCAACCAGCTACTATGCAGAGGATTCAGGCGTAGGGCTCGCTCTGCGCTTCTGTTGCGGCGACCGGCCGCGCAAGATCGGTGTGATCGGTCTGGGTGCCGGCACGCTCGCGGCCTATGGCCGGCCCGGAGACGCGATCGAGTTCTATGAAATCAACCCTGGCGTCGAACCGATCGCGCGGAACGTCTTCACCTACATCCGTGAGTCCGGCGCTTCGGTCAGCATCGTTCCCGGCGACGCGCGCATCTCGATCGCCAGGCAGCCGCCCCAGCGATTCGATGTGCTCGTCATCGACGCATTTTCAGGCGACGCCATTCCGCTCCATCTGCTGACCAGGCAGGCTGTCGCTCTTTACCGGAAGCATCTGGCGCCGGACGGCGTCCTCGCGTTTCACATCTCCAATCGCCACGTGAACCTGCAACCACCCATCGCCCTGCTGGCGCAGGACGCCGGGATGCAGGCAGTCGTGATCACGACGGCGGCAAATGAAAGAACCGACGAGTTCACCTCAACCTGGATGCTGGTTACCCAGAATGCTGAGCCCTTCCAACAGCCCGAGGTTGCGCGTATGGCCCGGCATCCCAAGACGGTCCCGGGGCTAAAGTTATGGACCGACGACTATTCCAGCCTGCTCCCAGTCTTGGAGTGGTAGGCACTTCGTGCGGTTCTTGCCCTCCGCCAAAATAGCAAATGAAGACTTCCGCCGCGTGCGTTTTGTCACAGGACGTTCATAGTTCCCGTGTGATAGCATCCGTCTTCTTAAAGCAAGACGTTCGGCCAACCCCTTCTGTACGCGCTCGCCGGACGCCTGCCGGAGACCCTCCGCATGGACGAGGAAGACGGCAGACTGGGCCCTCGAGCCCGGAAATTCGGACCCGCTGACGTCCTGACGGACGCCTGGATGGGTTCCCTGTGCCGCTCCTTCATGGCTCCTCGGCGCGCCCGGTCTTTTCAACACTTTCTCTTCGATCGCAGTCAACGGCGTTCAACCACGCCGTTTACCCATGACGTTCAACCCAGCCCGACACCGCGTCTTCTTTCGAGGACGCAGGCCCACCCGCAGTTGGAGGAGAAGCCGCATGAAAACGTACCAGGGAAGTGAGATCCGCAACGTAGCTGTAATGGGGCATGCGCACAGTGGCAAAACCACCTTGATTGCCGCTCTGCTGCATGCCGCGAAATCAACACCGACACAGGGCCGCGTGCAAGATGGCACGGCCGTCACCGCCTATGACGAAGAAGAAGTGGCGCGCGGCATCACGATGCAAAACGCAGTAGCCTTTGCCGAATGGCAAGGCGCAAAGATCAATTTTGTCGATACACCCGGCTTTCATATGTTTACCCACGAAGCTCGCGCCGCGCTGCTGCCCGTGGAGGCGGCCGCCATCGTGGTCAACGCTCAGAATGGCGTGGAGCCGGTGACGGAGCGGGTTTGGAAGTATGCCGAAGAAGCCAACGTGCCCCGCATCGTGGTCATTAGCCAGATGGACCACCCCAAGGCCGGCGGAGCGGGCGGACTGAGCGCGCTGATAGACGATCTGCATGAGCGCTGGGGCCGGCAATGCGTGCCGGTGCAGTTGCCCATCAGCGACGCCGATGGATTCCACGGCGTAGTTGACCTCGTAACGATGGAAGCCTTCTTCTATACACCGGGCGGCGACGGCCGCGGAAAGATCGGCGAGATTCCCGCGCCATTGACGGGTGCGGCCAAAGCCGCGCATGAGGCGCTGGTAGAGCTGGTAGCCGAGGGCAAAGATGAGCTGATGGAAGAATTCTTCGCGCAGGGTACGATCCCCGAGCAGCACCTGATCACCGCGCTCCACGAGGCGATTCGCGAAGATCGCATCTTCCCGGTGCTGTTTGTCAGCGGCCATGCCAATATAGCCGGCGATCATTTGCTCGATTTCATCAAGGTGTATGCGCCGGCTCCGATCGAGCGTGCCCCAATGCCTGTGAAGTCGTCGGCTCTGCAGGCCGTCGCGGCCAATGGCGGCGAAACCGCTTCGGCAGCCGCAGGCGCAACACCGACCCGCAAGGTGGATGATCACGAGCCGACAGGGATCGTGGTCTTCAAGACGATGTCGGACCCGTTCGCCGGACGCATCACCTTCTTCAAGGTCGTCAGCGGCGTGGTCAAGAACGAGGCGACGCTCGAAAACTACACGCGGCGCGGGCAGGAGCGTTTTTCTCACCTGAGCATCATGCAGGGCCGCAAAGCAGTCGAAGTCGTCGAGCTGCATGCAGGCGACCTGGGCGCGGTGGCGAAACTGCGCGAGACGTTTACCGGCGATACGCTGGGGCAGAAGGGGGCCGACATGCAGGTGGAGCTTACCGCGCTGCCGGAGCCGGCGATGACCTACGCCATTGAGCCCAAATCGCGCGCCGATGAAGACAAGCTGGCGCCCGCAATTCACAAGCTCATGGAAGAGGATCTGCTCATCCGTTTCTATCGCGACCCGCAGACCAACGAATTCCTGATCGCCGGCGCCGGGCAGCCGCATATCGAGACCATTGTGTCGCGACTCAAGAAGCGCTACCACGCAGAGGTCACGCTGAAGGCGCCCAAGGTGCCCTACCGCGAAACGATTCGGGGTAAAGCCGACGCGCAGGGCCGTCACAAGAAGCAGTCCGGCGGCCACGGCCAGTTCGGTGACTGCAAGATCAAGATGGAACCGTTGGCCCGCGGCGGCGGATTCGAGTTTGCCAACGAAATCTTTGGCGGCGCGATTCCGCGGCAGTTTGTGCCAGCTGTCGAAAAGGGCGTCGTCGAATCGGCGGCGCGCGGCTATCTGGCAGGCTATCCGGTCGTTGATTTCAAGGTCACGGTTTACGACGGGAGCTATCACGACGTGGATTCGAACGAGCTGTCGTTCAAGACAGCGGGGCGCATTGCTTTCCGCAAGGCGATGGAGTTGGCGAAGCCTTGCCTGCTCGAACCCGTCATGAAGGTGGCGATCGAAGCGCCCGACGAGTTTGCCGGAGCATTGATGGGCGATCTGAACGGGCGGCGCGGACGTGTGCAGGGCATGGAGTCGAAGGGCCGCACTACGGTGATCAACGCCGAGGTTCCGATGGCCGAGATGCTCACCTATGGCACCCAGCTCACGTCGATGACCCAGGGCAAGGGCAGCTATCGCATGGAAATGGATCACTACGACTATGTGCCGGCGCAGGTAGCGGAAAAGATCCTGGCCAACGCCAAGCGTCCCATCGAGGAAGAGGAAGAGTAGGACTCGCCGTCCAGGCGATTGCTTCGCATGCACAAGGTCGTTGGATTGGCCACTTCGTTTGTTCCCCAGTGGAGCAGGCGAGATGGCCAATCGTTGGAGCACGATGCTCCCGAACCTCTCTCGACAATCTGGCCGCAATTCAAGATCAAGCAGATTCCGACCGGTTGGCCGAAGTTCAAGCTCGAGCCCATCGGAGGGAATGCGGCGAGCCTCCTGCAATCTCGCGCGCCATAGCCGATAGCTCTGGCATTTCGATCGCATTTCGGGTTATAGTCGAAAGACCCGCCGAACCCCGGCACGGAGGAAAGCAATGCTTCAGCCCAGCGCCGTACGAATTCGACCTATTCGCTGATCATTGCCTCGGGCCGTTTGACCCTACTGCCGCCGACTGGCGGCTTCCCCGAGGACGACTTCAGCCCCGGGGATCATCTGCAGAACCCAATCGGATCGCAGCGTTGACCCCGTTTGCTTCGCCACGTCCTTGAGCGTGGCCCGATGGAGTTTTCCATGTCTTCGTTTGAAACGACTGCTCCGCCGCCGGAGAAAGACCGGACGGCCGAGACGACTTTGCCTGCAACCGCCCCGCCGCGCGGCCACGCTGCAGACGCGCACCTGTCTGCGACGGCTCCGCCGAGCGGATTGTGGGCGTCGGTGCGTGATGCCCTGCGCGGCACGCAGCAGGACTACACCATCGGCAGCCTCAACCGCTCCATCTTTTTGCTCGCCATTCCCATGGTGCTCGAGATGGTGCTCGAGTCGCTGTTTGCCGTGGTGGATGTGTTCTGGGTAGGCCGCCTGGGCGCTGACGCCGTGGCAACGGTGGGCCTGACGGAATCGATGCTGGCGCTGGTGATGGCCATCGGCATGGGGGTCGCCATGTCGACCACGGCCATGGTGGCGCGCAGGATTGGAGAGAAAGATCCCGAGGACGCGGCAATCTCTGCCGTGCAAGCCATCGGGCTCGGTCTCGCCATCTCGCTTGGCCTCGGTATTCCAGCGGGGATTTTTGCCCCGCACCTGCTCGCGGCCATGGGCGCATCGCCGGCGATCGTCGCGAGCGGGTCAGCCTATGCACGCATTGCGCTCGGAGGATGCGGCGCAATCGTCATGCTTTTCCTCAACAATGCGATCTTTCGCGGAGCAGGAGATGCAGCGATCGCGATGCGCTTGCTGTGGGTGTCGAACATCATTAACTTGATTTTGGACCCTTGCCTGATTTTCGGGATTGGACCTTTCCCGCATCTCGGTGTCACCGGCGCTGCACTCGCCACCTTCACCGGGCGCAGCATCGGCGTGCTCTACCAGTTCTACCGTTTGCTCAAGGGCACTGAGCGCATTCACGTGCTGATGCGGCATCTGCGCTTGAACGTGCGCGTGATGACGCGGCTTCTGCGCGTGTCGCTGAACGCGATTGTGCAATTCGGAATTGCCCATGTCAGCTGGATCGGGCTGGTACGGATCATCGCGCTCTTCGGCGCAGTCTCAGTGGCGGCCTATACGATCGCGATTCGCATCGTGATCTTCTTCATCCTGCCGTCATGGGGATTAAGTAACGCAGCGGCAACGCTGGTGGGCCAGAACCTGGGCGCCAAGCGTCCCGATCGCGCGGCACTGGCCGTATGGCGCACGGGCTTCTACAACATGCTCTTCCTGGGGCTCATTGGCGTATTCTTCATCGTGTTCGCGACGCCGGTGGTTCGCTTATTCACCAACGATCCCGCCGTGGTCCCGATCGCCGCGCTCGCCTTGCGCACGCTGAGTTGCGGCAACGTCGCCTACGCCTATGGCATGGTCATGTTGCAGGCATTCAACGGCGCGGGCGATACACTCACGCCGACGTGGGTCAACTTCTTCGGCTTCTGGGTGGTCGAGCTGCCGCTGGCATGGTTTTTGGCCGTTCCTGGGCGGATGCATGCCGAGGGCGGCTTTCTATCGGTCGTGATTGCGGAGTGCGCAATGGCCGCGGCAAGCGTGGTGCTCTTTCGGCGTGGGAGGTGGGCCGGGAAGCAGATCTGAACTGAGAGAGGGCGAAATCCCTGGATTTCGCCCTCTCTTCGCGCGCTTTTGAGCTGTGATTGGGAATCCTTCGGGCCCGGAGCTCATCTGAGAAAATGATGGCAGTGAGACGACCGGACAATCCCGCCCGCCGGGTCGCGGGAGGATGGATGTTATGCGCCGCGCTTTCGCTCGGCGGAGCGCCCTTGCCGGCGTGCGGGCAAATGGGAAATCCGAGCTCGGCAACCAATCCTTTTTATGGGAGTGTGACCGCGCGTCCCGCCACAAACGACATACTCCATCTTTCTCTGGATGAGGCCGTGCAAAGAGGACTGACCAACAACCTGGGACTCAAAGAAGCCGAGAATGGCGAAAAAGTCATTCAGGGAGAAAAGAAAGAGGCGCTCCAGGAGTTTTTGCCCACCGTTACGGCCAGCGGTGGAACCGGCTTCTTCCAGCACAACCTGGTCGCTCTCGGCTTCGGACCCAGCCAAGCGAGCAAATTCTCCGGTCTCTTCCCCGCCGGATCGCCCACCCTCTCTGAAATCACCAAGGACGACCTGACGCAAGGAAAGATCAACTACAGTCAGATTCTCTTTTCAGGCCCGGTAATCTCGGGATGGAAGGCAGCGGGGGCCGCTGAACGGGCGGCACACTTCGCAAAAATGTCGGCGCGCGGCGAAGTGGTGCAGCAGGTGGCCACGGCCTATCTGCATGCGATTGCGGCGGCTAGCGAAGTGGAGGATGCGACGGCGCTGGAAAAGGCCGACCGGGTGCTGTTCGACCAGGCGCGCGCGGCGCATGAAGCCGGCACGGCGGCCAACCTCGACGAACTCCGAGCCCGTGTGCAGTTGCAGGCGCAGGAGCAGGTGGTTATTTCCGCGCAGAACGCACTCGACAAGGATCTGATCCTGCTGAAGCGTGAGATCGGCCTCGACCCAGGACAAAACATTGTGCTGACAGATCGGACGCCCTATAGCGATCTGGCGGCTGACACGCCTGAAGAGATGCGCGCGATTGCCTACAAGAACCGCCAGGACTATCAGAACCTCCAGAACCAGCTTGTGGAAGTGCGGACAATTCACGCCGTCTACCGCAACCAGCGGCTGCCCACGCTCACCTTCGGCGGCTATTGGGGCGTCGACAAAGTGGATGGTTCCGGCTCGCACGGAAACTTTGCGGCGGTGGGCACCTTGAGCATTCCCCTTTTCAGCGAGGCGCGCCTGCGCGGCGATGAAGAGTCGGCGGCGGCCCAGGCAGCTTCCGTTCACGCGCAGCTTGAAGATCTGCGCGGCCACATCGATCAGCAAGTTCGCTCGGCACTGATGGACGTCGATGCCACGGGCAAACTTGTGGAAGTGTCGCGGTCGAATGTGGACCTGGCCACGCGCGCATTGAGCGACGAGACCGATCGCGTGAACGCCGGCGTCGACGACAATCTACCCCTGGTCGATGCCGAGGCGACGCTGGCCTCGGCCCAGCACACCCTGATCGAAAGCCTCTACCAATACAACCTGTCAAAGCTCGCGCTGGCCCGCGCTGCCGGCATCCTCGAGCAGCAATATCGCGTCTATCTGGGCCGCTGAGAGACCCTCGCGAGAAACCCACAGGGCGAACGCAACATCTTTCATGGAGTGTCAACGCATGGCGCTGCGAGCGTTCCGTAGAATCGTTGCGTCGCTTCGGCGGGGAAAAACCGGCGCCGGCGCCAAGGAACGCATCGCAACCCAAACGAGGTGCCGAGATGGCGAAAAAACTCCGCATTGAATACAGCGTCGTGCCGGACTCCAAAGCGCTGGCGGCAAGGGCGGCCGAACAGTTTACCCAGGCTGCCGAAAAAGCAGCGGCAGAGCGTGGTTGGGCGCGCATTGCGATCAGCGGCGGGTCCACCCCCAAAGCGGCGTTTGCGCTGCTGGCTGATCCGGGTCAGCCCTGGCGTGACCGCATGCCATGGAACAAGCTCGAGCTTTTCTGGGTCGACGAGCGTTGCGTGGCTCCCGGTGACGCCGAAAGCAACTACCGCATGACCCGCGAGGCCATGCTCGACAAAGTTCCCTTGAAGGCGGAGCAGGTGCACCGCATAGAAGGCGAGCTCGATCCGCAGGCAGCAGCCTCACGCTACGAGTCGCTGCTGCGCAACCGCTTTCGCCTTGAAGGCGCTGAAACCCCGCGTTTCGACTTGGTCCAGTTGGGCATGGGCCCCGACGGCCATACCGCGTCCCTCTTTCCCCACACCGAAGCGATCCACGAAATGAGCCGCCTGGTGACCGCCAACCACGTCCCGCAAAAAGACACGTGGCGCATCACTCTCACCTGGCCTGTCATCAACAATGCCGGGTCGGTCTTTTTCCTCATCGGAGGCGCCGACAAAGCGCAAGTTCTCAACGAAGTCATGACTGGACCGCAAGATCCGGAACGCCTGCCCAGTCAACTGATACGGCCCTCAAGCGGTATACTCACTCTGATTCTGGATCAGGCAGCTGCTGCGCTTTTGCCCGCAACCGATCGGGGAGGCTGCGGGGTTTTGGAGAGGGAACGATGATTTTGGCGGGCGATGTAGGGGGCACCAAAGTTCACCTTGCCCTGTACGACTTTACAGACGGAAAGCTCAGTCACGCGCGCGACGAGCGGTTCGCAGCCAAGGAATACGACGGCCTCGCTGAAATCGTAAAGGAGTTTCTGGCCGGGGACATGGTGACCTCGGCTTGTTTTGGCGTTCCCGGCCCGGTGCGCGATGGCCGGTTGCGCCTCACCAACCTGCCCTGGACGCTCGACAGCCGCGAGCTAGCCGCGAGCTTGAAGATTCAGCATGTCTTCCTCATCAATGATCTTGAGGCCAATGGCTACGGGATTGCCGAGCTGACCGCCGACCAGATCTATACGCTGGGCGAGGGCGACGCGAGCCAGATTGGGAACCGAGCTCTGATTGCCGCCGGAACGGGGCTCGGCGAAGGCTTTCTTGCCTGGAACGGCCGCAGCCATGTCCCGTATCCCTCCGAGGGGGGGCACGCCGATTTTGCGCCGCGTAACGAAGACGAGATCGAATTGCTGCGCTTCCTGAAGCAGAAATACAACGGGCGCATCAGCTTTGAGCGCGTGGTCAGCGGCATGGGCATGACCAACATTTACGACTTCCTGCGTGACGTGAAGGGGGTGCAGGAGCCGGTCTGGCTGGCCGAGCAGATGACCGCGGCGCACGATCCGAACTCCGTTATCACCGAGATGGGGCTGGCGGCCAAGAGCGAGCTTTGCGCGAAAACCCTGGACATGTTTGTTTCGATCTACGGTGCCGAAGCCGGCAATCTTGCCCTGAAGGTGCTTTCGGTGGGCGGGCTCTACGTGGGCGGCGGCATCGCTCCACGCATTCTTGAGAAGCTGAAAGACGGCATCTTCCTAAGAGCCTTCACCGACAAGGGAAGGTTGAGTCATTTGCTCATCAATATGCCCGTGCGGGTCATTCTCGAGAGCCGCGCGGCGCTGATGGGGGCGGCAGCCTTTGCCGAAGCACGCGCCGCCGAATTAAGCGGAATCTCGGTGCGGGCGGCGTCGGTGAAGGTCTAGCCCGGTCAAAATTCAGAAAAGAGGTCAGCCGGCCGGCTGGCCCTTTCTTTTGCATTGCACAGTGGTCCAGCGCTAGCCGAATGTCGAGGGCGAGCGCTGTCGGGTGCGGCGCCCGCTCTCCGCAATGCAACGAGTGCAATCAGCGAAGCTTCGGATAGGCTAGAAGCACTCGTATGCCCTTCGCTTCCATCATCGGTCCTACGCGCCACACCTTCGGCACCCTGCGCGAGTTGCTGGCCAAGGCCACGCCCCTGCGCAGCGGCGATATCCTGGCTGGCGTGGCTGCCGCATCGGCAGAGGAGCGCGTGGCCGCCCAATTTGCCCTCGCCGACGTACCGCTGGCGCGCTTTCTTGACGAGCAGGTTGTTCCCTACGACGAGGACGAAGTCACGCGCCTGATCCTGGACACGCACGATGCCGAAGCATTTGCGCCGGTGCGGTCGCTCACCGTCGGGGAATTGCGCGATTGGCTGCTTTCGGATGAGGCAACAACGGAGCACCTCGCAGCACTGGCTCCCGGCCTCACGCCTGAGATGGCCGCGGCCGTGAGCAAGCTGATGCGTGTGCAGGACTTGATCATCGCAGCAGCGAAGATCAGAGTGGTCACGCGCCTTCGCACTACCGTCGGATTGCCGGGCCGTCTGAGTACGCGCCTGCAGCCGAATCATCCCACGGACAACCCGCTGGGCATTGCCGCGTCGATTCTCGACGGGCTGCTAATGGGCTCAGGAGACGCCGTGATCGGCATCAATCCTGCCGGAGACAGTGTTGACACAACAACCAGGCTGCTCCAACTGATCAACGCGCTCCGCCAGCGATTTCAGATTCCCATGCAGAGCTGCGTTCTGGCACATGTGACAACACAAATGGCGGCGCTCGAGGCGGGTGCGCCGGTCGACCTGATCTTCCAGTCGATCGCTGGAACCGAGGCTGCGAATCGAAGCTTCGGTGTAAGCCTGTCGCTACTGCGCGAAGCGCACGAGGCAGGCAAGCAATTGCAGCGCGGCGCCGTTTGCGCAAACGGGCAGGTGGGCAACAATGTTATGTACTTCGAAACCGGTCAGGGATCCGCGCTCTCGGCAAATGCCCATCATGGCGTCGACCAGCAGACGCTGGAGGCCCGCGCTTACGGCGTGGCGCGGCACTTCGATCCGATGCTCGTGAACACTGTCGTGGGTTTTATCGGTCCGGAATATTTGTACGATGGCAAGCAGATTTTGCGCGCCGGACTGGAGGATCACTTCTGCGGCAAGCTGCTGGGGCTGCCGATGGGCTGCGACGTGTGCTACACGAATCATGCGGAAGCGGACCAGGACGACATGGACACACTCCTAACTCTGCTGGGGACAGCTGGGGTGAACTACATCATGGGTGTGCCCGGCGCAGACGATGTGATGCTCAACTACCAGAGCACGAGTTTCCACGACGCGCTCTATCTGCGCAAGATCCTTGGCCTGCGACCCGCACCGGAATTCGAAGCGTGGCTCGAGGGCGACGAGTTCAAGAGGCTAGCGCGCGAAGCGGACCGTCCCGAAAGGCTCCTGCCCGCATGACTGAATCCCTCGCATCGACGCCGCGTCAACATCTGCGCATCCTGACTCCTGCGCGCGTCGGCTTGGGCCGCACTGGCGTCAGCCAACAAATCGCCGATCAGCTGTCCTTCCAGCGGGCACATGCACTCGCCCGCGACGCCGTACATGCGCGTCTCGAAGCGGCTGCGCTCGCGGCAAAGCTCGCCGACATCTCCGGGCATGAAGTTCTCCGGCTGCACTCGATGGCAGTGGACCGGGCAACGTATCTGCAGCGACCCGATCTCGGCCGCATACTCGATCAACGCAGCGAGTCGACGCTTGAGCATCTTCGACACAACTCCTGGGAGCTGATTCTCGTCGTTGCAGACGGCCTCTCGGCGCTCGCTGTGGAACGTCACGCGGCGCCGCTCATTCGAGAGCTCCTGCCCCGCCTCGATTCATTCCAGATCGCGCCGCTTTGTATCGTCGAGCAGGGGCGCGTGGCAATCGGCGACGCGATCGCCTCGACACTCGGCGCGCAATTGTCCGTCATACTCATTGGTGAACGGCCCGGCCTGAGTGCACCGGATTCGCTGGGAGCCTATATCACCTGGGAACCGCGCCTCGGACGCTTGGACGCAGACCGGAATTGCATCTCCAATATCCGGGCCGAGGGGTTAAGCTACACGCAGGCTGCCGCGCTGCTCGTCTTCTATCTCACAGAAGCGCGCCGCCGCCGGTTGACTGGCGTTGCGCTCAAACCTGAATCTCCGCGGATCGAGGCCGACTAGGACGTGCTGCAGTGGATCGGACGGTGGCTCTTACGCGGCGCGGTCTTCGTGATCGCGGCAATTGCTGCCACTTATGCCTGCGACTGGATCGCATTCCAACTGGAAGGCGCACCGCAATCGACGGTCACCGTCAATCGCCAGATGATCGTGCCGCTCAAAAATAATAAAATCGAGTTCGACGATCTTGGAACCTATGACGAACCCTGTTCTGTGTCGCTCTTTCCGCAAAACGAAATGGCGCCTTGCTGGTGGTTGCGTCGTCACACAAATCAGACTGTAAAGCTCTAAACAAAACGCTGGGCATCGCGCGCGGGTGTCGCTCACAGTTCCGCGTGACATGAGTCACGCGGCTTCGCACTGCAATTGCGTACTATCGAGATTCCCAAAGATCTCTTCGACAATGCAGGGACTCGATGTACAGCCGCACACAAAATGGCAACGGCAGATTCAGCACGCGCTGTCTCTATTGCTTTCTGATCATCGCCGCAGGCCTGGAAACCCCGCATGAGGTGGATCGAGTTGAAGCCACGCACATCTGCCCTGAGAAAGCTCTTGCTGAGCTCATGGCGCACGAGAAATCGTGCCAGATCCAGGAGGAAAATAGCTGAGCTTTGTGATCCTCGACCGATCCTGCTTTCCTCACACCCTATCGCCGTCAAAAATTATTAGACAGCCAATACCGCAGCGTCTGCGTCGCCTGCGGCTTCGTTCTGACTAGCCATCCGGACGTGACTCGTCGTGGATTCGAGCGAGGGTGACTGAGTGCGATACCCACAAAGAGAGACGGATGGCCTCCAGAATGCACCTTTGTCTCGTCTCCCGGCATTTCTTCATCCGTCCCTGATCACCGAAATTATTCGGCGATTGACATGAAACCAGCTCGGACGGATTACGGCTGCTTCTGGGCAGTGGTAGAGCCGGTTGCCTGAAAGTCCTCGAAATCCTGGGTGACGAACTGATGACGAACGGCGTAGTGGCTCGCGAAGGAGCCGCCGTTGGGAACGACCTCGGCGATGGTGAAGGAACGCACGGGAACGTAGAGGTTGTTGCCGCCGATGGGCATTGGAGCATAGTCGATACGGATGTTCTCGTAGTGGACAAAGTCAGAAGGCTTGAACTCGGCCTCGACGATGGTGCGGAGGACGACGCCGGAATCTGGATCGAGAAATAGTTCGCCATGGTAGCCGGACTTGGCGTTGAACGGCTTCCAGTCGGAGATCGTGGAAAGGTTGCCATTGTCGACCGGGTGCGCGGCGCCGCCGCTGTAAAGGACGTTGCCGACGCTGGACGTATCGGGGAAGCAGCAATAGTTGATGGAGTAGTGCGATTTTTTCCTATCGACGTCGAAGGCGAAAACGGCGGTCTGATGGCCGATGATAGTTTCCCAGCGGAGAAATTTAGGATTGCCGTAGGAGACCGCTTCACTTGTCAGAAGCTTGAGCGGAAGGAATGGAAGCATCGAATTGACGAAACCGTTGCTTCCCCAGTGAGTAGTGTCCTTGCCACCGGGTTTTTCGATACCGTTGTCGATCTCGACAGTGTCGGTGTGGGTGTTCATGAGTCGGATGTACTGGCGGAGGTGGATTTGATCCCATAGGGGGTCGCTGTCATTGACCGCTTTGACATTTGCGCCAGTATAGGACTGGATGACCTCAACGCCATCCTGGAAACGGGCGACAAGACGAGTGGCGGTGAGTCGAGGTAGTTGAGGGTAGGTTTTGGCGGCATAATCCTGGGCCTTGGCAAGCATGACCCGCTGGGCAGATGCGTCGGGAGGGGCGCTTTTGGGCAGGTCTGTGTCAGGCGGGGTGAGCATGGCGCTGCGCGCCTCGAGCACGTACATCTGCTCGGTAGAGAGGGGCCCGTTGACGAGGTTGACCATGCTGTTCATGGTGGCTGGAGTCAGTTCTTCGGTCAGCTCAATCTGTTTCAACTCGTTGGCGACTTGTTCGTCGCTCTTCTGAGAGTGTTGCAGGCCTATGAGCACATCTTGCAATTGAGCCACCGTCATTTTTCTTGTATCGGCCGACAACGGGACGGGGGCCACTGCTACGAGTAGAAGGATCCATTTGAAGAGCTTCATCTTCATATCGTCATCCTGGGTGAAATTGCGAGCATAACGATTGTAGTGATCGGTTGTGGGCTGTGCATCCGCAGCTGCCCTGCGCGCTGTTCCTGTTTCTCGACCTTACCGATTCGGGGTGCTTTCGCGGCTAAGTCCTTTGTTTGATAAAAATCAACGCGATCGCAAGTTTTCGACTGCGCAACCAGAAGGTTGGCAAGAAATACCTCGAACCTTGCCCGCTACCCCGATGAGTCCACCCTGGCCAAGATCGCGGACGACAACAGGTCCCCGCCAACTGGACCCATCGAGGGGTTCGGCCTGGCGCGGACCACGGCGCAGACCTCGCAGGAGCCGGTGATGACCGCCCGGATGCGGGACATCCGCACCAACGGCAAGCGGCGCTTTCGTGTGGCGACCACCGACGCGCCCCCACGGTCTACCCTGTGCACCGAGCCTGTTAGTCGCTCCGGCGACCCCCTACCGGGCATGGTCGGGCGATATCCCGTAATCGCTACCGAGGAGGGCGTTGTTCAGGTCGCGGCGACGTTGGTGGGTATACCGGACCATTGTTGAGGGGGTCCGCCCTGGAAGGCCCAGGGTCCGCCTTAGAGAAAACTACTGATTTCATGGAGCAAGGCTGCTGCTGTCGACGTAGAATTTGAGTCCAAGCTAAAGAGAGGACTCCTCGGACGGGATCGTTTGGAGGGAAGTCTTCCGACGATCGAGACGCTGGAGCTTCCCCCGTTCCCCGGATCTGCGCACCGGTTTCGCAGTGCGAAGGAGGGGCCATGAAGATCGGGAAGTGGCTCGGAATCGCTCAACTGCTGCCGCTGACGATGGGGCTCTGCGGCACGCGCATGCTGGCACAGGATCAAGCCGGCGAGCCAAAGGAAATAGTTCGGGAAATCATTCACCAGGCGCCGATGGTGGAGCGCTATGGCAAGCCCTACGTGATGGTGACCATCAACGGGAAGGGGCCGTTTCGCTTTGTGATCGACACGGGCACCGGCGGAGATGCCTTGGTGACGCCGGAGCTGGCGGGGCGACTCGGACTGCCCACGGTGGGGCATTTAACCTTGAGCGATCCCACCGGGCAGGGAGGGAAAAAGTCGGCAATTGTTCTGCTCGATTCTCTGGAACTTGCCGGCGTTCATTTCACCAACGTCCGCGCGGTGAGCCAATCCTTCTTCGCCGAGGCTGGCGACTGCGAGGGAGTTCTCGGCTTTACTCTGTTTCGCGATTATCTGCTGACTCTGGATTTCCCCGACCGCGTGGTCACGCTCGTCTCCGGGTCGCTTACGCCTGACGGCGGCAAGTCGGTTCTGCCGTTCCGAATGCCCGAGGGGATTCCAATCGCCTACCTGAAAGTGGGCGGACTCGCCCCGGTGGAGGCACAACTGGATTCGGGGGGTGGCGGGCTGGTATTGCCCCAGAAGCTGGCGGAGCATTTGAAATACGATGTGGCGCCTGTGGTGTTTGCGTCGGGACGCTCAGTGTCGACGCGGTTCGAGATCAAGGCCGCTAAGCTCGCGTCGGACGTGAAGCTGGGCCGTTACACCTTTACGCATCCGGTGGTGGAGATTCACCCGGCGTTCCCGCTGGTCAACTTCGGTTCGCCGCCGATGCAGATCTTTGCGGTCACCTTTGACCAGAAGAATCTTTTGGTGCGTTTTGTTTCGAACCAAAGGAAGTTCAGCCTCGGTGTACCGCCCTATCCCTCGCGATCGACCAACGCACCGGACGATAAGCCGCAGCCACTTGACCTGGTGCCCGTGGGCTACTAGCTGGAGCCCGCGACCACAATCGACATCGGCAACTAAGCGGTTGCCGACCGGCGGTGAATGTCAGCTTCCGGTGTACCCGCTGACCCGTCTGCACCTTTACGTAAAGCTCCTAATTTTGAAAACTTGCTTTCATCTCGTCCCGAACCTGGTGCGCCAGCTTCTCAACCTGCTCGGCCTTCTTGATGACGCTCAGTGAGAGCGTGTCCTTGTTACTCGCGTCCAGTTCCGCCTTCAGTTCGTTCGCCAAAGTCAGCAGCTTCGCCGTGTCGTCGGCAAGTTGCTTTTGTTGCGGAGTCTGCGGAGTCGTGGACTTGGAAGTGTCCCCTGTCGCCTCTGCGGTTGCTGGCGCATGGACCACGGGCGGTTGAGTTGCGCTTCCCGGAGCAGATTGCTGTGCCTTAGCTGAAGAGATTGAGGCTAACGTGAAGACGGCCAAGCACGCCAGATTTCCCACAGAAACCACCAACCAGCATAAGGAACGAAACTTTGAAGGTATCGTCATCATCAAACCTCCCATCTGGTTCTTGCCTGTCGCCCTAAAGCCCGCGCGTCCTGCCTGAATTCGTCGGGTTTGCGCGCACCTCATCCGCACAGTATAGAGAGAAAACGTAAGTTAGGACGTATCTTTACAATTCGCCGAACTTGAGCGAGGAGGTCCGGCTCATCCGCCGCAGGCAACGGCATTGGGGAACTCGGTTCTGTCGGCGAATTGTCTTCTTGACCAATCCAGATTGGAACGGACGAAGTCTCCCTGCAATATCTGCGCCCGCGGGTCACGAAGTCCTCTTACGCAGCCAAAGAACCGAGGTCCGCAGGGCAGCTAATTGGAATCGGACGCCCTCATCTTGTGTTGAATGCTGTGCGCCAGCTTCTCAATCTGTTCGGCCTTCCGGATCTCCGCCATTGAAAGCGCATCCGGCGTGCCTCTGTCTGTCTCAGTCTTCAACTGATGGGCCAGCTCAATCAATTTTGCGGTCTCTGATGTCATTTCTTTCTGGCGCCGCAAGTTGATAGAGTCAAACCGCTTAAGGTTGTTTTGATGTTTCAGCGAATCTTCCATGAGCCGGTTGGCGTCCGCCGTAGGATTCGCGGTCTGATTCATCGGCGGCAATCCCGGCTGACGCGACGGATAGGGCAATCCATTCCCTACCTGGTCTTGGGGGAGAGCGACGGCGAACATAGGTGTGAGTGCGGCAAGGCAAACAAGGCCCCGTACCCAAAGCGCTTTCTCAAGTACGATGCTTCGAGGTCTGGACGCACCGATGCGAAGATCGTTCCTTTTCATGCTGACAGTATAGGGGGAAAAGGTGGATTAGATGTCTCCCTTTTGCAACTTTGATCGATCAGGCTCTTGGGAAAGAGATTCATTGAAGAGGAGGAGAACGGCTGGATTTACTTCTCGGTAGGCGGCGCGGGCGGCGTTTGTCCTTGAGGCCCGCGGGCGCGCCCATTGGCGATTCTCTTGTAGAGATCGTCGTCGGCTTGCCTGGTCAGGTTGTTGGCCTTGTCGAATTCGGCGATCGCCTCGTCCTTCTTGCCCATGGTGCGGTAGAGTCGGCCCAGGCGCCAATGCACATTGACATCGTTCGGCATCATCTTTTCATAGGCCATCAGCTCCCGCAGTGCGTCTTCGTTGTGTCCGTTCTGCATGGCGGCGATTCCCAGATCCAGATGCGCAAGAGCCAATGAAGGATTGAGCTTGATCGTCTGCTGCAGCAGAGGCGCCGCATCCTTGACTTGGTTCATCTGCATGTAAGTGTCCGCGAGATAAAGCATCGACTGTGCGTGCTTTGGGTCATTCGCAAGCTCGGCTTTGAACTCAGTTGCCGCTTCGGGATATTGCTTTTGTGTCCAGAGGAGATACCCCAGCCCAAAATGAACGCCCGGCAGCTTCGGATCGGCTTTGGCCGCGGCACGAAACATCTCCGTCGCACCGGCGTTGTCTTTCAGCTGATCGAGCGCTTCGCCTGCCACCATATCGGCTTCCGCTGAATCCGGATTCAGGCTGAGAATCTGGTGGTAGACCTCCATGACATATTTCAGTTGGCCCGACCAGAGATAACTGTGTTCGAGCGCCAAAAGCAATTTGAGATTGTTCGGATCGCGATCCGCGGCCTCCTTCAGATACGGCGCCGCCTTGGTGTACTCCGCAAGCCCGTAGTACCCCATGCCGATCAGAATCGCCATTCGATGCGCATCGGCAGAGTCGTCGGGAAGGCCTTTGCGGACGATTTCGAATTCCGGAATCGCCTCATTCATTTCGCCCGCTTTGAAGAGGGCCAGTCCCAGGTTGAGGCGAAGACCGGATACATCGGGGTTGATCGCAAGAGCCTTGCGATAGTAGGGCACGGCTTCCTTGTAGTGCCCTTGCCGCGCCTCAAGCAGTCCGAGATGAGCCAGCGGTTCCGGACTACTCGGATGCGCCTTCAGAACGGCCTGCCATTCGACTTCTGCCTCCCGGTTCTTTCCCTGCTGTTCCAGTTCCAGCGCTGTCTGTCGACCCGCATCTGGAACCGGTGCGGTTTGTGCTGCGCATGAACCGACAGCCGCAACGAAACCGAACCACAAACCTAAACAGAGCGCTGGCTTCATGTGTTGGCCTTTCCGGCCCGTGATTCCGATCTGCAACGCTGAAACCGCCGCGGTACTTCCGTCCTTCTCTGATTCCGCGCACTTACAGTCAATCTTCGCAGAATATTTGCCGGGAGCAATGATTGATCTTTAGAAAAAGTGCACGCGGAAGCGACCCGCCCCTCCCCGGCTTATTGCTTGGTCATGGCGAGCATCTCGCGCATCCGGTCGTCTTCAGGAAACACCTGCAGATACCTTTCCATCTCCGCTTCCACTTGGTCATATTGTCTATCCTCAATGAGCTGGTAGATCAGCGTCTTCCGAATACCAGGGTTGAAGGGTGCCAGGGTAACGGCCTTCCTTGCAGACTCGATCGCCTCGGCGCGGTTGCCGCTTTGTTCCTGGGCCGAGGACAGATCGACATAGACCAGCGGCTGCAACGGATCGAGCCGCAGAGAGTGCTCCAGATGGGTAACAGACTCGGCATATCTGTGGTCATCTAAATCGCGATGTCCAAGGGAAGCCTGCACAATGGCGTTTTCCGAGTCGGATTTCTCTAACTCATCCAGAGTCTTGAGCCAAGGTTGGACAAACTGCTCTTTCCCCTCAGATTGGAGCAACGCGTAGGCGCGCAAACGAGTCAGGGCCGATGGGGCCAAAGCTCCCGCGCCGCGCTCGCCCGCAGGGTTGAGCTCGACCAAGTCGGGCATGGCCGCCGTGGTCTGATGGAAGGTCAGGTCAGGGAATGGTTCGTCGGGGGTGCGCACGATTCGATGGTTCGTTGCGCTGGAGTGCGAAATGACGCGGATGCTGCGGCGGGGCATGTGGCAGCCAATGCAGTTGTCTCTTGGCGTCGTTGCCTGACGCGCAACATGGGGTGCCGTGCAGCTGGCCTCCGTGTGGCAGGTGAGGCACGCGGACTTGAAATATGCCGGCGCCTCGGCCTCGGTGGGCTCGACGTGCGGATCGTGACAGGTGATGCAGCGTAGTTGCCTATCCGCGCTGAGGTTCCGCGTACCCAGGAAGCACTTGCTCAGGCTCATGGAGTAATAGTGCTCGACATGATCCTCGTCGGGCGGGTTATCGCGCGTTGGTGGAATCTGGAAGATGGCCACGGTGCGTTCGAGGGGCTCACCGGGCCGAAAATCCTGATACGTCTTTCCGGGTTGGAGAACACGCGCGTCGCCAGCCTGATGGCAGGACATGCAGATGTCGTCGGCAAGCTGGCTGGTCAAACGCTCTGGGTTCACGATCATAGGATCTGAACTGCCTTTGGCAGACTTGCCTTTGTGCATTGCTGCGACATGGGCAGCACCCGGACCGTGACAGTTCTCGCAGCCGACGCTGGTCTGGGTGAAGGCCGGGTCGCGGTAGCTTCCGTCGTGGCCGGCGATGGGCTGGGCCCTCCCGCTATGACAATAGATACAGCCAGGCTGGATGACCCGGTTGAAGCCGTCGTCGATGTTCTGATAGCCGGGCGAAAGATCCCAGCGCGCGGTCTGCGTGTAATGGGAAAGGGGTGCCTGGAAGAGATAATCGCCACGACGCAGGAGCGCACCAAAGCCGTTCTCGCCGGTGCCGATGATCCAGGCCATTTCATGTGTACTGCGGAAGACTTCCTGGCCGCTGGTTCCGGTTTCGTACTCGCTCTGGATAAGTCTGCCATTCTCGGTGTGGGCTTCGAAGCGGTGGTTTGACTTGGGGTCGAGGAGGCTAGCTGTGTCAGTTGCTCCGAGAGGCAGCGTCTGCAGGAACTCCGGCTTGATGGGGGTGAGCGAGCGGCCCATGCTGGTCTTGGCAAAAGACCCGGCAATGCCCCGGTGGCAAGCAGCGCAGGTGGCGGTGCCCACATAGCCGTCCTGATTGGTCGCTTTTTCCGTCGCACGCGGCGCGTCGACAGTCTGAGCAGCCCTGGGATTGTCAAATACAAAGCCCGCCCCAGCGACGAGCATAAGGACGGCCAGGATGAGTCTGCGCTGGGAAAACCGTAGCATCGAGAATAGAAACATTACCCGCAGTCAGAGGCGCCGTCCATCCAATGTGAACGGGAAATTCAGGAGTCCAAACTAAATCGGCGCCGCAAGAGCTTCCCCTTGCGGCGCCGATTGTTTTTCACGTGCGGTTAGAACACGATCTTGGCGCCAAGCTGCAATACGCGTGGGCCCCAATCGCCGACGGCCGTACCATACTGTCCGCCGACCGAGTTAGTCCATGTCGTGTTGATTTGGTTGAACTCCGTGTGGTTGAAGGTGTTGTACGATTCCGCCCGGAACTCGAAGTGAGCCCGCTCGGTCATCGCGAAGTTCTTGTAAAGAGAGGTTGTGAAATCAACACGGCCCGGACCCAGGAAGGTGTCCTTTCTTGCGTTGCCGAAACCGAGATTAGGACCACCAGCATAGCCGGGAACCGGCGGCGCTAGCGGATCTTGCGCGAGTGATCCGACCCCACCGTTGGCGTACGTATCAAACCAGCGGTTGACCTTGTGATGGTAATGGATCGGGTTGATGACATCGGCGCGGTTGGTATAGTTCCCGCCCAAACCGACAGGATCGTTCACACCGCTAAATCCGGCCCCGTTCGTGTTGCCCGACTGACCGAAGCCTGGCTCGCCCGTCTCATCCACAAAGGTGCCCGCAAGTTGCCAGCCACCCAGAATCGAGTGAGCCAGCCCATTGGACCGATTGAAGATGGGCAAAGCGTAGATGTAGTTCCCCCCGAAGATTTGACGGCGATCATAACCACCGTTGCCCTTGTCATACTTCAGGTTGAACGGGTTGTTGACTGTCGCCAAATCCCCATCAGTCAGGTCGATGGTGTGCGAGTACGTGTAGTCCAGTTCACCGCTCAGACCCCACTTGTTCTGGAGACGAACGCTGGCCTGAAGACCATTGTAGGTGTTGTTGGTCGTGTTTTCTTCCTGTTTGATTTCGCCAAACCCCGCGTAGGTGCGCAGCTGATTGCTTCCGGCGGGATAAATCGAGCTCGGCAGCCCAGTAGAAGCCGACAAGAGTCGGAGGTTGTTGGGCGTGTTAATCGGGAAGTTGTTGACGTCGCGATCGATGTTCTGATGCCACCCAAGATTGCCCACATACTGAACAATCACGATCACGGAGGGCTGCAATTCATGTTGCACGCCAAGACTGTACATGGCTGCTGCAGGAGCTTTGTACGTTGTGGCTAGCGTGGTCAGGCTGGCCGGATAGATTGGCAACGCAGTCGGACTGCCGCAGTTCGCGGGATTGGCCGTAGATGCCGTCGATTCCCACGAGCAGGTTGGAGTGCTGTAGTAAACGCTGCCCGCAACCGGTGTGTATTCGAAAGGCAGGTTGGAATTCGAAAGGCCGTAGGTGTCATTCCCCTGCAGGCGCTCGTAGAAGGTTCCGAAGCCGCCGCGAAGAATGGTCCTGCCAACCCCGGTCACGTCATACGAGAAGCCGACGCGAGGCTGTAGCGTATTGAAATCGTTGGTTACCATCCCACGCGGCACGCCGTTGACCCCGGGCTGAACCATGCCATTGAGATAGTAGGAAGCTCCACCAAATCCAGGAGGCGTCTGAACTCCGGGGCTGGTCGGATCGATAGCACCCGCAAATGCCGTAGACCAGATCACGGGGTTGTTGATGTACTGAGATGGTTCAAAGTTTTCGATCGCGTTGTTGCGCTCCCATGCGTGCGGCAGCGCATCATATCGCAATCCAATTTGCAGGCTCAGCCGAGGGGTCGTCTTCCAATTGTCGTAGACATACGCCGACGGAGTCTGGTTGACATAGTGCCGGATCGCCATCGACTGCGGCTGAGAATAACTGCTGGACAGGCCCAGCAGCATACTCATGAATGGATCGCCGGCATTTCCGCCGTTTCCGGTGCCAGTCTGGTTCTGCCCAAAGCCGTAGTCACCTGCAGCATCAGCCTGCAATTGCTGGTTCTTGGTGTAGCGGTTGTAGCTGAAGCCGAACTTCATTGCGTGCTTGCCGCGTGTAATCGAAAGATCGACTCTGGGCTCATAGTCTTGAGCGGCGTTGTGCCAGGCTCCATAGCCAGTCGACAGCGAGGCGCCAATGCCATTGCCGCCCCAGTTTGCGCCGGGGTACTGGTTAGAACCCGAGTTCACGAAGAAGTTATTCGGAACCCAACTGCTCGGGTGAAGAACATTGGGTGAATTGGTGATGTTGATGATGTTGCCGTCATAGTTCATCGACGCTTCAATCAAGACATCCTGAGAAAGCTCGCCGGTCAGCTTGACCGCGGCACTGTTCGCCGGGTTGCTTTCCACGCTGGTGACCGTGTTATAGGTTTCCCAGTTCCAGCCCAGATCGGCGTCCGCTGTACCTGTCGCCTGGCTGTCATGCAGGTAGTGACCGAGGATCTTCCACTTGTCATTGATCGAATGGTCGATACGAACAATCTCTTCGGTTGCCGTCGTCGGAGTGGCTTCGGAGGTTGTCGCTTTATCTCCTGCAGTATTCGCGCGCGGCAGGAGGGTTGAATTCAAGTACTGCACCGCATCGGCATCAAAAAGCGATGCTGGAATAATCTGGTTCGGGAACGGCAAACCACGGGATCCCGCAAGGCCCGCTGCCGCAAGTTTAGCGGCAAAAGCAGGATCAGGCACCTGGGCTACCGTAGGAACATACACTACCTGGTTCGTCGCATAGGCAGGAGCCACGTATTGCAAATCCGTACCCGCTGTGGGCCGGTCTGCATTGGGCATCGTCGGATTGGTGTTCGGAGCGCTGGCCTGAATGATCTTCCGCCACTCCTGGTTGTAGAAGAAGAAGGTCTTTCTCCGCGCGGTGTTGAACACATGCGGAATAAACAGCGGCCCGCCAATGTTGGCGCCGAAAATGTTCTGTCTCAACTTCGGAACCGGGCTGAATTGGGCAGGACTTGCCTTCTGATACTTGTTGAAGTAGTCGTTGGCATCCAAGTCGTCGTTGCGGAAGAATTCCCAGCCTCCGCCGTGGAACTGCTGCGTGCCGCTCTTCAAAGCGAGACTGAACGTCGCGCCCGAAGCGATACCGTAATCCGGAGGATAGTTGCTGGCCAGCACCTGAAACTCGGCGATAGCATCCATCGAAGGCATGACGCTCATACCGCCGGCGCCGCCACGGTCATCCGCTTCCGCACCATCCAGAAGCCAGATGTTATGGCTCTGGCGCAGGCCGTTCACGCTGATGCTTGCGCTCGAAGCCGAAGCCGTTGGAGGGTTGTTGTCAGGAAGGTTCGAACTGACGCCAAGACCGAGAGCCGCCAAGGACGTAAAGTTGCGGTTTTCGGTGGCGATCGAAGTAACCTGCTCGCCGCTGATCAGAGTGCTGACTTCATTCGACTCTGTCTGTACTTGCAGCGCATCTGCGGTGACCGAGACTTCTACCGTCTCGGCGCCGACAGTTAGCTTCACATCGGTTGCAAGGGTCTGCGATACGTTCAGGGTCAGACCCGCTGCCGTGTAGGCCTCAAACCCCTTTGCAGTAACCTTCAGGTCGTACGTGCCCACGTTCAGGCCCGCAAATACAAATCCACCTGTACCGTTGCTGACAGCGTTGTAGACAAAACCGGTTTCCTTTTGCTTCAGTGTCAGGGTTGCGCCCGGCACCGATGCCCCAGTCTGGTCTGTCACTGTACCGACAATCTCAGAGTTCTGCTGCGCGAGTGCACCCACGCCAGCGAACAATAAGAGAACCGGCACGATCATAAATCTTAACCACGCAAGTCTCATGTGACCTCCCTTTTCAAAGTTGGTGCGATACATCTGCCGCTTCAATATCGAATCTGGCATGAAGCCGGGGAATGAATGATCTTGGTTTGGAAGTTCGGCCAAGCCATTTAACGCGCGGTGCGCGTTCGTCGTCAAGTAGAAAATCCCTTTACTTGACGCTTTTCCCTGCATCAACCAGTTCGCCCGTCTTTTCGGTGGCTCCCCATCTTCCGGGTATCCGCCGGCACATGCTTTGCCGTGCTGCGGGTCAAGTTACGTTTTACCTACTGCCGAAGCGCTCCTCGCTCCCTCCGGCATATTTCCCTTTGTCCACCTGCCAAAGCTTCTTTTTGACACTCAGGCAAGTCTCAAGCAGGCTGCTTTTCTCCGTTCTTTGGAAGAAGAAATTCCGCGAAATACATCTTTTGGAATCTTCCTGCTCAAACGATTAAGCAGAATGTGCGCTGAATCACATTCTTTGGGCCGGGGGAGATTAAATGCCGTTTCATGGATGCTTGTCAAGCCAGCAATTGTCATTTGTGGGAGGGGAAACCGGTCCTACAAGGGCACTCTTGCGCTTTGGGCTTGCAACACAAGGAGATGCCCACGATTCGGCGGTTCGACTCTACTCAAAGAAAAGGGCGCGACGGGGAAAACCCGTCGCGCCCTGTAAGGGATTTCAGCTTAGAAGACGAACTTGCCGCCCAGTTCAAGAGTTCTCGGATCCCAGGTGTTGGTCACCTGTCCGAAGTTGCCGTCAGTATTCTTGACGTCAATGCTATTGAGCTGAGTGTGGTTGAAGGTGTTGAACGATTCGAACCGAAGTTCGAAGTGCGCCCGTTCCGTCATCGCGAACGACTTGTAGAGCGAGCTCGTGAAGTTCACGCGTCCAGGTCCGACCACGGCATCTTTGCCCGCGCTGCCGAACCCCTGGTTAGGACCGCCGAGCCACGCGGCAACCGGAACCGTGAGCATCGAGGTGTCAAACCACTTGCCCACCTGCTTCGGATAGCGCATTTTTCCAGACGCATCCAGACGATTGCTGTAACCGCCACCGAGACCGATCGTGTCGTTGCCGCCATACTGCGAGGCAGTCGGCACGCCCGTTTCGTCGATGATGGTACCCGCAAGTTCCCACCCGCCCACGATGGAGTGAACCAAACCACTCGAGTGCCGGAAAAGCGGCAGTTCGTAGATATAGTTCGCACTGATCATGTGGCGACGATCGAGGAATCCCGAGCCCTTGTCATATTTCATATACCAGGGGTTCCCGACGCAGCAGCTATTGTCGTAGGTCTGGATGTCGATTTCGTGAGACCACGTGTAGTCGACCTCACCGCTCAGACCCCAACGGCCCTGAACACGCACGCCGGTCTGGAAGCCGTTATAGCTTCCATTGGTCGTGTTTTCCTGTTGGGTAATTCCGCTGTAACCCGCAAAGGTGCGGAACGAGTTGGCATTGTTTTGAACGTGCCCCTGCCCGGATGTGGGCAATGCGGCTCCAGTCGTTGTTCCATCGACCGTCGTCACGTTGCCACCCGCTGCACGGACTCCGTTCGGAGTATCCAGTGAGAAGTTGTCGACATGGCGCTGATCGTTCTGGTCCCACGCCAGGTTGCCGACATACTGCACAACCCAGATCATCGAAGGCGCCAGTTCGTGCTGCACGCCGAAACTGAATTGCGCAACAGCAGGAGCTGGATAGTGCAGAGCCAGAGTGGTCAGGCCGCTGGCGAAGAACGGAGTCAAAGCGACTGCGCCGCTCTGGGTGCTGACATGCGGGTTCGTCATGTTAACAAATGTGGCACCCGGATCATTCACAAATGGCGTGTTGGTCGCGTCGTTGTAAATGTCGTTGCCCTGCATACGCTCGAAGAAGGTTCCGAAGCCGCCCCGGAGAACGGTTTTGCCGTTTCCGAAAAGGTCTTCAGAGAAGCCGACGCGAGGTTGATAGGTCTTGTAATCGTTGGTGACCAATCCTCTCGGGAAGCCACCTCTTCCGGCCAATCTCATCCCGTTGGTGTAGTACGGGCTGCTGACGCCGGCGATGGTGTAGTTCTGGAAGCCTGGACCCGTCGAATCCATAGAGCCATCCGCCTTCCAGAACGGAGTCGCGCTATCGGTGTAGCTGTTGGGATCGAAGTTCGACACCTGGTTGTTGCGTTCCCATGCGTGCGGCAGAGCATCGTAGCGAATGCCGAGCTGCAAGCTCAGACGCGGCGTCACGTGCCAGTTGTCCATGACGTAAGCCGATGGAGTCTGGTTGACGTAGTGATTGATCGGAGCAGAGGCCTGCTGGTCGTAGCCTGCGGCCATGCCAAGCAGCATGTCCATCAAGCCGTCGCCTTGTACGCAAGCCGGTCCGGTGCCAGCGCAGGATGCGAGGTTTCCGGTGAACTGACCTTTCGAAGTGCCGCCCCATGCATACTGGCCCTGCGTATCGCCGTTCACCTGCTGGTTCTTGGTGTAGCGGTTATAGCTGAACCCGAACTTCATGGCATGTTTGCCCTTGGTGTACGAAATATCAGCCTTGGGCTCATAGTCTTCCGCGGCGTTATGCCAGGGAGCGTTGCCCATCTGTTCGGCAGTTCCATACGGGTTGCCGAAACCGTTCATGCTGGGAAGGCTCTTCTGACCGGTGCCCTTTCCTTGCCGGATGTTGGCGAGAGTAAAGAATGGACTCACGCTCCATCCTGAGGGCGTCATCGAGTTCGCACTGTTCGTGATGTCGATGATGTTGCCGTCATAGTTGATGCTGGCTTCCACCAGCAAGTTCGGGTTGATGGTTCCGCTCAGCTTGAGGGCTGCGCTGTTCGAGGGGTTGGAAAGAGTCGATGTGACCGTGTTGTAGCTATACCAGTCCCATCCGAGTTCCGGACCACCCGAAGCCTGAGTCACAGAATCATGCATGTAATGGCCAAGAATCTGCCATTTGTCGTTGATCTTGTGATCGACGCGAACGACATCATCGCGAACATTGATTGGCGTCTGGGCTTCAGAGACTGCCTGTCCATTGGCCTTGTTCGGTTTGGGCAGAATACCGGAGTTCAGATAAAGGATCGCATTCGGATCAAACAGCTGGTGCGGGATCGTGTTGTTCGGGAACGGCTGCCCCGGAGTCAGGCCATACTGCGTCAGCAGAGCTTGCTGGCACTGATCCTTGTTGGTGACCGACGGATCGAGGCAGGGTTCGAAGTAGACATTCTGGACACCCGCAGCTGTTGCCGCGGCGCCGGAATACGGTACAACGATACCCGGAACGTATGGGATTCCGTTGTTTTTGCCACCCCCGGCAAAGAGCGGAGACGAATAGACCAGATCCTGTCCGGCCGTCGGAATATCGGCCGTCGGAATCGTCGATACGAGGTTCGGCTGATTTCCCTGGTTGATTTTGCGCCACTCTTCATTCCAGAAGAAGAACGTCTTCTGCTTGTCCTGGTTGTAGACCTTCGGAATGTAAAGCGGGCCGCCGATATTGTAGCCGTAGATGTTGTAGTTCAGCACCTGGCGCGGTGTCGGCGTCTTGGTGTTGTATTTGTTGAAAAAGTTGTTGGCGTCGTAATCGGTGTTGCGGTTGAACTCAAACGCCTCGCCGTGGAATTTCTGCGTGCCGCTCTTGAGCGAAAGGCTCATCGTGGCGCCCGAAGAAATGCCGTAATCCGGCGGATAGTTCGAGCTCATAACCGTGAACTCGGCGATGGCGTCCTGCGAAGGCATGATGTCCATGCCGCCGGCGCCGCCGCGATCATCTGCTTCGCCCCCGTCAATTAACCAGATGTTGTGGCTCTGGCGAAGTCCATTCACGCTGATGGTGAAGTTTGCTGCCACCGATGTCGGCGTATTCGAGTCCGGCAGGGCGGAGCTGACGCCCAGGCCCAACGCGGCCAACGCGGCGAAGTTGCGGTTCTCGGTCGCGATCTGGCTGATCTGCTCGGAGCTGATCAGCGTGCTGACCACGTTCGAGTCGGCCTGCACGGCCAGTGCATCGGCCTGCACGGTCACAGTTGTTGCCTCGGCGCCGACCGTGAGTTTCACGTCCGCGCGGGCAACCGATGAAACGTTGACCACGATGCCATTCTGGACAAAGGTCTCAAATCCCTTGGCCGAGACCTTCATGTTGTAGTTGGCCGGATTCAGGCCGGAGATGTCATACAACCCGGTGTCTCCGCTTTCTGTCGACTTCGCGATGTTGGTGGCCGGATCCGTGATGACAATCTTCGCTCCCGCCACGACCGCTCCTGTCTGATCGGTGACAATGCCGGTGAGTTCCGAGTTAGCCTGCGCAAAGGCTGCTGCGCCTGCCAGCAAGAAAATCAACGGCAATAGGAAGAAGCTATATTTCGTTTGCCTCATGTGACCTTCCTCATGCAAGGTTCGTGCTGTTGCGTTTCCCGTCTCTCCCGCGGTCCATATCGTTTCGGAGCCGCGCTTTCGGCGTCAGATCTGCGCCGGATTGCGGGTCGTCTCTTGGAGGTTTCCCTGCCGGCGTGCTCCTCGTCCCCACCGGCAAGCTGCTGGCCTTCTTCACTCGTCCTGCGCGTTTCAAACCTCACAGGCGAGCAAGTCTGAGTGCATCGATTTCTCCACCGTTTAGAAGAAGAATTTCTGCGAAATACACCTTTTGGAATCTTCCTGCTCAAACGTTTCAGTAGCATGGAGCAACGAGCACTCATACCAAGCCGGGTGACATTCAATCGTTCGAGAGCAATCACTGTCTGTGCTAGCCATCACAATTTGGCGGGCAGAGTTGTGCGCGACAGCAGCGCATTGGCGGGCAAGGAGATATCGTTCGCGGCAAGCCTTAGGCCGTCACGAATGCGCGTGCAGAGCGGACCCTTGTGGAGCGGTTCAGCGCAAGCGCGCGAGGTCGCGGAGTTGGCGCGCCGTTGCTTCAAGGAAGGTCTCCACGCTGATGTCCGACGGCGCTTCGAGTCCCGACTTCGCCTGAATCGCATGGGCAATGCGCTGTGCGAGCTGCTGGCGCGTGGCAAGCGGCAGATCGAGCCGGCGCGCGAAGAAGCCTTCCAGAACTTCGAGGTCCGCCGCACAAAGCCGCGCGATCCCGACCGCGGGCAACGCAACAGCGGCGTGCGGTTCCGGCTTTGTATTTGCTGCGTTGGAAAAAACCGGCGCAGTGAAGGTGCGTGCGCCCGTTTCCGCCCACAACGGGGTTTCCTGCTCGTGGTCCCGCACCACTAGCGTTCCGGCCGCCAGATCGCCGAGGCGTTGATGCTGCCGCGTGGCGAAGACGGCAACCACACCGACCGCATAGAAGAAGGGGATCTGGTCGACGTAGCGGATGAAGTTGCGCGCCATCGATTCGAAAATGCCGATCGCGCGCCCCGATCGCTGAATCACCCGAATGCGGGCGACGCGCTTGCCTGGCGTCCGCCCCTGCCAGAAGGCTTCGAACAACGTGAAATATCCCCAGTTCAGTAGGAAGAGCGCCAGCGTGAAAAGTGCGACGGTCCACTGATAAGAGAGGTTCGAGAATGCCTGCAGCGCCGGTCGAAAGGCCCACAGCACAATGGCGAGAACCAGCAGGCCTGCTCCCCAGATCAGCGTATCGATCAGCAGCGCGATGAAGCGGCTGCCGATTCCGGCCAGCGGCATCTCGATCGCCACCAGTTCCGGCGTATCGATGTTAAGCTGATCTGCATTCGGGTCCATGGCCCACATTCTCTCAAACCAATGGATCGCCAAGCGACGGCCGCACTGGGACCGGCTCGCCGCCCTGCTGGCCCATGCCGACCAGAGCGGACTGGCCCATCTGTCGCGTGCTGAGCTGCAAGAGCTGGCCCTGCTCTATCGCCAGGTGGCCGCCGACCTCTCCGTTTTGCGCCAGGACGCCACAGCACGCACTTATTCCGAACACGTCAACCACCTGCTGGCGCGCGCCCACCACGTCATCTACTCCGGACGCAAGACCAGCGTTGCCTCGCTGTTTCGCTTTCTGCGCGACGAATACCCACTCATCTTTCAGCGCAACCTGCGTTTCGTTGTCACTTCGCTGCTGATCTCAGTCGCGTGGGGTCTGCTGGGCGCCGCGTTGACCAACGCGCGCCCTGAGTTCATGCGTCATTATGTTGGACCGCAAATGATCGCCACCATGGAGCGCCACGAGATGTGGACCAAGTCTGTTGTAGCGATCGCTCCCATGGCATCCAGCTACATCATGACCAACAATCTTTCGGTCAGTTTTGTCACCTTCGCCGGTGGAATCGCCTTCGGGATCGGCACTTTCTTTTATCTGTACGTCAACGGCATGATGCTCGGCGTCATCGGAGCGGCATGTCATCAGTATGGAATGTCCCTGGCATTGTGGAGTTTCGTTGCACCGCACGGCTCGCTCGAACTGCCTGCCATCCTCATCGCCGGTGGCGCGGGTTTCCGCCTCGGCTACTCGATGCTGTTTCCTGGCTCACTTCGCTGGCGCGACTCGGTGGCACAAGGCGGCGTTGAAGCCACTCGCCTGGTCTCAGGCGTCATCCCGATGCTGATCGTTGCGGGCGCACTTGAAGGTTTTCTCTCGCCCTCGCGAGCCCCCATCTGGATCAAGTTCACGGTGGGCGGGCTTCTCTTTACGCTGCTTCAGCTCTGGCTGTTTCGAAGAGTGAAACTCGTACCGACCAACTCTGATGTTCAGCAATGAGCTTTGACACCTTCTTGCGCCCGCCGGTCCTGCTCGCGGCTCTGCTGATTCTTGTCCCGTTGCTGCTTGCAGGTTTTCTGCCCGAACGTGTGCCCGCCCTCTTGCGCGCGATGCCAAAGGCGATCCGCCTCCTCGTGCCCACACTCTTCTGCATTCCCTACGCGCTGGTCGCGGTGAGCTTCGACGTCTTCCGCTGGCGATGGCTTGCGCTCTATGCCTTGCTGCCGGTGGCAATCGTCTTCTTGTTGGACCAGGCACGGCGCGCCGACACGAGTTCGCACGGCGACTGGCGCGATTTTCTGGTGCTCGCCACTTTGGGCCTGGCAGTCGATCTCCGCTGGTTCGAGTCCGCATGGCCCCGCGGCGGCACGGCCTTCGGCAAGATGCTTCTGCTCGATGCAGGCGTCTACGGCTTTCTCGTCATCCGCCAACTTGATGGAGTGGGTTTCGATCTGCGCCTTCGCCTGCGCGATGCCGGCATCGGACTGCGTGAATTTTGTTGCTACGCTGCGCTCGCCATTCCGCTTGGCCTCTGGCTTGGCTTCCTCTACTTCCACGCGATTTGGCCTCAGCCGCTCAAAGCCATCGGCGCCTTCGTCTTTACGTTCCTGTTCATAGCCATTCCCGAGGAGTTGTTCTTTCGCGGTTGGCTGCAGAATCTACTGGAGCGTCGCCTGGGCCGCACCGGGGCTTTGCTCCTCACCGCGGTTCTCTTCGGCTTCGCCCACTGGAACAAGCGCACCACAAGCTTCAACTGGCGATACGTCCTCTTGGCAGCCCTGGCCGGCGTCTTCTATGGCCGCGCCTGGCGGGCTCAGCGGCGGGTCGGCGCTTCATCCATCACCCATGCCACGGTCGACACTCTGTGGTCGCTCTGGCTCAGGTGAATCGAATGCCGCGGCGCGCGATAGGTCAGATAGCCCCGGCCGACTCGCATGTTGTGAACCACCGGTCCTGGAATCGTGACGGCGACGGCGATTCCGAAGATCGCGTGCGCCATCGCCAGCGGCCAGATGTTGCGGGTCTTGAGAAACACAAGACAGGCCGCCAGCCCCCAAAGCAATGTCAGCCCCGTCAGGATCGGGTTGGGCAGATGCGCCATCGCAAAAATGCATGCCGCGATGACTGCAGAGAAGGTTGCGCTGGGAACCACCCGGGAGAGTCGCGTGAGAAAGTACCCCTGCAACAGAAACTGCTGCGCGAGAGACCAGACCGTGTAGCCGCCAAATGCGAAGATCCAGTCGAGAAGGCCGCGCGGGTGATGCAGTGTATGAAAGCTGCTGGCAAGACCCATGGCCGATGCGGCCAGCACCAGAGCGACACCGACGACCCAGGTGGAGCGCCAGAATCCCGTCGCGCTGCAGCCCATCGCCTTCCAACCGGGGAAGGAATACACAATGGTCAGGACAAACCAGGCAATCGCCACCCAATAGAGCCACCGCTGCAGCGGCCGGGCTGTCCAGATCACCGCCAGAATCATCAGGTAGCTGAGGGCAAGTTCACCGAAGACCCATGCCCGCCGCCGGGACGCGGTCGCTCCGACGATGCTTGCGTCGCTCGAGCTTGGATCTTCGACGGTTTCCACCGCGACCTCCGGGGAATGAGCATCGCCTGCGCTGCCCGCGGGCTTGCTTCAACGAAACACAAGTTCCTGCCGGCTTCCGCTCAGGGCGGCAAAGCCTGTTTTCAATAGACCCCAAAACTGGTCGATTTGTTACACCTTGATGAAAATCTTTTTCCGGTAGAGTACCCAGACCGGCAGGAAGCAGAACGCCGTGAAGCTGACCGAGTAGGCAAAAGCCGCCCAGTGCGGGTTCGGAATGTGGGCAAAGACGGAGCGGAAGATCCACTCGTTCAAGATCATGTGCCCACCCGATCCGTTCGACACGTGCACGTTGTCGAGCACACCTGGCATCAGCTCACTGAACATGTAAACGGCGATGGCGTTCGATCCGAAGACCAGCCACACCCAGGTCCAGCCTTTGCGCCAGCCTTGCCGCTCGATGGCCCAAAAGCAGAGCGTAAGCAGTGCCAGCGAGTACCCGCCCGCCACCAGCACAAACGAGCTCGTCCACATGTTTTTGTTGAGCGGGAACTCGATCGACCACAGATACCCGACAGCGAGGCTCACGAGCGACGCAACCGCGAGCCCAACCGCTTTTGCGGCGATGCTTTTCCGCGACCGGAGCCACAAGCCGGCGAGCACGCCCATCAGCGCGGTGCCGATGGCCGGCAGATCGCTCAACAGACCTTCAGGATCTCGTACATTGTGAGCGGGCGCGTAGAGATAGAGATGGTAGGGAAAGAGATGCCGGTCGATCCACGACACCAGATTTTGCGTCATGTCCATGAAGGGCACATCGCGGCCGGGGACACCAACACCGGGGATTGGCGCCCAACGCAGCAGCGCCCAGTAGCCCACGAGGCAGCCGGCGAGCGCGACCACCTTCGACGAAGCCCGATTGTCCACGAGATAAAAAAGGCCGACCGCAAGATAACAAATGGCGATGCGCTGCAGCACTCCAAAGAAGCGCATGTGCGCAAACTCGAAAAAGGGAAAACTGTTCACCAGGATCCCGCAGAGGATAAGAACCACTGTCCGCTGCACAGTGTGCCTGGCCAGTTCGGCCCGTGTGGCCCCCCGCGCCAGCCGCGCCTCAAACGCGAAGACCACCGAAACACCCACCACAAACACAAAAGTGGGGAAGACGAGATCTGTCGGCGTCAGGCCGTTCCACCGCGCGTGGTTCATAAATCCCCACGAGCCCGGCCCGCCATTGTTGTTCACCATGATCATGAAAGCGATGGTGATGCCGCGAACCACGTCGAGCGACAACAGCCGCTTTGTAAGCGGTGCGGCAGGAGCCTTGGTGGTGACCTCGGCTGGAGTTGGTACCGTTGCCATTTTGCGGACCTCCGCGGAACGAGCCCTGGTTGCCCATTACCCTAAGCCCTCGCGGCGGGTTTCGCCAAGTCCGAGCGCACACTGGTTGCCATGAGGTTGATTTCCGCCCGCCGACTGTACGCTCGCCGCCGCCCCGAAACACTGCCGTTTTCACGCGCAGACTGCTAAACTCCCCCTTTCGGAGATTTGCAGCTAATCCGCCCGCATGCGCATGGAGGGCTCCTCGTGCCAGAGTTTCAGCCGTTTGTTCCACCCGGCGAAAGCCGGCCCGAATTCACCTTTCGCGCTCTCTTGCTGGGCTCCATCTTCGGCATCATCTTTGGCGCGGTCACGGTCTATGTGGGACTGCGCGCCGGCCTCACCGTTGCTGCGTCGATCCCCATCGCAGTCCTCTCGATCAGCATCCTCCGCGCCTTCGGCCGCGCTTCAATTCTCGAAAACAATATCGTGCAGACCACCGGCAACGCCGGCCAATCGATTGCCTCGGGCGTCATCTTTACCCTGCCCGCCCTTGTTTTTCTCGGATTCGATCTCGAGTATTCGCGCATCTTCATGCTCGCGCTGATCGGCGGATGGCTTGGCGTGCTCTTCATGATCCCGCTGCGACGCCAGCTCATCGTGCAGGAGCATGGCACGCTGCCCTACCCCGAAGGCACAGCCTGCGCCGACGTGCTCATCGCCGGCGAACGCGGCGGATCGCTGGCCAGCCGCGTCTTCCTCGGCCTCGGCTTGGGCGGCCTCTATACCTTCTTCCAAAACCGGTTCCTTTTTCGTGCCTGGCCGGGATCGCCGGAGTATCAACCGGACTTCGGGCCGCAGCATACCCTCAAAGGCGCTTCGATCAACGCCGACGTCACTTCCGAGTATCTCGGCGTGGGCTACATCATCGGTCCCCGTGTCGGCGGCGTCATCTTTGCCGGTGGCGTCGTCTCGTGGCTCGTCATCATGCCCCTGATCTACTTCTTCGGCAAGGAGCTCGGCCACCCCGTCTACCCCGGCCAGGTCCCTATCGCACAGATGGGCCCTAGCGACCTGTGGGCAACCTACATCAAGCCGATGGGCGCGGGCGCGGTTGCCGCCGCCGGTCTGATCACCCTTCTCAAAACCTTGCCGACCATCGTCAACGCTCTCACCTCCGGATTCAAAACCATGCGCTCCGGGGCGGGAGCGGTTGAAGCCAAGCCCATCCGCACCGAAGACGATTTATCAATGAGCGTGGTGGTCATCGGCTCCCTCCTCATCGTGGCCTGCATGTTCCTCTTTCTTGAATTCAAGCCGGTGCCGGGCGCTTTCGTGGGATGGGCAGCAAACCTCTCGGCATCGCTGCTGGTGGTCGTCTTCGGCTTCCTCTTTGTCACCGTCAGCTCGCGCATCGTCGGCCTGGTGGGCAGCTCGGCCAGCCCAGTCTCCGGCATGACCATCGCCACCCTCATGGCCACCGCCGCAGTTTTTCTGGTGCAGGGGTGGACTGCGCCGGCCTTTGGTGCGCTCGCCATTACCATCGGCGGCGTCGTGTGCATCGCGGCCTCCAACTCCGGCGACACCTCGCAGGACCTGAAAACCGGCTACATCGTTGGCTCCACGCCGCGCCTGCAACAAATCGCGCTGATGATCGGCGTGGTGGTTTCCACGCTTGTCATCGGGTCCACCCTCAACCTGATGAATACCGGCCTCGAAGAATTCCACGCTGCGCCGCAGGCGTGGGATCTCCACGGCTCGCATCCCGGCGTCGCGATCCTGGGCGATCAAAAGCATCTGCCCGATCATATTCGGGTCATCATGGCCGACGGCAAAACTACCGAGACACACGCGAAATCCGAGTACATCGTGCTCAACGCCATCGGTTCGACCGAATTGCAGGACGGCAAATACCTCTATTCGAACTCCGCCGGCCGCATCGAGGTGCATTGGGTTCAGGGCATCGGCTCGGCAAATGCCCCGGCCCCTCAGGCTAAACTGATGGCCACCGTCATCAATGGCATCCTGAGCCGCAAGCTGCCCTGGGGGCTTGTCCTGCTCGGCGTTTCACTCGTCATTGGGGTCGAGTTGCTGGGCATCCGCTCGCTGACCTTTGCCGTCGGTGCCTACCTGCCCATCGGCACCACCCTGCCCATCTTTTGCGGAGGAGTCGTGCGCTGGCTGGTGGAATCGGCGGCCAGGCGCGCCGGCGAAGACGAGACGCAGGGCGACATCTCCTCGGGTTCTCTGTTCGCTTCAGGATTGATTGCCGCGGGCGGCATCGCCGGCCTCATCGGCGTTGCGCTGAAGGCTATCGAGGCAACCTACTTCGACAACCGCGACCTGCTCAACTTCCCCCACACCTTCCTCGATCACACCTGGATCTCGGTAGTGGCCTTCGGGCTGCTTGGGTTTTCGCTCTATCACTTCGCACGCAAACCGCTGAAGAAATAAGCCCAGCACAGCCGCATTCCGCTGATGTAACGGATGGATGGCCACCGCCAAAAGTGTGAAAGTTTAGCGCAGGGCGTGGAGCAGATGCCAGAGCCCGTAAATCGTCAACGCCGCGGCCGTCTCGATTGCCAGCGCATTCCGAATCGCCTTTAAACAACCGGGAGCGGGGAACGATAGGTCGGAAAACTCGGCTTCCCGCTCCATCGGAAACTCAAGGACGGGGGCTTGCGCGACGGGGGCGAATTCCAGTTCCGTGGCACGTGCGAGCTGAAAAATGCTGCTTCCGGGATGAAGAACAACTCTGCGGGTCATGGAAATAATCCCCTTCCACTCAATAAAGACCGGCACAAGTAAAGCAATTTTTGACTTCGAGAACGGCTCTGCCGGGTGCCGGATGCCTGATTCTCCATCCGACCCAGGAAGAATGTTGTGATATATATCACGTCGAAGGAGCTGGAGTCGTCTAGTCTTTCCCGATTTTTGCCTGTTCCCGATTTGAGACCGCGCCTCGGGTCTGCCCAATGACCTCAAAACTTGTTGCCAGCGATCCAGACGTCATTGCAAAACCATCTGAAACCACCCAACCAGTTACTCTGCTCGACCGGTATCCGCACGCCCGCTGACTTTGGGGAAACGCGGAATGCGCGCCTTTCTTCGTATCACCAGATCCCTGCGACAGTGCCTCTCAGGGAAGATCCGCAGCCTTGGCAGAGATGCCCTGCGCCACAGCGCTGCGTTTGCGAAACACCACGCGCAGTTCGCTCCGCCAGTGCTCGCTCACGGCAATCAGCTCCCACTCGATTTCCGGAGAGAAGTATCGCAGCACCGGCTCGTTGGCTGGATGAATGCGCAAAGCCGGCCCGATCAGCAGCAGCCGCGGCGCGCGGGTAGACACTTCGCAGCCTGCAAAGTAGCCCTGACGCTCAAACGCCGAGAGCGGTTTCGTACATCCCGGAGCCGGTTGTCGGTCCGCGTTCAACGCGCGCACGCGAATCCAATAGTCGAGCGCCTGCAGCGGCAGGTGCAGGTCCTCATCGGCCTTCAGCTCGATCACCACGAGGCGGCCCTGCCGATCGAGGGTCAGTAGATCGAGCATGCCGCGGTCGCCGGTCGAAAGCGCGGGCACCTGCGTGTGCAGCAGATCGCCGCGCAGATTCGGCAGAAGTTCGTCGAGATGACCGCGCAGGCGCCATTCGAGCCATCGCTCCGGCTGCAGCCGGAAGAGCGGATCGATGCCGTCCCCGTCGGATCGGCGACTTGCAAACAGACGCGCAAACAGGCCGCGGCAATGCCCTTCATTCTCCTCGGTGAGCGGCGTCTCGTTTGCGCCCGCGCCAAAGGTGATTTCCGTGGCCCGGCTGAAGGAATGCGCCGCAGCGCCTTGCCGTACCCGCGCAAACTCCAAACCATGCAACTGCAAACCGACTACGCCGGGCGACTGGGGCCGAATCTCGACTCGGCCCGCCGCGCCCAGCGGCACCAGGCTCATGAGGCGTTCGACGCCTGCCTTGCACCGTTCGAGCGCCGCATCCCCGTTGAAAGCATGCGCCAGATGGGCGTCGAGATTTCCAATGTCCCGATAATCGACCGGCGTTAATTCCTCGCTGCGCTCGTCGAGCGTGAAGAGTTGGAATTCCGCAGCGCCGTGATGGAGCCATGCCATTCTCTTCGCCATCGTTCGCCATGCGCCGGCAGGCACCACCACCTTGAGGCCTCCAAAGTGGCGGCGGCTCTCGGCGTGCTGACGGCAATAGTCAAGCCAGAGAATGCCGAGAGTCAGTACACCATCGATCATTGCGCCTGACTCGGCCCCGCTGACGCCGATCACTGCATCCGCCGCCGTGCCGCGCAGTAATCGGCCGCGCACATAGGCTGGCCCGAAGCTGTGCTCCAGGTCCATCGCCGAGCGCATCCCATCGACCTTCGCGCCGGCAAAAGCGCGCGTCAGCACGCGCTCCAGCAATCTTTGATAGGTCCGCCGCGCCGTGTCGCGCGTGGTCGGCGTGCGCCGATCGACCGATGGAACCAGTTCCATCGACTGCGGCTTGGGCGCGCCCATGCGCCGTGTCGTCAGGCGCAACGATTGCGCGCGTTCGCGCACCTCAACCACGGTGCGCATCAGGTTGCGCTCGTCGCTCCACAGTTGCAGCACGCAGCGCCCATGGGCCTCGCTGATCGAGTAATGCGCGGTGCGCATGTCAAACAGCACGCGCCCGTCTTCAAGAAGCGCCGCCGCGGGATGCACGACAAGATAGTCTTCGATCTCGTGCGCCAGTCGGTCCGCAGCTGCCGGTGTGCTTGCCGTTCCCATCGTCGAGTCTTACCAGCCTTGCCTCTTACCAGCCTTGTTGGGCCCGCAGGCCGGCGATGTGGGCGGTGTGGTGGCGCGAGTGCCAGTCGTATAGCGCCAGGTTGGTGGCTAGATTCTGCCTCCCTCGCTCCGGATGGTTGAAGCTCCGATGGAATTGCTCTTCCGACATCGACTCCAGCAATGCAACGAACCGTGCGTGCAGCCCATCGATGACGGCGAGCGAGGGCTCAATGGGCAGCGTGCGGCTATCGGGAAGTTCCGCCCATGCGACCTCATCATAGGGTTTGACCGTTGGCGCGTCTTCGGTCAGCGCAAGCCTGAATCGCACATAGGAGTTCATGTGGCTGTCGGCGATATGGTGCACAACTTGGCGAACGGTCCAACCGCCCTCGCGATAGGGCGTATCAAGCTGTGCGTCGTTCAGACCCTTGACTGCCGCACGCAGCCGCTCCGGCAACTGGCGCAGGGTTTGAATCTGGACCGAGCGAATGGCCGGAGTCGAGCTACCGGGCGCGCGAAAAGGCCCGATGGGATAACGGAGAGCTTCTAGGTCGGTCATGGGTTGAGTCTAGCTGTGCAGGAAGGATGAAACCTGCGGGCCGCGTTCGGCTGCGGTAGCCGTCACAGGTTGCGGGTCGGCGTCAGATCTTCTTGTGATGCCCGCGGTGAGCCTTGTGGTTGGGATGCTTCAGGTAGGGGTTCGTCGCGTGAATGGCTTTGGGATGGTTCACTTTAGGATGATTCGACTGATGTCCCCAGGCAAAGGCCGGAACCGCAAAAAATATCAATAGACATGCCAGGACTAACTTCTTCATGGCCAGACTGTAGCACGACCCAAATACCGACGGAAGACCTTCCCGCGCATCGAGGCGAAAAGAGTAACGTGCCGCAAGCCAGTCTGCCGGCCTCGGCGCACGGCTCCTGCGCCCCTGTCCGAGCCCGATTCCGTTCTACGCGTGGTGATGGTGGTGGTGGTGATGATGGTGATGATGGCCCGTTGCAGCAAACGCCGTACCGGTGAACACTAACAGCAGCAAAACACCAGCGAAAAGCTTCTTCATGAAAAAACTGTAGCACGGCGGAAACTATGGGGAGCGGGAAATCCGCCGCCCCCCCGAACCCAGAGACCAAGCAGCGCGGCCAGCCTCGAAAAGCAGCCCCAGGCGTAAACTACAGCTACGATGACAAATCCGCTTCCTTCCCCGGTCCCGAGCCATCGACGTTACTTTTTTGAGAAATTTGGAATCACCGAACGGCTGCTGGAGCGCTGCCTGGGCGAGGCTCTCTCCGCCGGCGGCGACTATGCCGACCTCTATTTCGAAGCCGTCCAATCGACCTCACTCGGGGTCGACGAGCAGATCGTGAAATCAGCCAGCCAGGGATCCAGCGCCGGCTGCGGCGTGCGCGTGCTCTCGGGCGAACGCACCGGCTATGCCTACACCGACAACCTGAACCCCGATCGCCTGCTCCACGCCGCGCGCACCGCCGCGCTTATTGCCTCCGGTCCAGCCAAACAGCCCGTCCAGGGCTTCACCGAAACCAGGGGGGCTGATCTCTATCCCGTGCCGCTCGGCGGATTCGACCTGGATCTCGCCGCTCGCCTCGAGCTGATCCTGCGTGCCGACCGTGCTGCGCGCGCCTACGATCCCCGCGTTGTGCAGGTGCGCGCCGGATATAGCGAGGAACTTCGTCGCATCCTCATCGCCGGCTCCGACGGCGCCTTTGCCAGCGACACACAACCCCTCTCCCGCCTCAATGTCTTCGTCATCGCCAAAGACGGAGCCACAGTGACCCGTGGATCGGCAGGCGCCGGAGGCCGCGCAGGCCTCGACCAATTTGTTGGGACTAAAGGCCCGGAGGGCCTGGCGCAGGAGGCTGCACGCGGAGCCATCCTGCAACTCGGTGCCGTGCCAGCACCTGCAGGCGAAATGCAGGTCGTACTGGGCCCCGGATGGCCTGGCATCCTGCTGCACGAAGCCGTTGGCCACGGCCTCGAAGCCGACTTCAACCGCAAGAAGACCTCCGCATTCACTGGCCTCATTGGCCGCCCGGTCGCCAGTTCCAAGGTCACGGTCGTCGATAACGGCACCATGGCCGGCCGCCGCGGCTCGCTCAATGTCGACGACGAAGGCTCGGCCACACAGGAAACCGTGCTGATCGAAAACGGCGTCCTGAAAGGCTATTTGACCGACAAGCTTTCGGCTCGCCTCATGGGAACTGGAAACACGGGCTCAGGACGCCGCGAAAGTTACCAGTGCATCCCGATGCCGCGCATGACCAACACCTACATGCTGGCCGGCGACGACGCGCCCGAAGACATTCTGCGCTCCGTCAAAAAGGGCCTCTACGCGGTGAACTTCGGCGGCGGCCAGGTCGACATCACCAATGGCAAATTCGTCTTTTCCGCGTCCGAAGCCTACCTCATCGAGGACGGCAAGATCACGGCGCCTGTGAAAGACGCGACACTCATCGGCAACGGTCCCGAGGCGCTGAAATACGTCTCCATGGTGGGCAATGATCTGAAGCTCGACGAAGGCATCGGCACCTGCGGCAAAGACGGGCAGAGCGTGCCCGTAGGCGTGGGCATGCCGACCATCAAGCTGGACCGAATGACCGTGGGCGGGACTGGGCGGTAAGGCGCTTCAAAAGGAATCGTGAAAGTCTATGTCTGAAGCCGTCATCCAACCCGATCTCACCGCCATCGACCTCGAATCCCTTGCGGCCGATGTCGTCGCCCATGCCCGCAAAGCCGGTGCAAGCGACGCAGAAGCCGTAGCCCGCGAAGGCGACGAGTTCGGCGTTACGGTACGCATGGGCGCAGTGGAGACGCTGAAGGAATCCGGCTCTCGCGCCCTCGGCCTCCGCGTTTTTCTCGGCAAACGTTCCGCATCGACCAGCACCAGCGACCTCACCCCCGAGGGCATTCGCCAGCTCGTCGAAGGCGCGATGGCCCTGGTGAAGGTCACGGAAGAAGACCCCCTCAACGGCCTGCCCGAGACAGGCGAGTTCGACGCGATCCAGGAAGACCAGCACCTTTACTTCGACGACGTCTATTCGCTGCCGGGCCCGGAGCGCATCGAGTGGGCGCGGCGCTGCGAAGCTGCGGCTTTGGCGGGCGACCCGCGCATCACCAACTCCGATGGCGGCGACTTCAATGCGGCCACAGGGCGCAAGGTTCTGGCCAATTCGCGCGGATTCATCGGCAGCTATCGCACCAGCTATGCGGGCGTCTCGGCGGCGCCGCTGGCCGTGGACGCCAAGGGTACCATGCAGCGCGATGGCTGGTGGAGCGGCGCCCGGAGCTTCGCGCTCCTCGAATCCCCAGAAGCTGTCGGCAAGGAAGCAGCAAGGCGGACGGTGCGCCGGCTGGATGCACGGCGCGTTCTCACCCAACAAGTGCCGATCGTCTTTGCCCCCGAAGTCGCGCGATCGCTCATCGGCTCCGTCTTCGACGCAGCCTCCGGCGACGCCATTTGGCGCCAGGCATCCTTCTTGGCGGGCAAGCTGGGCGAACAAATAGCCGACACGGGCCTGACTATCGTCGACGACAACCTCATGATCCTGTCCAGCGGCGCGGGCGGCTTTGGCACGTCGCCGTTTGACGGCGAAGGATTGCCTTCGCGGCGCACAGTCCTCGTCGAGAAGGGTGTCCTGCGCAATTACATGCTCAACACCTACACGGCGAGGAAGCTCGGCATGCAATCGACGCATAACGCGTCTCGTGGACTGGCTGGAACGCCGGGCATCGGCTGCGGCAATCTCTATCTCGAAGCCGGTACGCGTACGCCGGAAGAGATCCTTGGCGAAGTGAAGGCCGGCCTTTATGTCACCAGCCTCATGGGCTTCGGCACCAACACCGTCACCGGCGACTACTCGCGCGGCGCGACCGGGTTGTGGATTGAGAACGGCGAACTCACCCACGCCGTCGAGGAAGTCACTATTGCCGGGAATCTGCGCGAGATGCTGCGCAACGTCACCGCCATCGGCAACGATCTCGTCTTCCGCAGCGCAGTCGCTTCCCCAACCCTGCGCATCGACGGCATGACCATCGCCGGAGCATGACGTGGGAACGCCCGCGGCCCGCGCGATGCAATCCGTCGCCTTCGATCCTTCCGACGCGAAAACCACGCTGGCCGCGCTGCCTCAAAGCGCGGCCGTCTTCGCTCTTTATGGCGCCGACGCGCATGCCGAGCCCTATATCGGCCGCACCCCCAATCTGCGCGGCCGCCTCGAACGCCTGCTGCAGCCTTCGCCGAAACATCCGCGACGCTTGCAGCTTGCAGGCCGCGTGCGCCGCATCGAGTACCGCCTCACCGGCTCGGACTTCGAGTCGCTGTTGGTTCAATTTGAAATGTTGCAAGGAGAATACGGGACGAAGTCCCTGGAGCGGATGCACCTGCGTGCCCCGGCCTTCATTCGCTATCTCGGCGGCAATCCCTACCCGCGCATCGTCGTAACGAACAAACCCAGCCAGCGCGAAGCAGACTGGGCCTACGGTCCCTTCGCCTCGCGCGCAGCCGCCGAACGCTTCGCCGACGAGGCTCTGAAACTCTTCCTGCTGCGCCGTTGCACCGACGACCTCGATCCCGACCCGAGCCATCCCGGCTGCGTCTACTCCGAAATGAAGATGTGTCTCGCGCCCTGCTACAAGGGATGCACCGACGAACGCTATGCCAAAGAGGCCGGCGCGGTCGAGTGCTTCCTTGCCACGCGCGGTGAGAGCAAGCTCGTCACCCTGCGCACAGAAAGGGACAAGGCTTCGGCGGAACTGGCATTCGAAAGCGCGGCCGCTCTGCATGCGCAGGTGCAGAAGGTCGAGGCCGTTCGCGCCCTCGCGCCCGAACTGGTTCAACCGATGAGCGGGCTGCGCGCAATCATTCTCCAACAATCCGCAAGCCCCGACGAAGTCGCAATCTTCCTCTTCGACCAGGGACGGCTGCGCGGCCCTGCGGCGTTCTCCACCCTCGGCATGCGCATCCAGAATGAGCGCTCTGGATCGACCTCGCTCTTCGCGCAGCCGCTGGCGCTTGAGCCAGTGCCCGAGGAGCGAGGAGACAGGGAACAGGGATCAGGGAATAGTCCGGAGAACGATGAGGCCGCAATCTCAACGAGCGAAAATCAACCCGCCAAACCTGCCCGGGGCATGCTGGAGGGGCGCATGGAGACCCTTCTTGCCGAGATGCCGCCTTCGGAAACTCTGCCCCACGCAGTGGCAGTGCTGCGCCAGGGGCATCTTGCGTTGCTCAAACGCTGGTACTACCGCCCCGAATTGCGCCGCGTGGGCGAAATCTTCTTTCCCGACGATGAAGGACATTGGCCCATCAAAGCCCTCCTGCGCGGAGTTGGCCGCATCGCTGCGAAAGCCATCGCGCCACTCACTGGCAAACCGTTGAAACCTTCTCCAGACCGCCGAAATCAAACAATTAGTGACTGATACACTGGCCGGGAGAGGACAACCTGACGGTGCTGCACAATGTCGAATTGCTGCCTTCCATTTTGTCTGCTGATTTTGCGCGGCTTGCCGACCAAGTGGCTGCGGCCGAGCGCGGCGGCGGCACCGTCATCCACGTCGACATCATGGACGGGCACTTTGTCCCCAACATCACCATTGGCCCCCCGGTGGTGAAGAGCCTCCGTAAGGCCACCAAGCTGCCCCTCGATTGCCATCTGATGATCGAGAATCCCGACGAATATATCCCCGCGTTTGCCGAGGCGGGAGCCAACTGGGTCAGTGTCCACTACGAAGCCTGCCGCCATCTGCATCGTTCGCTCGCGCACATTGCCGATCACGGCATGAAACCCGGCGTGGTCCTGAATCCCGCAACCCGGGTCAATTTCCTCAAAGACATCCTGCCCATGGTCCACCATGTGCTGATCATGAGCGTGAATCCCGGCTTCGGGGGGCAGGAATTCATCCCATTCTCGCTCGACAAGATTCGCCGGCTGGTCGAGTTGCGCCAGGAGCTGGGGCTGGCATTTAGAATCGAAGTGGACGGCGGGGTAGCTCACGACACAATAGCCCAGGTCGTCCAAGCAGGTGCGGACCTGCTGGTAGCGGGAAATGCCGTCTTCGGCGCAGGCGAGCCTGAGCGCGATGCACGCACGCTGCTGGCAGCGGCTCGTGCCGCAGCAGGCGAGTAAGGTCCCCTAATTGACCTTTGGCAGGGGCGAGCACTCCGATTTCGGTTGCGCGCTCATTTGAGGTGGTATGAATCGTTTTTCCCGGAACATTGCAACTTCTGCGTTGGCGGCATTTGTCTTCACATCGGTTCTGGCCCAGGCCAGCACCAAGCCGAAAGCGCCCAAGCACAAGAAGAACGAAGATCTGAGCGCCAATCCCCTGGCCAGTGTGAACTCGAAGCAGCCCGACAAGGTGCTCTTCGACAAGGCCATGGTCTCGTTGAAGAAGGGTCGCTATGACGTGGCCCGCCTCACCCTGCAGACCCTGCTCAATACCTATCCCGATTCGGAATACCGAATGCGCGCCAAGCTGGCGGTCGGCGACACCTGGTTCAAAGAAGGCGGCGCGGCAGCCCTGACACAGGCCGAGGCCGAATACAAGGACTTCATCACCTTCTTCCCCAACGCGCCGGAAGCCGCCGAGGCGCAGATGAAGGTGGGCGACATCTACTACCAGCAGATGGAAAAGCCTGATCGTGACTTCACCAACGCGCAGCGCGCCGAAGAAGAGTATCGGAACATGATGAACCAGTTTCCTGACTCCGCGCTGATTCCGCGCGCCAAGCAGAAGCTGCGCGATGTGCAGGAAGTGCTGGCCGAGCGCGAAACCCAGATCGGCCTCTACTATGACAGCCGCGAAAATTTCCCGGCCGCCATTGCGCGCCTCGAAACCGTTGTCGATACCTATCCGCTCTACTCCAAGAGCGACCAGGCCTTGCTGGGCATCGGCGACGCCTATGAAGGCCAGGCCCATCGCGTGCAGGCAGCTCCCGGATTGCCCGGTGCGGTGAGAGAGCGCCTCCGCGCCATGTATCTCGATCGCGCCGCCGCAGCCTACGACAAGGTGATCACTCGTTATCCCATGGCGCCTCACGTGGAAGATGCCCGCGATCGCCTGGTGGCCATGAACCGGCCGATTCCTGAGCCTACCGCGGCAGCCGTCGCCGAGAGCGATGCCGAGGAGCGCAGCCGTCAACCCCTGCGCTTCACCGACAAAACCTTCGATCTCATCCGTCACGGGCCTTCGGTGGTTGAAGCCGTCCACGTGGGTGAACCGAGCCTGAACGATCCCAGGCGGATCATCGCTCCCGACGTGACCAAGGACAACATCAACATGTACAACGAGGCCGTGAATGCGGGCCGGCCCAATGTGCCTGCTGCTCCGGTCACCCCCACCGGCCCAAACGAGCCCCCGCGCAGCGATCAGCCTTCCACAGCACCGGTGCAGATGATGGCTCCGCAGGGTGGAACGGGTGTGGGCGTGCAGATTGTCAATGCGCCTTCCGGCGAAGCGACAGGGGCAGATCCCAACGCCGTAGTGAAGTCCGTGGGACCCGTCAATTCGGTACTGCCCGCCGCTGAAGCGCCTTCCGTGGCGCCGGATCAAGTCAACGACATCAAGCCGGGGCAGGCCCCTGCCGCGCCCACAACCGCCCAAACCAACGGCAAGAAGAAGAAGGCGCCCAAGACCGATCTGAACGACGAGTCCTCAAGCAAGAAGAAAAAGAAGAAGGGGCTCTCGAAGCTGAATCCGTTTTAGTCGAAGAGCGCCTGAAGAAAAGGCCGCATCGCAAAGATGCGACCTTTTCGCCTCTGCCGTCGCACGACTCGGCACTGCGCCACGGCCATTCATCGACCCCGCCTCTGCTAAAGTTGAGAGTAGTCCCCTCGCCCGAAACGGCTTGATGTATCTCCATCTTTGGGGGGCTTGTCGACGACCCCCATGCCCCACGATCTGCCCAAAGCTTACGACCCTGCCGCCATTGAAGATCATTGGGCCGAGAACTGGGTGAAAGAGAATCTCTTCGCCCAGCCGACAGGTGCTTCGAGCGCTGAACCGGCTTCTGGCCGCGAAACGGCGTCCGGCGCCGATAGAGAAAAACATCGCCCCGGCGGCCAGCCCTTCGTGATTTTGCTGCCTCCGCCCAACGTAACCGGCCGTCTGCACATGGGCCACATGCTCAACCAGACGGAGATGGACATCCTCACTCGCTGGCGGCGCATGTGCGGCGATCGCGCTCTTTGGCTGCCGGGCACAGATCACGCCGGCATCGCCACCCAGATGATGGTTGAGCGCCAATTGACCGCCGAAGGCACAACCCGCCAGGCACTGGGCAGAGAAAAATTCGTCGAACGCGTGTGGGAATGGAAGCGCCACTATGGCGGTGCCATTCTCGACCAGATGAAACGCCTCGGCGCCTCCGTCGATTGGCAGCGCGAATACTTCACCATGGACGAGCGCCTCTCAATCGCCGTTCGCGAAGCCTTCGTCAAGCTGCATGAACAAGGCCTCATCTATCGCGGCGCCTATATCGTGAACTGGTGCCCGCGCTGCCAGACCGCCATCAGCGATCTCGAAGTGGTCTACGACGAACACAAGGGCCACTTCTGGGAGATTCGGTACCCGGTGCTCGACGACGCGGGTCGCGAGACCGGCGAATACCTCACCGTCGCTACCACGCGCCCCGAAACCATGCTCGGCGATACGGCCGTCGCGATTCATCCCGAGGACGAGCGCTACACCCATCTGCACGGAAAGAAGCTGCGCCTGCCACTCACGAATCGCGAGATCCCCATCATCCTCGATGAATGGGTCAGCCGCGAATTCGGCACCGGCGCCGTCAAAGTGACGCCGGCCCACGACCCCAACGACTTCGCCCTAGGCCAGCGCCACAATCTGCCCTCGATCAACGTGATGGACGATACGGCGCACATCAACGCGGAGGGCGGCCCCTACGCGGGCCTCGATCGCTTTGCTGCCCGTAAGAAGATCGTCCAGGACCTGGAAGAGCGGAAGCTCCTGGCCGGGATCAAGGACCATGTACACAATGTGGGCCACTGCGATCGCTGCAAGACAGTCGTCGAGCCGCGCCTCTCGCTGCAATGGTTCATCAAGATTCAACCCCTCGCCGACAAGGCCATCGCCGCGGTCAAAGAAGGCCACATTAAGTTCACACCCGAGATGTATCAGAAGACCTACCTCAATTGGATGGAGAACATCCACGACTGGTGCATCTCGCGCCAGCTCTGGTGGGGGCATCGCGTCCCGGCATGGGAGTGCAGCGCGTGCCACATCATCACCGTCGCGCGTGAAGACCCTACGCAATGCGCGCACTGCGGGTCAGGGAAACTTGAACAGTCGACCGATGTCCTGGACACGTGGTTCTCATCGGGCCTGTTGCCGGTCTCCGTCTTTGGCTGGCCGAATATTTCGGCTGAAAATCGCGCCGACTTCGACGCCTTTTATCCGACAAGCCTCCTCGTCACCGGCTTCGACATTCTCTTCTTCTGGGTCGCGCGCATGATCATGATGGGCTGCTGGTTCGCCGGGGAAGTACCTATGCCCGATGGGTCAAAGCGCACACTGAAAGACTCGGTGCCCTTCCGCGAGGTCTACATTCACGCCCTGGTCCGCGATGCCAACCGCGAGAAGATGTCGAAGACCAAGGGCAATGTCATCGACCCCATCGAGATCGTGAAGCAGTACGGCACCGATGCGGTCCGGTTCACGCTGGCGTCGATGGCATCGCCGGGCACCGACATCGCCTTCAACGTCGCGCGCACCGAAGGCTATCGCGCCTTCGCCAACAAGATCTGGAACGCCGCGCGCTTCATCTTCATGAACGTGGACAAGGCCCAACAAGTTGGTATCAAGACCGCAGTTGGTCATGTGACCCGTCCGGCATTCATGATGAATGAATGGCCAACGGAAGAGCTCTGGATTCTCTCACGGCTGAACCGAACCATACATGACGTCAACCTTGCGCTAGAGAAATACCGGTTCGACGATGCTGCAAATCTCACTTATCAGTTCTTCTGGGGTGAGTTCTGCGATTGGTACCTCGAGTTCGCAAAGATGCGCCTGAGCTTTGAAAGCGACGAAGACCGAGACGAGGCGGGAGCTGCACTTTCAACTCTCGTCTGTGTTTTTGAAACCTCACTTCGCATCCTGTCGCCATTCATGCCATTCATTACGGAGGAGATTTGGCATGCACTCTACCAGGGAAACCCTCCCCAGAAATCAATAGCATTGACGAACTTCCCACCCTACGAAAAATACGACTCCGCCGTCCAAACAACGCTTGATAGTGCTGAAATTGCCATGCAGACGCTGCAGCAAGCTATTACAGGCATCCGATCTCGCCGAAAGGAACTCAAGATTGAGGAGAAAGTGTCTGTGAGCGCCAAGCTTGCAGGCACGTCGGCGACTTCAATGATCCTTCGCAAGCATGTGAAGATCATCGAGAAGTTCGCCCGATTAGGCAACCTTGAGATTGTTAGCTTCGCCGAACGCAATCCCGGCGGAAAATATGAGAACCTGCCGTGGCAGGCGGCGGGACCTGTGGACGTCTTCGTTGAAAGTGCACAAACCATCGACGTCCCCGCCGAGCGTGAGCGCCTCACCCGCGACATCGCCAAATACGAAAAAGGCGTCGCCGCCGCCGCGCGTCAACTCACCAACGAAGCCTTCCTCCAAAAAGCCCCACCGCAGGTGGTCGAAGGCCTCAAAAAACAGGAATCCGAAACTCGCCTGCTGCTGGAGAAAGCGCGCGCCGCCCTGGACGCGCTGTCCGGCTAACCCATGCCCTGCGCCTGCACGACCTGCCTCCGCCACGCCACGACCCTCGGTCTGGGCCGTAAAGTCGTCACCCAGACCGCCATCCGCAAGGCCTTCCGCGCCGAAGCCAAGCGCTGGCATCCCGACCGCTTCGAAAACCAGCCGGCCCAGCGCCTTGAAGCGGAAGAGCACTTCAAGTTGATTCAGGTCGCCTACCGCGAGCTCTGGGAACACTGCGAAAATCCGGCCGTCTCGGCGACCGAATCGGCGACCGCGGAGCCGATCCCCGAGACTGAGCAGGCCGAGCCGCCCGCCGAAAGCATCTACACCCGCCCTCCGGAACCAGAAGAAGACCCGCCCCTCTTCTTTGGCGGCGCCCCCTACTGCTTTGTCGCTCCAAACTTCCCACGCAACGCGGGCTCCATTGTCCTCGAGTGCCACATGGAAGCCACCGAGCGCCCCCTGGCCATCATCGACCTGTCCGGATACCGGGCCGACCCTCCGCGCTTTACCCAGTACATCTTTCTCACCAGTTACCGTGTCTTTGTGCGCAACGCCCTCAACATCGTCGCCTTCCTCTGGTTTACTGATCTCGGCGACATTCGCTTTATCGACCAGTACAGGCACGGCAAATCCCGCTTTTGGGTCGGCATCGTCGACAGCATCCTGAAGCTCGATCCCAAGTACACGCTCGAGATCTACCGTCGTAACGGTACTTTCTTCCACTCCATTGCCGGTGAAGCGGATGACAGTGTTAAGAAAGTTATTTATAACTTTCTCTTACAAAAAAAATCGCAAGCGCACTCATGAACATCTGGAAGAATTGGGATGGATTGGAAAAGTAGCCGCATTGACACGTTGCTGGAGCAGGCCCTTGTTGAAGACAAGGCCGCCAGCGATGCCACGACAAACGTAACCATCGACCCGGACCTGCGCGCCTCGGGGTCCATTCTCGCCCGGCAGGAGATGGTGGTGGCCGGCCTCGGCGCTGTTCCGCGCCTGCTCGACATCTTTGCCCGCCTCGATCAGCGCCCCCAGGCTCACACGCGCTTCGAGGTCGTCAGCCACCCCGAGATCTTCGATGGTGTCCGCGTGCACGGCGGCCAGGTGCTCGCCGTCATTCGCCACAACGCCCGTGTGCTGCTGAGCTGCGAACGGGTGATGCTCAACCTGATGCAGCACCTGAGCGGCATCGCCACCCTCACGCGCAAATATGTCGACGCGATCCAGGGTACCCAGGCGCGCATCCTCGACACCCGCAAAACCGTACCCGGCATGCGCGCACTCGAGAAGTACGCCGTGCTCTGCGGCGGCGGCACCAACCATCGCCTCGATCTGGCCTCGGGCATTCTCATCAAGAACAACCACATCACCTTGGGAGGCGGCCTGCGCACCGCGCTCGCGCATGCCCTCGAACGCCGCCAGAAAGGCCAGCGCGTCCAGGTGGAAGTGCGCAACGCCCGCGAGTTGAACGAAGCCCTCGAGTGCGGCGCAGAGGCCCTCCTGCTCGACAACATGACGCCCATCCATGTGAAGGAGTCGGTCGACCGCATTCGCCAGGAGAAACGCTGGATCCCCATCGAGGCCTCAGGCGGCATTGTGATCGAGAACATTCGCGCCTACGCCGAAACCGGCGTCGACTTCATCAGCGTCGGCGCGCTCACCCACTCGGCCAAGGCCGCCGACATCTCCATGACCATCCTCGCGGAGCCCAGCTGACCGTGTATGACCGGGCGGCACTCGAAGCCGCGCTCGCAGGCACAATCTTTGCAGGCCATCTGCATTTTTGCGGCGTCACCGGGTCCACCAACTCCGACGCGTTAGTCGCAGCACGTGCCGGCGCGGCCCACGGTTCCGTCTTCTTTACCGACGAGCAGACCGCGGGCCGCGGCCGCGGCGATCATGCGTGGGAATCGGCTGCGGGGCAGGGGCTCTATGTCAGCGTGCTTCTCCGCTTGCCGATGCCCTCCGCGCGTGTGCCGCTCCTTCCCCTGGCGGCGGGGCTGGCCGCGAGCGAAGCGATTCAGGCAATCTCTGGCCTCGCAGCCGATCTGCGCTGGCCCAACGATCTGCTGATTGGCGAGCGCAAAACCGGCGGCATCCTCGTCGAGTCGAAGATCGAAGAAGGCGCTCTGGCCTATGCCGTGGTCGGCATTGGCATCAACGTTCACCAGCGCAGCTTCGATCCCGCTCTGGCCACTCCCGCCACATCGCTCGACCTCGCATCGGGCCGGACCATCAGTCGCCAGCCGCTGCTCATTGCCCTGCTAGAATCGCTGGAGCGCGAAGCGAAAACGCTCGCCAGCGCAGATGCCGCGCAAACCATTCTTGCGCGCGTGGAACGCGCTTCCACCTGGACCCGCGACCGGCAAGTGGAAGTGCACGGGCCGCAGGCGTGCACCGGCGTCACAGCGGGCCTCAGCGAAAATGGCTTCCTGCTGGTGAAAACGGCGGGCGGTCTAATCGCTGTGCGTACCGGCGGAATTCGCGCCGCACCCTAGGCGGACACAATGCTCCTTGCCCTCGATGTCGGCAACACGAACACCGTGCTCGGCCTCTATGAACTCGACGGTGACTCGACCAAACTTGCCGCTCATTGGCGCGTCACCACCCATCGCGCTCAGACCGTCGACGAGTACGGCGTCTTCTTCGTGAATCTCTTTGAGCTTCACGGCATGTCGCCCAAGCAGGTCACCCACATCATCATTTCATCGGTCGTCCCTCCGGTCGAGTCCACGCTGCGCCAGGTTTGCGAGGCCTACTTCCAGATCGAACCGCTCTTCGTCGAGCCAGGCATCAAGACCGGCATGCCCATGCTCATCGACAATCCCACCGAACTGGGCGCGGACCGGCTCGCCGACTGCGTGGCCGCGGTGGAGAAATACGGCGGCCCCTGCATTGTGGTCGACTTCGGAACGGCCACTAAGTTCGAAGTCATCTCGGCGAAGGGCGAATATCTCGGCGGCGCCATCGCGCCGGGGCTCGGCCTCAGCGCCGACGCGCTCTTCGCGCGCGCTGCCCGCCTCAGCCGCGTCGATATCAAGCGCCCTGCAAAGGTCATCGGTACCAACACGGTCGGTCACCTGCAAAGCGGACTCTATTACGGCTACATCGGACTGGTCGATGGCATCCTCGAGCGCATCTTCGAGGAGTTGGGTTCCAAACCGCGCGTCATCGCCACCGGCGGCCTGGCACGCATGGTCGCCGCCGACTCCCGCTACATTACCGAAATCGACGACATGCTCACCCTCGAAGGCCTGCGCATTCTCTTCGAGCGCAACCGCACCGCACGCACCCGCAATCGCGCACACTAGGATCGAGACACGATTCTCCGCGGACCAGGGACCGCATATCGGGTCGCAGTATACGAATTTCGCTTGCTCACGGCTCATTGTGAAGAACTATTTCAACTACTTCACCGAAATCGAGGAGCGCTTCCAGCAGCGGCGAGGAGCGCTTCTCTTGCTCTCGACGCTCGACTGGGCACTGATCGAGACCTGGCAGGAGGCCGGCATTCCCCTCGAAGCCGTTCTGCGCGGCATCGATGCGGCCTTCGAAAAATATGAGGCCCGCCAGAAGCGCGGCCGTATGCGCCGCATCAACGGCCTGGCCTGGTGCGCGCAAGCCGTCATGCAAGCCTCGGAAGAGCTGCGCGAAGCCTCCGCCGGTGCCGCGCCGGCCTCGACCGAAGCGCGCGATTCAGGCTTCGAGCACGAGCGCGTCGCCACACACCTCGATGCGGCGGCCGCGGCGCTCGACTCAGCTACCATCGCACCGGACGCCTGCGCGGCAACTTCCGCACGCCTGCGGGAGCTGGCCGCCGAGGTCCGCAGCGCCCCGCCCGCGAGCCGTGCCGCACACGATCTCGAAGCCCTCGAACGCACGCTCACCGTTCTCGAAGAAAAGCTCTTCGCCGCACTCACCGCCGCCGCGCCGGAAGACCTTTTGGTTGGCCTCAAGGAACATGCCGCCCGCGAGCTCGCTCCCTATCGCAGCCGCATGGGCACAGTGCAATTGCGCCAGCTTGAACATCAGTTCGTGACCAAGCAGCTCCTCGTCCACTACGGCCTGCCTCGCCTCAGCCTCTTCTACATGAGCCAGCAATGACTACCGCGCTTGTCCAGATCGAGAAGCCCATCTACGGCGGCGCATGCCTCGCGCGCATCGAGGGCAAAGCGGTTTTTGTTCCGCTCACGCTGCCCGGCGAACAAGCCCGGGTACGCATCATCGAAGACAAGCGCGGCTACGCCAAGGCAGAAGTCGAAGAGCTGGTCACCCGGGCTCCCGAACGCGTCGTTCCCCGCTGTCAGCATTTCGGCGTCTGTGGAGGCTGCGACTATCAGCACGTCGACTATGCAGCGCAGTTCCGCTTCAAGCAGTCGATCCTGCGCGAAACGCTCGACCGCGCTGGCGTCCGAGCGCCAGACCAAATCGACGTACTCGCCGGCGAGCCTTGGGGCTATCGGAACCGCATTCGGCTCGCCTTCGACGCCGCAGGCAATCCCGGCTATCGCGGACGCCGCTCCCACGGCATCGTTCCAATCCGCGAGTGCCCCATCGCCGCTCCACTGCATATCGAGGCCGCATTCGCGTTTATTGAGGTCGCGCGGACAGCCGCACCAAACCTTCGTCCCACGGAGCTGTCCCTCTTCTGCAATCCCGACGAAACCGCGCTGCTGGCAACTGTCTTTGTTGCGCAGGCCGGCAAGTTGCGGCTCGACGATCTGGCTCAAGCTCTAAGCGCTCGGATTCCAGCCCTGCGCGGCATGGAAGTCGTCATCGCCGGTCCCAACGACAAGACGCCGCGCACCATCGCAAAGTGGGGAACGGCTTCCATCGACTACCGCGCCGCGAACTTCGACTACCGCGTCGACCACGGCAGTTTCTTCCAGGTCAACCGCCGACTTGTCGACGCTCTCGTCGAGCGGGTCACCACGAGATTTCGCGGAAAACTTGCATGGGACCTTTATGCCGGGGTCGGTCTTTTTGCGCGCAAACTTGCCGAAGCTTTCGAGCAGGTTGTTGCCGTCGAATCGGCTCCCGCCGCGCTCTCTGCCCTTCAGGCAAATCTGCAGGGCGCGCGATCCGAGGCAATCGCCGCCCAAACCCTCGCGTTTCTGCGCTGTGCAACCGGTGACGCGGCACCCGATCTTATTGTGGTCGATCCACCGCGCACGGGGCTCGGCGGCGAGACCACCGCCCAACTCGCCCGCATCGCGGCGCCGGCGATCGTCTATGTTTCCTGCGATCCAGCCACACTCGCGCGCGATCTACGCGCGTTGACAGACGCAGGCTACGAACTCGAGTCCATGACGCTCGCCGATCTCTTTCCCCAAACCTTCCATCTTGAGACAGTGGTGCGACTGCGCCGCCGCTGATACCCTAGAAGCAACGACTCTTCTTCGCACCTGGGCTTCATGCACGTAGCACGTCCTACGTCCGGGCCATTTTTCTCAACTCCTGCCTCGCCGGACCTGAGCTCGCCCACGACTGTCCTTCCTCTCTTCCACGCCGCGTGGCTCTTTGCCGCGGGCATTGTCGGCGCGCATTTTTTCTGGCTCCGGCCAAGTGTCTTGCTACTCGCACTCATTCCCATGGCCGCCCTCTGCGGCGTTGCCGCGTTCCGCGAGCAGCGCATCGTCTGGCTCCCCCTCGCTGCCCTCTGGTGCCTGCTGGGTGCGTGGTGCGCTGAGATGGAGCCGCAGCCCGCTCCCGCTCCGACGATTGCCGCCCTTTCTGACGGGCTGCTGCGCACCGTCGAGGGCACGGTCATCGATGCCGCGCCCATCCGTGCCGAATCGACCGAGAATGTCGAGGAGTCGTCCAGCGAATATCTTTCGCAGCGCATCGATCTGCGTCTCTCCAGCATTGAATTCGTCAGCGACACCGTCGATCGTCCCATCGCCGCAGATGGCGCCGCCCGCCTCACCATCCACTGGCCGGCCGAATCCCGCAATCCGCAATCCTTCGCCTGCGGCGAGCGCATCCGAGCTGTCGTGCGGTTGCTCCGTCCCGAAGAGTTTCGCGATCCCGGTGCGTGGAGCCGTGCCGACTACCTCCTCGATCAAGGAATCACATCGACGGCTTCGGTCAGCATCGATCGCCTGGAACGGCTGGGCACTACGGCAGAGCGCTTTCTGCCGTGTCGCATCACCGCCCTCCAGCGCGCTGCCAGCACGCGTTTGCTCGCTCTACCCGCAGCCACGCGTCGTCTGCCCGCTCCTCTTCGCTTAAGCCAAGATGACGCCATCATGCTCGCCGCCATGACTACCGGCGACCGTACCTTTCTCTCGCATACCCTTCGGGTCGGATTCGAGCGCACCGGATCCTTCCACATGCTCGTCGTTTCAGGCTTTCATCTCGCCATCGTCGCAGGCTGTCTTTTCTGGCTCGCCCGCAAGTTGAGGCTTCCGCGCGTTCCTGCGACTCTCGCCACCATCGCCGCATCGTTCGCCTACGCGCTCTTCACGGGCTTCGCCACGCCGGTGCAGCGCTCCCTGTGGATGGTGGCGCTCTATCTGCTGGGTCGCATCGTCTATCGCGAGCGCAGCACGCTGAACGTGATCGGATTCGCATCCCTCTGCCTGCTCGTCGCAAGTCCGCGCAGCCTCTTCGAATCAAGTCTGCAGATGACGCTTCTGGCCGTGGTCGCCATTGCAGGCATCGCGGCACCCTTGCTCGAGAAGACGGTTCATCCCTATCTCAAGGCCACACGCGAACTGCGCACCGTGGCCATCGACGTGAAGCTCGCGCCGCGCGTCGCGCAGTTTCGCGTGATCCTGCGCATGGTCGCCGAGCGCCTGCAGAGAGCAACTTCCGCGCATAGCGCCTGGCGCTTGTTCCCATGGGCGATTCGCTTCGCGCTCCGCTGCGTCGAGTTGCTCGTGGTCTCCTGCGTCGTCGAGCTTGCCATGACGCTCCCCATGGCTATCTACTTCCACCGCATCACGGTCTTTGCTCTGCCGGTCAACATTTTCATCCTGCCATTACTCGGCGTGCTCATGCCGGCTGCACTTCTCACATTGCTTGCCCTGGTCGTCTGGCCACCTGCAGCCGTTTTGCCCGCCGTCGTTGCGGCGCTCCTTCTTCACGGCGGAGTCTGGTTGGTCCATCTCTTCGGCTCGCTCGCACTGGGCGACTTTCGCATTCCTGCGCCGATGTCCTGGCAAATCGCCGCGTTCTGCGCATTGCTGGCCGCGGCCATGCTGCTGGCCGTCCGCGGACGGCGGCAGCGCCTTCTGGCATGGGTGTCCTTGGTGCTCGCCGCAGGCGCGGTAGTCGCGCCGCGGCCCGTCGATCATCCGAGCAACGCACTGCTGGTCGAAGCCATCGACGTCGGGCAAGGCGACTCTCTCCTCGTGATCACGCCCGACGGCAAAACACTGCTTGTGGATGGCGGCGGCTTTGGCGGAGGCCCCCGCCAGGCTCCGCAGGACTTCGATATCGGCGAAGAAGTGGTTTCGCCGGCGCTCTGGGCCCGCGGCATCCGCCATCTCGATGTGGTCGCTCTCAGCCATGCGCATTCCGACCACATGGGTGGCCTGCCCGCGATCCTCAACAACTTTCATCCCGCTGAGCTGTGGGTCGGCAACAATCCCCCCGTCGCGGGCTACAAGTCGTTACTCGACGAAGCAGCCCGGCTCCAGGTCGGCGTGCGCACCCTGCGTGCCGGCGACACCTTCTCATGGGGCAGCTTACGCGTGAATGTCCTGGCACCTTTCCGCGAGTACGAGCCAGGTGCAGAGCCCGCTAACAACGACTCGCTCGTGCTGCACCTGGCCTATCAAGAAACCTCGGTCCTTCTCGAAGGGGATGCTGAAGCACCGATCGAGCAGTCCATGTTGACGGAGCCGGGGCTCGCCAGCACATTGCTGAAAGTCGGCCACCACGGCAGCGTCTCGTCGACTCAACCAGAGTTCCTCGCGCGTGTCGCGCCACAGTGGGCAGTCATCTCCTGCGGCTTGCACAATCGCTATGGCCATCCGCGACGCGAGGTCCTCGACGCATTGCAGTCTGCCAATGTCCGCACCTTCAGTACCGACATTCACGGCGCCGCATGTTTTCGTCTCGATGGCAAGAGTGCCGTGCCCGACCCGTTCTGCGGCATGCGTTGAACTAAGTTCGGGCAAGGCCACCAATCAATCGGCCTGCCTCGTGTCGAATCTGGCGCGTCACCAGGCTTGGGCAACGCTGGGCTGTTTGCCCGTGTAGGGCGAGCAGCACGGCGTCTTCACCGGCAAGAACTCCATGAACTCGACGCGTGTCCCGTCCGGGTCGTGCAGATCGAGCTGCCATTTCGCATCCACACCCAGCAGCGGCTTCTCGCCGGCGGCAGGCTGCCAACCGTTGTGCGTCAGCTTTTGCTGCACGTCCGCCATGCTGACCACTCCCGGAGAAAAATGGTTGGCGCTGCCGAGTTGCTCGGCAGAAGGCACGGCAGGCAGATACAGCATGTATTCCAGCCAGTCGGCGCCGTCGGGAACCTGCATCATCACCCAGTCGGTGTGGCCCGGCCCCGAACCTCCCTGCCAATAGAGATGAAACCCGAGAATCTCCCCATAGAAGCGATCTTCGGCCGGTCGATTGCGCACCACGAACCCCGCATGGTTGATGTGCAGGCTCGCCGGCGTTGCCGAGTTCTCCTGCTGCGGGGCATGCGGTCCCTGCTGCGTGAATTCGATCGCGTGGCCTTCCGGGTCGTGGAGCAAAAATGACCTGTTCCCCTCGCGGTCGACTGTGAGTTGCGCCGGCACAGCGACACCGCGCTTCTTAAGAAACCGGCGCAGCCCCTCCGCATCCGTTGTCGAAAACCCGATACGCACCATCCGGTCGATGAGGCCCTTCGTCGACGGAGAGACCAGTTCCACGTATTGGGTGTGATTCGCATAAAAGCGCACGCCCGACGTTGCCGGGCCATGCGGAACCTGCTCCCATCCCACAATCCTGGCGTAGAACTGCTGCGATTTTGCGAGGTCGTCCGCGTAGAACGTCACATGCGAGATCCCCGTGATCGGCGGCCGCGACACAGTTGGCTGCTGAGCAGAAGCACTCCTCAGCCCGATTAGCACCGCAAGCAAAACCAAAAGACGCCGCATCCAGTCCTCCCAAGCCAACCTTGAATCCCGGTCAGTATACGTGCTCAGAAACCGCGCGCTCGGCTCTTCGCTCAGCGCATCATTGCGGGTAGCACACCTTGGGCACGAGACTAGAACCGCAAGCGCACGCCAAACTGAATCTGTCTTGGCCGATAGAAGTCCGTCGCATTCACGTTGAGCGGTTGACCAAACTCGGTTTGCCCTGTCTTGAGACCGGTTAAGAAGTTCAGCGTCGGCAAACCGCCATTCACGCTGCCCGATTCGATGGAATAGCCCACCGTCTCGAGTTCCGTCACGTTCTGGTGATTGAAGAGGTTGAAGCTCTCTGCCAGCAATTCCAGCTGTCGCATCGATCCGAGGTTGAAACGTTTTGCTAGCCGCATGTCGGCCTTCCACGTCGCAGGATAGCGATACGTATTGCGTCCCACGCCGTAGACGCGATTGTCACCGCCATAGCCGTTCATATCCGGCGCGAGACCCACAATCGCTGCGCCCGTCGTATCGAATTCTTTCGCCAGGGAGCCAGCGGTGCGCATCGTATAGGGCAGCCCGCTTCGGAACGACCCTACTCCCGACAGCCGCCACCCATTCACGAGCCGCCCAGCCTCGCTAGTCAGCTTCCATCTCGGTTCCCAGATCAAGGCCACCGAAGCTGAATGCCGCACATCCATATCGCTGGTGCCATAGTCCTCACGAAAATTGGCGGGATCAAAAATGCTTGGGCCGGCGATCGCTATGCTCTCATCGGGATTCCAGTCCATCGCGTGCCCATAGATGTAGCGCGCGTGCAGCATGAGGCCGTCCCTGCTCGATCGCGTGATGCGCACGACCGCAGCTTCGTAGGTGGAATTCGCCCGGCTGAAGATTTCCGTCACATGCTGGTAGTTTGGATTGAGACGGCCGCCAAAACCAGTTGCTGAATCCAACGTAGGCCAAGACGCGAAGAAGGGAACCGTGATCTGTTGCGTCTTGATCGGTCCGGAGCCATTGCCGTCAACCACGGCGTACGTGATGGTCTTCGGATTCACAGCCGGATCGATGTTCGCGTCTTCTGTAACGGGTAGCCTACGCCCCAGGCTGGCCACTGCGCTAGCTTCCACGTGGACATGCCCGGGGAGCACTTCTTCCAGCGATGCCACGCCCTGGTGCACTTCGCCGTTACGGAAACCGGGTGCAAACTCCACGGCTCCCGGCTTCACAAGATTGGCTGGCTCTCCCGCCAGCACATAAGGAAACGGCGGAGCCCCGCCGGCGTTCAGATTGTCGGTAGGCCGCATGAAGAAGTTCAGATCGCCCTGCGCCGAACCCGTCTGTGTCAGAGCGGTTTCAAATGTCGCATTCGGCGTGTGCCCAAAATACATCCCATAGCCCATACGCAGCACCGGCCAATGGGTCTCGCCCATTCCCCAGGCCACGCCCGCGCGCGGCCCCCACTGGCTGCCGAGACTCGGCACCTTGGCGGTCAACGGCAAATCTGGATTGTGGAGCAGCGCAATCGGCGCCGGCGCTTCTTCGAGCTCCCACCGCAGAGCCAGCGAAGCAACCACTGTCTTCTTCGGATGCCACTGCGCCGTGACAAAGCTTGCCCAGTCATCTGTGCTCAGCCACCAGTTGGTCGGGCCCATCGTTTGCGAGTAGTAGGCATAACAGGGCAGATCGCCCAGACCGTGCAGCGTCCCCGCCGCGTCGCGCCACACCTTGCCTGTCTCATCGCAGTTGTGCTGCTCCAGCGGATTCAATTGGCCGTTGAGGCCGAATGCCGCAAAAGCCAGTGCATCCGATGCAAAGTTCTCTACGCTCGCATAGCTATAGGTGCCGGCCTCGTTGCGCACGAAGGTCGTGCCGTCGTTGTTGTGTCTCACGTCGAAGCCTGCGCGCACCAGAATCCCGGCGCCGTGGGCCCAGTCCAGCTGCTCTTGCGCCTCCTCGAAATGCTCATCGGGATAGGCGCCGGGGCCATAACGCGCGGGATTTCCAATCGTGAACCCGTAGCGCGAATCGACATTGATCTGGGGCAGACGGCCCCACGCATTCACATCAAGCGACTGCTCAAACGCGGACGGCTCCGCAGGAGGAGTGGTCAGATAGTGGCGTCCCACGGATGCCTGCGTCACCAACGCAAGATTCCGTGTCATGAACGCTTCCCAGCGTCCGAGAATCCATTGATCGTCGACGCGGCGCGACGCGTAACTGTGCGTCCCATAGGTTGTCGATGCGCGCGTCACGCTGCCTCCCGGTGCATCTGAGAGCCCTCCCGCACCTTGCAACGCGAAGCGCTGGCGCGGGGTCGCATTCCAGTCGCCCCGCGCGAAACCGGTCCACTGCGATGAGGTGCGCGGAGCCGGGCCCAGCAGTCCAGCCAATGTTTCGAGCATGCCCGAGTACGCTGTCACTCCGGCGGCAACTGGATTTGCGCTGCTCAACCGCAGCCGGGCGCTGAGCACCTGCATCTGGTCGTTCGATGGCTGAGCGAAAAAATTGTCGGGATGCTTCACCGTCGAAACGCCCGGATCGTTGCGCTCGACGTGATCGACCGCGCCAAACCAGAAGAGCTTGTGCCCGCGCAGCGCGCTGCCCAGCCCCATCCCCCAATTCATCTCCTGGTCGCTCGCGGTGTAGGGGAGCGCAGTGAAGACCGGAATCATGGTGAGGGTCGCGGGCGCAGTCTCCCGTGTCCATTGCGTAAATGGATTCTTTGCTCCCCAGAAATTCGTTCGGCTGAAGGCAAACACCTGGCCGTGCAGTTTGTCGCCTCCCCGCTCGGTGGCAATGCTCAGGCCGCCTCGGTAGCGTCCGTCCAGCACCGCGCTGCCCGTGGCACTCTGCACCTCTCGAATCGACGCCTCGCTTCCGCTGGCGCCGAGCAGGGAAGCTCTTTGGGATCGCATCCGCCCTGCGCCCGTGTCCCCAAACGCAAGCCGCGTGTCTACGCCGTCGACGGTCACGCTCTCGAATTCTCCCGCTCCGCGCGCTGCCCCCTTGCTCTCGGCGCCTTCGTTGGGCCGTTGCTCGGGTTGATCAAGAATAAAGCTCTGCCAATCGCGCTCCGGCAACGGCAGCGCCTGCAGTTGCGCCGCAGAAAACGGAGTGGCCAGCGCCGCGCTGTCGGCAACGCTGCGCGCAATCTCGATCGTGGACTTGGGCGTTTCCGCCGTCACTTGCAGGGCAACGCGTGCCGCCGAGGATGCCACGCTCGCCAGGCAGGCTCCTTGCGCAGTCGCGAAAACCCCTATTGCGGCACTCTGGGGCACAAATGATCCTGCAATTCCGAGAGGCACGGAAGGCAGCAGCGCCTGCTCTTCAGAGAGCATTGCAACCAGCGATCCAGAGTTCGGCGCTGCGTCGGCTTCGGGAGGAGAATTCCCCCCGAACGCAGCAGATCCGAGAAAACTCTCCCCGCGTACTGCCAGTCCCGTCAACGGCGTTGTCTTCAAGGTCACATCGGCAATGGAGATGCTCGCTTCAAGCATGCGCTGGGGCATAGCCAGGACAGCGAGGTCACGAATCGTCGAGATGTCGCCTTTCGTCGGCTCCGCCGGAGCGTCCCTCGCCACGAGCGCCGTCCCTGCCTCGCCAAGCGAGGGACTCAAATCTAACGCGGCCCGTACCCGCGACTCGTGTCCTGCGGCGACTTCGATGCCCTCAACGCCTCCTTCACTCCGGTCTGCGTTTCGCGCTTCGAGTGAATAGTCGCCCGGAGCCAGATCGAGGAAACGATAGCGGCCGCCCTTCGTTGTGGTGGTGCGCACTTCAGCCCCAGTCACCTGATTGCGCAAAACGACGGTTGCGCCGGCCAGAGGCTTCGAATAGATATCCGTAAGAGTGCCAGAGAGGGATCCGAAACCGCCTTGGGCAAATAAGCGTCCGCCCGCAGCCAGAACAATCAGCAGCGCGGTCTGCGCCAGCGGTTTCGCCCAACCTTCTGCCATCGAGAAACCAGCTCGAAGCAGACCCTGGGAATCCTGTCAGTCTCTGCGCAGCTCGCTCTTGACGGCCAGTCTGATCGGCAAATCTGGCGGTCCGCAGACGGATTCCCGTCGCCACACGCACTCGTTTGTCTCTGCAGTAGTGCTCGATTTTAGGGCACTGCCCTCATGTCATTGGTGCGTGCAGTCACAGTCGCGCGTGTTCCACTGCACCTTGCACCCTATCGGCCATCTCGTTGATACACTGAAAAGACGCAGCTTGCTTGCCGGCTCTCTTCTCCATCCGCGCGCAAGGGTCCAGCGAATCCCCCGCACTTCCGATACTCAATGTTCATCGATGAAGCAAAAATCCGTGTGAAGGCAGGCGACGGCGGCAATGGCTGCATGGCCTTCCGGCGCGAAAAGTTTGTGCCCCGCGGCGGTCCCTCCGGGGGCGACGGCGGCCGCGGCGGCGACGTAATCATGGAGGCCTCGCAGCGCCATAACACGCTGATCCACTTCCGCTACAACCCGGAGCACAAGGCACAGCGGGGCGAGCACGGCATGGGCTCCAACTGCACCGGCCAGGATGGCGACGCGATTGTGTTGCAGGTGCCCGTCGGGACGACGCTCTATGACCAGCAAACCGGCGAGCTGGTCCACGATTTTCAAACCCCTGACGAGCGCATCGTCGTCGCCAAGGGCGGTCGCGGAGGCCGCGGCAACCAGCACTTCGCCACCAGCACCCACCAGGCTCCGCGCGAACATGAGTTGGGGCGCGCCGGCGAAGAGCGCCAATACCGCCTGGAGCTGAAGCTGCTCGCCGATGTGGGCCTCGTCGGCTATCCCAACGCCGGCAAGTCAACATTGATCGCGCGCATTTCGGCCGCAAAGCCCAAAATCGCCGACTATCCCTTCACGACTCTCGAGCCTAACCTCGGTGTCGTCAGCGTGGGCGAAGAGCCCGAGCGTCAATCCTTCGTAGTTGCCGATGTGCCTGGCCTGATCGAAGGTGCGCATCTCGGCCAGGGGCTTGGGGTCCAGTTTCTGCGCCACATCGAACGCACACGCGTCCTCGCACATCTCGTGGATGTCTCCGATGCCTCCGGTCGCCCCGATCCCGTCGAAGACTTCAAAGTCATCAACAACGAGCTCGCCAGCTTCGGCAACGGACTCGCCGAGAAGCCGATGATCGTCGTGGCGACTAAAATCGACGCCGCGAATCCCGAAAAGTTGAAGAAACTCGCCGCGCACGCCAAACGCCGCAAGCTCGAGTTCCACGCCATCTCGGCCGTTACCGGCGCAGGCATCGACGAGCTGAAATGGGCGCTGGCGAAGCGGGTGCCAACTGGAGCCGTCGACGCGGAGAGCCTCGCGAAGTAAACCTGCGTTCGACCGCTGTTCTTTCACGCCGATCAGGATGCAAGAGAGTATTTTGGGGAGTATTTTCGGAGCGACCTCAGTATCCGGCTTCGCGACCGTGCCGGACAGCCAACAGAACAACCTGCCTTCCGTCGAAACGATAAAGGATCACATATCCGCTCTGACCGAACTCGGTGATCCACTCACGGAATTCCGGTGGAAGGTCGTCGATTGGACGGCCTATCTCAGGGTGAGTCTCCAGGGTCTTGACGCCTTGACGAATGCTGTGAATCGCCCGCTTCGCGGCGGCCGAGCTTTTCGAAACGAGAAAATCGTGAAGCCGCGTAACGTCATGCAAGGCTGCCTGTGACCACCTTACGGGTGGCATTCAGGCGCCTCGGCGGCCTCTCCTGCTTCGAGCTTCGCAAGCCATGCATCCGCCTCCTCGCCCGTGACGTGCAAGCCGGTTTCCTGGTAGTGAGCCCACGCCGCCAACGCGTCTTGCTTCAGCTGCTCGCGTTTCTCTTCGCGCCCAACATACTGCTCGACAGCTTCCCGCATGATCCAGTGCGCCGACCGCTTGCGCGCTGAAGCGAGCCGCAGGATCCGGTCTTTCAATTCTTGATCGAGTTTGAGGCTGGCAGTCGAGTGGGCGGACAACAGCGGCTCTCCTGGGTGTTACCTTTAACTACTTTATCACACCATCGCCCGCTCTTTGATCGTCAAGTACTGATTCAGCACCGTCGACGTCAGCGTTTCGGGATTCAGATCAAGCGTCAGCGCTCCCTGCTCGTGGAGCCGCGCCAGCAGCAGTTCGCGCCGCCCCCCCATCTCCTGCGCGGCCGCCGCCCGGAACATCTGTTCCAGGTTCTTCGGTCGGGCGCCAGCAATCTTTTCCACCTCGGGCTGCGCCATGGCGACAAACAGCAGCACGTGCCGGCGCAACAACTGCGCCGCGCCGTCAATCACTTCAGGCCGCGTCGCCGATTCCGCCAGATCCGTGATCCACAAGATCAGCGACCGGCGCGGCTGCAGGCGGTTCAGCGTTGCCGTCGCGCGCAAATGGTCGGCTTCACTCGTCTCCGCACGTACCTGCGCCAGCGCCTCGATCAACTGCCGCAGATGCGCAGCCCCGCGCCCGGGCAGCAAACGCTGCTGCATCCCCTGCCCGTAGGCGAGCAGGCCCACGCGATCGCCCGAGTAGAGCGCCAGCTGCGCCAGCGACACCGCCGTGGTGCAGGCGAAGTCGAGCTTGGAGTGTTCCGCCCGCCGGCCGAACCTCCCGTCCAAGAGTTTGCCGTGCGCAGCACTGCGGGAGCGCATCAGGCGTCCACAGTCGAGCACGATCCACACCGGCTGGCTGCGCTCAATCTGGTATTGCCGCGTGATCGGGCTTCCGCGCCGCGCCGTCGCCGTCCAGCAGATATCGCGCAGGTCATCGCCCTCGCGGTACTCGCGCAAGCTCTCGAAGTCGCGCCCCAGTCCGCGCTGCCGGGCCTGCCGCAGTTGCAAATCGATCTGCCGGCTTCGCGCCAGCAGCAACTTCTGCTCTTCGCCCGTGCGCAGCGCCGGATACACGCGCACCTTTTGCTCAAGGGGCGCCTGTGCCCAGCGCTCCACCAGCCCCAGCGGCGAACGATACGCCACATAGAGAGCGCGCGCCTCGCAGTCGCCCCGCTCCTGCGGCTCGATGCGATACCGCACTGTCGCCGCCAAGCGTGGGAACACCGTCATTTGCTGCTGTTCCGGCGCCGCCACCAGGGCCGGCGGCAAATCGTCTTCCACGCGGCACGCCACAATCACTTGGCCTTTATTTTCGAGAAAAAGCTCGATCTCCGTTTCGCTGTCCAGTGCCGGAGCATTGGTCCATGAGCGCCCGGCGGTCAACTCATCCGCACGCGGCAGGCGCCTCCCGTCCAGAAAAACCGCGAGCAGCACCAGCGCATCCCACACCGGCATCGCATAGCTAAGCCGATCATCCCAGAAGCCCGGAATCAGCCACACGAATCCCAGGATCAGCAACCCAATCGAGCGCGATGTGAGTCCGAAAGCCCATCGACGGCGGCTCTCGCATTGCGCCGCCACCGGTCCCGGTTGCAGGGACGGCTGAATCATTGTCGCGGCACCGGAACCGAGGCCACAACGTCGGCCAGCACGCGATCTGGGTCAAAACCCTCCAGCTCCGCCTCCGGCTTCAGGATCACGCGATGCCGCAACACCGGCGACACGGCACGCTTCACATCGTCGGGAACCAGGTAGTCGCGCCCATCAAACGCCGCCGCGGCCTGCGCCACCAGCATCACGCTCAACGCCGCGCGCGGGCTTGCCCCCAGCGACAGCGTCGGCCACTCGCGTGTTTGCCGCGCTACTGCGAGCATGTATCCATAAAGCTCCGGCTCGATGCGGATCGCACGCACCTCCGCGCGCGCCGAAGCCAGCAAGCCCGATGCGATCGGGACAATGCCCGCCTCTTCCAACAACCCCATGCCGGTACTCGCGTGATGACGTTCCAGGATCTGCAACTCTTCCTGCTCGCTCGGATAAGCCACCCGGATCTTCATCAGGAAGCGATCGAGCTGCGCCTCGGGCAACGGATAGGTTCCTTCAAAATCAACCGGATTCTGCGTGGCGAATACCGTGAACCAGCTGGGCAGCGCACGCCGCTCTCCATCGCTCGTCACCTGGCGCTCTTCCATGCACTCCAGCAGCGCCGCCTGCGTGCGTGGGGGCATGCGGTTGATCTCGTCCACCAGCAGCAAATCGGTAAACACGGGCCCGGCATGAAACGTAAATAGCTCGGTCCCCGGCCGCAGAATTGTGGTGCCCAGAATGTCGGCTGGCATCAGGTCCGGCGTCGCCTGCACGCGCTGGAACCCCAAGCCCAGCAAACGTCCGAGAGCTTTCACCATCAGCGTCTTCGCGATCCCCGGTACGCCTTCGAGCAGCGCGTGCCCCTGGCACAGTACGGCAATCAGCACTTCTTCAATCGCCCCGTTCTGCCCGGAGATCACTTTGCCCAGTTCGCCGCGTGCCTGCGCAATCAACAGGCGCGTGGCCCGCAGCCGGTCCTGCGGCGAATCCCCGACTGCGTTTCTGCTTAAGTCTTGTTTGTCTTCCTCAGTCATGAGGCCCTTTCTTGCGAGTGGAATGGTTCTTCGTGCGCTAACCTTCCGCGCCCGCCCGGCTTCGCCGCATCCCTCAGCCATTGTTCGAGAGCGTGCAAGGCCTGGATCAACTTGAGCGCAGCACGCGGTTCAATCGAGTCACCCCACGATGCATCTTCGCAGGCCGCAAGGTCCGTCTCAAGTCGATCCGGAGCCTGCGGAAACCTCCGACGGACCACAGTTGCCAACTCTGCCGCACCCATCGGGGCAGCCCGCAGGCCGCAAAGCCGCAGGCTGTGGCGGCGAAAGCGCTCAAGCGCCACCGTCACCGCGGTCGACGAAGCGCCCGCGGTTCGATAGAGCGAACCCAGCGCATCCAGGAACTCGACCGGCGCAGCGCGAACAGGTTGCGGCAGATCGCGTACCGGCCCCTTGCGGCGGCTGAAGCTGAACACGATCAACAAGCCAAGCGCGGCCAGACCGATCCAGAGCAGGTTGCGCGCCGGGCCCGCGGCATAACTCCATTCCGAACGCACCACGCCATGCAGCGATTCATCCCAGTAGAACCTGTGCCCTTCGCGCGGCCCCAGCGAGTTCAGCAGCAAGTTGAGGTCGTTCGCGCGCTCCAGCGCTCCATTCTCAAGCGGTGTCGCGCTCGCCCACCACACCACGTGCCCCTTACCGAATTCGTATTCCACCACCGCCGGCTGTCCCGCACAACTGTATTGAAGCCGATGGGTCGGATTGCCGACCTGCCAGGTCGCCTCCGGCACCATCCAAACCTCGCCCGAAGCCGCAACGCTGTCGAGTCCCTCGGGCTCCAGCTTGCACGCCGCGAAGTTGAATTCTCTCGGAGTATCCGGCAGACCGCCGGGCAGAATCACACCGCCCCAGTATCCCGTCGTAAGGACACGCCCTCCGCGTTCCACGATCTGGCGCACGGCCTTGATGTCGTCGCGCTCGCGCGTAAATGGCTCGGCAAAGATCACCACCGTCTCCGGTCCCGCCGTGCTCGCCAGTTCTCCCAGCGGCCGCTCCCAGCGCTCGATCGGGTAGTTCGCTCGCAGCAACGTCTCATACGCCGCGCGCGCTCCGTGTTGTCCCGCAAGATATGTGGACGGCAGCGGATTGTCATTGGCATTCCCGTTCGGCACCAGGAATCCCAGCACCACGGCCAGAGCCACGGCGACGCCGAGGCACCAGGCCAGTAGCCGCCGATCCTTGGCATCGAGAGAAGAAGAAAAGTTCATGCCGTTCCACCCTCGATCAGCAAGCGGGCCAGGTCCTCGGCGCGTCGATAGTCGCCCTCGTCCGCCGCGCGGCCCCCATACCACGTGCGTTCAAACGCGCCGGTAAGCGCAGCAAGCCCAGGCCGTCTCGGGTCCGCGCTGGCCACCAGCGCCAGGTATTCGCGTGGCGTCCGCGCGCGATCAGCCGGCCAGAGCCGGCGTGATTCTAGCCGCGAGATCGCGGCCCAATAGACAAAGTGGATCGCCTCGCGCCACATGCCCGAACCTGCCGCGCGGCGCGTATCATCGAGCCATAACTGCCAGTCGCGGGCCGAGACAGCGCTTGGCGCAGGCGGGCGAGGCTCCGGTGCCAGACGGACCCGCCATCGCCGCTCCAGCCGCAGCAGAAAAAGCACCAGCACCACGCCCACGGCCAGCACAAAGCCCCACACCAGCAGCCGCCCGATCCACGCCGAACGAGCGCGCAGCCTCGTCGCGCTCTCCAGCAGACGATTCAGCCAGCCGCTCACTTTCTCCATCACCGCATCCCGCACCGAGGGCTGCTCGATTCCCCGAAAATCGCGCCCAGCAAGCACGTCGCGCATCGTCTGCCGTTCTTCTCTGTAGGCTGGCGCGCCCGGCAAAGGCTGGCTCGCCTGAACGAGGTCTCCCGCCAGACGGATTTCCGCGGCCTGCAACAGCTGGCTCGTCGTCAGTGGAACAGGTTGCGCACTTTCGGGCTGCGATCCCTTCGTCTGCTCCGGCTTCGCAGCCGGTTCGTCCGGCTCTTCGGCTTTCGAAAAAAGCACCCGCAACCATCCGTAGCGCACCAGGCGCCGTTCCGCGTTCGCTCCGTTCCTCAGCGGAACCCGATCGTCCGGCCCCACAAGTAATGGATCGCAGTTCTTGAGATCGCGTGCCTTGGCGCAAACCTCGACCAGGGGCACAAGATCACCCAGGTGCTTGCGATACTCCTCGAGCGAAACATCGCGCCAGTGCCCCGGCGGAGGCGCCGGCCCGGCATTCGGAATCGGCGAGCCGGCGCGCGCCGGCATTCCCCCATACGCCGCGAGCACACCCGCAACCAGCGCTATCCTGCCGGAGAAATGCAGCAATGCTTTTTGCGCTGTCAAACCAGCGGATCCTCAACCTGCGCCGTCACCAGAAGACCGTTGGCCTCGGGAGACAATGCCGGGGCGCCCAGGCCCGCCGAGCGCATCAGCCGCTCGATGTCGTAGCCCTCTTTGCGCACGCGCTGGTCATAGTAGAACAGAGTGAATCCAGTGGCGTAGATCGGGCCGACGAAGGTGTTGGTGCAAAACGCCACGATCTGCTGCAGCACGCGCAAGGCCGCCGGCAACTCTCCCTGGTGCTTGTAGGTCGCCACAATAAAGAAGAGTTGCGTGATCAGCCCCAGCCCGGTCTGAATCGCCACCACCAGCAGAGCCAGCAGAAAAATGCGTCCGCGCGATCCCTTGCTCAGCTCGATGCTGCGGCGAATCGCCGAGCGCGCCTTCAGGTCTTCAATCACGCAAGCGGGCACCGCCAGCGAGTAACGCAGACCCATCACGACGGCATAGGCCATCGCCGCAAGTGCCAGCAGAGCAAAGCCCAGCGTCACCGCCACAAAAACAATCAAAGCCTCGGGATTGCGCTGCATAGCAGGCTGCAGAAGAAGGCCCTTGGGCCGCACATAAAGCAGCACGAACACCATATACGCGCCATACAGAACCCCGAAGGGAACCCAGATGACGAACGTGGTGATCGTCATCAGCCATAAATAGCGTCCCCACTTCGGCAGGATGCCGGCGTAGGCGGCCCGTATGCTGGCTGGCTCTCCAAACTGAATCCACGACACCGCGCGGTTGTTGGCCGCCACCGCGAACCCGCCGACAATCACAATGAATGGCCACATCACCAGAATGCCGATCACGGTCACCCAGACAATCTCATTGTTCAGGTGGCGGGCACGCAGCGCCTCCTGCACGCCGATCTGCAGCAGGCTCAGAATGAGCAAAATTCCGGCATACACCGATGCAATTCCCGCAAGCAGCAGAAAATTCGAGCGGTAAAGCTGGGCCGTTCGATCCAGGATCTCGCCCAGCGTGAGCGGGCGCAGGTTAGTGTCCATCCGGGGTCCTTCCGCCAGACTGCCGGCGCCGGCCGGCGCCTGAACCGTGCTTGCCGGGATACTAGCACAGCCCTTTTCCGCTCGCCGCAGCGGCGACTCGACCCGAATTGTGGCACTTTGTAAACAGATAAAGATGCAACCGTCCTGGAGTACACTGGATTCCCGCACGATGGATACGTTGAAAGCCCCCGTCAACGAGCTCGCCAGAGCCTGCGCCCATTCTGCAGATGCCCGCGAATGGGAGGAGCTTTTGCGCCGTTGTGCGCCTATAGCGGGAATGGTGGCCGGACGGATCACCCGCATGTGGCTGGGCACCGCAACACCTTCAGTCGTCGACGACATCGTGCAGGAAGCCTTTCTGAAACTCTGCGAACAGGACCGTAAGATCCTGCGCCAATTCGAGCCTCGGGGCGAGGACTCGTTCTTCGGTCTGCTGCGGGTAGTAACAGCCTCCGTTGCAAACGATTACTTCCGCCGTCAGCACTCCGAGAAGCGGGGTGGCAAAGTAGTAACAACAACCATCGAGGACGAGCCCGGCGGTGCGATTCCTGCCCTGGCCGAAACCAGTGGCGAGATGCAGCGCGCGGTTTTGTTCTCTGAGCTCGACCAGCGCCTCCGTTCTGCTCCCGGCGCCAGCGCCGAAAGAGACCGCACGATCTTCTGGCTCTATTACTTGCAGGGCCTCACGGCCGACGAAATTGCGGCCCTGCCTGCCTCCGATTTGACGGCGAAAGGCGTCGAAAGCGCCCTGCGCCGGGTTACGTCATGGCTCCGCAAGGAGTTAGCGACAGGAAAGCCGGACCGCCCCGTACGAACGGCTCGGGAGACGGCAAATTGAGCAAAGGATTCTTGAAACCGTTTTCGATAGACAGATTGAGCGCATGAGCGAAGAAGTCAACCCGAACCAGCAGAGCGACCCCTCGAACGCAAGTCCGGACCAACGGCTCACCGAGGCTCTGGAGGATCTTGTGTCCCAAGCTTCAAACCGAAGATCGATACCATCGGAGAAGTTCGGGAGCGTCACACCTCAAGCCGCGGGTCCATGTCCCGGGATGGACAGCTGGGTTGAACTGGCTTGCGGCAGCTTGCCGGCTGAAAAGAAAGATGCCCTCCTCGCCCATGCCGCGCTCTGCTCAGCATGCCTGGTGCGGATGCGGGAAGCCCAACACGTTCTTTCGAGCGAAGCATCGTCGGAAGAGACCGCCGCATTACAGCAGTTGAGTTCCACCACTTCGCAGTGGCAGCACCGTTTGGCCGTTGAACTTGCGCACTCTTCGCATGGGGCCAAACGCGCTCGCTTCTGGCCTTCTTTTGTCTGGCAGGGCGCAGCCCTTGCCGCTGTCTTGGTTCTCGCTCTCAGCGTCGCCGTCTTGTGGCGGCGCCAAAACGCCCCCGAGCGTCTGCTCGCCGAGGCGTATACCGATGCGCGCACATTCGAGCTGCGCGTGCCCGGAGCCGGCTTTGCCCCGGTCGCCCCGCCCCTGCATCTCCGTGGCGAATCGACGGGCCGTGAGCCTGCGCCTCTCTTAAATGCGCGCGCGCAGATTGAGCGCAATCTCGAGAAGTCTCCGTCTGATCCGCACTGGCTCCAGCTTGAAGCCCGTGCTGAGATGCTCGAAGAACATTACGATAGCGCCATCGACATCCTTGATCGCCTTGTCGCCGCCGGTCCCGTCACCGCAAGCCTCCTGCTCGACGACGGAACAGCCTACTTCATGCGCGGCACGGCCACCGGCAGCGAAAATGACCGCGCGACGGCCCTCGACGATCTGCACCGCGCCGATGAGCTCGCTCCCGACAATCCCGTCGTCCTCTTCAACGAAGCACTCGTGATGGAAGATCGCGGCCAGTTGATGAACGCCGTCGAGACCTGGAACCGCTTCCTGAAGTTCGAGCACGATCCGAAGTGGCAGGCCGAAGGCCGCAGTCGCCTTGCCAACTTGCAAGACAAGCTCGACCGCGTCAAAACCCACGACAGCCGCCTGGAGCAGCACCTGGCATCGCCACAATCCATGCGCGCGCTCGCCGCCAATCCGGCCGCGTTGGCCTCCATCGATGAGGAGCTTTCCTCGACACTTCTGCCCCGCCTGCTCGACGCGGCATTTCCACTCCCGGTGGACCGGTCGCGCGGCTCTCCCTGCAGTGACACTTGTTTAGCTGCACGCTCTCTTCTCCACGCACTCGCCGCTTCTCTCCTCCGCAATCATCAAGATCCCTGGCTCCAGCAGTTCTTTCCCTCCAAATCTTCTCCCCTCCCCAGCGACTTTCATGACGCCTCCCACGCGCTGGCCCTCGCTATCGACGCCAACACCCGCGGTGACTATGCAGACGCCGAATCCGGCTCTCTCCAGAGCCGCGATCTCTTTCGCAAACTTGGCAACACCGCCGGAGCCGACCGCGCCGAAGTGGAGCGCACCTACGCCCTGCAACGCTCCTATACGCTGGGCGCGTGCCACCAGGCGCTCCAAGCCCTCCTGGCGCACATCGGAGAATTCCACTGGATCGAAGCGCAGGCTATTTCGCTCGACGCCAGCTGCGACATGGACCGTGGTACCGCTTCCGAGACCAACCCTCTCTTCGATCGCGCACTTCAGCTTGCCCAGGCGCATCGTTACGTCCTGCTCGAGCTACGCGCCGAAACCCTCAGCTCCGGGATTGCCGTAGAGTCGGGCGACACTGAAAATGCCTGGCGCATCCTGGTCGATGTTCTGCGCCGCTTTTATCAAGGCGACTATCCGCCTTTGCGCGCCGCCACCGCGCTCGCCGGTTTGTCGATTGTCGAGGACTCTACGCCCCGACAAGCACTCGACCTTCTCGAAAACCGTGAAACCGTCACCCTCTTCTCCCTCTCGCCGAACCGGCCCATGCTCACCGAGCAGCGGGCGGCACTCGTGCGTGCAGCCATCCGCGAAGGTTCGCTTCAGGAAGCAAGAGAGCAGTTGGCCCTGGTCCGCAAAGAAACGGTCCTCGCGCCTGATCAAAAAGGTCCGCTCGGCGTTCAGGCTGAAACCGAAACGATGCTGGCTAGCCTCTATCTCGATCGCGGAGACCTGCGCCAGTCGTCTGAGCTGCTCGATGCCGCCAGAAATCACATGGTCGGCGAAGATAACCACTTTCAGCTGCGCAACTACGCCGCGGTGCGCGGCGATCTCGAGCTCGCCGAAGGACATGCGGACCTCGCCGAATCGACGCTGCGCAACGCAATTCTGCGTGAGGAGTTGGAAGGCGCAGGCGCAGGAGAACAGAACGTCACCTATGCCCGCCAGAATCGGGACCTCTATGCCGCACTAGCCGGGGTGTGGCTCGCCGAAAGCCGGCCCGGCATCGACATCCTCGCACTCTGGGAGCGCTATCGTCTGCGTATTCTCGGACTCCCCGTGCCGGCCTGCAGCGGTGGCCGTCTCGACTGCCTGAAAACGCGCGTCGAAGGTGCCCTGGCAGCCCCGCCGTTCCAGAACGGCCACAGCACGCTCATCGGTCAAATCGTCCGCCGCAACCGTGTTCTCCTCTACCACGCAGATGCCCGCGAAGTCTTCTGGAGCGAGGTCCCCGTCCAGGAGACCACGCTGACAGCCTACGCGGCATCGCTCGTGCGCGTCGTCAGCTCGCCAACCACTTCGCCAGCTTCCATCGACCAGGCCTCCCGCCGCATCGGTGATCTCCTGCTGCAGAAGCTCGATCCCGCAAGGGTGTCGGCAACCGTCATCATCGAGACTGACCCGATCCTCGGCAATTTGCCGTGGTCGGCTGTCGAAACAGCCGAGGGCCCGATCGGCTTGCACTACGGTCTCGAAGAAGTGCCGTCGCTGTTGCTCCAGAGCCACACCCCCGCCGCCCTACGGGGCTCCCGTCAAGAATCCCGACCGCTCATCGTCGGCGCCTCCATCGCCGGCGGCGCGAATTCCCTGTTGCCCGAAGCACTCAACGAAGCACGCATGGTGGCGAGCCTGAGCGCCAACCCCGATCTTCTGCTGGCCCGAGAAGCAACGGCTCCGCATGTCCTGGCCGACTGGGCGTCCGCTCCGATCATCCATTTCGCCGGCCACGCCACAGAATTCGAGGGCGCAACCCGCCTCCTCCTTGCCCCTTCCGATACACCGGGCGATCGTCCTTATCTCGATGGGTCTCTCCTGCGACGCGATCCTCCGCGATCCGCGCAACTCATCGTTTTCTCAGCCTGCGCCAGTGGAAAAAGGGAAGAAGGCTGGAATCACGGTATAGGAGATATCGTCGACACTCTTGCGTCTCTGGGGGTTCCCCAGGTGGTAGCCACTCGCTGGCGGATTGACTCTGCCTCGGCTGTTCCCATGATGACGGCTTTCTACGGTGGTCTGGCGAAGGGTTTGTCTGTTCCGCAAGCCCTCACTGCAGCGCGGATCTCCCTCGCCCGCGACGCACGTTACCGGCACCCCTACTACTGGGCCGCGTACTACGACTCCGGTGTGGGGTCAACTGATTTGCGCGAGGTTCTTCATGGCACCAACTAACACTCCCGCAGCTTCCCAATTGGATGTCGTCTTCGACGGAACCTGGGTCATCGTGCCCAGCGTCGATGCCAACAACAAAATCATCGGCGTCAACGTCTACTCACCAACATGCGGCCACCCCCACGGCGCATACTTCACCAATCAACTCAATCCCAATCCGTGGCCTCAGCCTCCCGCCTTCTACATGCTCGACAACCACGGCCACTCGGTCGTCATCCAGCGCCCGTCAGGGCAAGTCGGGATGGACATCTCCGGCATTAGCCAAACCATCAACCACTGCGTGACGTCGAACCACGGCATCGGCAGCAGCTGGGACCTGATGGTTTCCATTGGCGTCGGCCCCGATGCCTGGGCATCTGCCGACACCGTCGATCCACAGGCAACCGATCCCTCGGGCAAATCCGTCCCTTGCTTCGCCGGCAGAGACGCCCCCAAAGGCAAGGTCTCTTCGTTGCAGACGCTGAGCTTCAGCAACGTCACAGCGGTGGAGATCTGCGGGGCGCCCTCTGACGTTCAAGGGCTGCTCCCCGCTCCCTGGAGCGGCAACGGGACCTTGGTCTTCGAAGGCGAAATCCCCTACACACCCACCCTGCAGCATGAAAGAGCCGCCATTACCGCCATGGCCAATCTGGTCGGTCTCGATCTGATGCTGAACTACCCCTTGCCGTCGAGCCAGAGCATGGCGACAAAGCCCCCCGTCCTCCGGCCCATGCTGCGGTCCGGCGGCTTTTGCGGGGCATCGTTGTTCTCAATGCCGCCGCCGTAGAACGCACCCAGCCGCACAAAAGCAAGAGAGCTGGGAAGCGGTGCACACGGCTTCCCCGTTTTTCGTTTCCCTTACTTGCCGCGTGGATGCGGTCGAGGCGCGCCTCAGCCCCATCCCGCATAGACCGCCGCCGTCGACGATGCGCACACGTCTGAGAACGCGCGCCCCGGCAACAAATTCATACGTCGAGGCAGCCCGCGCGCGATAAAATGCATCGGCTGCCTCGAATCTTCTTACCCACTTGAAGTTTTTACACGACTCAGAAGAAGAGCTCGCCCGAACTTCGCCCGAACTCATTGAGTCTCTGTATTTACCCGGATGGCCCCTCGCTTGCTTCGTGGAACGGGCATGATGGGATTCACTGAACCCGACGAAGCCGAGATTCTCCAGATGACAGCCGATGAACCCAGCAACACCGGCTCCGCTCAGCTCTTCATCATGCCCGCTCGCGCCGACGATCGCGTCACGCCGCTCGTGGCGCGCCGCAGAAAGAAGAACAATGTCGTAACCATGCCGTTGCGCGGGCGCCACCCGTCCTACCAAGGATTAACCCTTCAATATCCAGGGAATGCCTTAGAATATTGGCCCAGAGGATACCCCGCGCATGACGACCTCTGACGCGAGCTTGGCAGCGTTGTTCTTGCAGTTTTCCCAAAATAAATTGCTCCATCAATACTGGCCGCGTCTGCGCGGCTGCGTCGAGGCGCTCACCGACGAGCAAATCTGGTGGCGGCCCAACTCGGCATGCAACAGCGTCGGCAATCTGCTGCTGCACCTCAGTGGCAACGTCGGCCAGTGGCTGGTCGCTTCTTTCAACAAGGCCGACGACACACGCAATCGCCCTGCCGAGTTCAACGAGCGACGACGCATTCCAAGCAAGCAGCTTCTCGAACGCCTCGACGAAACCATGCGGGAATCGGCAAAGGTTCTCGCTCTCCTGACGCCCGAAGATCTCGCCGCAACTTATCAGATTCAGGGATACACTGTGACCGGCCTCGACGCCGTCTATCAGGTGGTCGAGCATTTCGGCCTGCACTACGGCCAGATTCTCTACATCACCAAGCAACTGCGCGGCCAGGATCTCGGCTTCTATCGCGAGCTCAACCTGACCGGCCGCACGTCGTAAACAGCGGGCCCTTACTTCAGCGTTTGAACCTTCACGTCATCCGGCATCTTGATCGCGAACTGGTCATCGGTGAGCGGCGGATTATCCACCACGCGCTCCACCGTCATCACCAGTTGAATACCTTCGATCGGTCGCTTGATGGTCACCATCGACGGATACTTGCTCGCGCCGAATTCCGCATACTTCGAATAGAGGACTTCTGTCTCCAGGTTTCCCCTGTCGTCGTAGAGATCCTGCTGGTAGGGCAGCAGGTCGTCGCGGTGAAACGTCACCACCCGGACAGGAGTGTCGATGCGGCTCCCGGCATTGTGCCGCGTAAAGTTCAAGACATACTCAGGCACGATGTACAGATGCTTCTTGGCCGCATCTTCAATGGTCTCCGTGTCCGCGGTCATCGCGTAAAAATCATCGGGCCGCACTCCGTGGACCAGCAGCGCGTCGAAAAAGAAATCGGGCCGCAGGTTGTACATGGGGTTGGGCGAGGTCCCTTTCGACGCATTCGAGCCTTCGAATGCAAGATTCTTCGAGGGGATAACAAGCTTGAAACGATCGCCATCGCTCGCCATGTCGAAAATCTTCACTCCGAAATAGGTGCCTAAGACGCGCAGCATCCTCGGCTTGCGCATCACGATAAATCCGCGACAGCTGGGAAAGTCCTTCTCCACACCCTCTTTGTTTTTCAACTCCGTCGCCTGGATCTCCACCGTCGCCGTAAAGGAGTTCACCGCATCCCAACGCTGGTTCACCTGCGCCACCAGCTGATCCGCTGTGACCGACTGCGTCACAATCGGCGCTTTCGGTACCGGCAGCTTCCGCGTCGTGGGAAAGATTCCGCACCCGGAAAGAAACACCAGCGGCACAGCAATCCAATCGGCACATCGGGACCTCGTCCTCAACGCCCACCCGCCTTCTTCAAGGCGTTGCGATAGAGCGACACGTTGCGCGTATGTTCCTCCAGGGTCGTCGCAAAGATCGATTTGCCCTGCGGATTGTCTCCCGCAGCCACAAAATAGAGATAATTGGTTTCCGCTGGATCCATGGCCGCGCGCAGCGAATGAATCCCAGGATTCGCCACTGGTCCCGGCGGCAATCCCGCATGCAGATAGGTGTTGTAGGGTGTGTCCCGCTTCAGGTCGCTCGCGTAGATCGTGCCCCGCCACAACCGCTGCAGTTGCAAGCCATAGATCACCGACGGGTCCGTCATGAGCGGCATCTTCTTGGCCAGGCGATTCTCGAAGACGCTCGCCACAAGCGGCCGCTCCGTGTCGATCGCCGTCTCGCGCTCGACCAGCGAGGCCATCGTCACCACCGCATGCACGTTCTGCGTCAATCCCACTTGTTGTGCCGCCTGCCTGAATCGCTTCACCATCGCGGTTGCAATCTGCTCCGGCGTTGCCTTTCTCGAAAAGTGATACGTGTCCGGAAAGAGGTAGCCCTCCAGGCTCCTGGCCCGGGGGTCCAAATCGGCCACAAGGTTCGTGGCGTGCACCGCCTCGGCCAGAAACCCTTGCTGCGGCCCGAAGCCCGCCTGTTCCAGGCGCGTCGCCACGTCAAACATGCTCGCGCCTTCCGGCACCGTCACCGCCTTGGTGTAGACGTCTCCGTGCTCAATCCGGGAGTAAACTTCCAGCACCGTAGCTGGATGGTCGAACCGGTATTCCCCCGCGCGCAGCGTCCCGCCCTTCCAGCTCCGCACCAGATCGAAGGCCAGCCGGCTGCGCACCACGCCCCCAGCCTCCATCAACTTGCCGATCCGCACTGCCGAAGTTCCTGGTGGCACCTCGACAAACGTCTCCGTCTCAGGGCCAAACGGCGCGTACAAAACCCAGCCGGCGGCCGTTACCAGCCCCAATGCCAGAAAGAACGCAATCAGCAGGATTCCCGCTGCGCCGATGCCCCGTTTTTTTCCGCTTCTCTGTCTTCGGCGCACCATGCTCCGCTCAAAAAGCCTTCACTGTCTTAAGACGCGATTTCGATAGCCTGGGATTCTCTACTTAAAGCATTGTATCTGGGGCAATTCTCCAATGCAGAACGCTGGGCGGCCCCGCTAAGCTGTGAGTGCAGCGATTTCCATGGCCACTCACCCTCCGCCCCGCTATCTCGCCCTCGACATCGGGTCGAAGCGCATCGGCGTGGCCGTTTCCGACCAGCTGGGATTGACGGCGCAGCCCGTCCTGACCCTCGAACGGCGGCCCAATCCGCGCGACGATCTCCGGTCTCTGGCGCGCCTGGCGCGCAAATACGGGGTCGCGGGCATTGTCGTCGGCAATCCAGTGCATCTCTCTGGCGATCCAAGCCCCCGCAGCGCGAAAACCCAGGCCTTCGCGTCTGAACTTGGTACGCTTACCGGCCTGCCCATCCACTTGTGGGATGAGCGTCTGACGACGCGCGACGCGCATCAGCTCCTCTACGAGACCGGCCACGCCCGTGCCGAACACCGACGCGTAGTCGACCAGGTCGCCGCAACCCTCATCCTCCAATCCTTCCTCGACGAGCCAAAGAACCGCAGCCTCCTCGAGGCCGAAAAACAGCTGTAACCCTGTCCGTCCCTCCTGAAGAACAGCTTTTTTTTCCCGTATAATTGAATTTCGAATTGCTGCCCCTTCGCCTCTGTGCGAAAGCGCTCAAGCCACGGAACAAGAATGCCGGATCACATTAAAAAACAGCTGCTCAAGGAGATTCACGCCCTCGAGCATGAGCTTGCTCATGAATTGCCCGCCGAGATCAAAAAGGCCGTGGCCCTGGGCGACCTGTCGGAGAACGCCGAGTACCACATGGCGAAGCAGCGCCAGGACTTCGTCAATGCGCGCCTGGGACAACTGAAAAAGCGCATGGCTGAGCTCTCCCTCGTCAATCTCGCCAACATTCCCCACGACAAGGCAGGCTTCGGCTCAACCATCGTGGTCTACGACTCCACCAAGGAAGAAGAAATCGAGTACCGCCTCGTGACCAGCGAGGAGTCCGACGTATCCAAGGGCCTGATCTCCACCACGTCCCCCATCGGACGCGGCCTTGTCGGCAAACGCGTGGGCGATGTCGCGCTCATCGTCACGCCCAATGGCAAACGCGAGCTCGAGATTCTCAAGCTCTCCACCATCCACGACGAAGCGGACGAGGACGATGAGCTCTCCAATAACGGTACCGGGAAGTAAAGTTGGAAACGGAAAGATAGGCATGACCTGGACCAGCGCTTTCGGCCGCGCCTGCGGCTGGCTTCTCGATCGCATCGTTCATGGTCTGGCCCTTACCCGCATCTCGCCCAACGTGCTTACCTTCCTCGGCCTGGTCATCAACATTGTGGCCGCGTTTCTTTTCGGGCACGCCAACGCCGCCAACGCCGCACCCATGTTCCTCTATGCCGGGCTGGTCATCATCGGCGCCGGAATCTTCGACATGGTCGATGGTCGCGTGGCTCGGCGCAATAACCAGGTCACCGTGTTCGGGTCATTCTTCGATTCGGTGATCGATCGCTACTCCGATGTGGTGCTCTTCTTCGGCCTCCTGGTCTACTACGGCCGCATCAATCGTTTTCGCTATGTGGTGCTGGTGGCCTTCGTCATGGTCACGTCGCTGATGGTCAGCTACACACGCGCCCGCGCCGAAGCCCTCATCGGCCAATGCAAGGTCGGTTTCATGGAGCGCCCCGAGCGCATCGTGCTCGTGATTCTCGGCGCGCTCTTCAACCGCTGGGACGTGATGGCGCCCGTCCTCTGGGTGCTCGCCGTGCTCTCCACCATCACCGTGATTCACCGCATCCAGTACACCTACTCCAAGACCAAGCACCTGGCGCCCTTGAGCCAGTAGCCCTTGGCTTTCGGAGTCGCGTCACAAACTTCCTTGCGTCAATGAGGAGCGCTGAATCCCTTGGATGCAGACGTGAGATGATGCTGTCACGAGTCCTCGAAAGCGGCTCGAGGTGCGTGATGGGTCGTGTATTCAATGCGGTGATGCGAGTGGTCAGCAGCCTCATCGGTGTCTTGATGGTTCTGATGGGAGGCATCTGGATTCTTCAGGGTCTGAACCTTGCGTGGGGATCTCTGAGTCGCAGCTTCATGCAAAATGATCAACACTGGGCGTTCTATGGCGCGATCCTGTTGATTGTCGGAGTGTGTCAGATCGTTTGGAGCAACACCCGTCAACGACAACGCGATTTGTAGGCGAAACGGCCATAGAATGTAAGACTCCCCAAGGCTCCGCGGCTCGTCCGAAAGAACGGACCTTCCAAATCGACGACAACCGGATGCGGATCAGTCGTCCCACCGATTCTGGATCGATTCGACGGCAGCGCGTTCTTTTGCCTTCGCTACGCTGATTCTCAAGAGATCCTTACACCCGACGCGCGTCGTCCTCGGATCAGCGGCAGGCCGCAAACTCCTTTGCTTGCAGGATGTTGCGATTGGACTTCCTGAAAGAGAGGCGTTCGCCCAAATCCTGGCCTGCAACTTATCGCGATGCTGCGCTTTTCAGAAAACACCCGGGTGCGGGTCGGGGTATACCAGGATATGCCGCCTCTCTTCCAAAAGGCCGAGGCGAACTGCCATCCTGTCGCGCCCGCAGGCCCTAAGGTCCGCGCGAAGTGCTCTAAAATAGAAGTTGTCCCATCTCCCCACAGGATTCTCCACCCATGACTGCACTCGCGAAAACATCTCTGGTTTCGTCACTCCAAAGCGCCGCCACGCAGGCCGGTCTTACGGTGCTCTCCGTGAGCGCCGGCGCCGATTTCAATGGCCAGCCGACAACCATCTTTCAACTGGGGCTGCCCGGGGTCGCGGATCGCTCACTGCAACTCGAACTGAGCGAGGCTTTCGACTTCGATAAGCCGAACCTGCTGCCCGAGATGACGGCTCACCTGGGGGAAGAAGCCAAGCGTCTGCGCAACCCGCGGCCGGAGTGCTCTGTGACCCTTGGCGGACTGCCAATCGCCTTCGGCAAGTTTCAGTGGCCATTTCACCGGTCGACCTCCGGCGCAGACACCTACATCGTGCATGGAGAAATGCATCTTGCCGACGGAGGCACGCACAACCTGCATGCGAAGGTTGCCGGTTCGGTTACGGTGACGTTTGCCGAGATTGTATCGGCGATGGAGCAGCCCTACGCCGAGAGCTTCGTGTATAACGCGATTCGCAAAACGGTCGACCTTGGCCAACTGGAGTTTTTGAAGTCTGGCAACCGCCAACCGGTGCCGGTCACGACGCGCTATTACAGCCGCTGGCAAAAGAAGTTTCTCTTCACCGAGACCAACGATGCAGAGAGGCTCGTCTACCTGTTACGCAAGGTGTATTGGCTCTCCGGGGTCCAGGGTGAAGGCAAACCCGTGTGGATTGCCGATCCCCGCGACGCGCAGTATCTGAACACCACGGAAGCGGACCTGCTCCGCATGGCGGGGCATGAAGCGGGCGAGGGGTTGTTGAAGCTCGATGGCGAATATGCGGCGGCAACGCCGGCCCTGATGGAGCGGGCGGCGGAGTATCGCGCGGCTCTCGATGCGGCACTGAACTTTACCAAGCCGCAATTCAACGAGTCGATGCGGTCTGGCCAAGCCAATATGTAGCGCTGCAATTCTGAAGCAATGAGTGACGTGGCCTGAATGGTGAGTTGAACCGTCCGAACGCCTTGGCCGTGGCCTCACTCCCAGTTCTTCACCTTTGGCCACAGCGCCTGGAGATTTCCGTGGAGGCCTCTGCAGATGAAAACCGGCCCACGCTCATACGGCTCCAGATACGGATTTGCATCCTGTGTAAATTCCACTACCGAGCCGAAGTTGGTTTCAAGCGTCCTGCGGCTTTCGCCAAACACGATCATCACGCTCCCCGTATACGTGCGCGGTCCCCAGAAGAAGTAGTTCTGGTGACCGCTGATAGCCTCCGGCACATCCGGCCGGTACACGTTCACCGCGCTCGCGTCGCCATAGTTTTCCGTGTAGATCACGGCCTGTGGGCGTTCCGCCTGCGGCAGCGAGTACCAGGCAGCGGCCAGCAAGTCCGCCTTCTGACGCCAATCCAGCATATCGGCGAAGTACTGCGGCAGCGGTGCGGTGGCGCCATTCTCCATTTTCGGAGGCTGCAGATGCAGCCGCTGCTGATATGCAAGAATTTTTGCCGCTGGCAGCACCGGGAGAATGATTGGCAACAGAATCGCGATGACTAGCACGTTCATCGCCACGTAAACGGGCGTGAGCCCGCGCCGCAACCAGCCCTTGCGGAAGAGAAGATCCCATGCGGCCGCCCCCGCGGCAAAATAGAGTGGATAAATGGCGGCAAGGTAATAGTCCTTGGCGTGCAGAAGAATCATCAGAGGCAGATACAGCAGATAGGTCACGCCCAGGAAGCGGAACGCCTTTGCCGCCCGGCTGAAGAGCAGCCACAGGAAACCTCCAATCCACAGCGGCGCCATCAGAGGACCGAAGACCATCATCTGGTTCAGCACAAACGCGAGGGGGCCCACACGAACGTTCTTGCCGTTAATCTGATCGTTGTGCAGCAGCTCGAGCGTTGCCCAGTGGTGGTGCATCTCCCAAAGCAGATTGGGCAGAATCAGCACGACCAGGAGCGCAAGGCCGAGCGGGAACCATTTCGAAGCCAGTAACCTTCTCTGGCTGGTCATCAACAGCGCCGCCAGGAGACAGGTGAGAAAGAAAACCTCGTTCCACTTGTTTTCGAGGCCCAGGCCAGCCGTCACGCCCAGCAGCACCCACCACAGCGCCACCATACGGCCACTGCGAATACCGAGACCAGCCAGCCGTGCCAGCTCGATTGTCGCCAGCGCCACCGTCATCCAGAAAACCGGCTCAAAGGTGCTCGTCGAAAAGGTCGCATCGGCGCCCATCACCATAGGCGCCAGCAGAATCCCCGTCATGGCCAGCGCTTGCGCCCAGCGCGAAGCGCCCATCCGCCATGCCAGCAGCCCCGTCATCGCCACTTCCGCGGCGCCCGCCAGCGAGGCAAAGGTCCGGAACAGGGCCAGCGATTGCAAGCCAAACAGCAACTCCGAAATGCGCGCGACCAAAGGAATGACGGGCGGCTGATCCACATACCCCCAGGCCAGATGCCGGCCGCACACGATGAAATACAACTCATCACGAAAAATGCCGTACCCCGCATGTTGGATCGTTATCTGGCTCAGCGTTGACAGCAAATACTTCAGCAGGCCAAACCCTACCGCCAGCCACACTGCGGCCTTCACCGATACCGCGGTGAATTCCTGCGGCTCCGCAATTCCCGTTTCAGTCGTCACCCCGGTTATGCCTCCGTCGCCGCGTACAAATACTTCACCAGCATTGATCCCTACGCATAGCTTATCCCTGGTGTTCCGCGATCACACAACGAGTCGATGCGGTCGGCCACGCAAATATGCAGGACTCGCAGCGAAGTATTCTCACGTGCCATGCGCGCAAAAGAAACAGGGCACGGTTTCGGGCCGTGCCCATTGTTTTTGCTGATCTCTGTTCCCTGATCCATGCTTCTACAGCGCGTTGCCGCAGCCAGAGCAAAAGCGCGCGCCCGGAGGGTTGGTCCGCTGGCAGCGGCTGCAGGCGACGAGTGTGCCCTGCTGCGGCACAAACGAGGCGACCGGCGAAGCTGTCGCTCCACCAGGGGGTGGCATATTGACCTGGATATTGATCGGCCAACCGATGACGGGAGCCACGATTCCGAGTGTGGCGGCGATACCGGCTGCCTGGATGGCGTTGAACTCGCGCACGCGGCCGGGCATGAAGAAGCATTCAAAGAAACCCAGCATCGCGGGAATGCCGGTCCAGAAGAAGCAGCAATAAAGGATGCCGAGGCCGGTGCGGCGCAGATAGAAGTGATGAATGCCGAATGTGCCGAGAAACAGCGCCAGCAGAATCCCCACAACTTCGTCGCGGCGCGCCGCTTCGTATTGCTGATAGAAGATAGCCTGCGCATTGGGATAAGCTACGCTGCTCATGGTCGTACTCCCCGTACCTGCATTAGACCATACGCATTTTAGGGTGGAGGAGTTCCAGCCCTGCGTGCGGAGGTCTGAGTAATTCCGAGGCCCCGGCCTTCAAATACCGTAAGATCAAGGCAAGATGAAAACGCCCTCTGCATCGACAAGCGGGAGTTTCGAGATTGGCGGCGATCTGTCTGTACACCGGCTCGGATACGGCACCATGCGGCTGGTGGGCGATGGCGCGTGGGGCAATCCGGCTGATCCGGCCGAGGCGCACCGCGTGTTGCGCAGGGCTGTCGACCTCGGCGTCACCTTGATCGACACAGCCGATGCCTATGGGCCCGAGATTGCCGAACGCATGATTGCCGAAGCGCTGCATCCGTATCCAGCCGGATTGGTGATCGCGACCAAAGGCGGCATCACGCGGCAGGGACCGTCTAAGAGTGAATACGTCGGCAGAGCGGGGTACCTGATTCAGTGCGTCGAGATGAGTTTGCGGCGGCTCAAGGTCGAGCGCATCGATCTATATCAATTACACAGAATCGATTCGCGCACGCCGCTCGAGGAGTCGCTTGGCGCCTTGCGGCTGATGCGCGAGCAAGGCAAGATCCGCCATATCGGCTTGAGCGAAGTAAGCCAGGCGCAGATTGAAGAAGCGCAAAGAATCGTGCCGATCGTGAGCGTGCAGAATCGCTATTCGCTGGCCGACCGCCAACACGAAGCTACGCTCTCCTGGTGTGAGGAGCGCCAGATCGGATTCCTGCCGTGGTACCCCATGAGCGCGGGCAAAATCCTCAAGCCCGACCATCCGTCGGCGCAGGGGTTGGCGCAGATCGCCAAGCGGCTGGGCGCCAGTCTGCCGCAGATCCTGCTGGCGTGGCTGTTGCATCGCTCGCCCGTGATGCTTCCCATCCCCGGTACGTCGAAAGTCGCGCACCTTGAAGAGAACATTGCCGCCGCCGCGTTGAAGCTGACCCCGCAAGATAGGGCCGAGATTGAAGGGGCCGCTTAGGGATTTTTTAGGTCTGCGCCGGAGGAACGACCGATGTGTCGCGTTCCCAGCCTTCATTTTCAAGCTTGATATACTCGATGGCGACGGCGTTCGCGTTGGCATCGAGAACCGGCAAAGCGCCGTACTCCGACGGCCAGCAACGAAAAACCCGATAGACGCGCACCAACTGCCCCGCCTCGTTGTAGAGCTCGACAAAGATGTCTTTGCGAAACTCGTTGAGCGACGATTCCGCGCCCGTGCCGGCGCCAAGCTTCCATACGAGATCGGCCCAGTTCTCAAAGGCGGGATCGTCGGTGAGCCCGCGCTCGAGCGTGAGGGGAGCAAACTGCGTCAGGCCCGTCGATTTGCGGCTGGTGCTTGGATCGCCGCCTTCGCGATGTTCCACCACATCCGTGGTGCGGACGAGACCGGTGACACGCGAGATCGCGGCGATGTATTGCCCATCCCACTTCACGCGGAATTTGAAGTTCTTGTAGGGATCGAGGCGGCTGGGGTTGGTGGGGAATTCGGCCATGCGGAGCAGCATACAACGGAAGCGATATGAGCCCGCCACACTACAGGCATGGCCTTCGTTACTTTCGGGGTGATGGACGCCGGCATTGATCCCGGGCCGACGTCCTGGCGTGGCTACTCCACCGTGTTCTTCGCGATCACGTCGCGATACCACTCCGCGCTGAGCTTGGGTGTGCGCTTCAGGGTTTTGAAGTCGACATAGTGAAGGCCAAAGCGCTTGGAGAAGCCGTCGGCCCACTCGAAGTTATCCATCAGGCTCCAGAGGAAGTAACCCTTCACCGGGTAGTCTTCGCGGACGGCGCGGTGCAACTGCGTGAGATGGTTACGCAGATACATGATGCGATCCACATCTTCTACGCGACCCGCGGGCGTCAACACGTCATCGGATGAGGTGCCGTTTTCGGTAATGTAGATTGCCTTCGGCTTCCAGAGATCGCAGACGTTGCGCACGCCCCAGTAGATGCACTCGGGCCCGAGCTGAATCCAAGGCGAAAACATGTGTGGGAACGACGAGGGCATCGGCTCCACGGCGAAACCCATCGGCGAATCGTCGGCGCGCACGTAGAGCGGCACGTAGATGTTTACGCCCAGGAAGTCGACCGGGCTGCCGATAGCTTCCATATCGCCAGGTTCGATCTTGGGGGCATTGGCGCCTTCGTGCTGCAGATACTCCTCGGGATACTTGCCTTCCATCACCGTGGTGAGGAATGGTGCGTTGCCGAAGCGCGTGGCTTTACGCGCAGCCTCGATGTGTTCAGGTGTCTCAATCACGGGGATAAAAACAACGGCGTTTTCGGCCAAGCCAACCTGCGTGCCGCCGGGCGTATTGGCGCGGATGGCTTGTACGCCAAGGCCGTGGGCAAGAATGCCATTGTGCCGAACCTGATTGCACTCGCCTTCAGAAAGCTTCAAGCCCGGCGCAAATTGGCCGATTTTGTAGCCGAGGTCGGTGAAGCAGACGAACTCGTTGGTGGTCATCCAGTGATGCACACGGTCGCCAAGCTTCTTGGTCACATACGCCGCATAGTCGGCGAACGACTTGGCGGTCGCGCGATTCTGCCAGCCACCGTCGAACGCCTGGGGCAGGTCCCAGTGGAAGAGAGTGACATAGGGCGTGATGTTGTTCGCCAGCAGTTCGTCGATGACGCGGTTGTAGTAATCGAGACCCTTCGGATTTGGTTGTCCGGCGCCATCGGGGATCACGCGCGACCACGAGATCGACATGCGATAAACGCTCACGCCGAGGCGCTTCAACAGCTGAATGTCTTCCTTGTAGAGATGATAGGAGTCGTCGGCCACGTCACCCGTTTCGCCGTGGTAGGTCTTGCCCGGCGTGTGCGAGAAAGTGTCCCAGATGGACGGACCGCGGCCGTCGTCGCGCGCGCCGCCTTCAATTTGATAGGCCGCCGTGGCGCATCCCCACAAAAAGCCCTTGGGATAGGCGAGGGTCGCGGGTTGGCCCAACGCAAGCTTTGGCAGAGAGAGACCGGCGCAGGTGGCCGCGGCCGATGCAGCGACACCTTTTCCGAACTGGCGGCGCGAAATGTTTGTCATGAGAGCTTTCCTTTCCGGGCTCCGCAAAAAGGGGCGAAGCCTTAAGCAAAACGTTTTAGCAGAGCACCTGCGGGAATGGCAAGGCGATTTTGACGAGCGGCGAAGCTTCGGTGCAGCCCCATGGAACTGGGCGTACAGACGGCGGCGGAGAAGCGAATTCTGGATCGGATACTTCCGGATTTGCCTCGATCCGACCAGAACTCGCCATTCAATTCCGACGCCGCGTCGAAGAGTGTCTTGGCCTGACTCCCGCGCCATGCACCGGCGCTCCGACCAAGTGTTTCATTCATAGCGAAGCGCTTCGGCAGGGGGGACGGCAATGGCGTGGCGGGCGGGCAACAGGCAGGCGAGGAGTGCGCCGAGAGCGAGCAGCGCGGAAGCTGCCAACAGACTGCCTGCGGCAAAGGTGTTTTGCATCCAGTGGGCGAGAATGGCCCCGAGAAAACTGTCAAAGGCGAGGCCGATCACAATGCCCGTGGCCGCACTGACGAGCGCGATGCGCGCAGCGACCCACAGGACGTGCGTTCGCGGCGCACCGAGCGCCAGGCGGATGCCGAACTCCGTGGTGCGCTGCGCGACGCTGTACGCGACAAGGCTAAAGATGCCGACCAGCGCGAGCGCGAGCGCCATGGCAGAGAAGACACCAAACAGTATGGAGAAGAGCCGCTGTCGGCTGTACTGTGCGTCGCGCTCGATGGCTTCGCTGAGAGTGAAGGTTCCGTTGTAACCGCCGTTGGAGATCTGCTGGTCAGAAGCGGCGGATGCGATAGCGGCGCGGATCGAGTGCAAGCAGGAGAGCGGATCCCCCTGGGTGCGGACGAAAAACTGCAAGTTCGGCTGAATCTCCGCGGCGTACGGAAGAAAGATGGCGGGGACGATGGGGCGATCGACGCCATCGTTGCGTGCGTCACCGACGACGTTGATGATCTGACGCCAGCCGGCGCTTTGCGCAGAGGCAGCGGCATACTTATTGTGAGGTGTGAGATCGGGAATGCGTAGCTGTCGGCCCAGGGCATTGGACGAGGAGAGATAGCGAGTCACGAAAGCGTGATTGACAACGGCGACGAAGTCTCCGCGGGTGTTTTCATCCGCCTTCCAGATGCGACCTTGAAGCAGAGGGATACGGAGTGCAGCGAAATATTGCTGGCTGACCAGCATCACACGGGCCTGCGGCTGCTCGCGATCGCTGGTTCCGTCGATGTTGAATGAGTTCTCAGTGCCAGCATAGGGCGGCGTGGCATCGGCGCCGACAGCGACCGTGAAGACACCAGGGACGGATGCGATCTTCTCCCGGATCTGATCGATGTAAGCGATGCGCGCTTCGCGCGGCTGAATGCGGCTCCACTCGTCTGGGTCGTGGACGTGCAGCATGATGCCGAGCTTCATGACATTTGCTGGATCGTAGCCAAGCGGCATCTGCATGAGCTGGAGAAAGCCGCGGATGGCAGTGCCCTCGGTGGCCATCAGAAGAAGCGTGAGCGCGACCTGCGCGGCGATGAGAACACTCCAGCGATTCCTGGCGGGAGCAGCGGCAACCCCAGCTTGCCTGCAGGGGAGCGCACGCGCAGGATCGTTGCGCGAGAGACGCAATGCGGGGAAAAGACCGAAGAGGATGCCGCAGAGCAGCGCGAGCGCGACGGAAAACGCGAGGATGGGAGCGTTGATGCGGATGACGGATTCGGCTGGAAAAGAGTCCGGCGAAAGCAATAGGGGAAGCCGGGCAAGCCAGTACGACGCAGCCACGCCTAGGACGGCGCCCGTGCAGGAGATGACCAGAGCTTCGATGAGCAACTGGCGCATGATGCGCCAGCGGCTGGCGCCGATCGCCGTGCGGATGGCGAGCTCGTGCCGACGCGATCGGCCCCGGGCCAGCAGAAGGATGGAGCAGTTGGCGCAGCCGATGATCAGCAAGAGCACAACGCCTGCTAGAAGAAGCGTCAGGGTACGGCCTGTTCCCTGCTGGTAAGGCACGATGATGGGCTGCAGGGCGAGATGCCAGTGATCGGGAAAGCGATCGGGATGCTGTTTTGCAAACTGGCGCACGATGGGCTCGAGCGCTGCGTTGGCGGCGGCAAGTGTCACGTGGGGTCGGAGTTTGATCCACGGTAAGTAGGAGGAGTATGGAATGTTGAAAAGTCTCCGCATTAGACTGGCCGGAAGGTAAACATCGCCAACGCCGTTGGTGTCATTGAATGCGAAGCTGCGCGGCATGACCCCGATGATGGTGTAAGGGGTATGATCGATTTCCAGTGATTGCCCGATGACGTGGGGATCCCCGCCGAAGTGACGCTGCCAGAAGCGGTAGTTGAGAACAACTGCGAAGTGGCCGCCGTTCTCTGCATCGGATGGCTCGAAGTTGCGGCCAAGAAGCGGGCGCACACCAAAGAAGGTCCCGGCATTCTCCGTGAGGTAAATGCCCCAGATGTCTTCCGGCAATCCGCCGCCGGTGATCTCCATGTGCGAGTTGTTGAAGCCAAGCGCCGACTCAACCAGGGCTGCAAGGTGCAGGTCATCGAACTGCTCCTTGCTAAGCGGAAACCAGCTCCAATCGTCGGGATGTTGCTCGTCGACGATGACTGGGTTCATGATGCGGTCGGCGCCGGCGTAGGGAAACGGGTGCAGCAGCACGGCATAGATGAGCGAGAACATCGCTGTGGCGGCGCCGATGCCGAGCGCGAGTGACATCACGGCGACGGCGGCGAAGCCAGGGTTGCGGCGCAGGGCGCGAAGGCCGTAGCGGATGTCTCCGGCTAACTCATCGAAGAGACGGAGGCCTATGGCATCGCGGTAAGTTTCGTTCTGGGCAGCGGGCCGGCCGAGGTCGATGCGGGCTTTGCGGCCGGCTTCTTCTTCGGGGAGGCCCTGGCGCATCAAATCTTCCTGGTAGGCGTCGAGGGTTGAATGAAATTCTTCTTCGACGTCGCTCGGGGTGCGTGGCGCGATAGAGCGCCAGAGCTTGCGAATTGCGCCGAGGCGACTCATATCTTGTCCGCCTTCTTGTCGAGAATGCCTGCGACGACCGCGGCCATGTCGATCCATTTGGCGGTCTCGGCCTTGAGCTGACGCGTGCCGGCAGCGGTGAGCGAGTAGAAGCGGGCCCGGCGATTGTTCTCCGACTCACCCCATTCGCCTTTGATCCAGCCCCGGCGCTCAAGACGATAGATGGCGGTGTAGAAGGAACCCTGCAGGATTTCGAGGCGCTCGCCGGAGATCTGCTGGATGCGCAGCAGGATGCCGTAGCCATGCAGCGAACCGAGCGAGACCGCCTTGAGGATAAGCATCTCGAGTGTGCCCTGCGGGAGTTCAACCGGCTTCGTCAAGCATCTCTCCTATCTCGGAAAGGAGAGTACACGTTCCCTCCTTTCCCGTCAAGGAGACCAGCGCTTTTACCAGATTAGGCCTGCGTCGACACCAATGTCGGCAATGTCTGCGCAAAACAAAAGCCGCAACCCGAAGGCTGCGGCTTGTCCTGCTTTCAATGACTCGGATGGGTGGGTGCGAAGCGAGTTTCCCACCCGCAGGTGCCTACATTTCTTTCACCCCATCCACAAACGCCTTGAGCTTGCGGCTGCGTGACGGATGACGCAGCTTGCGCAGCGCTTTCGCTTCGATTTGCCGGATCCGCTCGCGCGTGACCTGGAAGCTTTGGCCCACTTCTTCAAGCGTGTGTTCGGAGCCGTCTTCGAGGCCGAAGCGCATCTTAATGACCCGCTCTTCGCGCGGCGTGAGCGTGCGAAGAACCTGCGACGTGTATTCCTTGAGGTTGACGCTGATGACCGCCTCCGAAGGCGACACGGCCTGGCGATCTTCAATGAAGTCGCCGAGGTGCGAATCTTCTTCTTCGCCGATCGGCGTTTCGAGCGAGATCGGCTCTTGCGCGATCTTGAGAACCTTGCGCACCTTGGCTACAGGAATATCCATGCGGCGCGCGATCTCTTCGCTCGAAGGCTCGCGGCCCAGCTCCTGCACCAGTTGACGCGACGTGCGGATCAGCTTGTTGATGGTCTCGATCATGTGCACCGGAATGCGGATGGTGCGTGCCTGGTCCGCGATCGCGCGTGTGATCGCCTGGCGGATCCACCACGTAGCATAGGTCGAGAACTTGTAGCCGCGCCGGTACTCGAACTTGTCCACCGCTTTCATTAGGCCGATGTTGCCTTCCTGAATCAGGTCGAGGAACTGCAGGCCGCGATTGGTGTACTTCTTGGCGATGGAAACGACCAGTCGGAGATTGGCTTCGATCAGCTCCCTCTTCGCCTGCTCGGCGTCCATATCGCCCTGGATCATCTCGCGCTGCGTGCGCTTGAGCTCGGTAATAGAGACGCCTGCGTCAACCTCGATCTTTTCGAGATCGACCTTGCAGTTTTTCTGCTGGCGGCGGTATTCCTTCTTGAGTTCTTCGCTCTTCGATGCTTCGTACTTCTGCTCGAGGGAGCGGACCTGGCGCTCGAGAGTGCGCATGGTGTCGACGGTCTTGTTGACCTTGTCGAGCAGGCGCTTGCGCTCGAGGCCCGTGTACTTGAGCTCGCGCACGATGCGCGAGACATAGACTTTCTCGCGCGCGATGGCCCAGCGGGTGCGGCGCTGTTCACGCTGGCTGGTCTTGCTGGTGACCGCGGCCTGCTTCTCTTCAAACACCGCGATCTTCTTCTGATGCTTCACCAGCGCTTCAATGCGCGTCACGGTGGAACGCACACGCGCCTGCACCACGTCTTCGGTGAGTTCTTCTTCATCGAATACGACAACTTCTTTTACGTTGCGTACGCCACGCTTGAGGTCTTCGCCCAGAGCCACAATTTCGCGAATCACGATGGGCGAACGCGAGATGGCTTTAAGCACGCGCATCTGGCCGCGCTCGATGCGCTTGGCGATTTCCACTTCGCCTTCACGCGTCAGCAGGGGCACGGTGCCCATCTCGCGCAAGTACATGCGCACGGGATCGTTGGTTTTTTCGAGCGTGCCCGGGGTCAGGTCGAGTTCGACGTCCTCGCCCTCTTCCAGTTCGAAATCCTTCTCGCCGCCGAATTTCGGCGCGTCGAGAAGATCGATTCCCTGGCCGCTGATGGTGGTCAGCAGATCGTCCATGTCATCGGGCGATCCGATCTCTTCCGGCAACATGTCGTTTACATCGCCGTAGGTGAGATACCCCTTATCCTTACCGGTTTCGATTAGGTTCTGGATATCGTCTTCGAATTTCTCGTTGGTTGCCAATGCCACTCTCCAGCGCGATCTTGCGTTTCAGCACCATGTCGCGCGACGGTGCAGCGCTCATTCAGCGCGCGCCAAGAGATTTCGGCTTCAAAATCTCGGCGCACATGCGAACGCACCTGCGGCCTTCCGCAAAAAAGAAGCGGGTTTTTTCTTCACTCGGAAATCGGATGCATGCGCTTCAGGTTTCGCCTGGTAGCCCGCGAGCCGAAGCTCATGTGTGGGGCAAAGGGGGCGCGCATCCGCACAGAATCAATAGAATACCACAGTTCGACCCGGCTCTTGCCTCGGAAAATTGCTTTACTTCAAGCCCAATGTGCCCAGAGGGTCACCTGCGGCCGGGTCCAGAACCGAAGCTTGCCCGCCTGCAGCCCATCGGCCCTCATTCATTTAGACGACAGAATCCCTTCGAGTGCTGCAAAGAATGGTTGGCAGGGGCGGGCGGGGGCCATTCCCTTCGTCATGCCCCGTGCAGGCGCCGCAGGACTCGGTCGAGGTCGAGCTTCCCCTGGGTCAGGATTGCCACTTCTGCGTGGTCGGCCCGGCGCTCGGCGTCGGCGATCTGGGCGCGCAGGTTCCTCAATTCACTCTCGATGCGGCGTTTTTGCAGGCTGACCAAAGCCCCCTGGACGGTTTCGGCCGGCGGGGGAGCCGTTTCGCCCATCAGGGCTTCTGCCAGCAAGGCCATCTGGGCTTGGTCGGTGACCATCTCCATCGGGTCCTGGGTGCCCCGCTGGGCCAGTGACTGCATCGCCTGGAACGCGCCAAGCTCCTCAAACCAAGAGGGTTGCTCCTTCACGGCTTGTACCGCAATTCGTCGGGCTTCTTCATGATCGGGATCAGTCACGGCGAGCGCCCGCAGGAGCACCCGCTCGACTTCCGTCAGACCCGTAGGCCGGATTTCGACGTGATCGCGCCGCCGCAAAGCTGCCTGGCGCAGCTCCTCACGCAGGACGGCCGAGTCGATGCCGAGCTTCTGGGCAGCGTCGGCGGCGAACTGATCCCGGGCCAGCTTCTCGGGGATGCGGCGAATCTGCGGCAACAGGAAGTTCATGGCCTTCACCTTCTGCTCGGCGCTCACCCCGGGAAAGAGCTGGCGAGCGCGCTCGATCAGGTAGTCGGACTGGCGGCGCGCGGCGCGCACAGCGGCCATGTAGGCGTCGACGCCGCGCTCGCGGATGTAGCGGTCGGGGTCGAGCCCTCCGTCGAGGGTCACAATCTTGATGGCGAATCCTTCCTCGGTGAGGAGGGCTATGGACTTCTCAGCGGCATTGGCGCCGGCGGTGTCCGGGTCGAAGTTGACCACCACATTCGACGTGTGGCGTTTGAGAATGGCGACCTGCTGTTCGGTAAAAGCTGTCCCGCTGGTGGCAATTACGTTCTGAATTCCGCGCAGGTAGACGCTGATGCAGTCCATCTGGCCTTCGACCAGCAGGGCAAACTCGGCCTGGCGGATCGCTGTTTTGGCTTTATCGAGATTGAAGAGAACCAGGCTCTTGGTATAGAGCGGCGTCTCGGGGGAGTTGATGTACTTGGCGCCGGCTTTGTCGCCGGATTCGAGCGCTCGTGCCGTGAAAGCAATCACGCGCCCGCTTTCATTGGCGATAGGAAACGTGATTCGCTTGCGAAAGCGGTCGTATAGAGGGCCCTGGGTTCCGTCGCCCTGTTCTTTGGCGCTGAAAAGCCCGCTCGCCCGCAGAGTCGGCTCGTCGGCCATGCCACTGAGCCGTTCCTGCAAGGCGTGAAAGCTGTCGGGGGCATAGCCGATGCGGAATTTCTCGATTCCCTTGGCATCGAGCCCCCGCCCGGCCAGATACTCACGCGCCAAGGCGCCCGCTGGCCCGCGAAGTTGGTCCTCAAACCAGGCAGTCGCGGCTTCGTGCAGGTCCAACAGCTTGCCGCGCAGTCGGGCCTCTTTCGCTTCTTCCGGCGAAGAAAATTCGCGCTTCGGCAACGGAATCCCGCACTTCTGCGCCACGATGCGCACGGCTTCGGGAAAGCCGACATTCTCGATTTTGCCGACGAAGGAGAAGACGTCGCCCGCTGCCTGGCAGCCAAAGCAGTAAAAGAACTGCTGAGATCCTCCGTTCACGTTGAACGATGGCGTCTTTTCTTTGTGGAAGGGGCACAGCCCTTTGAACCTCTGCGCGCCAGCGTTGCGCAGGCGGATGTAGCCTTCGATCACCTTGACGATGTCGGCCTGTTGTTTCACGCTCTGGGCAAAGTCACTCACGCGGGAGCTGCTTCTAGCAGGATACGGCCCGCGAAACTCCTCATCGTGTGGAACTGGTGGAAAGCCGCGCCGGTGCGTTGGAACCCGCGCATACCCCAATCCGTATTCACAGAAGCATGGGCGAGCGATGCAGTGGTTCCTGGGTTGCGGAACAGGTGGTGCGATGCAGCGCGCTGTGGGAGCGCTGCGGTGTTGACCTTCCCGCGCTCGAGCCACAATACAGCCAGCGAGACCACGAAGCGCGGGAGATAGCCTACGATGCCGAACTGCGGGCGGTCGAGTGGGAGGCACGGCGGGTCTCGCTCAATGCGGGCAACCGGGCACCGGCGCAAAATCGGATTCTCACTTCATTTGGGCGATTCGCTGTCAGCGCTCTGGACCTGGAGCCGGAGACGGCGGGCCTGCTGACCGATGGTTTTCTGCCCGCAGGCGTCGATTTTGCTCGGCGGGCGCGAGCTTTTGACGCGGCCCTGAGCCGGGCAGACACGATCCAGGCCTGTCGCAATGCCTGGACTGCCTGCGGGCTACAACCGCTGCTCGGCGCACCGATGCGCATTACGCCCTCGATCCTGGCCTACAGCCTGCTCTACCCCTACACCGACAACTATCTCGATGCGGTGGATGTGCGCAACGGTGACAAAGCGACCTTCTGCCGGAGATTCGCCGATCGCCTGCGCGGGCGGGAGGCGCCGGCGCGCAATGCGCACGAAAGCTCCGTGTGGTCGCTGGTGGCGATGATCGAAGGCCAGTTTCCTCAAGCGCGGTTTCCCAGGGTGTATGACTCCCTGCTGGCCATTCACCAGGCCCAGGAAGAAAGTGTGGCGCAATTGCGGGCTGACGCCCCGCTGAGCGTTGACGAGCTTCTCCAGTTGAGCATTGCCAAAGGCGGCACGTCGGTGCTGGCGGATGCTTGCCTTGCGCGCGGCTGGATGACGGAAGAGGAAGCTCAATTTGCTTTCGAATGGGGCGTTTTGCTGCAGCTCGGCGACGATCTGCAGGATGTGCATGACGACCTGCAACGCGGGTCAACGACTCTCTTCACACGCGCTGTCGAGCGGGGCATGGCGCTGGACCGGCTGGTGCTGCAGTTGCTGGGATTTTGCGATTGCGTTGCCGCGCGCATGGAGGATCTGCCAGGATCACTACGGCTCAAGAACCTGCTCCGCATGAGCTGGCGGTCATTGATAATCGCCGCAATTGCCGATGCGCACACGTTTTTCTCACCCGGCTTCCTGCTCGAAGCTGAGCGCTGCTCGCCGTTTCGATTCGAGTTTCAGCGGGCACGCCGCAAATACCTCAGCAGCCGTCAGGGCGTGTTTACTTCGCTCTTCGATCTCTTTGTGGAAGCCGATGCGTTGCGGCCGGAGTTTCGCACATCGGAGAGCGCAACGCCGTCTCTTGAGGTCGTGTTCTAAGCTGCACAGCCTCCAGGCGAGTTCCCCTTGCTAGAGAACCCGCCTGGTTTTTCCCCCTGAGTTTTTAATCTTGCCTCTGAGCTTCTAATTTATGGCCGGTAATTTATTTTCTATATGCCTCAGATTTCGTTCCAGCCTCCCTTCCCAGTTGGATGATCCGAATCTGAGGAACTTGTAATTTCCAATCGAACGCTTGCGGGTGCCTTCCTCCGCTCTTCGTGCCGACGTCTTCACAGATGTCCCTGGATCACGCTCTCCACTCACCAGGGGCTTTTCGCATCGTGCACCGATAGAGTTACAGCTTTTTACTTCCCACCTTTGCCCGTTCCATTTCCATTTCCATCGCAGCCACCGCTGCAGGGACCGCCATGATGGCCATTGCCGCCGCCATGCGCGCCGCCTCCGCCACCGCCGCTGGTTCCGCTTCCAAACCCACCGCTGCCGCCATCCCCGCCGTTCCCGCTGCCTCCGCTGCCGCCTGGGTCGGCGCTTCCACCATTGCCTCCATCGCTTCCACTGCCGGCGGCGCTTCCTCCGCCAATTCCGCCGCGATGGCCAGCGGGATCGCCCCCATTTCCGCTTCCCGCCGCACTGCCATTGCCCCCACTGCCCGCCTGGCTCGAGCCGCCGCCCCCACTGCTGCCGCCGGCACTGCCGGCCGCGCTGCCGGCGGCCTGGCCTCCGGCTCCTGAGTCCGCGGCGCCGAAGTTTCGATCATCGAAAATGTTTGCCAGATTCGAGGTGATCTGGCCGAACGCGCCTTGAACCTTGTGTGCCATCCCCTGCGTACCGGCAACTGCGCCGAGCCCGACGAGCGAGACGATCAGAGCCATTTCGGCGAGGTTCGTTCCCTGCTCGCATGTCAGCCCGTATTCAAAAAAGCGACGCAGTCTGGGGAAAAGTGCTTTCATGGACATCCTCTTGCCGATCGGTCGTACGTGCCCCTGTTTTGTAAATGTCTTGGGGGCGTCGCCTTTCGGGTCGATTACCGTTCCGTGCTCGAACGGCAGGCTAAGGGGGAAGCCACAGGTAAGAGAATGGTGTAAAGAGAGTTGTCCCGCAATCCCTCGTCTGATTTCGACTTGAAGAAAATCGTAACCGTGCTGGTATTACCGATGTGGCATTCGTCACGGGCGTTGCGCATATCTGTGGATTCCGGTTGGGGCATCGAGGGGGAATGGCAATGACAAGCCGCAGGCGAAGGCTGCCGGATTCCTACGCAGCTTTGGACTTTTGGTTTCTGCAACTTCGCGCCGGTATTCTCGCCGCCAATTCAGTCAAATCCCCATGGAGTTCGTGCATGAAGCTTTCTGGCGTGCTCAGCTTATTGTCCGATGTGTATGAGGGCCACGCTCTGACCATCACGGGCCCAGAAGCCTTGACGTTCGGCGAGATTGCGGAACGGTTGGGGAAGGCTATCGGCAAGAATCTTGCCTATGAGGAACTCTCCGATGTCGAGGCTGGTCGCCGTTTTCGCGCGACTGGAGCTTCGGAAGCAGAGACCGACGCGCACGTGACCTTGTGGCGCGCTATCCGCGAAGGGTGTCTAGGGGCAGTGACGCAGACGGTCGAAAGGGAACTGGGCCGGCCGCCCATCGGGCTGGACCGGTGGCTTCGGGAAAACGCCGCGGCCTTCCAATGATCTGGCCAACTGCCGGCCACCACGCTCAAGCAGCCGGGTTCAATTCTCGCGGAGGGCCACCATTGGATCGATGCGCGTGGCGCGGCGGGCCGGCAAGAGGCAGGCCAAGCTCGACGCAAGAAGAAACACCAGCGCAATCGCACCCAGTACGGACGCGTCACGCATGCTGCTCTCGGTCCAGCGCTGCACGGTGTCACTGAGAGCAACACTCAGCAGAATGCCAAGGAGCAGTCCGACTCCGACCGTGCGCGCGGTCGAGGAAAGGGTCAGCCACAGAACATTCCATTGTGGAGCGCCCAGCGCCATGCGCACGCCGAACTCGCGGGTGCGCTGTTCGACGGAGTACGCCACCACGCTCGAAATGCCGATGGCGGCCAGACCGAGCGCCACGAATGAGAAAACCCCAAACAGAGCCGCGATGAAGCGCTCGTGCGACCAGACAAACATGGAGAGGAACTCATCATACGTCTGCGCGCGCGAAACGGCCTGGTCCTGATTGAAGGCGCGGATGTTCACACTGATTGCGTGGATGAGCGCGTTGGGATTGCTCGCAGTGCGCACCAGAATCTGGTCGCCCGGAACCACAATCATCGACGAAGGGATGTACACCTGAGGAAGGATGGGCCGGTGAAGTCCGTCGTTGCGGGCGTCGCCGACCACTCCGATGATCTGGAAGGGGGCTTTCCCGTTCGGCGCAATGAGCAGAGTGCTCGGCAAGTTCGCGATGCGGGTCGGCCGGATCATCCGCCCAATCGGATTGGCGCCGCTCAAGTAACGAGCGACAAACGTCTTGTTCACCACTGCAAAACCCGCTCCCCGTTTGACTTCCTCATGGGTAAAGGCGCGCCCGGCAATCAACGGAATGTGAAGAACAGAGAACAAATCTGCGCTGGCCAGAGACACGTTGCTCTGGCTTCCCGCGTTCATCGGGCTTCCGACGATTTCGACCGGTTGCAGCCAGTCGTCGTCAGGGGGCAGACCCGTCGGAAGACTGGCGGCGCTCAAAACACCGGGCGTTGCCCTGATCGTTTCCAGAAGCTGATCGTGGTAGGTCACCCCACCTTGCCAGGTGATGAAGCTTTTTTCAGGAAAGGCAAGACTGAGCACGAGAACCCCGTGCGGATCAAATCCCAGTCGAGCACCATAGGCCTGCGCGAAGTTGCGCATGGCGGCGCCGGCGCCGGCCAGCATCAGGACAGTGAGCGTGATTTGGGCTGCAATCAGCGCGGCGCGGGTGCGCGCACCATGCGACGTGGTGCTGCGCGTGCCCGACGATTGCACCATTTGGCTGATGTGCGGACTGGAGAACTGCAACGCCGGGGAGAGGCCGGCGAGGATGCCGACAGCGACCGAGATTGCCGTGCTGAAGAGCAGTACTGGGACATTGAGGCGAATGACCACTTCGTGGGGTATGGAGTACTCGGGCAGCAATCCGACGATGAGATGAATGGCCCCATAGGCAAGAGCCATCCCAAGAATCCCGCCGACAACGGAGAGAATCACCGACTCGGTCAACAACTGGCGCACGACCCGCAACCGGGATGCGCCGATAGCGAGGCGGGTGGCCAATTCCTGCAAACGCGACGTGCCGCGGGCCAGCATGAGGATGGAAACATTGCCGCAACCGATGAGCAGCAGCAGCGCCACAGCTACGAAGAGGAGTAGGAGCGTTCCTTTGAATTGGCCGAGGAGCCAGTCATTCAGAGTTTGCACCTCAAGGCTGTAGCTCTCCTTAGGCACAAGCGAGGGGTCCGCGACTGCCAACTGCTTTACCAGGCTGGCCAATTCGCCAGACGCTGCGTCGAGCGATACGCTGGACCGCAATCGTACCAGCGTTTCAAACTGGCGATTGGGGTCCATGCCGCTCGGCATCGGCAGGTAGACCTCGGAGTCATGCCAGGTGAAGCGCGGCCCGACGACGCCAATCACGGTGTACTTGTGCTGATTGAGTTCAAGCACCTGCCCGAGCACATTGGGATCGGACGCGAAGTGCGATTTCCAAAAGAGGTAGCTGATAACGGCGACCGGGGGAGGCGCGACTCCTTCGGGCGCCTCGGCGGCTGTGAAAAGCCGCCCCTTGAGAGGCGGCGCGTCAAGCACCTGAAGGCCACCGCTCGACAGCTCAAGAACTTTCACCGACTGCGGAATCTCGCGATCGGTAGCGACCATGCTTTCATCGTTCTGCAGCAGAAGGTCGGCGATGGAGTTCGTCTTGCGCAGCTGGTCGGCTTCGGCAAGAGAGAAGCCAATCTCCCCATTACCCCGCTTGGTGTGAAGCGTGATGAAAGCCAGCCGCGCGGCATCGCGATAAGGGTAAGGGTCAATGAGCACGCCATAGAGCACGCTATAGACGGCAGCGGTAGCTCCGATACCGAGCGCCATCGAGGCAATGGCGGTGAGCGCGTAAACGCGGTGACGGATCAGCTGGCGGATGGCGAAGGAGAGATCCTGGGACAGGCGCAAGACAGACCTCCAGGCAAAGGGGTACGCTTTGATTGCAGCAATTCTAACTCCAATCAAGATCAGGCTAAACTCTGCGGGATCAGCGACGTGGATTCGAGTGCACCGGGGAGCATGTGCGATTCCGCATGGCTGCGTTCAAATGTGGACAGTACACGGCAATGAGCGGGGACGGCTTCGGGTTAGCTGCTGGATGCCTGGCCGCAGCCTGAAATTCACTGGTTGACAAGATAGTTGTTGAAACGAATATCTTGCTCGGGCATCCAAGACTCTTGAAAGGAGCAATGCATGACCGCAGCCGCCAACGCACCTGCAACCGCCGCCATCACCACCTGGAACATCGATCCGGCCCACTCCGCCGCCGAGTTCAAGGTCAAACACATGATGATCTCGAATGTGAAGGGGAACTTCTCAGGGATCACCGGAGTTTTGAAACTGAACGAGGCCGATTCCTCCCAATCCTCGGTGGAGGCGACCATTCCCGTTCCGACCCTTACGACTGGTGACAACCAGCGCGACGGACATCTCAAGAGCGCCGACTTTTTCGACGCCGAGAAATATCCCACTTTCACCTTCAAGTCTTCACACGTAAACCGCCATGCGCCCGGGGCGCACAAAGTCGCCGGCGAACTGACCCTCCACGGGGTGACGCGTGCTGTCACGTTCGATGTGGAAGGCCCCAGCGAGCCAGGCAAAGATCCGTGGGGCAATACCCGTATCGGTCTGACAGCGACCGCCAAGGTCAACCGCAAAGACTTCGGGCTGACCTGGAATGCGGCCCTTGAGACAGGCGGAGTCCTCGTCGGAGAGGACGTCGTGCTCACTCTCGATGTGCAGTTCATCAAGGCCTGAGCGGGCCTGAGCAACAGGAAGGCCGGCGCGATGTGCCGGCCCGCACGCTGGCAAGAGCGGCCAGCAAGATAGCTGTTGCAACGAATATCTCCCTCGTGAATCTAATCGGCTGCGAGTAGTTGCTAGCGGGCGAGTCTCCCTCGCTCCACAGGAGGTTCAACCCATGTCTCTTCGCGCGGTGAAAGAGATCTACCAAACCAAGCCCACCCTCGAAGGAGCAGGTGTGAAGCTGCAACGCGCCTTCGGCTTCGGCAAAACCAAGGAATTCGACCCGTTCCTGTTGCTCGACGATTTCCGTAACGAGAATCCGGCCGACTACCTGGCCGGGTTTCCGTGGCATCCGCATCGCGGCATCGAGACCATTACCTATGTGCTGGCCGGCGAGGTTGCCCATGGCGACAGCCTGGGCAACAAGGGCCGCATGACGGCCGGCGACGTGCAATGGATGACGGCCGGCAGCGGCATTCTGCACCAGGAGATGCCCAAGGGGGATGAGCGCGGGCGCATGCACGGATTTCAGCTGTGGGCGAACCTGCCCGCATCGCTGAAGATGACGGACCCGCGTTACCAGGACATTCCCTCCGCGGCGATCCCCGAGGTGACCGAAGACGATGGGACAAAAGCGCGCATCATCTGCGGAACGTTCTGGGGAAAAACGGGGCCCGTCGAGGGCGTGGCCGCCGACCCGAGCTACACGGATATCTCGGTGCCGCCCAATAAGCTGCGGCGCATCCAGATCGACGTGACCCGGAGTGCGTTTGCCTATGTTTTCGCAGGCGCGGGAACGTTTCGCGATGCCTCCACTCCGAAGGCCGTGCTGACCGAGTCTGCCGTCGACCCGAATGCCGAGGCGAAGTACGACGCGAAAAACCACTCGCTCGTGCTCTTCGATCGAGGCGATGAGATCGTCGTGCAGGCCGGCCCCGAGGGCATGCGCTTCCTGCTCGTTTCGGGCAAGCCGCTCGAGGAGCCGGTGGCGTGGTATGGCCCTATCGTGATGAACACGCAATCGGAACTACAAACCGCGATGCGGGAGCTGCAGACCGGCAAGTTCATCAAGCACCAGTAAGCGTCAGAAACCCCCGAAGGCGCGGCCGCAAGCACGGCTGCGCCTTTCATATTTCTACGAGGCGTTTTACATCCGCGATAAGTCGTCACTCAGAACGTCGGCCGCCGAGAAACCCCGTTCTCGCAGTGTGCGGATGCTCAGCGCGTCGTGGCGTTTGGCGAGGCGCTTGCCTTCGCTGTCTGCGACCAGCCCGCAGTGGAACCACGCGGGATCGCAGAAACCAAGGGCGCGATTCAGCAGAATTTGACGCGCGGTGGACTTGAGGAGATCGGCACCGCGCACCACTTCGGTGATGCCCATGGCCGCATCGTCGATCACGCAGGCGAGCTGATAGCTGGCGACACCATCCCGACGCATCACCACAAAATCGGCGAAGTCTACGCCGGCGACAAATCGCTGCGGTCCCAGATTCGCATCGACGAACTCGATCGGCTTCCCGTCGGGAACACGAAAGCGCCAGTTTGCCCCGCGAGGATCTCTGGCGATCGAAGCTTCAGGGCCGGTCGTCTGGTCGGTATGCCCCTGCGTTCCTGCTCGTAACGGGGCTCGGCAGGTGCCGGGATAGGCGGGCTCGTCGTCAGGGTCCGCACCTTCGTGGGGAGCGCTCAACGCGGCGGCAAGGTCTTTCCTCGAACAGCGGCAGGGATAGAGGAATCCGCCCTCGAGCAGGTTCCGCCAGGCCGACCGATACAAGTCGGCGCGCTGGCTCTGCAGGTAGGGCGCATATGGACCGCCGACATCGGGCCCTTCCTGCCAATCCATGCCCAGCCAACGCAGATCCTCGAGTGCGGCTGTGGCGTATTCGGCGCGGCTCCGATCCGAATCAAGGTCCTCCATGCGCAGGACAAGCGCGCCCATCGCTTCGCGCGCCCGTGCGAACGCGGCCCTGAAGGTTCGCGCATGGCCGATATGTAAATAACCCGTCGGAGACGGCGCGAGGCGGCCGCGATAGGAGGAGGACAAAGATGCAGAGGGGCCATTCACAACACTACGAGTGTAGGCGAGCGCAGCCTGCCGGCGGATCAGTTCAGATACGCACAAGTTCCCGCTGGATTCTGCCGGTGACCCATGCTTTTGTGTCGGAGGTCATCATGTTCACCTCGCTGCGCACTCCAAATTCGGGCAGGTAAATGCCGGGTTCAACCGAGAAACACGTGTGGGGCAGCAGGTGACGCTCGTCGTGCGTTTCAAGGTTGTCGAGGTGCGCCCCGGGACCGTGAATCTCTCGCGCGATGTTGTGCCCCGTGCGATGTGTGAAATAGCGGCCGAAGCCGGCTCCATAGATGACGCCCCGCGCTGCATCGTCTGCTTCGTAGCCGCACATGGAGCGGCCTTCGGCAAACGCCGACTCGACCCGTTCGATGGCCGCATCGCGCGCAGCCCGCACCGTGTTGAAGATCTGCTGTTCGATCTCGCTGGGCTCCCGACCAACAACTCCGGTCCAGGTAATGTCGTAGAAGATGCTCTCGGCTTCATTGACGCGGCCCCAGATGTCGATGAGGATGAAGTCGCCGTCTCGAATCCGCGCAGAGTTGCTGGCTGTCGGTTCGTAGTGCGAGTCGGAGCTGTTCGCGTTCACGCTAACGTTGGGCCCGTTCTCCCACACCAACCCCTCGCGGCGCATGGCTTTGCTGAGCCACTGCACGTGGTCGAATTCGGTGATCTCGGCGGTTCCCCGACCTCCCGCGGGACGAACGAGTCGCCCCATTTCCTTCCAGCCCTCTTCGAGGATGCGATCGATCGCTTCCTGTGCGATGGTATGCGTCGCGACCTGGTCCTCGCTCAACACCGCTTCGAATTCGCTGACCAGGTCGGCCGAGCTCACAATCTGCTTGCCCAGCGAGCGCAAGAACTCAACCGTTCCGGCGTCGACCATCGAAACGTACATGATGGCGTTGTTGGGGGAATACTGCATGGCGATCTCGGTAGCACCGGAGAGCATAGCCTCGAGCCCACCGGCCAGTTCGAGCCAACTGGAGTAGAGGCCCTTGGAGCCGGGAAGCGCATCGAGGCGGCTTTTTTCGATGCGGTGGACGAGCTTGCGCGGGTCGCCGTGGGCGGGAATGAAGTAGTACCAGCGGCGCGTGATGTGCGCCTTGGGATCAAGGCCGAGGATGCGCTCTCCGATAGGATCGCGATGGTGATGATCGTAAAAAAGCCAGCCGTCGTGGCCGGTGGAACGCAACGCAGCCTGGATCGCGTCGAGATTCATAAGGGAGATTCTATGCGCTCCGTCGCGGCGCTCGTGTTGCGTCGCTACAAGGCGGCGAGTGCTTCGGCTTGCCCGATGAAAAGGCCGGCGTATTTGGTGATGCCCACCATGGTGAAGACTTTGGTGAAGTGGGGCGATAGCCCGAAGGCATAGACCTTCTGGCCGGAGTTCGCAGCCTCAATGAGCATCTGGATGACAAGCGCAATGCCGCTGGAGTTGATGTAGTCGACCTTGGTGAAGTCAAGCAGAACCGTCTTCGCGGTCTGCTTGGGCAGGGATTGATAGGTGCCCAGGACTGCGTCTTTGGATGTGCTCGCGATGTCGCCTTCATAGCGGAGGACCGTGACAGGGTGTCCGGCTGGAGAAGTAAGCTGGTCGACGCGCGCCTTCGTTTCAGTCTGCACGATCTGATCTCCCGTAATGCGTTAGTCGGTTTCTTTGTCCAGGCGAATCACAAGCCGTACATAGCTGCTTTTTCCGTTTGCACCCTTGACCCACTCTGCTTCGTCGACCAGTGCCTGAATGAGGAACATACCCATGCCGCGCGGATCTTCCTCGCCATGAATCTTGCGGTCGATGTTGGGTTTGGGCGGCAGGCCTTTGAGGCCCTTGCCGTCGTCGATCACTCTTACTTCGAGGGCGTCATCGACCGACGACAGAATGACGCCGACAGAAAGCCCTTCGTTCAAGCGGTTCCCATGTTCGATGGCATTGATGCACGCTTCGGCCACCGCGGTTTTCAAATCTTCGACGCGATCCGGGCGAAAACCCATCAGCTTGGCAACGGCTGCCGCAGTGCTCATCGCTACTTTTTCGTAGCCGAGCCGCGAGGGCAAACGAACCTCCACGCTGGTGGATTTCATCTTCATGCGCGCACTCCGCCCCTACCTCGCATCGCGATACAGCGCCAAGGCGGTCATATCGTCGCCTTGCTGCCCGCCCTGCGAGAACTCATGAATGGCTGTCCACAATGCACCGAGCATATCATCCGCCTTTGCCGACGGGCACGTACAAAACACTTGCAGAAGCCTTTCCGGGCCGAACTCCTCTTCGCCGCGAAAGACCTCCGTCAGGCCGTCTGTATAAAAGAGCAGCCGCGCACCCGGTGTAAACACGCATTTTTCGCTGGAGTAGCGCATGCCGGGCAGCAGGCCGAGCGGCGTGCCCGTCGACTCGAACTGGACGGTCTCGCAGCCGGGCTCGACGAGAAATCCTGGATTGTGGCCGGCGTTCACCACTTCAAGCTCCCCGCTCTCGGGTCGCAGGCGCAGGAAAATTGCCGTCACGTAGCGGCGTCGCGCCTCTTCCCCCTCAGCCCATTGATGCTGATTCATCCGGGTCGCGAGCTCATCAAGCGATAAACCCGTGAGGGCGACAGCGCGAAACGCAGCGCGGAAGCTGGTGGACATGATGGCCGAAGCAAGGCCCTTGCCCGCCACATCGGCCACGGCCATCAGCAGGGTGCCATCCGGTTCTTCCACGATATCGAGGTAGTCGCCGCCCACTTCGTAGCAGGTGACGGAGCGGAATGCGACGGAGTAGCCGGGAATTTCGGGCAGTTTCTGCGGCAAAAGCGACCGCTGGATATTGCGCGCTGCGTCGAGGTCCTGTTGCACGCGCGCCCATTGCAGATTGCGCTCGTGATTGCGCGCGTTCTCGAGGGCCACGGCGGCCTGCAGGGTGAGGCCTTCGAGAAAGTCCGCTTCATACAAGGTAAGTTCGCGCCCGTCGGGAGGTGCGACGACTAACTCGGTCATCCGCTTGCCTTCGCGGTCCTGAAGGAGATAGATCGGCTGGGCTGCCCCCGCCTCGCCGCCGAGATGGAGGTCCGTGACTTTACCGTAGGCCAGTCCCACGCTGGGGAAGGCCGCTCCGGCCATCTCCAGTTCGCGCACCACGATGCGCAGCGTCTGCTCCAGCACCTCGTCTTCACGAATGGTCGAGTGGACCTGGCGCGAGGCCTCGAGTAAGGCCTGGAGCCGCGCCACTTGCTGCTGTAGTTCGATGGTTTCGCCGCTGCCCGGGAGCTGGATTTCTGCCGCCATCCCTGACCTCCGTGGAATCTCACTCTACCACGGTGTCGGGCAAGACGGCAGCCTGAAGCGTGCCTGCAGGAAAGCGGCAAAAACGCCGGTTTGCGCCCGTTATGCGGGCTGCCGAGGCCCTACGACCCGGCGAATATCCTTCGTCTCGAGAATGCGCTTCTGATAACCGGATCTTGCCACCGCCAGCATGGCTTGCCCGATCTCGCGCGTGGACAGAATGTGGTTTGGGAACGCGCGATGCAGCAAGGGAAGCGCGGGGCCTACCACGCGATAGAACGTGCGATACGAAGGCGTCTTGGAGTGGATGCCATCCAATGGCTCGATGAACCCCGGACGAAACATGTAAGCATGGAACGGCAGACGCAGCAGAGCGTTCTCGGTGCGGCCCTTCACGCGGGCCCACATAACGCGGCCTCTTTCAGAACTGTCGGTTCCTGAGCCCGAGACGTAAATGAAGGTCATGCTTTGGTTGACCTGACTCAGCATCTCCGCAGCGGCCAGGGTCATGGAAAAGGTGATACGCGCGTAGTCGGCTTCTTTCATGCCGCTCGAAGTGACCCCGAGGCAGAAAAAGCAGGCATCGAAGCCACACAACGCGTCTTCCATGCCCCGAAATTCGAGCAGATCGTGGTGCTCGATCTCGCGCACCTTGGAGTCACGCACTCCCGTTGCAGTCCGGCCGACGGTAACGATCAGCTCGACACCGTGGTCGCGCAGGCATTCGAGCATCACGCCCTGACCGATCATTCCTGTGGCGCCAAAAAGCAGGACCTTCATCGCACTCGACCTCGCTTCCTCATTGTGAGGCCGCCGGGCTGCACAATCACTGTTTGTCTCAGATCACGCCGACCGTAGCGAGGTTGCGAACTTTCCTGGGACGACGACGCGGTGGTGACCCATGTTCCCGAAAGAGCCGGTAACTCTCGCGCGTAACTTGCAGTAATTAGCTCAGAAGTTGCATTTTCAAGTCCACCCGTTCGGCGAAAGCATTGGAAGCAGAGAGCCTTTCCCGCGAAATCGGCGCAAGGTTCGCGATCGGCCAGGTGCATCGCACGATGCGTCCGCACGAGAGGGAATCGCAAAAGGATTCCGCCTGCCGCGCATTGAGTTGTTATTGTTGACTGCTTTTTGAAGGCTTTTTGCCCAGGTGAAAATCATGACGTTGTTGCGAGCGATCAGCGATCGTTTTTCCCACGTTGTCTCTGCGGACCCGGATTCGATGCAAGAGGAGTCCACCGACCGGAGACGGCATGCTCCCGACGGAAACCCAACTGCATCTCACGCGTGGCCGGCGATTGAAACGGAGATTCCGCACTGCTGCTTCTATTGCCATTGGTGCGGTGCGACGATCCTTCTGCCGCACGAAGGCCTGGGTCTACCCTTTGGCGGTCCATTGATTCGCAGAATTGAAGCGCGCTCCATTGGAACTGTCTGCAGAGACTGCGGTCACGTGGGAGTTTACTCGCTCTTTCGCGGCAGCCAGGGTTTCAACACACGATCCAGGTTTGTGCCCTCGCGCCCGGAGGGCAAGACGGTCCTGGTGGGTTGGCTGCACTGCGAGGAACCGACCTGCACGTTTCCCCTGCCTTTCTTCGTCACGCTGGAGGATGGCGCGCCGGAACAGCGCGTGAAAGAGCTTGCTGCGGCATGGAACTGGGAGGAATTGATGTGCACGGCCGGCCACGAGATCGTGCCGCCGCACGGACTAGTCGAAACCGTGAGGCCTTCGGCAAGAATTGACCTGAGGCGCGTGGAGACGGAACACCCCCACTAGTTTATTCTGCCCTCGATGCATAACACCGTCTCCGTCGCCATGATCGCGATGAACGAGGAAGCAAACCTGCCGCGCACGCTTGCAAGCGTGCGGTGGGCCGATGAAATCGTCCTGGTCGATTCGGGTTCGAAAGATCGAACCATTGAAATCGCGGAGTCATTCGGCGCCAGGACCAGCTATCACGTCTTCGAAGGTCATGGAGAACAAAAAAACGTAGCGTTGGATCTCTGCACGAGCGATTGGATCCTCTTGCTCGATGCGGATGAAGCGCTAACGCCGGAACTGCAGGCCGAGATCCGGGCGCTGCTCGGGAACGAACCGAAGTTTGACGCTTATTGGATTCCGCGGCTGAATCTCTATTTCGGCCGCTGGATTCGGCATGGCGGCTTTTATCCCGACCACAAATTGCGCCTTTTTCGCCGTGGCCAGGCGCGCCTGAGCGAAGGCGTTGGGCCGCACTCGACGCCGCAGCATCAGGGACCGAAAGCCACACTGAAGCACGACATGCTTCACTATGCCTATCCCACGTTGGCGATCTATCTCGAACACATGAGCCGCTACAGCAGTGAGATCGCGCAACTGCTTGTGAAGAGCGGGCGCACCAGCGGTTCGCTGCCGGCCTTTGTGTGGAATTGCGTTCTCAACCCGGCCGCGACCTTTATCTACAACTACTTTTTCAGGCTTGGGTTTCTGGATGGGCGCGAAGGATTGCTCCTGCACCTCAACCACTCGGTGTACATTCACTGGAAATTTGTGAAGGCGTGGGCGCTGGTGCGGGAGAAAGAACAGGGAACAGCCTTCGGCGACAAGGGGAGAGTTTAATCTCTGATCCCTGTTCCCTGACACCTGATCCCTGCTTTTCAAATATGGCAGCTTGTCTGGCCACGCTTCTCGAGATACTTCTGGTGATATTCTTCGGCGCGCCAGAAGGTTTGCGCCGGTTCCACCTTGGTGACAATGTGTTTCGGCTTGTAGCTGCCTTCGGCGGTGAGTTTCTCGATCTTGGCGAGCGCTTGCGCTTCCTGTTCCTGCGAGTAGAAGAAGATCGCCGAGCGGTACTGTGTTCCCCAGTCGGGCCCCTGGCGATTGAGGGTCGTGGGATCGTGCAGCTTGAAGAACGCATCCAGGAGCTGTTCGTAGCTCACCTGCGCCGGATCGAAATCGAGCTCCACGACTTCCGCATGGCCGGTCTGGTCGGTGCATACGTCCTGGTAGCTGGGACGTTCCAGGCTTCCGCCCTCATAGCCGACGGCCGTCGCCGTCACTCCGGGAATCGCGGCAAACGCCGCCTCCACGCCCCAGAAGCAGCCTGCGCCGAATGTAGCTTTCTCAATACTCATAGTCATTCAGATGCTACCGCATCGAATTGGTCACAGCGACTGGCTCGGCCGCGGAACGCGCGCCACAGGTCCCGTCAATCGTGGCTCCGGCGTTATGCTGGATGCGCCCGCTGAGGATGTTCCGATGATTAAGATCAAGCGCGTCTATGAGCCTGCAAAGCGGGGCGACGGCGCCCGGTTCCTGGTCGATCGCCTGTGGCCGCGCGGCGTCAAGAAAGAGTCGCTGACGATGAAGACGTGGTTGAAGGATGTGGCCCCGAGCAACGAATTGCGCCACTGGTATCACCACGACGAAGAGCGTTGGAACGAATTTCGAAGCCGCTACTTCGCGGAACTGGAACAAGAGCCGGATGCCTGGAATTCCCTGCTCGAGGCCGCGCGCGCTGGGACGGTGACGCTTCTCTTCAGCGCACAACACACCGACCACAACAATGCCGTTGCGCTCCAGGAGTTCCTCGAAAAGAAACTCCGTAAACGAAAAAAGAGCTAAGGGAATCCCAGGCCTGAGCCCGAGACCTGCCTTATATCTCTGCATCGCCGAAGCTCCGCGAAGCTTGCGTTGAATCTCCGGGGTCCTGGACTGCGCGCTTCGGGCTTGAGGGTTCGCGGTTTCCGTCCTTCGCCAGAGCGAAGCCGAAAAGCCACCTGCCGGGCGAAGCCCTGTCCGTGGGGGCCCGGAAATGGGGCACGGGTTTCGTAAAAACCCAGGCGGTCTGTTCTAGTACTTTTCCGACGCGAAGTAGACCACGACGCCGCTGACGAGCACCAGCATGCCCAGCAAGGGAACCAGGAAGGCGAGGTTGCCGAAGGATGCGGGCCAAAGAGCCTCGATATGCAGGGCCTGGAGCCAGGCTGCGAGATGGAGACCGCGGCGCAGTTCCCAGGCGAGCGATGCTCCGGCAAGCAGAAGCGTGAGGACGGTGGCGAAGATCTGAGCTCCCAGGATGGGGCGATTGATGCGTGCCAGGTCGGCGTTGCGGCGGCGCAGCTGGGCACGCCACCAGAGCGCCCCGGCAGAGGGCAGCGCCGGGACTGGCAGGGTGGCAGCGCGCATGGCCTGGAGACCTTGCCGAACCTGGGCGAGCTCAGAACAGGCGCGGCAGCCGGCTACGTGCGCGGATAACTCGGCCGACGCGGCAAGGGGCCACTGGCCCCGATCAAGAAGGCTGGTGAGTTCGAATTCATGCGCGCAGGTGAACGGGCTCATTGCGCACTTCCGTTCCGTGGGGCGCCCTCGCGAAGCAGGCGCGCCATCTTTCGACGGGCACGAAAGAGAAGCAGCCGAATGCTGGCCGAAGCCAAGCCCATGATCGCGGCGATTTCGCGATGCGAGTAGCCCTCCGCGTAAGCCAACCACAAGAGCTGCCGGTCGCGCGGCCGCAGCTGGGCCATGGCGGGCCCGAGCATGGCCTGCGAATCGGAATGCGCCGCGTGACTGCGGGTGGCAAAAAGCTCTTCGGGAATGTCGTCGATGGCGGTGGAGCGCTGGCGACGCCAGTGATCGCGCAACAGATTGGTGCCAATGCGGAAAAGATAGCGGCGCGCGGCGACTTCGCCATCCTGCGGATGTGCGGCACAGAGAAAGCGCACGAAGCTCTCCTGCATGAGGTCGTCGGCCAGCGCGGGATCGGAAGAAGCCCGCGCCAGATAGGCCCAGAGCGGGCGGGCCGAGCGCTCGTAGAAGCCTGCGAACGCTTCACCTGTCATGAGCTGGCCGGCATCCTCCAGAAGACGAGGATCGGCTGGCGTTTCGCCTGCCAGCACTTGCGGGATGGTGGTCGATTCCCAGGGCATGGGTCGTTGTTTCCTCACCGTGGTTCGGCTCCCCGCCGTTCACAGTCTGTCTTTGGCTGTTCCGTTGGGCGAGTCGAGATTGCTTTGCGCCGGGGGCGGCGGCATGAGACCGAGCCGAGCGGCGAGAAGCCACGTGATGCCTGCGCTGAGAATAAACCCAATACCCGGCATCAGCACCACGGTGCCCAGCACCAGCATCGGCACATCCATCTCAGGGCTTGCGTGACGCAGCAGCAGCAGGCCTGTGCCCAGCAAGACCAGAACGATTCCGATCTGGAGCGGCGTGAGCACGCGGGCGACCGCATTCGGTACGCGGTGGCCGCTCTCGATGTTCACGGGAATCGGCGCTGCCTCAAGGAATCGCCGGCCAGCTTCGGTTTCCATGTAGGCACCGAGCTCCTGGTTGGAGCTGAACTTGTCGATGAGGCGGCTATGCACTTCGCTTTGCAGCTTGAAGATGCGTCCCCAGCGGCGGTTGTCGAGAAAGAGGCGGGTGAACCAGATAACGGTGACCAGAAACAGGGCAAAAGCAAGGACCGGCGGCATGTCGCTCACCAATTCGTCAAACCCCGAACGCCGTCCCTGTTCACGGTACACGTCAGGCCATACAGCGCGCTCGAGGGCTTCGTCGGCCTGTCCTTCCACATGCATGTGGGTGAAGAGATAGTAGTCGGGATTGCGCGCGACTTCGGGATGCTGGGTGAGGAAGGCGGCGAGCTGCGGATTATTGCGCGCGACGTAGTCCTGGTTGGCGAGGAGCGACGGATCGTGCGAGACCACGGTGGTGAGGGTGGGGCTCAGGCGCAGGAGCCGGATGAGCTCGGCCTGTGTGGCGGCCACATCTTTGTCATTCAAGGCCGGCGTCGTCACCTGGGCAGGCGCCGGAGCGGCCGCACGCGCCTGGGCGGCAGCTGAAAGTCCACAAACGAGAAGGGAAAAGGACAGGACAGAGAGAACGCGGGAGATTCTTTGGCGTCGGAGCATGGCAGATTCCTTTCACAGACGAGCGCGTGCGACACACTTCTTGCAGACAAAACGAACAAAGAAGCAATTGGTTAACGCGAGCGGGAATTTTAGTCAAAAGGAGAGTGCGGGCGATTCGGCGTTATTTGGAGACGGGTGCGCCATGAGAACGTCGCCGCGCACGCCAGAACGACGTCAGGCCGAGATAGAAGAAAACCAAGACCACAATCGCGGAGGCGACGAAGGTGCGATGGTCGGGACCACTGGCCCAGCTGGCGCGCGTGCGCCAGATCGTGGGGGAGAAGACCACGACAGGCAGCAAAAAGAAGACGCCCGTGACTTCGAGCCAGAGAATGCCACCCACACGGCGGAAGGGCGCCAAAAAACCGCCCACTCCACGGGCCAGGCTACCGGACGAGGCGGATTTGGTTCGGATTGGCCGTGGTTTGGGATTCTGCGACTCGCCGGCAGGTGCGGAAGGCCCGACGGAAGAGGGGCGGGCCTGCGCTGCAGAACCGATGCGCTGTCCGGCGACGCGTCCGGCAACCCGCAACCCGATTCCAAGCACGCGGCCGACGGTTTCAGGTCTCATTTCGATATGATGGTATCAGCGGGCCTTGGTCTCCGCTTCGCACGAGGCTCGGCGCGAGCGGCAGTTGCCGTGGATACGTTGTGGCAGTAAGGTAGAACAATCCCAACGCCGTTCCCTGCGCTAGTCTCCGCGCCGGCCGACGTCCTGGAGGCTTACGTGACATCTCGCCTGCGCGAACTGATTCAACAACTGGGAGAAGCCATCCACGAATCGGTGATCGAAAGCGAACAAATTGCGGGAGTTGTGCAGGACATCCGCCGCCATGGCTTTGACGTGCTTCTGATGCTGGAGGCCACGATCGGCCTGAACGAAGTGACAAATAAAGAGACGGAAGATGTCGAGCCTGGCGCGGAGCTCGGCGCGGAAGGCGGGCCGTTCACCAAGAACGACGTCAACTTCCTGCGGTCGTTGCGGATTTCTGTGGAAGGCGAAGACAACGATTTCGACGACAAGAGCGACGAAGGGGCCGAAGGAAAGAAGTAGCCCTCGCCAACTCAAGCTGCATCCCGCTCGGAATATGTCTGAGGCCTGTCAGCCGACAGGCCTTTGCTTTTCGGGCGGATGCGAGTTCCAGAATGATTCCAAGGCAGAGAAGAAGTCGGATAGTGAGGGCGCAGAGTTCCTCTTGCGTTCAGCTCCTTCAGCATCGGCGCGAATGCGGCCGGCACGCGAAACAACGCTCCCATCCTTTAACTGCGCCAGTGCAGGTCGACGGGGCCGCCCATGGGATGCTTGAGCGGCGCGGTGTTGGCGGCGACATCGAGGCGCGCCTGCTTCAAGGCAAAATACCACTTGGCCGGCTTGTCCGCGTCGTCGATCAGCATCAGGCTTGGATTGTGTTTGAGGCCTTCGGCCTGCTGGATCATCGTGACCTGATCCTGCCGGACGAATTTCGCTCCGAAGAACCTGGCGATCGGCGTCAGGAAGGGCACGTAGTAGAAGACGTTCCAGGCGGCGATGACGTCGATGCGGCAAGTGGAGGCCGTGACCGGCGTGATGGTGGTGAGCGAGGAGAACCACTTGTCGCCGCAGCGAATGATTTCGGTACGGCGGTTGGGAAGCACAAAGTCGATGGTAGTTTCGACGGGTTGGCCATAGACCCCGAGCAGCTTATAGGGCGCGGAGTTGGCGCTGGGCGCGTGGGCGCTCATGCGAAAGCCCTCGGAAATGGGCTCGAAGCGCTTGGTCTTTTCGCGGATGCTGGCGCGACTGCGCCACCACCAAGCCTGGTGGACAAAGGGGCCGTGCGCGGGATCCATGAGGCCGATGATGCCGTGATCCACGTTGCAGGGCAGGTCGGCGGCCAGGTGCGCGGTGCGAAAACGCGTGCCGAACTTGGCCAGCTCGGGTGCTGCCGCCTTCGCGCCGGGCGAATGCTTCCCGCTGCCGGGACCCGGCACAAAAACCCACGCATGTCCGTCGCGCTCTTCGCAGGGAAAGGCGGTGGCGTAAATCTTTGTCGCGTCGAGATGATCGTGGCTGGAGAGGGAAGGAATCAGTTCACAGCGGCCGCTGCAAGGCTCGAACTCCCACCCATGATAACGGCAGGTGACCCGTTGCCCATCGAACCAGCCTTCGCTGAGCGGAATGCCGCGATGGGGGCAACTGTCGCGCAGGGCAAAGGGCTGCCCGCTTTTTAATCTTCCGAGCACCAAGGGGATATTCAGAAGCATGGCCTTGACGAGTTTCCGGCTGCGCAGCTTGTCTGCGCGCAGGGCCGGATACCAGTCGTCGTAGAGGAGTGTGGCGCTGGGACCCTGGATGGGAATGCCTGCCTCGGTTGTGGTGAGAATCGGCACTTGGGAGTCAGCCTAGCATCCGAGCCGTTGGGAATGGCAACCGTGCGCGGGGTCGGATCATTCTTCGAGGAAGCCGGGGAGAACGAATTCGAAGCCCCCGCCATCGACGCCCCAGCGCACCACGCGAGAGTGTACTGTGATGATGTCGCGCGGATCGTCTCCGCTCGATCCCAAGATTTGCAGCGTGACGCGAATGATGGTGCCGGGCAGCCAGCGCTCGTCTGTGTACATGTAGAAGCCCGAGACGCTGATGTTCTTTACCGGGTGCGGACGCGGTGACCCGCCGGTGAAGAAGTGGGCAACCAGTCCGGGATCGGCAAGCCGCGGCGCGGCGCGCGCCTCGCGTCGGGTTTTCTCGACGCGCTCAAGATGCAGGTCGGGATAGAGCCAGGAGAGGAACTGGAGCTTGCGGGATGGTTCTCCAAGCCGGGCTTTCCCTTCGTTGAGGAAGTCGGTGCGCGGGATGCGAAAATCCGTCTCCCGCTCCGGATCGAATTCGGGAAACACGGCATAGAGCAGATGCACATCCCACGAGATGTTTCTCCTGGTCTTCGACGCCGGCGCGAGGGCCTGGTCAATACGCGTGTTGCGCACCTGCAGTTCGCGCGTCTCCTGTTCCAAGGCTTGCTCTGCCTCAAGCGCTTGCTGCATCTCGGCCGAAGGTACTTCCTCGTCAAGTTCAGGCGCGGCAATCTCGAGGTTGGGCGGCGTTTTCAGCTCGTCCCACTTGAACGGCGGCGACATGCCGGGCAGCACCGTCTCCTGCGGTTGGCTTGCGGGCTCCGGCGTTGCTTCGGAAACGGGCGCAGCGGGAAACGGAATGAGCAGGCCGTGCGGGGGCTGCGGTTCGGATGCAGGAGCCGGTGTAGCGTCTTCGGGCGTCACCTCCGGCAAGGCGGGCTGCGCAACCGCGGACATCTCGGGATGCGATGGTGCGGTGCGCAAGAGCCGGCCCGATCCCGATGCGTTGACAGCGCGGGCCGAGGGACCAAGTTCGGGCTGACTCTGGATGCTTTTCGGAACCGACGCGGGAACGACGCGGCTCGGGACGTTGGCGATCGGCGGACGATCAAGACCCGGTCGCGTAGTCTGCGAAGTTGCGCGCGTGAGCGAACCCGAGCCGCTCAGAGGAGCGGCGGGCGCGGGCGCACTCGATCCCGCGGAGTGCATCGTGGTCTGAGCCTGGGACACTGAAGAACCCGGAGCCGCCAATCCGGCGAAGGCTGAAATCAGACCGCCCGTCTCTGCGCCCTGGCTCGGGGGCGCCGCCGGCAGGTGCCTTCCCTTGGGAACCGGCGGCTGGGTGATCGCAGGGGTCTGAGCCGACGCGTCGAAAATTTCTCGGAAGTTGATTTGATGGCCGGAGCGTGTTTTGGATGCGGTCAGTGTGCGTGTAGGCAGGATCAGCGCGCTCGAAGGCTGGCCCTTGAACGGTTCGAAACTCGAGTCCGCGAAGAGCTCGATGCCATGAACAACACGAAAATCCTTGTCGAGATAGATGAGATCGAAGGGGGAGATCGCGCGAGCTACCGGGACGCCCTTGAAGTGAATCAGCCAGGCGCCGTCGGATGCATCTGGTCCCAGGCCTTCCATGAGGACGCGCAGAACACGCAAGGGTTCAAGCGCAGCGTCGACAACCGTCACGCGTGTGCTGAGGAAACACTTGCTGGTTTCGTTGTAGGCACAGAATATCCGCGATTCCATGAGTCCTCATCGACAACGAAACTGCCCGCTGCGAAGAACGGGCTCGGAGACGTACGGTGCGTCCAATGACTTGCCGGAACGGCCTTCACGGTCCCGTTTACCGGATCGCACACGTACGCGATACCTTCTCCGCAGGTCTCGCATAGAATTCTTCCACAGGGAGTTACACAAGGGAACTACGAATCTCACAAGTGTGTTACCCGCTGGGTTCGCACTGAGAGATAAATGCAGGCCAAAAGCCCGCAAGAGTACAACGTAGGCCGGATGCGAAGCCTCTGGAAACAGGCCTTTTACCCGGGCTGCGAATCCTCTGGTTTTTTCGGCGCCGGATGCAGGCCTCTGGCGCAGGGGAACCCGCATAAAGGCTGCCGTTTCGCCTCCAACGCGAGCCGGAGGCACAGGAACAGACCCCATCCATCCCGAGCTTCTGATCGACGACAACGACGCGCAGTAACCCATTCATCTGCTTCGGATCGAGCCGCTCGTCGAAGGTGAAACCTTCCTTCATCGCAGGCTGACACGCTGATAAGCGGCTGCCTTGAGACGGAGACCGACGTTCAGCCCGGAAACCTAGCATGGCTTCATCCCGAAAGTTGTGCAGCTCAGTCGAAGATGCGATTCAGTCTCCTGTGCGAATTCGGACATTCCGTGCGGCGGCGGACAAAGGGGCGATGATCTAGCACACCGTCGAACCTGCATCTCTTTCTCAGAAATCGGGTTAAAGCTGTGTGCGTTGTGGCACCGCGCATGCATCTCAAAAGGCCTAGAGAAATCTTGCAACGAGAAAAACACTCGGGGAGGCTCCGTATGGCCGGACTGCTTCAGGACGTCCGCTACGCACTCCGGCAGCTTCGCAGGAGTCCAGGGTTCGCGATCACTGCCGTTCTGATGCTGGCGTTAGGCATCTGCGCCAACAGCACGGTGTATAGCTGGATTAATGCGACCCTGCTGCATCCGGTGCCAGGTGCGCGGAATGCCGGCGAGTTGGTCAGCATCATGCGAGGCCAGTGGAACACCTCGCCTTCGCCGCCGCTCTCTTATCCCGACTATCGCGATCTGCGCGAACAAAATCACACATTCACCGGAATCCTCGCCTATCATCACGATTGGTTGACGTTGACCGGGGGCGACACGCCCCTTCGTGTCTTCGTCGCAAATGCTTCGTGGAACTATTTTGACGTTCTCGGCATCAAGCCGCTCCTGGGCAGATTCTTCCGTCCTGAAGAAGAAGCGCAACAGGGCGGCGTGCCCTTTGTCGTGATCGGCTACGCCCTCTGGCAGACACGCTTCGGCGGCGACCCAGCGATCATCGGCAAAACCATTGAGATTGCGCGACGGTCGTTCACGGTGATTGGCGTCGCGCCCGCGGACTTTATTGGGTGCATGCCCGCCATCCGCACCGATGCGTGGCTTCCACTCGCAGCGAATACGGATGCGGGGAGCAACGCCTGGATCGAGCAGCGGAGCCACGCCTGGCTCAACGTGACAGGGCGGCTCCGTCCCGGTGTAAGCCGCTCGCTCGCAACGCAGGACCTCGAGGTCCTGATGCATCAGCTTGTGACCCGATTCCCCGACGATCATCTCGGCGTGAATACCATCACGCTTGATCCGTTGTGGCGCTCACCTTTTGGCGCCAATGTGTTTCTCGCGGCTTCGCTGCCGATTCTGATGGCGATTGCCGGGGTGGTTCTGCTGCTGACGTGTGTCAACATTGCCACGCTGGCACTGGTCCGCTTTGTGGCGCGGAGGCGCGAGATTGCGATTCGCCAGTCGCTCGGAGCAAACCGCTTGCAACTGATGCGCCAGATGATGCTGGAGGGGCTTCTGGTTTCGCTCAGCGGAGGGGCGCTGGCGGTGCTACTGACCTTCTGGTCGGCCAAGTCGCTGGCACGCGTCATTCCCGCAAATTCCAACCCCATCTCGCTCAATGGGTATCTCGACGTCAACGTGGTCGTCACAGTCCTCTTGCTCGCTATCGCGTCGAGCGTTGTTTGTGGCGGGCTGCCTGCGTGGAGATCGTCGCAGGTATCCGCGGCAGAAGTGCTGAAGGACGAGGCCACCAGCATCTCCGGCGGCACGCACAATCGCCACCTGTTAAGCAGCCTTGTGGTTGCGCAGATCGCGCTCTCGCTGGTCCTGTGCGTGATCTCAGGCCTTTTCTTGCGCACTCTGCGGAATGCGCGCGAAGCGGACCCCGGATTCGAACAGGCGCACGTGCTGACCGCATCCGTGTCGCTGTCCTCCGCCGGCTACTCCGAGGATGAGGTTCACGCGTTCGATCACAAGATCCTGGACCGGTTGGCAAGCATGCCCGCCGTCGCGTCCGCTTCCGTTACGGACTGGGTTCCTCTGAGCTTCAACCGGGGGACGGTCGATGCTTATCCCGAGGGCTACGTGCCACAACCGCACGAGTCGCTCGAAGTGCGCCGCGCCCGGGTCAGTCCCGGATACTTCGACACATTGGATATCCCGATCGTGCAAGGGCGAGCATTCACACGCGACGACAGTGAGACGTCTCCCCTGGTTGCAATCCTCGATGAGACGGCAGCAAGGCGTTATTGGCCCGGCAAGAATCCTTTGGGACAGCACCTGATGGTATTCGGGAAACCGTTCGCCATCGTCGGAGTTGCTCGCAACTCCAAGCACCAGCGTGTGAATGAAGACCCCGAAGCGCTGGTCTACCTCGACATCCTTCAGATTTCGGGCGACGAAACAATCCTCCAGGTCCGCACCTACGCCGACCCGACATCCCTTGCCCCCGCTGTGCAACAGGCGGTGCACCAGATCAATGCCAAGCTGCCCGTGTATGACGTGCGGCCTTTGCTGGCAACGACACAGATTTCGATGGTGTTTCAGAGGATTGAGGCGCTGTTTGCCACGATTTTGGGCGTGCTTGCGCTAGTGCTCGCTACCTCGGGCATCTACGGTGTCGTCGCGTATCGCGCTCAGTTGCGCACCCAGGAGATTGGCATCCGCGTTGCGTTGGGGGCCGGACGGTCGGATGTGCTGCGCCTGGTGTTGTTCCAGGGGCTACGGCTGACAGTTGCCGGCCTGGTGTTGGGACTGGTGTTGTCCTTTGTCCTCACTCGCTTCCTCCGTGGCGTTCTTTACGGGGTGTCGGCGAGCGACCCGCTTACCGCGGCCTGCGTTACGGTGTTGCTCGCGTTGATCGCCCTCCTTGCCTGCTCCCTGCCGGCGACGCGGGCAATGCGCATCGATCCGGTCACCGCAATCCGCGCGAAGTGAGCCGCGGGAAAAGAGCGGTTCTTCTTCAATTGGCTACGTCCGAGGTTTATTCGACGACGAGAAAGCGCCGGATATAGGATCGCAGCGTGCGGCTGGGCGCGAGCGATGCGGTGCGCATCTGGCTTTCCTGCATAGGCGGGCGACCTGCTGCACTTGCATGCAAGATGCGCTACCGCCCACGCAGTCTTTAAAGTCTTCTCCAGAAGTTGGCTCGATGGAACGGGGCGGCCGGCTACATGCCGCCGCGGCTGGCGGGAGGCACGATGCTGTTCATCCGCAGGTACTCGACCATCTGACCGTAGTGATCCATCAAGTGGGCCATTCCGAAGGCCGCCATGCCTCCTCGCGTCCCGTTAGACGTCGCGATGAATGCATTGTCGGTCGTAATGGAATCGACGAAGGTGTGGGCCTGGGTAAAGGAGTCCTTGAGGGCTTGAATGACCTCCGCCTTTGTCTTGAGCTTGTCGATTGCATCGGCCTTGGCTTTCAAGTCGGCCTCAGAGAAGGCGGAGCCGCCGAAGAAGTAATAGTTGGCTTCTGTGACATGCTTGACCTGCCCGGAGAAACTTCGGACACCTTTGAAGTCGCCGGCAGTGGCGGGTGGCGCGAAATCGAACTTGTCTTCGGGCATGGCTTCAGCGGCGCCGACGAACTCCTTCTCGAGCAGGCCGAGCAGCTTTCCATAGGCATCGGACGGAGCGACGGGCGTGCCAACGGCCGGCTTGGCCGGCGCAGCTTCCTGGGCAGAGGCAAAGGCAAAGGACGCGGCCAGCAGACAACAAGCGAGAGCGCGGCCAACAACTGGGATGGGGATTCGCATGGACTTTCTCCTCGTGCGGCTGCATTGCCGCGTGAGGGGATTGTACGTGTCGTGCGCATCGTGCGAGAACACGGTTTCGTGAATCTGTTGTGGAGCGCGCCCATGGCCCAACGGGCCGGAAAAGGAATGTGACGGAGGAGCTCAGATTGGGGACGAGCGGCTCTCGTCAACTTTGTGCAGCAAGCCGTTACGCAGGGTGAAGCGCTCGCCGCGCCACTCAATCGAGTCGCCGGCGAAGCCCGCAATCCACAACCCGAAGGCCGTAATGTCGCGCAGAGGCAGGAGCCAGAGGCTGGGCAGCACCTGGCGATCGCCGAGCACTTCAGCGCCGACCGTCATGGCCAGTGTGAGACGGAGAAAATAGGCCAGGGCCAGCAACCAGAGGCTCAGCGGGCTCAAGCCGCTGGCGATGCTATTAAGCACTGCGAGGGGAAGGCCGTGAGTGACGAGAAGTCCCAAATAGCCGCCGGGCCGCGCATCCCGCACAGTGCGGAACCAGCGAAGCTGATGGTCGAAGTAGCCGCGCCAGTCATACGGCGCGATGTTGGTCTCGACGACTTCAGGGCTCAGCGCGATGCGATAGCCGGCCTTCGCAATGCGAGCGCCGAGTTCGTAATCGTCGGCGAGGTGGTCGGCAAGCGTGGAATATCCGCCGATGCGGTCGAGAGCTTCGCGGCGAACTGCGAGCGTCGAGCCGAGACCGTAGTGCAGGCCGTGCTCGATCAGCTTGGAGAGAAGCAGGGACGGAAGAAAGTCAGTGGAGATGCCGAGCTCTTCGAATTTCGAGGCAAGTGTCTGGTGTGCGCGGCCGCGATAGAGAGCGGTGACCAGGCCCACGGGCTGCGGATTGAGTGGGCGCTCGGCGGAAGACTGCGCGAACGAAGCCATGATGCGCTCGAGATAGCGCGGACCGACGGTGATGTCAGAGTCGTTGATGAGCAGGAACTCGTTCTTCGCGTGCGGCACAAGCTGCGCCAGAGTGCTGACCTTGCCGTTGGCGCCGAGGCGTTCGGGACATTGGATCAGGCGAATGCTGCGTTCGGGGAACTCGAGCTGCAGTTGGACCACGGCTGCGACAGCGGAATCGTTGAGTGAGGAGACGCCGAAGAGGAGTTCAAAGCCTGCGGCGTAGTCCTGGCGGCAGTGGCTGCGGAAAGCGTCCAGCATGCCGGGGTCGCTACCCTTGAGCGATTTGAGAATGCTCACGCTCGGGGTAAAGGTGGGGAGAGCCTGGCGCCGGGACAGGAGATAAATGCGCGCCGCGATAAGTGCAGCGACGAAATAGCCCATGCCAGCGACGACCAATCCCGTGGTCGCCACCTCCACGGCCAGGGCCAATGCGTGCGGCATCACGTAAGCAAGAATACAGGGACACGCGGGACAAGGACTAGAAAATGGGGAGCGCGTGCGGGACGTGAATCGATCGAAGCTGCAGTTGAGAAAGACGCCGAAGTGGGATGAGGTTGAGGCCCGGCTTCATGGCTGTTGCCTGATTCCTGCTTCTATTCGTAGCGGAGCGCTTCGATGGGATCCATGGACGCGGCTTTCCAGGCGGGGTAAATGCCGAAGAGCAGGCCGATGCCGCAGGAAACAACGAAGGCGATGATGACCCAGGTTGCCGAGAGAGCCGCGTGGAGGAACGAAACGGCGTAGTGCAGGATGAGCGTGAAGAGCGATCCGGCGAGGATGCCGAGCAGACCGCCCACGGCACAAAGAGTGACCGCTTCGAGCGTGAATTGCAGAAGAATGTTGCGCCGGGTTGCGCCAATGGCTTTGCGAATGCCGATCTCGCGGGTACGCTCGGTGACGGAGACCAGCATGATGTTCATGACGCCGACGCCGCCGACCATGAGACCCACCGACGAAACGGCCACCATGAAGAGAAAGAGGCCGCCGGTGAGCGAATTCCAGAGGCGGGTGAGCGCGTCGGGACCGAAGATGGCGAAATTGTCGTCCTGATTGGTACGGACGCCACGACGGCGGCGGAGAAGCTCGCGCAGTTCGTCGATGACGAGCGCTTTGTGGGACGGGTCGTCATACCGCACCGTGATCCAGAAGTCTTTGACCTCGGGATGCAGCATGCGGAAGGTTTCGAGCGGGAAGTAAGCAGCGTTGTCCTGGGTGTTGCGCCCGCTGCCGAAGGGCTGCGGCTGCTTGTCGAGAACGCCGATCACGGTGAAGACCATGCCCTCGCATTGGACGTCTTTGCCGATGGGCGACTCGTGCGGGAACAGGCCGTCCGCAGCATCGTAGCCCAGGACAACGACGCGGGCGGAACGTTCTTCTTCCGACTCTGTCCAGAGACGGCCCTCGACGAGCTCAATATCCTGCGTGTCTTTAATCTGGGTTGTGTCGCCGTTGAGGATGGTGTTTTCGATCTTGTGCGACCCGTTCTTTAACGAGACACTGCCCACTCCGGTCTGAAAGTTTTGCAGGAACAGCTGGGTATCGACAGCCACCACGAATGGAAGCTGGCGCATGGCCATGCCGTCTTCGTAAGTGAGCTGCTTGCGATTGAGTTCGGCGGTGGTGGGGCGTTGGCCGAAGGGCTCAAAGCGAAAGACCCACAGGCAGTTTGTGCCCAGCGAGCGAATGAACTGATCGATGTTGGTATTGAGGCCGTTGATGGCCGATGAGATGAGGATAACCGTGGAGATGCCGATGGAGATGCCGAGAATGGTGAGGCCGGAGCGCAGCTTGTTTTTGCGCAGGGTATCGAGCGCCAGCCGGACCGATTCTCTTGAGTCGCTGAAGCGCATCGTTACAGCTCCGTGCGCAGGGCGATGATGGGATCGAGCTGCGCTGCCTTGTGTGCAGGATACACGCCGAAGAAGAGGCCGACTCCGCCAGCCACAAAGAGGCTGACAAGAATCGACCAGAACTGGACTTCAGAGGGAAAAGCGATGATCAGGGTGATGGTTTTCGCCAACCCGATGCCGGCGATGACGCCGATGCACCCGCCGACCAGCGACATGGTGGCGGATTCAATGAGGAACTGGAGAAGGATATCTTTCCGCCGCGCGCCGAGCGCTTTGCGAACGCCGATTTCGCGGGTGCGCTCGGTAACCGAGACGAGCATGATGTTCATGATGACGATGCCGCCAATCACGAGCGAGATGCCGGCGATGGCGGCAACCACTGCGCCAAAACTGTTGAGGATCTTGCCCAGCAAATTTTGGAACGTCGCGCTGGTGTCGATGGTGAAGGAGTCCGTCGCGCCGGGGGCAAGGTGACGCCGCGCGCGCATGATGGTACGCAGTTGATCGGAAACCACGTCCATCACCTCACCGCCCCCCCCGGCGTCCACGTAGATGTCGAGCGATTCGTGCGCGCCAAACTGCTCGAGAAACGCGGTGAGGGGCACGGCGACCCAGTTGTCCATGCTCTGGCCGAGCATTTTGCCCTGTCGCTCGCCGACGCCAATGATGGTGTAAGGCGCGCCTGCTACGCGAATCTCTTTGCCCAGCGGATCGCCGGGGCCGAGCAGATTGTCGACCACGTCGAAGCCGACGATCGCGACATGGGAACTATGCGTGTCTTCGACCTCCGTGAAGGAGCGGCCAATCTCGATGTTGAGGTTGGAAAGCGCGGGCATAGTCCACGTCCAGCCGCGAATGTCGGTATCGGTGCTGGAGTGGTTGCCGTAGACAACGCTGCCGGTGCTCTCGCGACGAGCGCCGACCGAGACACAGGAGCGGCATTCCGCGAGCACGGCTCTGTAGTCGTCGAGGGTGATGTCACGGCGCTTCTGAAACTCGAGGTATTCGTCGAGGGTGATGAAAGTCTGCGGCATCTTGCTGATCGTGACCACGTCGGCGCCGTAGGTGTTGATCTTGGTGGTGACGAATGCTTTGGCTCCGTTGGTGAGGGTGACCACCATGATGACCGACGCGACGCCAATGACCACGCCAAGCAGCGTCAGGATACTGCGCATCTTGTTGGCCCACAGGGATTGCAGCGCAAGCTTGACGCCTTCCATCAGCTCCATGGCTCAGCCTTCCTGCGTTGTGCGACGCATGCACCGGAGATTAGTCGGGAAACCGCGTCGATGCGGGGGAAGAAGAGCAGTCAATTTGCTGCCGATGGAGGTCCCGTGGCAGTCCTCATTTACGCTGCAGGAAACAGAGCTTACCGTCCGAACGTTCGCTGTCTGAACCCTTGCGCGACCGGGGACCATCTTACCACTGGTTGGAGCGTGAACCATTTCGCTGCTTTCCGGCTCATCTATTCATACCGCAAAGCCTCAATCGGGTCCAGATTGGCAGCTTTCCAGGCGGGATAGATGCCGAAGAGCAATCCGATGGCGCAGGAGACGCCAAACCCGACCACGACCCACATGGTGGAGAGCGTCGCAGGCAGGCCGATGGGCAGAAAGTAGACGATCCAGGTAAGCACGGCGCCGACAAGAATTCCGATGATGCCGCCGACGGCGCAGAGCGTGACCGCCTCGGTGGTGAACTGGGTGAGCAGGGTGCGTTTGGTTGCTCCGATGGCTTTGCGCACGCCGATCTCGCGGGTTCGCTCGGTGACGCTGACCAGCATGATGTTCATGACGCCGACGCCGCCCACCATGAGGCCGACACTGGAAACCGCGATCATGAAGAGAACCAGGCCGCCGGTCAGCTGGCCCCAGAGTTTCGACAATGAATCGGGGCCGAAGATCTCGAAGTCATCGGGGGCTTCGACGCGCACCTTACGGCGAATGCGCATCATTTCGCGAATCTCTTCCTGCACAAGCGCTTTGTCCTTCGGGTCATCGTATTTCACGCTGACCCACATGTCCTTATCTTCAGGGTGCAGGTTGTGGAAGGTGCCCAGGGGGAAGATCGTCATGTTGTCATTGGGGTTCTTGCCGCCGCCAAAGGGCTGCTTGCGTTTGTCGAGCACGCCAATCACGGTGTAGAGGCCAGTTTCGATATTGACTTCTTTGCCGACGGCGGGCTGATCGCCGAACAGCTGTTCCCAGGTATCGTAGCCCAGGATGACTACGTGGGCGCCGCGATGGTCTTCATCGTCGGTATAGAGACGGCCTTCGCGCAGCGTCATATCGCTGACCAGCGAGACTTCGGCCGTGGAACCTTGCAGGATGGTGCCGGCAACTTTCTTGCCCTGGTACTTGACGCTGACCTGTCCGACGCGGAACTGGCCCACGTGCTGGAAGCCGCCGTCGGCTGCGACAACATGCGGCAGGGTGCGCAAAGCCAGAACGTCGTCCAGGGTGAGCCTTTTGCGCGCCAGCATCTCGGCGGTGGGGCGCACGCCGATGACGGGCATGTGGAAGACCCAGATCACGTTGGTCCCAAGCGAGCTTACCCAATCCGAAACGCGATTGTTGAGCCCGTTGATGACCGAAGAAATGGTAATGACGGTCGTGACGCCGATGACGATGCCCAGGACAGTCAATCCCGAGCGCAGCTTATTAGTCCTCAGGGTGTCGAGGGCCATTTTGACGGATTCGCGGGTTTGTCCTTGCGCCATAGGTTGCTCCGCAACAGGTACGAGTTCTGAGTTCGCGGTTCACTTGGGTTTCAGAGAATCCAACCGACTGCCAGGGACCGCGAACGATCGGTGAACTGAGAACTGCGATCTTAGAACTGTCTTTCTTACATCTCTGCGCGCAGCGCGACGACCGGGTCGAGCCGCGCGGCTTTGCTTGCCGGGTAGACGCCAAAAAAGATACCGACGGCGCCTGCCAACAGAAGGCCGAGAAAAATGGCCCATAACGGCACGGCCGTGGGGAAACCCACGACAACGGTGATCAGCTTGCCGACCAGAATGCCGCCCAGAACGCCGAAGGCTCCCCCGACCAGAGCAAGGGAAGCACTCTCAATCAAGAACTGCATGAGCACGTCGCGTTGCTTGGCCCCGAGCGCCTTGCGGACGCCGATCTCTCGAGTGCGTTCGGTAACCGAAACGAGCATGATGTTCATGATGACGACGCCGCCGACGACCAGGGCGATCGACGCCAAGCCGAGGACGATCCAGGCGAACAGCGAACTGATCTGCTTCCAGATATCGAGGAAGGTATCGTTCGTTTCAAGATCGAAGTCGTCGGGCTTGCCAGGAGCTACATGGCGCCGCGTCCGCATCATCACGCGAACCTGGTCTTCGGCGCGCGTCATGGTCTCCGCGTTGCCGCCGGTGCGCGCATAGATATCGACCGAATCGTTGTATCCGTAGACCTGCTGGTAAGTCGTGATGGGAATGGCTACCCAGTTGTCCTGCGACTGACCCAGGGTTTTGCCTTGGCGGTCGCCCACGCCCACGATGGTGTAGGGGATGCCGTCAACGCGAATTTCCTTGCCGATGGGATCGCCGTCTCCGAGCAGGTTGTCGACGATGTCGTAGCCGACGATGACGCTCTTGGTGGCGTGCGTGTCGTCGCCGGGCGTGAAGCCGCGCCCCAGGGCAATATCAATATTGTTGAGCGAAAGCATCGTCCAGGTGTAGCCGCGCACGCTGGTGTTGTTGCTGGAGTGCCCGTTGGCCACGACGTTGGTTGACTTTTGCAGCAGCGCGCCGACCTCGGTGCATTCCGGGCAGCCGTCCTTGACGGCCTCGTAGTCCTCGATGCGGATAATCTTGCGCTTCTGGTAGCTCAGGTACTCTTCGGGGGTGAAGATCACGCTGGGCATGCGGGTGACAGTGAAAACGTCGGCCCCATAGCCCGAGAGCTTAGTGCTGACATAGCGGTTGGCGCCGTTGACCAGCGTAATGACCATAATGACCGAGGCAACGCCCATCACCACGCCGATGAGCGTGAGGATGGAGCGCAGCTTGTTCCCCCACAGAGACTGCAGCGCGAGCTTGAAGGCCTCAATCAGTTTCATGGTTTGGCCCTGAATCCCCTGCTTTCAGTGTACGCAAACGTGCGCCGTCCTGCTGCTCCAGCGAAGGAAATGGGACGGACCGGGCCCCCCGGGCGACGGAGCGGACCTTTCCCCTGGCTTTTAGTACGCAGACAAAGGCGCGGCGGTTCCCGCAGCGCTGTTCGAGCAGGTCGGCCCCGGCTCGGTTAACCGGAAACACCGTGCCGGTTAAATCGAGGTCGACGTGAGCCTCTTTGCCGCCCCTTCCGTGCCTTCCTTCCCTTCCGTGCCTTCCTTATTGATGCGTGGAGGCCGGGCGCACTTCGGCTCCCAGCAATTCATACTGATCCGAAGCGATGTAGTCGACGTGCGCGGCGATCGCGGCGCGCCAGCGCGTTCGTGCCGCATCCAGAGAGCCGAAGTTATAGCCGCGAAACCATCCATTACAGCTCAACTCGTGCGTCGTTGCGCCATCGAGGGTGTAGAAGCGAATCCAGAGGCCATTCGCGTGGGCTTGCTCGACCAGCGCCTGCAGGCGGTGCATTTTCTCCGGGGTCCAGTCGCCGGCGTGTTGCTGACCATTGGCCTCGACGACCCTCCAGGGATTGTTCCACCAGCGGCGATAGTTGTTGGCTTTCTCGGCGTCGAGCACAGCAGGTGCGGACTGCGGGTCTTTACCTTCGGTATGGATAGCGCCGAAGTCGAGCACGCGATCGCCGGCCTGAAGCTGGTCGTAGAAGACCGCCTGCTGCGCGTCGTTTTCGCCGGACAATACCAAGATTGGCTTGACTGCGAGCGGCTGCACTGTCGCGATGTCCGCACCTCTTGGCGCCGACGTGATCCATGCTTGATATTTGCGCAGTAGCGCGAGCACTGCGGCGAGATGCTCGGGCTTGTTGTCTTTGAAATCGAGATTGAGCGTGATGAGCGGCCAGTCGCCGTGATTGCCGTCGCGCAAGGCCTTTTCCACGACGGGCCGCACGCGATCGAAGAAATAATGCTCCATCGTGGGTTCTTCGCCGGTCAGGGGATCGCCGTGCGTGACGACCGACCAGCTTCTGCCGGTTTTCGAGTCGGTGTACCAGGCGAGGTCCTGCTCGATGGCGAGCGGCGTTCGTGCCAAGAGCGCGCGGTCGATGCGATCGCTCCACCATTCGAAATACGGGTAGCAGTTGTGTGCATCCATCAGCGTGCGCGCACCTGGCGCAGGAATCTTCTGTGCTCGGACGGTAGTGGCGCAAAGCAAGACAGCAAAGAAGGCGGCAAGGGACAGAATGCGCAGCAAACGAGGCATGAATTTCCTCAGCGGGTTGCGGGACGAATATAGATGGGGTTGGAAACGAGCATCAGGCTGCCATTGGCATCGCGCACCTCGGCGCGGATCCAGTGGCTGGCGCCATCGCTGCTCCAGGAGAAAGAAAGCGGCTCGGTGCCGGTACCGATGGAGAGCGGTGGGAAGGCTGCGGATTCACGTCCATCAAGAAAGAAATGGGCCGTGGCATGCGCACAGGCAATGGTGTGTATGCGGAACGACAGCCTGTCGCCCGATGCGGCCTGGAGGGTTTGGCCCATCGGCGTCCATTCACCCTCGGCGGCCTGCGTCGTGTCGCGTGCATCGAGATCGATGACGCGATTGTGCGATCCGGTCAGGTCGATGAAGACACGCCCATGCCGGATGCCGTCGAGAATCGCAGGGACAGAAAGCTCTTTGGCCTCGACCACCGTTTCGGGCCAGCCGATGGCGCCTGGTTCGCCAGCACGCGCCGAGGCGTTGTGGCTGTCACTTCCGCCAAGAGCGGTGAGCTGGAGGCCCTTGCCCAGTGTGCGATCCCAAAAGTCGGCGCTTGAGAGAAAGCCGCTGCCGCCGTTGATCACTTCGACACCGGTGAAGAGGCTCATGTCAACATCGGTGGGCGGAGTCCAGCCGCAGCCCATGCAAACTTCGCCGCTTGGCGCGTCGGCGTGATTGATGGACGCAATGCCGCCCATCGCGCGCGCCTCACGCACCATCTGATTGACGTCGCGGCCGCCACGGCCCACCGCGCGATAGTCGATGAATTGCGTGACGCCAAAGATGTTGAAGTGTCCCCAGAAGGTTGTCATCTCGCGCGCAGGGATGAGCAGGAGCCGATCGAAATAGGGCTGCAACTCGCGCATCGCATCGTATTGCGATGTGGTGTTGTGATCGGACAGGGCGATGAAGTCGAGACCGCGCTCGATGGCCGCCTGCGCGCTGAGAAAAACGGGGCAGGGCACGCGCTTGCCAGTTTGGCTGGCGCAACTGCCATCGCTGTGAGCCGTGTGCATGTGGAGATCGCCGCGATACCAGCGCACGCCGGTTTCAAGAGCAGCAGTTGTGAAGCTTTGATCTTCAAGAGGATCGTTGAAGCGGACCTCGGCGCGGTAGGTCGCTTCTTCGTGCGCGCGGATGTTCGGAACGGAGATGAGTAGCTTCCACTTGCCCGGAGGGATGGGACCGGGCAAATACGAGGGCGTGGCATCGGATTCACCGATTGTGAAATGGCTTTTGTTGCCGCCGCTGTTGCCGCGAAAGCGCTCGGGGTCGGCGATGCCAAGGTCGAGCGTAGTTTTGTTCTCTTTGCCGGTATAAGAAAAGTCGACGCTGATGCGATGGATCCCGGCTGGCACCTCAAAGGGCACCTCGAAGTAAGTCTGGTTTTGCGTTCCGGCCACCTTGCCCTGGAGCACTAGATCGGGCGCCTTGGACTGCGCCTGGAGTGCGGACGCAAGCCCAACGCACAAGAACAAACTGAGCAATGTTCGGATAGACAAGAGGCCCTCACAACCGGGTCCGATCGACGCGTGGAGCGTCTTTCGGACCCGTTGGAAGACTACCAGTTCAGACGGACGGCAAATTGCATGACGCGTGGATCGGCCGACAGCGACGTGATGGAAGCAACACTGCTGCTGCTCACGTTGCCGCTTGGCTGTCCGAAGACGGGGTGATTGGCGAGGTTGAAGACCTCCCAGCGAATCTGCGTACTGAAGCGCTCAGAGAAGGGGATCGTCTTGTAGAGGTCGAAGTCGAAGAGTTGGGTCTGCGGGCCGATGAGGGTGTTGCGGCCGACATTGCCGATGTTGTAATTGCCGGGATCGGAAAATGGTGCAGTGCCGGCGCCGCACGCGGTGTTCTTGCTGTCGGAGAACCAGCAGGTCTGCTTCTTGGGATATTGCACCGGCCCGGATTGGTTCGGCACGGCAACGGCGAAGCCGTACGCATCGAGCAGGCTGCTCTCGCTCGACCAAGACGCCTGGAAGGGATGACCGCTATAGAAGGTGTAGACGCCGGCCGTCGTCCAGTTGCCGAGTGCCCAAGCGGCGGGCCCGGATTGCAGGAATTGCTTGCCGTGACCGAAGGGGAGCTCATAGATATAGTTGGCGGAGATGCGATTGCGCACATCGAAGTCGCTGTTGCCATACCACGTGGCGTAGTTGCGGCCGTTGGGCGCATCGCCCGAGTTGGTCTCGAGCTCTTCGGGCGTGTTGTCTAAGGAGTGGGAATAGGTATATGCGGCCATGACGCTGAGACCGTTGTGCATTACGCGCTTGAGGCTGGCCTGCAGACCGCTGTAGTTGCCTCGGCCGACTGGATCGGTGTACTCGACTTCGCCGAAGTCGGGATAGGGCACGGTGCCGCTGGGCGCGCTGGCGCTGGTGACAACCTGGTTGCCGGAGATCTCTACCTGATTGAAATTTCGGAGCACGTCGAGATTGGTTGAATGCGTGCCCACGTAGTCGACTTCGCCGAGCCATGCCGGCGTGAACTGGCGCTGGACGCCAAAGCTCCATTGCTGCACCATGGGCACGCTGATGTTTGGATTGACGGCCCGAATGTGGAAGTTTTGGAGCTGGTTGAAATTGATGGAGGATGGATCGAGGAAGTTAGCGGGAAAACCAACCTTTGGGACGAGCACCGGTGCGGCGTTGCTGGCGATAGTCTTGTTGATGAGGAAGGGCGGATTCTCGGAAAGCTGATCTTCGCTGCCGATGCGTTCGAGGGCCGTGTAGTAGACACCGTAACCGCCGCGGAGAACGGTTTTGCCGTTGATGCTATAGGACGCGCCGATACGCGGTCCGAAGTTGGTGGAGTTGGGATTGACGAGCGCGCGCTGGCTCAGCGAGCCTCCGGATGCGAAGACGAGCGAGCCGGCCCCGGCCGGATTGAAGTTGGCTACGCGGTTCTTGGCTTCTACAGCGGGCGCAGCGAAGTCGTAGCGCAATCCCAGATTGAGGGTGAGCTTCGGCGTCATCTTCCAATCGTCTTCGGCGAATCCTGAAGCCATCCAGAGACGCTGATCGATGAAGAAGACATTCGTCAACTGCGTGTATTCGGTGGCGCCGAGCAGGCCGTCTGCATAGGAGAGGCCGCCGGTAAAAATGCCTGTGAAGGTCAAATCGCCGCGAGTGCCGGGCTCATCCTGAAAAATATTACGCATGGGAAGAAAGACCGTCGCCCCGAATTTGAGGCTGTGGCTGCCGCGGGTCCAGGCCAGGGTGTCGTTATATTGATAGAGCATCGGGACCTGCTGTTTGGGCAGGAAGTCGGGCGAGCCAAGGAAGGTTTTGTTGGTGAAGGTGGTCAACGGCACGCCGCCGCCGATGGCGGGATTGTTGGGAATGCCGGGAAGGAAGTCACCCGCGGTTTGCGACGAGGTGAAGGGCTGCTGCTGGGCCTGGGAATAGTCGCGGACCCAGCCGAAGCGAAAATCGTTGACCATGCTTGGGCCGAGAATGCGCGTCCACCCCAGGACGACGCTTGCGCCCTTCAAAACCTGGTTGCCCCACGCAGAGGTGGAAGTACCATCGGCCAGGCCGCCGAAGTAGCCGGGAATGTCGCGCGTGCGATTGAAATAGTTAAAACGCGTGAAGATGGTGTCGTTCGAGGTCGGGGTCCAATCGACGCGCGCGTCATAGCTGGCATTGAAATCGGTGAGAGAGCCGGTGCGGGAGAAGTTGTTCAGCTCCGGAAAGGTCGCGCCGCCGCCCTTAAAGTTGGGCTCGGGGAACAGCGCCATGAGAGCGCCCACCGTGCCGTCGAGGCGGGTCGACGGGATCTGATTGTTGTTGAACGCCGTGCAGCCGCTCTTCACGTTATAAGGCGTGGTGCAGGTTGTGGGGTCATAGACGGTCGGATACGGGGCAACCCCGGCAGTCGCGGAAGCAACGGGGCTGAAATCGCCGATGCGCTCGTTGTCGAGGGGCACGGTGGAGATGCGCGAGACACCCTGCTTCACGCGCGTGTCTTCATAGTTAAAAAAGAAGAAGGCGTGATTTTTCACGATGGGGCCGCCGATGCTGCCGCCGAATTGATTCTGATTGTCTTCGGCCTTTTTCGCGAGGCTCTGCTTGGAGAAGTAGTCGAAGGAATCGAAATACTGATTGCGCACGAATTCATAGGCCGTGCCGTGGAAGGCGTTCGATCCGTTGCGGGTATTGACGGAGACCACGGCGCCAGGCGCGCGGCCGTATTCGGCGGAGTAGGGATTGGTGATGACGTTGAACTCGGAGATCACGTCGACGGAGGGATGCGCGGCTTCGGTGCTCAGCTCCTGCACATTTTCAGAAAACGTATTGTTGTCGATGCCATCGAGGATGAAGTTGTTCTGCAGCGTGTGCACGCCGTTGACGTTGAAATCGCCGGTGCGGCCGGCTGAAGTGGCGCCGCTCTGATTGGTGTAGCGATTGATCTGCACGCCTGGAACAGTCCGCAGCAGATCGTCCCAATTGCGCAGAAAAAGCGGCGTGTCGGCGATGGTGGCCTGCGTGACGAGCGTGTTAATGGACGCATCATCCTGCGACAACCCGCTGGCGCCCGCGGTGACCTCGACCGTTTGGTCCGCCGACCCCACCCGCAAATGTATGTCGGAACGCGCATGGAAACCCACACTGATGATCGCGGTTTCTTTCTCGTTTTCAAAGCTCCTCGCCTGGACGGTGAGCTCATATTGACCGATGGGCAGATCCGGGAAGAAGTAGTTGCCGTCGATCGAGGACTTCACTACGCGGCTGTAGCCGGTCGCCTCATCTTTGACCGTGAGTGTAGCTCCTTGCACCACAGCACCTGAAGCGTCAGTCACCTGTCCGCTCAGGGTGCCGGTATTCACCTGGGCTTTCGCTGGAATGCTGTGCAGCATCCAAATCAGCCCGGCACAGCAGATTGCCACACGCAGTCGCGCAAACATCGCGCAGGGCAGAGTCTTTGCAGCAGGGATAGACGAATGGCATCGCGTCATTGGCATCCTCATGTCTGTTCCTTTTCGTTGCGTCTCGTTGGAAGGGGCGATAGGCACAACACCAAATGGAAAGAGCTTTCCGAGGGCCCCGGAGTCGTTGTCAAATTCAAGATACGGACGCTTTTTGAAAGGATGATGACAACGGGCGGAGACACGCCTTAGCGCCCACGAAGGATTCGCGGGATTTTAATTTTCGGGAGTGCACGATCACGCATCGTATTGGCCGAGTGTGATCGCGGCTAGCGCGCAGCAGAGGCGTGGGCTTGGTTTGGATCGGCGGATTTCGCATTCCACCATCCGCCGCCGAGCACTTCGAAAAGTGTTGCAGAATCGGCGAAACGATTCGCCGCCGAGGTCGAGCGATCGAGAGCTGTTTGCAACTGCTGGCGCTGCGCATCGAGAAGAGCGAGCTGGCTGATACCGCCGGACTGGTAGCGATGCGAGTCAATTTGATACGAGTCTTCGGCCGCCGCTGCAGCTTCCGTCCGTGCCTGCAATGCTTCCGCATCGCGCGTGATCGCGTGCAGTTCATCGGCCACTTCGCGAAAGGCTTGCAGCACGGTTTGCCGATAGACGCTTCCAGCTTCCTGATAAGCGGCTTCCGCTTTGCGCTTTTCCGCATGCAGCGCTCCGCCGTTGTAAAGCGGCTGCGTCAGCGATGCGCCGACGTTCCACAGGTCGCCTCCGCTGGTGAACTTCGTGCCGATGCCGCCGCCGCTTCCCGTCAACACAATTTGCGGATAAAGATTCGCGGTCGCAACACCGACGTTGGCGCTGGCCTGATGAAGGAGGGCCTCGGCACCGCGAATGTCGGGCCGCTGCCGAACCAGCGCGGAGGGAAGGCTCAGCGGCAGATCGGAAGGAAGATGAAGATCTTCAAGCCGGACTGTCTCCACTTGCGCCTCGGAGGCAGGTTTGCCCATGAGCAGAGCGAGCTGGTCGTTCATTGTGTCGAGTTGCAGTTTGAGTGGAGGGAGACTGGCCTGAAGCTGGGCAACCGTCGTTCGCTGGCTGCGGACTTCGGCTTCCGATGCGCCTCCGGCATGTAGACGCTGCTCCACGATCGAAAGCTCCTGCTTCTGGAGGGCAACCATCCGTTGCGTGACCTCAATTTGTGAGCGCACCTGTGCCTGACGGATTGCCGTCGTGACGACGTTGCCCGCCAGCATAAGGTGCGCACCTTCAAGCTGCCACGCTTCATATTCAGTCTGGGCACGCAGGCCTTCAATGAGGTGACGGTTGGCGCCAAAGAGATCGAGGGCGTAAGACACGGCGATCGAGCCGTTCAATAGCGTGAAGGGCGCGGGATTGGGGAAAGGAATTCCATAGGCCGCGAGGTTCGGCTGCTCTTCCTGCACCGACGCGCTGCCACCGACCGACGGATACTTTGTTGCGCCGGTGCGTGCGCCAAGCTCTTCCTGCGCTTCTTTGAGTTTTGCCTGTGCCTGCGCGAGGGTCGGGCTGTTTTCGAGCGCCTGTTGCACCATGCGATTTATCTGTGGAGATTGAAACAGCGTCCACCATTGCGCGGGGAGATCGGTGGTGGAACCAAAGCGCTGCGCATCCCCGGCGAGGCCTGAGGTGCTCACCGTCTGGCTCGGCTGCGGCGCAGGTGTATAGGTGCCCGCAGCGGGGGCCGTCGGTGGATGATAGTGCGGCCCAACGGTGCAGCCCACGAGCGCAAGCAGACAACAGAGCGCGCCGGCAGTTGCGAGATCGCGGAAGATGTTCGTTCGACACATAGCGTCCATCCTCAATCGAGCGTGCGGCGATAGGTGGCGACGGCCACGGCCATCAACGCACAGGTGAAGATCATCATGGGCCACACGCTCGGCCACGAGTCGGCCCAGCCGTTGCCTTTGAGCAGAATTCCGCGTACCAACCGGTTGAAGTAAGTGAGCGGGAGAAGATTCCCGACCACCTGCGCCCACCCCGGCATGCCTTTGAACGGGAACATGAACCCCGAGAGCAGAATATTCGGAAGAAAATAAAAGATGGCCAGTTGCACGGCCTGCAACTGGTTTTGGGCCAGCGACGAAAAGGTGATGCCGACCGTGAGATTTGCCGCGATGAAGAGCAGCGTGGAGAGATACACCGCGCCGAGACTGCCGAAGAAGGGCACGTGAAACACGTAGCGGGCTGCGAGAAGAATGATGCTCGCCTGGATCAGGCCGATGCCGATGTACGGGATCAGCTTGCCGGTCATCACTTCCATGGGCGTCGACGGCATCGCAAGAAGGTTCTCCATTGTGCCGCGTTCGCGCTCGCGGGTGATGGCGAGCCCGGTCATCATCACCATGGTCAGCGTGAGCACGACGCCCATCAGACCCGGGACCACGTTGTATTGCGTGATGTTGTCGGGGTTGTAGAGCTGATGCACGCGGACATCGAAAGGCGCAGGGCCGGGTTGCAACTGTGCCAGCGGCCCGGTCAACTCGCGTTGGAGCACAGACTCGACAACGCCATTCAATGCTGCAAGAGCACTGGCGGTAGCCGTTGGGTCTGTCGCGTCGGCCTCGATCAGGAGCGACGGCCGCTCGTGGCGCAGCAGCTGGCGCGTAAATCCTGCGGGGATATTCACCACGAAGAGCAGCTGTCCGCGCGCGAGAGCCTCACGCCCTGCGGCTTCATTCGGCAGTGTGCCGACCACGCGGAAATAGGACGAGTTCTGCAACGCGGTGATGAAGCTGCGCGTGATGTCGGTGTCGTCGGCGCTGAGAATGCCGGTATCGAGATGCTTGGGGTTGGTATTGATGGCATAGCCGAACAACGCCATCTGCACAATAGGAATGCCCACGATCATGGCAAAGGTCAGGCGGTCGCGGCGCAGCTGCGTGAATTCCTTGAGCACGATACTCCACCAGCGCGTCAGCGAGAATCCTGTGCGCTCGCTCATTGCGTGCCTCCGCGAGGCTGTTCGGAGTGTGTCATGAGGTGAATAAACACATCTTCGAGGCTGGTATCGATCTTTTCGGCGCGGCGGCCGCTCGATCCCACGACGCTTTCAACCGCGTGCTGCACGCGGCCTCCATCGGTACCGCTCACGTGAAGCACATCGCCGAAGGTGACGGTCTGCTCGACGCCTGGTTGCCGGCGCAGGTTCTCCTGCAGTTCGGCAAGATGATCGCCATGAATCGCCCAGGTGGTCAGGTGCTGGCTCTCGACGACCTGCGCAGCCGAGCCCTGCGTGAGCAGCTTGCCCGAAGAGATGTAAGCGAGCTTGTGGCAGCGCACCGCCTCATCCATATAGTGGGTGCTGACCAGCACCGAGATTCCCTTCGCCGCGAGCGCCTGTATCTCGTCCCAGAAATCGCGCCGCGCCCGCGGATCGACCCCCGCCGTTGGCTCATCGAGCAGGAGGAGCCTGGGCTCGTGGAGCATGCACGCAGCCAGGGCCAGACGCTGCTTCCAGCCGCCGGAGAGTTCGCCCGCCAGTTGATGAGCACGCGCCGCGAGTCCCAGATCTTTGAGCGAGCGTTGCACCGCGTCTTTGCGTCCGCGGACGCCATACACGCGCGCCACAAAATCCAGGTTCTCGGTAATCGTTAAATCTTCCCAGAAAGAGAAGCGCTGCGTCATGTAGCCGACGTTGCGCTTGATCTGGGTGCTCTCGCGGACGATGTCGAAACCCAGGCAGGTGCCGCTGCCGGCATCGGGCTTCAGCAGTCCGCACATCATGCGGATCGTGGTTGTCTTGCCGCTTCCATTGGGGCCGAGAAACCCCAAGATTTCGCCGCGCCGCACCTGCATGGAAAGGTTGTCGACCACATGCTTTTCGCCGAAGTGCTTATGCAAGCCTTTCACGTCGACCGCGAACTCCGTGTTGGCGGCCGCGGTCATGGCAGCGTGACCTCGATGGGCTGTCCGGGATGAAGCGCCTGCGCTTCCTGCGCCGACGGCTTGGCAATCACCAGGAAGACCAGCTTGGAGCGATTCTCGTTGCTGTAAATCACGGGCGGCGTATATTCCGCTTGCGGCGAGATGAAGCGAATCGTCGCTTGCAGGCTTGGTGCGCACCCGTCGCATTGCACGCGAATGGATTGCCTGATGCGGAGCTTGCCTACGATGGATTCGGGGACAAAGAAGCGCAACTCGAGATTCTCGGGCGGCAAGATCTGCACGACAGGGTTGCCGTCCGCGACCCACTCGCCTTCGCGATAGAGCGTATCGAAGATCAGGCCCTGGCGCGGCGAGGAGACATCCTTTTGCCCCAGCGTCCATGCAGACTGCGCAACCGTGGCGCGGTCTGCGGCCACCTGGTCGGCCTGTGCGCGAATTTGCTCTGCCCGCGCCGGCAATGCATCCACGGCGAGATCCGCTTCCAGTTCCTTCACGCGTGCAGTGCTTGTGTCGAGGGCGCCTTGGGCCTGGATCAGCTCGGTTTGCGCAATGCCTCCGGCACGAAATTGTGCTTCGTCGCTGGCCAGGATGGCGCCGGCTTCCTGCTTTTCAGCGAGGGCCTGGGCCAGTTGGGCGCGTGCCACGGCAATCTCTTCGGGCCGCTTACCCAACTGCAGATCCGCGAGCCGGGACTCGGCAACGGACATGAGTCTTTGCGCCTGGCGCTGCGCGGATGCCTCCGGTTCATGATCCAGGTTGAACAGGGGGCTGCCGGCCGCAATTGTTTCGCCGCGCGCGACGGCAAGATGCTCGAGGCGCCCGCTTACGGGAGCAGCCACATAGACAAACTTGCCCTCGATGTAGCCCTGGTAGGCATCCGTGCGTTTGCGCGCGCAGCCGGCCACCAGCAGCGCAGCAGCAACCACGATCCTCAGAAGAGTCCAACACGTGCGATGCATCGGCACAACCTCCTCCCTCATTTCGTTTTGCGCGTCTTCCGGCCCGTACTCGGCGGAGCTTCGATTCCGCGCAAAAGGAGGCCGGTGATGTGGCGACGAATCGTCTCCCGAGTCGGCATTTCCCGATGAAATGTCTCGGCCCAGAAACGAATGGTGGCCATGTGGAGCATGACCAGCCCGAGCATCGAGAAGACCATCATTCCTGCATCGATGTCCGTATTGATGGTCCCGCCGGCCTGCCCGTGCGCGATCGTCGCCCCGACGATTCCAACTTTCTGAAAGGGCAGATTCTTCAAAACCCGGCTGCGCAGAAGACCCCCTTCGTTCAGCACCTCGCGCATCCATGTCGATGGAACCCACGGCATGCGCTCGATCCCGGAAAGCAGGCGCTCCACGAAGCCGCCAATGAGTTTTTCCGGCTCCATGCCCGGCTCGACGGGGCCCCAGACCGACGCAATCAGCATTGACAGCCGTTCCGCAACCACGGCGTCGAGCAACTGCTCTCGGTCGCGGAAGTAGTAGTGAACCATTGCCGGCGTCATCCCCGCCCGATGCGCAATGGTGGCGAATGTGGTTGCCGCCACGCCATGCTGCGCGAAGAGTTCGGTGGCCGCTGTCAATAGCTGATCGCGCGCATCGCGTGCCGGAGTGGCTGCCGGTCGTCCTGGAGCGCGTCGGGGCTTTTGGGTAGTCCGCATCGTCTTTAATTAACTAACACATTAATTAAATACAGAATCGACTCATTTGTCAATTGCAGTCGAACCTGGCTCGCCTGCCGTCCTCCTGACTGGTGACCGATGTGTCTCGGCCACCGTCGGAATCTGCTTGCATGAAAGGCGATTTACACAGGGTTAATGTGGCTCAGGAACACTTGGCGCAGTTGCGATCTTTGAGTCGGCGAGCGGTCACGCGAAGCCGCCATCGGGCGACTCTCTCATGTTGAAAACCATCGGATTTTCTGTTGCATTCTGGATTCTCTGCGCGGATCTTTCTTTCAGCGCCCCAGCGCCTGCCCAGACGCTTTGTCCACGGCCCGCGGCTGGCGGCATCGTTGGCGAACCCGCAGACCTGCGCAGTCACAACGGCGTCCTTGAAGCCGAACTGACCGCGCGCAGCGTGGCGTCAACCAATGGAGCAACGCTGTTTTGTTACACAGATGCGGCCGGCGACGAATCGCCGACTCTGCGGGTGAAGCCGGGCGATCTGGTGATTCTGCATCTAAAGAATGCACTGTCGGCGCCGCAAGATAGAAAGGCTAGCTCGGGGCATGTCCATGCGCACCCAACCGCAGGGGGCGAAGCCTGCACGCATGGCGCTATGAATGCGCTTGCGACCAATTTGCATTTTCATGGGTTGACGATTCCGCCGGTGTGTCACGAGGACGACGTGTTGAAAACGTCGATCGAGCCAGGCGATTCTCCATTTGAATATCGGTTTCGCATTCCTGACGATGAACCGGCGGGCCTCTACTGGTATCACCCCCACATTCACGGCTTCAGCAAGCAGCAGCTTCTAGGCGGAGCGTCGGGAGCATTGATCGTCGAGGGGATCGAACGGACGAAGAAGGCTGTGGCGGGCCTCCCCGAGCGGGTTTTTGTGATTCGCGACCAGGATCTAGTCAATCCGAACGCGCCACCTGCGACGTCGGAGCCTGTGGTTCCCAAATTCCTTGTCGACCGCGACGGCGATGCCGCCAACACCGGCACAGGCTTCGGCAAGCCGGCAAAGGATCTCTCGATCAATTACGTGCCCGTGCCCTATCCGGACTATCCACCGGCCACGATCGAGATGAAGCCGAAGGAACGCCAGTTGTGGCGGGTGCTGAATGCGTCGGCCATCACGTATCTCAATCTTGAAGTGCTGTTTGGGCACGCGCCGCAGCCTCTTGGCCTGGTGGCCATGGACGGTGTGCCAATGAGCCACGACGACCCCGCGGGAGAAAACGTGAATTTGCAGAAGCATCTCGTGATTCCACCGGCCGCGCGCGTTGAGTTTATCCTCGATGGACCTGACGACGACGAAGATGCGCTGCTGGTGACGCGCACCGTGGATACAGGACCGGGCGGCGAGAACGATCCGAACCGCGCACTAGCCAGGATTGTGGCCAAGGCCGACGCGCCGGAACCGCGATCGCGGCTGAGCAATTCGCCGGAGCCACTTCCGCCTGCTCGTTCTCCGTGGCTGGGCGATGTCCAACCGGTGCGGGTGCGCCGCTTGTATTTCTCTGAAAAACTCGATAATCCCGACGATCCGACCAGCGCCGTGGAATTCTACCTGACGGTGGAAGGTCAAGAGCCGAAGATATTCGACATGAATGCTTCCGAGCCGAACATCGTGGTCCAGCAGGGGACAGTCGAGGACTGGATCATCGAGAACCGAACGAGCGAATTGCATGACTTCCACATCCATCAACTGCATTTCCTGCTGCTCGACTATATGGGTCGGCCGGCGCACGAAGATTTTCTGCGCGACACCGTCAACGTGCCCTATTTCAATGGGCGCGCTCTCGCCTATCCGAGTGTCCGCCTGCGCATGGACTTTCGCGATCCCAACATCGTTGGGACGTTCGTCTATCATTGCCACATTCTGGAGCACGAGGACAAGGGCATGATGGGTTCGATTCGCGTCGACCCGATGCCGCCGTCGGGAAATCTGACATCCATAAGCGGGAGGCTTCGATGCACAACCTGTGCGTCCCGGTCGATCCATGGACGATGAAATTCGCTTGAATTCCGAAGCTGAAACCCGAGGACGCAACACGCGGAAAAACGCTCGATGGATTCACGCGCTTTTCACTGGACGAGCATGTTGAAGTAACGACGCTGCCATATACCTCTTCGCGTTGGGTCTCCCAACTCAACCTTGGAGGAATATAGATGCTCGTGAAGCCCTTCGCATCGGCAGCCTTGCAGGTTATCCGCACGGGACTGGTATCGATGTCGATTTTCCAGTTCGCAGTCGGCAACACCTTCGCTGCCGGTCTTCCCCCGGCGCAACAGCCATCCCGCGACAACGACACCGCGACGCCGATCAAGCACGTGATCGTTATTGTCGGTGAGAATCGCAGCTTCGATCACGTCTTTGCAACCTATGTGCCCAAGTCTGGCCACACAGTTTGGAATCTTCTTTCCGAAAAGATCATCAAGGCCGACGGAACCGCCGGTGTCAACTTCTCCAAGGCCGAGCAACTCGCCGCGAACGATACGCACGCCGACGGCTACCTGCTTGATCCGACAACCAACAAGTTCTCAGGTTCGGTTCTGCCGGCGCCGCTGGTCGGCGGACCGACGGACTCATTCGTGAAGAATGACAGCCTGTCGCTGGCGAAACAGTCTGAAAACGGACTTCCTGCGGACTACTATGGCTACCTCGTCACCGGTGGTACGGGTCAGACGTCAAAGACACCGGACCAGCGCATCACGAATGTAAACTCTCTTCAGCCGGGCCCGTTTCAATTGACCAACGGCGACACGTTCAACTACAACTCTTATGCGGCAAGCCCAGTCCATCGCTTCTACCAAATGTGGCAGCAGCTCAACTGCAGCGCCACGAATGCGACCACCGACAATCCTTCCGGATGCAACGCACAGCTGTTCCCCTGGGTTGAAGTAACGGTGGGCGCGGGCACCAACGGCCTGAAGCAGCCATCGAACTTCAACACGGACTACGCTGCCGGCGACGTGACTACGGGCGAAGGCTCTACGTCAATGGGCTTCTATAACATGCAGAATGGCGACGTTCCCTACTTCAAGCACCTGGCCGATACCTATGCGATGAGCGACAACTTCCATCAGTCGGTGAACGGCGGCACCGGCGCGAACCATATCATGTTGGGACACGCAGACATGATCTGGTTCAGCGACGGCAACGGAAATCCGGCCGCACCCCCGCACAACGTGACGGTCGCGTCAGGAACGGCGAATGCCGGCGTTGTCGACGAGGTTGAAAATCCCAACCCGGCGAGCGGCACCAACAACTGGTACACCGAGGACGGCTACGGCGGCGGATCGTTTGGCGCTGCATCGTATGGCGGTGGCTCCTACACCAACTGCTCCGATACCACGCAGCCCGGCGTTGCCGAGATCCGCGGCTACCTTAAGTCGCTCTCGACCCCGATCAACCCGCGTTGCGAGAAGGATCACTACTACCTGCTGAACAACTACAACCCGGGCTACTTTGGCAACGGCAACAACGCATACACCGATACAAACTCCAACAACACAGTCTTCACCATTCCTCCGTCATCAGTCCGCAGCATTGGCGATTCGCTGATCGCGGCCAACGTTTCGTGGAAGTATTACGGCGACCAGTGGAACAACTACGTGCCCGATCCATATCAGCTCAACTTTGCCGCGATCGGGAAGAATACAGACGAGTACTGCAACATCTGCAATCCGTTCCAATACGACACATCGATCATGAAGGATCCAAATGTCCGCAACGCGCATATCCAGGACACTGAGAACCTCTACGCGGATATTAAAAGCGGTAATCTCCCGGCTGTTTCGATCGTGAAGCCGAGCGGCCTGGTCGACGGCCATCCGGCGTCTTCAAAGCTCGATCTCTTTGAGGGATTCACCAAGAAGATCGTCGACGCAGTCAAGAACAACCCCGCGCTCTGGGCCGATACCGCCATCTTCATCACCTTCGATGAGGGTGGCGGCTACTACGACTCCGGTTACGTGCAGCCCATCGACTACTTCGGCGATGGAACGCGCATTCCCTTGATCGTGGTTTCAAAGTATTCCAAGGGCGGCCAAATCTCTCACGAATACTCCGATCACGTCTCGATTCTGAAATTCATCGAGCGCAACTGGGGACTGGCGACGATCACCCGCCGCAGCCGTGACAACTTCCCCAACCCGATCACCACGCCGGACAATCCCTATGTGCCGGTAAACAGTCCTGCACTCGGTGACCTTTTCAGCCTGTTCAACTTCTCTGACAACGAATAGAAGCACCGACGCACCGCAATAACATCGGAGCCGGCCCGTAGGCGGCTCCGATCTTTCTTTTGGCGGTCATAGAGCAATCCGAAGGAAAAGTGGGCAGCAAGGCTGTGGCAGATCACCTTGCTGCGCCAGGAGAATTCTGGGGATTCTCGGAATGGCCGAGATCTGAACTAGATTTTCTGCAACCTTTCCCCTTCAAGCCGGAAGTGGAATCCAAGAATCTTTGCGCGCATTGTGAGAGAGTGCAGGTCGCGCGAAGAATGGTCATTGCGATGTACTGACCCGGCGATGATCATTTCGGGCTTGTAATTGGCGCCTTCTCTGAAGACGCACAGATGAGCCGTCTCCGCATGCGGTAGCGACTCGAAGAGCAGGGCGCGTACCTCAATGGCGTCGCGCAATGCCTGGAGAGAAGCGTGCCGATGCTGAGTGCGATGTGACAAATCAGCATCCCACGGATCGGGCGCCCGCGCCATCCAGTCGCACTCCACAATTTCAGCGACGACCTGGAAACGAAGCAGTCGGATCGGAGCACGGCTGAGTCGGCCATACCGCATTGCCTGATGCAGGTCGCGCAAGAAGTGGCTTGCACTGCGAAGTTGTCGAAACAGACTATCCCATCCCTCCGGCCGCCTGGTCTCCTGGAAGGGACCGGAGGGGAAGGAAGCGGTTGCGAACGGCATGGAGCAACGACCTCCTGCGTTTGAAGAATTCCTGACTTACAGGGCCAACTCGCCGCGCTCTTTGCTGCGAATGCGGATGGCACCTTCCACGTTGTACAGAAAGATCTTTCCATCACCGATTTTTCCCGTGTAGGCCGCGGTCGAAATGGCCTCGAGAACGGCCTCGACGGTTTCCTGCTTCAGAATCAGCTCCAATTTGATCTTTGGAAGGAGATCCACGTCGTATTCCCTGCCCCGAAACACCTCGGTGTGGCCTTTCTGGCGACCGTGCCCACGGACCTCGGACACGGTCATGCCTTCCACGCCCAAGTGGATCAACGCTTCTTTCACCGCTTCGAATTTGTTGGGCCGAATGATTGCTTCGATTTTGGTCATGGGGTCCTCAGTTCTCCTGGTTCCTCAATCGCCGACAGAAGATGCACTGCGCATGTGGCTCACATCCGCGACAAGATTCGGACCGGTCAGATCCTTCGGCATGCCGGCGGGCGCGGCCAACGACGAGATGACATACTCCGGATAAGCCGAGATACCGTGCTCGTGAAGATCGAGACCGTAAAGCTCGCCCTCCTCGGAGACACGCAGCGTGCCGGTCAGGTTCACCAGGTACATGAGGACCATGGCAACACTGAATGTGGAGAGAGTGATGATGGCGCTGCCAATGAATTGCGCTTTAAGCAACGTGAGGCCTCCCCCGTAGAACAGCCCGGTGAGAGGCGCGGAGTTGTCAGGACCGGTTGGGCCGGTAGCTCCATACTGGCCGCAGGCAAAGAGGCCCAGCGACAACGTTCCCCAGATGCCGCACATGCCGTGGACGGGAACGGCGCCAATTGGATCGTCGATGCGGAGCCACTCCAGAAGCTCGACACCCATGCAGACAAACACACCCGCCACGCCGCCGAGAAGGATTGCACCTGTGGGGCTGACCCAATAGCAAGGGCACGTAATCGCAACCAGTCCTGCTAGGAAGCCGTTGACGGTGAAACCAACGTCCCACTTCTTGCTGAGAAAGTATGCGTACATCATTGCCGTCAATCCGGCGGCGCACGCTGCCAGGGTAGTGTTGGCTGAGACGCGGCCAATGCCGGCAAAGTCCATCGCCGATAGCGTCGATCCGGGATTGAATCCGTACCATCCGAACCAGAGAATCAATCCGCCGGAGGCGGCGATGGTGAGATCGTGCGGCAGCATGGGTGCTCCGCCATCGCGCTTGAACTTGCGCCCCAGGCGCGGGCCGAGCACAATTGATCCAGCCAATGCGATAAAGCCGCCGATGGTATGGACGACCGTGGAGCCTGCGAAGTCGTGGAAGCTCTGGCCGAGGCTGGGAAGGAAGTATCCCGAGGCTCCCATGGTCGCGAGGAAGCCGTCCGGCCCCCAGGCCCAGTGGCCAATGATGGGATAGATGAAGCCCGAGACGCCCAATGAATAGATTAGATCGCCGGCAAATCCGGTGCGGCCGATCATTGCGCCGGACGTAATTGTCGAGCAGGTATCGGCGAAGGCGAACTGGAAAATCCAGACTGCCAGGAAAGCGACACCAGTGGACTCGTAGGTCTCGGGCGCGCCCTGCAGAAAGAACCAGTGATAGCCGATGAAGCCATTGCCGTGGCTGAACATGAATGCGAAGCCGATGGCGTAGAAGAGGATTCCGCAGAGACAGGTATCCACGATGCATTCCATTAGCACGTTGACGGTCTCGCGCGAACGGCAGAAGCCGGCTTCCAACATAGTGAAGCCGACCTGCATGCCGAAAACCAGGAACGCTGCAATGAGCGTCCAGGCGGTATTGACGGGATTGACGACGTCGGCTGCTTTCACCGTGCTGTCGGCTGCGTATACCTTGGCAAAGAACAACCCGCTCACCGCAGCCATGATGAGGAGCGTTAGTCCGATACCCGCCAGCTTCCCGGCAAACACGGTAGTTCCGTATCTGCGCCACTCTGGCCGGTGCAAGCGCTCTTGCAGTTGCGATAGCTTTTGCGCAAAAGTCAGAGAACTCCTCCGCCGCACAATGGATTTCATCGTGTAGCTCCTCCATTCAGTTTTGTTGTCGTTCATCCACTGCAGATCGACGTCGGCCGGCACGGGGTCGCCAACCCAGGTTTGAACCGAAAACGAATCCGGCAAGCCAGAACGGATGGGCCAACCGAGATCCTAAAAGATCGCCAAGACCTGCGGGAAAGAGGCTCCCCCGCACTCGACCCTTCGGTTCATCTCAAAGATCGATCATTTCTGGATACGAGACTAGGAGCGCGAGCGCGCGATTACAACTATGCCAAGGTATAGTTCTGCAATTCCCTTATGTGTTCTTCATACGAAGGATTCAGCGACGCGTTTCGCCGGGACTGTTCGACTCCTTCATCTTCTCTGACATCTTGACAAGATGGGCGAGTGAATCGGCTCGCATCTTGCGCATGACCTGTCCTCGGTGCAGCTTCACCGTCACCAGGCTGAGAAAGAGCTTGTCGGCGATTTGCCTGTTGGTCAGCCCGGCCGTGACCAATTCCATCACCTGGCGCTCGCGTTCGGTAAGCTTCTCGAAGCGCGCTTGAATGGAGCCGACCAGATCGTCGGATGCGCGCCGCGCGCGATCGATCGCAAAGGCCTGATCGACTGCCTGCAATAGTTCCTCGTCCTGAAAAGGCTTAATCAAGAACTCAACGGCTCCGGCCTTGAGCGCCTTCTTCACCATGGGCATGTCGCCGTGCGCGGTCATGACGATGACGGGAAGGGCAATGCCCGACTCCTCGAGCCTGGTTTGCAGTTCCATTCCGCTCATTCCCGGTAGCCGAACATCGAGAACGAGACAGCCGGCCATGGTCGGTTCCCAGGCATCGATGAAGTCTTCAGCCGACGGGAAAGGTCGCGTCTTGAGGCCCACCGACTCCAGAAGGTCGCAGAGGCCTGCGCAGATTGCGGCATCATCGTCGACGATAAATACCGTGGCATCGGACCGTTGGGGATTACTCTTCATGGATTTGCTTTCAGGACAAATTGCAGCGCCGCTCCCTGGTCAGGATGCTCTGCCCAGATACGCCCGCCATGGGCCTCCACGATGCTACGGCACACAGCAAGACCCATGCCGGTCCCTTCCTGTTTGGTAGTGAAAAACGGCTCGAACATCCGGGGACGAACCGAGTCAGGGATCCCAGCGCCGCAATCCTTAACGACGACTAGAATCTCTCCCGGTTCCAGCAGAGCCGTAGAGATATCGAGAAGTTTCGGACCGTGAAGCGCAGACATGGCTTCCAAGCCATTCACCGCAAGATTGAGAAGTACCTGCTGGATCTGCACCGAATCAATGTTGATGATTGGTAGATCCTGGGAGAGAGAAAGCTTGATTGAGACGCCGCGACGGATCGCGTCTTCCCGCAGTAAACCGGAGAGTTCTTCAATTAGGCCGTTGAGGTCTGTTGGTTCGCGCACATAGTCCGTCTTGCTGAAAAGCGACCGTACGCGGCGCACGACATCGGCCGCGCGCGCCGTCTCTTCGACGGCGCGATCGGCAGCGCCTGAGGCGCGCGTCAGGTTGGGGGGCTCGGCGTGGAGCCAGTGTCGGCACGCAGAAGCGTGCGTAACCACGGCCGTGAGCGGCTGGTTCAACTGATGCGCGATCGACGCAGCCATCTCGGCCATGCTCATGGTGCGCCCCGAGCGCGAGAGGTCATCGTGCGCCGAGAGAAGACGCTGTTGCGACCGGTGCTGATCTTCCACGTCGATGTGGACGCCGTACCATCTGAGAATCTCGCCGCTTGTCGCGCGTTGAGGGACGCCGCGTACGAGAAACCAGCGATAATTTCCGTTCGCAATGCGGATGCGTACTTCGATTTCGAAGCGGCCGCCGGAGTTGCGCGCCGCGTCCCAGCCCTGGTGAAAAAGCAGAGCATCTTCAGGGTGCACCACGCTGAAGAATGCTTCTCCGTGCAGATCGTTTGCCGTTTTGCCCAGATGCTCCAGGAGGTTGTGGTTGCAGTACTCGATGTGCCCTTGCGCGTCAGCGGCCCAGATTTGCTGCGGAATCGCTTCGGTCAAAAGCCTCAACTGGCGCTCGCGCTCCGCAATTTCCTGATTCGAGCGCTCCAGCTCTGCCGTTCGTTCTCGCACCCGGTCTTCTAGTTCGTCACGCGCACTGCGGATGATTGTTTCGGCTCGCTTGCGCGACGAGCTGACAATCGCGGTAACGAATGCACAAAGTAGAAAAGCGGCGACGAAGCTTCTCGATTCTTTGGCGATGGAGATGGAATAGAGGGGTGGAATAAAGAAGAAAACCACCGTTGCATACGACAAGCCGATTCCAATGAGGCCGGCGATGAAGCCGCCAAACCATGCGCTCCCGATGATCGCTCCCAAAAATAAGAAGACAAATGGATAGGCGATCACGTGCTGCAGAGGGAAGGTCCAAAGGAGCGCGACGAGCACGAAGACCGCGGCAATGGCAGACGGCTTGAGGCCGAACTCTACGATCCAGTCAGAGAAATGCGTGGAACGCGGGTTCATACTCCGGCATCATAACCGGACCCGCGTGTGATTCCCGTGAGGAACGTGCAATTTGAGACTGCAAAGGGGCGGGATCGAATGGCTGCCGGTCGGAGCGCACCCTGTGCCGCGGCCCTGTGTCAGAGGGAGTTGAGGAACGAAATGAGCTGCTGTTTCTCCTTGGCAGTCAGATTCATCTGGAAGCGCTGGTTATAGAAGTTGACTAACTCATGGAGGTCCGCGGCGGCGCCATTGTGGAAGTAGGGCGCGCGCGCGGCAAGGCCGCGGAGGATGGGGCCTTTGCCGCGGTTAACGTCGGAGCAGGCTCCGGTGACGAGGGCCTTGCCCGGATCGGATGTGTAGTACGTGATTGTCGCACCGGGATTGGCAGGATCGGGGCAACCTCTGATCTCGAAAATGGGTAGATCGGGCGCGCTCAATTCACGCAAGGCAGAAACGATGGCGGAATCCGATTCATAGACACCCTGCCGGCTTGTCGCGATGTCGAGGGGCAGCGCCACGGAGTGGTTGCCGACGTTGGGCGTGTCGTGGCATGTGGTGCAGGTGCCGGGGATCGATGCCGGGCTCCCAAGAGACGCGTTGTCGTTGAGACCGCGCACATTGGTGATGGTGAGCGGATGCGTGTTAAAGAGCACTTCGCCCGCGGCAATATCTTCGCGCGCTTCGTTCTTTTCGCGGTCGTCCCAGTTGTTGCGCCCATCATCGCGTGCGCCGTTCACCTCGGGCTTTTCCCACGCAGTAAAGAGGGAGAAGGCGTTCGGGTTGAAGGCGGCGCCGGTTGGATCTCCTCCAAGCACATCGTTTGTGCCAGGAGAATAGGCCTGCGACACAAGGTCGTTGGGTCCGCCGTTCGCGCCGTGCCGGCTGAGCGAGCCGGCTTCGTCATCGTGCAACTGCGCCGTGGAGAGGCCCATCTCGAACTTGACGATTGCGGAGAGGGTTTGCGCGGAGGGAGGCTGCCCTTGCGCATGGCCGGTGACAGCGCCTTTGGCCTGATCAGTGAGGTCATAGACCAGGTTGTCCATGAAGCTCGACTCGGCGTTCAACGGCTTGAGCGTTTCGCGGCCATCAAACATGACGGTGCTTAGATAGCGAAGATTGGTGCTGGGGAGGGGCCGGCGATAGACCGAGACCAGGGGCCGGTCAGTCGTGGAATCCGTGGTGATGGCGCATCCGTAGGGATCGTGCACGGCGCTGATCTGGAATTGGGGCCCGGCTGGCAGAACGATGCCGATCCGGATCAGGCCCCGGGCAAGCAGAAGGCTATGGGCCGCGCGTCTAGTCGAGTCGCCGGTCGGGCAGTTGGCGCCGTCGAAAGCCGCAAAGAGCGGGTCAGTACCGCGGGTGCGCGCATACGCATGCTGCACGCCCATTGCGCTGATGCTGAATCCCTGATCGGCTTGATGGCATGTGGCGCAGCTGCGGCCGTTGGTGCCAAGACTCTGAAAGAACGGATTATTCTCATGAATGTCGCCGGAAACGTTGGCGGTGGCGACGGCGCCGGTCGGGTCCTGAAAGGGTTGAAGGTTGGGAATCACAACGAACAACGTCGCTGCCGCGCACAGCGAAGCAAACGAGAGAAGAACCAAGGCAAACGGCCGACCCCAAATCCCTTTCATACTGACCTCGCATCCATAAATAGGCGTGACTCGCCCGTGGCCTCTGCAACGCCAATGATGATCGGGAGTATCGCGCTTCTATAAAGAGAATCGAAATTGGCGGGAGAAACACGACAAGAAACCGCGAGATTCTTTTGATTACTTTGGAGCCTGAGTTCCTGGTGACCATTTCTCCATGTTCACTGGTTCGACTCCTGACGCTTTGCGCCACTCTGTTTCTTCGGTATGATTACGAACGCCGCAGCAGCGAAGGCAAGGAGCAGCGTTTCCCGTTCATAGTCTGGAGGGACCCGTGAATACCGATCTCTGCACGCTCATTGACGCCGCGGAACGGGGAGAGGCGGTGGATGCCGACGCTCTCTTCGCACTCCTCTATGCGGAGCTGCATCGCATTGCAAAACGAGAGCTGGCCAAGCGCGGCGACTTTGTGACCCTCGGTGCCACCACCCTGCTGCATGAGACCTATCTTGAATTGGCGAGTAAGTCCGGATCGGCCTTTCCCGATCGTGCCCGCTTCATGGGATACGCTTCGCGCGTGATGCGCGGGTTGATCATCGATCATGCGCGCAATCGGAGAGCCCAGAAGCGAGGGGGGCTGTTCGAGATTACCTCGCTCGAGCCGGAGTTGAAAGAAGCGACGGCCGACTGCGCCGAGCTGACACGCATTGCCGAGTCCCTCGATGAGCTGACCAAGGTGGATTCCGCTCTCGCCGAGCTTGTCAACCTCAAGTTCTTTTGCGGTTTTTCGTTTCTCGAGATCGCCGGCATGCGCGGTGTGTCTGAGAGAACCGTGCAGCGCGATTGGGAAAAGGCACGAATCTATCTCTACCAAAGCATGCGCACGCAGTTGAACTAGGTGGATATGCCCAAGCTCCATCCAGATTGGTGGCAAGAGGTGAGCCCCTATCTCGACGAGGTTCTAGCTCTGCCGCAAGAGGATCGCAGCCCATGGCTTGACCGCTTGCGGGCAGAGTCGCCGGAGCTCGCGGACCGCGTGCAGCAACTTATGGCGCAACATGCGATGCTGGCGCGCGATGGGTTTCTCGAGGGCGATCCGCTGGGCGCAGAATACTCTCCCGGCCAGGTCTTTGGCACGTACGTGCTGGTGTCGGTGGCGGGCTCGGGCGGCATGGGGACCGTGTGGCGCGCGAAGCGAAACGATGGCCGATTCGAGAGGGACGTCGCCATCAAGCTGCTTCCCTTCCTCGTTGCGGGAAGCGGGAACGAGGATCGCTTCAAACGCGAAGGGGCCATTCTTGGGCGGCTTCGCCATCCGCACATCGCGGAATTGATTGACGCGGGACTGTCTCCGACGGGACAGCCCTACCTGATCCTTGAGTTCGTCGACGGGCAGCACATTGATCAGTATTGCGACGAGCGGCAAGTCGACATGGACGCGCGGATTCGCTTTTTTCTCGATGTGTTGGACGCCGTGTCGCATGCACACTCGAATCTGATCGTTCATCGGGACATCAAGCCGTCGAATGTCATGGTTTCCAAGGAGGGCAGCGTCAAGCTGCTCGACTTCGGCATTGCGCGCCTTCTCGAAGACGAGACACAGGCATCGGCGCAAACCAACCGGTCCGGCGGCGCCATGACCCTGTTGTTTGCCGCGCCGGAACAAGTAAAAGGCGAACCGGTCACCACGCGCACTGATGTTTTCGCGCTCGGCGTGCTCCTCTATCTTCTGCTCACGGGGCGGCATCCTGCCGGGCCGGGTCCCTATTCCAGCGCATCGCTGGTACGCTCCATCGTGGACACGGAGGCGCCAAGACCATCGCAGATCGCTTTGAAACAATCGCAACAATCGCCCGAATCGCCCCAACCGCGCTCAGCAAGCAATGCGAAACGGCTTGCGCAGGTGCTCCGCGGAGACCTCGACAACATCGTCGCAAAAGCCATTAAGAAGAACCCCGCCGAGCGTTACGCGTCTGCGGCAGCGTTTGCCGAAGACTTGCGACGTTACCTTGTACACAGGCCGGTCTTGGCGAGGCCCGATTCGCTGGGCTATCGGACCACGAAGTTTCTGCGCCGCAACCGCATTGCCGTTACACTGGCCACCGCTGCGGTCCTCGCGTTGGCTACCGGCATTACGGCCATCGTGGTACAGGCCAACCGGGCGCGGGCGGAACGAGACTTTGCTTTTCTAGAGCTGGAGCGCATTCACCAGCATGATGCGTTTCTCGACTTCCTGCTTTCCGACGCGGCGCCTTCCGGGAGGCCGTTTACGGTGAACGAGCTGCTTGGGCGAGCAGACAAGATCGTTGAAAAGCAAAAGCCATCTCCGTCGCAGATTGATCTGCTGGAGTGGATCGGCATCGACTACTCTTCGCAGGATCAGCACGCGCTTGCGCGGCCGATTCTGGAACGCGCCTATCATCTGGCACAGCAATCGTCCGATCCCGGCGTGCGCGCAGGCGGCGCCTGTGCGCTCGGCTATGCGTTGTCGCGCGACGAAGATCTTTCTCGAGCGGAAGCGCTGATCCAGGAAGGCCTGCATGAGATGCCCGGAGACCCGCGCAACGCCATTGATCGCGTGAACTGCCTGCGGCAAGGGAGCGAGGTCGCACGAGCGCGAGGCGAGATCGCAGAGGCAATTCGGCGCATGGAGACAGCACGGCAGGTCCTGCGCAGCTCCAGGTTCGATTCCGATGAGTACGAAATGGGGACGTCGCTCGACTTGGCTTCAATGGATAGCGAGGCAGGGCGCGATCAGGAGGCGCTCGCGGAGTTTGAACGTGCGGGATCCCTCATTGTGGCTTTAGGCCGCGATGAAACGGGCACCGCCGTCGTGCTCTATAACGATTGGGCACTTGAGCTTGACCAGGTTGGACGCCCGCTCGATGCGGAAAAGCTGTATCGACGCGTGATCGACATCAGCCGGGACAATGCAACCGAAGACGCCGTTTCGCCGATGGTGCTCAATAACTATGCGCGTATTCAGCACCAGCTCGATCATCTCCCAGAGGCAGCCGATTATGCAGAACGAGCATACGCGAAGGCGGAGAAAACCGGCGATGAGTTGGTGCTCAGCCAGTCGCTGCTGGAGCGGTCGCGTATCTATTGTGCGGAACACGATGTGGCGCGGGCCGAAGCGATGCTCGCAGAGGTTGAGCCCAGGCTGCGCAAGGCCCTTCCCCCTGGGCACTACGCCTTTGCCGCAATCCTGGGAGCGAAGAGCATGATTGCCATGGAGAAGCATGACCCGCAAGAGGCGCAGCAACGGTTGACTGAGGCGATCGCGATCGTTGAGAGTGCACTAAAAAATGGAGGCGCGGGCGCTTTCTACCTGCCGAGCCTTTATACCGATCGCTCCGTGGTCGACCTGGCGGTGGGGCACGCCGCAGATGCCGAGGTCGACGCTCGGCGCGCACTCGCGGCGCTAACTCCCAATGAAGGCGCGGGCGTTGTGTCGAGCAAGCTTGGCCACGCATTTTTGGCCGAGGCGCGCGCGTTTGCCGCAGAAGGCAAGCGGGAGCAAGCGCGCGCAACCGCGGCGAAAGCCCTCGAACAGCTAAGAGGATCGATTGGGCCCGATCATCCCGATACGATGGCGGCAAACCAGCTCGCCCACTAAGAGCGGCCGCACCTGTCCGCTCATCGCGTTCCTCGTGGCGGAAGGTTCAGAATTGCAAGCGCACAGAGAGCTGAATCTGGCGCGGGGTTCCTGTACTCACGGGGCCCGTGTTGACGGTATTCAGAATCTGACCGAAGCTGCTCGTCGAGAAATCCGACAAGGGCAAACCATACTGGGCCCGGTTGAAGGCATTGAAGAATTCGCAGCGGAAGCGGAGTTGCGCCGATTCGGACAAATGCACTTGCTTGCTGAGCGCGAGGTCAGCTTGCCAGAGGCCAGGACCTCGTGCAACATTGCGGGGCGCATCGCCATAGCCAGATCCAGCCACCAACGAAAAAGCAGCGGGGTTGATCCACTCGCCTCTTTGGGGGCCGCCCGGCGGAGAAAGCGAGACGCCCGGAACGCGATTTGGGCGCTGGCTTGTGGTGTAGCCAGTTGCGACTGAAGTGCTGGAACGGTCTTCTGTCGCGTTGATTGGCAGGCATGTGCGCGCAGTGACGATCGGCGAGAGACTCCAGTTGCCGAAAGCTGCGTGGACGAGGCGCGCTAGAGACGAGAGCGCGGATCCTCCAGAACGAAATGGCATATCATAGACAGCATTTGCCGTGAAAACCTGCCGCGCATCGTAGTCTCCAGACGCACGTTCACAAGCCAGGCAAGCAGGATTCCCAGGGTAGTCGGAGTCGCCGCCGCCCGCTGCACCCTGGTCGATCTCATGCGACCAGGTGTAATTTGCCGTCAACAACAAGCCTGCTGTGAAGCTCCGCTGCAAGGTTTCAACCAGCGCATTGTAGGAGCTGTTGTTTGTATTCCCTCGTCATTGCACCTGGCCAAAATCGGCATAGGGGCGCTTCGCGGTAACCGGGTCTTTGAGGTTCACATACGAAGTTGTCAATAAATATGTGCCCTCGCTGCCGGCATAGGAGAGCGTGTTCAAGAAGTTGTGCGGAAGAACCTGCTGTACCGAGAGTCCCCATTGGCTCACGTACATGTCCTTTCTGCACCGGTCGTCGGCACGCGCCGAAACGGTTGCCGTGCCCGAACAACTGAAAGGCAATGGAAAGGAGAGATTGCTGCAGCCGTTGAATGAATATTGGCTGACCTCGTTGTTGATGGGCAGATTCTGATCGTCCAGCTGGCCATCGCCATGGTAGAGACCGAATCCCGCGCGAAAGACTGTCTTGCGGCCCAAAGCATCGGGGGCCCAGGTCGCGGAGACGCGCGGATCCATGTCGAGCGTATTCGGTTGACCGAAACTTGCCCCCGATGCGCAGAAGCCCTGGGGACCGCAGGTAGCAAAGTCAAACGGAATGGCACGGCCGAAGACTTCGTGGAAGAGATTGAAGAAGGAGTAACGGACCCCGAGATTGACGGTCAGGTTCGGTTTGAGCTTCCATTCGTCGCCAGCATAACTGTAGACCTCGGTTTTGCGCAATCCATTCACCGGCAGCGCAGAGGCATAGGTCGCCGAGCTGACCGAATTCGCCAGGAGAGCCGCGAAGGACGCGAACGACACGGTTCCGTTGGCGGTGTTGCCCTGATTCAGCTGAATGCGCCTGACCTCGATGCCGAATTTGAGAGTGTGGGCGCCATGCACCAGTGTAAGGTTGTCGATTTCAGAGAACGAGTTGCCGACACCAACCTTGTACTCATTGTTGGCGAGAGGAGTAAAGCCTGAGACCGAAACCGCCAGGGGAAGATTGAGCGCGCTTTGATTCGAGGTGTAGACATTGCCGCGATTGAATCCGAACTTCGCCTCATTCACTAGTCGCGGCGAGAACACATGGAGAGAATCGAGCTCGCCGTTCACCGGTCGCGACGTGACCTGCTGCCGGTCATTCAAATAGCTCCCACCTTGCTGGAACGGCTGGACACTGTCGGCAGAATCAAAGCTGAAACGCATGTATGCCGAGTAAGCGTTGGAGAAACGATGGTCGAGGCGCAGCATCTCAGAGTCTTCGTTGTCGACCTGCTGGCCTTTTCCGACAAACTCGGCCGCCTGCGGATCGCCCGCAACCGGCAGCGTTCCATGCGGATAGGCGTTGAAGATCGGGATCAGATTGGACGTCGCTGCGCAACCTGGCTCCGGAAGGTGTCCGAGGGAACGAATCCAGGGAGCGTTTGTCCGAGGCTTTGGCGCAATCCCTCGTAGTTGAGGAAGTAGAAGCTTCGGTCGCGGCGTATTGGGCCGCCGACCGTGCCACCGAACTGGTTCAATCGAAATCCCGGCTTGGTTGGATTGAGCGCGTCAATCGGCTGTCGCGCGTCGAAGACTCCATTGCGCAGGTACTCGAAGACTGAGCCACGCAAGGCATTCGTGCCCGACTTCGACGCGACGGAGATCGCCCCGCCCGGCGTACTTCCGGCGTCCGCTGTGAAGAGCATCGTCGAGACCGTGAACTCTTCGATGGCGTCGATGGGGATGGCTAACCGAACAAAGGGTTGTTGCGCCTGGTTGACGATATTGGTGGCATCAATGCCGTCAAAGGTGAAGTTATTGTCGTCGAGGCCGCGGCCGGCAAAACGAATGCTGCGCTGATTGCTGCCTCCGCTGTCGATGGCGCCGGGCACGAGCGCGGTTAAGGTAGACCAGTTGCGCCCGTTGAGTGGAAGTTCCCGAACCTGCTTTGGCTCGGTACTCTCGCCCAGGGTGGCGGACGTCTTGTCCAAGGCAGAGCCCGCTCCCGAAACAGTGACCGACTCCGCGACTCCACCCACCCCTAGCATGATGTCGAGCGTTTGTGTGCGGCCGACTGTTTGCCGCAGGCCTTCCAGAACACTCTCTTTGAAATTTGGCGCCGCACAGAAAACGCGATACACGCCGGCCGGCAGGGCGGGAATATCGTAGGCCCCGCCCTGGGAAGAGGCCGTCTCGCGGCGTAGCCCGGTTGCGCTCAGTGTGACCATGATGCGAGCGCCAACAATCGGGCGTCCTGCGCTGTCGCGCACGGTCCCGTTCAGGCCCGTGCGGTCAATCTGCCCTTTACACGGACAGCTACTGGCCAGAACCAGCGTCGAAATCATGAGAAGTCGGCGAATCGCTTGCATCGATCGGCGCATGCATCGAGTTTAGTATTGGATTTCCACGCTCATGTAAACGGCGCATTGCAATCGTTGGTCGGTCCCGTAAGCGCGGGCCGCAAGCTTAACCAGGGGCCTTCCCGGTTCAAAATACTGAATTCGTGGAAATGATTGGACGCGGGATACGGGGATGAACTAGCATTCGGCGCAACAAGGTCGGGTGTGCCCTTGGTTTTTCCAAACCAATCGGTTGCACACGTAGCAGGTAGTTCTCTGGGATCAGGCTTCCCTTGGCGCATCAGGCGCTTTGAATCCATCGGCTCCCAGAGCAGATCTGCGGATCAGCGGGGAGGCTTATGTTTCGGCTGGATGCCGACAAGAAAGTTCATTTCTGCGATGGCGTCACGCGCCGGGACTTTCTTCACGCCGGTTCTCTCGCCTTTCTGGGCTTGTCGATGCCCCAGTTTTTCCGGTTGAAAGCTGAAGGAGTGGTCAAGCCGGACAAGGACATCAGTTGCATCCAACTGATGCTCGTGGGCGGACCAAGCCAGCTGGACACATGGGATATGAAGCCGGATGCTCCTGCGTCCATTCGCGGTCCTTTCAAACCCATCAAGACCAACGTTTCAGGGATCGAGATCTCCGAGATTTTTCCGCGCATGGCTAAGCATGCGGATAAATTTGCGCTGCTCCGATCCATGTACCACACCGCTGCCGCCGTGCACGACACGGGTTGCCAGATGATGCAAACCGGGCGGCTCTTTCAAGGCGGTCTGGAGTCGCCGAATTTCGGGTCGGTGGTGCGGTTTGAAAAAGGCGCGCGGGGCGATATGCCTCCCAACGTGCTGCTCCCCTATATGATCGGCGAACTGGGCGGAAACCTGCCCCACGGCGATACGGCCGGCTTCCTTGGCAAGGCGTTTGATCCATTCGTCTTGAATGCCGATCCGGCCGATGCGCACTTCCAGGTCCCTGACCTTCTCCCGCCCGAATACATCTCGGCCGTTCGCGTCGACCGGCGTCGCAGTTGGCGGCAGGCTGTGGACCAGTCCGTTCAGTACTTCGAAGAAACCAATCAGGACTCGAAGTTGATGGACGCTACCTTTAATCAGGCGTACACGCTGATGACCTCCGCAAAGGCGCGCGAAGCGTTTGAGCTGTCGCAGGAACCCGAAGACGTGAGAAAACGCTACGGGATGAATCGCTTCGGCCAAGGATGTCTGCTGGCGCGCCGGCTCGTGGAACGCGGGGTTCGGTTTGTGACCCTGAATATGTTCGAAACCGTCTTCAATGACATCACCTGGGATATTCACGGATCGGCGCCGTTCAGCCCCATCAGTTGTTACAGCGATCTGGTTGGACCGATGTTTGACAACGCCTACAGTTCTCTTCTCGAAGACTTGAGCAACCAGGGTCTGCTTGACAAGACGCTGGTGCTGGCCACTGGAGAATTCGGCCGCACTCCGCGGATCAATCCCGCAGGCGGACGCGATCACTGGCCACAATGCTGGACGGTCGTTCTTGCCGGTGGCGGGATCAAAGGCGGGCAAGTCGTCGGTGCGTCGGATGCGATTGGCGCGGCGCCCCAGGATCGCCCTGTGATGCCGGCTCATCTGGCCGCGACGGTCTACAAATGTTTAGGAATACCGGTGGACACGGAGTTGAAGACGCCACAAGGGCGTGTGGTTCGGCTTGTGGATCATGGATTCGACCCGATCGATGAATTGCTGGTTTGAGCTTGCATGCGCGAGTGCGCGATCGATGCGCGCGTGCGAGTGAATGGGTTTTGCGCCGCGGAGCTGCTATGAGGATGCGCGATCTTTTGCTGGTTGGCGGGTTGGCGCTTTCTTGCGCAGTGTTCTCGATCGCCGCGGGACAAACGCCCGCAACGTCCGCGCACCAGGACACTCCCTATCATGCATCGGACGTCTTGAAACCATCGAGCGACGAGCACCCGGCGGCGGCCGCCAAGAGCTCGCCTCTACACCCGACATCGTTGACTGGCTTGGCGAAGATCGCGATTTTTCCATCCTCGGTGTCTGTTGCCGGACCGCACTACGGTCAGCGATTGCTGGTGGAGGGCACCTTCCTCGACGGACATCAGGAGGACCTGACTTCACGGGCGACGCTCTCGCTTTCGAATCGGGAGGTCGGCACGCTCGACAAGAATCGCATGCTGTTGCCGCTTGCCGACGGGCGGGCGACGATTACCGCATCGTTGGGGAGCCATCAGGCGACAGCGCCGCTGACGGTAACCGAGGATTCCGCGGCAAGCACTTGGAGCTTTCGCAATGACGTGTTGCCGGTGATGACCAAGGTTGGCTGCAACTCCGGTCCATGCCACGGAGCCGCGGCGGGCAAGAACGGATTCAAACTGTCGTTACGCGGCTATGATCCCATCACGGACTACTACACGCTGACGCACCAGGCACTGGGACGAAGAACCAACCGCATGCAGCCGGCGCGAAGCTTGATTCTGCTGAAGCCGACAGCCACGATCCCGCATGGAGGGGGCCGGCGCTTCGACGTCGACTCGCCTGAATACAAGGTGATCTCGGGCTGGATTGCGCAAGGCATGCCCGCGCCGCAGCAGTCGGATGCGGTCGTAAAAGAGATCCAGGTTTTGCCGCGCGAAGCCTCTCTCACATTGGGAGCGGAACAGCAGCTGGTGGTGATGGCTCTTTACTCAGACGGCCGCACGGTGGACGTGACTCACTGGGCGAAATTTGATAGTGGCGACGAAGGTGTAGCAACCGTCGACAACGACGGCCACGTCACCATGCACGGATACGGCGAAGCACCGGTGACGGTCTGGTATCAGAGTCACGTAGCATTCTCACGCGTTCGCATACCGTTTCCCAATAAGCTCGAAGACTCCGTCTTCACAAAAGCTGCGCATCACAACTATATTGACGACCTCGTCCTGAATCATCTGCGCGTCCTGCACATTCCGCCGTCTCCGCAGGCTGGCGACAGCGAGTTCGTGCGGAGAGCCTATCTCGATGCTGCGGGAATTCTTCCCACTCCGTCGGAGGTGGAGAAGTTTCTGCGCGACGGCTCTCCCGACAAGCGCAATCATCTGATCGACGCTTTACTGCAAAGGCCAGAATTCGTCGACTACTGGGCCTATAAGTGGTCCGATCTTTTGCTGGTCTCCAGCAATCACCTCTCCAGCCCGGAGATGTGGAGCTATTACCGGTGGATTCGCGCGAGCGTGGCCAGCGACAAACCCTGGAATCAGTTTGCGACCGAGATCATCACCGCAAACGGCAACACGCTCAAAAACGGCGCTGCAAACTACTGGGTCATTCACCGCGATCCCCTGGACATCTCAGAGAACATGGCCCAGGCCTTCATGGGCATCAATATTAGTTGCGCCCATTGCCACAACCATCCCCTGGCGAAATGGACGCAGAAGGACTACTACGGGATGGCGAATCTCTTCGCGCGCGTCCGGCTCAAAACCTTCTCCGACTCCGGATTCCGTCCGGGCGTCGGACCCATCTTCAATAACGTAACGGTCTACTCTGCGCCGACCGGCGAATTCATGGACGATCGCCTCATGATTCCGCTGCCGCCGAAGCCGCTCGACGCTGCCGCTCTGTCGGGCACGACTCCGTGCGACACCCGGCTCTACTTTGCCAAGTGGCTGACGTCGGAAGAGAATCCCTTTTTCGCACGCAACATCGTCAACCGCGTGTGGCGTAATTTCATGGGTCGCGGCTTGATTGAGCCGGTTGACGATCTGCGCGATACGAACCCCGCAACTAATGAAGAGCTTTTGAACGCACTGGTGAAGGACTTTGTCGTCCACCACTACGATGTGGACTATTTGATCCGCACCATCATGCAATCCGCGACCTATCAAACTTCGTCGAAGCCGCTCAAAGAGAATCTTCCGGACGACAAGTATGGCTCCCATTTCCCGATTCGCCGGCTACCGGCCGAAGTGCTTCTGGATGCGTATTCGCAGATCACGCAGGTGCCGGAAAAGTTTGACGGCTATCCGACGGGCACAAGGGGAATGCAATTGCCCGACACCGCGGTCAAGTCGTACTTTCTCACCGCATTCGGCCGACCGGAGCGGCAGCAGACGCGCGAAAGCGAGCGGTCCTCGGTTCCCACCATTACGCAGGCGCTCCACATCATCAATGGCGACACATTGAACAACAAGCTGCGCGCGCCGGGAAGTTCGATCGACATGTTGATGCGGCTCGGGTTCTCGGACGAGCAGATTGTCGATTATCTCTACCTCGCATCGCTCAGCCGGCATCCATCCGACGCGGAACGCACTACTTTGCTGGGCGCGCTGGAGACGGCGGAAAAAACGAAGATCCCGGGCGTGGAGGACATACGTCGAGCCGCGTTGATCGATATGTCATGGGCTCTCCTAACCGGTGAAGAATTCATGTTTGATCACTAGAGCTTCTACGTTGCGTGGTTCGCTTCATGCCGAGTTCCCTGTTCCGAATCCGCTCTGGCTTGCATCGCCATCCACCCGCGAAGGTGTGTCTCCTGTTTGCGGCAGCACTGGCGGCGACAAGCCCAGGTCTTGCGCAGAAGCCTCGCGCGGCTGCCTCGCCCGCGCCGAGTTTCACCACGGATGTCGCGCCGATTCTGGAGAAGAATTGCACGGGGTGTCACTCCAGCACCGCCCACAAGGGAGGCCTCGTCCTCGAGAACTATGAAGCGGTAATGAAAGGGGGAAGACACGGGCAGGTTATCGTTCCGCGCAATGCGGAGACCAGCCGCCTGATGGCGATGATTGAGGGGAAACTCGATCCGCAGATGCCGCTCGACAGCGATCCACTCGGTCGCGCGGACATCAAAATCATTCGGTCGTGGATCAATGCCGGAGCGCCCGGCCCGCCGGAGAATGCGGCCTCTCCTGCCCCCACGAGCCCTGCCATCCCGTCCATCCTTCCGCAAGTATCGGTGGTATCGCCTGTGGCCTCGGTGAAGTTTTCGCCCGATGGGCACATCCTCGCGGTAGGCGGCTATCAGGAGGTTCGCCTGATCGACACGGACACGGGCAAACTCATCGGCAGGCTCACCGGGCATGCGGATGCCGTCCGTTCCATCGCGTTCAGTCCGGACGGCAAAAGACTGGCCGCCGCGGGTGGTCCACCACAGCGCGCCGGCGAGATCAAGATATGGGATCTGCAGACGCAGCAGGCGGTGCTGACTTTGAACGGCCACAAGGATTGCATTTACTCGATCGCGTGGAGTCCCGACGGCAGGCTGATCGCTTCGGGAAGCTACGACAAACTGGTGAAGCTGTGGGATGCATCGACTGGGAAAGAAGTGCGCAACCTGCAGGACCACATCGACGCTGTGTTTGCCGTCGCATTTAGCCCCGATGGGAGGCGGCTCGCTTCCGCGTCGCAGGATAGGACCGTGAAGATTTGGGATGTCGCCACGGGCAAGCGCCTTTACACGCTGAGCGATGCATCGGATGGATTGACCAGCCTGGCCTTTTCGCCATCGGGAGACGATCTGGCCGCGGGCGGCTACGACAAAACCATCTATATTTGGAAGCTCGGCGACGACGATGGTCATCTAGTCCATTCGTTGATCGCCGATGAAGACAGCCTGCTCTCCGTGGTTTGGTCGCACGATGGCAGGACCCTGGTCACCGCATCCTCCGACGGATCGATTCGCTTCCGCAATGCGAATCTCGACTTGAAGGGCGTCGCCGACCGGCAAACTGATTGGGTCGAAGCGCTGGATGCCAGCCCCGATGGAAAGTGGGTTGCGGCCGGCCGCTACAACGGTTCGGTGAGTCTTTACGATTTGAAGACCTATGAGGCATCCCGCACCACAACAATCTTCGACGCATTGCAACCAACCGAGAACCCTCAGGAGGCAGCGAGCCGATGAAATCCACCCTCTCTCGAGTCGTTGGACCTCTCGCCGTCGGGCTCACTCTGGCGTTGCCGGCATGCGCGTCCGAGCCCATCATTCCGCCGACCCTGGCCACGATCTCGCCCGCCGGTATGGAGCGCGGGACCACGAAGACTTTCTCCATCGAAGGGCGAAATCTTTCGGATGCGACAGAAGTGATCTTCGACGCGCCTGGGATCACGGGCTCACTCACGGAGATTGCCGACGTACCCGAAAAGATCACCGGACCCAGGGCGGGCGAAGACTTGTCCGCGCAGGTTCCGTTGGGCAAAAAACAGACCGCGAAGCTCGAGGTGACGATCGCGAAAGATGCAGCGCAGGGCATTCATCGTTTCCGCGTGAAGACTCCGCTTGGCACGTCGAACATGTTGGAGATTGCCGTGGGAACGCTGCCGGAGGTGATGAAGCGTGAGAAGCCGGCAATGGACGCCGGAACGCCGCCGCAATCCGTCGAGCTGCCGGCGACCTTAGTCGGCGCCCTCGAGAACCCTGGAGAGACGGACACCTATCAATTCAAGGGAAAGGCAGGCGCAGAGATTGTTTTTCTCGTGCAGGCCTCGGCGCTGGGATCGAAGCTTACCTCGACGCTGACGCTCAATGACAGCGATGGGCATATGCTCGCTTCTGCCGGCCAGAACAGCAACCGCCCCGATGCCGAGTTGAACTTCCGGCTTCCGCGGGACGGCACGTACACCATTTCAATTTGCGATCGCGAGAACGGCGGAGGAAAAGCCTATTTCTACCGGCTCGATGCGGGCCAACTGCCCTATGTGAAAAACGTATTCCCCCTCGGGGTCCGCAAAGGGGAGCCCTCGCAAATCGTTGTCAGCGGAGCAAACCTCGGTCCGCTTAGCGACGTGAAGATAAACCCGCCGGCGTCAGACGAAGGATGGACAACAATGCCTCTCGACGCGGTGGGAAGTATGCATCCATTGAATGAGGTGAAGCTTGCTGTCGGCGATGCGCCGGAAGTTGCTGAGCACGAGCCGAACGATTCTTTCGATGCGGCGCAAACCGTGAGCATTCCAGTCACGGTGAATGGCCACATCGCCGGAGGATTGGATCGAGGGAAAACTCCGGACGAAGACTATTTTCGATTTACGGCAAAGAAAGGGCAGAAGCTCAATATTGAAGTCGCTGCCGCGCGGCTTGGGTCGCCACTCGATTCGGTGATTGAGATTCTGGACGCAAAAGGAAACGCGATCCCACGCGCAACCATTCGCTGCTTGAACGAGACCACGACCACCCTCGCCGATCGAGATTCCCGGACGGACGGAATTCGACTGGTATCCACCTCGGGGTTGCGCGAAGGCGATTACCTGATGGTCGGCGACGAGCTTGACCGCATCGACTTCATTCCCGATCAGCCTGACGCCGATACCGTTTTGAAGAGCATGGGCGACCTTCGCATTGCGTACCTAGGAACCTCGCCCGATGTGCACGCCGTGAATACTCCCGTTTACAAGGCGCTGATTCTGCCGCCCGATGCGGACTTTCCCTCGAACGGACTGCCAGTCTTTCATCTCACGTGGCGCAACGATGACGGCGGCCCTGGGTATGGCTCCGATTCCAAGCTGGATTTTCTTGTCCCCGCCGACGGCGACTATTTCTTGCACCTCAAGGATGTTCGCGGCATGGAGGGATCCGATTTTGCTTACCGCCTCAGCATCCACGAGGAAGAACCTGACTTTCGTCTCAAGGCGGAACCGGAGAATCCCAACATTCCGCGCGGGGGAACGACAGCTGTCACGGTCTCGCTGGATGCGATTCAGGGTTTCGATGGCCCCATCGACATCGAGGTGACGGGATTGCCGCGCGGAGTCTCGGCGAGCAAAGCAAGGATTCTCCCGGGACAAATCTCGACCGTAGTACCCCTGACTGCCGCGCCGGATGCCGATTCCTCAACGCATCCCATGCCGATCCGTTTTGTGGGCCATGCGAATGTGAATGGGCGCGCAGTGACGCGCATGGCCAATCGTGACGGAAGCGAAGATCAGCCTTTGCAATTGGTATCGGTCACGCCGGCGCCTGACGTGACTGTCTCCACCGATGCGACGGAGGTTGCGCTGGAACCGGGAAAAGAAATCAAGGTGACATTGAATGTTCAGCGGCACAACGGATTCGCAGGACGTGTCCCATGCGAGATCGAAAATCTGCCTCCGGGGGTGCGGGTAGTCAATGTGGGCTTGAATGGCGTGCTGGTCACTGAAGCGCAAACCAGTCGAACGTTCACCCTGCGCGCCGAAGATTGGGCCAAGCCGATTGATCAGCCAATCTATGTGGTCGCAGAGGTGGAGTCGAACTCACCGACCAAGCATCCTTCCGCGCCGGTTCTGCTGAAAGTGGCGGCAGGTAAGCAGGCATCGGCCGAGGCACAATCACACACGAGCAGCGAAACGGGGAATGGCGCGAGCGCCCCGAACCACTAGAGGCGAGACCGTCATTGCGGGTCGAAGAAAGGAGAACTAATGGCCATTTCACGTCGCGAGTTTCTGGGCACGGTCGGGACAGGTTTCGTCGCACCTCTGCTGCTTGGCATGACCGATAAGCCCGGCAGCAGAAAGCCGGTGCTGGGCTCGGGAGAGCATACCTACGAGGTCACGCATGATTGGGGTGAACTGCCCGCGAACATTCAGTACGGAAATACCCATGGCGTGTGCGAAGACTCGCAGGGGCATATCTACATTCACCACACGGTGTATGCGACGAGCGAGAAGCCAGACAGCATGGTCATCTTCGATGGCGAAGGAAAGTTCGTGAAGAGCTGGGGTAAAGACTTTCGCGGCGGAGCCCATGGGCTGTTTATTCGCAAAGAGTCGGGCACCGAATTTCTCTACCTGTGCGACATTCAGCGCGGGCTGGTGGTGAAAACGACGTTGAGTGGCGAAGAGGTGTTTACCCTTGGCTACCCGAAGGAGTCGGAGCCTTACTCCAAGCCTGGACCAGATGGAAAACCGCTGAAGTGGAGCCCGACAAATCTGGCAGTCGCACCCAACGGCGATATCTATGTTGGCGACGGCTACGGTTCAAGTTACATCGTGCAATACAACAGCCGGGGCGAATACATTCGTACGTTCGGCGGCCCGGGAGCGGAAGCCGGCCAGTTGCAGTGCCCGCACGGCATCATCTTGGATGCCCGGGGCGCGGAGCCAATTCTCAACATTGCCGATCGTAGCAACAAACGCATTCAGCGCTTTACGCTGGCAGGCAAGCCGATCGATTCGCTCTATGGGACCAATGCGCCGTGTCACTTCGATATATATAGAAATGGCGACATGGTGGTGCCGGACCTCTTTGCGCGGGTCACACTGATGGATCGCGAGAATCGGATCATCGAGCAACTTGGCGACGATTCTTCGAGCGATTACATGGCGACCCGGAAACTGTCGCGCGACCACTTCAAGCCAGGCAAGTTCGTCTGCCCACACGGCGCATGCTTCGATCACGAAGGCAACATCTACGTCGTGGAGTGGGTCGAAGTCGGACGCGTGAGCAAGTTGCGGCACATCGCCTAGACAGATGCATGCGCGCTTCAGGTCGCGCGGTCGACTGATCGAAAGAAGTTCGAGAAGGACCTAGTTTGGATCCACATCCGCCTGCGCGCGCGACGTGCGGTCATAGCTTGCAGGCAAAAGACGGTAGCCATCGCGGGTACGGATGTGATACTTCTGCAGATCCTTGCCCACCAGTCTCACTTTGATCGAGCGCCATCCGCGATTCGGGTTCTGCTGCGGATAATAGCTCAGCGTGTAAAGATGCACCAGGTCTTCGCGGATGGAAGCGAACGCCTGTTTCTCCTGGCGCCAGTTCTTGGCAAAATAGGCCTTGCCGCCGGAGGCTTTGCTGACACGTTCAAACGCCGCAGCAGAAACCGGGTCTTCCTGTGCCTGGCGGGTGCTGATGATGTAGATGAGCGTGCCCGTGGACTGTGCTAACTCAGCAACGTCCTCGGGGGGAACGGAGCTGGCGTTGTCAGGGCCATTGGAGAAGACCACGATGGCTTTTCTTCCCCGCAGCGGTACAGCGTCTTTCACCGTCAACAAGAGACTGTTGTACAGGGCTGCGTCGTCGCCCGCCACCGAGTTGCGCACCCCGCTGATCACCTGGAAAGGATCGGAACTCAGCGTCGTGGCTCGCGACAGGTTGCGGCTATAGGAATAGAAGGCGATCTTGCTGGACTCGTCCATGGAGCGGATGAAATCAGTGATTGCATCCTGCGCGAAGACGAAGCCGCGATACATGTAGTTACTGGTATCGAAGAGAATGAACAAACTCGACTCCGCAACCCGTGAAATAGCGATGGTGGCCGCTTCAGAGGGGCTTGAAGGCGAGGGGGGCTCGACCGGTCCTGCAGGGCCGGTTGGATCGCGGCGCGCGGTTTCCATGCCGCTGTGTCCCGACTCGCTGCTCTCCTCGAAGGTCGAAACCTTCTGCGGAATCATATCCTCAGTCACGGCAAAGTCTTCTGGACGAAGCCCGGTGACATAGTTTCCTCGGCTGTCGGTCACGGCCACGTTGAGTTGGACGAGGACCACATTGACGCGGAGATGCGTCGGATCGTCCTCGACCTGGCTGGAGGAGACGTTGCTTCCCAGGCAGAAAAGACCGGCGAGAATCCCGAAGCAAGCGAAATGTTTTTTGACCATGACCATCCCTGTGATGCGTTCCTCAAAGTTCACTGGTTGCTGGCTATCGTAGTGACACCGGCAACGGAGATCTTTCCATTGCGAAACTCGTCGCCCGTCTCGCGCATGGCACGAAACAGTGCGGGCCAGTCATCGATATTGCTGGCAAAAATGTTTACCACCATGCGCCGGGTGAGCGCGGGCACCAGAACATTCAACATAACGGGGGAATATCCCATCTCGTCGGCCAGTCGTGCCCAGTAGAGATTGTCCGATTCCCAGGATTGAGCGAGCAGCCTGCTGGCGTTGCCACCGAACGCGGGCGGCGGCTTCATGTTCAGGAGTCCGCGAGCATTGGTGAACAACAGCGCCGAGTGTGGCACCCCAAAGTCTTTCGACAACCGATCTGGCGCCGTGTCGGTCGGATTCTTCTGGACCAGTGCATCCAGTTCCTTGCCTGCGCTACCCCAATCCGAAGCGTCCGCGGGATATCTCTTCCTGAACTGGACGGAAAGGTAGAAGGCTTCGGCGGGCAGCAGCTGGGTCATGACTGAGGGCGCTGCTGCTTTGTCGCTCTGCAATGTGTCTTCGACTCGTTCGAGCCGTTGCGGGCTCATGCGATCTGCCAAAATGCTCAACACCTTTGCGCGCAACGGCACATCCCCTGCCGACGCGGCGAAAAGTTCCTCCCCGGCACGCTGATAAAGAGCGGCGGCATGCAATTCGTCGCGGCTCAAACTCCACCACCTTGGTAAAATCGCGTCCACAATGAGGTCCGGAACAGCCTCCTGCCAGATCAATGCCTGGACATGTTTGGGAGCGATCAGTTCGCCTTCGGTGGCTGCCAACGCATAAGGTAAGTCGGCGAGCGAGCCCATCAAATAGGCGCCTCCACCCGCTGTGGCGCCCACTCCGATCAGACTCGGGTCGCCCCATATTCTCTCAATACCCAAAACCGAGATCGACGAAAAATCGTGGGAGCGGACGAAGAGTGGATTGTTGTGGAGAATCTCGGCGCCCGGCGGCTCATAGTAGGCATAGTTCAAGCCGACCAGCGTGTCTCTCAAGAACGGTGTGAGTTCGCCGCGCGCAGCTTCAAGTTGCGACGGAGATCCCGGCGCCTGAATGATCTTCGTCAGGTCGGTTCGAATTTGCAGCTCCGCGTGGCGGCTCGTGTATACCAGGGGAGACCAGCTCGCGCGCTCCGTCCCCGTGAAGATGGCACGCGGCATCTCGAATTCATGCAGGTTTCCGGCCAGAGGGAGCAGGCTCTTTCCAACGTCTGCGCCATGGACCATCGCGGTCAGGCCGTCGCAAAGTCCGAACAAAGTGTCCAGCGATGCGAGGCGCTGATCGTCCATGACGGCACGGATTCTCTCCGCCAGCTCCAGGTGCACACGTCGGCCGTCTTCACTCTGCTGCGGAGGCCCGGCGAGCAGATCGATGATCTCGTCCTGGGAGAGATTGGCTTTGCCGGCCGTCGTCGTCAGTAGCCCTTGCAGAGAGCTCCGTGCCGCATCAAACAGCTGCAGCGAATTTGAGACTCCGGTGTAGGGCTGCACGGTGCTGAGCCAGGCGGCATTCAGCTTGTCGGCTGGTATTTCTCCCTGCCGGGCAAAGATCTGCCACAAACCAACTTCCGCCTGAAATGCGCCAAGGGCATTGGCGCGCAACGTCGGGTTCGAGATCGACCCAATACGATCTGCCGCACTGATGAATTGAGCTACAGCAGCGTTGTCAAGAGACGGAAACTCCGCAAAAATGGGGAACCACCGGTTGAACTCACCCTGTTTGCTGGCGATCAACTCCTCGGTTTGGTTCGACAAGCGTCGCCCTTCGGGTCTTCCCGCGTTGAGCGCGCTGAGCGTAAGAAATATCTCCACCGGGCCGCTGTCACTTTCAATATGTGATTCGGCCGCCAGGGTTTCGAGCAAGCGTTCGGATGTGTCGCAGCAGTCCCTTCGCCTGACCGAATCGCGCTCGTCCTTTCTCTTCTTGGAGAAGATGTCTTGCCAAACGGTGAGATCGCCCGGGATGTCGGCGTCGCCGTTCTCTTTCCACTTCACCGACGTGAGGAATACAAGCAGGTCGGCATCCCTTGGAAATACCCCGGTCATGGCGTCGGTGCGTGGCGCTCCTGACCGATACGCAGCATAAAGCCGCTGCAGACGACCGTCTTGCACGAAGTGTGCCTGTTGCGTCCGACTAAGGCGTGACACCGCGTCAAAATAGGCGCCCAGCCATCCGCGATCTTTCGCGAGGAGATGGACGACGAATTCTCCCGGGGAACTGGGGCTCTCTCCGACCATTTCCTCCCAGTCTTTTACGGAACCTGCGGGGACCTCGACATTGCCCTGGTGAATGCGAATGCCGCTTCCATAGAGTTCGAAGGCCGGGGCAAGGGCGAGCAGCTTTCGCAGTCCCGGCGTTTTTTGCAAAGCGGTCCTTGTTTCTCCATCGCATTTCGCCACCGCCCAGTAGAGGCGATCCAGCGTCTGATCGTGTAAGAGCGCATCAATAAGATCCGTGCTGCGCTGCTCTTTCGCTGGCGAGAGGCCGACCCACTCTTTTTCAGTGAATACGATTGAAACGCGGGAAGCTGGAAAAGCAAAGTTGAAAGGGTCGGACTTTTGAAGCGCCCGCTCAAGGCCGGTGAGTGGAAAGCCTGAGTCGATGGTCAGAAACGCCCGCTCGGGGTCGGCGGTCATGAGGGCGAATCCTCGGTGGCCGCAGATCCCCTGGGGCTTGTAGCCAAGGAGTGCGATCAGTTTGCCCGCGCTGTCGCATCCGCCGACGCGGATCGCGTCGTCGCTTTCCGCGAGCGAACGCAGATCGCGTGCAAAGTGAACATACCGATTGAGCAGCACCAGGTACTCGGTCGGCCTTCCGTTGTCATAGCCATAGAGAGCAACGTTGCGCGCCAGCAAGGGCACAACGTCGTCAGGAGAAACCTCCTGACTGATGCCCGCCATGCGCAGGAAGGACGGTAATGGACCGGGAATGACCACGGTTTCGAGTCGAGATCGTGCTGCCCGGCTGTCCGTGGCGGCTCGATCCGCGTCCACGTTGGGCGCAGCAGCCAGAAGCGCGGAACAGCCAGATACGATATAGAGAAGAGCGGCCGCGTAAAACCAGCGGTGGAGAAGAGGGACCCTCATCGACTACCCCTTCGAGCAGATAGCATCCTCGACTGAATCACACCGGTCGAAATGGAGACGGGAACGGACCGGAGGCGAGTTTGCGCGAGTGGCTCGATGGGAGCCAATCTGCTTCCACGAATTCCTGGACTAACGAACGAACCTTCCGGCGTTGTATCCAGCTGATCGTCCGTTGAAGTTACCGGAAAGCCTCTGGACCAGACCAGGTTTGTGCTTGCCCAGTCTTCTGCCGACGCGAACCTGGCGAGAAAACTGGTGAGCCATCATCGCAAAACATACTCAGTTCGGCAAGGCCATGAATTGCAACTATTTTGTCAATATTGAATCGGGTGGGAGGAGTCTGAAGAAACTTAGGAGTTCCTGATCAGAACGAGTCCGGCAGGAGCCGGGATCAGTTGAACTCATTTCTTGAACAGGGCGCCGAGAGCGAAACCATTCCGCCAGCAGGGGTTCTGCGCATCCACTGACAAATGAAGGGTTGCGCGCGCTGCATCAGAAACAGGGCAAATATCACTCAACCACATGGGAACCGATTCCTAGCGGCCCTTGTCCTTGCCGAGAAAGCGATCTGCCTGCGCAAGCTCCGGAAGATCGGAGTCGGCGTGGCTGCAGTTCGTGAGCAGGCTCCGGTAATGCTGCTCCGCGACGGCCCGCAGTCCGGCCTCCTGGGCGGAAACTGCGGCGCCGTATTCGGCCCTGAAGCGTCCCGGAGTGGATTTCAGTGCCGACTCATAGGCCGCCAACGCCAGCTTTGGCTGTTTTGCCAAAAGCAGCATATCGCCCAGCATCTCCTGTGCGGGAGCAATGGAACCGGGGCTGACCGGCGACTTTGCGGTCGCATCTTCCATGGCTGCAGCGGTCTTCATCTCTTGCAGGCCCTCCGTGTGTTCGCCTTCTTCCCAGTTCATCCAGGCAGTCACGATCTTTAGCTGAATATTCACCTGATCCGCGTCGTTGTCGCCGTTCTGCAGGACCAGATCGCGCAATGAGAGCAGAGGCTGCATTGCCGCCTGCGCCGCCTTGATGTTCCCGAGCCTCACTGCGCCAAGGGCTCGCGCGAAATAAAGGGTCGCCTGCGTCGTCGCGTAGGGGTCTCTGGCAGAACTCTGCGAAGGCAATGGCATGGCTGCGGCCGCACCCCACTGCTGACGCTCGATCCAATACCGCGCCGGTATCGCAGCGGTCGCATAAAGCCCGGCATATCTGGCTGCATCTGCCGGTTCGACAAAAGGAATCTGCTCGGTCAGTTTGCGGGCGTCGGCTACCCGCCCGCTTTGCAGGTAGGCATAGACAAGATAATCCAGGGCGTGTAGTTCGTCCCCGGCCATGTTTTGTTTGCGCGCGCTGGCGGCGGCGGCGAGGTTTGACGCAATGGAATCGTTCCATAGACCAAGCCTCGTGAAAATATGCGAGGGCATGTGAAGGGCGTGAGGCGAGTCCGGGGCGATCTGGGAGTAGCGCTGTGCCGCATCCAAAGCCTGCTGTGCTAGCGCCGGATTGTCGCCGGCGTGGATGATGTAGTGGGCGAGACCCGGATGTGCCGGCTGCTCAAGGAAGATGGGTTCGAGAATCTGGGTAGCCTTCTCTTGATTTGCGTATGTCTTGTCGCTGAGGGGGGCATTGGCGATCAAAGACAGGGCGTAAAAGATGGCCGCCTCGCTGTCTTGCGGATACCGGCGGTGCAGTGTCTCCATCGCAACCTCATACCGTTGGGCGCGGACGCCGTGACTTTCTGAGTCTGCATCTTGATAGAAACCCTGGATCGCGCTCAGATAGTCGCGTTCCCTTTGACTCGCCGGCTGCATAGACAACCCTCTTTGAGCGGCTTCCAGACCGATCCTCAGATCGTCCTGCGTCGGCGGATCCCACAATTCGCGGTAATGACTCATCGCAATGCCCCACTCGGCCATGCTGCACGTCGGGTCCTTGCTCAGGACGTCTGCAAATAGCTGCGATGACTTTCGGTAGCCGAAGGAATGTAAAGCTGCGACCGCCAGATCGAATTCCCCGCGCACCCCAGGGCTGCAGGACGTTTCGAAATGAACGGTTCCCATCCGGTCCGACTCGACCAACCCATGATCGTGGTCTTGAGCACATACGAACCGGGCCCGCGCAGCTGCCAACAGAGCAAGGAACAGTGCGAAAACAAAGCGCCGCATCCCCCGCCTCCCTTCAACCCACCGATCATAGGCCCGGGCAGGTTTTCTGATAGGACTTCGTTCCAAAGAAAGTACCCCATTCCTTGGTCGTGAGATTCCGATTCGCGATGCGACAGGCCTGGCTGACCCAATCGTTGAAATTCAGATTCCATAGAACAATCGAATCTTTTTCACCAACCGACGCCAGGATCCCTTTGCGCCGATCGAGTGCGATCGAATTGACGCCTTCCGGCGGCACACCAAGACTTCCAATCAGTTCGTGCGTTTGCACATCCCAGATGCGAATGTTGCCGTCTGCACTGCCCGAAGCCAGAACTTTGCCATCTGCGCTAAACGCAACGCCTGAGACAGCCTGAGTGTGGCCGTAGAGCACCGGAGCAATCGGGCGCCAGCCCTTCACATCCCAGAGGGTGACGGAATGCCCTTGCGTGCTCGTGGCGAGCATTGTGCCGTCGGCATTGAAGCTCACACCGGTCGGCATAACCTCAAAATCTTCACCGGGAAGAAGGGGAGTGCCCAGCGCCTTCAGGAGCTGCCCTTGTTGGCCATTCTTCCAAATCATGACCACCAGGCTGTTTCCCGCCGATGCCAGCAAATCTCCGTTCGGGCTGAAGGCCAGTGTCCAAATGCGATCCTTCTGCGAGGTGACAGGAGGCCCGAGTTGCTTGCGGGTCGCGAGATCGAAAAAGACGAGCTCCGCATCTTCCCCCGCAACCACAGTCTTGCCATCCGGGCTGCAGGCGAGACTCCAAATCGAAGAGCGGAGCATCACGGGGGGACCGAGTGCGGTGCGAGAAGACAAGTCCCAGAAAATGATGCTCCCATCCATGCTTCCAGAGACCAGGATCTTGCCGTTGGGTGAGAACGCTATGCTGCTCACCTGATGTTCATGACCGGACAGTGAGTCTCCGCTGACTTGGCCCGTTTCGACGTCCCACAGCACCACACTGCCAAACTCGCCGGCGGAAGCGAGCAAGCGGCCGTCGGGGCTGAATGCCACGTTGGACGAATTGCTGTCTGTGGCGTTGATTCGACGGCCAAGAGGCGGGTCATCGTTCACATTGAGCAGGATGACCCGCTCCTTGTCGAGGGCCAGTGCCTTCACATGATGATCGGGAGTGGAGAAGATCGAGGAGATGGATGCGTCGAAGCCTTTGATCAGGGTAGCCAGCGGCTTCATCTCTTCCAAGTTCCAACGGATGATGGTTCCGTCCAGGCTTCCCGAAAGCAGGGTTTCTCCGTCATTTTCGAAAAGAAGACTCGACACGGTTTCAGTGTTGCCCGCGAGCGTGCCGAGGAGCTGCCCGCTTTGAACGTCCCAAACGATGATGGTTTGGTCTTCGACGCCCGCAGCTACTGTGCTTCCGTCGGCACTAAACGCAATGGTCGAGATGTTCTTGTCGTGTCCTGTGAGTGGTTTTCTCAAGACTCGATGCTTGTGAATGTCATAGAGGACCAGATCGCCATACTGGGCAACTGCAAGAACGGAATCGTCGGGGCTGAAGGCGAAGTTCGATCCAGGAATCGGATCTCCAATGAGTTGATGATTGGCGAGACTCCACACTAAAACGACTGAGGGGTGACCGCCGAAGGCCGCGGTGCTTGCGGCGATCAAATCGCCTTTGGAGGAAAACCCGACGTGCTCAAACTCTTCGCTCGCCCGGAGAGCATCGCCCAAGCGCTGACGAGACTTCGTGTCCCAGAGAACGATGGACCCGCTGGACGCCGTGACAAATTGCGAGCCGTTCGGACTGAAGGCAGCACCGACGAGACCTTTTGGCGCCGGAATGGGTGGACCAATGGGTTGATAGGTGGCAGCGTTCCACAATACGACGCGATTGTCCCAGCCGGCAGAAAGAACCGTCTGACCGTCGGGGCTCAAAACTGCCTTTGTCACTGCATCCGTGTGTCCCCAGAGAAACGCTTCGGTGTTCGGCAAGCGCTGTAGCGTGGTCAGCAAGGACCGCCTGGATTCGACCGTATCGGCGATCTTGCGGGATTCGATGCTCAGCAGCATGGCCAATGACCGGTCTTCCCCATGCGATGCTGCCTCGGATGCCAAGGCCCGCGACGCTGCGATCTTCTGGCGCTGATGCGCCATCGTCACGCCGAGTCCGGCAGCAAGCGCGAAGACAACAATGAAGAATGCCGCGGCCCAGGCGATGCGTTCTGTCTTGCGATGGAGACGAATATCTTCGCCGTCCAGATCGTCTTTCGGCCGTCCCAGCAATGGAGCGGCAAGATCGAGGAGCGCGTCGCGAAAGGCAGGATCCGACTTGGCATATTTGTTCGCTGTCTTGGCGGCGCGGAAGTCGGCGTAGAGAGGCTCGGAGGGAAAAGCACCCTTCAAGATGGCAGGAACGGCATTTGTCTTATCCCAGTCGAAATCTCCGGTTTTGTTGTCCCAAAGAATCACGCCATCGGTCAAACAAACGACAAGTTTCTCGGCGGTCTTGTTCTGCAACCACCAACGCACCTCTTGCTGCACCCAAACTGAATTTGCCGACGTGGGAGATGCCAGCAGGAGAAAGTACTCAGACTGGCCCAGAGCCTGCTCAATCGTTGGCCAAAGGGCCGGATTTGCCGAGAGGCTCGTTTTATCCAGAAAGACACGCATCGTCCGAAGCCGGTACCACGGCTTCGCGAACCGGCTGAGCGAGGACTGCAGCGATGCGGCGAGCTGCGCATCGGAAGCATGACTGTACGATACGAAGGCCCGGTATCTCAAGTCAGTCAATCCGGCCTCCTGGGATTTTCAGAGATTCGACTTCAATCGTGTTGCAGCCGTTTTCGCCTGGTCCCTCGCGGGCTCGAGCGAGATGGACTTCATTGGGCTCCTGAGACCAGTCCCGGCTTGCCGCTTTGGACAGCCTGAAGTGTAAAGCCCACGGTGAACTGATGGTCCACTAGGGTAAACAGAGGAGGCAACTCCCCATACTTATACTGTGCGGTGAGAGCCAGGTACTTGAATCTCCATGGAGCATAACTTACATTCGACTCGATCCAGTTTCTTGCCTTTGTGGTCATCGACACCGTCGTTACCTGATGAAGGGTCGCGACATACGGCTCATCGAATGCCGGCAGGCGCACACGATAGGTGCCGCTCATCGAAAATACATCGGAGGATCTGTCTTCGGATGCGACCGCGAAGACTGCGTCTGTACCGAGAACGCCCCTGAATATCCCGTTGTAATGGCTCAAGTCAACCGTGGTCATCGCGATCGTGCTTGGCTTATTCAGGTTCTTTCCCGCTTCCAGGGCAATCACCGGGTAGATTGTTCCGTAAAGCGACGGATGCTTTGGCGAGGAGATAGAGCTGAATCCAAACAGCACGCTCGATCGGAAGACGAGGTTGCTTGATGGATCGGTTCGGCAAAATTCCCCGCCCGGAAGAGCCTCGTCAAATTGAAGGCCGTATAACCCGCCCCTGCGATTGCGGAGCGGTTTGAGACGCTGAAAAGCTAGTGCTGCCGTGATCGAATCGGGATCGATTCTGGTCCTGTTGTTGGGGGGCTGAGCATACTGATTGACTTCAATCGTAGATGTAACTCCGGGATGAAAGCCAAGCAAGTGGGGTGACTCATCTCGCTTGTACAGGCCGCCTTTCAACTCGAATGAATAAATGGGCTTTGTGCCGCCGCCAGCCAAAAAACTTCCGCTCAGGCTAACGTCGGCAGGAGCGCCTTGGGCCGGGGCGCAGAAGTAAGGCATGGGAGCAGGCGGTGTGTTATCGCAACTCGCCTTGGCTGCGGTGGTTCCCTGCGTGTCAGAAGGCTCAATCACCGCATTGATGACCGAATCAAAAGATACCCCCTCGATTCCCGATGCCCTCGACGGATTGAAGAGCGCATGCCACGCTGATGTCACGACGTCGTTGCCGCTTGGTAGGTCTCCAGAAAGCGTCAGCCGCAGCTTGTTGATCGTGAACTGGGCACTCACGATCTTTTCTACGCCTGTGACCTCCAACTCTTCCGGGTTTGGCGCATTCGGCCTTCTTACCCAGACACGCCAGGCATCTTTGTTCAGGTAGGCCGATGGATTGTCTGGGAACGTGCCGGTGTAATTGACATCTAACGCAGCCGTGCGGCCCGGTTCGGGCACAATGCCTGTCAGTGTGAAGTCGCTCTGCCCCATGGCCAGGGTCGATACACCGACCCACAGTGCTGCGAAGATGCTTCTACTCGTCATGGGCATCGCCTGAGAGAGCACCTGTCTGAAGCGAGTCTGCCGCTTGCTGCACGGTATTGCCGCGCGAGCTGAGAAGAACCGAATCGTCGATTAGCCGCGGAGCGATCCGCAGCTTTACGTTCTGGACGAACAATGCCGAACTCAGGGCGTCGACCACGCCGAGATCGAAGAGCTTCTTTGAAGTCGGGTCGTCGGTCTTCGAGAAGCGATCCGGATGCGGAGTGGATTCGACTACCACTTCTAGACAGAAGTCCGCCGTCAGAAGAATAGGAGGGGAGGTCATGGGATCGATCCAAAAAGCAATTTCGCTGCCGGCATCATAGCATCCATGTTAGGCATTTACTTCTGGAATCATCGGCAAGGCATTCGACGCCTTACTTCCTCGCCGTCGTCTCTGCCCCGGCCGCTGGCGGCTCCAAAACAGTCCGGTTGCAGACTACGCCAGTTTGGCAGCCATAGAACTCCTCTTCTTTACCGAGTAAGGATTCGGGCGCTGTGCTAAGATCGCAGCGAGTTCAGGCTATGAGAAGTGTTTTGAAATGCGCCGGTACTTCCCGTGCGCAAGACGATGGAATTTGATCCAGGCGTTTAAGAGGCCATCCTGATGCCAGAAGCGAACGCAGTCCAATCGGCGATCCTGACCCCCGACCCGACGTTGGACCCGATTTACGGGCGCCTCGAAGACCAGATCGACTGGTACGATCGCAAGAGCCGCGCCGCGCAGCGCATCTTTAAACGAATTAAGATTGTCGAAATACTTGGAGCCGCGGCAATCCCTTTTCTCGCGGGCCTGAACTACCCGGGCGACAAACTGGTAACTGGAGGGCTCGGGGTACTTATCACGATCCTTGAAGGTCTGCTGCACCTCAACCAATACCAGCAAAACTGGACCAATTATCGCTCGACCTGCGAGGCTCTACGTCACGAGAAATTCGTCTACCTAGCTAAAGCCGGCCCTTACACGACGGCGCCGGATCCCCGCGCGCTTCTCGCCGAACGCGTCGAATCGACCGTTTCACAGGAGCACGCGCAGTGGGCGTCGGTGCAGCAGCAGTCCGCGAAGAACCAGGGGAATACTGACCCGTCTGCTGTTTCCTGATCGCACTCGGCCGGGGCCTTCTCGCAAAGCGACGGGGGCGTTCAGCGCCTGCATTCTCGCGCTTCATGGTACGTGAGCAGGGTTCGCAGGCGCTCCACGTTCTCGATTAGGTACTATCTCAATTTCTCTGCAGGGTGCTATAACGGTGCGGGACATCGGTCGTCCCGAAAACCGCGTGAATTGGGTTTGAAAAGGCAGACATGAAACTTCTGGCCAAGTTCAATCTGATCTTTCTGGTTGTCTTTGGAGCCGGTGGACTGCTTATCTCTCAAGTCGCCCGATCCTATTTAATTGGGCACGCGAGCGACGAAGTGCGAGAGCAAGAACGGCTCATGATGGCCAGCGCCCGATCCGTACGAGATTACACGTCCGAGGAGATCTCGCCCTTGCTCCGGGAAAATCCGCGGCACAGAGTGCGCTTTCTTCCAGAAACCATTCCTTTCTACGGGGCGACAACCACCTTTGCCAGACTGCGCAAGGGCTACCCGGACTACGTATATAAGGAAGCAGCGCTTAATCCGACAAACCCCGAAGACCGCGCAACGGGTTGGGAAGTCGACATCATCGACTGGCTACGCGACCATCGCGATCAGCATGAAAAGACCGGCCAGCGAAATACGCCGATGGGCCCGGCGATCTATCTGGCCAATCCAATCGTGGCGACGAAGGAGTGCCTGGAGTGCCATAGTTCGCCGGCGGCAGCGCCCAAATCTATGATTACCGTCTACGGGTCGGCGAACGGGTTTGGCTGGAAGGAAAACGCGATCATTGGCGCGCAAATCGTCTCGGTACCACTTTCAGTACCCATGGCTGACGCGAATCGTGCCTATCACCAGTTACTCTTGTTTCTTGCGCTGACGATGCTGGTAGCTCTTCTGGCTCTGGATGCAGGCGTCTACTGGTTCGTGATTCACCCGCTCAGGATCGTCTCGGACTCTGCCGACCGCATTAGCCGGGGCGAGAAAAACGTGCCTCCAGTCAAAATCGAAGGGAGAGACGAGATCGCTACAGTTGCCTCATCGTTCAACCGAATGCAGGTCAGTCTGGCGAAGGCTCTCAAGATGTTTGAGGAAGAATAGGGGCGCCTAAGTCTGGCACGATTTCATGAACTTGATGCGGTTGGCCTCGAATTCGATCTCTTGTGAGACCGTCGCGCACAGGTCTCTCGTCGAGACGCATCGCCGCGCCGCCCTCTTGACCACAACTTCCGCGATCGGCCCGATGTACGCTGCCAATTCTTTGCTCACGCGTTCTAACGTCTGCGCGTCGATCGAAGAGACGGCCACAATAGCCTCGCTTGCCGGAATTGACGGCTGTGCCCCCGTTGCTTCTTGTCTACGCCCTTCCGCCTCCTTCCCTCGTTCAGCGCCGCTTGGCGCCTCCATAAACGGCCGCAGTGCCCGCAGCAGCACCTGCACATCGGACTTCCAACGCGCATGCGTCAGTTCGACTGCATTTCTGTACGCGAGATCCTTCAAGTCGTCGGGGAGTTGATCCACGCGCGGCATCCTCGCCCCTCGTACGAGCACGGGGATCACGGGAATATCGCGCCGCAGTGCCGATGCCAATTCAATCCGGACGAAGTCATTCGGGTCATCGAGACGGCGTCCCCCCGTCGCATCCTTTGCTTCCAGCCATTCCAGACCGACGATTGCCAACAGGACGCTGCAGTTCGCAATACTCTGATCGATGGCTTTTCTGAAGTCGCGCCCTGGCTCAATCGCCGCCACATCCATAAACACTGACTCTTCGCTGAAGTTCAGCGTCAGGTCATCGAACAGTCTACCGGCCTCGCCCTCCGAATCATTCCTCCGATAGTTGATGAAGATGGACCGCAGAGCAGACCTCCCGAGACAGATAGATAAGCCAACCAAGAAACAGACGTTCTAACTGCGTGACACCCCAATCTAATTAGAACGGAGGCCTTAAGTTTACTCCTGTGTTTCAAACTGGTTCAATCGCTGACTTTAGATTTGTCCGCAAGCGGTCCTTCAAGAGCTAACGGACAGACAGATCTGAACGATGAGAGGTGCCTGACGACGGCCGATTCGGAATCAGTGCGTCAGTTGGGGGCTCAAGCGCTGCAGGGGTTTCCCATTGGGCGCAAAAAACGTATCGATAATAAAATGAATGAACCGTTGCGTGAAGATCGTGCTGTGATCGGGCACCACGTCGGGATCGATTTCCATCAACCAGTAGGGCGTGCCGTTGCATCGATTGGGACGCACCTGCACGGCAAAACAGGCTTGCGTATCGTAAAGCTTGAAAGTGCTCACAATGTTGAGGCCCTGCTTATTGAAGAGAGCGCGATCGCAATTGGCAATTGCGTTAGGGTCTTGAATCTGAATCGTCTGTCCCGTAGACGCAACGCGCATCTGGTTGGCGCCGACAGATTTCAACATCTCATGGCTTTGCAGAACCTGCATATGAGGCGCACTGCTCAGGTAGTACGAGCCTTGGGCAACCGCACCCTCTTCCTTCGTCTTCAATTCCCAGTATGCGTGCTCTTTGTTCTGGGGATCAAAACACGTCAGATCATATTTCTTATTCGGCTCCTGGTTCAGGTCGCGAAAGCTTCCGTTGGATTGGAATCCAAGATAGGGAAGACTATGGCCAATCGGCAGCGCGACCTTCGTAGCCATATCGGCGGTAGAAGTTAGAGACACGAAGAGGGGGCGCTCCGTCTCATTACTCTCTGGGGTTGCCGGCTGCGGCTCCTGCTGGGGGTGATATCTATACCTGTTGTAAGTCAGGAAATCGAGCATTTGTTTGGCTTCCGTGGCGGCTCCCGCAGGATTGATAAAGATGACGAGGTCGGCGCGTGAATCGACCGCAAGCCTGGCAGCCAACGCCTTGTCGCCCGTCACTTTGGAGTCCTGCGTTTCCTGTGCCTCCTGGGCATAAATAGACGCCTCCGCAATCTGGCTTGCAGTCGTTTCGCTCAGGGTGCGTTCGAGCAGAAGCCCCCCAAACGAATGCCCGATGAAAATAGCGAGAGCCCGCTGATTCTCATGAGTCCTGGTTGCAATTTGCGTCAGCGCGCTCGATAACGTCGCCCCGGGAATACGAGTCGCCGTCGCTTCCCGATTAAAGTAGGAGAACTGCTGCGAGACGGGGAAGTAACTCTTGATCAGATTTCCGCGCCATCCTATATAGATGCCGATGACGCGATGCGCGCCATTGAAACTCTTATAAACCTCTTGCAAGGCAGCCGTGAAACCTTTCACGTTGTCATTCTCCGGGCTCGCATTGTTCTTCCATCCATGGATAAACGTGATGACGACAGGATCGGATTGCCCCGGCTCGGCATTCGCGAGATCGTTGGCTTGGCGAATGATACGAAGTGCTGTGTCGAGTTCGCCTTTGTCGAATAACTCACCCATGTCATCGACCTCGATAAATGCGAGGCAGATCGGCGATTTCGGATCCACGCAGTCTTTCGCGGGCGACGTGGCTGCCGCGACTGCAGCCGGGGCAATGGGTGGCGGAGACACTTCGATCGCCGGGTGTTGCACCCGATAAGACTGCAGCGCGACATGGCATCCGCCAAGACCTGGCAAAATAATCGCGGTCAACAAAGTCATCTTCGTCATTTTCATGGGTTGCTTCTCGCGCTGGATTTTGACTGTCTGCCGCGACGAAAAAATGCGCCGAGCAGGTTCGTGATCTCTGGTTTGTATTCGGTGTAGAAGCTTGACAGCACCGCGGTACCGAAGGCGCCCGCCGCGCGCTGCCCTACTTGGGCGATGGTGTTTTCTGCTCCTGGATACCAGGGATAGCCGGCATACGCCCCCGCGGCCTCTCCGGCGAATCGCGAAATGGCAGGAATGCGCCGGCCGTTCCCTTGCGTTGTGGAGCGGCGCACGGTAATCACGTCATACCAGGCATGTCCGAACCGCTGCCAGCCGTCATGCGAAAGAGCATCGAGGCTCTGAACCGAAGGGCTTGCGCCGGACGGACCAGTGGTCGAAGAACGGCTGGCAGTCAACGCCCGAACAGCAAGTTGCCGCCGGGTAATGACCGAAGGATCGTTGCGATACGCAAGGAAGCGCGGGTCGTCGTTCAATATCAGGCCAAATAGGTACTCCGCCGTGCCTTTGCCGAGCGCTTGCGTATATCGCGAACCAACGCGTCTGCCGTATCCATCCCAGGTGCGTTTCCACTCCGAAGGAGACTGAATCACTTGCGCGCCCAGTCCAAAGACGACGGCTCCCAACACCGCCTGATCGGTTACAGAACCGGAGACAAAATCCAGAGCACGCTGCGAGCCAGTGTATCTGCAATCGGTAGCTTCGAGGTCGGTCGGAAAGGCGCCAGGACATACGATGAACTGCGTGGACGCGGGCGGGGAGTTCAACGCGGCCTGTGCGAACCCTTGCTGAACAAAGGCAGAGGACGCGATAAGCAAGAGCATCCAATTCGTTCTTGGCATGTTGAAGCTCCGTTCACTCCGGCTACGAGAGCAACCTGCGAAAGTAGTCATTGAGTAGCCTGTCTTGAGGGTCATATTGCTTGCGAGTTGCTTCAAGCGCCTTCAGTTTGTCGCCATAGGCTGCTTGCAGAGCGGCTGCGGTCAGGCCGGGCGTCTGGTTTGGCAGCGGCTTTCCGTTCAAGCCGAGGCAGAACTGGTTGTAGGCTGCAAGAAAATCGTCCCATCCGGGATTGGCAGTCGAGACCGGATCGAGTGTCATTACGGTTCCATCGTAGGAATAGGAGAGCAGCGCCTTCTGGTCCTGAGAGATGCGGTATCCCACATTCAGCAGGTTCGAGCGGTAGCCCTTCTGCGCGTAGTAGTCGGTGCAGAATTTGCAGAAACCTGTGAGTGTGGTGGGAAACTCGTCCTCGGAAAACGCGAAGAGGCTGAACGTATAGCGGCTGTCATTCGAGACCGGCGGGTACTGAATGATCTGGTCGGGTGGAATCGTGTAGTCGCTCGATACGATCGTTTCCAATTGCAGGCGCCATGCGGCGTTGAAAGCATCGATAATTCCATAGCGAATCGACGGAATCGAAACGTTCTGTTCTGTATCATGCCCAAACTTGGGGCCCGACGTGCCCCAGATGTAATTCCTCAAGGCCCATGCCGCGTGGTTCGGTTCTCCGGTGGCGCCGGGATTGTATTTGCGGAATTCGACGGTGATTTTGTCGTCGAACGGAAAAATGTAATACATCATCGAGTAACCCAGCGCTTTCAGGTCAGGCAACGCTGCAACAAAGTCCGCGATACTGTAGGTCGTGTGATGCACATGCATCGGAGTTAGCGGCTTGACCTTGTAAGTGACCTCGTAGACAACCCCAAAGAGGCCGTAGCTGGATCGCACTTTTTGCATCAAATCCGGTTGAGCATCCTCGGTCACCTCGAGAAGGTCTCCGCTCGGCAGCACCATTTTGACGCCTGTGACATAGGAACCCACCTGGCCATATTCTCCTGGGAAAGACGCGTCCTTGGTCCCTGCGCAGGAAGCGCTACCGGCCGACAGACTGCCGATCTCGGTATTGACGTAAAACTGCAGATTCTTCCCTTCGAGTGCTTTCGCCATATCGATGTGCACGGCATCGGCCTGGACAGTCAGGCTGTCCTGCCCAATGTTGAGAATCTGGTTCATCTTCATGCGAATAAGTGTGCCGCCATCCGCAACTCCGCAGGGCGCGGTCGAGTGGTTCGATCCAACCGCTCGAACCGGCGAAGGATACTTCACCGGGTCTTTCATGACTGCGACAATGTCGTCGACTGAGTTCGCGTCCACGATGACGGCGGGATGCGAAACGATGTTGCCAAACCAGTTCGTTACGGTGTTTGTCGCCATGAACTCTCCAAATGTGCGTAAATGTCCTGCTGAATTCGTGGCCGAAGAATTCAGGAGTCGATGAAGCACTGCCCATTCTCAGTTCGGGTCATCGCCACCGCGCAATTGCTGAGTGGCAGATTCAAAAATCAAGCGGTGCACTGAAGAGGGCGGTCTATTGACCCGCCGCCCTTCTCATCATTTTGCGAAGGAATCGTCCGACTCGGCTCCTGGCCGCGGTTTCCACGCAAGACTGTAGTATTGGCCTCGATCCCGCGCCCATGGATCAAACGCGTTCACGACGTTGTCCAACTCTGGAGTTAGTTCGGGGATATTGCGCATCAGCACGCGTTTCATGGGAGACACGGGCTGCTTGTGCCCATTCGGCATTCCTTTTTCCATCCTTGCCGGGCCCGGGCCATTGTTGTTCACCCAGTCGACGCCAAGGCTTGTATAGAATTCCGGGCGGAAGCTGGAGGTGAAAAAGCGATCGCTGAAAAGGCGGCGCGAGGCGTTCAGAATGAATACGACGAACTGCGTCTCGGAAATCGCAAATCCGTGGGGGCGCCTGTATTCGGCGAGATAACCTACCGCTGTATCGACGTCCTCGATGTTATCGATCAGGGATCCATTCGGATGGCCCAGGCAATCATTGATTGGCGACTTATCTTCGTTCACCTGTGCATCGGTAATGATCTTCGACGCATCGCAGATATGCTGCCCATAAACTTCGCGCAGTGTCTGCACCGTGGCTTGCTGCTCTAGTTGGTCCGGCGAATCGGGCGCAACACCAGGATCCATAAAGTCGTCGAAACTGGTGAGCTGGCGCAATCCATATTGGCGGCGGAATTCGTTGAACCGTGGAACGCCATGCTCCCGATCGCGAATGATGTCGAGTGCAACCACGTCGATTTGCTGTGTCTTGCTGTCGAGCCTGCCCAGCTTCAGGTTCTGCAGAAAGAGCGGCGAATTGTGCAGAGTGAGAAGGCCCAGCCTCTGGCGGCCGAGTGTCAGCCCCCAGTTGGCTAGACCCATGGTGTGGGTAAAATCGGTTGCCTTGCCCTGGAAGGTTTCAACAACCGAAATGCGCTTCACGATTTTGTTGGGGTCGGCGGTCAGATCCCGATACTCCAAAAGGTCGGGCACAAGCGGGTGGAGGCGATAGACCGAAACGAATTCTTCGGGAAAGTTGAAAGGCGACCCAAAGTGATTGACCCCGCCATTGGTGTACTTGGCATTTGTAATGTCGTAGCCATGGACTTTGCTGCCCAAGCCGAAGATCCCTGGCCCTGACGCAAATACCGAGTACCATTCGGTGGCTTTCGCAGCGTCGGTTGACGTGCCAAAATTCTTGACGACCACATCGCTCAAGGCTTTCGATAACAATCCGCCATTCGCGCCGAGCAGTCCATTCCAGTTCCCATTCATCCCGAGGTTGAGGGGTTCGTTGTAGAGCAGTTGGGGCGTCCACTCGATCGTGTGAATCTTGGCAATCTCCGCCGCCACGACGAGCCGAGCGACTTCGAACAGTTCATCAGGAGTGACATTTCGATACCGGATAATCTGTTTTGGCTTGGCGGGATCGCGCAGTCCGCAGTCGGCATCTGGTTTTTGCGCAGCGATTCGACGGAATTCGGAGACAAACGAGTTATGTTCGCGTGCGAACAAGTTATGCAAGAAGCTCAGTCCGACTGTCCAATTGTCCGGAAATCCGGCCGCTTCTTGCCCTGCCCACTCTGGATTGATCGGGTCACCCGGAGCGAAAACCGAAAGATAACCGGGACCAGGCTGACCAGGCGCCGCGACCAGAAGCACCTTTGCCGGATCGGCAGGATCGCGCTTTACCCGCTGTCGAGACGTACCGTCAAAGCCATAAAGTTGCGACGCATCCCACCAGGCCGTATTCGTGTTGGCCATGGTTTTCGGCGCGCGCACTAGGTAAGTCTTCCCGCCAAAGGTGAACGTATCGGGCGAAGTGTCTTGGGCCACATAGCCTTTGTCGATCATGTCATCGGGGCGGCAACCGAATACCTCGATGTCCTCGGGGGTCAGAGGCTGCTCGACATTGTTGACAAGCTTTGTGGCACAACCCACATTCATGTACCCGGCCTGGTTATGACCTTCTTCAAGGTGAGAGAACCAATCATGGGTCATGAATTGGATCCAATACGCAGCGAGCACATTGAAGAAGGGCGCCTTCTTGTAATCGCAATTGGCGTCTTTCGAATCCCCTGGCAGGCCGTAGCCTTCCTGGCACTTTGTGGGGTCGGATTGGACTCGAGTGAAAAGCCGGCGGCTGATGACCTGGGGATCAGGCTCCAGAAGCGAAAGCCGGTTTCCATGCCGGTTGCGCGTCAATTCGTTCAGGCCGAGATCCGGAAAGGAGGTTTCGAGTTCCACGTTGCGCGCAAAGAGCATGCCCGACGAGCCCATGGCTGGATTCAAAATGTCGTTGCAGATCCCGGTGACGGTGCGCCAGCGAATCAGATCTCCCTTGCATTCCTGTGGCCCATCGCCACCCACGTCGCTATACGACGGGTTGCTGGCGGGGAGTCTCATTTCTGGCCAGACCTTCAGCGCCGAACCGCTCACTCCATCGCGCCCCTGAATGAATTGCGAATAGGTACCGGAGTTATCGAAGAGATTGAACTTGATCAGCTCGACTCTCTGAAGCTCTAAGTCCAGGAGCGCCCCGGCAACGCCACGCTGAGCAGGAAGCTTGGATGAAATAAACCCTGTCGGCAGCGAGGTCATGTCCCCGGTGCCCCAGTAGTTTCCCCAGTCCACCCACGGAGTTCCACGGAACTGGACTGCTTGCTCTCCGCCGCGGCAAAGAGCTGACGCTTCAGACAATTTGCCCTGGAATCGAAAACCGCGCATGTCTGGAATCCTCAACAGGGCAAGTTGGCCGGCGACCGCTTGAGCGCAGGCCTGGAGCGATTTTGCTTCCAGTTCCTTGCCGGAAGGCCCCTGCGAAGGGCTCTGGCCTGATACCGAAACGCATTGCATCGCTAGGATACAAAGAATCATCCGCATGATAGGCCGGGGAATTCGGGACATGCTGACCCTCCAAGGTTGGCGAGACCGGTGTTACAAAGCAAAGCTATATCACTCCGGAAAGAACGCAAGAAAGCAGACACAGGCTTCTTATCTTCAGAGGGCGAATTGTCGAGCCCGATGGATTGATTCCATTCTGTGACCCCGCTGGTAATACAGGCAAAATGGAATTTCTGATGGATCTCATACCGTATCTCTGGGGAAGATTCCTTCTGCATTACCCGTTTGGAGAGGGGGTTCAGCAATCGAAGGTGCAACGGGGCCTTTGGGGAGGTGTCGGACGAATCGATTCGTCTCGACCAAGCGGCAAACACTAGGGATTACCTGCTTGGCGCATCGATTCGACGTGCCATAGCACTCCGAGTTCCTGCGAATCCTGTTTTCCCAGCGAATGGCTTGGACCCTGGCAATGAAAAGGTAGAAGCCGGCACACTTACCTTGAGGGGAACCGGCTGCCAGGGTCACTTTGAAATAGCTTCTAAAGAATCTGTCAAGGTCGATCAACGTTGTCAAGGAGTTTTTCCGGCCATCGAACCGAGGGGAATCCCGTTGGCATACGAGACGGAGCAATCCATCACGGCGGGGATCGCAAAAGCAATTCTGATTGGACCGAGATCTTCAATTGCGTTGATCCGCTGAACTGGGAACGCCTTTCGCTTGCAATTGAGGATTGCATGCCCGAAGCCAAATCCCCTCAAGCAATGCCGGAACCCATTGCTCTGCAGGGCACTGGCTCCAGGTCTTTCGCAGGAACGCCAGATTCGCGTCTGGCGTTTTCGCGTTCGCAGCTTGCAGATTCAGAAGCAAGACCGTTCCCGTTTCAAGGTTGCCGTTGGCGGAATTGTCGATCTCGGTCGGCTGCCGGAGCACCGTGGCCGGAGCAAAGAGACATCGACCGCCGGCTGCGGCTGGCGACAGAGCGGTCCGGTTCGAAGGATCGTTGTAGAGATCTCGCATGAGATTCACGCCGCTCACGATGTTGTGGAGCGCAACGCCGATCGCATGCACTGCGGCCAGGTCACCGCCCACCATATCAGAGAGAAGTTGTTTGGCTCGATCGACTTTCTTTGTGAGCGCCCACCAGACAAGTAGCGCCAGGTTCATGGTGCGAGGCGCTTGATCGAGCACCAGGGCAGCGTTCCAACTGTCCTCTGTTGCCCTGAACTTCGGCGCAAAAAGGCAACCCACGACCTGTTGAACCAAGGGCCCGCACGCATCGGGCGGTCCCTCGCCGCGAACAAAGGCGGCGAGGCTCTCGAGTTCATCCGGCCCCGCTGCAAACGCCGGAGCCATCGTATTGAGCCTCTTCCAAAGTGCGTCCTGAGCGGTAGCGCGATCCTGCGCGCAGCGAGACGAAACAGTCGGAAATGGCTTTCCGCCAATTTGCAATGTGTGCTGCACGCGCTGAAGAATTCTTCCGTTCACCGGAAAGGAATGATCCGCATACGCTCGATCGAGCTTCGGATCCTGCGCAAAAGCCTCGATCTCTCCGGCATCGTCGCAAGAAACAATGTCGACAATGCCCGGAATACGAATTCTCTTCATCTTTGCTCCTGACAAATGACCGGCCGCTTCCTTCTTCTCGCCTTAGAAAGGACGATCCATCCTTGCCATATAACGCAATGCGCTCAAACTAGGTAAGAAAAAGTATGCGCCTCCACGGACGGTCACAAACTGAGGAACACCCATGACGCGAGCGCGGACTCCTTCCGGCTGCGATAGCGCAAATGTATCGGTGAAAGGGCATCCGGTGATCCCCTCGCGGTTGCCGAGCAGCGGATCGCTTTGCTCAGTCATCGCATCGAACTTCGTGTTCATCATCCATGAGCTTTGCACGAATTCGAACTGTCGAAGAATGTTGGCAGCGATGCAAATGAAGTGAATTCCGTGCTCCGTGGAGTCTGGTCCATTGCCCGCAGCTTCTTCCGGAGTCAATCCGGGTCCGTACTCTCGCCCACGGCGAATCATGCGATGAAACCGCGTCGACGCAATTACATCATCCCGATAAGTGGCATTGCCGAAACCAAGCATGTGAACAAGGCGTGCGATCAAGCCGCTCGATGCAGGCAAGTCGGCATTGCGCGGATTGGCACGTCGAATATGCGCGCCGAAAGGACAGCGACTGCCGTCGGCGTCGGAGTCATAGGTGAACTGATTCTGCGCTGCGGACTTCTGGTCGATCCCTGGAATGGGATTCGAACTCAACGGCAGGAGAGCAGCACCATCCATTCTGCGACCCACCATGGACTCGGCCAGATTTTGGCGAGCCTGAGGATTGGAATTGGTTTGCTCGTCAAGAAACCGCCAGAAGCCCCGCACATCCTGCTGCAATTGCCTGACGACGAGGAAAGTGCCGTTGCGCCCGAAATCACGCTTGTTGGGCTGGTCCTCTGCGAACGGCAGGGTCGAACTTGAAGGTGCGTCGGGCGAAAGAAGAGGCCGATCCGTGTACTTCCCGTATTCGTTCGGATAGCCGAGCAGGAATTCGCCGAGCGACGAGAGGTTCCCATACTCGGGCCCGTCCCCTCGGGCTGTTCCGTGGCGCTTCCAGTCCGGTGTGGGCTGGCTGATTCCGTCGTTGAACCCAAAAGGTTCCTTGCCTCCCAGATTGGAAGTCGCCAGGCAATCGAGCACTTCGAACCCGGCATGCCACGCAGCGGTTTGAAGAGTGCGCGTCCATTCCCCGAGCTGACCTGGCTGCGCATAGATCATCAGGAGCACGTCAGGAACCATACCCGGGCGCCCCCAGCGCCATCGCTCGGGCGAATTGGCGCCGGTGTCCCCGAGTCTCCGGGAGCGACTTTCCTGGCCGGCCATGCCGGATTGAAACTCGGCCGAGAATCCTGCAATTAGATCTTCAACAACACCAAGCGCGAGCAAGCCGTCTCGCGTGAAGGCTATCTGCAGCGCGGTCCTTGGCGGTCGATTCAGTTCTACGGCCGTGGATACCGGCGCATCCATCAGCCAGGCACGCGCGGCCGCGGAGTTATGAATCTTCAGCAACAGGAAAGAGGCTTCGGTCAGCGCATTGTACCCGAAGCGCACTAGGCCTTGAACGTCGCTAAAGTCGACCGGCTCTGCGTTCATATCCCTCCTGTCTATCGTTCAGCCGCGCACTGGAGTGTCTCTGTTTCTTCATCCGGGGCCGCACCAACTCCTTGAGCTCTCCCTTGTTGCATCCGGCTATCCCTTCAGAACAGCCGCAGCCACTCCCGGATCTGGGCGTTTGTCATCGAGGATTGTTCGAGTCCCTGCCGGATAAGCGAATTGCGCCACTTATCGAGAGCCGTCAAACCAGGATGTGCGTTATACCAGGCCTGTGTCGGCATCTGATGGCGCCGAAGATAGTCTTTGAATTTCTGCTCGTCCTTGGCCCCATCCAGGAGAAGCCAGTTTGTCCGCGGATAGCCGATCCCATTACTGAAAACGACATTCAGGCCGAAGCTAACTTTGTTGATGAAATCGTCCATGTAGCTTTCGAGGCTGCCATCGTAATTGCTCGCGAAAATCACTCGCCTTTTGTCATCCAGAAAAACCCAGCGCGCAAACTGGATCGAAGTGACCCGGGCGAGATGCCCGCGGTTGAAAACATGCCGCGTCGTATAGTCGATCGCATTCAGCACGAAGATCATGAGCAGCCGTCGAAACAACCCGGGCTTCAGACTGCCCATGGCACTGAACTGATTTGTGACGCCGTGATCTTCAAGGGTGGAAAGCTGGTTCGCATGATCGGGGTCGACGCGCGGCGCGATCTCCGGATCCGACGTCTCATGGCTTCTGAGTTGAATGAGGGCAAAAGGAAGCGCGATCAGAAGGAGCGGAGAGAGGACCAGCAACAACATCGGCATCCCCAGGAGATGAAGAAAGTTTCGAAGCCTCCATCCAAAGGGCGTCGGTGCGGGAGGCGTGAGGTTGAGGCGTCCAGATTGCAGTTCTGTGGCCACAAATCCCTTGACTGCATCACGCGCTTGAGCTGGCGGTAAGTGGCGGAGCGAATCGCCGCTTTCCTCGATAAACTTCTCCAGCGCTTGGTGCAGCGTCTCTTCTTCCTTCACTTGCTGAACCGTTCGCCCAATCCAATTCACATAGTTCGCCGACGAAGCCAGATTGTGCGCCTGAATCCAGCCCATCAGATCAACCCCATCCGAGTGTCCTTCACAGTGCGCGAGAATATGTCTGAGACCATCTCCGCATTTTTCTACCAACTCCTCAAGAAACGCGCCGCACGTACCATCGCAATCGCCGAGGATCGCCAGATAGGTGGGATAGCTGACCCGCGGCAGGCCGTAGACGGTGATGTCATCCAATGTCTGGTCATCGAGAATCGCGATCCGCGCGAAGTGCAAACGTGCGAGCTGCCCGAATGGGATGACTGTGTTGAGCGGATCGAGGAGTCCAGGCACCCGGTTCATTGAGGCCAGCAACCGGCGCAGATCGGGCTCGCGCGCCGGGGTAATCGCTGCCAGAATCATGAAGCTGGATTGCGGCGTCATTGCTTCCTATTCAAAAACCTCGTCGCCGGTCGGTTCGTAGTGGGGCGTTGCATTCATGGTCTGTCGCAGGGTTGCCAGCGTTTGATACATGCGGCGTCGGGCGCGATTCTGATTGCCAAGCGGGCGATGTTCCGGAATGCAGTGCCAGGGATTGTACGAAAGCTTCTTGGCAAAATCCAACTGCGCCGGCGAATTGAACGTCTGCCTCGGAATACGCAAAGTGGCGGCCGAAACTCGCGGCGAGAGCTTCTCCGGCCAGAGCACTGCGTTGTTCTCCAGGGGCATGAGATGTGGGTCCGTTTGCAACTGGAGGCGAATGTCTAGTTCAACATCTTGCTTGTCGAGAGTGGCCACCATGGAATCGCGCAGGTAATCGTCGGGCGGCCGGAAAGGGAGGCGGGGAATTGGCGTTCGACGTTTCGATTTTGGCCACACCGAGTATTGCATCGCTCGTCCTTCGCCCAAGAGATAGGGGACGCAGCTGAAGTACGGTGCCTCAAATGGACCGCTCTGCGTCTTGATCCAGAGCGATTGCATGATGAGGTCCAGCACATGGTGGCGATGAAGATTAACAAAGTAGAAGATCGTCGCGCTCTTGACGCTCTCCACTTGCAGTTGCGCATTCGCGATCACATCCGGCGTCACAAAAGCAGGAGTCGAGACGGCGAACATATCCTGGGTGAACTTTTCTTCGTCCATCAGTTTCGGTCCAGGCACGCGCATCAACTTGATGCCGATGCTCATGAATCCCACGTCGTCGATATCCGGAGTAATGTACGGTCCTGGGCCCGAGAAACGCACCCACGCAGGGTAGATCTGCGGCTGAGCATAGATGCCGCAGCGTAATTCCGCGGGGAGATTGTCATGGACAATGAATTCTGCCCTCACGATGCCGTGTGTCTTCGTGTTTCCGCCTCGCTCAAATCGTCCGGGCGTCCAAAGCAACCGCATTTGCGTTTCGAAGCTCTTGATCATGGAGTCAACGAACGCTTCTTCATTCGCGAGCGCCTTTTCTTCGGCAAGCTGCAGGCCCTCGTTGGAGCGACCGCGATTGATCAGAGCGGTGGCGAGATTCGTGAGGCAATCCCGAAACACTGCATCGAATAAGGGCCGAAAGAAGGGATCGAATCGCCTCTCGATGTGCACGAGTGATATCGATGTGTCACTCAGCCAATTCAGAAACGCTGAGGTCGTATTGGTCTTCGGTATCGGTCGATCTGGGTTGGACTGGATCGTCATGCGGTAGGAAATTGCAGCGCAAAATGAATGGTCTTGTTCTTGTCCCAATACACGAGGCCCAGATAGACCCCAGGAGCAATCTGGCGAATTTCGTCGCGAATGTGCTCGGCGACAAGCGATGTCTTCGAGTAATCGAGCACGATGCATTCCCTGTTGTCGAACAGACTCGCGGCCTTGTAGACCTCCGCAACAATCGCATTCAACCCGAAAGCCAGGATTCGATTGCGCAGCGTTCCATGGGCCGCGTCAAAGGTCTTTCCCTGCCAGACAAAAATGTTGATGAGCGAGGCGATCTCCGCGCTGTACTTCGTGCCCGGAGCGATGATTGCAGTTCCCTGTGCTTCGCCATTGGGGATATCGCCGGAGGGGCTGTTGGAAAACAGGCGGTCAAGATCCTCTTGGGACATCGAAAGAAGTTGCGGCGCGGTATACGCCATCGTTCAGCCTCCTCGATACGTCGGAATGTGCTTCAGGGGTCGGCGCAGAATGAACCTGGGGAAGCGCCGATTAGAGTTGAGCCAATATGGCAGCGGATTGGTTGTTTGTCAATGGGGAAGATAGCGCCCTAGATCAAGGTGCAATGGCCGGCAGCCAACTACCCCGCGGTGTTGCCCATTCTTTCGATCGGATACTGCGTGCTCCGCGTCTGCCGGCTATTCGATCGCAAATGCAAGAAAGTTTTCGCTTGGCAGCGACTTCAAGGTCCATTAGACTTCTGGTCACTCAGCATTCACGCCGGGAAAGGCGACGCCGGTTATGAATCCACCCTCTCTGGTGTTGATCCGCTGTGACTCTGCGAACGGAAGGCATTCCACTCCCTCCGTGAAGCACTGCCGGGCCAACTAAAGCTGAAGAACGGAGCATCGACGGCGATTTCAGCGACACCCGTTCTTTACCTCCTTGAATCTTTAGATCGCTGAATCGAGCTTTCGTTGACAGTTGAAGAACGGAGGAGGTCGTGGTCGTGGTTACTGATCTTCAGACAGCGCAGGAGAGCCGGCTCTCGATCTTTGCAAATGTGTTCAAGAGTTACATGGGCATTATGCCCATTGTTACCGCTGCCCTCGCACCCCTGCTGACCGCGCTGAATGTTTTACCCACTTACGAGTCGCAGCGAAAGCCGCTCGCCACCATGGCCGGCGTCCTGGGCTTTTTGTTGCTCGCCTGGATCTTCTACGTGCGGAGAACCATCGCGCTCGGCAGCATTACGCACGGGTTCCGATCCGTTTTCAACCTATTGCCGCTGGTCTTGATTTCTGGAAGCGTCGGATGCTACATCGCCTATGCGAATACTCTTGAAACCTCTCTGGGAATCCTCTCCAGGATGAATCCCGCAGTCACGCGGGCGCAGGCGCTGGGCACTGCGAGCCAGGACATGGTGATTCCCGCTTCGGTGGAGTTACAGTTGCTGTATCTGGGGATGTTTCTTTGCGCCGAAGGGGCTTTCGTCATGATGGCGCTTCGTGATTACTGCAACGATGTGCGGCACATTTCAGAATACGATTGGATGTTTGGGTCTCAAGATGGATCGGCATCAGTGCTACCCGCGAAAGCGGCGTCAACTTCGCAGAGTTGAGGTCTACATTGCGAGCACGACACTAACCAGGAGGTCTCCCCATGGCCAATCAGGTGGTGAACTACGACGGCAGTATCACTGCCTCCCCCCAACAACTCGTCTACCCGCAAACCGTCGATGAGATTCAGGCAATCCTTCGTGATCCTGTGCGCTATCCGAGCCCAGTCCGAGCCATGGGGAATTACCACTCTCTAACGCCCTGCGCTTCGTCGGACGGCACGATTGTCAACTTGTCGAAGATGGCGCAGGTCGTCGCAATTGACAAGCCCAACCTGACGTTTACGGCCCAGGCGGGGATGCAGATCATCGACGCGTCAAAAGCTTTGCGCGAGCAAAATCTGCAGATGATGCTCAACATTGAGATTGGCAACATGACCCTCGGCTCTGCTGCCTGCTGCCATAGCAAGGACGCGCTCGACGGAATCGAGTTCGGTCAAGTCAGTTCCTATGTCACGCAGATGAAGTGGGTGAACCCGGCCGGCGACCTTGCCCAGGCGTCTGCGGCTGATAACCCGGACCTGCTGCGCACCATGCGATCGAGTTATGGACTTTGTGGCATCGTGTACGAAGTTACCCTGCGGATCAAGCCCATCGAAGCGCTCCACTTCACGTATCTTCCGCGGCCGGTAGACGAGCTGACCCAAGCGGAAGTGGACAATCTTCTCGATACATCGGAAGGATTGATTTGCTGGACGGTAGGCAGAACCGCGATTTTCCAGCAGCGCTACCGTATCGCCGAGCCCGGCATCCTTTCGTCGCTGTTGGCCGATGCGCGCCGTTTGCTCTGGAATTATGAGGCGGCCCATGTAGGCCAATTGATTGATCGATTCCTTGACGATCCGACTTTGCGCAGTGCCGCGCAGCAGGGAGACTTCGATGCCGCCAAGCTGCTCTACGCGGAGCTTCATCTTACCGGAGGCATCACTCTGCTCGCTCCCGACAAGATCATCGATTATCACAACACACCGCCAAATTCCAGATATGCCTTCACGTTCTGGGCCTTTCCGCGCGCGCAATGGCTGACCACATTGCGCGCCTATCTCGACTTCACCGATCAGTACTTCAAAGACACAGGGTTCCGCTGCAATATGCCACTGGGCGCCTACCATATTCGCCAGGATTCCAGTTCGCTTCTCTCCTACACGCAAGATCAGGAGATTTTCTCTATCGATCCCATTCATGCCCCGACCGACGTCCCCGCCTGGCAGGCGTTCCTTCAAAGCTTCAACGATTTCGCCTCGCAGCGAAACGGAATCCCGTTGCTGAATCAGAGCCCTTTCGTCACACAAGCAAATGTGCGCGCGGCCTACGGGCAGCGCTGGATACAGTTTTCCGCGGCTGTTCGGGCCATGGACCCAGCGGGCCGCATGTTGAACCCGTTCTTCGCGGCGCTTTTGGCCACTTAGAACGGCACCCGCGCGCGCGCTGCGATCTCGAGAAATGATCCATTGTTAGGAGTAAGTCATCTATGGGCGTAAACAACCTGACCTACAGCGCCAACGGACGGTCATTGACTGAGCAGTTTGAGGGTTTGCGCCTTACCGCATATCAGGATCAAGTGGGCGTTTGGACCATCGGCTATGGTCACACTGGGCCTGACGTTACGGCGGGACTCACGATCACTTTTGTCCAGGCCCAGGCCCTGCTGGCACAGGATGTGCAGAGTTCGGCCGCGTGCGTAAACATGGCAGTCGCCGTGGAGCTTTCCCAGCAGGAGTTCGATGCTCTCGTCGATTTCGTCTTCAACCTCGGCACCGGAGCTTTCAAGGGATCGACAATGCTTCGTGACTTGAACGCTGGGAGTTTTGCGAACGCCGCAGCTCAGTTTGATCTGTGGGATCGCGCCGGTGGTGCGGTCGTTGCTGGTCTGCTGCGTCGACGCCAGGCAGAAGCAGCGATGTTCAACGCCGGCAATGCCTCGACACAGTCTGTCTAAAAACAGGATAGGATTGCGCGCCGGTTTCACGAGAATGCAAGGTCAATCTCCAAACCCGAAGATGAGCGCATGGATCGTCGCGGCGATGCTTGCCATTGTCGCTTTTCCAGTCGGCATCACCTTGCACACCGTGAAAGTGCCAGCAACGGTACTGATCTCGAGCTCGAATCCGACGCCATTCGGTTATAGCTGGAGTTTGCTGCTGTTCATCGTCCCGATTCTGGTCATTGGAGGATGGTTTCTTCCGAGCCAGCGAGTTAGGATTCCAAGGCGCGCATTCTGGGGGACAATATGGCTTCTAGTGCCGATCGGCTTTGGGCTCGACTTTTTCTTCGCCCATCGCTTCTTCGAATTTAAGAATCACGGAGCGACGTTGGGATTTGGCGCCCCGGCCATTGCAGGCACGGTACCGGTCGAGGAATATGTCTTCTACTTCGCTGGCTTTCTTGCGGTTCTTCTTTTGTATGTATGGCTCGATGAATACTGGCTAGCGGCTTACAACGAGAAAACGCACGGTAGTGAGGCAGGAGAGATTCAACGACTCCTCCGGTTCCATCCTGCTTCTTTGTTCGTCGGGTTAGCCTTAATCGCCGCCGCAATTCTGTACAAGAAGCTTCTCTCCCCTTCGCCCGACGGATTGCCGGGTTACTTTATCGTGCTTGTCATCGGCGGGATGGTTCCTTCCGCAAGCTTGTTTCATGCCGCGCGACGACTCATCAATTGGCGCGCATTCAGCCTGACCATCTTCATGATTCTGCTGATCAGCCTGTTCTGGGAGGCGACGCTGGCGGTCCCGTATCAATGGTGGGGATATCAGCAGAAAGAAATGATGGGCATTTTTATCGGAGCCTGGGCGGGATTGCCGATCGAGGCGGTGATGGTATGGATTGCCGTGACCTATGGGACGACGATCGTTTACGAAATGATGAAGGCGTGGCAGGGTTCGGGGAAGTCGGCCAGGTCTGCATTTCTCGGAAGACCCTGAATGAAGCTCTCGAAACGTACGCAATCATAACTCGTCGTCTGGAATCACCTTGAACTGTTGATAGCTATCGGCGGACTGGCTGGTAAGGTTCGCCGGCCGGTATTGAGGCATGCCGGCGATCCGGAGCTTGACCGTATTCGACAGGACCGCGTTCGCCGGTACTGTGCGATGCTCCGGCACTCCCCATGGAATCAGCTTCCACTCGTCGTGAGCTGCGCCCAGGGGATTGAATGGCTTGGGGCCCAGACAGGCGGCGAGAGAGGTTTCATCAAAGACGAGTCCGCAAGCCTTGGCATTGTCGACCATCCATCGAAGCGTGATGTTGGAAAGCTGATTCTCCGTGTAGCTGCCGCCTACATCGCAATGCACCCCGGGAAACCATACCTGCTGCAGTTGTGCGTCGTTGGCTCGCGGGGTGCCGTCAGCCCCTGTCCACAAGGTCGGCAAAAAGGAAGCCCTCCGCTCGTCGATTGAAATTGCATGGTAGGCGCTCTCAATGCAAGGGCTCAATGTCGTATCCAGGAATCCATACTTTGCCTGGTCGAAGTTTCCAAACAAGTGGCCAGGTATGCCGAGAGCGCCCACAGTATCCCATACACCCACCATGCGCATGTGAACATCGGTTAGACCGTATTCCGCGGCCAGAGCCGTTTTCGCGGCGATCTTCTGAGCATGGTCAGTCAATCGATAAGCAGAAAAAATCCTCTGAACAGTTTGATTGTCCAGGTTCCTGTTCGGCACACCGAAAAATGCGATCATGCCGGCAAGACTGCGCGCCGTGTAGGCACCACGGCTAAACCCAAAGATGAAAATCTCATCCCCCGGATCCCATACGTAGGAGAGGAACTCGTAGCCGTCTTGAACTTTTTGAAAGAGGCCATCGCCCATCGTTCCACCAAAGAAGTGTTCGAAAGGCGTGCCATCGGTCCCAACACCGCTGTCATAGTACTTCAACTGCGATGGATCGTCCGACAGCAGCAGATAGATCTTCCGGACATTCGTGTCTTGGGGTAACTCCGAAGGTCCGTGTGGTGTATTCCAGGTACCATCGGCGCACAAAATAATCTTCTTGCTCATCGCAGTCTGCCCTCTCAAGGTCGGCTCACTAAGACTTGACCTGGTTTGTGAGGGCCGAGTCTATCGTGCTTGCCGCCTTTTCGCAACTAAGAATCCTCGATTTTCAGGGTGCCGCACGAGGATCCACGAGAGGGCCGGGGTGCATAATGGATTTCCATTTCGCGGCGGCGTGGAATGCCGATTCCTTATTTACAGATTGAACTGACTCTCTTTCATTCGCATCGCCCGCGCCGATTTCAATTGACAACCATGCACCGATGCAGGATACTTCCGACTCGATAGCAGCTTCGCTTCACCCCATCTCCAATCCCCGCATTTAAGCCTGCATATCGAAAATGATCCCAGCATCTGTTTCCGTTAAAACTGTTGTGATTTGATGCCTTCTAGCCAAGTTGATCTCATTCGAGAGGCTTGACCGTCGAGTGTTTGATCCGCCTGCGATGAAGAGCCGTGGCCTGATTCGGAAAACTCGGCCCTGGACGGCGTCAAAAGGGCGGCACAGGGCCAGGGCAAAAGGAACGGATCGGAAAACGCGCTCGACAGATGGAGAGACAGCCTCCTGTTCCTGAGCATTCAGCAATCGCGCGGGGCCTGGGGCCCGGCCAAGAAACAAGACATTGAAAGAGGTCGAACATGGCAAGGTCTATTCGCACTCAATCCAAATCACCGAAGGTTCCGAAGCTTGCGGAGCAGCCGCGGGCGATCCTCGCTGGAAGCGAAAAGGCTGCTCCTCCCGAGTCGGTGCACGTGCGAGCGACGCCCGCCAAGGCGAAGGTGACGGTTTCGATCATCGTCAAGCGGAAGGAGCCTTTGAAGGTCAACCAACGAGCTGGGCGGACGAGTGGACCGGTTCGGATCAGCCGGTCTGAATTCAAGAAGCGCCACTCCGCCGATGCCGACGCACTGAAACTAGTTCGTGCGTTTGCGCGTGAATTCAATCTCCATGTCGAAGCTGACGCAAAGTCGGCGGTTCGTAGAACGATACGACTGACTGGCACTGCCGCAGACATTCAAAAGGCGTTTGGGGTTGAGTTAAACCAGAAGACGATCGATGGGACCGAGTATCGGGTGCGTGAGGGTGGAATTCACTTGCCTTCGTCGCTGACAGGAGTCGTTGAGGCTGTGCTGGGCCTCGACAACCGGCCTCAGGCAAAGCCGCACTTTCGTCTCAGCAAGAATCAGACGGCTGCGCCAGCCAGTTATACCCCGCCGCAAGTCGCCCTCGCCTACCATTGGCCGACAAAGGCGAGCGGGGCCGGTCAAACCATCGGGATCCTCGAACTGGGCGGGGGTTACCGGCAGGCTGATCTAACTGCCTACTTCAAGACGCTCGGTCTTGCCGCACCGGGGATCACATCCGTTCTCGTCGACGGGGGGAAGAATAAACCGACCAACGCCAACAGTTCCGACGGAGAAGTGATGCTCGACATTGAGGTCGCTGCTTCTGTTGCTCCAGGCGCCAAGGTCGCTGTGTACTTCGCGCCGAATACGGACCAGGGTTTCATCGATGCGATCACCACAGCGGTACACGACACGACGAACAATCCGAGCGTGCTTTCGATCAGTTGGGGCGGTCCGGAATCGAGCTGGACCGCGCAGTCGTTGAAGGCACTCGATGCAGCTTGTCAGTCAGCAGCCGCTCTTGGCATCACCATTACAGCCGCGGCGGGAGACGATGGGGCCACCGATGGAGGAACGGGCAACAACGTCGACTTCCCGGCATCGAGTCCTCACGTTCTCGCGTGCGGAGGAACAAAGCTCGACGCTAGTGAGGCAACCATCGTTTCAGAAGTTGTGTGGAACGAACTGGCCAATCAGGAGGGCGCAACCGGCGGCGGAGTCAGCAACGTTTTCGCCCTGCCCGCGTGGCAGGCGAATGCGAAAGTGCCAAGCCCCAGCGGCAAGGCGGGAGGCCGTGGCGTGCCGGATGTATCTGGAGATGCCGATCCCGCCACCGGGTACACGATTCGCGTGGACGGACAGACATCGGTGATTGGCGGTACCAGCGCAGTGGCTCCCTTGTGGGCCGGGTTAGTCGCAGTGGCAAACCAGCAACTTGGAACCAAGGTCGGTTTCATCCAACCAGCCATCTACGCCGCAAAAACCGCTGCGGCATTCGGAGACATTACTCAAGGCAACAATGGAGGCTTTTCGGCGGGGCCGGGATGGGACGCCTGCACCGGGCTTGGCTCCCCAATTGCCGGCAAATTGATCCCGCTGCTGGCGCCGTCGACTGCTGGCGCCAAGGCCTCTAGGAAAACACGGAGTGGAGCAGCGAAGCACGCTGCGAAGAAAACGGCAACACGAAGCAGGCGGTCAAATAGAAAGCCAGGTTCGCGGTGAATGCGTGCGATCTGAGATGCATCGAGGGATGTCGGAATCCTCTACGCCACAGTCCATGCGTGCAAGTCGCATAGACTGAGGCCAATTACTGCTGAAACTCTCTCATGGTCACTTTCACATTGCCCTTCGGAAACCGGCCGCTGTACGACCTCGTGAATGCGCCCGGCCCGGCGACAATCGCGGACGTGATCGCTCGCATGCAGGCCATCGACGCGCTCCTGCAGCCCAATGACGGCCTCAAGTGGTTTAACCGGCTTTATCTGATGGTGACCGAGCAGGTCGATTTGCATCCGCCCGACGGGGCGTGGCAAAGCCCGATTTGGCTCAATCGTCTCGATGTTCTTTTCGCCGGATTCTACTTCAGCGCAGTCGCGGATTTCCTTGGCGGAAACTCGGTGCCGTCGGCATGGAGCGCGCTTTTTGAGGCGCGTGATCGCATCGGGATCGATCGCATTCAATTTGCCCTCGCAGGAATGAACGCACACATCAACCACGACCTCGCGCTGGCATTGCTGGCCACCGACAATGCGCTGAGCGTGGTCCCTTCTCAGAATGGACCAGAATTTGCCGATTACCAATCTGTCAATGTTCTGCTCAACACGGTCATGCCTTCCGCGCTGACGATGCTGGCTACAGACACTCTTGGCGTTCTTGCGCAAGATACAGGCAAAATCGGCCGTCTGCTTGCATTTTGGGATATCTGCAGCGCTCGCAATCTCGCGTGGGAGTTTGCCAACCATTTGCGTGGTCTCGACGGGCTCAACCGTTCCGTCGCCCTAAACACGCAAGATGCCGTGACCGGCGCTCTCGGCCGCGCGATCCTCGCTGCCGCCTGACTCCGCTTCATGCGCTGCGGCCTGGTAAATGCCGTCGCCGGCCCGCATTGTGATGGGCGTGGCGGCGAAGGAGTCAGTCGCGGCAGTTTCTGAATCCGTCGCCCCGGGGCTAGTACACGGCCGCGTGATCCGGGAGACAGCGCCGCGATTTCTGGCCGCTCAATCGACGGCTGGCGAATGTGGCATGCAGGATGCGAAGACACCGTATCAGACGCGTAACGCAGGCTATGATGGTGCCATGCGAGTCAGGAAAGCGGTGATCACGGCGGCCGCGAAGAGCCAGCGAGCCCTGCCGATGCAAACCCTCTTTGATCAGGATGGCGTGGAGCGTTCTGTACTGAGCTTGATCGTGCGCGAGGCAGCTCACGCAGGCATCGGCGACATCGGCATTGTCGTTTGGCCCGGGGACGAAGATTCCTACGCGAAACTCCTTGTCGACGATCCGGTACGCGTAACTTTCATCCCCCAGCTGGAAGCACGTGGATACGCGCATGCAGTCTTTCAGGCACGTGCCTTTGTGGGCGGCGAGCCCTTTCTGCATTGTGTCGGCGACCACATCTACGCGGGCGCGGAGGCCGGAGGATCGGCAAAACAGGTTGTTCACCTCGCTGAAGCGGAGTCCTGCGCCGTTTCCGCCGTACAGATCACGCGAGAAAACCTGCTTCCGCATTTTGGTGCGGTCGGAGGCGAGGCAGTTGCCGGCCGAACGGACGTCTACCGCGTCGATACGGTCCTCGAGAAACCAACACCAACTGAAGCTGAGCAGCGGATCATTGTCCCTGGTTTGCGCGCCGGGCAATACCTCTGCTTCTACGGCATGCACGTCTTCACGCCCTCGATCTTCGACATCCTCGAGCGCATGCTCCTTGACGCCGCAGGCCGCAGTGTGAGTCTTTCGGTCTCCCTCGCCGAGCTCGCGCGCCGCGAGCAGTATCTGGCAATGATTCAAAAGGGACGCCGCTTCGATGTTGGCGTCAAGTACGGGCTCTTCAACGCCCAGCTCGCCCTCGCTCTTGGTGGAAGAGATCGCGACCACGTTCTCACCGAACTTATCGATGTGCTCGCCGCTCGCGGCTTGTTCTCGCACTCAGGAGCGGATGCGTGAGCGAGCTTTGGACCATCATCACATCGACGAACCCCTCCCATCGCGATCGCTCGCTCGACTCATTCTGTAAGAATGCCACCACGCGCGAGCTCCTGGCTGAAGCCGCGGATCTCGATCGACGCAGGCACACCAGCCAGAATCTCTACGAGCGCGTGCGGGCACTCTTCTTTCTTTCTGCCATCCACCGGTTTCATCTTCTCGGCCGTCCCGAGATCACCGGCCTCGGACACATTCCCTTCGCCGGATTCGAAAAGCTTCTCGCCCGGCGCTTTGAAGAGGCACTCAGTTCGTTTCTCGAAATACAAAACGCGCACGGCCCCAGCGAAGGCATCTCCAGCGCGTTAGCCGCGGCTTATCGCGGTCTTGCTTTTCAAACCCTCTCCGATCAAGTGCGCCGCAGCGTGCGGTCGGTGCGAGGCAACCAGTGGATGTTCCGTACCGGTCACTCCGCGGACTATGCCTTGCGCCTCCACCCGGAGCTGCTCGACCGCGATGTCACTGGCGGTTTTCCCGCCCTCCACGAAACCACGCCCGTCCGCATGGACCTGAGCCACAGCGCCTGGAGTGACATTTTCTTCCTCGGGATGGACCTGCCGGAATCGGCGCGTGTTCTCAACGTTTCCATCGACCTCTCTCTGAACAACGCAAATCCATCGGCGCCGAAGCCCCCTGTTGAAACCTGGTTCCGCATCATCGATAGCCCAGTGATCCGTCTGGTCAGTCTCGATCTTGAGGCCGTCACCGAGATTCGAGACCTGCGCGAGCTCTTCGACTTCGGCCGGGACTATCTCGGCTTGCTCAAGAGCGCGGTCATCTCCTCGGGCCTCGTTCCGCCCGGCTTCGAAAGCTCGGGGCAGCCCCTTGAGGACTTACTGCGGCAGCTCCTGCAACGGGATGGCTTGGGCATCGAGTTGATCAGCCATGTGAACGATATTCCCAAGGGCTCGCGCCTTGCGGTGTCCACAAATTTGCTCGCATCCCTCATTTCCGTCTGTATGCGCGCCACCAGACAGATTGGCACGCTCACCGGTTCCCTGCACGAACCGGAGCGGCGCCTTGTCGCGGCACGGGCAATTCTGGGTGAGTGGCTCGGCGGTTCGGGCGGTGGCTGGCAGGATTCCGGGGGAGTTTGGCCCGGCATCAAGCTCATTGAGGGAGTGCTGGCAGGGGAAGGCGATCCCGAGTTTGGCATTAGCCGTGGCCGGCTGATTCCAAATCACACCATTTTGACCGAAAGAGATGTCAGCGCCGCGACGCGCCAGAAGCTGCAAGAGAGTCTCGTCCTGGTGCACGGCGGAATGGCACAGGACGTAGGGCCGATTCTCGAGATGGTGACGGAACGCTACCTGCTGCGCTCCGACGCGGAATGGGCAGCGCGCCAACAGGCCGGGCAGATTCTCAACGAAATCGTCCGCGATTTGCACTCCGGCGACGTCCGGGCCATTGGCAACGCCACCGAGCGCAATTTTGCCGGTCCCATCCAAACCATCATTCCGTGGGCAAGCAATCTGTTTACCGAGACGCTCATTCAGAAAGTGCGGGCGGCCTTTGGATCTGACTTTTGGGGTTTCTGGATGCTCGGCGGCATGTCCGGTGGCGGCATGGGCTTCATTTTCGATCCGGCGCGGAAGGCCGAGGCGCAGAAGCGATTGGGACAACTGATGGGTGAGATCAACCAGAGGCTGTCTGGCGGTGTTCCTTTCGCCATGCAGCCTGTCGTCTATGACTTTTCCATCAACGAGCGAGGCACTTTTGCGGAGCTCCTCACCGAGGACGCGGCCGTTCTTCCAACCCGGTACTACGCTCTTGCCCTGCCTGCCGTTCTTCGCAAAGAGCAGCGGCTGCTGACGGAGTCCGAGCGTTCCGACCTAACGCATTTCAGCGCCTCCTGTTCTGCCGAACCGAATGCACAGGTTCGCATGCGTAGTTTCCTTGACCGCCTGCTGCCGAGCCGCGGAAACAACCAAGAAGACGCGGAGACTCTCGATGGACTGCTTAGCCAGTATGGATTCGATCCCGTGCAGCACGAACGCATCCAGACGGAATTGCGTGCGGGCTACATCGGCCTGGCGCAGAATCGCCTTCCGACTTCGGTTCAAATCGAGGACGCCTCTCCGGACCAGGTCTTCGATGCCACAGGTGAAATCGACGCCCAGTACCACCGCATCGGAGAAGACGCCCTCGCCTCCGGTGCGGTTGGGGTCGTCACGTTGGCTGGCGGCGCCGGTACGCGCTGGACGCGTGGCTCCGGCGTAGTGAAGGCGCTCAACCCCTTTTGCCGTCTGGCGGGCAAGCATCGCACATTCGTCGAGGTTCACCTTGCGAAGAGCCGGCGCACCAATCGCTTCTTCGGGCACCCGGTTCCCCACGTCATCACTACCAGCTACCTGACCCATCAGCCAACCGAAGAGCATCTGCGCTGTGAACAGAACTATGGATACGAAGGCCCGCTCTTTCTCTCGCCCGGTCGCATTGTGGGGCTGCGGCTGATCCCCATGGTGCGTGATCTGCGCTTCGCTTGGGAGGAAACCGCGCAGCAACTGCTTGAGCCCCAGGCACAAAAGATGCGGGAGAGCTCTCGCGCCGCGCTGATCGCATGGGCAGAGCGGGCAGGCGAAGGCAGCAACTACACCGACAATCTTCCTCGCCAGTGCCTGCATCCCGTTGGTCATTGGTATGAGGTGCCGAACCTCTTTCGCAATGGCGTGCTTGAGTCGCTTCTCGCTTCCAACCCCAACTTGCGCTACCTCATTGTCCACAATGTCGACACGGTCGGTGCAAACCTCGATCCCGCAATCCTCGGTCGCCATATCTCCACCGGAGCAACCATGAGTGTCGAGGTTGTGCGGCGCCGCATCGAGGACCATGGGGGTGGCCTGGCCTCTTGCAACGGGCGACTGCGCCTGGTCGAGGGCATGGCTCTTCCATCAGAGGCGATCGAGTTCGACCTCTCCTACTACAACTCCAATACCTTTTGGATCGACGTTCATGCGCTTCTGCGCGTCTTCGGCCTCACTGCAAACGATCTATCCAAACAAGAGAAAGTCGCAAGTGCTGTGCGCAGCCTTGCCGCGCGAATGCCTACGTACATCACTCTTAAAGATGTGAAGAAACGATGGGGCAAGGGTCAGGAAGATATCTTCCCGATTGCCCAGTTTGAGAAGCTCTGGGTCGATATGACCGCACTCCCCGAAGTCCGGTGTGAGTATCTCGTGGTCGCGCGCCAGCGTGGACAGCAACTGAAAGAGCCTGCCCAACTGGATGCCTGGCTTCGCGATGGATCTGCTGCGTATGTAACGGGATTGTGTGAATTCTGAAGCGGCGCACCGATGAACCAGGGGACGAACGTCGTGAAGAGACCCGCCCATGAAACGAGTCCCGTCCTCCCCAGAAAATCATTCGAGCTGTTCAAAATTGACCAACTCTGACAATCGCGCAGTGAAATCATCATAGTGGCGAATTGTGGCGCTAGCCTGTTCGGTCATTCCACTTCTTTCGCCGGGAAAAGAAAGACAGCTGTGCTCAACTTCGGACAAAAGGATTTGCCTATCACTGGCAGGACTATGCGAATACCAGAATTTTTCAAACGTGACAGGACACTCAGGCAGCCGATCATCTGGATAACAACCTTATTCATGGTTTTGTTTCACGCCGGCGCAGTGGCAGCATTGTTCGTATTCAGTTGGAAAGCCCTGTTCCTCGCCGTGCTGCTGTGGTGGATTGCCGGAAGCCTCGGAATAGGAATGGGATATCACCGGCTGCTGACGCATCGCGGGTACAAGACCCCCAAATGGGTCGAATACTTTCTGTCGGTCTGCGGTACGCTCGCCCTCGAAGGCGGCCCGATGCTCTGGGTTGCAACCCACCGCGTGCATCATCAGAACACAGACAGGGAAGGAGATCCCCATTCTCCCCACGATGGCGGATTTTGGGCGCACATGGGCTGGATTCTGACCGGCCAGACCATGCAGCATAATTCGGCAGAACTTTTACCGTACGTTCCGGAACTTCGCAAAGACCGATTTCACGTTTTGATCAGTCGCTGGCACTGGGCGCCGATTACGATGTTGGCAATCCTGCTTTTTGCCATCGGCGGATGGCAGTTCGTTCTGTGGGGCATTTTTCTTCGGACCGTGGTCGGGCTTCACTCAACCTGGCTGGTCAACTCCGCAACGCATATGTGGGGAAAACAGCGCTTTCGTACCCGGGATGATTCAAAGAACAGCTTTTGGGTGGCTCTGCTGACTTTTGGCGAGGGTTGGCACAACAACCATCATGCCTTTCCTCAATCAGCCCGTCATGGCCTGGCCTGGTACGAATTCGACCTGAACTGGTATGGAATCTGGATCCTGCGTGCGCTTCACCTCGCATGGGACGTGAAGACTCAGAAACTCACCCCGCAACTCGTCACCGCAGCCCCTTCGCATGCCGGCGCGCCGATGAACGCCCTTCTGATTTGTCCGCAAATGCCAGAGACTTTCTGGAGTTTCAAATACGCTCTATCGTTCCTTGGCAAACGAGCGGCGCAACCTCCGTTGGGGCTGATGACCATAGCCGCGCTGCTGCCGAAACATTGGAACAAGCGCCTCATTGACACGAATGTGGAGCGGCTCCACAATCGCGATCTGGCGTGGGCTGATGTGGTTCTGTTGAGCGGCATGCATATCCAGCGCGACGCGCTGGTGGCAATCGTGGACCACTGCCGGGCGCTTGGCGTGCGCACCGTTGTGGGTGGCCCAATTACCAGTAGTCTGACGACCGCCGATCTCAAGGCGGATCACGTGGTGATAGGCGAAGCCGAGGGGTTGATCGCCTGCCTGGCGCAGGACCTCGAGCAGGGTACAGCCAGGGCTGTTTATCATGCCGCCCAGAAGCCGGAAATGCAAACCAGTCCTTTGCCCGATCTGAGCCTGATCAAGATGAAGCGCTACTCTACTATGACTGTGCAATACTCCCGCGGTTGCCCCTTCAACTGCGAGTTCTGCGACATTATAGAAATCTACGGCAGACGTCCGCGTACCAAAGAGGTGGCGCAAGTGCTGGCGGAACTAGACCAGTTGCGCGCTGCCGGCTGGCGTGAAGCAGTCTTTATCGTGGACGATAACTTTATTGGCAATAAGGCTCGAGCAAAGGAATTATGCGTGGCGCTCGCCGAGTGGCGACGTCAATATAAAACCAGCTTTGACTTCAACACCGAAGCGTCACTCAACCTGGCCGACGATCCGGAGCTGATGCAGTTGATGAAAGACGCCGGCTTCAAATCTGTCTTTCTGGGCATCGAGACACCCGATGAATCGGGGCTGATTGCCAGCAACAAGCTGCAGAATACCCGGCGCAACCTGCTCGACAGCATAGCTGCCATACAGAGTTATGGAATCCAGGTAATGGGAGGCTTCATCTTGGGCTTCGACACCGACCGCGAGGATATCTTCGACCACATGGTCGATTTCATCCAGCACAGCGGCATTCCTGTCGCCATGGTTGGTCTGCTGCAGGCCATGCCCGGAACGCAGTTGTTCCGGCGCCTGCGTCAGGAAGGCAGGATACTCGATGCCGGGAACGGCGATAACACGGCCGACAGGCTGAACTTTCTCCCGCACATGGATACAACGCGGTTGGTGGAAGGCTATCGCTCCGTATTGAAAAGAATCTACTCCTGCGAAGCTTATTACGAGCGCGTCAAGCTCTACCTTAGCCGCGCCCAGCCGCGGCCGGACGAACGAAATCAGGGAGAGCGGAAATCCCGGCAGAGATGGATGACCCGCGGCAATGCCCGCGCCTTCGTCACCTCCGTCATCCGCCAGGGAGTCTTTGGTCGCGATCGCCGGAGTTACTGGAAGTTTCTATTAACTGTGGCCACTCGCTATCCCCACTGCATAGGCACGGCCATGACTCTCGCGGTCATGGGTTATCACTTCCAGGTAATGACAAACAGACTTACAGCTCTCGTCGATTCGACGAAACTCTCAATAGGGGTTAAAGAGACCCCTACAATCTCCTGAGAGAGCGATCATTTGAGAGCAGCAATCTCTCCGCGTAACGTTGAAGATCGGATCGAGGCGAGCACTTCTATTCGGCTGATCTCAAAGCGACCAATGATCGTAAGGGCATTCCAGCTTGCGCCCCGCTCTCTGGTCCATTTTCAATCCTGCTGAATGTACTGCACTTTTACCTATTCTCCTTCCACCGTGGCTTGGCGTACTCAAACTTCGGGACAACTTGTCACTCGTCTTGTATTTGGACGCGTGCTTGTCGAGACCCTTGATCATAGGCTGAAGGCCATCCTGCGACCCTTTCGGAAACGTCGCCACGGCCCTGGAGGGCAAAACTTCGGGACCATGTGCGGCCTCGCCTTCGGGCAACGCGACCGCACATTCGCCGTACCGTAGGACGCGAATGGTGATTCGTTTTCGACCTGATCACTTATTCGTCGTCGTGGTTATCATCCCAGTAATCATCGTGCACCGGACGCAGGTTGTGCTTGTAGACCTCTCTGCCGATAGCCACCCCCAGCAGCGCTCCCGCATCCTGGTCGGTTCGGTAATGGATCCCGCCGAAAACACGAGCGTCGCTGATGTCGTCGGTAATCTGCTTGAACGAGGTGTATTGCAGGACGATGGTGGGCACCGCGGAGTTGGACAGCGTCATCGAATGTCCACCTTCGCCGTAGAGACGTCTCATGACCGCGACTGCCGCATTGGCTGCGCTGCCGTGGTTTGAGGGATAGCTCGGGAAACATGGGGTCACGATGAAGGGTTGCCAGTTCGGATCGGCTTCGGTTTTCGGGTTGCCGTCGGTGTCACCCGCGTGGATCGCGGTTTCTGGGCGCCAGAAATTATAAACGTATTTGTTGAAGAACGCAGCGACCAGGCTGTCGCTGACCGCCATGTTGATGAGGGCAAGAGCGCGGGCATTTTCTGACAGCGTACGCCTTTGTTCCTGCGCTACCTGCCTTGCTGCCTGATTGAGTGCCTGGGTTGGCGAGGTGGCCGCGTAATAAGTCGCGACATCGGACCGATCTGGTGGCCGCTCGCTGCTGTCGACGCTCCCCACCGTCATCACCTCGTTGTAGGTCTTCGCGTATTCGTTGCTCCTGAGGGCTGGCGGGGGACCGAGGAGAAAGTCCTTCGCGCCCCGGATGCCGAACGGGGTCACGTTTTGCCATTGAAGGGCGATTCCCGACGCGACTCCATTCACAATTGGACAACTCACGGTGGCCTGCCATTCGCCTGGAACAGGCGGCCCGGGTGTTTTGAATTGCGCCGGCGACGAGCCGTCGTTGGCACGAAGAGCGATCAGGGCATTCGCTGCGGCGTCGCCCGTTGCGATGCCCCCAATCTTTCCGTTGCCGTCGGGTATCGACGCCAGCGAGCTTGCGCGAGCAGCCCCGAGAGTTGAAGCACTGGCAGGGAAGTAGGTGCTGAGCACTCGATAGGCAGCCTCGATGGCCGCGGCGTCGGCGGAGGCGCCGCGAGGCGCGTCGATGCCCCCGATATACGGTCGATAGTCGCCAGTGACGGCGTTGACGGCTTCAAAGACAGCGACCTGCACAATCGCTGCAAAGCGCGCCTGAGCGAACGGGTTCTGGCCATTCACGACGGCTGTGTCTACCGCAATTGCGTTCCAGTCCAGGACCGGATCGGCTTTTGCGACAACAGGCCCGAACAGCAGAGTCGCCATCAACATGCATAGACCCAAAGTCCTTTTCCCCACGCCACCACGCATCCTCTTCATTGTGCTTCCTCCTGATTTCCCACTGGCTTCGGCCAGTGGTAAGCGACATTGTTGCGGCAGAGGGCGCGAAAGTCGTTGTATTCCGGCTATGCTTTTGTGAGGGTTTCCTGAGGTTTCTGCGGACAGCTATGCCGAGCTACCGTTTCCTGGATTTTGAGCTGAGTGAGGGAGAGTTTTGCCTCATCCGCAGCGGACAGCGCATCGCACTGGAACCAAAGGCCTTGCGTGTGTTGACGTTGTTGGTCAGCCGGGCGGGACACTTGGTGGACAAGCAGGAACTGCTGAAAACCGTCTGGCCTAATAGCTTCGTCGAGGAGAATACGCTCACCCGAACGATCACGATTCTGAGACGGGAGCTGGGGGACAGCAGCCGGGATTCGAAGATCATCGAAACTGTGCCCACTCGGGGATACCGGTTCATTGCGCCCGTCACTGCTCTCGAAGAAGAAAACCGGACGGCCACGCCCAACTCCGAAGCATTGACCGTCCAAACGAACGGGCAGAGCATCGGCTCGAAATCTGGCCTCCCGTCACAGCCCCCAGGACTTCGCCTCCTGGGCGAGCAGCAGGATCAAACGCCGGTTGCAGAAACCGTTCGTGGACAGAGGAATTGGCATGGCGACCAGTGGCTTCTTGGCAAGTGGCTTCTTATCGGTGCCGTGTCTTTGCTTGCACTGCTCGCAGTCACAACCTACTACCTCACGCGGGGCCGCCCGGCTAATCCGAAAGCTCCCAAAATCAGTTCCCTCGCGGTGCTGCCTTTGAAGAACCTTTCCGGCGATCCCGCACAGGAATATTTTGCCGACGGCATGACTGAGGAAGTGATCGGACGGCTATCGATGATCCGAGGCCTGCGTGTTATCTCCCGCACATCGGTGATGCAATTCAAAGACACCCGGCTCTCGACGCCGGAAATTGCCAGGAAGCTCGGAGTCGATGCGCTCGTTGAGGGATCGGTGATGCGCGAAGGCAACCGCATCCGTGTTCACGCGCAGTTGATTCGTGCATCAACCGACGAGCACTTCTGGTCCGAGTCCTACGACCGCGAACTCGGCGACGCCCTCACCCTGGAGAGCGAGGTCGCACAATCCATCGCACAAAGGGTGGAGGTTACAGTCTCAGGCGAAGAGCATGCCAGGCTGGTTACTGCGCGTTCGGTTTCGCCGGATGTATATGAGAACTATCTCAAGGGTCTGGCCGCCCAAGGCAACAGCAGGGAAGACGTCGAGAAACAGATCGCATGGTTTGACGAAGCGATCAGGAAGGATCCGACATTCGCGCCCTCTTACGTCGGTCTGGCCCGCGCCTACGCGAGCCTCGGCACGGTTTTTGTCGGCGCTTCACCGGCTGAAACGCGTCCAAAGGTGATAAGCGCCGCGCAAAAGGCGCTCGAGTTAGACCCAACACTCGCTGACGCACACGTTGAGCTGGCAAACATCTACATGAGAGAGTGGAATTGGGCCGAAGCTGAGGCAGAATACAGGCGCGCTCTCGATTTGAATCCGAACGACGCTGTCGCGCACGACGGGCTCTCTGACTGGCTGTTGTGTCACGGGCGTATGGTGGAGGCGCTGGCCTGGGCCCGCCGTGCCCGCGATCTTGACCCTCTCGGAAATTCCGGCCATGCCATCGGGTGGACTCTGCTCAACGCACATCGCTATGACGAGGCAATACGCGAGTTCCGAGATGTGCTGGCGGTAAGACCAGACGACAGATTGCCCCTCATGCCTCTTGGATGGGCGCTGATCGGCAACCATCAAGCCGAAAAGGCAATCCCCGAGTTGGAGGAGGCGGTTTCTGTTACGAACAGGAGCCCAGGGGTTATCAGTGCGCTGATCTGGGCGTATGCTCACGCCGGTCGACGAGCAGATGCACTTCGGCTCCTTGGAGAATTGAAAAAGCGGCAGCAGATTGGCTACGTTCCTGCCGGTGCTTTTGTGAATGCTTATTTGGGGCTCGGCGACAACGAGGACGCATTTGCGTGGTTTGAGCGGGCCTACCGGGAACAATCTAATATTCTGATTTACATCAAGGTCTTCCCGTTGTACGACCCTCTGCGCGGCGACCCCCGTTTTCAAGATTTGGTGCGCCGCGTCGGACTGAACTGACGCTCGCGGCTGGTTGGAAGTCGCGAAGTCACTTTCCTTATTCCTTCATGGGTACGGCGCCGAGTCACTCATCCACCCGGTCCATTGTATGGTGAGACTCATGCCGTATTGGAGACCGAAGATGGGGATGATCGCCCTTCCGGCCATTCTGGTGCTGCTGGCTGCTCTTCTCGCGGCAGGTCCGGAAAATCCTTTGCGACTGAATCCCCGCGATCGTCTCACCTACCAATGGATTCCCCCCGGCAGCTACTTTACCGGCTGCCTGCCGGGCGACCGAGAATGCTATGGGCTTGAGCGAAAGCGCGCGAAGATCGATATTCCCCAGGGATTCTGGATAGGTCGGACTGAAGTGACACAGGCGGCATACAAACGAGTGATGGGCGCCGATCCTTCGCGCTACAAAGGCGCCGATCGTCCTGTAGACAGTGTGGGCTGGAACGATGCGACGAACTATTGCAGCCGGATCGGCATGCGGCTGCCCACCGAGTCGGAGTGGGAGTGGGCCGCTTACGGTGGAACTTCCGAGCCGCCCAGGGAGCCGCTCGATACCATCGCGTGGCTCGACGCCAACAGCAACGATCGTACGCACCCCGTTGCCGCGAAGCTGCCCAACGGATACGGACTCTTTGACATGCTCGGAAACCTTTGGGAGTGGGTGCAGGATGCGGGCCGAGGTCCCGGCGACCATGCTCTGAAAGGCGGTTCGTTCTACAACATCGCGCGCGATGTGCGCGTCTCTGGAAGGATGAGTTCGCCGCCCGACATTCGCCACCGCGATATGGGGTTCCGGTGTGCCGCGAGCGTATGGCCGGGAAGCCATATTGCGCCGCAGCGAATCGGGAAGTAAAGACTTCGAGCGGGGTCCTCAATACACTTCGGGTGGTCACGATATAAAGACACAATCTATCAAGTTGAAGGTGCCCCCGGTTCCTCGCGTTTGGGGACCGGGATTGAGACTCCCGGTCCTCCCGCCAGATTACTTTCGAAAGTCGGCCAGTGTCCGCGGACTTCAAAGGCGATCCGCCAAGAATGATCGCGGTTGCAGTGTGCGTTTGAACTGAATCGCTGCTGCGCCGCTGGTTCTCATGCTCCAGCCACAAGTTCCAGGAAGAGGCGCTCGTAACGGGTAAAGCAACCAGTTTCGCAGGAGCGGAGTTTTCCAGGGCGCATCTTATTGCGCCCTCAAATACCCCAAGGGCCCGCTTAAGTTATTGATTTATTTGGTTGCGGAGGCTGGATTTGAACCAGCGACCTTTGGGTTATGAGGGAAGTCATCAACTGATTTTAAGAGACTTAGTGCGGCGCGGATGATACCGAAGCACTTTTTAGAATCCGTAAGATACAAAACTGCCTTGCGAACTGCGGTCCAGTTTGCGCCCCTGCTTTTCGAATCCGCTTTTCGATACTGCTGAGTGTACTTTTGCATTAGGCGACTCACTATCCTCCCACCTGAAAGTGCGGGACCGTTCGACAACAATAATGCATTGCTAAAAGCCAGAACGCGTCGGAACGAATCGTACTTGGTATCTTGTCCGTGGAAAGGCAGCGCATTCTTGCCCTTAGAATTGCAGGCGCAGTGCGAACTGAATCTCGCGCGGCGTGCCAGTTCCAATCGGCGTTGTGCTAGCTGTGGACACCTGCGGCTCAATGCTTGAGGGCGCGGTCGCGGACGGGGGCAGCCAAACTTCTTCCAGTGGCAAACTGTATTGGGCGCGGTTGAAGAGGTTGAAGGCTTCACACCTGAACTGGAGTTGGACCCGCTCAGAAAGTGGAATGCGCTTGGAGAGACCGAGATCGGTCTGCCACAGGTTAGGTCCGCGAGTAATGTTGCGTTGGGCATCGCCATAGCCCGAGTTGGGAACCGCGGTAAATGCAGCAGGGTTGATCCAGTTCTCGGTGGTTCCGCGGATCGACTTTCCATCAGGTGGCGTCAGTGAAACTCCGGGAACCAGATTTGGACGCTGATTGGTGGTATAGCCGGTGGCGACGGACGAACTGGAGCGGGAATAAGTGACGTTGAGTGGCGTTCCCGTCCGCGCCGCGATGATATCAATCAGGCTCCAACGGCTAAACACCGCTCTGGCGACTCCAGGTTGGGAGAAGAACGGCTTTCCATTGCCGAAGGGCAGATCGTAAACCACGTTGGCGTTCACACCATGACGCACATCGAAGTCCCCAGAGGCACGCTCACATACCATACAGGCGGGATTCTGGGGATTGTCCGAATCCCCGCCTCCAGGTGCATCCTGGTCGATCTGGTGGGAATAGGTGTAGTTGGCGGAGACCAGCAAGCCATGGCTAAAGCTGCGCTGAAGACTGGCGACAAAGCCATCGTAGGAACTGCTGTTCGAATTGCCCCGCCATCTCACCTGGCCGAATGCGGGATAAGGGCGCGCGCCGGTAGACGGGTCGATGAGGTTGACATACGACGTGATCAGTTCGAAATTGCCTTTGCTTCCTACGTACGAGAGCGTGCCGACCAGATCGTGGGGAAGCTCTCGCTGAACGGAGAGGCCCCATTGGAGGACGTACATGTCTTTGCGGTCGCGATAGGCGGCATTTGCTGATATTGTTCCGGGGCCGTTCAGAAATGGCGTAACGGGGTAGGAAAGGCCCGCGGTCGACTTCGCGCTGAGCGAGTAGGCACCGACCTCATTCTTGATGGGCACATTCTGGTCGTCGAGTTGACCGTCTCCATGGTAGATGCCGAAACCGGAGCGTATCACGGTTTTGCTGCCACCCAAACCCGCTGGCGACCACGCAACCGCGATGCGCGGATCTACGTCGAGGGTGTTCGGGTTGCCGAAGCTGGCGCCCACGCCGCAGAAACCTACTGCACCACAGGTGGCGAAGTCGAAGGGATTGGCCTTGCCGTGAGCTTCGTCAAAAATGGCGTAGAAGCTGTAGCGGACGCCCAGATTCACTGTGAGGTTAGGGCGGAATTTCCACTCGTCCTGCGCATAGGAGTACACGTTTGTCTTACGCAGGCCATTCACCGGCAACTGCTGATTAAAGGTGGCGGAAGATACGGCGTTCACAAGAAAGCTGGAAGTGGGAAGATTCAGTGAAGAATAGACGACCGTTCCGTTGGCACTATTTCCCTGATCGAGCTGGATGCGGCGAACCTCCACGCCGAACTTCAATGTGTGGGCCCCGCGAGCCAAGGTCAGATTGTCGATAGAAGAGAAGGAATTGCCCACGCCAACTATGAACTCATTGTTAGCGAGGGTGGTGAGCCCAGCAACAGCTACAGAGTACGGAAGATTTGTCTGTCCCTGATTGGTGGTGAAGACGGTACTGCGATTGAAGCCGAACTTCAATTCATTCACGAGCTTCGGTGAAAATATGTGCAAAGCTTCGAGTTCTCCATTGACAGGCCGCGACGTTGTAAGCTGCCTGTCGTTGAGGCCGTCTGAGGGAATATCACTCGAGGCCGCGTCGAAGTTGAAACGGAGATATGCCGTATCGGCCGCCGAGAAATGCTGGTCGAGGCGCAGCATGGCTGAGTTTTCATTGTCCAACTGGCGGCCGGATCCGGTGAATTGATCGATGTCTGTGGCGTAGGGTGTCAGTTCTGCCGCGGGATAGGCGGCGAGGATCGGCGCCAGCTCCGGATTGGCTGCGACCACTTGGGCGCGGAATGCCGGGCTTGGCACGAATCCCGACAGTGGCTGGCCATAACTTTGACGCAACCCCTCATAAGTGAAGAAGAAGAAGCTACGGTCACGGATGAGCCGGCCGCCAACGTCGCCCCCGAATTGGTTGAGGCGGAACGGAAGCCTGGTCGGAAGGATTGGGTTGCGGGCATCGAAGATGTCATTGCGCAGAAAATTGAACAGGCCGCCATGCGGAGTGTTCGAGCCGGACTTCGAGGCTACGTCCACTTGGCCGCCGGGGGTGCTGCCATTTTCGGCGGTAAAGAGCATGGTGTCGATGCGGAACTCTTCGATAGCATCGGTAGGGATTGCAAGGCGGACGAAGGATTGCTGCGCCTGGTTGACGATGTTTGTCGCGTCGATGCCGTCATAGGTAAAGTTGTTGTCATCCAGCCCACGGCCGGCAAAGCGAATACTGCGCTGATTGCTTCCGCCTGTATCGACGGCCCCGGGAACCAGTGCCGTCAATGTCGACCAGTTGCGCCCGTTCAATGGAAGGTCCTTCACCTGCTCGGACTCGGTGCGGCCGCCCTGCACGTCGCTCGACTCGTCGATTTGGGAGGTGCGGCCCTGGACATTGACCTCTTCGGTAACGCTCCCCATGGTGAGTATGAAGTCGAGCTTGCTTGTGTGACCAATCGTCTGCGCCACGTTCTCGAAGACGAGTTGCCGGAAACCGGTCACCGTGCATGTAACGCGGTAGAGGCCGACGGGTAACTCCGGAATGTAGTAGATGCCGCTCGTTGAGGAGACCGCTTCACGCACCAGATTGGTCGCAGTTTGCAGGGCGGTGACGCGGGCTCCGGGAATTACCTTTCCGGAAATGTCCGTAACGGTTCCGCTCAAGCCTGCGCGATCAACCTGCGAAAAGCAAAAGACCGGTGCGAGGAACAGCACCAGCAAACCCGTAATTTGTCTCACCAGATGCTTTTGCATAGCGGCTCTCATTTGTGTGTGAGACTCGAGGCCTCTGTAATGAGGCCTCAAGGGTAAAACTGATCGTAGCAATACAGGGAATGAATTCGAGTTAAGTATAGGCAGTCTCTCGGACAGTGGCGTGCGCATGAAACCCGGCTTGGGAGAGAATATGCCAGGTGCGCTACTAAATCCCGTCAGTCCCCGGCTGGCTTCGGTGTCCTCGTCACGTGATGCTGCAGGGTTCGACGGTACTCTGCGAGTATCTTGTCACGATTCTGGCGCAGGTCCTTCCCGGTGGGTGTGCCCGGGTAGGGCCTGTTGCCCATCATTCCTTTCCAGAGAATGCGGTTGAATGTTACTCCGTCCACTTCATCCGCGTCATTGAAGTCCATTCCCCTGGTCACGCGCGACCAGTACTTCGCGTCGGGCGTCGGGTTATTGCAGGACAGGAAGGGAGCAGGCAGAGGGAGTTGAGTGCAGTAAAGCATTGCCGCGGGTGTCGCGGTGAACGTCCATGCGGTCGGTGAAGTGTTGAAGATATCGCTCATGGGCGCAGCCAGCGCGTCATTCAGGTTCATCGGCGGCAGACCCAGAACCTCTTCCATGGTGCGCATGAAGTTGAGGGTCGTATAGGGGGTCGAAACAACCGCATTCTTCACGTAAGCTCCGGCCACGTACGCCGTGGTGCGGTGCGAATCCATGTGGTCGCCGCCATCCTGCGCGTCGTCTTCCACGACGAAGATCAGCGTGTTGTTCTTGTAGATCGGGCTGTTGGCAATCTTCTGTACCAGCAGGCCAACGGCGTAGTCATTGTCGGCCACGTCGCGCTCTGGCGTGTTCACCTTATCGATCGCCGTGCCGAAGTTTCCGGTGTGGTCGTGCATGAAGCGAACCAGGGTTAGATTCGGCAGCCCGCCGCTGGCGTAGTTGGAATCAAAATCGCGCTCCCACTCCTTGAAGCGATAGAAGTCCGGAAACGAGGGATCGAAGCCGCGGAAGTACTGGTCGGTGAACGGCGCGAGCGCAACATTGGTAGGTGGAGCGACGATGGTTCCGGTTGAAAACGGGTCATGCGCCAGAGGAGTCTGACATCTCGGTTCGTTGTAGCAGTTGGTATCGACAAAGAATCCATAGTCGCGAACCGTGAGGCCCGCGCGCAGCGCATCATTCCACAGATAGCCCGTGTTCACTTCATCGTTGGGGCCATCTGGCGCATCTACATCCGTCTGCCCCGGCAACAGGTCCTCGCCGCCCGTCACGTTTGGCGAAAGCGCGCCGCCTGGCATCAAGGGATCGGACGCCTGCCGCTGGGCCAGGGTTGGGATGGCAACATTGACATTGCGGTTCATGCCCTCGGTATCAAGGCTCAAACCGCGTTGCGCGTAGTTGACTGGGTATTGGTGTTCCACCACATCGGGCGCGCGGGCTGAAGTGCTCCACGGCCAGCCGTCGTTGCTCACCTCGGCGGTGGCTAGAAAGTTGTCGAGGGTTACGAATTGCTGCGCAAGATTATGTTGATTGGGCGTGATCGCCTGCCCAAACAAGGTCAACGCTGGATCGCCATTCCCACGGCCCAAGTCGCCAAGAATCTGGTCGTAGGTCCGGTTCTCTTTCAGAATGTAAATAACGTGCTGAACGCCGCCGCGTACCGCCGCCATGGTCCCAGACTGGTCTGTGGGTTCCACGCTGCCAAAATGGTTATCGGCAGTCACTTCGCTGGTCAGAGTACTGAGCTCCGGCTGAAGCAAGGTTGCGGTCAACGGAATGGTTTGCAACCCCGCTTTGGTTAACTGCGGATTGTATTCGTTGGCAGGCATGCAGGTCGGGTAGCCGGCCGGCCCGTAAACATAGCACCAGTTTGGATTCGCGCCGGTGGGTGACTTCGCGTTGACGACGTAAGCAAATGCACCATTGACTGCTATCGAGTTCGGGTACCAGCCGGTAGGGATCAGTCCGATCACCTGGTCGCCGTGATTGGTTCCCGTCAGCTTGACCACGGCGATGTTATTCAGATTGCCATTGGTGACGTAGAGATACTGCTCGTCCGGGGACAGTGTCACGCTATTGGTGTTGGCGCCGGTATATTGCGCCAGCGGCGAACCCGACATTACCGACGGCGGAGCGATGACCGGAATGGTTTCAATCACCGTGTTGACCGTTGCCGGCTGGTTTTGGCTGGGAAGACCGACATCGAGAGGATTGAGATCGATTACGTCAACGGTATCCGACTCGTCTTCGGCCACATACAGAAGCGTCCCAGCCGCGTTCAGGGTCATTTTGTTCGGCTGGCCCTTGACGGGAATGCGAGCCTTCACAACCGGCGAGGCTTGCAAAAAGCAACCCGGTCCAGTGGTGCCATTTGTGCAGCTTTCTCCGAGGCCCACCACATCGATTTCGCGGTCGCGAAGGCTCGACACGTATGCCGTCGCTCCAAGCCCGCTTTTGCCTGCCAATACCACCCAGAAGGGATATTCTCCACCCGGCGTGCCTGGGGTGGCGCCGCTGGCGGCCTTGCCCGGACGCAGATCGAGTTCGGTTCCCGGGAGTGTCCCCTGAAATTGTTGCGGGGACGCCGGATCGGGCACCCATTGATCCAGCCAGATGTTCAGGCCTCCGGTGAACACGGTAATTGAATCGTTGTAATAATTGGCTACCACCAGCGTCTGGCCATCGTTCGAGAGCGCAATTCCGGCAGCCATGGGAGCCACGAAGACCGCGCTGTTGACCGAAGCGAACTGATTGTTGGGCACGGGCAGGCCATTCCCGGCCGGATGTCCACCGACTACTGAGTTGCCTTGGCCCAGGTCCAGCTCCGCCGAAAGCGCCCAGCTTCCGTTCGGCTGCAGGGTAATGATGTGTACATTGTCTCCATTATTTGTGGCTGGAGCGCCGTTTACGGTATACGGAATCGGATCGGTGCCGAACGGCGCATCGCCCATGCCGCCGGAAACGTAGAGGGCGTTGTTACCCGGGACCGGATCCCACGCCAGCCCGTGATACGCATTGGGAATTGGGATCGCCTGCTTGAAGACGGGCGTTCCCCCGCTGATGTCGTAGAGCAAGACGTACTCGTTCGAGTAGAGAGGGTCAAAGAATGGAAACGCTTCGTGAAAGACGCGGTTGAAGCCGCTTGTCAGTACCGCCAGCAGAGTTCCATCGGGCTTGATTGCTGTGCTGACCGCCTGCCCGGCCATCCACTCAACGGGCGCAACATTGGGATTGTAGGTATCGGTCACCACCATGCCGGTGTCAAGAAATTGAAAACTGGAGCCGGGAGCCGCGAGTGGATCGATCGCCTGTGCCATGTTGGGCACGGACTGGTGCGAGTTATAGATCGTGATGGTCAGTGGCGCCGTCGCTTCCCCCCCGGAGTTCGAGGCAGTCACGGTGTAGGTTGCCGTGAGCGGCGCCGCCGTCTGCGAAGACGGGGCCACCGGCGTTCCACTCAACACACCGTTCGACGGATCGAGCGTCAATCCGGTCTGGCTTAGGTCGGGAGTCACACTGTAACTCGTCGGAGCGCCACCTAGAGGGTTGACCGTCGGGTAGTCGGGCGTGATCGCAATTCCTGCTACATACACCGGCGCCGGTGTGCTGTACGAGAGGCCGGCCGGAGTCACGTCAGCAGCAGCCACTTGGATGGTTAGCGTTGCGGTGGTGCTTCCGGACGGATTGCTGGCCGTTACCTTGTAGGGGGTTGACGGCGATGGCGCCGTGGGCGTTCCGCTGATAATCCCCGAAGGCAGGTCGCCGATGGGAAGAAGCGGGACACCGTCGATGCGCAACCCCGGCGGAAGCGAGGGATAAATACTGTACGCTGGGACGGGGATCCCGCTCGGACTCGTATACGGAAGCGGAACTCCGCCTGTGCTGATTGGCACATTGGCTGGAATTGACACGCCCACTGTGTAGGTCGCGTTGCCAAACTCGTAAGAGAGTCCGGCAGGCGCCGCCAAAAGATTCGCCGCCCCGGAGTTGACGGTGATGAACACCGCTGCGGTCGCGCTGCCTCCCGAATTGACAGCAGTGATCGTGTATTTTGCCTGCGGTGTTACGGCTGCGGGTGTTCCGTTGATGGCACCTGTTGCAGCACTTAAGCTCAGGCCGCCTGGCAGTACCGGGGCCACACTGTACGAGACCACCGTTCCGCCGCTGTTCGTGGGACTGTTCGGAGTAATCGGCGTGCCGCTGACGTATGTTGCCGTGCCCGCCGCATAGGAGAAGGCCGAGGGGGGCTGATCGTTCACCGTAACGGAAATGCTCGTCGTCGTGCTGCCGGCCACGCCGGTTGCGGTCACCGTGTAACTTGCGATGGGAGTTACCGCGGTGGGCGTTCCACTGATCACACCTGAGCCGCTATTCAAGGTTAGTCCTGCCGGAAGTGCCGGACTCACACTATACGCCGCTACCGCTCCACCACTGCTCGTCGGAGTATCTGGATTGACCGCCACTCCGTTGGTGTAAACCGCAGTTCCCGCGCCGTAAGTGAGCCCGGTGGGTGCTTGAACACTGTTGCCATGGTTGCCGCAGCCGCAAAGAAACAAGAATGCTGTGGCAAGAGAAAGGCCCAGCCGACGCGAGGATTGCATGAAGATCTCCTGTATTGCACATGGCCGGCGTGCCAGTCCGCTTGGTACTCGAATCCCGCAGTAGCCGCAATGGTACGCAACGATACGCCGCAATTTCGTGACAAGAGGTGATGCAAGTCACCTCGCAAGCGACGCCCTGCAATTACGGCAGGATTCGCGAACAACTTGCAGGTCTGCATGTTGACTCTCGACTCGATTGCCAGCATCACATAGCGCGCGTGAAGTGTCAGTAATGTGAAGCCGCTCTGCTCACTTTCGCCGCCTGCAGAATGCTGAAATGGAACCTGTGCCGCTTTTGGGAATCGACGAATCGCGAGAAGAGCTAGCGTGAAATCCTGGGAAACTCTATGGATAGAAGGAACGCCGGCACGAGAATGAAGAATTCTCCGACAAATGCCGATAGAGCATTCAATCGAATCATTCCAAGTTCGATAAGAGCGCTCTATGAAATTCGCGGTTCGATTCTGGCCTTTGTTGTGCTTTACCCTTGCATTGTTAGCTGGATGCGCGGGGCCTTCGAATTCTGTTACCCCCGGGCAAGCCACTCCCGCACCGCTCTCATCCGCTAACGTCAACCTGATCTTTGTCGTCAGTCCCGACTTGCAATATCAGGCCAGCGGTGACGTGGATCCGAAAACGGCGAACCTGACTGCCCAGGGGCTCCAGAGAACTCTGCTTCTGGCTCCGTATCTGCAACAGAAGGTGCTGGGAGGCGACATCGTAACCGCCATCTACGCGCTCGAACCGATGACTCATCTGCAGACGACGAGTAACTATCCCGATATGGCGGCGCTTGAAACCATACAGCAGTTTGCGCTGCTCAATGTGGTTACCCTCGAAGAATCCTCGGGCGGTCCTGCTCTCTATGCGGCGAATAGTTTTCCGCTCAATGTCGGCTACGCCCAGGGGCAGGTAGTCCAGGAGGTTGCGCCTCCCCTCATTGCATGTGCGAGTTGCCAGGGAATTGATTTTAACGATCAGAACAGCGACAACGAATCTTTGATCGATACGGTGATCGGCTACGGCTTGCCGGGCTATTATGTTTTCTCTGCGCCCTGGACCGCCACGCAGAATCTTCTGGCCGCGGCGAACGCCGCACACTCCTACAGGCTGACTCTTCCCAGCACTTATCAGGGGCCTGACATTGTCTATGCCATTTCCATAACTCCATCCGGCATGGCTAACCTGACAACCTATAACGGCAACCTGCATCCGCTGCCAACTTACCCGGAATTGCCGCCTCCCGCGCTGACGAGCGCAGCCTG